>CBDHDN010000062.1:0-82367 GCA_965261585.1 Alphaproteobacteria bacterium
GTGCTTCGAGCCGGGCGAGGCGGGCGTTGAGCTCACCAAAGCCGGCCTGCAACCCGTCGATCCGGCCGGCGACCTGCTGGCCGCTGTCGGCGACTTGTCCGGACAGCGCATTGATCGGTCCGATCAGCCGGCCAACCTCGGCGCCCAGAAACGTCACCGTGATGCCGATGAGCAAGCCGGCGCCGGCCAGGGTCCAACGATTCGTCCGCTCGTGGACCGCGACGGTCTGGACGTCCTGGCGCAGTGCGCGGAACTCTGTGGCCAAGCCCTGGATGGTCTTGGGGTCGATCGCGCTGCCGCGGCCGTCGGCGGGCCCACTCAACTCCATGGGCACCCTATCGCACCCATGGCTTAACGGTTGGTGAGCGCTGGTTGGTGTGATCCTGACGCTTGCGGACCCAAGCGTCAGGGGCCGTCGCGTTGCGGCACCTGGCCCTGCAGGATGGCGATCAGGTCCTGGCTGTCCAGGTTGCCGCCCGAGACGACGCAGACGACCTTGCCGCCGCCGCCACGCCCGGCCAGCGCCGCCGCCACCGGGGCCGCCCCGGCGCCCTCGGCGATGACCCGGTTGCGCTCGAAGATGAGCCGGACGGCGTCGGCGATCTCGGCCAGCGACGCCGTCACGGCGCCGTCGATCAGGCGGCTGACCAGCGGCCACATCTCCGGCAGGACCGAGCCGCTGCCGATGCCCGAGACGAACGTCGCCGGATAGGGCACGTCGCGCGGGCCGCCGGCCGCCAGCGCCGCCGTCAGGGGCACGGCAGCGGCGTTCTCGCAGGCCAGGATCCGTGTCCGCGGCCGCGCCGCGCGCAGCGCCGAGGCGATCCCGCTGGTCAGGCCGCCGCCGCCATAGGGGATCAGGACGGTATCGACGTCCGGCAGGTCCTCCAGGATCTCCAGGCCGATCGTCCCGTCGCCGGCGATGACCGCCGGATCGGCGACGGGATGCACGAACAGCCCCGCCTCGCCGGCATGAGCGTGGGTCAGGATGACCTGCCACCAGTCGGGGAAGGCAAGCTTGCGCACGGTGGCGCCGAGCCGGGCAAGCGCGGCCAGCTTCGTTGCCGAAGCCCCTTCCGTCACCAGAACCGTCGCCGGCACGCCGAGCCGGCGCGCCGTCCAGGCCACGCCCTGGGCCATGTTGCCGCTGCTTGCGGTGTAGACGCCGTTGACCAGGGCGGCGGCGCTGGCTTGCCGGAGCGCGTTGCCGGCGCAGCGGATCTTGAACGAACCGATCGGCTGCAGGTTCTCCAGCTTCAGGTAGATCTCGGCCGGCGCGTCGTCGACGTTTAGCCGCACCAGCGGCGTGCGCACGGCGAGCCCGCGGATGCGCGCCTGCGCCGCCTCGATGGCCGCCCGGCTGGCCGGTTCCAGCATGGTTGCACCCCACAGCGAAATGGGCGCGGCCCCCCGGGACCCGCGCCCATTCCCGCAGCCTGTTGGCGCAGGCGCCTAGCGCGGCAGGCTGCCCTGCACGCCCTCGACGTAGAAGTCCATGGTCAGCAGCTGCTGGTCGGTCATCTGCTCGCCGGCGGCGACGAGCATGTTGCCTTCCTGGTCGCGGATCGGGCCTGCGAACGGGTGCAGCGTGCCCGCGGCGATCTGCTTTTCCAGGTCAAGCGCCATGGCCCTCACGTCGTCGGGCAGGAACGTCGCGTACTCGGCCATCGTCACCATGCCGGCATCGCGGCCCAGCCAGGTGTCTTCCGACTGCCAGGTGCCGTCGAGCACGGCCTGGACGCGCTGCACATAGTAGGGATCCCAGTTGTCGATGATCGCCGTGGCATGGGCGCCAGGCCCGAACTCGGCATTGTCCGAGGCCTGGCCGAAGGCGATCACGCCGCGCTCTTCCGCGACCTGGATCGGTGCCGGCGAATCCGTGTGCTGCAGAATGATGTCGGCGCCCTGGTCGATCAGCGCCTTGGCGGCATCGGCCTCCTGGCCCGGATTGAACCAGGTGTTGAGCCAGACCACCCTGACCTCGGCGTCGGGATTGACCTTGCGCAGGCCGATCGTGAAGGCGTTGATGCCGCGCACGACCCCAGGGTCGACTTGCCGGCGCCGTTGTCGCCGACCAGCGCCAGGATTTCGCCACGGTCGACGTCGAAGGTAACGGCGTCGACCGCCTTGAGGCCGCCATAGCTCTTGTGGAGTTCGACCACGCGAATGACTTTCGTCGTCGCGACGTGTGCGCTGCCCTCGTTCATCACCGCCCCATTGGCCCGACGATGCTTGCCGCCGGTCTTGTCTTCGTGCTTGGGTTTCCACCAGAATTGTTCGAACCCTAGCAAAAGAGCCGCGGCCACGGAAGGCCGCTGGAGAGGCAAGCCGAGGTGGCTGAAAACTTCGACGTCATTGTCGTTGGCGCCGGATCTTCCGGCGGCGTCGCCGCGGCGCGGCTCAGCGAGGACTCCGGGCGGCGCGTGCTGCTGCTGGAGGCCGGTCCTGACTTCCCCGACGAAGCGGCGCAGTTGCCGCTGTTCGCGGTCAGCGGCGAGAGCAGCTGGCTGGTTCCCGGCCTGCCCGAATACGAATGGGGGTTCGAGGATCGCGACCTGGCCGGGCGGCGCGGCGGTCGCGCGCTGCGTCTACCGCGGGGCAAGCTGGTCGGCGGCACCTCGATGATCAACTCGACGATCGCCGCCCGGCCGGCGCCGTTCGATCTCGACAACTGGGCGGCCATGGGCAACGCCGGCTGGGACTGGGCGAGCCTGCTGCCGCATTTCATTGCCAGCGAGACGGATCGTGACTTCGGCCACGAAACGATTCACGGTGATGCCGGGCCGATCACCATCCAACGCTACCGCGAAGCATCCTGGGCGCCGGTCAACCGCGTCTTTGCCGAGGGCTGCGCCGCGCTCGGTATCCGCCACGCGCCCGATCTCAACGGGCTCGACGCGCATGCCGACGTCTTTGGGCCGATGCCGCACAATCGTTTCAAGGAGGTCAGGCTCGGCACGCTCCCGACCTACCTGAGGTCCGCCCGCGGCCGGCCCAATCTCACGATCCGGGGCGATGCGCTGGTCGACCGCGCGCTCATCGAACATGGCCGCACCACCGGTGTCGTGTGGCGCGACGCCGCCGGGGCCGCGCAAACCGCCCAAGCACCCATGGTCGTCATTTCGGCCGGGGTCTACAACAGCCCGGCGATCCTGCAGCGTTCGGGCATCGGTCCGGCGCCGCTGTTGCGCCGGCTCGGGATCGAAGTGGTCGCCGACTTGCCCGTCGGCAGCGGGCTCACCGATCACCCTGGCATCGGCTTCCTGTTCCGGGCGGAGGGGGTCGCCGCAACCACGGGCAGGTTTTTCGCCGCCAACTGGCGTGGTCCGGCGACGCGCGGCCCCCAGCCGGAGTGGCAGACCCATCCTTTTCCGGCCGACGAGGAGGAGGGCATCTGCGGCCTTTGGGCCTATCTCTGCCGGCAGGAATCGCGCGGCAGCGTAGCGATCGAGAGCCGCGATGCGACCGTCGCGCCACGCATCGATCACGACTATCTCGCGGCCGAAGCCGACTTCGCGATGTTCGGGACATGCCTGGGAGGCGGCGCGGGAACTGCTCGTCACAGAACCGTTCCGGCGCTGCGGGGCAACCTGGCTCGACCCGGACCTGGACATCCGGGAACATCTGCTCGCCAACATGGGCCCGGCCCACCATCAGAGCGGGACCTGCGCCATGGGCTCGGACCCGACGGTGAGCGTCGTCGGTCCCGATTTACGGGCGCACGGCGTCGATGGACTGATGGTCGCCGATTCGAGCATCTTCCCCGCCGCCGTCATGCACAACACGAACCTCACCTGTTATGTCGTCGGCGAGGTCGCGGCGGCCCTACTGCGCGCCGCCTGACCGACCCCGCGGGCAGGGCGCCCCCGCCGGAGGCGAGGGCACGGTCCGGACGTCGTGAAACTTTTTGGCAAGTCCCTCGGCATATTGAACAGCTTCCTGCGCAGCATCGAACCGCGCGCGAGCAACGGGTCGAGCCCGATGAACAGAGCGGCGAGACGTCACCAAGAGAAACTGGCAAGGCAGGCCGCCAAAACCAGCCGCGGTCGTCCACCGCCATCCCTCGGGCAAGGTCTGGCCGGCGGCCCGGCGACGAACCTCTCGGAGCTCGTCCAGAAAGGCATTCGATTGCACCAGGCAGGACAGTTGCAAGAGGCCGGGACTGTCTACCGTCAGGTTCTGGATATCGATCCGGATCACGCCGATGCCAACCATCTTCTGGGCGTGTTGTTCTCTCAGGTTGGCAGCCACGCACAGGCCGTGGAGCTGATTTCCAGGGCCATTGCCATGGCTCCCGATCAGGCCACCTATCACAGCAACCTGGGGACCGCGCTCCAGGAACTCGGGCGGCTGGAGGAGGCCGCCGCCAGTCAACGCAGGGCGCTCGCCATCAATCCAGACTCCCACGCGGCGCACAACAATCTGGGGCGGGCGCTCAAGGGAATGGGAAAGCACGAGGCGGCCGTCGCCAGCTACCGCCGGGCACTCGATGGCAAGCCCGACTCCGCCGAGACACACAACAACCTGGGAAACGTGCTCGATGAGTTGGGGCGGCTCAACGAGGCCGTCGCGAGCTATCGCAAGGCGCGCGAGATCAGGCCCGACTACGTCGAAGCGCACTACAACCTCGCTGAGGTGTTGGAGAAGGCGAAGCGCACCGAGGCCTTGCGTGAGGCCGTGGCCGTGGCCAAGCAAGACTGCCCGGGCCATCCGCGCCTGACCCTCGGCGAAGCGTGGCTGCTCAGACGGGACGGCGACTGCGCCGCGGCGCGGGCGGTCCTGGAGGCGGCGGGCGAGGCGGTCGCCGACGCCGGTTTCCTGAGCAAGCGCGCACATCTGCTCGGCGAACTCAACGACCGGCTGGGCGATACCGAAGCGGCATACCGCTGCTTTGCGGAGGGGAACCGCCGCCTCACGGACACCGCGCCGGCGAGACTGGCTGCCGCGCGAGGTTGCTCGGCGCGAGTCGATACTCTTACGGAGCGCTTTTCATCCGATTGGGTTGCCGGCTGGCGAAATCCCGAAGGCACCGATGGTCCGTGCCCAATGGTTTTCCTCGTGGGGTTTCCACGCTCCGGCACGACCTTGTTGGAGAGCATTCTGCGCAGCCATGACGCCGTTGACGTCGTCGAGGAAATCCCCGCTGTCTTGGCCGTGCGGGAAGCGCTCGAGCGGCTTCCCGGAGGCTATCCGGACGGCTTGGCGGCGTTGGGTCCGGCGGAGCTGGAAGCGTTACGCAAGACCTATTTTGCGGAGTTGGACAAACACCTCGAGCCTGCAGGCCGAGCCGCGGTCGTTGTCGACAAACTGCCGATGAACATGGTCGAGGCCGGCCTGGTACACCGAATCTTCCCGCAGACCCGCTTTCTGTTCGTGCAACGGCACTCCTGCGACTGCGTGTTGAGCTGCTTCATGCAGAATTTCACGATGAACGAGGCCATGGTGAATTTCCTGGATTTGGCCGGCGCGGCCCGTCTCTACGACAAGGTCATGACGCTTTGGCGAACGTACCAGGAGGTTCTGCCGTTGGCTGTCCATACCGTGCGCTATGAGAGCCTGATCGAGGCCGATCGGGAGACACTGGCCCCGATGTTTGATTTCCTCGGGCTGGCATGGGACGACGGCGTCTGGAACTACGCGGAGACCGCATCGCACCGCGGCAAGATCGCGACGCCCAGCCACTACCAAGTGACGCAGCCGCTCTACACGACCGCGCGCGGCCGCTGGGAACGATACAGCGCGCAGATGCAACCGGTTCTGCCGATCTTGCTGCCGTGGGCAGGACGCCTCGGATATGGTGGGTGATTTCGCGGCTTCGATCCCACGCGCCGGACGCCCCCGTGCGCCAGCAACGACCAACCGGCGCCAGTCCTAGTGTCAAGCGAAGCTAAAGCACGAGCGCCTGCAGGCGCTTGCCCAGCACGTTCGCCATGACGGCGGCGACGACGTTGAGCCGGCGCTGCGCCGGCACGATCACGCCGAGCCGCAGCTCGGCGAGGCGCGGCTCGGCCAGCGGGACGTGGACGAGCTCGCCGTTCGCGACCTCTTCGCGGAAGCCGAGCATCGAGAAGAACGCGACCCCCATGTTGGCCCGCACGACGTGCTTCATGAGGTCGATCGAATTCGACACGAGCTTGGGCGAAATCTCGGTCCCGGCCGCTGCGAACTCGGCCTCGAGCAGCGGCGTCAGCGGCGCCGTGTCGGGCTGCAGAAAGACCGGATAGCGGGCACAGTCCTGCAGCCGCAGCCGCTTGCGGCTGGCCAGCGGATGGCTCGGCGTCATCACCGCGCCCATCGGTGTCTCGATCTCGGCCAGCGTCGTCACCGATGGCTGCAAGCTGCGCGTAAACGTCAGCCCGATGTCGGCCCGGCCCTCGGCGACCTCGGTTGTCACGTCGACCGGCCCGGTCGCGATCACCGTGTAGGTGACCCCTGGGTAGCTGCCGTGGAACGCCGCCACGGCCGACGGCAGGAAATCGACCATCAGCGAATCGACGGCGGCGATGCGGACGTGGCCGGTCTTGAGCCCGCGCAGATCGTCCAGCTCCGAGCGCACGCGTTCGTATTCGAACAGGGTCTCGCGAATGTGGCGCATCAGGATCTCGCCGGCCGGCGTCAGCCGCACGCCGCCCGGCAGCCGCTCGAACAGCGGCATGCCCAGCGCGTCCTCGAGCTTGAGGATCTGGCGGTTGACGGCCGACGACGCGACGTTGAGGGCATCCGAGGCCTTGCGGATCGAACCGCACCGCGCGACTTCGCTGAAATACCGCAGGACGATGGCGTGCATGGGCGATCATAACGCCGGCGGCGGCAGGCCGGCCACTCTCCCTCGCGCGTGAGGCTGGCGAGGCGCGGCATCGCATGGGATTATGACCGGGGCGTCGAGAGGGAGGCACGAATGACCGCACTACCCGACAGCGCAACCTATGTCGTCATCGGTGCCGGCGTGCACGGGCTCTCCACGGCCTGGCACTTGGCCATGGCGCTGGAGGCCTCAGGCAAGGGCAGCGGCGCCGACATCGTGCTCGTGGACAAGACCGGCCCCGGCGCCGGCGCCACGGGGGTCGCCTGCGGCGGCGTCCGCAACTTCTACATGACGAGCGTCATGCACGCGATCCTGCGCCATTCGGTCGACGTCTGGATGTACGACCCCGTCAATTTCGGCTTCCAACAGGTCGGCTACGTGACCTGCGGCGCCGCCAATCAGGCGGCCGACTATGCGCGCATTCATGCCAGCCAGAACGCCGTCGACTATCACTCGGATTTGTATCAGGGCAGCGAGGCGCGCGCGTTCGTCAAGCGCTACTGGCCGGACTTCAAGACCGACGGCATCGACGTCGTGCTGCACGAGAAGCTCAGCGGCTACGCCGGTACGGCGCAGGCCATCGCCGGGCTGGCCCAGAAATGCGCCGACCACGGCGTCCGCTGCGTCTGGGGCACCGCCGTCACCGGCTATGACGTGACGAACCGACGCGTCGCCAAGGTCGTGACGGACCAGGGCGCGATCGCCTGCGACGTCGCCGTGCTCGCCGCCGGCCCGTGGACGCCGCAGCACTGGGCCTGGCTCGACCAGCCCGCCGAGCTGGCGCTCAACTATCCCGATGGCACCACGGAGGCCGATCGGGACATGTGGACCTACTGGCGCCTGCGCGAGGGCGAGGTCTATTGCGACGACTATCGCGATGCCCGCGGCCTCAACCCGCCGCTGTTGCGGGTCGAGCAGATCGGCACCGCCGTCCACGACCCGGCGACCGGCGAGAAGCTGGGCGACAACGTCTACATCTACTGGCGCAACGGCTCCGAGCGCATGGACCGGCCCGGCGTGCAGGGTGGCACGGCGCCGGTTCGATTGGGTCCCAAGGCCGCCGTCGATCCCTATGGCCACGCCAACGACGCGTACCAGGCGGAGCCGTGGTTCGCCGATTATTTCTGCGCCGCGCTGGGCCAGCTGATGGGCCGGTTCGAGGGCTGCCGCACAAACTTCCGGACCCGCCGCAACGGAGGCATTGGCGCCCACACGCCCGACAACATGCCGGTCGTCGACTGGATCCTGCCGAACCTCTACATGATCCACGATTCCAACCACGGCTTCAAAATGACCGGGCTGGGCAAGCTGGTGGCGCCGGTGTTGACCGGCGGCACGACGCCCGAAGAGCTCAAGCCCTTCGCGTTCAATCGTTATGCCGAGGGCCGCACCTTCGGCGCCCGCAACTCGACGTCGCCGTGGGTGTAGCAGACCGTCGCCGGACACCTAACGAGCGAGCAGGCGCGTATCGAAGGCGAATGGCCGATGAGTCGGCTCGGGCAGGTCGGTGCTTAGCGGATGGCTTGGGTTGAGGAGCAGATTGAAAGACTCCGGCACGATCACTGAACGCACGCGCAAGACGGCGGTACGCTGCTCTTCGACCCATTGGTCACCGAAGCCACGGCTGTCTGTCTCTGGCATCGGATCGGCGAGATGGTCCTGTAGCCAACTCCTCCGCGTCCTGGCCGTTAGCGGAGCCAGATCGAGCCGCATCAGGACGTAGTCGTCGGGGATCAGCTCTGGCGTCAGATCGAGATGGACGAGCCCTTCCAAGATCGCAAGCGCCGCATCCTGGGAAAGGTAGACGACCGGCAAACCCGGCGAGTTCCAGCGACCTCCACTCAGGCGTGCACCCTCACCAGCAATATCAGCGTGCTTTTCGCGTGTAAGGCGCCAGGCGACGGTTGGTCGATGAGGCCATCCGGCTTCTGTCACGCCGCCAGGCCGTGGTCGATCCGGGTCAGCAGCGATTCCACCAGCCGCGCCCCTTCCTCCGTATCGAGTAGGCCAATGGGCGCCCGTCCGCTCAAGGCTCGAGTTGGCCGGGTCAACCAGGCCTTTGCCTTGTCGAGATTGCCGAAGGTTTCACACGCGCCCTGCAGAATGCGAAAGAACCGGGCGACGCGATCGGACTGTGTCCGGCTCAGTTTGCCGCGCGGCTTGCTGTGGGACAGCGTACGCGCCGCAACAACCCCGTAGGCCGTCAGGTCGCCGAGCGAAAGATCCAGCTGTTTTGCCACCCGCTCGACGAACGATACGGGGAACCCCTGGCGAACCATCTCGACCAGCGCAATCCGATCGGACGCATCGGGCGACCGCTGGGCGGCCAGGAAGCCTTTCACGTCAAATGGTTTCATCGTCTACAGTCACAGCGTTGGCAATATGCCCAGATTATCGCGGCACATTGCCGCGCGTCAAACGGCTAGTACCGGGAATCACAAATCGCGATGACGTGGTTTGAGCCTCTTCTGATGGATGTTGGTGCTGACCCAACGGAAAGGCTTGGCGGTCTTGTTGTGGGCGTGGATGAAGGCATCGATGGCGTCCCTGAGTTGTCGGGGCGAAGTGAAGCTGGCGCCGTGCAGGGCGGCGCGGCTGAGGATCGAGAACCAGATCTCGATCTGGTTGAGCCAGCTGGCGTAGTTGGGTGTGAAGTGGAAGTGGACATGGGGATGCGCCTTGAGCCAGCGGTCGCGCTTGGGCTTGTGGGTGTTCAGGTTGTCGAGAACGACATGGATCTCGCGGTCGGGATAGGCGGCCACCACACGGTTCATGAAGTCGAGGAACTCACGGCGGCGCCGCCGTTCGTAGTGTCCGGCCTGAACCTCGCCGCTGGCGACGTTGAGAGCGGCAAACAGCGTCGTCGTGCCGTGTCGCTTATAGGTGTGGCCATGGCCGATCAGGGCGCGCCCGTTCGGCAGCTTCAGATAGCCCTGGGCGCGCTCCAGCGCCTGGATGTGCGGCTTCTCGTCGACCGCCAGCACGATGGCGTCCTCCGGCGGGTGCAAGTAGAGGCCGACGATCTCGGCCGCCTTGGGGACGAACTCGGGATCGTTGCTCTGGCACCAGGATTTACGGCCGGCCAGGTCGATCTTTTGCCGGCGCAGGAAGCGCCAGATGTACTGGTCCGACACATCGCCCAGCGCCCGGGCCAGCAGTGGCGCCGTCCAGCGAGCGAAGCCGGCGGGCGGCGGCTCGTCCAACTGCGCCAGGATGCGCCGGCCCGTCTCGGCCGTGTAGATCGGCGTCGCCCCCGGCCGCGCTCGATCCGACAGCCCGGCCAGCCGTTCCGCCGCGAAGCGCGTGCGCCAGCGGCTGACCCGCCCCGGCCAGGTGCCAAGCGCCGCCGCAATGGAGCGCGTCAAGCGGCCGTCCGCCGCCAACAACACCATGCGGGCGCGCTCGCTCACGCCCTGTTCCGTCTTCGGAGATCGGACCATGCTCTCAAGCACCGCCCGCTCCTCCTCCGTCAATATGATCGGGGTCGCGTCCTGGATGTTCATCCATCCTTTGAATCACGACTCCGCCGCCAGCGATAGCCGGTACTAGGGAGGTAGCCCGGCCAGGTTCTCTGGCCCTAGTGCGACAGGATCTGGCTGAGGAACAGTTTCGTGCGGTCGCTTTCGGGCGCCGTGAAGAACTGCTCGGGCGGGGCGGATTCGACGATCTCGCCAAAGTCCATGAAGACCATCTTGTCGGCCACGGTCTTGGCGAAGCCCATCTCGTGGGTGACCACGACCATGGTCATGCCTTCCTCGGCCAGCTCGATCATCGTGTCGAGCACTTCCTTGATCATCTCGGGGTCGAGCGCCGAGGTCGGCTCGTCGAACAGCATGATGCGTGGCTTCATGCACAGGCTGCGGGCGATCGCGACGCGCTGCTGCTGGCCGCCGGATAGCTCGCTCGGATACTTGGCCGCTTGCTCGGGAATGTGGACGCGCTCCAGATAGAGGCGCGCCAGCTCCTCGGCCTCGGCCTTCGCCATGCCGCGCGCCCGGGTCGGGCCGAGCGTCAGGTTCTGCAGCACGGTCAGGTGCGGGAACAGGTTGAACTGCTGGAACACCATGCCGACTTCGCGGCGGATCGCGGCGATGTTCTTCGTGTCGTCGTTGAGCTCGATGCCGTCGACGACGATCTCGCCCTCCTCGTGCTCCTCGAGGCGGTTGATGCAGCGGATCATCGTCGACTTGCCCGAACCAGAGGGACCGCAAACGACGACCTTCTCGCTGAGCCCGACCGTCAGGTCGACGCCGCGCAGCGCCTGGAACGTGCCGAACCATTTGCTGACGCCGCGGATCTCGATCATCAGCTCGTTGGCGACGGGCTCGGTCACGCGGCCGACTCCCTGGCAATACGGGCTATTCGGGAACGAAAAGGCGGCCCGCCGGACGCATCCGGCGGGCCATGCCGATCGAACAGCGGCTCAGTTGGACGCCACTTGGTCGGCCCACTTGCGCCCTTTGAACCAGAATTCGTGGCGGCCCTTCAGCCAGCCGTCACGGGTCCGCAGGTCGATCCAGTTGTTGAGGAAGTTCAGCGAATCCGGATCGCCCTTGCGCAGCGCGAACGCCTCCGCCGATTTGAAGAACGGGTCGGCGATCGGCAGGTAGAGCACCTCCGGGTTGTCGAACACGGCGAACGCCGGCTTCGGCGCCGACGTGACCCACGCGTGGGCATTACCGTTCAGGACTTCCTGCTTCGCCGTCGCCTCATCGTCGAACTGGCGGATCGTCGCCTTCGGCATGAACTGGCGGACGTTGGCGACCGCCGTCGACCCGCGCCGCACGGAGATGACGACGTTGCGCTTGTCGAAGTCGCCGGGGAACGCAAAGTTCGGCGCCAATTCCTTGCTGGCGACGATGTGCATGCCCGAGTTCGCGTAGGGCGTCGTGAAGTTGACGGTCAGGTTGCGCTGCGGCGTGATCGACATGCCTGAGATGATCATGTCGAAGTTGCCGGCGATCAGCGCCGGGATGATGCCGTCCCACAGCGTCGGGATGAACTCGATCTCGACGCCCATGTCCTCGGCGAGGCGGCTGGCGACGTCGATCTCGAAGCCGATCAGCTCGCCCTTCTTGTCGCGGATCGCCCACGGCGTGAACGTCGACAGGCCGATCTTCAGCGCGCCGCGCTGCTTGATCGATTCGATGACGCTTTCCGAAGACAGGTCCTGGGCGGTGTCGGCCTGGGCCGTGCCGGCGGTCATGAGAATCCCCGTCGCGGCCGCCGCGGCCGTCAAGAATAATCTCCTCCTCATTGGTCGTCTCCCTGTTTTGCAGTGTCCTCAGTTGCTGTCTCGCCGGCGCGCCGCGCGGCCGACAACCGGCCTCGATTGGCGCGCCGCAGTTGTCCTTTGCCTTTTTCCCGTTGTTCGTGGCCCGGGTGCCGATATCATTGTCCGCCGATTGCTTCGTGCCTGGCAAGGGTCGAGTTCTTGGCGAACACTGGGATGAGCGAGAGATGGACTGGTCGCAGACTCGCATTACCTGCAGCATCGACCTCGACGGCGACGGCAAGCGGTGGGGCGATCTGCGCCTGCGCTACTCCAGCGACCGCTACGCCCTCGGCTTCATTCCGGTGCCGATCGCCGTCGTGCGCAACGGCGCCGGGCCGACGGTCCTGCTCGTCGGCGGCAACCACGGCGACGAGTTCGAGGGACCGGTGGCCCTGCTGAAGCTGGTCCATGGGCTTGACCCTGGCCGCGTCCGCGGGCGCATAATCGTGCTGCCTTGCCTCAACGCGCCGGCCGTGTGGCAGGCCACGCGGACGTCGCCGATCGACGGCGGAAACATGAACCGAGCCTTTCCCGGCGATCCGGACGGTGGGCCAACGGCAATGTTGGCCCACCTTGTCGATGCCGTGCTGTTGCCGGACTGCGACGCGGCGATCGACTTGCATGCCGGCGGCAAGGCGTCATATTTCACGCCGTGCGCGCTGGTGACGCGCAGCGCCGATGCCGCGCTGTTCGCCGCGAACCTGGCCCTCGGCGACGCCTTCGACGCGCCGCTGACGGTGATCCTGGGCGCGCTGGCCGACGACCGTTCGCTCAACCGGGCGGCCGATCGTCGCGGCGTGGCGATGATAGCGGCGGAACTCGGCGGCGGCGGTGCCGTGTCGCAAGGGCCGCTGGGGGTGGCCGAGCGCGGCGTCGCGCGCGCGCTGGCCCATGTCGGCGTATTGCCCGACGCGACGATCGAGCCGGCGCCGCAGCGCCGCCGGGTCGAGGCGGTCTCGGCGGCGCACTATGTCCATGCGCCGACGGCCGGCATCTTCGAGCCGCGTTGTGAGGCCGGCGAGGACGTCGCGGCGGATCAAATCGCCGGCCACGTCCATCCGGTGACGGAGCCGGAGCGGCCGGCCATCGAAGTGCGTTTCTCCAGCGACGGCGTGATCATCGGCCGCGCCGCGACCGGCCTGGTCGAACGTGGCACGATGCTGGCGACGCTGGGCACGGACGTCGCCGCCTGACCGGCGGCTTGGAGACCGCAAAGCCCATGGCCATGAACATCAGAGCGAAGCGCCGACTGCGGTCATCGATCGATGTGACGGCGTTCATCCTGTTCGCCCTCGGCATCGCCTGGATCGTCCTGCGCGGCGCCGATGCCATGAACTACAATTGGCAATGGTATCGCGTGTCGCCGTTCGTCTACGAGGTCGAGGACGGCGTGTTCTATGCCGGGCCGCTGCTGCGCGGGCTGCGGGTGACGCTGATCCTGGTCGCCGAGAGCATGGTGCTGACGGTCGTCTTCGGCCTCGTCGCCGCCCTGCTCGCGCGTTCCAACTCGCTGACCGGCCGCTGGCTGTCGCGCACCTATATCGAGGTCGTGCGCAACACGCCGCTATTGGTCCAGATCTATATTTTCTATTTCGTGCTCGGGCCTATCCTCGGCCTCGACCGGTTTTTCACCGCCGTGCTCGTGCTCGCGGTCTATGAGGGCGCCTATACCGCTGAGATTTTTCGCTCCGGCATCGAGGCCGTGCCGAAGGGCCAGTGGGAGGCCGCGCGCACGATCGCCCTGTCGCGCTTCAAGATGTACCGCTACGTCGTCCTGCCCCAGGCCGTGCGCCTCGTGCTGCCGCCGCTGACGGGGATCGCCGTGTCGCTGATCAAGGGCTCGGCGATCGCATCCGTGGTCGCCATCTTCGACCTGACGACCGAGGGCCGCAACGTGATCTCCGAGACGTTCATGACGTTCGAGATCTGGTTCACCGTCGCGGCCATGTACCTCGTGCTGACGACATCGCTGTCCTTCTTCGTCTCGTATCTGGAACGGCGGCTCGAGGCGCGGGGCGCGTGATGCCGGCCGCCCTGACCCAAAGCGATGTGACCCAAACCGGGCGCGTCATGGCGCCGCCGCCGCCGCCGCGCAAGAAGGTGCGGCGTTTCAGCTGGGTGGACGGGGTGATCATCGCGGTCATCGTCGCCTTTGTCGCCACCATCGTCGTGCGCCTGCAGACCAGTCTCAACTACAACTGGGATTGGGGTCAGATCATCCCGAACTACATACTCCGCTACGACGAGGAGACCGGCCGCTGGCTGACGAACCTGCTGGCCAAGGGCTTCCTCACGACCATCAGGTTGACCATCTGGGGCTCGATCATCGCCGCGGTGATCGGCGTCGTGATGGGCATCTGCCGCATTTCCAACGTGCTGTTCCTGCGATTGGTCAGCCGCACCTATGTCGAGCTGATCCGCAACCTGCCGCCGCTCGTCTTCATCTTCGTCTTCTTCTTCTTCATCTCCAGCCAGCTTGTCCCGCTGCTCGGCATCGACGCGTTCATACGCAACGCCTCGCCGACGTTGCTGGCGGTCGTGTCGGTGCTGTTCGGCACGCCGAAGCTGCTGACGAACTTCGTCTCCGGGCTTATCGTCCTGTCGCTGTTCGAGGGCGCGTTCGTGACCGAGATCGTCCGCGCCGGCATCCAATCGATCCCCAAGGGGCAGTGGGAGGCAGGCCGGTCGATCGGGCTCAGCCGCTGGCAGCTGATGCGCGACGTCGTCTTGCCCCAGGCGCTGCACAAGGTGCTGCCGCCGCTCGCCGGCCAGTTCATCAACGTCGTCAAGGACTCTTCGATCATCTCGCTGATCTCGATTCAGGAGCTGACGTTTTCCGCCATCGAGGTGTCGGTGTCGACGGGGCGCATCTTCGAGGTCTGGCTCACCGTCGCCGTCATGTATTTCGCCATCTGCTTCCTGTTCTCCACGGTCTTCCGGCAGTTGGAGCGGCGCACGGCGCGGGCGCGCGGCTAGGTGAGTGGCATGACGGATCCCGGCGCACCGACACTAAACGACTATCTCGACGCGCCGACCATCGCCGCGCTCAACCGGCCGGCACTGGCCGACGCGCGCGGCCTCCCGGCCCGCATTTATACGAGCGACGGCTTTTTAGCGCTCGAGCAGCGGCGCCTGTTTCCGCGCACCTGGACCTCCGTCGCCTTCGCCGCCGACGTCCCGGCCGCAGGCGACGCCATCCCGGCGTCGGTGGCCGGCGTGCCGATCATCGTCGTGCGTGACGAGGCCGGGACGATCCGCGCATTCCACAATGTCTGCCGCCACCGCGCGACGACTGTGCTGACCGAACCGTGCAAAGGGCTGAGCCATTTCCAATGCCCCTATCACGCCTGGACCTATGCCCTCGACGGCGCGCTTGTCGCGACGCCGTTCTGGGACGGCACGGCAAAGGCAACGAAACAGCCAGTCGATGCCGCGGCGAATGGCCTCGTGCCGGTGCGCTGCGGCGTCTGGAATCACGTGATCTTCGTCAACCTGGACGGTGATGCACCGCCGCTCGACCACTACCTGGCGCCGATGACGGCGGAAGTCGCCCACCTCGATCTCGCGGCGCTGACCTGTGGCCACCGTGCAAGCTGGACGTTCAAGGCCAACTGGAAGCTGGTGATGGAGAACTGGGAGGTCTACCACCACGTCTGGGTCCACCAAGGCACCTTCGACAAGATGTCGGACGAGGTCGACCCGGCGACCGGCGAGCCCTTCACCGACATGATCGCCGACGGCAACGTGCTGTTGCTGCGGGCCAACGCGGGCCATCCCGAACGAGTGCCCGACACGGCGGCCGACGGGACCCGTTTGCCGCGACTGCCGGCCTGTAACGGCGTCGGCCAGACGCATGGCGCGGCCAACGCCATCCTGCCGAACACAACCGTGACCGTGGGCCCGGCAATCTACGCGCCGGTCGTCTACACACCGCTCGCGCCGGGTCTCACCCGGGCCGACATGGCCTGGTACTTCGTGTCCGAGGCGGCGACCGGGCCGCAGCACGCCGCCGCACGCGATGCCGCGATCGACCGTTGGCTCGGGCCCGATCGTTCGCTCGACGACCGCCGCGGCATTCGCGCCCAGGATCATCGCTGTATGGAGCTGCAGCAGGCCGCCCGCGCATCGCCGGTCGCCGATGACGTCAAGTTCTCGCCGGTCTGGGAAGCGGACGTGCGCTATTTCCAGACTTGGCTGGTAGAAAAGCTGAGTTGAGGACGGTGCCCGTGAACGTCCGCCGCCAGCCCTACAACGGCTACCACCGCACCGCGCCCGCGGCCGCTGATGCGGAGCTTACCCATGTCGGGCCGGGCACGCCGTGCGGCGAATATCTGCGCCGCTTCTGGCACCCCGTCGCCCTGTCCTCCCAGCTCACCGACCTGCCGCTGGCGTTGCGGGTGCTGGGCGAGGACCTGGTCGCGTTCCGCGACTTGAGCGGCCGCGTCGGCCTGCTGCACAAGCACTGCAGCCACCGCCGCACGTCGCTGGAATACGGCATCATCGCCAAGCGCGGCATCCGCTGCTGCTATCACGGCTGGCTGTTCGACATCGACGGCCGCATCCTGGAGACGCCGGGCGAGCCGGCGACGAGCCGCATTCGCGACAAGCTGTGCCACGGCGCCTATCCGGCGTTCGAATACAAGGGGCTCGTGTTCGCCTATTTCGGCCCGCCCGACGCGAAGCCCGAATTTCCGCGCTGCGACACGTTCGAGCTGCCGGGCACCGACATGGTGCCCTACGCCATCGACTATCCCTGCAACTGGCTGCAGGTGAACGAGAACCCGATGGATCCCGTGCACAGCGTCTTCCTGCATACGCGGGTGACCCGCGCCCACTTCAACCCGGCGTGGGGCGAGCTCGCCGTCGTCGAGTGGCATCCGATGGCCGACGGCACCGGCATTTACCTGACGAACGCGCGGCGCTGGGGCGAGTACGTCTGGGTCCGCACCGCGGAGGTCATGGCGCCCAACTTCGCCCAGCCGCCGGATATCTTTCAGGACCCCGACCGCGAGAAGTTCTTCCCGCGCGTCGGCATCAGCAAGTGGACCGTGCCCGTCGACGACACGCACTGCCGGATCATCGCCTGGCGCCATTTCAGCGACGAGCTCGACCTCGGCGGCAAGGGCGACCGGACCAGGGTCGGTCTCAACCGGGTCGACTTCATCGGCCAGACCGGCATCGAGCGCAGCTATGAGGACGGCCAGCGCGTCCCCGGCGACTACGAGGCACAGATCAGCCAGGGGCCGATCACCGTCCATGCGCTGGAGCAGCTGGGCGAGACCGACCGCGGCGTCGCCATGCTGCGCAAGCACCTGCGCCAGTGCGTGCGTAACGTCCAGGCCGGTGGCGCGCCGCCGCGCCCGCGTGTCGCCGACGACGGCACCGTGCCAACCCTTGCCGGCGACGTCATCGTCCGTGTCGCGACCTCGAACAGCGACGACCGCGCCCTCCAGCGCGACCTCGGCCGCAAGATCGGCGCCCTCGTCGTCGACACCATGGGCCTCACCCACCGTGACCGCCAGGCCGAGATCGAGCGCCGCGTTCGCGCGGTTGTGGAGGCATAGCGATGATCCAGACGAGTCCCATCCGCAATCTGATCGGCAAGGACCAGCTGAAGGCCCTGAATCGGCGCAGTGATGGCCCCGGCCTGATTTTTTTCTTCGGCCACCTCGTCGTCATGGGCGCGACCGGCGCCTTGTTGTGGCTCTCTCTCGGCACGCCGTGGGTCGTCGCGACAACGTTCCTGCATGGTGTCGTCATCGTGCACTGGTTCTCGCCGTTCCATGAATCAATCCACGGCACGGCCTTTCGCACGCCCTGGCTCAACACCGTCATCGGCTTCTTCGCCGGTCTGATGATCGTATTGGTGCCGCGCCATTTCACGTACGAGCACACCCAGCACCACTCCTACACCCAGGATGCGGAACGCGACCCCCAGCGCATCCCGATGGGCGAGCGGCTCGGCGGCTATTTGCTTTATGCGACGGGGATCCCCTATTTCCGCGGCCTGCTGCGCAGCCTGTTCGTGCTGCCGTTCGGCCAGTTTTCCACGGCGGAGCAGGTCTTCATCCCAGTAGAAGAGCGTGGCCGGGTGCAGCACGAGGCACAGTTGATGTGGCTCATCTACGTCGCCGCCGCCGCGGCGTCCGTGTGGGCTCAGAGCTGGGTGGTCGTCGTGTTCTGGCTGATCCCGCGCGTCGCCGGCGAGCCGGTGATGCGCCTGATCCGCATGTCCGAGCATGTCGGCTGTCCCGTCGTGCCCGACCTGCTGCGCAACACGCGCACGGTGCTGACGGTGCCCTGGCTGCGCTGGCTCGCCTGGAACAACGCCTTTCATGCCGAGCACCACAACTCGCCGCAGACACCGTTTCACGCGCTGCCGCGCCTGCACGCCCTGCTGCGCTCGCACTTGGCCGAGGTGCGCAACGGCTATGGCGCGACGCAAGTGGCGCTGATCAGGAACGCACTGGCCAACGCCGGCTAGGCTCAGCCCGCCGGCGTCACTCGCACGTCGATGAGCCTGCTGTCCGGCGTCCGGAAGACGACCGTCGAGTAGTTCTTCGTCACCGAATAGACGACGAGGTAGCGGCCGACCAGATACGCATCGGCATGCAGCGCGTGGGGCGGCGTGTAGATTGCATACCCGAACGGGACTCTGAAGGCGGAGAACAGGTACTCGTCGCCCTCACTGCGGCCGAACAGCAAGTAGCCGTATGACGCGTCGTCGAGCGGCATGTGCAGATGCGGCCGGTCGTGATACTCGATGAAGGCACCGCCGCCCAACGCCGCCACCTTCAGGTAATGCTCGACGTAGGCCTCGCCGATGCGCACGATCGTGACCGGCAGATTGGCGTCGGTCTCGAACGTGACCGCGCCGCCGACCTCGATCAATCGCCCGCCATAGGAGGCCAGCGCCTCCCGCGTCGCCGGCGCCTCGGGAATCCGCAGGCTCGGTTGCGCCAGCGTCAGGCGGCCGTAGCCACCGAGGATATTGGCATCGCCGGCGGCCGTATCCTCATCGACGCTCCATTGCCCACGGACCCGGACATGCGGCGGCGCGTCCGAGGACGTCCGTGTCACCGGCGCCTGCCCGGGTCCGTTTTCGATCCGGGTCAGGCTGTCACGGCCAAGGCGATAGCACGCACCCGGTTCGACGTGCCCCTTGATGTCCTCGATCTTCATGTAGGCGCGCGCATCGCCGCCCTGCCGATTGACGACCAGCGTCCCGAGATCCGCGAGGATGTCGTCGGGCAGCTCTCTTATGGTCTTCAGCGGGTCCATGCTCGGTTGGGAGGCTCCCTACTCGGCGGCGACGGCGCGACGGACAGCTTGCGGCTCGCTGGCGATTACGCGCAAGTAGTTCCGCGCGGCCTGATCCGGCCTGGACCGTCCCTGTTCCCAGTCTCGCACGGTGCCCAGGGGAATGCGAAATACCCGGGCGAAGGCGGCCTGGCTCAACCCGGTCGTCGCGCGGACCGCGCGGGCGTCGACCGGATGCTGCATCTCCGCCAGCTGGCGCTTGGGCAGTGGATGCGCGTCTGGATCTGACCGGGCCGCAGTCCGCACCTGCGCGTCGCTCATCGCGTCGACGCGCACCCAGTCGGTGTCGCCCTTTGGAGGCTTTCCAGCGGTGACGCGCATAGTATTCTTCTTGCTCATTTTCGTCGTTTTCCTGGCGGGAACGATGCGATAGGCGTCGCCGCGCTCGGTGCAGACCACAAACAGAACACGATCGCCTGCACCCGCACTTCGCCGTAACCGGAACGGTCGTCCACTCGTTCGATGCGCAGCGGGTCGAAGAACCGAGCCTGCGACGATGCACATACTACGGGGTTTCGGTAGTCTAGGCAAGTCGACATTGGCCGGGACTTGAGGCGCTATCGGAGCCGGGGAAGTGCTGGTGGTGGATCAGAACAATCCGCTGGCCTCGGAGACGGGGCACTGGAGGCGGTGATCGGCCGACAGGTGCGCAACACCTGATCGACAGCACCGGCAAGCTAAAGCTGGACGAATGGAACGCCTACCTGCAGCATTCATTCATGGAAACACGACCACACGTTGGACTGCTAGGTACGAGTACTTCTGTTGTCATTGCCGGGCTTGGCCCGGCAATCCATCGACGCCGGTGCAGCCTCGGTGCCCGGCCCGAGGCCGGACATGACGACGCCCGGTGGCCAGCCCGTGACTGACGCCGGCCAACCCGTCCGCTGGGAAGAGCTCAGCTGGGAACAGGTCGGCGCCGTGCGCGACGGCGGCATCGACATGGTCATCCTGCCGGTCGGCGCGACCGAGCAGCATGGCCAGCATCTGCCGACCGGCGTCGACACCCTGTCGGCCGTCGCCGTCGCCGAGGGCGCGTCGGCGCGCACCGGCATCCCGGTGCTGCCGGCGCTTGCCTACGGCTGCTCCCTCGGCCATTCGACGAAGTGGCCGGGCACCCTGCCGCTGCGGCCGGAGACCCTGGCCCGCGTCGCGTTCGAATTGGCCGAGTGGGTCGCCGCCGCCGGCTTCAAGCGCCTGCTGATGCTGAACGGCCACGTCACGAACTGGGCGCCGCTGCGCTGCGCGCTCGAGAACATCCGCACCGACCTGCCGGGCTTTCGCATCGCCTTGCGCTCGCTGTGGGAGCTGTCGAGCGAGGTCTACGACACCTATCACGCCGACGGCGGCACCAACTGGCACGCCAACGACGCCGAGACCTCGCTGATGCTGCATCTCAGGCCGGACCTTGTGCAGATGGCTAAGGCGGTCGACGAGCCCGACCGCGCCGCCGGCTGCTTCTTTCTCCTACACGGTGGACAAGGAGAGCCGCTTCGGCGGCATCGGCAAGCCGCGCCGGGCGACGGCGGCGGCGGGCGCGAAGCTGCTCGACGGCTGCATCGAGGCCCTGAGCGCGCAGCTGCGGCGCGCCCTCGCAGAGCGTTCGCCGCTCGAGGACTACACCGGGCCGGACATAACGGCGAAATAGGCAGGACCCGGGGAATCGCACCATGACGGCCCAGCACGAGCCAACCGGAGAGCTGTTTCAGAGCCTGCAGAGCCGCGGCGTCAAGTTCCTGCTGCCGAGCTATGTCGACATGCACGGGGTGTCGAAGTCGAAGATGGTGCCGCTCGCGCACTATGCCGAGATGATGGCGGGCTCGGAGCTGTGCACCGGCGCCGCCCTCGACGGCGTGCCCCAGGAGATCCATGACGAGGAGGTCGCGGCCCACCCCGATGCGGGCTCGTGCATGGTCGTGCCGTGGCGGCCGGAGGTCGCCTGGTTCGCCAGCGACCTGTGGTGCGAGGGCCAGCCGTTCGCCGCCTGCAGCCGCAACATCCTGAAGCGCGTGCTGGCCCAGGCCGCCGCCGCCGGCTTCGCCTGCAACCTCGGCATCGAGGCCGAATTCTTCGTGCTGCGCGACACAGGCGACGGCGGCTACGCACCGATCAGCGACCGCCAGGACCTGGCGAAGCCGGCCTACGACGTCAAGCGCCTGATCGACAATCTCGACTGGATCGGCGCCCTGGTCGACGCCATGAACACGCTCGGCTGGGACGTGTACTCGTTCGACCATGAGGACGGCATCGGCCAGTTCGAGATCGACTTCGCCTATGCCGACGCGCTGACCATGGCCGACCGCTACGTGTTCTTCCGCTGGATGGCCGGCGAGGTCGCGCGCGCCCGCGGCGGCTTCGCCACGTTCATGCCGAAACCGTTCGGCGCCCGTGCCGGCTCCGGCGCCCACTTCAATCTGTCGCTGGCCGACAAGGCGACGGGCGAGAACCTGTTCACCAGCGACGACGACCCGCGCGGCTGCCGGCTCTCAGAACGCGGCTATCACTTCATCGGCGGCCTGCTGCGCCACCTGCCGGCGATCAACGCCGTCGTCGCGCCGACGGTGAACAGCTACAAGCGCCTGGTCCTGCAGGGCAGCATGTCGGGCTTCACCTGGGCGCCGGTGTTCGTCAGCTACGGCAACAACAATCGCACGAACACGGTGCGCGTCCCGCTGGCCGGCGGCCGCGTCGAGATCCGCTCCGCCGACAGCACGTGCAACCCCTACCTCGGCACGGCGCTGGCCCTCGCCGCCGGGCTGGAAGGCATCGCCCAGGCGATCGACCCCGGCGAGCCCCATCGCGACAACATGTACGAGAAGTCGGCCGAAGAGCTGACGCGGCTCGGCGTCGCTCACCTGCCGCGCACGCTGGGCGAGGCGATCGGCGCGTTCGAGGCCGACCCGCTGGGCCGCCAGGTCATGGGCGACGCCATGTTCGAGGCCTGGCACACGTACAAGCGCGACGAGTGGCTCAGCTACATGCACCACGTCAGCGACTGGGAGAAGGACCGCTACCTCAAGTTCTTCTGACCCGACAGGGGAGGCCCAGATACAACGAGCCGCCGTCATCGGCGCCGGCCTGGTCGGCCGTGTTCGCCGTCGTCGGCAGCGTTAGGCGAACGGCGTCTCGCGGGCCACGTCGTAGACGGCGCGGGCGGTCGCCTCGACGGCGCGGTCGAGGTCGGCGCGGCTCGTGATCAGTGGCGGCGCCAGCTCGATGGCGGTGCCGGTCGCGCAGGCGAGCACGTCAAGCTCGCCCATACGGCGGGCGACGGCGGCCGGCAGGCCGTCCGGCGGCGGCGCCTTGGTCGCCTTGTCGGCGGTGAAATCGACGGCCTGCCACAGGCCGAGGCCGCGCACCTCGCCGACGCGCGGGCTCTCCGCCAGCGCGACCGCCAGCGCGTCCTGGAAATAGGCGCCGTTGTCCCGGGCCTGCGCGATCAGGCCCTCGCGCTCGCAGATCGCGATGTTGGCATTGGCCGCCGCGGCGGCCGCGGCGTGGCCGCTGAATGTGTGGACGTGACGGAAGGTCGGCATGGCGTCGGCGATCTCGGCCCGCGTGATGACGGCGCCCATCGGCACATAGCCGGCGGTCAGCGCCTTGGCCATGGTCATGATGTCGGGCTCGACGCCGAAATGGTCCATCGCAAACCAGGCGCCGGTGCGCCCGAACCCGGTGATCACCTCGTCGGCGATCAGCAACACCTCGTAGCGGTCGCAGATCTCGCGCACCCGCTGCAGGTAGTTCCGTGGCGGCACCTGCACGCCGTTCGCCTGCATGATCGGCTCCATCAGAAAGGCGGCGACGTAGTCCGGCCCCTCGTGCTGGATCTGCCGCTCCAGGTACTGGGCGCAGAACGCCGCGTAGGCGTCCTCGTCCATGCCGAACGGGTTGCGGTAGCGCATCGGCCCGGGGATCAGCGAATAGCCCGGCACGCCGGGCTCGGCGATGTGGCGCGTGCCGAGCCAGTCGGTTGCCGCCAATGCCCCCATGGTCGCGCCGTGATAGGCGTTCCAGCGGCCGATGATCTTGTGTGCCCGCGGCTTGGCGCCGCGGTTCACGTGGTACTGCTTGGCCAGCTTGAGCGCCGCCTCGACGGCCTCCGAGCCGCCCGAGACGAACATGCACTTGGCGAGCCGGCCCGGCGTCAGCGCCGCGAGTTTGCCTGCCAGCTCGACCGTCGCCGGCACGAAGTTGGCCTGCGTGCCGACATAGTGCACCGCGACCATTTGGTCATAGACCGCCTGGGCGATCTCGGCATTGCCGTAGCCGAGCGAGTTGGCGCGGGTGTGAGAGCTCATCATGTCGAGGACGCGCCGGCCGTGCACGTCCTCGAGCTCCACCCCCTCGCCCCGCACATAGATCGTCGGCCCGTCCCGCCGCACGTCCGCCGCGTCGGCCAACGGAAACAGGCAATGCTCGAACGCATCGCGTTCCAGGGGGTGCAGGTTCGCACGGGCATCGGAGTCGGTCATGATCGGCCCCTCGCTTTCCACGCTGATCGGCGTCGATATGCAACGCTCACCGACTCCAACCTCATCTTCCTAGGGAAAGGCCCCAAGGCTAGTCCTGGCTGTAGCTCGGCGGCGCGCGCATGATGACGCGCTGCAGAAGCGCGACGGACATCCGCACGCCCTCCAGCGGGTCCATGAGATAATCCTCGTGCTCGATGCTCAGCGTGTCGTCGTAGCCGACGGCGCGCAAGCCGCGGACGAAGGCGCGCCACCACAGCTCGTCATGGCCGTAGCCCAGGGTCACGTAGTTCCAGGCGCGCTCGGCCGCGCGGTTGTTTGGCAGGGTCTCGAGCACCGAGTGCTGGGCCGCCGCCGCCTCGATCCGCGTGTCCTTGGCGTGCACGTGGAAGATCGCGTCGCCGAGGGTGCGGATGACGGCCAGCGGATCGGCGCCCATCCACATCAGGTGGCTGGGGTCAAAGTTGACGCCGACACCCGGGCCAGCGATCTCGCGCAGCCGCTCCATCGAGCGCGTGTTATAGACGAGCTGGTTGCCGTGGGTCTCGATGGCGATCCGGTGGACGCCCAGATTGCCGGCGAACGCCGCCAGCTCGCGCCAATAGGGCACCGCCACCTCGTCCCACTGCCAGGCCAGGTGCGCCGCCAGCTCGGGCGGCCAGGACGAGACGATCCAGTTCGGGTTGGCGTCCCCCGGCGCGCCGGGCAGGCCCGACATCATGACGACCCGGTCGATGTCCATCAGGCTCGCCAGCTGCAGGGTCTTGCGCACGACGGCATCGTGCTGCCGGCCGGCCTCGCCCGGCGCCAGCTGGTTGCCGGAGCAGTTGAGGGCGCTGATCGCCAGGCCATGGTCCTTGACCCGGGCCACGAACGCGCGCCGCGTCGCCTCGCTGTCCAGCATCGCGTCCAGCTTCAGGTGGGGACCCAAGGAGAAGTTGCCGCAGCCGAACTCAACCGTGTCGATGCCCATCTCGGCCGCCACGGGCAGCAGCTCTTCGAACGTCAACCGGCTCAGGCTGTCGGTCGTCAGGCCTATCTTCACGTCGCTCCTCCCCGGTAATGCCCCACCACGGTGGGCGCCACCACGTCACCCGCAGTATAGTGGACGGCGAGGGACGATCAATTTCCCCGGTGGCTTCGCAGAGCCCGTCGAATCTGCTCGAATCGAGTGTAGAAAGCCATGGCCGCACACAGCTTCCCATGAACCGCACGTCCATGCGCGAGGTCCTGAGGATCGTCATTGTCGGTCACGTCGACCATGGCAAGTCGACGCTGATCGGTCGGCTGCTGTACGACACGCGCTCGCTGCCGGCGGAGCAGATCGCGTCGATCGAGGCGGTCTCGGCGAAGCGCGGCAAGGGCATGGAGTGGGCCTTTCTGCTGGACGCCTTCCAGGCCGAGCGCGACCAGGGCATCACGATCGACAGCTCGCAGATCCGCTTCACCTCGGACAAGCGGGACTACGTGATCATCGATGCGCCGGGCCATCGTGAGTTCGTCACGAACATGATCAGCGGCGCCGCCAGCGCCGATGCGGCGCTGCTGGTCGTCGACGCCGGTGAAGGGGTGCGCCAGCAGACGCGCCGGCACGGCTATCTCTTGCACATGCTGGGCATCCGCCAGGTCGCCGTCATCATCAACAAGATGGACCAGGTCGGCTATGCCGAGCAGCGCTTCCTGGAGCTCGAGCGCGACATCAACGGCTATCTCGACGGCCTCGGCATCGCCGCGTCGTTCATCGTGCCGGTGTCGGCCTACAACGGGCACAACATCATCGCGCCGGCGGCGGAGATGGCCTGGTATGACGGGGTGAGCGTCGTCGAGGCGCTGGATGCGTTCACGCAGCGGCCGGCGCCGGCGCACCTGCCGCTCAGGGTGCCGATCCAGGACGTCTACAAGTTCGACGAGCGGCGCATCCTGGTCGGCCGTGTCGAGAGCGGCGTGCTGCGGGTCGGCGACACGCTGTTGTTCTCGCCGTCGAACAAGACGTCGGTGGTGCGCACGCTGGAGACCTGGCACGACGACGTGCCGCCGGTCGAGGCGCCAGTCGAGGCAACGGCGGGCCAGGTCGTCGGCTTCACGCTGGAGGAGCAGATCTTCGTCGAGCGCGGCGAGATGGCGTCGGACTTGGAGGCGCCGCCGTTCGAGACCAACGTGGCGCGGGCGCACATCTTCTGGCTTGGCCGGGCGCCCTTGGAAGAGGGCAAGCGCTACGTCATGAAGCAGGCGACGGCGCGCCACGACGTGGTCGTGGAATCGATCGAGACGCTGATCGACACGGACACGCTGAAGTCGTCGGCGGGGACGCAGGTGGAGCGGCACGGCATCGCCGAGGTGGTGCTGCGCAGCCGCTCGATGCTGGCGGTCGACGAGTACCGCACGAACCCGTCGCTCGGGCGGTTCATTCTGCTGGACGGCTACGACATCGTCGGCGGCGGGCTGCTCAGGCTCGAGGGCTACCCCGACCAGCGCCAGTCGGTGACGGTCAAGGCGACGAACCTCACGCCGGTCGAGCACAAGATCACGGCAACGATGCGGGCCCAGCAGACCGGCCACAAGGGCGGCGTGCTGTGGTTCACCGGCCTGTCGGGCGCCGGCAAGTCGACCCTGGCGTTGGAGTTGGAGCGCCAGCTCTATCGCCGCGGCTATCACGTCTACGTGCTGGACGGCGACAATGTGCGCTCCGGCCTCAACGCCAACCTCGGCTTCTCGCCCGAGGACCGGGTCGAGAACATCCGCCGGGTCGGCGAGATCGCGGCGTTGTTCGCCGACGCCGGCCTGATCGTCATCGCCGCGTTCATCTCGCCCTACCAGTCCGACCGCGAGCGCGCCCGCGCCGCCGCCCCCGGCGCCTTCCACGAGGTCTTCATCAAGTCGGACCTGGCGACCTGCGAGGGCCGCGACCCCAAAGGCCTGTACGGCAAGGCGCGGCGCGGCGAGATCGCCGACTTCACCGGCATCTCCGCCCCCTACGAGGAACCGCACGACCCCGACCTCGTCATCGACACCGCCGCCGCCGACGAGGCGGCCTGCGTCGACCGGCTGGTCGAATACGTTGTGGGGGCCTTCGCGGAGTAGCCTGTATACAAGCTACTGGTTTCCCGGTGGTGCGAGCGGCTAGGGTCGGCCGGCAGAACCCGGGGAGACGGGGGTCGGGGCCGAGACGTCGGTTTGTCCGCCCCTCCTCGTGGTTCCGTTCTGGCTGTCGAACACAAGCCGGATGAGAAAGCGGAAGAGGATTGGTGGCCGAAAGCAGCAGCAATCCCAGCGGATGGGCGATGGTTCGCGTCGACCAAGCCGGGTCTGTCCGGCTTGGTCGTCAGCGCTCGCCCGATAAGCATACTGGACGGTACGCAACAAAGTATGTGCGCGCCGGGAACATCACCCGGGAAGGGTTGGACCTCACTGACCTGTTAGAGATGGACTTTACGCCAAGTGAGCGCGCCGTCTTCTCATTAGATGTCGGCGACGTCCTCCTGACGGAGGCGTCGGGAAGCGCGGCGCAGGTCGGTCGGGCCACGCTCTGGCGTGGCGAAGTTGACGACTGTTGCTATCAGAACACCGTCATCCGGTTCCGCTCGCATTTGACGGTACCCGAATACGCCCTGGTTGTGTTTCGACATTATGCTGCGTCAGGCGTATTCGCCGGGGCCGCTCGAGGAGTAGGCATCCAACACCTTGGAGCCTCGCGGTTTGCTGAACTTGCGTTCCCGTTGCCGCCTCTCAATGAGCAGCGGCGGATCGCCGAGGCTACCGAGCGCCGACTTGCTGAAATCCGAAAAGCCGAGGTGCGGCTCCGATCAGCCTTAACCCACCTTGCCGAGCAGGTTCGTGAGATTCTGGCGGCCGCGGCCGCGGGTGAGCTTGTTGAACGAAGCGCGATACCGATTGGCCAAAGCCGGTTCAAGACGTCGGGAACTTCGCAGAGAGACCTCTTCCGTCATGCGGGAACTGACGGCAGTGAGGCATTTGCGGCGCCGTTGCCCCCTGGTTGGGTATGGACGAGGGTTGACGAGGTGGGTGAGGTTACCCTCGGCCGTCAACGCTCACCAAGGCACCAGCATGGGCCGAATATGCGACCTTATCTAAGAGTAGCGAACGTTTTCGAGGATCGGATCGACACGTCCGACATTCTCAGGATGAATTTCGAGCCAAAGGAAGCGACAACCTACGCGCTCAAGTTTGGAGACATACTCCTGAACGAGGGGCAGAGCCCCGAACTGGTTGGCCGTCCGGCGATGTACCGGGATCAAGTTCCCGGAGCCTGTTTCCAGAACACGCTCATTCGCTTTCGCGCGGAATCCAGCGTCGATCCCGACTACGCACTGCTGATATTCCGGCGCTACATGCACGCTGGTGTTTTCCAACGGATCGCGCGCTGGTCGACCAACATTGCTCACCTCGGTCTCGCGCGTTTTCGAGCTCTGCCCTTCCCGCTGCCTCCGCTAGAGGAGCAAAGGCGCATCGCTGATGAAGCACGCCACCGGCTTGATGCAGCGGCGGCTCAGATGGATGCGGTCCGCGCGTCCGTCAGCCGTTTTCCCGAAATGGAACGTGAGCTGCTTGCCGCGGCCGTCGCCGGCGAGTTAATCGACCAGGACCCGTCTGACGAGCCGGCGTCCGCTCTACTGAAACGCCTCGGGCCGCCGCCGCGCAAGAGCATGCCGACCCAAACCGCGAAACGAAAAGACGGAGAAAATGTCGTGCCCACCAAAACCCAGAGCCGACGAACTGACCCGACTGCTGACCTCGCCGCTGTCCTACGTGAGGCGGGGCATCCGCTTCCGCTGCCGGAACTTTTCGGCCAAGCGGGCTACGATCGAGATCAGCCCGAGCATATCGAACTCTTCTACCTCGCCCTGCGGTCGCAACTAGGACGAACTATCCGTCAGGTTGGCAAAGCGGTTGAGAATGCCAAGCTGGAGGCCGTCGATGCGTCTTCATGAGGTTGTCATCGGAGAGTTCAAGAACCTCCGTGATCCGTGATCTGCGCATTAATTTCGACGAGGACTCACCGTACACGGTTTTGGTCGGGGAGAATGGGACGGGCAAGTCGAATCTGATCGAGGCGCTGTCGCTGATCTTCCGCAATCTCGACCTCAATCAGGAGGCGCCCTTCTCCTACCACCTAAAATATCAGTGCCGCGACCATGACATCGAGGTGCATGCGAAGGCGGATAAATATCCTCAGTTCAGGGCGAAGCGTCGATCTGAACCTCAGTACAATGAGCTGCCTCGCCGGCAATTCATGGCAGAAGATGAGGACGGCCGTCCCATCTATCGGCCGGCTTTTGTATTCGGGTATTACTCTGGACCAAGTGACCGCCTTGCCTCTATTTTCGAGAAACACCGGGAACGTTACTACAGTTGGATCATTAAGTCAGCCGCTCAACGCGAGCAGGATCTAGCTGACCCGAATACCCTTCGTCGGCTGTTCTATGCTCAGACGCTTCATGGCCAATTCGCCGTCATTGTGTTTTTCATGGAAGCGGCGACGGGCCCGGATGATGATCGCACATTTCTTCGGGAACACCTCCAGATCGCGGGCCTCGATAGCGTACTCTTTGCCCTCAGACGGCCGCCGTGGAATCGGAAAGGCGGCGACCCGCGTTTCTGGCATGCAGTCGGCGAGGTGCAGGAATTTCTGAGCCGTCTCTATGAGAGAGCTATGTTGCCGGCGCGGATGGATCGGAGGATTGCAGTCGATCTTACAAAGAATCCGGTGGTACCAAGCCTGTATCTGTTCCTGCCGCAACCGGAGGCGCTTGAAGAGGTCTACGAATCCTACCGTGATCAGTACAGGTTTTTCACTGCGCTAGAGAGCACACACCTCTCCAAACTCCTTAGCGAGGTACGAACGCGGGTCCGAATGACAACCGGCGCAGGGGGGGGGCGAGGTGACCTACCGCGACCTCAGCGAAGGTGAGCAGCAGCTGCTTCTCGTGCTCGGGCTCTTGAAATTCATGGCACGCGACGAGGCATTGTTCCTGCTCGATGAGCCAGACACGCACCTCAATCCGGCCTGGAGCACGCAGTATCTCTACTTCTTAGACCGATTTATTCGGGATCGTGACAGTTGTCACATCGTGATGTCGACGCACGACCCGCTTGTTTTTGCTGGACTAAAGCGCACGCAGGTCCGTATTTTTCGCCGCGACGTCGATGGCCAAGCGGTGGCCGAAGTGCCGGGTCATGATCCACGAGGCATGGGCGTCGCGGCCATCCTGACAAGCGATCTATTCCGTCTTCGTTCAACACTGGATCCAGATACACAGGGTGCCCTTGATCGTCAGCGAACCCTTGCGATGAAGGAGTACTTGAGCTCGGAGGACGAAGCCGAGCTCCAGGAGCTCAAGGCGAAGCTCAGCGGTCTCGGTTTCGCGCAGACAATTCGCGATCCACTCTACGAGCAGTTCGTGAAGGCGTGGACGAAGCGCGAGGGTCCAGCCTGGGCACGGGCCGTTCAACTGACGCCGGAGCAGCGGCGCGACCGGGCGCGCCTCGCTGCCGAGATCGTCGCAGAATTGCGTGACGAGGATTAGGTTCGCTGATGCGTTTCATCGACCTTGAGGAGATCAAGCCGAATATCCGGGATCAGATAGAAGCCCTCGAAGAGGCGAAATCTGCCGTTTTGGCGGAGGCTGACCCGGATCGACGGGCGGCTCTGATCCATCGCTACCGTCCTCGCTGGACGGCTCTACGTGAGGCTTTCGCGACCTACTCAAGCGACAAATGCTGGTACATCGAGTGCAAGAACCTCGGTACCGACGACAATATCGACCACTTCCGACCCAAGTCCGCCGTCAAGGAAGATCCGGACCATCCGGGGTATTATTGGCTTGCGTTCGAATGGACGAATCTTTGGCTGAGCTGTCATCGTGCGAATAGGCCGCGAATGAACCCGGAAACTGGGGAAACGGAGGGCAAGGCGGCGCACTTCCCGCTGGTCAACCCCGCGGCTCGCGCCCAAGAACCAGGCGATGACCTAGCGCTCGAGGTTCCGGCGCTCCTCGACCCGAAGAAGCTGGCCGACGTGGTGCTCTTGTCGTTTAGGCCGAACGGCGAGGTTGACTTATCCCCGGAGTACAAGGGCCAGGTCCTCGCGGAGGCAAAATTCCAAGCCAGCCGGCTTTGCTTGCATTTAAACTGGCCCAAATTCAGGGACGCCCGCGTCGTTCTCTACAATCGGATTGCTCGCATCGTGGAGAGAGGCGAACGGGAGGCACCGCAGGACTTCAGCGGCATGCATGCTGCGGGCGAAGCTTTTATCGATGCGTGCCGGGACTTGAGATCTGCCATGGCTGCCCGGGAGGAGTACTGCACAGCTGCCCGCGTGTATGTTGATTCGTTCAAGCATGTCTGGTGGGTCCGCGACATCGTTTTGAGGGTGGCGGGCTGATGATTGGTCAGGCTAGTGGCGATGCAGCTGCTCTCGTCCGCAAACTCTGGCATTACTGCAACGTACTGCGTGACGACGGTCTCTCCTACCCGGACTATGTGGAGCAGATAACCTATCTGCTATTTTTGAAGATGTCGGACGAGCAGGAGGGTGGGCCTGTGCCACACGCACATGGGTGGTGCTCGCTCGAGGGCTTGGATCCGAAGGCAATGCATCGGCAATACGGCCGGATCCTTGCCACCTTAAGCGGGCGGAGTGGCATGCTTGGCCTTATCTTCCGCAACGCAAAAAACAAGATCCGCAATCCAGCGAAACTGCGGCTTCTCATAGTCGATCTCATCGGCCAGACCGAATGGACCGGTATGTCGGCCGACCTCAAAGGCGACGCCTACGAGGGGTTGCTAGAGAAGAATGCGCGAGACACGAAGAGTGGTGCAGGGCAGTATTTCACGCCCCGGCCGTTGATCGACGCCATAGTGGAGTGTGTAAACCCACGATTAGGCGAGGTTGTATGCGACCCTGCATGCGGAACGGCGGGCTTCTTATTGGCGGCGTACGGTTATGTCAAGCGTTCCAACCCGAGAATGACACCTCGGAAACGGGTTCAGCTTACGACGAAGGGTATCGTGGTGTCGAGTTGGTCGAAGAGGTCGCGAGACTCGCGACGATGAACCTTCTCTTGCACGGTGTCGGGGGAGATGGCGAGGACGAACTGCCTATCGAATGCAAAGATAGTCTGGAAGAGCCGCCGAATACTCAAGTAGATGTAGTGCTGACCAACCCTCCGTTCGGAATAAGGGGTAGCATAGGCTACGCACAGAGTCGGCGACTCTCGCAGAGCGACAAGACGCTCACTACGGTCCGCCCAGACTTCTGGGTCCAGACCGCCAACAAACAACTGAACTTCCTCCAGCATATCGTCACATTGCTGAAGCCCGGCGGCCGGGCTGCGGTGGTCATACCTGACAATGTGCTGTTCGAAACCGGCGCAGCATCTGCGATTCGTCGACGCTTGCTTGAAACCTGGCACGTTCACACATTGCTACGGCTGCCGCCTGGGCTCTTCTATGCCCAAGGTGTGAAGTCAAACGTCATCTTCTTCGATCAACCGTCCGCGGCGGCCCAAAAGCCCCTTTCTAGTTTGATTCGGGCATATGACCTGCGCTCAGATAAACGTTTCTCCGTGAAGACCAAACCGCTTCACCCGAAGGATCTTCAAGAGTTCGTGGCGCTGTTCAGATCTGATTTTCGGACCGGCACTGGCAGAGGCGCCGCTAATGGTGGCGAGCGGTTCCGCAGCTTTCGCGCCCACGAAATCCTGGCTAGTGCCGATTGTCGGCTGGACTTTGTCTGGGATGATAATTCCCTCGCGCCACGCGCTCCGGGGCTTGCCCGACTTGATGAAATCGCGCGATTGGTCGCTGACGATCTAGAAAACGCCCTAGCCCTTATTGCTAAACCGCCGAACTGAATAGATGGGGAGAGTGTTTAGCGGCGGCTAGCAAGAGAGACAGGCGCGCCGCCGCGCTTTTCGGACGGGTAGTGAGCCGCTAGGGTCGGCCGGCGGCAACCGGGGGGAGCGGCGGCGATGAACGTGTCTTTGGCGGACAAGGTGCTGGTCGTCACCGGCGGCAGCCAGGGCCTTGGCGAGGCGACGGCGCGCCGCGCCGCGCGGGCGGGCGCCGCCGGCATCGTCATCACGGGCCGCGACAAGGCGCGCGGCGACAAGGTCGCGGCCGACATCACGGCGGCCGGCTGCGCGGCCGTGTTCGTTGCGGCGGACCTTGCCGACCCGCCGGCCTGCGCCGTGCCCGTCGCCACCTGCGTTGAGCGCTTCGGCCGCATCGACGGCCTCGTCAACGCCGCCGGCGACACGAGCCGCGCCTCGCTCGTCGATGGCACGGTGGACGAGTGGGAGACGATCTTCGCGGTCAACGCCCGGGCGCCGTTTCTGCTGATGCAGCACGCGGTCAAGGCGATGCGCGACGCCGGCCACGGCGGCGCCGTCGTCAACATCCTGTCGATGAACGCCCATTGCGGCGCGCCGGAGCTGGCGATCTATTCCGCGTCCAAGGGCGCCCTGGCGACGCTGACCAAGAACGCCGCCCACGCCCACCGCCACGACCGGATCCGCGTCAACGGCATCAACATGGGCTGGACCGATACCGCCGGCGAACGCGTCATGCAGGGCGAGATCCTCGGCAAGGGGCCGGGCTGGCTCAGCGACGCCGGCGCGAAGGTGCCGTTCGGCCGCATCGCATCTGCCGGCGAGGTCGCGGACCTCACGCTGTTCCTGCTCAGCGACACGTCCGGCCTGATGACCGGCGCCCTGATCGACGCCGACCAATGGGTCGCCGGCGCGCCGCCGTCGTTGGACTCTAGATCGGCAGGTTGACGGCGACGTGCCGGGCGGCCTCCACCGGGCAGGCGAACGTCGGCGCCAGTGTCACTGTGAGGTAGCTGACGACGCCCTGTCGGTGCAGCGAGGCGACCGGCGCCCAGGCGACCATCAGCGCGCCGCTGCCGTCGAACGCCTGCAGGCGCGGGTCGGCGCGATGCTCGGCAAGGCGGGCGCCGATGTCGCGGCTCTCGCCGACATAGATCCAACTCGGCCCGCCGCTCTGGTACAGCACATAGACGCCGCTGATGCCGCGCGCGGCGACGCCGTGGGCGGCCGCCGGCTCGACCGCGATGTCGGCAAATCGAAACAGGCTACCGTTCGAGCCCCGCGTCCAGGCGAGCGCCAGCGTCGTTGCGCCGTTGCTGTTTGTGACGGCTTCGCTGGCGCGGTTCTTGTTGTCCCCCAGCATGACCGCGGGTCCGCTTCCGTGGGCCGTCCCGGTGCGGGACCTGGCAGGGTAGTGGCGCCAAGTCTAGGCTGGGCGCGTTAGCAATCTGTTACGGGGGAGTGGCCATGTCCTTGCGCGCCCATATCGACGCCTGCAATCGCCACGACCTCGCCGGCTTTCGCCCGTTCGAGATTGCCGGCGCGCGCGTCGGCTGGGTCCGTCACGCGCTGGCGCGGCGCCTCGCCGAGCGGCCGGCCACGTTCGCCGTGACCGACGACCGGGTCCGGCTCGCCGACGCCCTGACGGACTTCCAGGCGCGCTCCGCCGCCGTCGCCGAGGCCCTGGCGGCGCTGGCGGATAGCGGCGACCTGCCGCGGCCGCTTGGCGAGGACTATCCGGTCGGCACTGGCTTCCTGACGCCACCGCTGATGCGCCTCGACCGGCGCTATGTGCCGACGCTGGGCGTCACCGCCTACGGGCTGCACGTCAACGGCTATGTCGCCACCGGCGCGCCGCTGGCGCTATGGGTGGCCCGGCGTGCCCGCGACCGCGCTATCGCGCCGGGCAAGCTCGACAACCTGATCGGCGGTGGCATGGCGCTCGGCCTCACGCTCGCCGACAATCTGGTCAAGGAGGGCGCCGAGGAAGCCGGCCTCGACGCCGCGACGGCGGCCCGGGCCCGGCCCGCCGGTGTCATCACTTACACGATAGAGACGCCGGCCGGGCTCAAGCCCGACGTACTGTTCGTCTACGACCTGGCGCTGCCCGAGGCGTTCCAGCCACGCAACACCGACGGCGAGGTCGAAGCGTTCCACCGCTGGCCGGCGGCGCAGGTCGTGGCCCAGGTGCGCGACGGCGATGCCTTCAAGGCCAACGTCAACCTGGTGATCATCGACTTCGCCATCCGCCACGGCCTGATCACGCCGGACGAGCCCGACTACATCACGCTCTGCTACGGCCTGCGGCGCTAACGCCTGGCCGTTGTGGTATTCGGCGCCAACGCCTCGGCCATGGCGCGCACATCGTCGGGGCCGAGGCCGCGCGCACGCAGTTCCTCGAGCGTTACCGAGCGGTCGCGCTTGGCGAAGCGCTTGCCGGCGGCATCCCTCAGCAGCGCGTGGTGGTGCCACTCCGGCACCGGCAGGTCGAGCAGGGCCTGCAGCAGCCGGTGGACATGGCTCGCCGGCGCCAGATCGGCGGCACGGGTCACGACCGTGATGCCCTGGGCCGCGTCGTCGACGGTGACCGCCAGGTGGTAGCTGGTGCCGGCGTCCTTGCGCGCCAGCACGACGTCGCCGAACGCCCCCGGCCGCGCATCCTGCCAGCCGCGGCCGCGGTCGTACCAGCGCAAGGCGCCGGCCCGCGCCGTCGCCGCGACCATGTCGAGGCGCATCGCGTGGGCGACGCCGGCGGCCCGGCGCGCCGCCCGCTCGCCCGGGTCGAGCCGGCGGCAGGTGCCTGGGTAAAGCGGCCCGTCGGGACCGGCCGGCGCCAGGTGCGGCGCCCCGGCCGCGGCCGCGATCTCCGCCTGGATGTCGCGCCGCGTGCAGAAGCAGCGATAGAGCAGTCCCGCGTCGGCGAGCGCCGCCAGCGCACGGCGATGGGCCTCCAGATGTTCGGTTTGCCGCCACACCGGTTGCTCCCAGGTGAGGCCCAGCCAGGCCAGATCCTCGAGGATCGCGGCCTCGAACGCCGGCCGGCAGCGGCCCTGGTCGATATCCTCGATGCGCACCAGGAAGCGCCCGCCCGCGCCGGCGATATCCCAGGCGAACAGCGCCGCGTAGGCGTGGCCCAGATGCAACTGGCCGGTCGGGCTGGGGGCGAAGCGGGTGACAGTGGTCAAGGGCGGCCCCGGGGCCGCGCCCGCCGATGGCGGACCACGGCCGTTCCTGCTAGAAGGCCGGCGATGATAGCGCTGAACGCCGCCGTTTTCGACCAAGGCGAGGGCCGTCGGTGACGATCGGCATCGACCTGGACGGCCCAGCGGTCGCGCCGGCGGCGGGCGGCCCGCCCCAGCAGCTGGCTATCCTGCTGCACGGGCTGGGCGCCGACGGCCACGACCTGATCGCGCTGGCGCCCCATCTCGGCCTGCCCCATGCCGCGTTCGTGTCGCCCCACGCGCCGTTCCCGTGCGACATGGCGCCGGTCGGCCGGCAATGGTTCAGCCTGCGCGAGTTCGAGAGCCAGGCGATCATCGCCGGCGTGCGCGCGGCGGCGCCGATCCTCGATGGCTTCATCGACGGCGCGCTGGCCGCGCATGGCCTGACTGACGACAAGCTGGTGCTCGTCGGTTTTTCCCAGGGCTGCATGATGGCGCTGCACGTGGCGCTGCGCCGCCCGGCGCCGTGCGCCGCGGTGCTCGGCTTCTCCGGCATGCTGGTGGCCGGCGACGAGCTGGCCCAGGAGGTCCGCGCCCGGCCTCCGGTGCTGCTGGTCCATGGCGACGCCGACGAGGTGCTGCCGGTCGCGGCGCTGCCGCGCGCCGCGGCCAGCCTGCGCGCCGCCGGCATCACCGTCGAGGCACATGTGCGCCCCGGCCTGGGCCACGGCATCGACGCCGAGGGCCTGGCGCTGGCCAGCGCGTTCCTGGCCCGGGCTATCGCGCCACGCCGCGATGCCGCACCTGGCGCCGCGATCGCAAAGGAGTAAGCGATTCGGTAAGCCCGGCGGGCTAGGCTCGATCGTGCCGATGCCTGCCATGCTTCATGCCGCCACCCGCCCCACCGCTGCCCCGCGAGGGTGTGGACACCATCGGGCAACATATTGTGATAGAAGCAAAATTTGCGCCGGGCTACGGATTCCCGTAACATTACCGCGGCGAAGGGAGCGCGCGCGTGCAGGCTAGCCTACAGGAATGCCCGGCCCTGGTGTTGAATGCCGACTTCCGGCCGCTCAGCTATTTCCCGCTGTCGGTCTGGCCGTGGCAGGAGTCGATCAAGGCGGCGGTGCTCGACCGCGTCAACATCGTCGCCGTCTACGATCGCCTCGTCAGATCGCCAGGCATAGAAATGCACCTGCCCAGCGTTGTCGCGCTGAAGCAGTACATAAAGCCGGCCGCGTGGCCGGCTTTCACGCGATTCAACGTGTTCCTGCGCGACAAGTTCGCCTGCCAGTATTGCAGCGGCGGCTTCCCCGTGCAGGACCTGACGTTCGAGCATGTCACGCCGCGCAGCCGCGGCGGCAGGACGACGTGGGAAAACGTCGTTACGGCGTGCGGCGACTGCAATCTGCGCAAGGGCAACCGGACGCCGCGCCACGCCGGCATGCACCTGATGCGCGAGGCCCACCGCCCCAACAACTGGGAGCTGCAGGACAACGGCCGCGGCTTCCCGCCGAACTACCTGCACCACAGCTGGGGCGACTACCTGTACTGGGATACCGAGCTCGAGTCCGCTTGAGGTCACTCGCGACCCTCCTGAGCGGGCTCGGCTACAGCCGCGTCGACAGCCAGATCGCGAGCTTGGAGCCGGCCTTGATGGCGGCGCGCATGGCCTCGTAGCCGAGCGCCTGCTCGGCGCCGTGCCTCAGCGCGATATCGCGGTGCTCGACCTCGTCGCGCCGGAACGCTTCGATCGTCTCGCGCAGCTCTGCCTCGTCGTCGCCGAGCTGCGCCGCCTGACCCGCATAGTGCTCGTCGATCACCTCCTCGACCGCGGCGGTGCAGGCCATCGCCGCCCGGACCCCGAGCAGCGCCGTCGCCACGCCCAGCGCGAAGCCGCCGGCGTGCCAGACGGGTGACAGGGCCGTCGGCCGCACACGGCGCTCGACGACCAGCTTGTCGAACGTACTGAGGTGGCGGCGCTCCTGCGCCGCCATGCGACGGATGACCGGGCCGGCGCGGCTGCCGTCCAGCACGGCGAGCTGGCCGTCATAGATGCGCGCCGCGCCGTATTCGCCGGCATGGTCGACGCGGATCATGCGCTCGACCAGTGTGCGCCGGTCGACATCGCCCGGCAGGCGCCCGGCGCCGGTTTCCGCCGGCCGCGCGGCGGTCTTGGGCTCGCCCGGGTCGGTCATGGCGTCTCGAACCCGCCGATGTACTGGAACGCGCAGGCGGCCGCCAGGATCGCCGCCGGCACGCGGCGGGCGTCGGCAAACACCATGGGGATCGCGGCCTCGACCATGCCCTTAATATGGCGGCGCGGCGGGGCCTGTTACAGGGCGAACTTGAGCACGACAAACGCGCCGAACAGCAGCACGAAGAAAACGATCGCCATCAGGCCGAGGCGGCGCTCGATGAAGGCGCGGATCGGCGGCCCGAAGTACCACAGCAGCGCCGCCACGGCAAAAAAGCGGATGCCGCGCGAAACCGCCGAGGCGAAGCCGAAGACGAACGGATCCAACCGCGCGACGCCCGAGGCGATCGTGACGACCTTGTAGGGAAACGGCGTGACGCCGAAGAACGCGACGATCCACGCGCCCCACTGGTTGTAGAGCTCGGTGAAGCGGCCGAACTGCTCGGTATAGTGATAGAAGTCGAGGATCGGCCGGCCCAGCCCCTTGAACAGCACGAAGCCGATCATATAGCCGCCGAAGCCGCCGACGACCGAGGCGACGAGGCAGATCGTCGCGTAGGTCCAGGCGCGCTGGCGCGCCGCCAGGATCATCGGGATCAGCAGCACGTCGGGCGGGATCGGGAAGATCGAGCTCTCGATGAACGCAACGAAGGCGAGCGCCCACGGGCTGTAGCGGCTCTCGCCCAGTCGCATCGTCCAGTCGTAGAGCGCCCGCAGCATCACCATGTCGGCTTCCTCCCGCCGCCGCTGGCGGCGGCCGGCCCGGCGGCCCGGGCCATAGCAGGTCGCCCGCCCGCGTGACAACGCCCACGTGACAACACCCGCGTAGCAACGCCCGGGCGACCCATGCGCCGCCGCCGGCTCCGTTTGCGCCCCCGCGGTTAACAGCCGCCTAAGGCGCCACGGCCCCATCGGCCGCAATATTGCGGGGGCCGGCGCATGGTGCTACCGATGCGCTTGCTGTGCGGGCGTGGCGGAACTGGTAGACGCGCCAGACTCAAAATCTGGTTCCGGCAACGGAGTGTGGGTTCGATTCCCTCCGCCCGCACCAACCCAGGACCGGGTCGCCCGGGAACGCGTGCTGGCAAAGCTAGGCCTCGATCTTGCCGGGACGGCCCGGCAGATCCAGCGTCGAGACCTGCGCCGCGGCCTCGGCGATGACGCGGCCGCGGCGCAGCACGTAGAGGCGCGGCGGGCGCCGGCGGATCGCCTCGATCGCATGGGCGGCCTGCAGCACCACCAGATCGGCGTGACAGCCCGGCGCGACACCGTAGCGATCCAGCCCCATGATCCGCGCCGCGTTCTCCGTCACCGCGGCGAAGCAGGCGCGCATGGCGTCGCGGCCGGTCATCTGGGCGACGTGCACGGCCATGTGGGCGACGTCCAGCATGTCGGCGCGGCCGAGGCCGTACCACGGGTCCTTGACGCAGTCGTGGCCGAACGCGACGGTCACGCCCGCCGCCATCAGCTCCGGCACGCGGGTCAGGCCGCGGCGCTTGGGGTACGTGTCGTGGCGGCCCTGCAGGGTGATGTTGATCAGCGGGTTGGCGATGGCGTGCACGCGCGCCTCGGCGATCAGCGCGATCAGCTTCACCGCATAGTCGTTGTCCATGGAGTGCATGGACGTCAGGTGCGACCCGGTAACACGGCCGGCGAGGCCGAGGCGCACAGTCTCCGCCGCCAGGGTCTCGATGTGGCGCGAGTGCGGGTCGTCGGTCTCGTCGCAGTGCATGTCGACGGGCAGGCCGCGCGCGGCGGCGATCTCGCACAGCGCGCGTACCGACGCCGCGCCATCGGCCATCGTGCGCTCGAAATGAGGGATGCCGCCGACCACGTCGACGCCCATGTCGAGGGCGCGGGCAAGGTTGGTGGCGGCGTTGGCCGAGCGGAAATAGCCGTCCTGGGGAAACGCCACGAGCTGCAGGTCGATGTAGGGCGCGACCCGGCGCTTCACCTCGAGCAGCGCCTCGACGGCGAGCAGCCGGTCGTCGCAGACGTCGACATGACTGCGAATCGCCTGGATGCCCTGGGCCGCCGCCATGTCGCAGTATGCCATGGCGCGCTCGATCACCGTTTCGACCGTCAACAGGGGCTTTAGCTCGCCCCACAGCGCGATGCCCTCCAGCAGGGTGCCGGATTCATTGTGGCGCGGCGGGCCGAGCGACCCGGTCGCGTCCATGTGGAAGTGCGGATCGACGAATGGCGCCGTCACGAGGTGGCCGGCGACGTCGAGCTCCCGTGGCGCCGACGCTTCGAGGGCCGCTTCGACGACGGCGATGCGGCCGTCCGCGATGCCGATGTCGACGCCGGTCCGCCCATCGGCCAAGTTGGCGCCACGCAGGATCGCATCGAGGGTCATGACCCTGGGCGCGGGTGCCCGGCCACGGTGGGGTGATCGGCGTCGATCGCGCCGACGGGCCCGGCACCCTGGGGCGTGCCAAGCCCGCTCACGGCGGGGCCGAAGAACGCCGCGTTGACCCCGACGAAGTGTTGCTGGTCCGGCGGTACTTCCGTGTCCTCATAGATCGCCTCGACCGGGCACACGGTCTCGCACAAGCCGCAGTTCACGCACTCATCGGGCTGAATGTAGAACATGCGCGTGCCTTGGTAGATGCAGTCGACGGGACAGACGTCGACGCAGCCGCCGTCCTTCACGTCGATGCAGGTCTCGGTGACGACCCAGGTCATGTGGCGGCGGAGAGCCGACAGGGCGGACGCCTTCGGCGAAGAGTCTTTGCTACGCCCCCCACCCCAACCCTCCCCCCCCTTGGGGGGAGGGAGTATCCGGACTGCGTCCTCGTTACTCCCTCCCCCCAAGGGGGGGAGGGTTGGGGTGGGGGGTGACTGGAAAAGAGTCACTCCTACCGCCCCGGCCAATCCGGCGCGCGCTCCTCGCGGAAGGCGCGGACGCCTTCGAAGCGGTCCTCGGAGTTCAGCGCGTCGACGAGCGCCGGTAGGCGCTGGGCCTGGGCCTCCTGGGGCGTCAGGTGGGCGGTGCGGCGGACGGTCTGCTTGATGCCGCGCAGGGCGGTGGGGGCGCAGGCGAGCACGTCGGCGACCCAGCGGTCGACGGCGGCGTCGAGGTCGGCGGCCGGCACGACCTCGTTGACGAGGCCGAGGCGCAGAGCCTCGTCGGCCTTGACCCGGCGGCCGGTCAGCAGGATGCCCATCGCCCACTTCATCGGCAGATAGCGCGGCAGCAGCACCATGCCGCCGTCCAGCGGCATGAAGCCGATGCGCGGCTCCGGCAGGCCGAATTGCGCGTTGTCCGAGGCGACGGCGATGTCGCAGCCGAGCACCATCTCGAAGCCGCCGCCCAGGGCATAGCCGTTTACCCGGGCGATGACCGGCACGTCCAGCGTCGTCCTCAGCGCGATACCGCCGAAGCCGCCGGGCCGCGGCGCCAGCCAGTACTCGGCGCCGATGGTGCCGCTTGTCTCTGCCGCGGCGACATCGGCGCCGGCGCAGAACGCCTTCTCGCCCGCACCGGTCAGGACGACGCAGCGGGCGTCGCGGTCGCCTTCGATGCGGCTCCAGATCGCCTGCAGCTCGGCCTCGGTCGCCGCATCGACGGCGTTCAGGACCTGGGGGCGGTCGATGGTGACGCGGGCGACGTGGTCGACGCGCTCATAGTGCACGCTCATGCGAGGACGCCGGCGGTCTTCAGTTCGGCAATGCGCGCCTGGTCGTAGCCGAGCTCGCGCAGCACGGCCTCGCCATGCTCGCCGAGCCGCGGCGGCGGCACGCGAATGCCGAACGGCGCCGCCGACAGATGCACCGGCGAGCCGACCAGCCTGATCGGCCCGGCGCCGTTGTACTCGACCTCGGCGATCATGCCGTTGTGGGTGGTCTGGGGATCGGCCAGGGCGTCGGCCAGGGACTTCACCGGGGCACACAGCAGGTCCTGGGCCTCCAGCCGTTCGATCCAATGGGTCGTTGTGTTGGTGGCCAAGGTTTCGCGGAAGATCGCCTGCAGCGTGTCGCGATGGGCGCGCTGGACTTCCAGCGTCGGGTATTTCGGCGACAAATCGTCGATGCCGAGGGCCGTGCAGATGTCCTGCAGCGGGTTCGCCTTGAAGGCGCCGACCAGCACGATGGCGCCGTCCGTCGTCTCGAACACGCCGGACAGCGGCATCGCCGCCCAGTTGAGCTCACGGTCCTCCATCAGCCGCATCGCCGCTTCCTGCATCTGCATGGCGATCATCGAATCGTAGAGCGAGACCTCGACGATCTGGCCGCGGCCGGTCTTCTCGCGGCCCAGCAGCGCCGCCAGGATGCCCTGCACGAGGTGCATGCCGGCCGAGTAGTCGCACAGCGCGGTGGCGTAGACGGTCAGCGGGTGGCCGGGGTCGGCCTTGCGCGCCATGACGCCGGACATCGCCTGGGCGAGCACGTCCTGGCCGCCCTTGTGGGCATAAGGGCCGCTCGCGCCGAAGCCGGAGCCGAAGCCATAGACGAGGCGCGGGTTGAGCTCGGCCAGCATCTCATAGCCCAGGTTCAGGCGCTCCATCACACCGGGGCGGAAGTTGTTGACGATGACATCGGCGCCGCGCACCAGGTCATGCACGATCGCCTGGCCCTCGCCGGAGCGCAGGTCGAGCGCGATCGACCGCTTGTTGCGGTTGAGGCTGCAGAACACCGGGTTGTCGCCCTTCGCCGGGTCGGTCTCGACCGACCAGCGCGACAGATCGCCGGACCCGGGCTTCTCGATCTTGATCACGTCGGCACCGAAATCCGCCAGCATTTGAGTCGCGCAGGGTCCGAGCATTACTTGGGTCAGGTCGATGACCTTGATGCCGTCCAGGGGAAGGTGTGTGGCTGTGAAAGTCGTTGGTGCCCCAGCGCGCCCATTTCCGCCAGACGTCGCCGCCGACGCGGCGGTCCGCCTCGGGTGGGTAGACGGCGAGGCCGAGGCGTTCCATGCGCTCGACGAATTCGGCCATGATGCCGGTGACGACGATCTCGTGGCCGTTGGTCATGTCGTCGAGCACCAGGACCATGCCGCCCGACGCCATGCCGCCGAGATGGGGATAGCGCTCGACCAGCGTCACCTGCGCGCCGTTGCGCGCCGCCGACACGGCTGCGCCGAGGCCGGCGGCGCCGCCGCCGACGACGACGACGTCGGACTTGGCGACGACCGGCACGTCGCGCGCGGCCTCGCGGATGGTCTTGGGCTCAGACACCTCTGTCTCTCCTCAGTGGTTCGCCCCTAGTGATTCGTCACCGGCTTCCAGGTGACGAGCAGGCGCTCGGCCACCGTGACCAGGACGAACAGCGTCACGGCCAGGCCGGCGGCCAGGAACACCGTCGCGAACAGCAGGGCGGCGCGGTAGTTGTAGGTCGCCTCGATGATCAGCGCGCCGAGGCCGAAGTTGGAGCCGATCCACTCGCCGACGATGGCGTCGACGACGCTGGTGGTGGTGGCGATCTTCAACGCCGCGAACAGGAACGGCAACGAGCTCTGCAGGCGCACCTTGAAGAAGATTTCGCGCTTGTTGGCCGACAGGGTGCGCATCAGATCGAGGGTCGCGGGGCTTGCTGATTCCAGACCGCGCACCATGTTGACCAGCGTCGGAAAGAAGCAGATCAACGCGGCGATGACGATCTTCGGCGTGAAACCGTTGCCGAAGATCAGCACCAGGATCGGCGCGATCGCCAGGATCGGGATCGTGTTGACGAACACCGCCAGCGGGAAGAACGCCTTCTCGACCGTGCGGTTGTGGACAAAGGCGATGGCCAGCAGCATGGCGATGGAGTTGCCGGCAACGAAGCCGCTCAGCGCCTCCATCACCGTCGGCGCCAGGTTGAGCGCCAGGATGTTCCACTCCTCGACGAACGTCTGCAAGACCTGGAGCGGCGTCGGCAGGATGTAGTCCGGCACGCCGAACACGCGCACGACCGCGAACCACAGCACGATGATACCGACGGCGGCGGCCAGCGGCGGCAGCCGGTCGCGCCACTTGCTCCTGGCCGGGCGCCGCGTGCGCCGCGCGACGGCGCCGTCCCGGGTCCGGCTCAATTCGCCCGTTGCAGCCATCAGCAGGTCTCCAACACCGCCCGCAATTGGGACGCGACCTTCGTGAATTCGGCGGAATCGCGGTCGCGCAGCGGGCCCTTGTACGGCACCTCGACCTCGACGAGGTCGCGGACGCGCCCGGGATTGGCGGCCAGCACCAGCACCTTCTGGCCGAGGAACGTGGCCTCGGGGATCGAATGGGTCACGAACACGATCGTCGTGCCGGTCTCGCGCCAGATCCGCAGGAGCTCGCCATTGAGGTTGTCGCGGGTGATCTCGTCAAGGGCGCCGAACGGCTCGTCCATCAACAACAACCGCGGCTGGCAGACGAGGGCGCGGGCGATCGCCACGCGCTGGCGCATGCCGCCCGACAGCTCATGGGGCAACGCGTCCTCGCGGCCGGCCAGCCCGACCAGCGCCAGCAGCTCCTCCGGCGAGGCCTGGCGCTGGTCCGCGAGGTTGCGCCGTCCGACCTCGAGCGGCAGGCGCACGTTGGCGATGGCCGTACGCCACGGCAGCAGCGTCGCGTCCTGAAAGACGAAGGCGAGGTCGCGGTTGGTGCGCGCCTGCTCGGTCGTGCCGCCGAGCACGCTGATGCGCCCTGTCGTCGGCGGCACCAGGTCGGCGACGAGGCGCAGCAGCGTCGACTTGCCGCAGCCCGACGGGCCGAGCATCGTGAGGAACGCCCCCTCGTCGATCTCGACGGAGATGTCCTCGAGGGCCGTCACCGCGCCGCTGTCGGTCTCGAAGCGAACGGTAACGCCCTCGATGGAAACGGCCGGCGTCGCCATGGGTTGTGCCCCCTTTCCTCGGGCGGCGTTTCGCCCCCCACCCAACCTCCCAGAGGGGGGAGGGCCTATTGCGGAGACCCTCGGTTCCCTCCCCCCAAGGGGGGGGTCAGGGTGGGGGGTGAATAAAGACCGCCTAGCCGAGCTTGGCGCGGACGTCGGCGGTGGCGTCGAGGACGGCGGTCGTCATGACGTCGTCGACCGTCGGCACCGCGCCCTTGAACTGGTCGAGGTCCGCGTAGATGCGGATCTGCTCTTCCCAGTTCTCGCGCGTCATGTCGCCCCAGCCCTTGGCCCGCGTCGCCTCGTTGAAGCTGAAGCCGAGCACCGGGCCGATCGCCTCGAGCTCGGACTCGCGGGACATGTTCGGGTACGCCTTGACCAGGAAGTCGACCGCCTGCTCGGGATTTTTCTTGACGAACTCCCAACCGCGGGCCGAGCCGCGCAGGTACGAGACGACGGCGTCGAAGTTCTCGTCCAGCGTCCGGTCGGTCACGTAGTAGGGGTTGGCGTAGAGCTGGATGCCGGTGTCCCACAGGCGCATGTCGACGCGGCCGTCGCCGACGACCTTCAGCGCGTTGGTGTTGGTCAGCCAGCCGGTGACGGCATGGGCCTGGCCGGTCAGCAACTGGTTCATGTCGCTGCCCATGTTGACGACTTCGACCTGGTCCTCGGGGATGTTGTGCTTGGCGAGCAATGCGCGCAGCAGGATCTTCGCCGTCGGCTGGGTCGCGATGGTCTTGCCGATCATGTCTTGCGGTGTGCGGATCGGGCTGTCTTCCAGCGAGAAGTAGGTGAACGGATGCTGCTGGTAGCCGGCGCAGATGCACCTGACGGGAATGCCGGCCGAACGCGCGAGCATCAGCGACGGGCTGGACGACAGCTGGCCAACACGGGCGCGCCCGGCGGCGACCGAGGCGACGCCGTCGACCCCGGGGCCGCCCGGTGTGACATTCAGCTCGATGCCCTCCTCGGCGTAGTAGCCCAGCGCATCGGCCGCGACCTCGCCGGTGATGCCGTTCGAGGCGAGCCAGCCGAGCTGCATGTTGACTTCGGTGGCGCCGGCTGCCTGGCGCACCGAAAGGAACGTCGGCGCGAACGCCACACCGCCCGCCGCCAGTGCGCCGGTCTTGAGGAAATCGCGGCGCCGCATCGTCGCGTCGCCCTTGCCCTGATCAGCCATGTCGGTTTTCTCCCTGTTGCGCCGGGGCGGCGTGCCCGCACCGGCGATGGTCTCTAGAGCACATCCGGTTTAGACGGAATATCCTGCATTGACGAGGTAGTTTCTGCATTCGGTTGGAGAGAATTCATCGAGGGCGTTTCCAATTGCCCGCCAGAGGTCATCGACGGTTCTGGCGCCGACCTTGCGGAGAATGGCTTTGAGCTTGGCGAAGACCTGTTCGATGGGATTGAGATCGGGGCTGTAGGGCGGCAGGTAGAGCGGGGTTGCGCCGACCGCCTCAATGGCCTCGTGTACGCCGGCGACCTTGTGGGAGGAGAGGTTGTCCATGATGACGATGTCGCCCGCGGACAGGGTCGGGACCAGGGCTTGCTGGACCCAGGCAAGGAAGCTTGCGCCGTTGATCGGGCCATCGAAAACGCAGGGCGCGGTGATCCGGTCGTGACGCAGGGCGGCAATGAACGTGGTTGTCTTCCAGTGGCCATGGGGAATGGCCGCCACCACCCGTTCGCCGCGCGGTGCCCGGCCATAACGCCGGGCCATGTTCGTCCGCGCCCAGGTCTCGTCGAGAAAGACCAGCCGTTCGGCAATCAGCCCAGGTTGCTCGTTGCGCCAAGTGGCTCGCGCCGCCGCGACGTCAGGGCGCTCCTGCTCGGCGGCGTGGGCTGTCTTTTTTTGCGACTCAGCCCCTGAGCCAGAAGAAAGTCGCCAAGCGTCGAGCGCTTCGCCTCGATCCCCTCGGCGGCCAGCAAGACGCAAAGCTCGTCAATGGTGATGTCGCAATTCTCCATCACCAGAGCCCGAATGCGATCGCCATGGGGAGCCAGTTTCGATTTCTTCCAGCCACCGTATTTGTCGGCTTTGATCGTGCCCCGCTGCTTCCAACGCTGCATCAGCTTCACAACAAAGCTGATGCTCACATCAAATTGCTTCGCCGCCGCATTGCGAGAGGTCCCCGATTCAACAACTCGAACAACTCGTTCACGAAGATCTTCCGAATAAGGTCGTGTCATCCATGGCTGGCCTCCTTTAACCCAGCTCATAGCTTGAATCACTTTTTGCGACCCTTGGGAATCCCCTTTTTGATTCTGTCTATGCCGGACCCGCTCTAGTCGGTCAAACTCGTTCTAGCGCGGTCATGGTCCCACGGCGCCGGTGGGCGAAAAAAGAACAAAAATTCGCTGCACCCGATGCCAAATCGGCATCATACCAGGATCACGCCGCCAAGCCGATCCCGCGCAGATAGGCCAGGTTCGCGATGGCATCCGACGCCGGATCGCCACCCTGGCGCGGGTCGTTGTCCTGTTCGATCGTCGCCCAGCCGTCGTAGCCGGTCTCCTCGAGCGCCGCCTTCAGGTCGCGGAAATCGACGACGCCGTCGGGCAGGCCGCAAAAGAGGCCGGCGCTGATCGCCGCGAAGAACTCCAGCTTCGCGGCAATCGCCCGCCGCCGCGCGGCGCCATCGACGTTCTTGAAGTGGAAGTAGGGGACGCGGGAGTGGTGCTGGCGATAGAAGGCGATCGCATCGATGCCGGCATAGGCGAGGTGGCCGGTGTCCAGGCAGACGCCCACGAGCGCGGGATCGAGCGCGGCGAGCGCCCGGTCGATCTCGTCGGCGAACTCGACATAGCAGGCCGCGTGCGGGTGCAGCACGCCGGCAAGGCCGTGGTCGCGGGCGATCGTCGCCACGTCGCCGATCGTCTGCATGAATTCGGTCCAGGCCTGGCCTGTGAGCCGCGGCGCCGCGTCGGCACGCCCGGTCGTGGCCGCGCGCGCGGCCGCATGCCGGTCGATGATGACAAAGTACTTCGCGCCCTGCGGCGCCAGTACGCGGCAGGTCCGCCGCGCTGTCTCGAGCACCTGCGGGCGCGTCGCCGGATCGTGCAGCGGCTCGTAGATGAAGCCGCCGATCAGCGACAGGTCGCGGCTGGCGAGCGCGTCGGACAGCTCGGCCGGATCCTCCGGCAGATAGCCGATCGGCCCCAGCTCGGTCCAGCGGTAGCCCGCCCCGGCAATCTCGTCCAGCACCTTGGTCCAGGGCGGGTTCGTCGGATCGTCGCCGAAGAAGACACCCCACGAGACCGGCGCGTTAGCGATCCTCACCTGCATTCAGCACCTCCCGGCGGAGGCCGTGGTTCACCCGCTGCCAACACCACATGATAGCGTACACGGATGCGGGCGCATCCACGCGCGAGAAAATCTGGGAGGACGGGCGATGACGGACTTGGCGACGTTTCCGCCGGCCGGGCGGCGGCTGCGGCTGGGCATGGTCGGTGGCGGGCGCGGCTCGCTGATCGGGCCGATCCATGCGATGGGGGCGCGCCTCGACAATCGCTATGAGATCGTCGCCGGCTGCCTGTCGTCGAAGCCCGACGTCGCCAAGGCCTCGGCGGCCGACTGGTTCATCCCCGACGACCGCGCCTATACGCGCTATGAGGAAATGGCCGCCGCCGAGGCGGCGCGGCCCGACGGCATCGACGCCGTCGCCATCACCACGCCCAACGCGACCCATCACCCGATCGCGACGGCGTTCCTCAAGGCCGGCATCGACGTCATCTGCGACAAGCCGCTGACGACGACGCTGGACGACGCGCTCGACCTCGTGGCCACGGTGCGGACAAGCGGCCTCGTGTTCGGCCTGACCCATGCCTTCGCGGCTTATCCGATGGTGCGCCAGGCGAAGGAGATGATCGCCGCCGGCGACGTCGGCCGGCTGCGCCTGATCCAGGTCGAATATGTGCAGGAGTGGAAGACCGAGGATCTCAGCGCGCGGCCGACGAAACAGTTCGGCTGGCGCCATGACCCGGCGATCGCCGGGCCGACCGCCTGCACCGCCGATATCGGCACCCATGCCCACCACCTCGCGACGTTCGTCACCGGCACGACGATGACCAAGCTGCGCGCCGAGCTGTTGTGCGCCGGGCCGCCCAATGCGTTGGACGACACGATCCAGATGATGGTGCGCTACGACGACACGATCCCCGGCATGTTGTGGTGCACCCAGGTGGCGCCCGGCAATGGCTGCGGGCTGCGCCTGCGCGTGTTCGGCGACAAGGCCGGGCTGGAGTGGGACCAGGAGGCGCCCGAGGTCCTCAAATACGCGCGCTTCGGCGAACCGGCGAGCACGATTACGCGCGGCCATGGCGGCAGCGTCGGCCCGTCGGCGACGCGCTTCACCCGCATGCCGCGGGCCCATCCGGAGGCGCTGATCGAGGCCTGGGCGAACCTCTACACGGAGATCGCCGTCGCCATCGAGGCGCGCCGCGACGGCCGCAAGGTGGAGCCCGCGCTGCTCAACTACCCGAGTGTGGAGGACGGCGCACGCGGCATGAAGTTCATCGATGCCGCGCTGGAGTCTGACAAGGCCGGCGGCGCCTGGGTCGACTGCACGCTCGCGCTGTAGCGCGCCCGAATGATGGAACGCCCATTCCACCTCCGGTGTCGTCCGGCTACGTGAACTCGTGCAGCGCCGTCCGATGGGCGGCGATGAAATCCCAGTCGTAGACCACGCCGAGGCCTGGTCCCTGAGGCACCGGGAACGAGCCGTCGGTGCCGACCCCGTCGAGCGCGTCGGTATACGCGCAGACATAGACGGGCGGCAGCGGGTTGGGCGTCTTCGGGTGGACGAGCGCGACCTCGTAGTAGTTCGTGTTGCGCAGCGCCGCCATGACGTGGCGGTGGGCCGGGCCGCTGGCATGGACCTCGGCATCGAGGCCGAATGCCTCGGCGAGATGGGCGATCTTCATCGCCCCGGTGATACCCATGTCGTATTCCGGATCGACGCGCACGAAGTCGGTGCCGCCGGCGACGATGAAGTCGGCCTTAGGCTCGACGCCGCGCACATGCTCGGTCTGCAGCAGCGGCGTGCGGATCAGCTCGCGCAGCTTGCGGTGGGCGTGCGCCGAGACGCCGCTGTCGCGGAACGGGTCCTCCAGCCAGAAGAAACCGGCGGCATCGCAGGCGCGGCCGAGGGCGAGCGCGTCGGCGAACGTGCGCAGCTCGCAGGCCGGGTCGTTCATCAGCACCATGCGGTCGCCGACCGCCGCGGCCAACGCCTCCACGGCGGCGATCTCGGCGGTCACGTCGCCGTCGCCCCAGCCATGGATCTTGAACGCGCGATAGCCGAGCCCGTGGCATTGTTCGGCGAAATCGGCGACCGCCGCCGGCGTGTCGAGGTCGCCATTGTGGTCACCGTGAAACGTGCTGGCATAGGCCGGCAGGCGCGTCCGGTGACTGCCGAGCAGCGTCGCCACCGATGTGCCAAGCGCCTTGCCGGCCAGGCCCCACAGGCAGATGTCCAGCGGCCCGTGGCCCATGTGGTCGTACTGGCGCAACGCCCGCTTGAAGTCGTCGTAGATGCCCTCGCGTTGAAAGGCGTCGCGGCCGATCAGGTGCGGCGCCAGCATCCTGGTCTGGGCGAGCGCCATGGGCGTGCCGCCCCACAGCGCGACGTATTCGCCGCGGGCGCCGTCCGCCGTCTCGATGACGACGGCGTAGCGGCCGATCGGCTGGGCGTGCCCCGCCATGTAGACGTAGTTGAAGCCGCCGGCATCCATGCCGAGGTCGGAGGCTTCATGGGAAAATTCGTGAATCTCGACGCAACTGACGCGCGGCATGATCGGCCGACTAGCCGTCGGACTCGCGCAGCAGGCGGCGGCGCGTGCCCTCGAGATGGGCGCGGATGGCCCGCTCGGCCGCGGGGCCCTTGCCCTGCTGGAACGCCTCGAGGATCGCCTCGTGCTCGCGCGCGCCCTCGATGCTGGATTGCCGCGCGCTCGCGGGCGCATCGATGAGCAGCCGCGCATGATGCATGTGCGGTCGCATGTCGGCATAGACGTTGATCAGCAGGTTGTTCTCGGCGCTCGCGATGATCGCCTCGTGGAATTCCGCATCCAGGGCGGCAAAGCGGCTGTAGAGGTGATAGCGGCGGCCGAGGCTGGTCTTGCGCATGCCCTTCATGGCCTGGTTCAGGCGGCGCAGAATGGTCGGCGACTTCTTCGGCGCGCCGCGCCGTGCCGCATAGCCCTCGAGCACGACGCGCAGCTTCAGCATGTCGACGAAGAACCGATTGTCCGGTATCGGCGCCGCGGAGTAGCTGATGAACGGCTCGAAAACGACCAGCCGTTCCGACAGCAGCCGCGCCAGGGCCTCGCGCACCGGCGAGATGCTGACGTCCAGGCGCTTCGCCAGCTGATCGATCTTGATCCGTTCTCCCGGTGCGATGCTGCGGTCGAAGATCAGCTCCTTGGTCTTCTCGTGCACCAGGTCGGCCAGGCCGTGGCGATCGACCGCGTCGGCGCCTCTCGCCCGGGTTTGTGCCGCTGCTCTCGCCATGCGTTCTGTCCCCGGTAGTTGGAGCTTGCCGTCTTCCCAATGCCGCAAATGGCCGCCGGCACGCTCCCGCGCCGCCACGGCCCGTCCCGGCATCGTGCATTATTCTGCACCTGCGATAGTAGGTCGGAACAATTCATCAGGGCAATGATGACGATGGCCAACGACGATGACGGCGAAAGCGGCGAGTCTCTGGGGGCCAGGCGCTATGGCGATTTCCCGGGCGGGGTCGCGTCGAGGCGCGCAAGCTGATCGTTGAGGTTGTAGACCTCCTTCATCACGCTCCACCACTCGCCCGGCTGCGCGGCGGGCACGACCTGCTGATAGCCGTGCATCAGCGCATCCCACTCGCGCGCCTGCGACGTCGACTCCAGATAACGCGCAAAGTCACGCTCCCAGTCGAAATCGTCGCGCGTCTCCATGACCATGAACAGGCGGTTGCCGCTGCGAAAAGATACGCTGGGATTCGACACCGACCGCCCGCATGGCGCGTTGGATGTCCGGCCACACCTCACGGTGATAACGCTCATAGTCGGCGATCACCTGCGGGTCGTCCCGCAGGTCCAAACGCCAGGCCGAAGACCTTCATCGCATCCTCCCCTCTGGTTATGCGGAGGGTTCCACAAGTCCGCCGGCCGACACAACCGTGCGCGGCCCGGGACAATCGGGTTGCCTGAATGCCAGCGCCGGATCAGAGTCGGGCCGCCACCGCACGAGCGTCGGGGAGGGAAGGGGTGAGCAGCATTGTCGATGCGGCCGTTCACGCGCTGACCAAGGGCAGGGGCTACACCGTCCTGGAGGGACTGTTCAGTGCCGACCAGGTGGCGGAGGCGCGAGCGCGTGTGCTTGAGCTCGCCGCCGTCGCGGCGCCGCACGTCGACGAAGCCGACGCGTTGGCCAAGCTGAACGCCGCGGACCATGTCTGGAACCTGGTCGACAAGGGCCCGGTGTTCGAGGCGATGGCCGAGCATCCGACGATCCTCGCCGTGTTCTCGCGCATCCTCGGCTCCGAGCTGAAGCTTGGCTCGCCCGCCGCGCGCATCGTCCAGCCCGGCGCCCAGGCTCAGCAGCCCCATGTCGACTATCCCTACTGGGACCTCTATGAGCGCGGCACGTTTCCGATGGGCATCAACGGCACGTTCTTCATGAACTGCCAGTCGACGATCATGCTCGAAGACTTCACGACCGAGAACGGTGCCACCCAGGTGGCGCCGGGCACACAGACGCGCGGCAGGTTCCCGACGCCGGACGAGTTCGAGCCGCTGAAGGTCCAGACGACCGGCCCGGCCGGGTCGGTCATGCTGATGACCGGGCTGTTGTGGCACGGCGCCGGCCACAACCGCACGGATCGGGTCCGCGTCGGCATCCTGGGTTAGTACCTGCCGAAGTTCGTCAAGCCGATGGAAGACCAGCTGCGCAGCGTCCGGCCCGAAGTGGTCGAACGCGCGAGTCCGACGCTGCGGGCCCTGCTCGGCGCCGACTACCCCTACCCGCAGGTGCTCGACACGGCGCGGCAATGACCGACCGGCGCTCCAAATTCTGGGGCTGGGGCACGGCAGACCAGTGCCTGAGCAAGGCCGAGGAACAGGCGCGCATGGCGTTCTACGCCGGGCGGTTCGGCGTCGACACATTCGACCGGCTGCCGGTGCCCCGGCTTGCCGACGTGGCTCTGCGGCGGCCGCGCGTGGCGGCACCGGCCGCGCTTGCCCCGCTGTGCTCGGACGAGGCCTTCGAGCGGGTGTGCCACAGCTACGGCAAGTCGCTGCCCGACTATGTGCGCACCTTCGACCGCGACTTCGCGCATGCCCCGACCTCGTCGCCTTCCCGCGCTGCGAGGACGATGTCGCGGCGCTGCTCGATTGGGCCGCCGGCGCACGTATCGCCGTCGTGCCGTTCGGCGGCGGGTCGAGCGTCGTCGGCGGCGTCGAGCCGGCGGTCGGCGACGGCTACGCGGCGACCCTGAGCCTCGATCTGCGCGGCCTCGACCGGGTCGTCGAGGTCGACGATGTCAGCCGCGCGGCGCGCCTGCAGGCCGGGCTGTTCGGCCCGGCGCTGGAAGCGGCGCTCAAGCCGCACGGCCTGACGCTGCGGCACTTTCCCCAGAGCTTCGCGCACTCGACTCTGGGCGGTTGGATCGCGACCCGCTCGGGCGGCCACTTCGCGACGCTCTACACCCACATCGACGACCTCGTCGAAAGCGTGCGCGCGGTGACGCCGGCGGGCGTGATCGAGACACGGCGGCTGCCGGGCTCAGGCGCCGGACCCAGCCCCGACCGCCTGCTGATCGGCTCGGAAGGCGCGCTTGGCGTCATCACCGAGGCCTGGCTGCGGCTGCAGCGGCGGCCGACCCACCGGGCCGCCGCCGACGTGCGCTTCGCCGACCTGCACGCCGCGGCCGAAGCGATCCGAGTGGTCGGCCAGGCCGGGCTGTATCCGGCGAACCTGCGCCTGCTTGATCCGCTGGAGGCGCAGATCAACGGCGCCGGCGACGGCTTCGCCAATGGGTCCGGGGCGCTGGTCGTCATCGCCTTCGAATCCGCCGACCACTCGGTCGATGCCTGGCTGGCCCGGGCGCTGGAGATCTGTGCCGACCACGGCGGCGCGTTCGCGCGCGATGCCGCGGCCCAACCCGACGCGCACTGCACCGGCGCCGCCGGCGCCTGGCGCGCGGCGTTCATCCGCATGCCGTACTATCGCGAGCTGCTGACCGCCATCGGCGTCATCAACGACACGTTCGAGACGGCGATCACCTGGGACCGTTTTCGCGCCTTCCACGCCGCGGTGACGACGGCGACAAAACGGGCGATCGAGGAAGCGACGGGCCGGCCGGGCCTCGTGCACTGCCGCTTCACCCACATCTACCCCGACGGGCCGGCGCCCTATTTCACGTTTCACGCCCTGGGCCGTCACGGCGGCATCCTGGACGCCTGGCGCCACATCAAGACCGCGGCGTCAAACGCCGTGATCGCCGGCGGCGGCACGATCACGCATCACCATGCCGTCGGCCGCGATCACATGGAGTGGTACACGCAACAGCGCCCGGCGCTGTTCGGCGCGGCGCTGGCGGCGGCGAAGGCGACGTTCGACCCGGCAGGGATCCTCAATCCGGGCGTCCTGGTGCCGGCCGGTCCGAGTGCCGGGCCTCACCCTTCGACAAGCTCAGGATAAGGCCCTCATCCCCGGATTTAATCCGGGGCTGTCGAAGTAGGAGGGACGGGTGCTCGGCGACTCGGTTTTCCGCGGTCGCTAATCTGATAGCGGCGCGTTAGCGACAGGCCTCACCGATCTCCCGGAAGCCGACGAGATCGAGCTCTTGTGCCGCGACCCAGTCGACGAACGCGGCGTCCTGGAACAGGGCGACCTCGTCCGTGCGCGTGTGGGCGCGCGGCGGGTCGATGACCTCGATATCGCCCGACGCGTTGCAGTGGAAGGCGAGGAACGTGACGCCGGGCTCGATGCTCTCCAATATCGCCCGATAGATCGGGGCCTTGTCGGGCGCGGGCTCCCAGTGACTTTCGATGAAGCGGTCGATGATCGGCTGCCCGGCCGCCTCGAGCGCGGCGACCCGCGCGGCGTGGTCGTCCATCGACAAGTCGCCAAGGCGCAGCGCCGCGGGCCCGCCGAAACCGTCCCAATCGCGCGGAAACAGCACCGGCAGGCCATAGTCGCGCGCCAGCCGCAGCGTGATCTCGACGAACTCCGGCGCCAGGGCCGTGCCCATGTGGTGGTCGAGGTGGGTGACGTCGATGCCGGCCGCCAGCGCCGCGTCGATCTGCGCCCGCAACTCCGCCTCGACGGCGTCGGCGTGGGCGTGCTCGGCGACGGCCCGCGCCTGATGCCACATGTAGCCCTCGTCATCGACCAGGCCCGACGCCTTTGCAGCGCCGGTCAGCGGCCGCCAGCGATAGTGCTGCCATTCGCTCGTCAGCGTCAGATGGACGCCGATGTCGAGCGCCGGCCGCTCCGCCGCGAGCGCCGCGAGCTCGAGGAACCAGGGGCACGGCACCATGACCGAGCCCGACGTGATGAAGCCCTGCCCGGCCAGGACGGCGAAGGCCGAATTGGCGCCATGGCACATGCCGACGTCGTCCTGATGCGGCACGACGATCCGTGCGTCGGGCGCCAGCCCGAGCTTTTCCGCCAGCGATTGTGCAGCCATCGATGCACTCCTCGTCATGCCTGTCCGGTCGCCAGCTTAAGGGCGTCGTCCCGTGCACCCAACCCCGTTATCATGGGCAGCGAACCGAAAAGTCCTCCGGCACGGCCGGGAGGGGGAGGGGGAAAAGGCCATGACTTCGCTGATCGTGATCGACGGGACGGTGCACCCGGCGGCGTTGGCACTGCTGGACGGCCGGACCGATGTGGCGGGGCGCGCCGTGGACAAGGCGCGCGACGACGTACCCGCGGCGCTGGCCGAGGCCGACGGGATCCTGGTGCGCGCGCTGAAGCTCGACGCCGCGCTGATCGACGCGGCGCCGCGGCTCAAGGCGGTGGCGCGCCACGGCGTCGGCTACGACGACGTCGACGTCGCGGCGCTGACGGCGCGGGGCATCCCGCTGATGATCGTCGGCGACGCCAACGCCAAGCCGGTGGCCGAGCACACGCTGGCGATGATGCTGGCGGTGACGCGGCAGCTGCCGGTCGGCGACCGCGCCGTGCGCGACGACGATTTCGGCGCCCGCAACACGATCGCCATGACCGAGCTGGCCGGCAAGACCGTGCTGATCGTCGGCTTCGGGCGCATCGGCCGCCAGGTGGCGGCGCGCTGTGCGGCCTTCGAGATGCGCATCATCGCCGCCGATCCCTTTGCCGACGCCGCGGCCGTCGCGGCCGACGGCTATGGCCACGCCGCCGACTTTCACGAGGCGCTGGGCGCGGCGGATATCGTGACGCTGCACCTGCCCGCGAACGCCGACGGCAGCGCAGTCATCGCCGCGCCGGAGCTGGCGGCGATGAAGCCCGGCGCCTATATCGTCAACTGCGCGCGCGGCTCGCTGATCGACGAGGCGGCGCTCGCCGCGGCGCTCGGCGACGGGCGGTTGCGCGGCGCCGGCCTGGACGTGACACGCCAGGAGCCGACGCCGCCGGACAACCCGCTGCTCGCGCTCGACAACGTCGTGTTCAGCCCGCACAACGCCGCGCTTACCGAGGAATGCTTCGAGCGCATGGGCGTCGTCTCGATGCAGAACATCCTCGACGCCCTGGCCGGCACGCCGCGCCCCGACCACGTCGTCAACCGCGAGGTTCTGTAGGCACGCGCGCTAGCGCAGCGTCGGGTCCGGCGGCGCGGCGACCTGGCGCGTGATCGTGAAGCGGCAGTCCGGGTGCTGTTGCAGCAGTGACACCGGCACACGCTCGGTCACCGTGCCGTGCAGGGCCTTGCGCACGATGGCGTTCTGCCAGGGCCGGTTCAGGTAGAGCCGCACGCGCTGGCTGGCGAGGATCTCCTTCATGCCGACGGTGATCGCGAGTTCCGGGATTCGGTCGATGTTGCCGTGGCAAGCGGTGACCGCATTGATCACCCGCGTCTCCCGGCTGAGGCGCACGACCCGCGTCGGCAGGGCACCGAACGCAGCCAGCGTCGTCGCCTCGTCCGGCTCCGGCGGGTCGTTGAACGCGACATGCCCGGTGATGCCGACGCCGCCGAAACAGACGTCGACGCCGCCGGCGGCATCGATGGCGCGCTGCACGGCGTCCGGATCGTCGGGGCTGGGAAAGATCCGCTGGGCCGGCGGCGGCGCCAGCGCCGCATCGAGGATATCGTAGAAATGCGCGTCCATGTGGCGCCGGAAGCTCAGCGAATCGTCGAGCGGGATCAGCGAGCGGCCGTCCGGCGTCAGGTACTCGTCCATGTTGATGACGACGAGTTCGCGCAGGCTCTCACCCGCCTCGTTGCACCGCTGGGCCACGAGATCGAACTGGCCGACGGGGCCGACCGGCAAGATGAACACAACCCGCTGCCGCCCGGCGGCGCGGGCCGCCCGGTATTCGGCCAGCATGTCGTCCGCAAAGCGCTCGGTGAGGGCTTCCGCATCGGCCACGACCGACAGCGGAATCGGCGCGTCTTGGCCGAGGGTTTCCTCGGGGACGGCGAGTGCTGCGGCTGTTTGGGCGTCCATGACTCGATCCCTCGATCACCCTTCGACAGGCTCACGGTGAGGTGTTCGCAAGGCTGGGTGTGAGGCCCTCATCCCCGGATTAGATCCGGGGTTGTCGAACTATGAGGGCCGCCCGTCGCGCGCAAGACCCGGATCGCGGCGCAGGCGGCGCCGTAGCCGTTGTCGATGTTGACCGTGACGACGCCGGGCGCGCAGCTGACGAGGGCACTGTTGAGCGCGGTCTGGCCACCGTGGGCGGCGCCGTAGCCGACGGAGGTCGGCACGGCGATCACGACGCCGCCGACGAGGCCGCCGACGACGCTGAACAGCGCCCCGTCCATGCCGGCGACGACGATGACGACCGGGAATGCGCCGAGCGCTTCCTCATGTTCGAGGATACGCCACAGGCCGGCGACGCCGACATCGGCGATCTCGCGGCTCGCCTGGCCATGGTAAGCCAGCGTGCGCGCGGCCTCGCGGGCGACCGGCAGGTCCGTCGTGCCGGCCGTCACGACGGCCACCCGCGCCGGCCCGGCGGGCTGTGTCCAGGCGCCGTAGATGCCGGTGCGTGAGGCCGGGTCGTAGTCGATGGCTGCACACCAGTCGGCCGCGAGCGCGCCGTAGCCGGCCGTATCGAGGCGCGTAAGCAGCATCGTCGTGCCGGCATCGCGGGCGCCGGTCAGGGCCGCGGCGATCTGTTGCGGCGTCTTGCCGGCGCAATAGATAGATTCGCTGAGGCCGATCCGCGCCTGCCGCTCGAGGTCGAGGGCCACGTCGTCGCTCATCGCCCCACCGCGCCGACGAAGGCGCTGCCCCTCCGATAGGGCTCGAACGCGACCGCGGCGCCATAGCCGTGCCGTTGGGACAACAGCGCGACGGCATCGCGTATGGCGGCACCGGTCTCGGACCGCAGCCGGGCCAGGCTCTCCGGATCGAGCTCGACAACCGGCCCGGCGCGGCGCACGCGGCAGCGCACGGTACGCGGCGCCAGCCGCTCGCCGAGCAAGCGCTCGGCCTTGTGCACGAAGGCGAGCGCCGGCGCCGTCACTGGCGTGCCCGTTTCGAGGCGACTCGACAGGCACGGCGCCGCCGGCAGCGCGGCCACATCGGCGAGGCCGAACGAACGGGCAAGCGCCCGCACCGCCGCCTTGTCGATCGCCGCCTCGACAAACGGGTGGCGCACACCGTGGTCGGCGGCGGCGCGCAGGCCCGGGCGATAATCGCCCAGGTCGTCGAGGTTCGTGCCCGACACGATCGTCGCACCGGCGGCCCGGGGTGCGATCGTGCCGTACAGATTGGTCTTGCAATAGAAGCACCGGTCGACCGGATTGCGCAGGTAATTCGGGTCGGCGAACTCGCCGGCATCGATGACCGTGAGGGCCCAGCCACCGCGCGCCGCGTGGGCGCGGACGCGCGCCGTCGCCTCGGGCGGCACGGCCGGTGAGATCGCATGGAACATGGCAGCGTTGGCGCCGAGCGCCCGCTGGGCGGCAACGGCCAGCGTCATGCTGTCGACGCCGCCGCTGACGGCGACGGCCGCACGGCCGATGTCGCCGAAGATGGCGGCCAGGGCTGCCAGCCCGTCGGTCGTCGCGTCAGCGGTCGTCATCGTCGCGTGTCTCATCCTTGAGCAGGGCCGCGGCCTCGGCGTCGTGGCGGCGGCGCGCGCGGCCGGCATGGCCGGCGGCCCCGTGCAGGCCCGCGGCCTCGGCCTTCGCGGTGCGCATCGCGCCCGGCCGGGTGACGACCTTCACGGCCGTGTCGCCGTCGCCGATTGTGAGCGCCCGGCGCGCCAGGACCGTGCGCATGCCGCGCGACCAGCGCAGGCCGATTGTCGCCGTCTCGTGAAAGCAGGCGTCGATCACGCCGTCGAGCGCGTCGGGCCGGCACAGCACCTGGATGCTCGCCAGCATGCGGCCCTTCTTGCCGAAGGCCGGGATCTGGACGACGTCGAGCACGTCGTCGCGAGCGCGCAGCGCATCGAGGCCGGTCGCCAGATCCTCCGGCGTCTGGTCGTCGACCTCGAAGGCGATGACGCCGACCGCCTCGACCGCCTGCGCGCCCGCATCGCCCTCGAATCCCATGAGGCGCAGCACGTTGCTGATGCCGGGCAGCGTGCGCGTGCCGAAGCCGATGCCGCAGCGCGACAGGCGCAGCGGCTCGTGCGGCAAACCCGGCGCCGCCGCCAGATGGCGCAGGATTGCCGCGCCCGTCGGCGTAACCCGCTCGCCGCCGATGCCGTCGTCGATCACCGGAAAGCCTTCGAGCAGCACGGCCGTCGCCGGCGCCGGCACGGGCAGCGGCCCGTGCGCCGTGGCGATGCGGCCGGCGCCGAGCGGCAGCGGGCCGACGGACCAGCCGGTCGCGCCCAGGGCTTCGATGACGTGGGCGGCGCCGACGACGTCGGCGATCGAGTCCCAGCCGGCGAGCTCATGAAACACGACATCGGCGGCGGCGATGCCGTGCACGCGCGCCTCCGCCTCGGCCAGCACCGCGAAGATCGCCAGCGCCCGGCCGCGCACCGGCGGCGACAACGGCGCCGCGGCCAGCCGCTCGGCGATCGCCGCGAACCGGCCGGGTGGTGCCGGTGGCGTGCCGTTGCCGGTGTCGACGCGTAGCCGCGTGCCGGCAAGCGCATGGTCGGTATGCGCCGTCGTCGCCATCGCGACCGCCGGCGGCAAGCCGGCCGCGCGTGCCGCGGCGATGGCGCCCTCCGCCAGCTCGGGCCAGGCATCGAACACCGCGGCGAGGAACATGTCGCCGGCTATGCCGCCTAGGGGATCGAGGTGAATATGCATGGCGCCGGTCAAGCGGCCGCTGGGTTGCCGGTCAGGCCGCCGGCCGATACTTCGGGACGACGTAGGGGCCCTCGGGCACGACGGCGACGCGGGCATCGCCGGTGCGCGCGACGCTGGCGGCCAGTGCCTCGGCCACGGACGCGACGGTGTTGACGCCGGTGAGGGCACGGTCGGCCTCGCCGAGACCATCGGTGTAGAGATGGATGTTGCCGATGCGCATCGGCTTCAGCTGCATCTCGGTCTGCCACTCGTCGATGTCGGCGTGGCTCTTGCGGCTGATGTCGGCGAGGAAGCGCTCCGGCCCGAGGTCGACGAGGCGGCGCTGGGCGGCGGCGAACTCGGGCGAGCCCATGCCCTCGTCGCAGGCCGCGGCGATGATCAAATCGCCGCCGGGCGCCAGGATGTCCATCGGCCCGACCATGCCCTTGACCGTCTGGTAGTAGGTCTTGTCGAGGGGATAGCCGGCGGCGCTCGTCAGCACCGTGTTGAACCGCTCGGCCACCGGGATCTCGGCATAGCCGCGGATGAAATCGACGGCCCGCAGATGGCTCTCGACGACCTCGCCGTAATTGACGAAGCAGACGCGGCGGTGGTCGTCGATCACCGTGTTCAGGGCGAGCGCGCCGCCGATCATGCGGACGATCTCCAGCTGCTCCTCGTGCAGCGGGTTGCCGTCCAGCACGCAGTTGGCGGCGCGCGGGTGCTCCATGAAGCGGGCGCTGTGGAACGTCGTGATCGTCTCCGCGCCGGCGACGCCGGGGGCGATGACCTTGCGCCCGCCGGAATAGCCGGCCATGAAGTGGGGCTCGACGAGGCCGGTCGCGATGCGCAGGTCGGCCTCGACGAAGCGGCGGTCCAGCGTGACGCGCGTGCCCCGGGTACCGGTAACGCCCAGCTCGACATGGGCGTGCGTGTCGCGCGCGAAATGGTTCTCGACCGCGACCGTCTCCATGACCCAGGGGTCGCCGACGACCTCGGCCAGCTCGGCGCCTTCGTTGGGACGGTGCAGGCCGGTCGCGACGAGGATCGTGATTGCCGCCGGTGCCACGCCGGCGTCCAGCAGCCGACGCACGATCAGCGGCAGGAACACGCCGTTCGGCACCGGCCGGGTAATGTCGCAGATCAGGATGCAGGCGCTGCGGCAGCCGCGCGCGGCCTCGGCCAGCGGCGGCGCGCCGACGGGCGCGGCCAGCGCCGCCTCGGCGGCCGCAACCGGCGCCGCCAGCGCCGGCATCGGCGGCTTTTCGATCACCGTGACGTCCCAGCTGTCCGGCAGCTCGACCGGCAGCGTGCCACGGCCATAGTTCAACTCAACGCGCATGTGTGACCCGATGGTCCCGCCGATTGCTGGCAGTGTAGGCTGCCGGCCAGCGTTGGCATAGTGGCGAGGCCACTGGTGTAGATAGCGTGTGAGTTGTCCGGATTATGTAGCGCGCGAAGTGACCGTTTCTGGAATCGCTCCAAGGAGGTTTTTTTTCGGGGGCGAGGATGGAGCGGGCGCAGGTGCTACAGGAGATCCGGGTGATGCGTTTCGAGGAGCTATTGGAGCGGCACGAACGCGGGGAGTTGACGCAGGAGGAGACGGGAGAGTTACTCGGGATGAGCGGTCGGACGTTCCGGCGTTGGCGTGAACGGTATCGCGAGGAGGGTGTGCCCGGGCTTGCGGACAGGCGTGTTGGCAAGCCGTCGCCGCACCGTGCGGCGGCGAGCGAGCTATCGCGAATGCGGGGGCTGTATGAGGAGCTGTACGGCGACTTCACCGTGAAGCATTTCCACGAGAAGCTGGTCAAGCGGCATGGGTACAAGCTGGGCTACACGGTGACGCGTCTTGCGCTGCAGTCGGCGGGCTTGGTGCGTGCGGCGCCGCGGCGTGGCGCGCACCGGCGCAAGCGGCCGCGCTGGCCGATGGCGGGCATGCTGGTGCACCAGGACGCCTCGCGCCACGCCTGGCTGGCCGGCCATGCGCCGCTCGACCTGGTGGCGACACTGGACGATGCGACGAGCGAGCTCTACTCGGCGTTCCTGGTGGCCGAGGAAGGGACCGCCTCGAGCTTCCACGGGCTTGCCGAGACGATCTCCGCCGAGGGTCTGTTCTGCGCGCTCTATACCGACCGCGGCAGCCACTACTTCCACACGCCGGAGGCCGGCGGCAAGGTTTCGAAGGAGCGGCTGACCCAGGTCGGCCGGGCGCTGGCCGAACTCGGCATCGAGCACATCGCGGCGTACTCGCCGGAGGCGCGCGGCCGCTCGGAGCGCACCTTCCGCACGCTCCAGGACCGCCTGGTCAAGGAGCTGGCGCTGGCCGGGATCGCGACCGTGGCCGCCGCCAACCGGTTCATCGCCGAGGTCTACTTGCCCGAGCACAACGCCCGCTTCGCGGTGGCGGCCGAGGAGACGGGCTCGGCCTTCGTGCCGTGCCGGCCCGAGCAGTGGCGCGAGGTGCTGTGCGTGCGCGAGAACCGCCAGGTCGGCAACGACAACACCGTGCGCTGGCGCGGCCGGAGCTTGCAGATACCGCCTCCACGGCTGCGCCCGCACTTCGTGCGCGCCAAGGTGTGCGTGCATGAATACCCCGACGGAGCGCTCGCCCTGTTCTGGGGACCGCACCGTATCGCCGAGCTCGCGTCGCCGCAGGCGAGCGCACCGATCGAACAGGCCGCGTGAATGACCGCGACGCGGCAAGCCCTGTGGGTTTGGGGACAAGGCTGCCGCCTTGCCCACAACCCCACAGGGCCAACCACCACAACAGCGGACAAATCATGCGCTACATAAAGCGGACAACTTGACGCGGCAGCTACAGCGGCACGTGCCAACCTTGCCAGGGCCCGTCTTCCTGCCCATGCTGCCGAAACGGTCGAGCAGGCCCGATTGTTCCGGGGGCGGCGCCCAATGGAAATGCCAGAACCGACGATATCGCCCGGGAGGACGCTGTCGATTTCGGCGACCGCCGGGTGCCGGTGTGGCCGTCCGACGTCCAGCTCCAACGCTTCGACAAGCAGGCCATGATCGCCGTGTTCGCCGATGCGCACGTCCATGATGCCGCTCTCATCGACCGCATCCTGCGCGTCGAAGCCGATGAGCGGGTCACACACCCGCAATCCAGCAAGTGCGAAGGCGGACAGAAGGTGCGCGATCTCTACGGCCTGGGATTGCCGGTCTTCACCCTGCTCAACGCGCGTGCCCGTAAGCTGTTCAGCCTGGTGGCGCGGCGCGAAGGCTTCATCGACGACTGCTGGGCGAACGTCTTTCGCGACGGCGAGTACGCGGTGCCCCATTCACATAAGCGTGCCGCCGCGTCGGTCGTCTATGCGCTCGATCCCGGCGATGAGGAGGCCGCCGCCGCCGATGCGATGAACGGCGTCCTGATGTTCGCCGACCCGCGCATAGAAGCCTGCTGCCAGCACAAGCCGCACTACGTCAGCACGCCAGCCGTGCCGCCGATGGGGCCGGGCTCGATGATCATCTTTCCGGCCCATTTCACCCACCTCGTCACGCCCTATTGGGGCCGGCGCCCACGCATCTCCATCGCCTGGAACATCAATTCGGACAGCGTCGAGGGCGACCTCCGCCATGACGGCGTGCTGAGCTGACGGGGCGGCTGCGCAACGCAGGCTTGTCGTCGCCCTGTCGCGTTTGCTAGTTGAAGGCGTTCCATCCACCTGGCACCCACAGGTATGTCAGCCGCCCTGTTCTCCGGACTCTTGCTGTTGCTCGCCGGCGCCGTCGAGGCGACGCCCGCGGCTGTCGGCGTCCGCGAAGATGCGCCGCCCGGGGTGCCGGCGCTCAGCGCCTACCTGCTGGCGCGGCCGGGCGATCCGTGGGCCGACGGGGCGCATGCGACGCTGCCGGCCGGAACGCCGGCGCGGGTCGTGTTCGCGGTGTTCATCGTCACCGGCGGCCGCACGTCGCTGTTCGCCATGGCCGACGAGCTGACGCTCGCCGCCTGCGACGGCGAGGGCCAGGTCGACAGCTGGGTCTACACGGGCCGGCGCAACCTGGTGCTGCTCTGCGAAGACACGACGATCGCGCCCGCCGCACCGTTCCTGCGCCGCGGCCTCGCCGAACGCATCGAGCGGGCGATCCTGCAGCCACAATAGGCGGGGCGGCCTGGCGCCGGCGACGGGATCGGGCGTTGGGATCGGGCGTCGGCTGGCGCTGCGGGCCCACGCACTGGCCGGCGGCAATGCCGGCGTCGTGCTTGGCACGGCGTTCGCGTTGAAGATGGTCGCCTATGTCGGGATCGCGCCGCTCGTCGGCGCGATCGCCGGGTGCTTGGCGCGGCGGCAGCTGCTGGTCGCCCTCGACATAGCCCGCGCCGGCCTCGTCGCCAGCCTGCTGTTCGTCACCGAAGTCTGGCAGATCTATGTGCTGATCTTTCTGATGAACGCGAGTTCGGCCGGCTTCACGCCGACGTTTCAGGCGACGATCCCCGACGTGCTGCCGGACGAGGCGCAGTACACGCGCGCGCTGTCGCTGTCGCGGCTCGCCTACGATTTGGAGAACCTGTTGAGCCCGGCGCTCGCCGGGGTGGCGCTGCTGCTGTTTACGTTCGACGGGCTGTTCGCGGCCAACGCCATCGCGTTCCTCGCCTCGGCGGCGCTCGTGCTCTCCGTGCGCCTGCCGTCGCCGCGGCCGCGCGAGCAGGCGGCCGGCGTCTGGCAGAACCTGACGTTCGGCGTCGTGGCCTACCTCAGGACGCCGCGGCTGCGAGGGCTGTTGGCGCTGTCGCTGGCCGGCGCCGCGGCCGGCGCCATGGTCATCGTCAACACCGTCGTCTATGTGCGTGAACGCTTCGGCGGCAGCGAGACGGATACGGCGCTCGCGTTCGCCGCGTTCGGCGCCGGGTCTATGATCGTCGCCCTGGCGCTGCCGCGCCTGCTCGACCGGCGGCCGGACCGGCCGTTCATGCTCGCCGGCGGTGCGGTGCTCGGCGCCGGCCTGCTCGTCGGCCACGCGATGACGAGCCTGACGGCGCTCGTGCCGGTCTGGTTCCTGCTCGGCGCCGGCTCATCGCTGATCCAGACACCGGCCGGGCGGCTGCTCATGCGCTCCGCCCACGAGCCGGACCGGCCGGCGATCTATGCCGCCCAGTTCGCGCTGTCGCACGCCTGTTGGCTTGTGACCTACCTGATCGCCGGCTGGCTCGGCAGCGCCCTCGGCCTGCCCGTCGCCCTGACGGTGCTGGCCGTGGTGGCGCTCGCCGGCACCGCCACCGCGCGCCTGCTGTGGCCGGCGCACAACCCGCGCGAATTGGAGCACGTGCACGCCGCCGTGGAGCACGAGCATCTGCACACCCACGACGCGTTCCACCGGCACGAACACGCGGGCTGGGAGGGCCCCGAGCCGCACCGCCACCCGCACGGCCACGCCGCCGTCCGCCACCGCCACCCCTACATCATCGACCTGCACCACCCGGTCTGGCCGACCGGCGGCTAGCCGCCTGGGGGAGCGGTGGTACCGCGCGGGATCGTGCCAACCGACGCACCCGGGCCCGGCTGGTCGGCGGCGCGGGCGCACAAAACCAGCCGGCGGCTGCGGCCGACCGAGCGCGCGCCGGCGAACCGGTGCGCGCCACGGCTACATATCGCCGGGGAGGCGAACAGCCACTAGCCGGCGGGTGCCGCCTGCTTCGCCCACTGCCGCTCCTGCAGCCGCTTGTTCATGCGCTCCGTCGCCGCGTCGGAGCCGTCGTGGAACGTTCCGAACAGGGCGTCGAGGGGCAGCCCTTCGCCGCCGTAGTTGCACTCGAAGTACTTGTGGTGGAGGTAGTGGGCGTAGTTGCCGAACGACAGGCCCTTTTTGCCGATGGCGACCCGCTCATAGCCGGTGTGCCCCTGCGCCGGGGAGATCGCCGCGTGCTGCATGTGGAACAGGGCGTGGATCGGGTGCGAGGGGATCACCCAGTGGATCAGCACGCCGGACAGATACAGCACGTGTTCGACTGGGTGCATCGACATGCCCGCCCACGGCCCGATGTTGACGTTGCGGTGATGCAGCTTGTGGGCCAGCTCGTAGAGCGGCTTCCAGTGGAGCAGGCGGTGGGTCAGGTAGAAGTGAACCTCGCGGATCAGCGGAACCAGCAACAGCAGCACGACGAACCACACCGGGTTCATTCGCAGCTCGGCGAACGGGATGAAGCCGTTGGCGAAGGCCCACAGGGTCACGACCTCGTAGGCCGACCAGATCGTCACGCCGCTGGCCAGGGTCCAGAACATGTTGTCGCGGACCTGGTTGTTGAACGTGAAGGCCTTGTTGTTCGTCGCCAGCGGCCGGGTCGAGTATTTGAAGTCCGTGCCCTGACCCTTGAAGATATAGAGGTAGGCGTGCCAGCCGCCGAAATAGAGGATCGCCAGGCCCAGGTTGCGGCCGAAGACCAGCGCGATCCACCATAGCGCAAACGTCTGCATCGTGGCCAAGGCCGGCGTCAGGACGAACCAGGTCACCACGGCGATACCCAGGTACAGCGTGTTCCACGGCCACAGATAGCCGGGGAACCCGAACACCCACTTGAGCAGCGCCAGCGGCCGCGGCGGCCAGGCCAGCGGCGCCGGTACGTCCATGACATAGGGCCGCCAGTCGCCGCGCTCGTCCCGTAGGCCGATTGTGGTGTCCGCCATCGTCCGTCTCCCGCCTGACTCAGCCACTCACTGCTTCGCCCACTGGCGGCCCTGCAGCTGTTCGTTCATGCGCGCGGGGGCCGCGTCGGAGCGCGCGGAGCGGATCGACCGGCAACTTCATGCATTATTTGTTGCACTAAAGATACGCCCACGGCCGCTTTTTGGAAAGAGAATTGCGCGCCGCTGTTGTGCACCCCCCACCCCTCGGTCACCCGTAGGGGGTCCACAAGAGTCGCCTCAGCGCAGCTCCTGCGGCGCCAGATCGCCGATCGAGGCGGCCTCCTCCGCCTGCGCCGGCGGCGCCTCGGCGGCTGCCGGCAGCGGCGTGTCGAACTGATAGCCCGGGTCTTCCTGCTGGCGGTGCCAAATCTCGCGCATCTCCCGCCAGGCGCCGAGGAAGGTCCGTGGCCGCGGCATGTCGTGGGCCACGGCGCGATGCAGCTTCTTCAGGTTGTAGCAGGGCACGCCGGCGAACATGTGATGCTCCAGGTGCCAGTTCATGCGCCAGTAGATGAACTCCGACAGCGGGTCGAGGGTGATCGTGCGCACGCACTTGCGGAAGTCGGGCACGTCGTCACGCAGGCCGCCCACCCGCCCACCGCGAACTGAATACTCGCGTGCAACCTCCTCGGGATTGAATGTGTCCCAGCCGAGCGCGCCGATAACGGGGTTCACCGCCATCTCGCGCGTGGCCTGCTCGCTGCCTTGGGAGAAATCGATCACAGCCAGTCGCGTGATCAGCGCTTTGAGATTGGACAGGTCCGGCATGGTGTAAAGTCTACTGCATATACACGCCGGAAGCATTGGGGATAGTCCGATGCGACAACGCGTGGAACCAACAAATCCTCCACACTGTGCCCCTAACCTTTGACTGCGCTGGATTCCAGTGACGTTGGTTGGGTCTCGAAAGTGGTGGAAATTGGTTTTGGCGCCTCTCCGAGCGGGTTGAGTTTTGCGGCGGTCAGGCCGCGCGGTCAAGGGTTTCGTCGGCGATTAGCTGATCGAGGGTTTCCCATCCATCGACTTTGCGCATCTGGATTTGGCCGGAAGCGAGGAGCGCCCAGAGGAGCATCGGCACTGTTTCGGGACACGGCAGCACGGTCTGTGTTTTGATCCGGCGCTTGAACTCCTCGTTGAGACGCTCAATGGCGTTGGTCGTTCGGGCTGATTTCCATTGGCTCTCGGACAGGCGCGTGAAGGTAAAGAGCTTGTCGCCCGCTTCTGCGAGGCTGTCCGCGACGGCCCTGCATTTCAGCCGCCACTTGCGGACAAACGCCTTGCGGCGGGTTTCCACCTCGGAGGCAGTGTCGGCATAGATCATATCGCGGTAATCTTCGCTCAGCTCGTCATGCATGTGTTTGGGAGCATGACCCAGAAGGTTGCGGTGCTTGTGCACGGTGCAGCGTTGAACGGGAAGGTCATCGCTCCAAAGCGCCGACAGAGCCGCCTCCAGCCCCGGCGCGCCATCGACGATGACAAACCCGGGCCGTTTCAGTCCACGCGCATCAAGGTCGTCGAGGAACTGGCGCCACGCCGCCTGGCTTTCTCCGCCCATATTCCCGATCGAAAGCAAGACCTTCTGGCCATCCCGGCGCACCCCTATAGCCGCGAGAACCGAGATGTTGGTGGCCTTGCGGTCCAGTCGGGTCTTGATCACAGTGCCGTCAAGGATCAGCCGAACGATATCCTCATCCGCGAGGCCACGGCTGCACCAGGCGTCCCAATCGACCTTCACCTTGCGCCACGCCCGGCTCACAACGTCCTTGCTCACAGCACCCCGGAAGAGCCAGAACAGCGCGCGTTTCACCCGCCGCGTGTTGGTTCCGGACAGATACACCGAAGCGATCAGCGCCTCGGCCTTTCTGGTCAGCCGCTGGTAGCGCGGCAGGGCCCGCGAACGCCATTCCGACGCCCGACCGTCTTCCTCAACGATCCGCGCACGCGGCACGCTCACCCTCTCGGTCCCGAATGTCCCGGTCAGTTGCCGCTCCCAGTGCCCGTTCCGATACCCTTGCCGAAGCGCGTCCTCTCGACCGTACGGCAGCGCCCGAGAAACTGCGCAAGTTCCTCCTCAAAAACGGCCTCGATCGTGGATCTGATGTTTTCCCGCAGCCGGTCCTCGAGCGGATCATAGCCGGCGTCATTGACCAGTAGCGAAAGCGCGGAAGTCTCGGTAGTGTTCTTCATGGCGTGATCTCCTTGGCGGTGCTAGCCGCCGGGCGACCTCGCGGACGGGCACGACGCCGAGCGCGTCGGCGGTTCCTGGTTCGACTTCTATAACGAATTGCGCCCGCATTCGTCGTTGGACGGCCGGACGCCCGCCGACGTCTACCGGGGCGCCTTGGGAGATACTGCGCGAACCGGCCGGGGACCACGCGCGCCGGGCTCTTGACAACGACGGCCGCGCACGCCTCGACGATGCCGTTGACATCGTCGCGCGCCGTCGGCGGGGGTTTGCCTTGCCGCCGGTGGCCTTCATGACCTGGCCGACAAAATACCCGAACAAATTTTCTTTGCCGGCCTTGTACGCGGCCAGTTGTTCGGGGCTGTCGGCGATCACTTTGTCGATGATGGCTTCGATTTCGCCGGTGTCGGACACTTGGCGAAGGCCCTTTTCTTCGACGATGTCGGCGGCCTGTTTTCCGGTTTCCAGCATCTCCGCAAACACATCCTTGGCGATGCGGCCGGAAATTGTGCCGTCCGGTCTGTCGATTTCTCCATTGGACTTCCGTTGCGAAGAGAGCGGTAGTGTGACCATGCGGTAAGGGGCTCGTAGGCTCCGAAAGACCTCCAACACCGCCCGCCCGGTAGATGGCGCCACGCCTCCCGGGCTCTGGGCGGTGACAGCGCCGGCATGGAGCGGGCGCGGGATCATGGAGGTGTATACATGGCTACCAAAACCACCAAAACAGATGCCGTCTTGAAGCTGCTCGAGCGGCAACAGGGCGCCACCGTGGCGCAGCTGCAGAAGGCAACCGGCTGGCAGCCCCACAGCGTCCGCGCGGCGCTGACCGGGCTCCGCAAGAAGGACCACGACATCCGGCGGGAGAAGAGCGAAAAGGGCGTCACCGTCTACAAGACCGCCGAACGATGAACCGCCATGCCGATGAGGACCGGATCGCCGGGGAACTCTCGGCGATCCCCGGTCTCACGTGCGGGGAACTGATCGGGCTTTGGGAAAAGGCACATGGCCGGCCGCCGCCCAAGGGCCTGAGCCGCCGATTGCTGGATGAGGAAGGAGGAAGCCATGTGCACATATGACGGCTATGTCAGCCCATATCTGCTGCGACCGCCGCGCAGCTGCGACCAGGTGATAGGCACAAACCGGGTGCAGCCAAGCGGTGAGTCCGGCCGACACCCAAGACAGGGTCGCGACCCGGGAGCCGACTCGAAATGACGCCGACGATGTCGACGCCTGTCGATAAGAAAACCCGTACTGGCCGGGCGCTATCGGCAAACCCTTCGCAGCCGCTCAACGACAGCGTAACGGATCAGCTTGCTGCGATCCCGGATCTCTCGCGCAACGACCTGATCGAGCGCTGGACGCAGGCCTATAGCCGGCCTCCGCCCAGGGGGCTGAGCCGCCGCCTGCTTGAATATGCCGCTGCTTATCAGATCCAGGCCCGGGCGTTCCGCGGGCTCCCGCCAGCAGTGCGGCGCAGGTTGCAGCGCATCGCGGCCGCCGGCGATTCCCGGGTGACCGCCCCTGCACGAGGCGGGGCGGCACCGGCTCTGGCACCGGGCTCCCGGCTGATCCGCGAGTGGCGCGGGCGAACCCACACTGTCGATGTTCTCGACAGCGGATTCCGCTGCGACGGGAAGCAGTACCGGTCGCTTTCGGAGATTGCCCGCGCCATCACCGGGGCCCGCTGGTCCGGGCCACGGTTCTTTGGGCTCTGACCATGCCGATCCGCTGCGCGATCTATACCAGGAAGTCGACCGACGACGGGCTCGAGCAGGAGTTCAACTCGCTCCATGCCCAGCGCGAAGCCTGCGAGGCCTACATCAAGTCCCAGCGGGGGATGGGCTGGACCGCGCTGGCCGTTGCCTACGACGACGGTGGCCTGTCCGGCGGCACCCTGGACCGCCCGACCCTGCAGCAGCTTCTCGCCGACATTCAGGCCCACAAGGTCGATACGGTGGTGGTCTACAAGGTCGACCGACTGACCCGTTCGCTTGCCGACTTCGCCAAGATCGTCGAGGTGTTCGATGCGCACGAGGTTTCGTTCGTGTCGGTCACCCAGCAGTTCAATACCACCACATCGATGGGGCGGCTGACCCTCAACATGCTGCTTTCCTTCGCCCAGTTCGAGCGCGAGGTCACCGGCGAGCGGATCCGTGACAAGATCGCCGCCTCGAAACGGAAGGGCATGTGGATGGGCGGCCCCATACCCCTCGGTTATGACAGCCGAGACAAGAAGCTGGTGGTCAACGGATCCGAGGCCGAGGTGGTCCGGAAGGTGTTTTCCCTCTACCTGGAGCTGGGCGGCGTCGACCTTCTCAAACAGGAAACCGATCACCTCGGGCTGGTCACCAAGCGCCATGAGGATGGAAGCGGATTCCGCGGCGGGTTGCCGTTCTCGCGCGGCAACCTTTACCAGATGCTGCACAACCCGATCTACGCCGGTGAGATCGCCCACAAGGGCAAGGTATACCCGGGACAGCATGAGCGGATCATTGCGCCCGACCTCTGGGAGGCGGTGCAGAAACGCCTCAACACCAATACCCGTGAGCGCCAGTCGCCGACCAACATAACGGGGACCTTTATCCTCACTGGCAAGCTGTTCGACGAGACCGGGGACCGCCTGTCGCCGACCTCGGCGAACAGGAACGGCAAGCGGCATCGGTATTACGTCTCGCGGCGCCTCCTGAGGACCGGCGACCGCTCGAATGGCGGCTGGCGCCTCCCTGCGCGGCAGTTGGAGCAGGTCGTTATTGACGGTGTCGTGGCGCTTCTCAACGATCCGATCCGCCTGAGCCGTGAATTGCCATCACTGTCAGCCGACGACACCCGGCGGTTGCTCAAGGGCGCCACCGAACTGGCATCGGGGACCGCTTCCGAAGGACACGACCAGACCGGCGCAATGCTGCCCGCCCTGCTCCGGCGCGTCACCGTCAGCGGCGACACCATCCGCATCGAGCTCTCGAATCGCGCGCTACTGGATGGGACCACCGGACCCGGCATGATTGACACAATTGAACCCGGGGAGCCGGCGACAATTGAAGTGCCGTTCCAGTTGCGGCGGCGTGGTGTCGAAATTCGCCTGGTCCTGCGCGCCGAAGGTGCCGAAGCGCCGGATGACAAGCTGGTCGCCCTGGTCGCGCGCTCCCACCGCTGGCTCGATCAACTGACGTCCGGAGCGATCGCCTCTATCCGCGAGATTGCCCAGGCCGAGGGCATCGACGGGGGCGACGTTAGCCGGTTCCTGCCGCTCGCATTCCTTGCGCCCGAAATCGTCGAGGCACTCATGAACGGAAGGCAGGGGGTCGAACTGACGGCGGAGAAGATGCGACAGATCTTACCGATACCATGTTCATGGAGAGAGCAGCGTCATCAGTTGAACTTGTGACCTTGCCCCTGTTATTCCCCCACCCGGAAGTAGAGTCCGTTCTGGTTATTGTAGTGGGTCGAACAGGACGCCCACTACAGGCCACACTTTTTTCCAGGCAGATCGCTCCGCCGTCCGGCGGCGAAAGGATCACGGGACCGTGGGCACCGCTGCTGTCCAGGCTCTCGAGCACACAAAAAAAGCAAACTTTGAGCCGATGGTTTGGTGGTGCAAATCGGCCCACAGAGACGAATGCGCAAAATCGATGCTAAAGCGCCGAAAGGCGCGTCTCCGTTCCCAGAAATTCTCTCGTATACCCCCAGAAAACCCCGGAATTCAGCCAGTTTGACGCCACCATGGAATGGTGCCGTCTCTGGCCGAAAAGGAATGGTGGGCCCGGCAGGACTCGAACCTGCGACATGACCGTTATGAGCGGTCCGTTCTGACCAACTGAACTACGGGCCCGATCACCCCGATGGGGCCGATATAGCATAGTCGGCGGCCGCTTCAACGGGAACCCGCCGAACGAGCCGCGCACCGGCTTTGGCCGCGCACCGGCGCGTTGGCGCCGTAGCCCATCATGTAGCGCAGCCGCGGCGAGAACCTGTGCCGCGGTCTCCGCCGTCCGCGGCGCGCGCAGGTCGACAAACGGCTTCACCCACGCCCGGCCGTGGCGGCAAATGACGCCTGGCCGGGCCGCGTCGCTCGAATTTGAGGCCACAGCGGCGCCATGTCTGCGACAGCCAGACGGTGGCGGAGCCGGCCGGTCCGGCTTGCGGCGCGAGCGACGGCGGCCGGGAACGGCGCGGCAGACGCGGCTCGGGCGCGCCTAGTAGTCGAGGAAGCTGCGCAGCTTGCGTGAGCGGCTCGGATGCTTGAGCTTGCGCAACGCCTTCGCTTCGATCTGGCGGATGCGTTCGCGGGTGACCGAGAACTGCTGGCCGACCTCTTCCAGCGTATGGTCGGTGTTCATGCCGATGCCGAAGCGCATGCGCAAGACGCGCTCCTCGCGCGGCGTCAGCGTCGCCAGCACCCGCGTCGTCGTCTCGCGCAGGTTGGCCTGGATCGCCGCGTCGACCGGCAGCACCGCGTTCTTGTCCTCGATGAAGTCGCCGAGGTGGCTGTCCTCCTCGTCGCCGATCGGCGTCTCCAGGCTGATCGGCTCCTTGGCGATCTTCAGCACCTTGCGCACCTTCTCCAGCGGCATGTGCAGCTTCTCGGCGAGCTCCTCCGGCGTCGGCTCGCGGCCGATCTCGTGCAGCATCTGGCGCGAGGTGCGCACCAGCTTGTTGATCGTCTCGATCATGTGCACTGGGATACGGATCGTGCGCGCCTGATCGGCGATCGAACGCGTGATCGCCTGGCGGATCCACCAGGTCGCATAGGTCGAGAACTTGTAGCCGCGGCGGTACTCGAACTTGTCGACCGCCTTCATCAGGCCGATGTTGCCCTCCTGGATCAGGTCGAGGAACTGCAGGCCGCGGTTCGTGTACTTCTTGGCGATCGAGATTACGAGGCGCAGGTTGGCCTCGACCATTTCCTTCTTCGCCTGCGCCGCCTCGCGCTCGCCCTGTTGGACGACCTGAACGAGCCGGCGGAACTCCGTCACCGGCAGGCCGATGCGGTCGGCGACGATCTGGATCTCGGTGCGAAACGACCTGATGTCGTCGCCGTGCTTGGTCGCGAACTGCTTCCAGCCCTTGCCCTTGAGGCGGCCGACACGGCTCACCCAGCGCGGATCGAGCTCATTGCCGATGTATTGGTCGAGGAACGTGTCGCGATCGACCCCGGTCTCCATGGCCATCCGCAACAGCTTGCCCTCGAATGAGGTCAGCCGACGGCTGAGGCCATAAAGCTCGTCGACCAGCATCTCGATGCGGTTGTTGTTGAGGTGCACGCCCTCCATCTGCTCGACGAGCTCGTGCTGCAGCTTGGCATAGCGGCGCTCCTGCGCCGTGCTCAGGACCTCGGCCTTCTTGCGCATGCCCGCCAGCCGCTGTTCCTGCAGCCCGTGGAAGCGCTTGTAGGTCTTGGCGATCTCGTCGAACAGCAGCAGCACTTCGGGCTTGAGCTTGGCCTCCATGGCGGCCAGTGAGAGGCTGTTCTCGCCGTCGTCGTCGTCGTCGGACGTACCGTCGGCGCCGTCCTTGCCGTCCTTGTTGGCCTCGGCCGCGCCGTCGCCGTCTGTCCGGGCGACGCCGTCGGTGGCCGCGCCGTCGCCGTCTGTCCGGGCGACGCCGTCGGTGGCCGCGCCGTCGCCGTCTGTCCGGGCGACGCCGTCGGTGGCCGCGCCGTCGCCGTTTGCGCGGGCGGCACCGCCGGTAGCCGCGCCACCGTTCGGCTGGGCGACGCCGCCGGTAGCCGCGCCGCCGCCGTTCGCCTGGGCGACGCCGCCGGTGGCCGTGCCGTCGGCCTCCGGGCCGCGGCCATAGGTGGCGTCGAGGTCGATGATGTCGCGCAGCAGAATGCGCTCGTCCTTCAACGAGTCACGCCAGTCGATAATCGCGCGAATCGTCAGCGGCGACTCGCAGATCGAGCCGATCATCTTCTCGCGGCCGGCCTCGATGCGCTTGGCGATGGCGATCTCGCCCTCGCGAGACAGCAGCTCGACCGAGCCCATTTCGCGCAGATACATGCGCACCGGGTCGTCGGTCCGGCCGAGATCCTCTTCGACGACATTGCCGGCCGGCTGCTCGGCCGCCGGCGCCGCGGCCTCGGTGGTGCGTTCACCGTCGTCCTGTTCCTCACCCTCGACGACGTTGATGCCCATCTCGGAGAGCTGGGCCAGCACGTCTTCGATCTGCTCGGATGAGACCTGGTCCGCGGGCAACGCGGCGTTGAGCTCCTCGTAGGTGATGTAGCCGCGCTCACGACCCTTGGCGACCATCTTCTTGACCGCCTGGACGGCGCTGTCCATCAGCGGGCCGTCGCCGCCTTCCTCGCGCTCGCCCCGCAGTTCCGTTGCCGCTTCCTTGGTCGCCATTCGTTCCTCGTCCCGCACCCGGGGGGTCACCCGCCCCCCTACAACCGGCGCCTCGTGGGCGTTGCTAGTCCCAGCTCTCGCGCGCCTGCTCGCGGACAATGCCGAGCAGGCGGTCGCTGTTCGCCTGGGTCAAATCGGCGGCAAGCATCTCTTCCGCGGCGGACCTATCCGCCGCGAGACGCTGCCGTCGATGCCAGGCCAGAATGTCGTGCAGCGCTGCTTCCGCCATATCCGGACCTGCATCGGGCGCCGCAAACGACGCCTGACGGTAGACCCTGGGGTTCATAACCAACTGCAACGGCTCACCAAAGCCGTGTTCCAAGAGGTGGCGTTGCACCGCCGCGCTGTCAAGTTCCGCCGTCGAGCCAGCGAGATTTATGATTGCCCGCAACATGCTGTCAAGCTGGGCCGTCGGCAATCGCACCTCGGAAACGGCCTCGGCGTGCTGATCCAGCAACCTCGGGTGGTTGATCAGCACAGCAAGCACAATCCTTTCTTGAATTATGGCCGTCGCCTCGACGCTGCCGGGCGACGGCAGCAGGCCGGCCGGAGACGGGCGTGCCCACGCCCGCGCCGCGCCCGGCCGCCGGGCGCCCATTGGCGGCGCGAACAGCTGCTCCAGCCGGCGATCGAACTCATCGCGATACTGGGCCTGCACAGTGCCGTCGGCGATCGCCAACTCCTGCTGGCGCAGCTGCTGGCGCAGCGCCGCCCGCCGTTCCGGCGTATCGAGGGTGCGCCCGGCCAGCGCCGCCCGCCACACCAGGTCGACCAGGGGCCGCGCCTCGGCAACCGCAGTCTCCATCACCGCGGCACCGCGCATGGCGACCAGGCTGTCCGGATCCTCGCCCTCGGGCAGCGCGACGAAGCGCAACGACTTGCCGGGCTTGAGCAGCGGCAGCGCCCGATCGGCTGCCCGCATGGCCGCGCGCAGGCCGGCGGCGTCGCCGTCGAAGCACAGCGCCGGCTCGTCGGCCATGCGCCACAGCTCGACCAGCTGGGCTTCTGTCAGCGCCGTGCCCAGGGGCGCGACCGCGTTGTGAATGCCGGCCTTGGCCAGGGCGATGACGTCCATATACCCCTCGACGACCACCACCTCGCCGGCTTGACGTACGGCCTCGCGCGCCTGAGCCCAGCCGTAGAAGACGCGCCCCTTATGAAAAAGCGGAGTATCCGGCGAGTTCACGTACTTCGGCTGGCCATCGCCCAGGCTGCGGCCGCCGAAGGCGATGACCCGATCGTGCCGGTCGCTGATCGGAAAGACGACGCGCTCGAACAGGAAGGGCCGCGGCTCCTGCGCGCCCTCGGCCAGCTTGACGACGCCGGCCTCCAACAGGTCGCCGACACGCACGCCGCGCCGCGCCAGGGTCTCCACGAGGCCGCCGGAACCGCCATCGCCCGAGCGCCGCCCCGGGGCAAAGCCCAGCCGGAACCGGGCGATCATCGCGTCATCCAGGCCGCGGCCGGTCAGATAGGCGCGGGCCGGCCGCCCGGCGCTGCCCTGGAGTTGCTGCTGGTACCAGCGGGCAGACCTCCTCCACGACCTGATGCAAGTCGGTGCGGCGCTGCTGCCGCGCCCGCTCGGCCGGGCTGGCGACCGGCACCGGCAGGCCGGCCTCCGCCGCCAGCCGCTCCACGGCCTCGGGAAAGCCGACGCCCTCGGTCTGCATGACGAAGGGACAGCACGTCGCCATGCGCGCCGCAGCCGAAGCAGTGGTAGAAGCCCTTCTCGTCGCTGATCGTGAAGGACGGCGTCTTCTCACTGTGGAACGGGCACAGCGCCGAGTGCTCACGGCCCTTGCGGATCAGTTTCATGCGACGGCCGGCGATCTGCGAGATCGGCAGCCGTTCGCGCAACTCATCGAGAAACTGGGGCGGAAACGACATCGGCAGCCGCCGTCCTGGTGATCGCAATAGCGGCGGGGCCGACGGCCGGCCTCCATCGATCCCCCCGCCCATGTCACGACACGCCGGCCAGGTGGTCGCACTGGGAATGCTGCCGCGAAGTCTAGCCCATGCCAGCCACAGACGACCAGCTAACCCTAGCCGAGGCTGTCTCAGGCGGCGCTCAGGAGCGCCTTGGACGATGCCGCTGGCCTTGCCGAAGTCCATCTGGCCGGCATAGTCCTGGCGCAACGCGCTCATCACCTTGCCCATTTCCTTCAGACCGCCGGCCCCGGTGGCCTGAATCACCTCGGCCACGACCGCGCGGATCTCGTCCTCGGCCAACTGGCGGGGCAGAAACTGCTGAATAATCTGGATCTCTTCCCCGCTCACGCTCGGCCAGCTCAAGGCGGCCACCCTGCTCGTAGAGCGAGATGCTTTCCTGGCGCTGGCGCACCATGGTCTGCAGCATCAGCAGGACGTCGTCGTCGCTTATGCCGTCGGCCAAACCGTTGGTCCGAGCGGCAATGTCCCGATCCTTGAGCGCCGCCAGGATCAGGCGCAGGGTCGACATGGCCCGCTGGTCCTGGTTCTTCGTGGCGGTTCTCAGGGCTGCCGTCAGGCGTTCGCGCAGCATTCCGCAGGCCCGATCCTTTCATGGGAGGCTGGGACGTTAACCCATTTCACCCCGTGTGGCAATGATCCAGATTTTACTAACTGTTTGAAAAATAAAGAACTTTACGGATACTACCACTTGACGACACACGCTGGCTGCCCTATTTAGGCGCCCAATTTCCGACATTCAACCCGCGCCCTTCGGGCCTCGCGCTCGCCTGAGGAAAACCATGACGCACGCCGAGACGAGCCAGCCCGACTGGGCGACCGGGGCTCTGGTCCTGGCCGATGGCACCGTGTTCTGGGGCCGCGGCGTCGGGGCGGTCGGCGACGCCGTCGGCGAGGTCTGCTTCAACACGTCGATCACGGGTTATCAGGAGATCCTGACCGATCCGTCCTATGCCGCACAGATCATCAATTTTACGTTCCCGCACATCGGCAACGTCGGCGCAAACCCGGACGACATCGAGGCGACGACACCGGCAGCGCGCGGCTGCGTCTTGCGCGCCGACATCACCGAGCCCAGCAACTGGCGGGCCGCCCAGCCGCTGACGACGTGGCTCGCGTCCATGGGCCTGATCGGTCTGGCCGGCATCGACACCCGCCGCGTGACCCGCCGGATCCGCGACGGCGGCGCGCCCCACGGGGCGATCGTCCATGCCCCGGACGGCCGCCTCGACATCGCCGCGCTGCAGCGCGAGGCGGCGGCATGGCCGGGCCTGGTGGGCATGGACCTGGCCCAGGAGGTCTCCTGCCGCCAGACCTACTCCTGGGACGAAACGGCCTGGGAGCTGGGGCGCGGCTACGGGGCAACTGACGGCACCGGCCCGGCACGTCGTCGCCGTCGACTTCGGCGCCAAGCGCAATATCCTGCGCAGCCTTGCCGCCCTCGGCTGCCGGGTCACGGTCGTCCCGGCCACCGCCACGGCGGCCGACGTGCTGGTCCACGCGCCCGACGGCGTCTTCCTGGCCAACGGACCCGGCGACCCAGCGGCGACCGGAACCTATGCCGTGCCGATGATTCGCGAGGTGCTGGCCACCGGCATCCCGCTGTTCGGCATTTGCCTCGGCCACCAGTTGCTGGCCCTGGCGCTCGGCGCCCGCACCGAGAAGATGCATCTCGGCCACCGTGGCGCCAATCATCCGGTCCAGGACCTGGCGACCGGCCGGGTCGAGATCACCAGCCAGAACCACGGTTTCGTCGTTCTGCCGGACAGCCTGCCCGCCAACGTGACGGTCACTCACAAGTCGCTGTTCGACGGCTCGCTCGAAGGCCTGCACCTCAACGACGCGCCGGTGTTCTCCGTCCAGTACCACCCGGAGGCGTCGCCCGGCCCCCGGGACAGCCACCACCTGTTCCACCGGTTTCGTCGACCTGATCGACGGCAAGAGATAACCAATGCCGAAGCGCACCGACATCCGGTCGATCATGATCCTGGGCGCCGGGCCGATCGTCATCGGTCAGGCCTGCGAATTCGACTATTCGGGCACCCAGGCCTGCAAGGCGCTGAAGGAGGAAGGCTATCGGGTCGTCCTGATCAATTCGAACCCGGCCACGATCATGACCGACCCGGCCCTGGCCGACGAGACCTATATCGAGCCGATCACGCCGGCGATCGTCGCCCGGGTGATCGAGCGCGTCCGCCCCGACGCGCTGCTGGCGACAATGGGCGGGCAGACCGCGCTCAACACGGCGATGGCGCTGGCCAAGGACGGCACGCTCGACCGCCTGGGCGTCGAGATGATCGGCGCCAAGGCCGATGTCATCGACAAGGCCGAGGATCGGCTGCGGTTTCGCCAGGCCATGGAGCGGATCGGCCTGGACTCGCCGAAGAGCCAGCTGATCAAGTCGACGGCCGAGGCTCGCGACGCGCTCGACCATGTCGGCCTGCCGGTCATCGTCCGGCCGAGCTTCACCCTCGCCGGCACCGGCGGCGGCATCGCCTACAACAGGGACGAGTTCATCGCCATTGTCGAGGCAGGCCTCGACGCCTCGCCCGTCACCGAGGTCTTGATCGAGGAATCCGTGCTCGGTTGGAAGGAGTATGAGATGGAGGTGGTCCGCGACTGCGCGGACAACTGCATCATCGTCTGCTCGATCGAGAATGTCGATCCGATGGGCATCCATACCGGCGACAGCGTCACGGTCGCGCCGGCACTTACCCTCACCGACAAGGAATACCAGATCATGCGCAATGCCGCGATTGCGGTGCTGCGTGAGATCGGCGTCGATACCGGCGGCTCCAACGTCCAATTCGCCGTGCACCCGCAGACCGGCCGACTCGTCGTCATCGAGATGAACCCCCGGGTCTCGCGGTCGTCGGCGCTGGCCTCGAAGGCAACGGGATTCCCGATCGCCAAGGTCGCCGCCAAGCTGGCTGTCGGCTACACCCTCGACGAGCTCACGAACGATATCACCGGCGTGACGCCGGCGTCGTTCGAGCCGACGATCGACTACGTCGTCACCAAGGTGCCGCGCTTCACGTTCGAAAAGTTCGCCGGCACCGAGCCGCTGCTGACGACCTCGATGAAATCGGTCGGCGAGGCCATGGCCATCGGCAGGACGTTCGCCGAGAGCCTCCAGAAGGCGCTGCGCTCGATGGAGACCGGCCTCACCGGCCTGGACGAAACAGCGATCCCCGGCTTGACGGGTGACGTCTTCGACCGCGACGCGATTCGCGCCGCCTTGGGCCGGCCGACGCCGGACCGCCTGCTGACGGCGGCCCAGGCATTCCGCCTCGGCGCCACGGTCGAGGAAATACACGCCGCCACCGCCTACGACCCGTGGTTTCTCGAGCGCATTCGCGAGATCGTCGAACACGAGGCGCGCGTGCGGCGCGACGGCCTGCCGGACGACACCGACGCGCTCCTCGCGCTCAAGAAAATGGGCTTCGCCGACGCCCGGCTGGCCACCCTCGCCGGCATTTCGGAAACGGCCGTGGCGGCACGGCGCCAGGCCCTGAACGTCCACCCCGTCTACAAGCGCGTCGATACCTGCGCCGCCGAATTTCCCAGCCGCACGCCCTACATGTACTCGGCCTACGAGGGCGACGCGACCACTCCGGCGGAGTGCGAGGCCGAGCCGTCGGACGCGCGGAAGGTGATCATCCTCGGCGGTGGCCCGAACCGCATCGGGCAGGGCATCGAGTTCGACTACTGTTGCTGCCACGCCGCCTTCGCCTTGAGCGAAGCCGGCTATGAGACGGTGATGGTCAACTGCAACCCCGAGACCGTCTCGACCGACTACGACACGTCCGACCGGCTCTATTTCGAACCGCTGACGGCCGAGGACGTGATCGAGATCTGCCGCGTCGAGGCGCGCCGCGGCACGCTCGCCGGCGCGATCGTCCAGTTCGGCGGCCAGACACCGCTGAAGCTCGCCCATGCTCTGGCCGCGGCCGGCGTGCCGATCCTCGGCACAACGCCCGACGCCATCGACCTCGCCGAGGATCGTGAGCGATTCGGCGACGTGCTGGCGGGGCTCGGCCTGAAGCAGCCGCCGAACGGCTTTGCGACCAATGAGGCCGAGGCCGCCAACGTCGCCGCTACAATCGGCTACCCACTGCTGATCCGGCCGTCCTATGTGCTGGGCGGGCGGGCCATGGAGATTATCCACGACGACGCCGCGCTGAAACGCTACATCAGCGAGGCGGTGCGCGTTTCCGGCGACAGCCCGGTGCTGCTCGACCGCTATCTGCAGGACGCGATCGAGGTCGACGTCGACGCCGTCGCCGACAGCGCCGGCGAGGTCTATGTCGCCGGCATCATGGAGCACATCGAGGAGGCCGGCATTCACTCCGGCGACAGCGCCTGCTCGCTGCCGCCGCACTCGCTGAGCGCCCCGGTCCTGACCGAGATCAAGCGCCAGACGACGGCGCTCGCCCGGGCGCTTAAGGTCGTCGGACTGATGAACGTGCAATACGCCGTCAAGAACGGCGACGTCTACGTGCTCGAGGTCAACCCGCGGGCCAGCCGCACGGTGCCGTTCGTCGCCAAGGCCACGGGCGTGCCGATCGCCAAGATCGGTGCCCGCGTCATGGCGGGTGAGACGCTGGCGAGCTTCAATCTCGCACCCGCGGCCACTCTGGGCCATGTCGCGGTCAAGGAGGCCGTGTTCCCGTTCGACCGTTTTCCCGGCGTCGACACGATCCTCGGGCCGGAGATGAAGTCGACCGGCGAAGTCATGGGCATCGACACCGATTTCGAGCGGGCGTTCGCCAAGTCCCAGCTCGGCAGCGGCAACGCGTTGCCGACAGAGGGCGCGGTCTTCGTGTCGGTGCGCGATCGCGACAAGCCCGCGATGGTCGACCTGGCGCGGCGCCTAACCGCCCTCGGCTTCCACGTCGTCGCCACCCGCGGTACGGCCGGGCTCCTGACCGGCGCCGGGATCGCCGTCGCGGTCATAAACAAGGTGCTCGAAGGCCGGCCG
>CBDHDN010000063.1:0-83251 GCA_965261585.1 Alphaproteobacteria bacterium
CGAACTGATCAGACCCGGTAGCCCGGGGGCGGCGGCCTTGGCAGAGCGTGCTCACGATCCTGATCGCGCGTTGGGCCCCGGATCGCGTCCGGCACTTCGGGCCGGAGGCGGCCTTTCCGCCGGCGGTCCTCAGCGGCGCGTGGGTCCGCCGATGCTGCCGCGCAAACCACCCTCAGACATCTCGAATATTCTATAAAAAGTCCGGGCGTGGTTGCCTGTTCGTCGACAGGCGGCGTACGCTGGCTTGGCTGCAGGGCATCGCGGGGTTGTTTGATCGAGGGACCGGCCATGGATACGGGCCAGGCGCTCGCCGAGCTGGGCGTGACGAAAGACGCGTTGACACCGGCGCAGCGGCGCGCGTTTGACGCGGCCGGTTACTTCATCGTACCGGACGTCTTCGGCGCCGACGAGGTGGCGGACATGGGGGCGGAGTTCGATCGCCTGTGGGCGATCGAGGGCGATATGGGCGGCCATGAAGTGCACATCGAGCCGGGCGCGCCGAGGCTGTCAAATCTGTTCAACAAATCGCCGGCGTTCGACCGTTGCCTCGTCTGCGCGCCGACGCTCGCCGCGGCGCATCGGTTGCTCGGCGAAATCCGCACGTACTCGCTGAACGCCCGCAATCCCTTGCGCGGCCAGGGCCAGCAGCCCCTGCACTGCGATGTGCCGCGCCGCACCCCGGCCGATTGGCGCGTCGTCAATTCGGTGATCATGCTGGATGACATGACGACGGAGAACGGGCCGACTCGCGTCGTGCCCGGCTCTCATCGCTGGGCCCCGTTCAACGTGCCGGACGTGAACATGGCGGAGGTGAAGCCCGAGGATATCGTGCTCACGCCCGAGGACCGCGCCCGCATGCCCGAAGACCCGCTCGCACCCGATCCGGGCGAGGTCAAGGTGACGGGCAAGGCCGGATCGGTCGCCGTCATCAACGGCCATATCTGGCATGGCGGAACACGCAACGGCGACGGCGCACCGCGCCGCGTCCTGCATCTCGCTTTCGGCCGGCGCGATGTTCCGCCACAGTTCGTCGAGGGCGATCATCTGACGCCTGAGCTGCTGCAGCGCAGCGGCCCGGCGATGCGCTATCTCCTCGATATCGAGGGCGCGGCGCCGGTCGTCTTCGGCTATCCGCCGCTGCCCGAGAACCCGCGCGTGTGGACCGCCGCCCAGATCGGCGAGGCCGGCCGCTAATCGTCGAGCCTATTCCCTCCCCGCTGTTGCCGCTGTTTTGGATGAAGCCATGAGCCACGCTACCGACGCGCATCTGAGCGCGCCGTCGCCGGTCCACACTGACCTCGATTTCGACCGCGACGGCAAGCAGATCGGCGAGCTGCATTTGCCGCACTCGCCGCACGAGGACGCGTGGGGCGTCATCCCCATTCCGGCGGCGGTGATCCGCAACGGCGATGGGCCGACGGCCCTGCTCGTCGGCGGCGTCCACGGCGACGAATACGAAGGCCCGATCGTCCTGGGCGAGCTTATTCGCGCGCTCGACCCGGCGTCGATCGTCGGCCGCCTGATCGTCCTGCCGGCGATCAATCTGCCGGCCGTCCGCGCCGGTCGGCGCACGTCGCCCATCGACGACCTCAACCTGGCGCGGGCCTTCCCCGGCGACGCCGACGGCACACCGACGCACCAGATCGCCCACTATGTCGCGGCTGAGCTCGTGCCGCGGGCGGACTTTGTCGTCGACCTGCATTCCGGAGGCACGTCGCTGGAGATCATGACCGTGGCGCTGCTGCGCCGGCACGCCGACCCCGACCTCGACGCCCGCACCGAGGCCGCGATGCGCAGCTTCGGCGCCCCGCTGGCCGTCGCCGCCGATCCCGGCGGGACGCGGACTCTGATCGCCGCGGCCGCGGCGGCGGGGACGGTTGCCTTCGCCGTCGAGCTCGGCCGCGCCGGCATGGTGTCGCCGGCGGCGCTGGCGATCGCCCGCGCCGGGGTTGCCGGCGTCCTCGCCCACGCCGGTATCATGCCCGGCAAGGTCACGCCCCTCGGGGCCACGCCCTATGCCGGGCCGCTGTGGCGCATCGCGGACGACCACGCGTTCGTATATGCGCCGACGGATGGTGTCTTCGAGCCGCTCCACGAATTGGGCGCCGAGGTCGCCGCCGGTCAGGAGGCCGGGCGGATCCACGTCCTCGACCGACCGGCGACAGCGCCGACGACCGTGCACTTCCGGGCCGGCGGCCTGATGTTCGCCCGGCGCGCGCCGGGCATCGTCAGACACGGCAACTGCGTCGCCGTCGTCGCCGCGCCCGAGGCTTAGCGCGTACCCGGGTCGGGCGGCGTCGGGGCCGGTGATCCGGCCTTGCCCGCGAGTGGGGGTCTAACCTAGGGTCGACGTCTTCGTGTGGGGCAGGCTGGGGGGATGTCATGGGGATCGTCACCGACGTTGTTTTGCCGGTTGCGCTGGCTTTCATCATGTTCGCGCTCGGCCTCGGGCTGACGTTCGACGACTTTGCGCGGGTCGCGACGCGGCCACGCGACTTCATCGTCGGTGCCCTTTCACAGATCGTGCTGTTGCCCGTCGTGGCTTTTCTGCTTGTCAGCGTCTGGCCGCTGCCGCCGGAACTCGCACTCGGCGTCATGATCATCGCCGCGGCACCGGGCGGCGTCACTTCCAACATCCTGACCGCGTTTGCGCGCGGCGACGTGGCGCTGTCGATTTCGCTGACCGCGGTCATCAGTCTGCTCTCCGTCGTCACCATCCCGATCGTCGTGGTGTTTTCCTATGCCCAGCTGACCGGCGGCGACGGCGGCAGCAACGTGTCCATTGCCGGGACGGCCATCAGCGTGTTCGTGATCGTCACGGTTCCGGTGCTCGTCGGTCTGGCGGTGCGCCGGCTCGCGGCGGGCTTTGCCACCGGTTTCGAGCCGCTGGCGCGCAAGATCTCGACAGCGCTGTTCGTCCTGGTGCTGGCCGGCGCGATCCTTCAGGAGCGCGCGAACATCGTCGAATACTTCGCCCAGGCCGGGTTGATCACGCTGGTGCTGAATGTGGTGATGATGGGGTTGGCCTATTTCGTCGCCCGGAAGTTCGCCTCCGGTTTGCGCCAGCGGATTGCCATCGCGCTGGAATGCGGATTGCAGAACGGTACGCTGGCGATTGCCGTTGCCGCCCTGCTGTTCGGGGGTGGCCTCGCCACGGTGCCGGCGGCGACCTACAGCCTGATCATGTTCGCGACGGCGCTGATCTATATCGCGGTGTTGCGGCGGCAGATGCCGGACGAACAACGTGCCGGCGCCGAGGTTGGTGACGATTCGGCATGAGACCGCGGGGCCGAGGTCGCCCCTGGGACTTGGATTCACGTTCGAGATGGCGAACTGGACAATACGCCGAGCCGGCGGTCGTGACGCCGACGCTCTGGCCGCCTGTTTGGCTGCGGCCTACGCGCCTTATGCCGCGCGCATCGCCGATTTGCCGCCGGTATCGGCGGACTGCGCCGGCGAGATCGCCCGGTTTCAGGTGTGGGTGGCGGAAGTCGCGGACGGCATAGTCGGCGGCCTCGTGCTCGTTCCACAGGACGGCTTCATGCTGCTCGCCAATGTGGCCGTGCATCCCGATCATTGGAGCGCCGGGCTGGGTCGGGCGCTCATGGCGCTTGCCGAAGCCGAGGCATTGCAGCAGGGCCATCGCGAGCTGCGCCTGAGCACACACGTGGATATGCCAGAGATATGTCTGCGAAGAGCGCGGGACGATCACGGTCAAAGGCAAGATGCCGATGAAGACCTACTTCCTGGTCGGCAAGCGGGACTCCGCCGCGAACAGCCCCAGCGAGCGCGGGTCGTCGATGACCGCCGTCTCCTCGCGGTAGGGCACGAAGCCGGCGCGTTCATACATGGCCTCGGCGCGCGGGTGGTCGAGGTCGCAGGTGTGGACCCACAGCCGCCGCGGCTGGCGCGCCCAGGCCTGGTTGACGGCGTGGCCCAGCAGCGCCGGCCCGAGGCCGCGGCCGATGAACTGGGGCCGGAGGCCGAAATAGGCGAGCTCGATGTCCGGCCACCGCCGCGCGTCGAGCTCGGCGAAGCCGGCCGGCTCGCCGTCGAGCGTCAGCACGTCGAGCGTTACGCCCGGATCGCCGATGATCGCCGCCAATGCGTCGTCGTCGACGATCCGGCGCTCCCACCACAGCCATGGCGCGCCGACGCTGTCGTAGAGGAAGCGGTAGAAAGCGACGCTCGGCTGGGCGATGCGGTTGACCGCCGCCGGCGGCCGCGGCGCGGGCAGGGGCCCCGGCGGCGGTGCGCGCATCTCCAGGTAGGCGATTCGCGTCTCTATCTGGGTCTGCGGCGGTCGCGGCTTGGCCGCGTCGCCGCGGTCGTAGAGGAACCGCGCCATGACGATGCGGGGCTCCGCGGCGTAGCCGATCGCCATGTAGAACTTCTGCACGGCCGCGTTGGTGTCGCGGATCATCAGGTTGACCTTGGCGACGCCGCGCCCGGCAAGCCACGCCTCGCCGTGGCCGACCAGCCGCCGGCCCAGGCCGGTGCCGCGGTGGTTCTCGGCGACGGCCAGGTAGTAGATCCAGCCGCGATGGCCGTCGTGGCCGACCATGATCGAGCCGACGATCGCCGCCGCCGCTTCGGCGACGAACAGCGCCGCCGTCGGGGTGGCCCGGCAGAAGGCGATGTCGCGGGCCGGATCGTTGTGGGACTCGGTCAGGCCGCTCGCCGCCCACAGTGCCGCCAAGGCAGCGCCGTCGGTGTCGCGATGAGCGCGGATCGTGGGCGCGGCGTGGTCCATCGGGCCCAAGGTGGCACCGCGCGCAGCCGCCAGGCAACCGCAAATCGGCCGGCCCGCCGGCCCGCCCGTCGGCCCAGTGTCGGGCCTGCTTACACCGGCGGGCCCGTGTGGCGGCGTCGATTGATGGCGTTTTGGGGCGTCTGGGATGCGAATGGTTCGCACGGCCGCGCCAGGGTGCCGGCAGACCCGTCGGAAACGCTTACACCGGCCCCGCGGCCGCGCCCATCGAGCCTGCCGAATTGGTTGAAACAACACGATAATCCGACATGGCACGGGATTTGCGTAGCACCTGTCAACCCGCGGACTCCGGCGCATTTCCGCCGGCGTTCGTCGTTCGAGAAGGAGACGACACCGTGTCGTACAGAAGTCGTTCAGCGATAGCCGATGTGCTCTCCGCCGATGAGGCGAACGAGGGCGGCACCTGTTGGCGCCGGGCCGCCGGCTGCGGCCCCTCGTGGGCGGACCGCACGCCGCCGGGCTTCTTTGTGGGCCTGGTCGTGATCGTGGTCATCGTCGGCCTGCTATTCGTCGGCATGTCGGGGTTCATGGTCGCGGTCCGCTAAGGCTGCCGGCGCCCCGGCGCTGAGCCGGGGCTTTGCCGGCCTTCCGGCGGGCGTCTAGCTCACGGCGCTGGTTTCTTCCGAGCGTCGGGCGAGCACGCCCATGACGAGGTCGATGAGCTCTGCCGCGACCAGGACCTCGACCTGACGCAGGCCCGTGGCTACGGACGTGTTCTGCGTGTAGACCAGCTCGGACCAGATCTCGTCGCCGAGCGCCTTCATGGCGCCGTCTTGCGTGGTTTTGTCGTGAATGCGTCCCACCGTTGCTGGTTGTCGTCGGTGACAAGCCGCGCGGCCCTGTCTTAGGCGCCGCGATCGTGCCCCGCCAGGGCTGCCGGCGGCCCACGCTCGTGCACCGCCGGCGCCGCCGCCGGCCGCCAGCACGGAAGGACTGCCATGCGCGCCCCGCTGTCTGGTGCAGGCGCCCCCGGCCGCGCCGCCGCTGCTCCAGGTCCCAATGAAAGTGTCGTGCTTGTCATATCGATCCCCTTGCCGACGGAACCGCCCCGGGGCGGAGAGAAGGATCCGGGGACAGCCCCGTGTTGCAGAGTCTAGTCGTCGGGTTGTACGCAGTAGTCCTCGGGCAGCAGTCCATGCATGCGATCGACGACCGCCCGTGGCGTGGCCGTGAATTTGAGCCCCATGCGATCCGCCTCGTGCCACACGACGCTGCATTGCAGCGGGCCCAGATGGCCGACCCGCAGGCACAGCAAGGTGCCGGGCGGCAGCTCGTCGACGCACGACACCTGGGCGCCGTTGGCCGAGACATCGAGCACGTCGCAGTCGTAGGCTTGGCCGTCGTGGGTCAGCAGGCCCGGCAGGTGCACCTCCAGCCGCTTGTAGCGGCGGCGCTCACCCCGCCACGGCAGGGGAGCAGCCGCCGAAGAGAGCGACCAAGGGTCGATGCCGCTTGGCTGCGGGCTCGCTAGTGCACAGATCCAGACAAATGATTCACCGTGCGCTGGAGCAACCCGTTGTTTTGTATTCGGAATCAGATTTCCACGGTGACGGCTCTGACTGAGTCGGTGCACTAGTGCACCGATCCAGACAAATGATTCACCGTGCGCTGGAGCAACCCGTTGTTTTGTATTCAGAATCAGGTTTCCACTGTGACGGCTCTGACTGAGTCGGTGCACTAGTGCACCGATCCAGACAAATGATTCACCGTGCGCTGTAACAGGGGCAAAAGTCCGGGCGACTTTTCATTTTAGGGATTCACAAGGCTTCCGAATTCTGATTCGATCCGGGCATGGCCGGATGTTTACCAGATATTGAGGCTCTGGCGCCTGATGACCTCAAGGGGCTGGTGTTACAGCTGCTTGAGGATGTTGTCGCGCTGAAGGCCGAGAACGCTGCGTTACGCGAAGAGATTGCGCGGCTGAAAGGGCTCAAGGGGCCGCCGAAGCTCAAACCGAGCGGCATGGAGAAGGCCACCGAGCCGGCGCGCGCGGAACGCAAGGCGGGCCGCCGGGGTGGCAAGATCGACCGGCTTGTGATCGACGAGGAGCGGGTGCTCAAGGCGGCCGTTCCCCCCGGCTCGCGGTTCAAGGGATACGAGACCTACGTGGTCCAGGAGCTGATCCTGCGTCCTCACGTGATCCGCTACCGCCGTGAACGCTGGATCACCCCTGATGGTCGGACGGTGGTGGCGGCTCTGCCCGCGGGGACGGTCGGCCACTTCGGCCCCGAGCTCAGGCGCTTCGTGCTCGCTCAGTATCACCCGGGCCAAGTGACGGTACCGCGGATCGTCGCGCAATTGCGCGACCTCGGGATGGCGATCTCCAAGCGCCAAGTCGTGCGTCTTCTCATCGCCGGCAAGGAGGACTTCCTGGCCGAGGCGGCCGGTGTGCTTAAGAGCGGGCTCGAGAGCGCGGCGTGGATCACGGTCGATGACACCGGCGCCCGCTACAAGGGCATGAACGGCGCCTGCACGCACATCGGCAACACTGATTTTGCCTGGTTCGCCACCACCCGCGCGAAGAGCCGGCTGAACTTCCTGGCGCTTTTGCGGGCTGGCGCCACCGACTACGTGATCAACGACGAGGCGCTGGCTTACATGCGCGGCCGGAGCCTCTCGGGGCTGGTGATCGCCCGGCTCGCTGGGCACAAAAGCAAGCGCCTCAAAGACCAGGAGGCGTGGATGGCCCATCTCGAGCGCCTCGGCATCACCCGGCTCCGGGTGCATCCCGATCCGCTGAAGATCGCCACCGAAGGCGCGCTGTGGGGCAGCGTGGTCGCCCATGGCTTGCTCAAGGATGCCGTCATCGTCAGCGACGACGCCGGCCAGTTCAACGTCGGCTCTCACGCGCTGTGCTGGGTCCACGCCGAGCGGCTCATCCACAAGCTGGTCGGCTTCAACCACCGCCAGCGGCAGGCGTGTGCGCGGATCCGGGCGCGGGTGTGGTGGTTCTACGCCGACCTGAAGGCATATTGCCGCGATCCCACTCCGCGCAGAAAGCGGGAGCTTCAGGCCCGCTTTGACCGGCTGTTCACCACCACCACCGGCTTTGCCACCCTCGACCGGTTGCTCGCCAGGCTCCACGCCAACAAGGTCGAGTTGCTCCGCGCCCTCGAACGGCCGGATATCCCGCTTCACACCAACGGCTCGGAGAATGACATCCGCTGCCAGGTGACAAGGCGCAAAATCAGCGGTGGCACCCGCTCGGAGACCGGCCGCGACTGCCGCGACGCCTTCCTCGGCTTGATGAAGACCTGCGACAAGCTCGGCGTCTCGTTCTGGGACTACCTCGGCAGCCGGCTCGACATCCCCGGCGCGCCGCCCATCCTCCCCTTGCCAGACCTCATCCGCCAGCGCACCGCCGCCTGACCGCCCGGCCTTTTGCCCCTGTTACCGTGCGCTGGAGCAACCCGTTGTTTTGTATTCAGAATCAGGTTTCCACTGTGACGGCTCTGACTGAGTCGGTGCACTAGCATGGAACCTCCTCTATTACCTGGAGAAAGCAGGTACAAATTGGGTCGCTGGTCAAGAGAAAGTCTCGCATAAACATCTTGTTCTCAGACTAAGTAAGCATAGAATTGTGCGAGTATTTTAGAAAAGATGTGAATACTTCGAAATTCGTCGTTCGTTACAGTCGTCTACCATTTCACACTGACCTCTTGCCCCGGTGCAGGGCGAGGAACGATCCGCCTCTTGGTCCGGCGCGCCGTCCCGTCGCACGACCTGCTTGAAATCACCGGGCCATATCGGGCCTATTCGGGGCGCCGGAGAAACATGCCGCCGGGGGAGCCGACGCCTTGTCCGCATTGACCGAGAGCCCGGCTTGGCGCGCGCTCGCCGCGCACCGCCAGGCCACCGCCGACCAGCATCTGCGCGATCTGTTCACCACCGATCCCGGCCGCTTCGACGCCTTCTCGCTGACCGTCGGCGACATCCTGCTCGACTACTCGAAGAACCGCGTGACGGCTCAGACCATGGCCCTGTTGGCTGCCCTGGCCAAGCAGGCCGACGTGGCCGGCTGGCGCGAACGCATGTTCGCCGGCGAGAAGATCAACGCGACCGAGGACCGCGCCGTCCTTCACGTCGCCCTGCGCAACCGCGCCAATCGGCCCATTCTGGTCGATGGCGCCGACGTGATGCCAGCCGTCAACGCCGTCCTGGCGCAGGTGCGGACGTTCGCCGAAGCGGTGCGCGACGGCAGCTGGACCGGCCACGGCGGCCGGCGCCTCACCGACGTCGTCAACATCGGCATCGGCGGTTCCGACCTTGGCCCGGTCATGGTGACCGAGGCGCTGCGGTTCTATGGCGATCCGGATCTGCGCTTGCACTTCGTGTCCAACGTCGACGCCACCCACATCGCCGAGACCCTGCGGCGCCTCGACCGGGAGACGACGCTGTTCGTCATCGCCTCGAAGACCTTCACGACCCAGGAGACGATGACGAACGCCCACACGGCGCGGCGCTGGTTTCTCGAAGCGGCGCCGGACGAGAGCGCCGTCGCCCGGCACTTCGTCGCGGTGTCGACGAACGCCGAGGCCGTCGCCGCGTTCGGCATCGACCCGGCGAACATGTTCGTCTTCTGGGACTGGGTCGGCGGCCGCTACTCGCTGTGGTCGGCGATCGGCCTGCCGATCGCCATCGCCGTCGGCATGGACCGGTTCGAAGATATGCTGGCCGGCGCCCATGGGATGGACGAGCACTTCCGGACCGCGCCGTTGGCCCGCAACATGCCGGTGATCATGGCCCTGCTGGGCATCTGGTACACCGACTTCTTCGGCGCCGAGACCCATGCGGTGCTGCCCTACGACCAGTACCTGCACCGGCTGCCGGCGTATCTGCAGCAGGCCGATATGGAGAGCAACGGCAAGGCCGTCGATCGGGCCGGCCGGTCCGTCGACTACGTCACCGGGCCGGTCATCTGGGGTGAGCCCGGCACCAACGGCCAGCACGCGTTCTACCAGTTGATCCACCAGGGCACGCGGCTGGTCCCGGCCGACTTCCTGGCGCCGTTGGTCAGCCACAACCCGATCGGCGACCACCACCGCATCCTGTTGGCCAACATGTTCGCGCAGAGCGAGGCGCTGATGAACGGTAAGACGGCCGAGCGGGCGCACGCCGAGCTTACGGCGCAAGGCCTCGACGCGGGCGCGGTGGCGCGCCTCGTCCCGTGCAAGACCTTCACCGGCAATCGGCCGACGAACACGCTTCTGTTCCGCCGGCTCGACCCGCATACCCTGGGCGCCCTGATCGCGCTCTACGAGCACAAGATCTTCGTTCAGGGCATCATCTGGAACATCAACTCGTTCGACCAGTGGGGCGTCGAGCTCGGCAAGCAACTCGCCGGCGCCATCTTGCCCGAGCTGTCGGCGCCGACCGACGCCACCGGCCACGACGCCTCGACGAACGCCCTCATCAACGCCTACCGACGCACCACTGCTGCTCGAGAATAACTCACCGGCGCCAGCGCTCGAGCCACGGGCCGTTGACCGTGACGTCCAGGGCGCCCTTGCCGGGCGTCCGGAAGCCCTCGAACGCCGTCGCACGTTGGCTGAAATAGGCGTCCCAGTCGGGGCCGAAGTCGGGGTCGTCGGCGCGCCGCATCTCCAACAGCTCGATGATGCCCTCCCAGCCCGCCGGCTCCTCGGGCCGCTGCCAGCGCAGGTCGACCGACCAGCGCACCTGATCGGAATGGTTCTCCAGCGACCGGTGCGGGATCAGCTGGTTGATGAACAGGACGCCACCCAGTGGAACCTCGCAGGTCACGGCCTCATAGGGCGCCAGATCATCCTCCGAAATATAGAGGTACCAGGATTTCGGGTTGCAGACCTCGCGCTCGATTTTGTGATTGAACAAGCCAGCCTTGTGGCCGCCGCGGCGCACCTGCATGCAACCGGTTTCGACGGTCGCGTTGACGAACGGGATCCAGGCCGCCGGCTGCAGCGTGTCCTCGGCGCCGGCCAGCAGATAGGCTGTGTCCTGGTGCCACGGCACCGTCATGAGCTCGGTCTCCGGCGTCTTGGAGCGCACGTTGCACACCGGATGGCCGGCGATATTGGGCCCGATCATCTGCGCGACGATGTCGAGCAGCTTGGGCGAGCCCCACAGCGCCGCCATGCCGGCGCCAAAGGCTCCGTTCATATGGATCAACACCGCCGCGCCGGGATAGGCCCGCTCCAGCCCCGCCAGGCGCTCGAAGAAGCCGAGATCGGCGAACGTGTCGTCGATCAGGCCTTCCTCCAGCAGCCGCGTCGCCAGCTCGTCGACGCGCTCGCCGATCTCGTCGATCGTGGGCTGCAGCTCGGCGGCCGTCAGCAGTCCGTCGATAATCACGAACCCATCGTCGAAATAGTCGCTGAGCTGAGCATCGGTGAGTGGCATCCCGTTCCCTCCCCTTGAAATCAGTACCCGGGAAATCAATACCCGGGAAGTCAGCACCCGGAAAGTCAGTACCCGGCTGGCAGGATCATGTCGCGGGCCGGGTCGCGGATATTGGCGGCGAGCTGCTCGAAAATTGATGACGACGGGCGGTGCCGGGCTGGCGCGACAGTAGCCGGTCAGCTCAGCCAGCTGCCGCCGTCGACGTTGAGGGTCTGGGCGACGACATAGTCGCTGTCGGCTGAGGCCAGGAAGACGGCGGCGCCGGCGTGGTCGTCCGGCCTGCCCATGCGGCCGTAGGGCACGGCATCGCCGACCAGGCGCTTCTTTTCGCCGATGGGGCGGTCCTCGTAGCGCGCAAACAAGCCGTCGACGACGTCCCACATCGGCGTGTCGACGACGCCGGGCGCGATCGCGTTGACGTTGATGCGGTGCACGATCAGCGCCAGTCCGGCCGATTGGGTGATGCTGATCACGGCCGCCTTGCTGGCGCAATAGACCGGGACCAGGGCCTCGCCGCGGCGACCCGCCTGCGAGGCGATGTTGATGATCTTGCCGCCATGGCCCTGGCGCACCATTTGCCGCGCCGCCGCCTGCAGCATGAACAGCAGGCCCTTCACGTTGACGTCGAACACCCGGTCGAAACTGGCCCGTTCGGCCTCCAGCACCGGCTCCATCTCGAAGATCCCGGCGTTGTTGACCAGGATGTCGACACTGCCGAAGCGCTCGACGACCGCCGCGACTGCGCTGTCGATGGAGTCCTGATCCGTGACGTCCAGCGCCAGTGGCATGGCGCTGTCGCCGAGCGCCGCCGCCGTCACCTCGGCCTCCGCCGCCAGCACGTCGGCAACCGCCACGCGGGCGCCTTCGGCGACGTAGCGTTCGGCGATCGCCCGGCCGATGCCGCGGGCACCTCCGGTCACGATCGCGACCTTGTCGGCCAGTTTCATGGGCGTCACCAACTCGTGTAGCCGCCGTCGACGAGAACGATGCTGCCGGTCATCAGGCTCGCCGCGTCCGACGCCAAGAATAGTACCACCGACGCCACCTCGTCGACCTGACCGACACGCGCCATCGGCGTGCTGTCGATCCAGGTCGGATACATCTCCTCGTCGTCCATCAGGTGGCGGGTCAGCGGCGTCTCGATATAGGTCGGCGCGACCGCGTTGACACGCACGCCGCGCGCGCCCCATTCGGCGGCCAGCGACTTCGTCAAGTGGTGCACCGCCGCCTTCGAGGCGTTGTAGTAGCTCTGCGGCTGCGGCTTGTTGACGATGATGCCCGACATCGACCCGATGTTGACGATGGCGCCGCGGCCCTCGGCCAGCATGTGGCGGCCGAACGCCCGACAACACCAGAAGACGCCGTTCAGGTTGACGTCGACGACGTTGCGCCAGTGCTCGTCGGCGACGTCCTCGGCGCCGACGCCGCTGCGTGCGATGCCGGCGTTGCTGACCAGAATGTCGACCCGGCCATGCCGCGCGACGATGGCGTCGGCGGCGGCGGTCACGTCGTCGGGCCGGGTCACGTCCAGGCGCACCACGTCGACGTCGTAGCCGGCCTCGATCAGCGCCCGCTTGCCCTGGCCGGCGACGTCCGGGTCGACCTCGGCAATGACGACCTTGGCGCCGGCCTCCGCCAGCGCTTCGGCGCAGGCCAGGCCGATGCCACGGCCGCCGCCGGTGACGACGGCGACGCGGCCGTCCAGCCTGCATTTGTCCAAGTACATTGGCATCTCCCTACCTTTGGCCCAAACCCGGAGCCCTTCCGTTACGTCGCCGCGCCTGTTGGACGGATGCTGGTGCTGCGGCTTTCATCAACTCATCCAGTTGCCATCGTCGCCGGTCTGGGCGCCGGGTCGGACCCGCTGGTATTGCCGTCGAGCCTCTTCATGGGACCCGGAGGCCTTCGGAATCAAAATGGTGCAGCTTGTCGGCCTGCGGCGTCAGCCAAATGGCCGCGCCGTGGGCGACCGGAAATTCGCCGTCGGCGCGGGCGGTGATCGTCGTACCGTCGTCGAGATGGACGTGGACGAAGGTGTCGGAACCGAGGTGCTCGGCAACGCCAACCTTGCCCTGCCATTCGCCGGCGGTTGTCGACAGGTCGAGGTGTTCGGGGCGAATGCCGATGGTATGCGCGCCGTGTTTCTCGGCCCCTGCTTCGGACACGAAATTCATGCGCGGGCTGCCAATAAAACCCGCGACAAACAGATTGGCCGGTTCACGGTAGAGCTGCAGGGGCGAGCCAACCTGCTCGATGCGCCCGTCATTGAGAACCACGATCTTGTCGGCAAGGGTCATGGCTTCGACCTGGTCGTGGGTAACGTAGACCATTGTGGTCTTGAGCTGTTGATGGAGCTCGGAGATCTCCAGCCGCATGTTGACACGCAAGGCGGCGTCGAGGTTGGACAGGGGCTCGTCAAACAGAAAGGCCTTCGGCTCGCGCACGATCGCCCGGCCGATCGCGACCCGCTGGCGCTGGCCACCGGAAAGTTGCCCCGGACGGCGGTCAAGATAGTCGGTGAGGTTGAGAACCGCCGCCGCCGCGTCGACGCGGCGCATCGCTTCGTCCTTGTCGAGCCCCGCCATCTTCAGGGGGAAGGCGATGTTGCGGAGAACCGACATGTGGGGATAAAGCGCGTAGGACTGGAAGACCATCGAGAGACCGCGTTTTGCCGGCGGCGTCGACGTGGCATCGGCCCCGTCGATCAGAACGGTGCCCGCTGTGACATCCTCGAGGCCGGCAATGAGCCGGAGCGGCGTCGACTTGCCACAGCCGGACGGGCCGACAAAGACGACGAATTCGCCGTCGGTGATTTCGAGATCGATTGACGAGATGACAATCACCTCCCCGAAGGCCTTGCTGACCTGCTGCAGCGCGATGGCGCCCATGGTGCTGCCTCCCTATTTTACCGCGCCAAATGTCAGACCACGGACCAGCTGCTTCTGGCTGAACCAGCCCAACACGAGAATAGGTGCAATCGCCGTTGTCGAAGCGGCGGAGAGCTTGGCGAAGAACAGTCCCTCCGGACTGGAGAAGCTGGCGATGAAGGCGGTGAGCGGCGCCGCCTTCGCGGCCGTCAGGTTCAGGGTCCAGAACGCTTCGTTCCAGGCCAGGATGACGTTGAGAAGCAGCGTCGAGGCAATGCCCGGAACCGCCATCGGTGTGAGCACGTGGATGATCTCGGCATAAAGCGGCGCACCATCCATGCGCGCGGCCTCGAGGATTTCTCCGGGAATCTCACGGAAATAGGTGAACAGCATCCAGATCATGATGGGCAGATTTATGAGCGTCAGGACGATGACCAAACCGGTGCGCGTGTCGAGCAGGCCGGTATCGCGGAAGATCAGGAAGATCGGAATGAGGACGCCGACGGGGGGCAGCATTTTCGTCGACAGCATCCACATCAGCACATGTTTTGTCCGGCGCCCCGGCACGAAGGCCATGGACCAGGCGGCTGGAACGGCGATCACCAGGCCTATGATTGTCGAGCCGAAGGAGATGATGACCGAGTTACTGAAGTGGCGGAGGTAGTTAGACCGGCTTTGGATCTCGAAAAAACTCCCGAGGGTCCAATCGAATAAAATGAACGATGGTGGTGAGGCGATTGCCTCTGCCTCCGTTTTGAAACTCGTCAGAATGATCCAGAGGATCGGGAAGAACATGGCCAGCCCGACCGTCCACGCAATTGCGGTGACGACGGTCTTCTGGGTCCTGGGGGTCACCCGTGCCATGGGATCACATGTCCAGATTCTTGCCGATCATGCGCATCAGGAAGATCGCGACGATGTTGGCGAGCACGACGGCGACGACGCCCCCCGCTGAACCGCCCCCGACATCGAATTGAAGCAGCGATTGGGCGTAGACGAGAAAGGTAATATTGGTAGAAGCGAAGCCCGGCCCGCCGTTGGTCGTGACCAGGATCTCCGCGAAAATGGAGAGCAGGAAGATGGTTTCGATGAGGATGACGACGGTTGCGGCCCGCGCCAGATGCGGCAGCACGATATAGATGAACCGGTTCAGCGGACCGGCGCCGTCCATCTCGGACGCCTCCTTCTGCTCTTGATCAAGGGATTGCAGCGCCGTCAGCAGGATCAGCGCGGCAAAGGGCAACCATTGCCAGGCGACCATGAGCATGATCGAGAAAAGTGGCGCCCTGCCGAGAAAATCGAATGCCTCGAGACCCAGCGCTCTTGCCCCGTGGGCGAAAAGGCCGTTGACCGGATTCATGAACATGTTCTTCCAGACAAGCGCCGACACGGTCGGCATCACGAAGAACGGTGAAATGACGAGGATCCGGACGATCCCCTGGCCCCACATCGGCTGATCCAACAGTATCGCCAGACCGATCCCGCCGACGATCGTAATGACCAGGATGCCGCCGACGAGGACCAGCGTGTTTTTCAGCGAGGCGAGAAAAGCGGGACCGGTCAGGAAGAACGCATAGTTGCTTAGACCCGCCCATCCCTGCGTATCCGGCGACAGCAGGTTGAAACGCAGCAGCGAGAAATAGATCGTCATGCTCAGGGGCACGATCATCCACCCGAGGAGGAGGATGACGGCCGGCGCCATCGTCAACCGTGCCGCCGTGCGCGCATGTGCTGTGGCCATCGCCCTGCCTCTTAACGACGTTGGTAGAGGAAGCGGAGATCGCGGGCCGGAGGTCGCGGGCGGGATGCCGGCACCGGCATCCCGCCAATCTTGTTGGCCGCTCTACTTGATGTAGCCGGCTCTCTTCATCTCGCGTTCGGTCAGCCGTTGCGCGGCGGTGAGCGCCTCCTCAGCCGACACCGTACCCGCGAGCGCCGCAGCGAACTGCTGGCCGACAGACGTGGCGATGCCCTGGAACTCAGGAATTGCGACGAACTGAACGCCGACATAGGGCACCGGATCGACGGTCGGTGCGGTCGGGTCCGCGGAGTTGATCGAGTCCAGAGTCATTTGCGCGAACGGCGCCGCACTCTGATAAGCCGGGTTCTCGTACAGCGACGTGCGGGTACCGGGCGGAACGTTGGCCCAGCCTTCCTTCGACGCCACGAGCTCGGTGTACTCCTTGCTGGTCGCCCAGGAGATGAACTTCTGGGCCGCATCGACCTTGGCGGAACCGGCGGGTATGGCGAGTGACCATGCCCACAGCCAGTTGCCGCGCTTGCCAAGGCCATTGTCCGGCGCCAGGGCAAACCCGACCTTGTCGGCTACCGTCGACTCATTCGCATTTGTGACGAAGGAGGCCGCCACCGTGGCGTCGATCCACATGCCGCACTTGCCGGACTGGAACAGCGCCAGGTTTTCATTGAAGCCGTTCGAAGAGGCCCCTGGAGGACCGGCATCGTTCATCAGGTCGAGATAGAAGTTCAGCGTGTCCGCCCATGCCTGTTGGTCGAATTGCGGGTTCCAATCCTCATCGAACCAGCGTGCGCCGAACGAGTTCGCGGTGGCGGTGAGGAACGCCATGTTCTCGCCCCAACCCGCCTTGCCGCGCAGGCAGACGCCAAAGATTTCGTTGTCCTTGTCGGTGATCGTGCGGGCCGCGTCGGCGACGAAATCCCATGTCGGCGCCGCGGGCATGTCCAGCCCGGCCTGCTCGAACAGGTCGGTGCGGTACATGACCATCGAACTCTCGCCGTAGAACGGCGCGGCGAACAGTTTGCCGTCGACCGACAGGCCTCCGCGGATCGCCGGCAGGAGGTCATCGATCTCGTAGCTGGCATCAAAATTGAGCGGCACGAGCCAGCCCAGGTTGGCCCAGATCGGCACCTCGTACGTGCCGATGGTCATGATGTCGAACTGGCCACCTTTGGTCGAGATGTCGGTCGTGACACGTTGGCGAAGCTGGTTTTCTTCAAGCGTTGAGTCGGACCCGATTTCCTTGGACACAGAATTGGCTTAATCGAAGTGTCCAAGGAGGACCGGAACATGACCGATAATTTTGAGAAGAAAGTTGCTGTTGATGGGCCTGTGGTAAATGCGGGCGAGCTTGGCTCGTCCACGTTTTCCCCAGGCCAGGCTTTGCCGGCAGGCCTGCTGGGACTTGGCCAGCGATGGACGGTGGCGCGCAAGCGTGAGGTCGTTCTGCGGCTTTTGCGTGACGAGCCGGTGCAACTTCTGTCGCGCCAGTTGGGCGTAGAGATCTTCCGGCTCGAGCAGTGGCGTGAGAAAGCGATCGGCGGGATCGACGCCTCGCTCAAGCAACGCAAGGGCGATCCGGTGCAGGCGGAACTGGATAGCGCCATGAAGCGGATCGGAGAGTTGACCATGCAGGTGGAACTGCTGGAGGCCAAGACGGAGACCTTCGGCCCTTTGGGGCGGCGGAGGTCGCGGCGATGAGTGCCGCCACCTCGCCCGGCACGGGTCTGGCCTACGGCCTGCGGCGGGTCTGCGCCGCCTGGGGCATGGCCCGCTCCTCGTTCTACGCCATGACCTCCGGCCAGCACGCCGAGCAGCCGCCGGCAAAGCGTCGGGGACCGAAGCCCGCGATCTCGGACCAGGCGCTGCTGGTGGCGATCGAAGCCGACCTGGAGGCATCGCCCTGGGAGGGCGAGGGCTACCGCAAGGTCTGGGCTCGGCTTCGGGTCAGTCGCGACATCCGGGTTGCCCGCAAGCGGGTGCTCCGCCTGATGCGCGAGAACAATCTGCTCTCGCCCCATCGCTGCCGCCGCCGTGGCGGCAATCCCCATGACGGTGAGATCATCACTCATGCCCCGAACCTCATGTGGGGCACCGATGGCGTTCGGGTGTTCACGGTGGACGACGGCTGGGGCTGGATCTTCACCGCCGTCGAGCATTGGAACGCCGAGTGTGTCGGCTGGCATGTCTGCAAGCGCGGCGACCGCTTCGCCGCCCTGCAGCCGATCTCCATGGGGCTTGCCGGGCTGTATGGCTCGACCGCGGCCGGCGCGGCTCGGGGGCTGGCCTTGCGGATGGATCACGGCTCCCAGTATCTGTCGGACCACTTCACCAACCAGATCAAGTTCTGGGGCATCCAGCCGTCCTACGCCTTCGTCGCCGAGCCCCAGACCAACGGCGTCGCCGAGCGGTTCAATCGCACGCTGAAGGAACAGATCATCCATGGTCGCATCTACCGCAACATCGCGGAGCTGCGGGACGCCGTCCGCGACTTCGTCGAACTCTACAATGCCCAGTGGATCGTCGAAAAGAACGGCTACCTGAGCCCCGCTCAAGCTCGTCAGGCGTGGCACGCCGCGATCTCAATTGAGTCGGACCCGATTTCCTTGGACACAGAATTGGCTTAATCGAAGTGTCCAAGGAGGACCGGAACATGACCGATAATTTTGAGAAGAAAGTTGCTGTTGATGGGCCTGTGGTAAATGAGGGCGAGCTTGGCTCGTCCACGTTTTCCCCAGGCCAGGCTGAGTCGGACCCGATTTCCTTGGACACAGAATTGGCTTAATCGAAGTGTCCAAGGAGGACCGGAACATGACCGATAATTTTGAGAAGAAAGTTGCTGTTGATGGGCCTGTGGTAAATGCGGGCGAGCTTGGCTCGTCCACGTTTTCCCCAGGCCAGGCTTTGCCGGCAGGCCCGCTGGGACTTGGCCAGCGATGGACGGTGGCGCGCAAGCGTGAGGTCGTTCTGCGGCTTTTGCGTGACGAGCCGGTGCAACTTCTGTCGCGCCAGTTGGGCGTAGAGATCTTCCGGCTCGAGCAGTGGCGTGAGAAAGCGATCGGCGGGATTGACGCCTCGCTCAAGCAACGCAAGGGCGATCCGGTGCAGGCGGAACTGGATAGCGCCATGAAGCGGATCGGAGAGTTGACCATGCAGGTGGAACTGCTGGAGGCCAAGACGGAGACCTTCGGCCCTTTGGGGCGGCGGAGGTCGTGGCGATGAGTGCCGCCACCTTGCCCGGCACGGGTCTGGCCTACGGCCTGCGGCGGGTCTGCGCCGCCTGGGGCAAGGCCCGCTCCTCGTTCTACGCCATGACCTCCGGCCAGCACGCCGAGCAGCCGCCGGCAAAGCGTCGGGGACCGAAGCCCGCGATCTCGGACCAGGCGCTGCTGGTGGCGATCGAAGCCGACCTGGAGGCATCGCCCTGGGAGGGCGAGGGCTACCGCAAGGTCTGGGCTCGGCTTCGGGTCTGTCGCGACATCCGGGTTGCCCGCAAGCGGGTGCTCCGCCTGATGCGCGAGAACAATCTGCTCTCGCCCCATCGCTGCCGCCGCCGTGGCGGCAATCCCCATGACGGTGAGATCATCACTCATGCCCCGAACCTCATGTGGGGCACCGATGGCGTTCGGGTGTTCACGGTGGACGACGGCTGGGGCTGGATCTTCACCGCCGTCGAGCATTGGAACGCCGAGTGTGTCGGCTGGCATGTCTGCAAGCGCGGCGACCGCTTCGCCGCCCTGCAGCCGATCTCCATGGGGCTTGCCGGGCTGTATGGCTCGACCGCGGCCGGCGCGGCTCGGGGGCTGGCCTTGCGGATGGATCACGGCTCCCAGTATCTGTCGGACCACTTCACCAACCAGATCAAGTTCTGGGGCATCCAGCCGTCCTACGCCTTCGTCGCCGAGCCCCAGACCAACGGCGTCGCCGAGCGGTTCAATCGCACGCTGAAGGAACAGATCATCCATGGTCGCATCTACCGCAACATCGCGGAGCTGCGGGACGCCGTCCGCGACTTCGTCGAACTCTACAATGCCCAGTGGATCGTCGAAAAGAACGGCTACCTGAGCCCCGCTCAAGCTCGTCAGGCGTGGCACGCCGCGATCTCAATCAGGCCCGCCGCGTGAGACAAACTTGTGTCCAAGGAACCGGGTGCGCTACATTTTCTTCAAGCGTGACCCAATCCAGCTCGATGTCGGGATGCTTCGCGGAGAAGTCACCGGTGAGCTTCTGCATACGGATCATGTCGCCGTTGTTCACTGTGGCGATCGTCAGCGTCGTCTACGCCTCGGCCAGCGACGTAGTAGCCAACAGCGCGGCAGCGAAGGCCGCGCTGGCCCGGAGCATCAACATGGTTCGGTTCCTCCCTTGCTGAATAACGTGAGTATATGCTCACTATACGAGCAATTATTCGCTCATTCGGGCGCCGTGTCAAGGCCTGCCAGGGCGCAGACGCGGCGCGCCAGGGCTTCGTCCATGATCAGGCCGGAGATCAGGCTGCCGTTGAGCGCCGCGGTGATTGCCGCGGTCTTCTGCAATCCGGTCGCCACCGCAATGGTCGGCCGGGCGGGCGGCCGCTCCAGCGGCAGGCCGGCGATCCGCTCGGTGATCGAGCACGAGACGATGGCGCCGTCGCGGTCGAACGCCCAACCCGAGGTCTCGCCGACGGCGCCAGCATCGATTAGCTCGCCGAGTTCGTCGTCGGTGAGAAACCCGTCCCGGTGCATCGGCGAATCCCAGGCGATCTCGCTGATGCCGACGAACGTCGCCTTGGCACCGGCGGCGAGCGCGCTCAGCGTCTGGAACGACCGCTGTTGCTGGATCAGATCCCGCTCGGCGGTACTCTCCGCGACCACCGGCGTCGGCATCGGGAAGCACTGGGCGGCGACGCGATCGGCCAGTCGCATGACGACCTCGTAGGGGCTGGCGCGTCCGTCACGGGTCATGTTGCCGACCCGCGAGACGACCTTGTGCTGCGGCCGCTCCATCGCCGGCACGTGGCGCACCGTCTCGCGCAGTGTGCGGCCGGTGGCGAACGCCAGGGTGACCGGCGCCTGGCGCACGAGGTAGCCTTCGAGCCGCCCCGCCGCTGCCATGGCGACGCCGAGGACGTTGCTGGTTTCGTCATCGCCGGTCGGCGTGATGTCGCAGACGCTCAGTTCGTACTTCTCGGCGAGCGCCTCGCCGAGCTCCATGCACGTGCTGATCGGGTGCTCCAGGCGAAAGCTGACCAGGTTGTCTTCGATGGCCGAGGCGACGAGCCGCTGGGCCGCCTGGCGCGAGATGTTGAGCTTTGTGGCGATGTGGTCCTGGGTCTTCCCGGCAACGTAGTAGAGCCACGCGGCCCGCGCGGCCAAGTCGCGCTTGCGGCCATACCTATCGGCCAGTCTGTTCATCTGAAATCAATAACTTATGCTCGCGGGCGATGCAATAGCCCACTCGCAACGCGGGTCGCGCACGATACCGGCGACCGCTTGGCGCCGGTTGCGTGTCCGCGGCTAGTGCCGCTCGGCGGCCTTGGCGATCGGCGCGGCCTCCGCGGCGGCCTGTTTTTCGGCCTGAATGCGCTCGTAGACCTCGCGTCGGTAGACCGTCACATCGGGCGGGAAGGTAAGGCCCAGCTTGATGGACTTGCCCCTGACCTCGACAACCGTCAGCTCGATGTCATCGTTGATGACGATTGATTCACCGATCTTGCGGGTAAGGTAAAGCATTGCCCGCTCCGCCTTTCGCTGCTCCCCCCGGCCTGCCCTGTGCGTTGCCGAACGGCCCGCAGTCTATCGCGCTTTACTCGATCTTAACAGGCCCCGTTTGATACTCGCACGACGACCATGGCCCATGCTTTCAGCGGAGCCAGCAATTTTTGATGAATTTTAGTACTCTTCCCGTGATGAGCATGATGACCAAGAAGCTCTCTTGGTTGTCGAACCGTACTGAGCTGCTGGCCGAGAACATCTCGAACGCCGACACGCCGGGCTACCAGGCGCGTGACCTGAAACAGGTCAGCTTTAGGGATCTCGTGGAGCGCGAGAACGGTGGCGCGAAGACCTCAGGGCGCCTACGCCCGGTGCTCACTCAGGTCGGCCACCTGCAGAGCAGCCGGCCGCCGCAGCCATTCCGCCCCGAGGCCGCGCCCGACGAATTCGCCACCAAGATCAATGGCAACGACGTCGGCGTCGAGCAGCAGCTGATGCAGCTGGGCGAGACCCAGGGCGACTATCAGTTGACGCTGAATCTCTACCGCAAACAACTCGACATGAGTCGGACCCGATTTCCTTGGACACAGAATTGGCTTAATCGAAGTGTCCAAGGAGGACCGGAACATGACCGATAATTTTGAGAAGAAAGTTGCTGTTGATGGGCCTGTGGTAAATGCGGGCGAGCTTGGCTCGTCCACGTTTTCCCCAGGCCAGGCTTTGCCGGCAGGCCCGCTGGGACTTGGCCAGCGATGGACGGTGGCGCGCAAGCGTGAGGTCGTTCTGCGGCTTTTGCGTGACGAGCCGGTGCAACTTCTGTCGCGCCAGTTGGGCGTAGAGATCTTCCGGCTCGAGCAGTGGCGTGAGAAAGCGATCGGCGGGATCGACGCCTCGCTCAAGCAACGCAAGGGCGATCCGGTGCAGGCGGAACTGGATAGCGCCATGAAGCGGATCGGAGAGTTGACCATGCAGGTGGAACTGCTGGAGGCCAAGACGGAGACCTTCGGCCCTTTGGGGCGGCGGAGGTCGCGGCGATGAGTGCCGCCACCTCGCCCGGCACGGGTCTGGCCTACGGCCTGCGGCGGGTCTGCGCCGCCTGGGGCATGGCCCGCTCCTCGTTCTACGCCATGACCTCCGGCCAGCACGCCGAGCAGCCGCCGGCAAAGCGTCGGGGACCGAAGCCCGCGATCTCGGACCAGGCGCTGCTGGTGGCGATCGAAGCCGACCTGGAGGCATCGCCCTGGGAGGGCGAGGGCTACCGCAAGGTCTGGGCTCGGCTTCGGGTCTGTCGCGACATCCGGGTTGCCCGCAAGCGGGTGCTCCGCCTGATGCGCGAGAACAATCTGCTCTCGCCCCATCGCTGCCGCCGCCGTGGCGGCAATCCCCATGACGGTGAGATCATCACTCATGCCCCGAACCTCATGTGGGGCACCGATGGCGTTCGGGTGTTCACGGTGGACGACGGCTGGGGCTGGATCTTCACCGCCGTCGAGCATTGGAACGCCGAGTGTGTCGGCTGGCATGTCTGCAAGCGCGGCGACCGCTTCGCCGCCCTGCAGCCGATCTCCACGTCAAGTCGCTCATTGAGATGATGGATCTGCGCGAGGCCCAGCGCGGCTACGAGGCCAATCTGCGGGTCATCGAGGTGGTCCGCACGATGCTGGCGCGCACGATCGAGCTGATCGGCTAGCCCCCGGGATGGTGCTCGCCCAGCCGCAATTGCCCCCGCGCCCGCAACCGAAAGGCCACTCGCGATGCCGATGAACGTACGTCTAGCCGACGCCCTTGCCGCCTACGCGAACCCGCTGGGCCAGGCCGGTGCGGGGCTCGGGCCGCGCGCCGCGGCGCCGGGGGCCACGTTCGCCGACATGCTCAGAAGCACCGCGCAGGGGGCGCTCGACGCCGGCCAGCGGGCCGACCGGGTGACCGCCGCCGCCGTCGAGGGCAAGGCCGACATCACCCAGGTGGTGACCGCCGTTGCCGAGGCCGAACTGACGTTGCAGACCGTCGTCGCCGTCCGGGATAAGGTAGTCCAGGCGTATCAGGATATTCTGCGCATGCCGATCTGACCGGCTCGACTGCCGGTCGCGGGCGTGCGCGCGCCGAGTGGTCTGATGCTGACGCTTGGTCCCCCAATCGCCAGGTGATTCAGGCCACAGACTCAATAGGCTAGTGGTTCGATTCAGCCGGCGGATGGGAACCATCCGTCAGCAATCGAAGCCGCTAATGCACCGACTCAGTCAGAGCCGTCACCGTGGAAATCTGATTCCGAATACAAAACAACGGGTTGCTCCAGCGCACGGTGAATCATTTGTCTGGATCTGTGCACTAGCCGATCCCAGGGGCCGGATGGACACCCAACAGGCTCTCGACGTCGCCCGCGAGGGTATCCTCGTCCTGGTCAAGCTGGCCTCACCGCTGATGTTGGTGGCGCTTGCCGTGGGCCTCGTCGTCTCGTTGTTCCAGGCCCTGACCCAGATACAGGAGATGACGCTCGCCTTCGTGCCGAAGATCCTCGTGATCTTCCTGTCATTGCTGGTGTTCCTGCCGTTCATGATGACGACGCTGATCGTCTTCACCGAGGGCCTGTTCGACCGCATCATCGCCGGCCCCGGCTAGACCTCGACGCCGCGCGATGCTTGCCGAGTTGCTGGCCGCCGACGTCTTCGTGTTCGTCCTGGTGTTCACCCGCCTGGGCGCGGCGCTGGTGATCCTGCCCGGCATCGGCGAGTTCACGGTGTCGCCGCGGGTGCGCCTGATCTTCGCCATCGGTCTGGCGCTGATCGTCACGCCGGTGGTCGCCGACGGCTTGCCGCCGGCGCCGGCGACGCCGCTCGGGCTCGCCGTGCTGCTGGGCGGCGAGGTCGCCATCGGCGTCGTCATCGGGACGATCGCCCGGCTGCTGATGTCCAGCCTGCAGATCGCCGGCACGTTCATCGCCTTCCATGTCGGCCTCGGCGCCGGCACGCTGTTCGACCCGACCGTCAACCAGCAGGGCGCCATCACCGGCGCCTTCATGACGACGCTCGGCATCGTTTTGCTGTTTGCGACGAACCTGCACCATCTGATGCTGCGCGCCCTGGTCGACAGCTACGCCATGTTCGGCGTCGGCGCCCGGCTGCCGGTCGGCGACTTCGCCGACATGGCCGCGCGCACCGTGTCCCAGAGCTTTCGCCTCGGCCTGCAGATCGCCATGCCGATCATCATCGTCGCGACCGTCATCTACGTCGCCATGGGCCTGATGGGCCGGCTGATGCCGCAGATACAGGTCTTCTTCATCGCCCTGCCGATCCAGATGTTGGTCGGCTTCATGATCCTGGCGCTGACCCTGGCGGCCGGCATGGCCCTGTTTGTGGGCCAGTTCGAGCGTGGGATCCTGGCCCTCATGGGCGCGGGATAGGGGTGTCTTCGATGTGTTTCGCTCGGCCGGGGTGGCGGCCGCGGCGGCGGCAAGCCTGAGCGGGGGCGGCGGTGGCCGACGACAGCGACGCCAGCCAAAAAACCGAAGAGCCGACCCAAAAGCGGCTGGACGATGCGCGTCAGAAGGGCGACGTCGCCACGTCGCGCGAGGTCAGCAGCTGGTTCATGCTGTTCGCCGCGCTGTTGATCGTCGCTCTGATGGGGCCGGGCATCGCCCGCTCGATCCAACAACAACTGACCCACTTCTTCACCCGTGCCCACGACATCCCGGTCGGCGCTGGCACCGTGCGGGCGATCCTGGCCGAGGTCGGCGGCGGCGTCGGCCGGACGCTGCTGGTGCCGGCGCTCATCGTCGTCGCCGCGGCGCTCCTGTCGGGCGTTGTGCAGCACGGCGTCTTGTTTTCGCCGGAGCGGCTGAAGCCCGATCTCTCGAAAATCTCGCCGATCAAGGGCCTGCGGCGCCTGTTCTCCCTCAAGTCGGTGACCGAGTTGTTGAAGGGGCTGCTCAAGATCGCCGCCGTCGTGGTGATCGTGTTCGCGCTCGTGCTGCCATTGTTCCAACAGCTGACGCTGGTCCCGGCGAACGAGGTCGGCCAGTCGCTTGTGCTCCTGCACCGGTTGATCGTCCGGATTCTCGGCGGCGTCGTCGCCGTGTTGACGGTGATCGCGCTGATCGACCTCGGCTACCAGCGCTTCGAACACGCGAAGAAGCTGCGCATGACCAGGTCCGAAGTGAAGGACGAGTTACGCCAGAGCGAGGGCGACCCGCACATCAAGGCACGGCTGCGCGCGATCCGCATGGAACGGGCGCGCCGGCGCATGATGCAGGCGGTACCCGAATCCGACGTCGTCATCACCAACCCGACCCACTTCGCGATCGCCCTCAAGTACGACATGGAGACCATGCCGGCGCCAAAAGTTGTGGCCAAGGGAGTCGATGCTGTGGCATTGAGGATTCGCGAGACCGCGACAGCGCATGATGTGCCGGTAGTCGAGAATCCGCCGCTCGCGCGGGCGCTTTACGAGGGCGCCGAGCTCGACCAGGATATTCCGACCGAACACTACAAGGCGGTCGCGGAGGTTATCGCCTTTGTCATGGGCATCGGCGGCGGCGCTGGGGGTAATCGCGTGCCGGCGGGGACGAGGTAGCCGAATGCGAGGCCGAGCAGATCATGGTTGACGCTGCGCTGAGGCGGCTGTCGTCTGAGGACGCGCCGGCGCCGGGCCCGCACTGGCGCGAGCCGGCGCTGTGGATGCTGCTCGGCGCCGGCGCGGCGGTCGGCGCGGTGCTGCTGGTCGCGCTGGTCGCCATGTCGGTGCCGGCCGTGGCGCTCGTGGTTGTCGCCATCGGCCTCGTTGCCGTTGTCGCCGTCGGCCTTGGCCTCGCCAGCGTCGGGCAGGCCAGCCACCGGCGCGCCGACAGCCTGAGCCGGACCTGGCGCGCGATCGGCGACGCCCTGCCGACGCCGTGCTGTGTCGTTGACGCCAATGGGCGCGCCTACTTTGCGAATGCCGGCTTCGAAGTGTTGTGCCCGGACTGCGACCATGCGCCGCTGGCGGTGCTGTGTGCGCGCGCCGGCGCGGCCGGCGCCCGGCTGGCCGAGCTTGCCACGGCCGCCGCGGCCGGCCGTGGCGGCGCCGTCGAGTTCGCCGTATCCGACCGCGGCGAGTCGTTGGAATGGCTGCGCGCGGCGGCCCATCCGCTGCCCAACAGGCCCGGCCACGTGCTGTGGACGTTCGGCCGATCACGGCGGCACGCGAGCAGCAGGAGGCGGTACTTGCGGCCCACGACCGCCTGCGCGACGCGGTCGATCAGGTGCCCGTCGGCCTCTACGCCGTCGCCGCCGATGGCCGCTTCGAGGTGCTCAACCGGACGCTTGCCGAATGGCTTGGCACGACGCCCGAGACGGCGCTGGCCCAGGCGCTGCGGCTCGCCGACGTCGTCGCCGAGCCGCCCACCGGCGCGACCGCCGGCAACCCGCTCGGCCCCGGCGGCCCCGGCGGCCCCGGCGGCCCCGGCGGCCCCGGCGGCCCCGGCGGCCCGGTCGTCCTGCGGGCGCTTGACGGGACACGCTTCGATGCGGCAGTGACGCAGAGCGTCGCCGGCGCCGGCCCTGACTCGCGGGCCGCCGGCATCGTCCGGCGGGTGGCGCCGGCCGCGGCCGCGGATGAAGCGCTGCCGCCACGCGCCGCCGACGGGCGTCATGCGCGCGCCTTCGAGGCGGCGCCCATGGGCATCGTCTTGCTCGACGGTCGAGGCCGCGTCGTCGAGACGAACGGCGCCTGGCGCGCGCTCGTCGCCGTCGGTTCCGAGAACCCGGCCGGCCGCCCGCTCAGCGCGTTCATCGCCGAGGACGAGGCCGACCGGCTCGCCGCTTGGCTCGCCCAGGTGGCGACCGGGCGCGGCGTGACGATGCCCCTCGATGCCACACTGCGCGCCGCCTCGGCCGACGGCAGTCCCCGCATCGCCACGGTGTTTCCCGGCCGGCCCGTCGCGGCGGCCGGCGAAGGCGGCGACGGCGACCCGGGCCTCGACGGCCTGGTCTTGCATTTCCTCGAGACGACCGAGCAGAAGACGCTCGAGGCAAAGTTCGCCCAGGGCCAGAAGATGCAGGCGGTCGGCCAGCTTGCCGGCGGCGTCGCCCATGACTTCAACAACCTGCTGACGGCGATGATCGGTTTCTGCGACTTGTTGCTGCTGCGCCACAGCCCGGGCGACCAATCGTTCGCCGACGTCATGCAGATCAAGCAGAACGCTGCCCGCGCCGCCAATCTGGTGCGCCAACTGTTGGCGTTCTCGCGGCAGCAGACGCCCGCGACGCCATGGCCGCCAACGCCGAGGGCGGCCAGCTGACGATCCGCACGCGCAACCTCACGCTCACGCAGGCGAAGCGTCGCGGCGCCGAAGACGTGCCGGCCGGCGACTATGCCGTGATCGAAGTCGCAGACACCGGCGTCGGCATCGCGGCGGAGCTGCGCGAGCGCATCTTCGAGCCGTTCTTTACGACGAAGGAGGTCGGCGAGGGCACCGGTCTCGGTCTGTCGACGGTCTATGGCATCGTCAAGCAGACCGGGGGCTTCCTGTTCGTCGATTCGCGACCGGCGCCGGCGGCCGACCACGGCACGACATTCTCGATCTATTTGCCGGGCCTGAAGGCCGATGCGGTCGCGGTAGAGGTCGCCGCGGAGGCCGAGGCACCGGCCCATCCGCAGCTCACCGGCGCCGGCACGGTGCTGCTCGTCGAGGACGAGGATGCCGTGCGCATGTTCGGCGCCCGCGCGCTCCGCGGCAAGGGCTATACGGTGCTCGAGGCCAGCACCGGCGAGGCGGCGCTGGCGGCGCTTGCCGGCGCCGATGACCCGGTCGACCTGCTGGTCACTGAGTCGGACCCGATTTCCTTGGACACAGAATTGGCTTAATCGAAGTGTCCAAGGAGGACCGGAACATGACCGATAATTTTGAGAAAAAAGTTGCTGTTGATGGGCCTGTGGTAAATGCGGGCGAGCTTGGCTCGTCCACGTTTTCCCCAGGCCAGGCTTTGCCGGCAGGCCCGCTGGGACTTGGCCAGCGATGGACGGTGGCGCGCAAGCGTGAGGTCGTTCTGCGGCTTTTGCGTGACGAGCCGGTGCAACTTCTGTCGCGCCAGTTGGGCGTAGAGATCTTCCGGCTCGAGCAGTGGCGTGAGAAAGCGATCGGCGGGATCGACGCCTCGCTCAAGCAACGCAAGGGCGATCCGGTGCAGGCGGAACTGGATAGCGCCATGAAGCGGATCGGAGAGTTGACCATGCAGGTGGAACTGCTGGAGGCCAAGACGGAGACCTTCGGCCCTTTGGGGCGGCGGAGGTCGCGGCGATGAGTGCCGCCACCTCGCCCGGCACGGGTCTGGCCTACGGCCTGCGGCGGGTCTGCGCCGCCTGGGGCATGGCCCGCTCCTCGTTCTACGCCATGACCTCCGGCCAGCACGCCGAGCAGCCGCCGGCAAAGCGTCGGGGACCGAAGCCCGCGATCTCGGACCAGGCGCTGCTGGTGGCGATCGAAGCCGACCTGGAGGCATCGCCCTGGGAGGGCGAGGGCTACCGCAAGGTCTGGGCTCGGCTTCGGGTCTGTCGCGACATCCGGGTTGCCCGCAAGCGGGTGCTCCGCCTGATGCGCGAGAACAATCTGCTCTCGCCCCATCGCTGCCGCCGCCGTGGCGGCAATCCCCATGACGGTGAGATCATCACTCATGCCCCGAACCTCATGTGGGGCACCGATGGCGTTCGGGTGTTCACGGTGGACGACGGCTGGGGCTGGATCTTCACCGCCGTCGAGCATTGGAACGCCGAGTGTGTCGGCTGGCATGTCTGCAAGCGCGGCGACCGCTTCGCCGCCCTGCAGCCGATCTCCATGGGGCTTGCCGGGCTGTATGGCTCGACCGCGGCCGGCGCGGCTCGGGGGCTGGCCTTGCGGATGGATCACGGCTCCCAGTATCTGTCGGACCACTTCACCAACCAGATCAAGTTCTGGGGTATCCAGCCGTCCTACGCCTTCGTCGCCGAGCCCCAGACCAACGGCGTCGCCGAGCGGTTCAATCGCACGCTGAAGGAACAGATCATCCATGGTCGCATCTACCGCAACATCGCGGAGCTGCGGGACGCCGTCCGCGACTTCGTCGAACTCTACAATGCCCAGTGGATCGTCGAAAAGAACGGCTACCTGAGCCCCGCTCAAGCTCGTCAGGCGTGGCACGCCGCGATCTCAATCAGGCCCGCCGCGTGAGACAAACTTGTGTCCAAGGAACCGGGTGCGCTACAGCCGGCTTACTCCAATCGCCGCACCGCACTACGCAGCTCCCGAGTGCGAGGGCTGTGACTACGCCAGCGTCATTGTCGTTAGCGAAAACTGAGAGGCGGACGATGTCCTGGAGATGCGAGGCGCTGTCTGTGTCATCAACGGACCGGAGTCTCATTCCGGCATGAATGCTCTGAGAGCCCTGATCGCGCCCGTGAGCGATCGAGGCCGGTTCTTCTCTCATGTAAAGGTGAGCGGAGCGCATGCTGATAGTCTCGATATGATAAGGCGCGGTGAAGCCGACGTGGCGGCCATAGATTGCGTCACCAATGCTCTGCTAAAGCGATATCGGCCCGGCGCGCTTTCCGGCATCCGGACGTTAGGGAGAACCTATCGGGCTCCCGGCGTTCCGTATGTCACGCGCTCCATCTTGGCCGATGACACGGTTGCACGGATGCGTGCCGCGGTGTTCCGAACCTTTGCCGACCCGAAGCTGACCACAGTCCGGCAGGCGCTGTTGCTCCGGGATGTGCACGAAATTCACCTGTCGGAGTACGAGCGGATCACGGATTTTCAAGACCTTTCCGCACAGCACGAGTTTTCCATGCTGGAGTGATACGTTCTCGTCATACTGAAGGCTCGATGTTATTCGCGACGGTCGGGAGATCCATCCTGAATGTCCGGGTTACGACCGTCTCGGGACCTGATCGGCACGGGCCTCATCGGCTTCACTAACGTCGGCCTGATGGGCGAGTGGTTCGGCGGCGCTGCGGCGATCCGGATCATCGCGGCGGAAGGACTGATCCCGCTCGTCGTCGTCGGCATCGGTTGGCGGCGGCTCTGGCGGCTGCGCGCCGGCGCCCGCCGGCCGCTGCGCCCGCGGGTGCTGGAGCCGCCCTGACCTTCGGACCGCAAACCTATGCCCGAGAAGCATCCTCAACTGAGAAATCTACCAGGAATCCAATCTTGCAGACGCAGCGGGTCTTCCCGGATTGATCACTGACATCGTGGAATAGGCTGGCCTGACGTGGCAAGACTGTATGTGGAAGGCCTGCTAGAATAGACGGATGAAGGCTAGCGATGGACGCTTTCGTATCTGCTCTCAAAGTAATCTGGGATTATGCGAAGCTATTCCTGAATACCGGTTTCTTTATTGCACTCGTGGGGGCGGGTGCGGGTGCCTTTGGTGGCGCTTTGGGAGCTCAAATTATCTCCGATAGGATTCGGCGCAAAGCGGATTTGCTTGAGGAGATACGGAGCACAAACGCTGCGATTATGGTGGCTTTCAGCATCCGCAACTCGTACCTTGCGCTGAAAGACCAGCTCGTGCAGCCCATAAAGGAAGGGTTTGATCAGCAGAACCTAAGATTGATTGAATTCAAAGAATCAGTAGCGTCTTCAATTGCAGAGAAGGCCATCTTCAACTTACAGGTCGACTTTCGTACAATTACGCCCTTACCTGTGCGAACCGACATACTGCAAACGCTAATCTTCGAGAAGATTTCGCTTATTGGTAGACCCCTATCATTGCTTGATGCCTTAGACAATTCGATCCATGTGCTAAATGGCCCGATTGTGAAGCGCAATCAGTTGATCGGGATATACCAAGAACAGCAGGACATGGCAGCCGAAGTCCTTTCGCGCCTATATTTTGGACAGCCCGATGATCAAGGAGCCGTCGATAGCAACTATCCAGATAGCCTCGAGGCTATCCATAGTCTAACCGACGATTGTGTGTTCTTTTCGAAGCTATTGTGTGACGATTTATTCGAGCACGGTGAGATGCTCACAAAAGGATTCAAGAAGACAATATCCAGAAAAGATGTCCCAGCAATAGGAAAAGTAAACTTTGAAGAGACAGAAAAAAGTGGTCTCATGCCGAATTCCGAGAACTATGAAGATTTGACAACATCGTTCGCGAAGCAGCGTCAGATAGCAAGAAGTGGGGAATCGGGAAAATCACGAGTATCACGTCCGACGTCGTAGACCTGGACATGTGCAGTTCTTGGCCGTTCGTAGCGCTCCGTACAGATAGCACGCGAATTTGGGTAGGCTGCACCGGCCTAGATGGCGGCCTCAGATCGAGCCGGCCTCGACCATGTAGTTGTTGGCGGTGCACATGGCGGCGTCGTCGGAGGCCAGGAACAGGACCATGCGGGCGATGTAGACCGGCTCGATCAGGTCGGGCAGGCACTGGATCTGGCGATGCCGCTCCAGGGCCTCGGGCGTCGCCCACTTCTCCTTCTGCCGCTCCGTCATGATCCAGCCCGGCACCACCGTGTTGACGCGAATGCGGTGCGGGCCGAGGTCGCGGGCAAACGACCGGGTCATGCCGTGCACGGCGGCCTTGGCCGTCGTATAGACCGGCAGGCCGCCGGACTTCTCCCACCACGAGTTGGAGCCGAAATTGATGATCGACCCCTTGCCGGCGGCGATCATGCCGGGTGCCACGGCCTGGGTCGCGAAGAACATGTGGCGCAGGTTCACTGCGATACGCTCGTCATAGTACACCGGCGTCACCTCTTCCCAGGGGTGGCGGTCGTCGCGCGCGGCGTTGTTGACGAGCACGGTTGCCGGGCCGAGCGCGCCGGCGAGTGCCGCGATCGCGCGCTTCAACGCATCGATGTCGCGCAGATCGCAGGCCTCGAACCGGACGGTCGCACCGCCTCCCGCCAGCTCTTCGGCAAGGGCGCCGCCGCGGGCCTCGTCGATGTCCACAAAGCCGACACAGGCCCCCTGCGCGACGAAGGCGCGCACGGTCTCCGCGCCGATACCCGACGCGCCGCCGGTGATGGTGACGACCGTATCCTTCAGACTCGGGTAGGTGGCGAACGACATCGGGTTGCTCCCGTGGTGACGAGATCTTGGCTGGGCCGCATGCGGGGTCGTCGGCCAAGCCTAGCATGGCGCCCGACCGCTCGTCAGCGCGGGGGGCGGTCTTCCATCGCGAAGTGGCGATGCTATGGTGCCCGCCCGCGGCACAGCCGGCGTGCCGCGCATTGGGAGTTCGAAGAGCATGGCACAGCATCCCGCCTTGACGTCCGGCCGGGTGGCGGTGATCACCGGCGCGGCGAGCGGCATTGGGCGCGGCGCCGCCGAACGGTTCGCCGACATGGGGCTGCGGCTATGCCTGGCCGACGTGGCGGCGGACGCGCTGGATGCCACGGCCGCGGCCATCGCCGCGCGGACGGCCAACGGCGCCGCCGACGTGCTCGCCCTCCTCACCGACGTGCGCGACGCCCAGGCGCTGGCGCAACTGAAGAACGCCGCCTATGACCGCTTCGGCGCGGTCGACGTCTTGCTGGCCAACGCCGGTGTCGAGCCGGTCAGCCGGGTGCTGGAGCCCGGCGACGCCTGGACCAATATGATCGCCGTGAATCTGTGGGGCGTGATCCACACGATTCAGGCGTTCGTGCCGGCGATGATCGCGGCGAAGGCGGCGGATGGCACGCCCGGGGCAATTATCGCCACCGGCTCGAAACAGGGCATCACCTGCCCACCCGGCAATACCGCCTACAACATCTCCAAGGCCGGGGTGAAGGTGTTCACCGAGGCGCTGGCCCACGAATTGCGCCAGCATGAGGGCTGTGCGATCACCGCGCACCTGCTGGTGCCCGGCTTCACATTCACCGGATTCACCCGCGCCCACACCGCGGTCAAGCCCGATGCCGCCTAGCTGCCGGACCAGGTAATCGCCTTCATGATCGAACGGATGGCTGCCGGCGACTTCTACATCATCTGTCCGGACAACGAGGTCACCCGCAAGGTCGACAACGCGCGCATGACCTGGGCGATGCAAGACGTCACCGAGAACCGACCCCCATTGTCGCGCTGGCATACGGACTTTGCCGCGGCGTTCAAGGATTTCATGGCGTCATGAAGGCGCGAGCAGTCTAGAGCCCGTTTATAATTAGGGGATTCCCCTTAACCAGTGAGTTGTGATTGTAGCGCACCCGGTTCCTTGGACACAAGTTTGTCTCACGCGGCGGGCCTGATTGAGATCGCGGCGTGCCACGCCTGACGAGCTTGAGCGGGGCTCAGGTAGCCGTTCTTTTCGACGATCCACTGGGCATTGTAGAGTTCGACGAAGTCGCGGACGGCGTCCCGCAGCTCCGCGATGTTGCGGTAGATGCGACCATGGATGATCTGTTCCTTCAGCGTGCGATTGAACCGCTCGGCGACGCCGTTGGTCTGGGGCTCGGCGACGAAGGCGTAGGACGGCTGGATGCCCCAGAACTTGATCTGGTTGGTGAAGTGGTCCGACAGATACTGGGAGCCGTGATCCATCCGCAAGGCCAGCCCCCGAGCCGCGCCGGCCGCGGTCGAGCCATACAGCCCGGCAAGCCCCATGGAGATCGGCTGCAGGGCGGCGAAGCGGTCGCCGCGCTCGACGGCGGTGAGGATCCAGCCCCAGCCGTCGTCCACCGTGAACACCCGAACGCCATCGGTGCCCCACATGAGGTTCGGGGCATGAGTGATGATCTCACCGTCATGGGGATTGCCGCCACGGCGGCGGCAGCGATGGGGCGAGAGCAGATTGTTCTCGCGCATCAGGCGGAGCACCCGCTTGCGGGCAACCCGGATGTCGCGACAGACCCGAAGCCGAGCCCAGACCTTGCGGTAGCCCTCGCCCTCCCAGGGCGATGCCTCCAGGTCGGCTTCGATCGCCACCAGCAGCGCCTGGTCCGAGATCGCGGGCTTCGGTCCCCGACGCTTTGCCGGCGGCTGCTCGGCGTGCTGGCCGGAGGTCATGGCGTAGAACGAGGAGCGGGCCATGCCCCAGGCGGCGCAGACCCGCCGCAGGCCGTAGGCCAGACCCGTGCCGGGCGAGGTGGCGGCACTCATCGCCGCGACCTCCGCCGCCCCAAAGGGCCGAAGGTCTCCGTCTTGGCCTCCAGCAGTTCCACCTGCATGGTCAACTCTCCGATCCGCTTCATGGCGCTATCCAGTTCCGCCTGCACCGGATCGCCCTTGCGTTGCTTGAGCGAGGCGTCGATCCCGCCGATCGCTTTCTCACGCCACTGCTCGAGCCGGAAGATCTCTACGCCCAACTAGCGCGACAGAAGTTGCACCGGCTCGTCACGCAAAAGCCGCAGAACGACCTCACGCTTGCGCGCCACCGTCCATCGCTGGCCAAGTCCCAGCGGGCCTGCCGGCAAAGCCTGGCCTGGGGAAAACGTGGACCAGCCAAGCTCGCCCGCATTTACCACAGGCCCATCAACAGCAACTTTCTTCTCAAAATTATCGGTCATGTTCCGGTCCTCCTTGGACACTTCGATTAAGCCAATTCTGTGTCCAAGGAAATCGGGTCCGACTCACAGTGAGTTGTGATTCAAGACTGTTTTTGGGGGGAGGCAGTCTTGATTCGCACGATTCTTTCAGACCCGCAGTGTGATCGGATCAAGGATCTGGTGCCTGGCAAGGCGACGGACCGCGGCGTGACCGGCCGCAACAACCGGCGGTTTGTCGAGGCCGTGCTTTGGGTGGCCCGCACTGGTTCGCCATGGCGCGATCTGCCCGATGCGTTCGGTCCCTGGTACACCGTCTACACCCGCTTCTGGCGCTGGTCGCGGCACGGGGTCTGGAAGCAGGTGTTCAAGGCCCTGGCCGACGACCCGGATTTCGAATACCTGATCATCGACTCCACCATCGTGCGGGCGCATCACCACGCCGCCGGTGCAAAAGGGGGACTCAAAATCAGGCCATCGGACGCTCGCGCGGCGGGCTAAGCAGCAAAATCCATATCGTCGTGGACGGGCTTGGCAATCCCCTGCGCTTCGTTCTCACCGCCGGCCAGGTGCATGACAGCACCCAGGCAAGAGCGCTCGTCGAGCGCCTGACCGGCGCCTACCTGCTCGCCGACAAGGCCTATGACTCCAACGAGTTCCGCGACGTCATCGCAGAGCACGGCATGGTCGCCGTGATCCCGTCCAACCGCTCCCGGTCGATGGCGATCCCCTACGACAAACACCTCTACAAAGAACGCCACCTCGTCGAATGCTTCATCAACAAGATCAAGCAGTTCCGAAGGCTCGCCACCCGCTACGACAAAACCGCAGCCTCTTTCCTGTCCATGCTATGTCTGTGCGCTGCCATAATCTGGCTGCGTTAATTGTAAACAGGCCCTAGTGTCCGCGTTCGTAGCAGCGAGCGGCGGGCCTCGCCCTTCGTCCCTCGACAAGCTCGGGATGAGGAAGCTCAGGGTGAGGCCCTCATGCTGAGTTTGTCGAAGTATGTGGGCCGGGGTCTCACGGTGAGGCCCTCATGCTGAGCTTGTCGAAGTATGCGGGCCGGCGGCTCGGCGATTCAGTCTCTAATGAAAACAGGCACCAGGCACGGGGGAGGGACCATGGCCGCGTCGGCGGATATCGGTGTTATCGGGCTCGGCGTCATGGGCCGCAATCTGGCGCTCAATATCGCCGACCGCGGCTTCACTGTGGCCGTCTACAATCGCACGGTCGCCACGACGCGCGCGCTTGCCGCCGCTGCCCAGGACAAACAGCTCGTCCCTTGTGAGACCCCGGCCGCCCTGGTCGCCGCGATCCGGCCGCCGCGGCCGGTCCTGTTGATGGTCAAGGCCGGCGACGCGGTCGACGCCCAGATCGACGCCCTGCAGCCGCTGCTCGCCACCGGCGACATGGTCATCGATGGCGGCAACTCGCACTACGCCGACACCATGCGCCGCGAGCGGGCGGCGGCCGGGCACGGCCTCGGTTTCCTCGGCGCCGGCATCTCCGGCGGCGAGGCCGGCGCACGGCACGGGCCGTCGATCATGGTCGGCGGCACCGCGTCGGCCTACGCGCGCGTGCAGCCCATGCTGGAAGCCATTGCCGCCCGCATCGATGATGCGCCGTGCTGTGCGCGGCTCGGCCCCGACGGTGCTGGCCACTTCGTCAAGATGCTGCACAACGGCATCGAATATGCCGACATGCAGCTGATCGCTGAGGTCTATGCCCTGCTGCGCGGGCCCGGCGGCATGGCCCCGGCCGAGCTGCAGGCGACGTTCGCCGCCTGGAACGAGGGCGAGCTCGATTCGTACCTCGTCGAGATCACGGCGGCGATCCTCGGCACGGACGATCCGGAGACCAAGCGGCCGCTCGTCGACGTGATCCTCGACCGGGCCGGCGAGAAGGGGACCGGCCGCTGGGCGTCCGTTGCGGCGCTCGATCTCGGCGTGCCGGCGCCGACGATCGCCGCGGCCGTGTTCGCCCGGGCGCTGTCGGCGCTGAAGCCGGAACGCGTCGCCGCGGCGCCGCTGTTTGCGCGTGAGGCCGCACCCTTCGCCGGCGACCGCAGCCGGCTCGCCGCGACGCTCCACGACGCCCTGCTGGCCGCCAAGCTGAGCGCCTATGCCCAGGGCTTCGCCGTCATCGCCGGCGCCAGCCGGGCCCACGACTGGTCGATCGATGGGGCCGAGGTGGCGCGGATCTGGCGCGGCGGCTGCATCATCCGCGCGCGCTTCCTCGATCGCGTCGCCGCGGCGTTCCGCGGCGAGCCCACCCGCGCCAACCTGCTGCTGGATCCCTATTTCCGCGACCGCATGACGGCGGCCGAGGGCGCCCTGCGCGAGGCGGTCGGGCTCGCCGCCGCGCACGGCGTGCCGGTGCCGGCGCTGGCGTCGGCGCTGGCCTATTTCGACGGCTATCGCAGCGCCCAGCTGCCGGCCAACCTGATCCAGGCGCAGCGCGACTATTTCGGCGCCCACACGTTCGAGCGCACGGACCGGCCCGGCGCCTTCCATTTCGACTGGCCGGCGTCGTAGTCCGCGCGTCCCATGGTCATCATCTTCATGGGCGTGTCGGGCGCCGGCAAGTCCACGGTCGGCCGCCTCGTCGCCGAGGCGCTTGGCGCCGCGTTCGCCGAGGGCGACAGCTATCACCCGCCGGCGAACGTGGCGAAGATGAGCCGCGGCGAGGCGCTGACCGACGCCGACCGGCGGCCCTGGCTGCTGGCCATGGCGACGGCGATCGACGACTGGTTGGCCGCCGGCCAGACCACCGTCGTGACCTGTTCCGCCCTGCGCCGGACCTATCGCGAGACCCTGCTCGGCGACCGCCGCGACGTCTGGCTCGTCTATCTGCGCGGCGACCAGGCGCTGATCGCCGGCCGCCTGGCGTCTCGTCATGGCCACTTCATGCCGCCCAGCCTGCTGCCGAGCCAGTTCGCCGCGCTCGAAGAGCCGGCGCCGGCAGCCAACCTGATCACCGTCGACATCGACCGCCCGGCGGCGGATATTGCCGCCGAGATACTCGGCCGGCTGCCTGACGCCGGGGCTTAGCCCGCCAACCCCACGGTCCTTTACGTTTTGTTAAGGACGGATGGCCTTAAGCGACTGGTACTAGTACCGGCTATCGCTGGCGGCGGAGTCGTGATTCAAAGGATGGATGAACATCCAGGACGCGACTCCGATCATATTGACGGAGGAGGAGCGGGCGGTGCTTGAGAGCATGGTCCGATCTCCGAAGACGGAACAGGGCGTGAGCGAGCGCGCCCGCATGGTGTTGTTGGCGGCGGACGGCCGCTTGACGCGCTCCATTGCGGCGGCGCTTGGCAGCTGGCCGGGGCGGGTCAGCCGCTGGCGCACGCGCTTCGCGGCGGAACGGCTGGCCGGGCTGTCGGATCGAGCGCGGCCGGGGGCGACGCCGATCTACACGGCCGAGATGGGCCGGCGCATCCTGGCGCAGTTGGACGAGCCGCCGCCCGCCGGCTTCGCTCGCTGGACGGCGCCACTGCTGGCCCGGGCGCTGGGCGATGTGTCGGACCAGTACATCTGGCGCTTCCTGCGCCGGCAAAAGATCGACCTGGCCGGCCGTAAATCCTGGTGCCAGAGCAACGATCCCGAGTTCGTCCCCAAGGCGGCCGAGATCGTCGGCCTCTACTTGCACCCGCCGGAGGACGCCATCGTGCTGGCGGTCGACGAGAAGCCGCACATCCAGGCGCTGGAGCGCGCCCAGGGCTATCTGAAGCTGCCGAACGGGCGCGCCCTGATCGGCCATGGCCACACCTATAAGCGACACGGCACGACGACGCTGTTTGCCGCTCTCAACGTCGCCAGCGGCGAGGTTCAGGCCGGACACTACGAACGGCGGCGCCGCCGTGAGTTCCTCGACTTCATGAACCGCGTGGTGGCCGCCTATCCCGACCGCGAGATCCATGTCGTTCTCGACAACCTGAACACCCACAAGCTCAAGCGCGACCGCTGGCTCAAGGCGCATCCCCATGTCCACTTCCACTTCACGCCCAACTACGCCAGCTGGCTCAACCAGATCGAGATCTGGTTCTCGATCCTCAGCCGCGCCGCCCTGCACGGCGCCAGCTTCACTTCGCCCCGACAACTCAGGGACGCCATCGATGCCTTCATCCACGCCCACAACAAGACCGCCAAGCCTTTCCGTTGGGTCAGCACCAACATCCATCAGAAGAGGCTCAAACCACGTCATCGCGATTTGTGATTCCCGGTACTAGGCTCGATGGATCAAATCACCTCGCCGAGGTCATCCGGGGAGTGACGTTCAAGGACGGCATCAAGCAAATCCAACACGCCGCCTGATCAGCCCGTCACCAACATTCGGCCATAGCTCGGTGGTGTCGCCTGAACGCCTCTGCATCATCCTCCCGCCAAAATATGTAGCGCACCCGGTTCCTTGGACACAAGTTTGTCTCACGCGGCGGGCCTGATTGAGATCGCGGCGTGCCACGCCTGACGAGCTTGAGCGGGGCTCAGGTAGCCGTTCTTTTCGACGATCCACTGGGCATTGTAGAGTTCGACGACGTCGCGGACGGCGTCCCGCAGCTCCGCGCTGTTGCGGTAGATGCGACCATGGATGATCTGTTCCTTCAGCGTGATTGAACCGCTCGGCGACGCCGTTGGTCTGGGGCTCGGCGACGAAGGCGTAGGACGGCTGGATGCCCCAGAACTTGATCTGGTTGGTGAAGTGGTCCGACAGATACTGGGAGCCGTGATCCATCCGCAAGGCCAGCCCCCGAGCCGCGCCGGCCGCGGTCGAGCCATACAGCCCGGCAAGCCCCATGGAGATCGGCTGCAGGGCGGCGAAGCGGTCGCCGCGCTTGCAGACATGCCAGCCGACACACTCGGCGTTCCAATGCTCGACGGCGGTGAAGATCCAGCCCCAGCCGTCGTCCACCGTGAACACCCGAACGCCATCGGTGCCCCACATGAGGTTCGGGGCATGAGTGATGATCTCACCGTCATGGGGATTGCCGCCACGGCGGCGGCAGCGATGGGGCGAGAGCAGATTGTTCTCGCGCATCAGGCGGAGCACCCGCTTGCGGGCAACCCGGATGTCGCGACAGACCCGAAGCCGAGCCCAGACCTTGCGGTAGCCCTCGCCCTCCCTGGGCGATGCCTCCAGGTCGGCTTCGATCGCCACCAGCAGCGCCTGGTCCGAGATCGCGGGCTTCGGTCCCCGACGCTTTGCCGGCGGCTGCTCGGCGTGCTGGCCGGAGGTCATGGCGTAGAACGAGGAGCGGGCCATGCCCCAGGCGGCGCAGACCCGCCGCAGGCCGTAGGCCAGACCCGTGCCGGGCGAGGTGGCGGCACTCATCGCCGCGACCTCCGCCGCCCCAAAGGGCCGAAGGTCTCCGTCTTGGCCTCCAGCAGTTCCACCTGCATGGTCAACTCTCCGATCCGCTTCATGGCGCTATCCAGTTCCGCCTGCACCGGATCGCCCTTGCGTTGCTTGAGCGAGGCGTCGATCCCGCCGATCGCTTTCTCACGCCACTGCTCGAGCCGGAAGATCTCTACGCCCAACTGGCGCGACAGAAGTTGCACCGGCTCGTCACGCAAAAGCCGCAGAACGACCTCACGCTTGCGCGCCACCGTCCATCGCTGGCCAAGTCCCAGCGGGCCTGCCGGCAAAGCCTGGCCTGGGGAAAACGTGGACGAGCCAAGCTCGCCCGCATTTACCACAGGCCCATCAACAGCAACTTTCTTCTCAAAATTATCGGTCATGTTCCGGTCCTCCTTGGACACTTCGATTAAGCCAATTCTGTGTCCAAGGAAATCGGGTCCGACTCAACATGCTGATAATCTGTTCCGGGGTGTAGCGTTTACGGCTCATTTTGTCCTCCTTTCGAGGGGGCAAAATGCGCCAAACTCTCTTAACAAATCTGGACCACTTTTAGGGGGTCACTCCAACTCACATGATTCGATCGGCCTCGGCCATATGCGCCGCAACGCGAGCATCGCAGCCCATCTGGTGCAGGAGCTGCCGAACGCCAACGTCCTCATGCTCGTCGGGTGCCCCTCGGGCCTGTTCTTCGATCTGCCGCCGCGTGTCGATTTCGTGAAACTCCCGTCGGTCCTGAAAGTCGCCACCAACGAGTGGCGATCGCGCAAGCTCACCATCGGCAGGGACATGACGGTGTTGCTGCGGGCGAAGCTCATTCAGCAGGTTGCCGAAGTCTTTCGGCCAGACATTTTCTTCGTCGACCACGTTCCCACCGGCGTCTGCGGCGAGCTGCTGCCGACCCTCGAAAGGATCCGGAAGAAGCGCAAGTCGACGAAGATCGTGTTGGGGCTGAGAGACATTCTGGATTCTGCCAAGGTCATTCGTGCCTCGGCACGGCGTGGCTCGGCCAGGGTCATACGGCGTCGGACGGCGCCGCCGAGACGGACCTGACGAAGACCAACGTCGTGACCAGCTCGGACCTCCCCGATCTCGCCGGGGGGATCCGGTTCGGCGGTAGCGGACCGCGCATTCGCAGCGTCTACACGAACATGGACGGGCTCGGCCGCGACGACCGAATCCGTTACGATTCGCCCGTATTCCAGGGGTTTCAAGGGTCGGGCTCGTATCTCACCGGCGGCGACTACGACATCGCGGTGCGGTTCCGCGGCAACCTGGCGGACATGGACGTCGCGGGCGCCGCCGCCCTGGCCGACGCGGGCGCGACGACGTCGGCCAATCTCGAGCAGTACGTCGTCTCGGCTTCGGCCAGCATGGACAACGGCTTCAGCGGCGCCATTGCCATCGGCACCCAATCGATTAACGGGACGACCCGCGATCCCACGTTTTTCTACGTCAAGGTCGCCTACGAGACGACGCTGGTCGACTACGGCACGACGTCGTTCGCCGCGGACTACGGACGCGCGACGGACATCGCCGCCGCCGACGACGTGTTCTCCGCGTTCGGCGTCTACGCCGTTCAGCGGGTCGACCGCGCCGCCGCCGACGTTTATCTGGGCATTCGCAACCACAGCCTCGAACGCACCGGCGCCACGTTTAGCGATATACTGGCGGTGATGTTCGGTGCGCGCGTCAGGTTCTGAGCGAGGATCGCAAGGATGACCCGCAATCTGGTTGCCGCAGCGCTGCTCGCCGGTGTCGCCGTCCTCGTTGCCGCGTGTGCCGGCTACGCGCCCGGCGTGCCGGATGCGATCGGCGACGGCGTCCGCCCGGGGCCCGGCCTGTTCAGCGGCGACGACGGCGTTTTCACGATCTTCGGTGGCGACGAGAAAGCCGCTCGCTAGCGCGTTTGGACGCGCCCTATGACATGGGCCGCGTCAGACCGAATTTGTCGATGCGATAGCGCAGCGTGTCGCGTGACAGGCCAAGCAGCTTGGCGGCACCGGTCACATTCCACCCCGTTCTGTCGAGGGCCTGCTCGACGAGCCCGCGCTCGACGGACTCGATATCCAGCCCGTCATCCGGCAGCGCGACGCGCCCGTTTCCGGCCGGCGAAGATGGCGCCGCTCTGGCTACTGAGGCGTGCGATGAAAGCGACAGGTCGCTGGGCTTAATCGTGTCCGTCGTCGTCAGAAGAACGGCCTGTTCGATCGTGTTCCTTAACTCGCGCACGTTGCCCATCCATTCGTGCCCGGTGAGCAGCACGGCGACGTCCTCACTGAAGCGCAAGTTAGGCTTGCGGTAGCGCCGGCAACGCTCTGCGAGGAAATGGTTGGCGAGCAGCATGACGTCGGCGCCGCGCTCGCGCAGCGGCGGCACCACGACCTGCAGGACCCGCAAGCGAAAGTAAAGATCGGAGCGGAACGTGCCCTCGTGCACCATCTCCTCGAGATCACGATTGGTGGCGACGATGATGCGTACGTTGACCTGGCGGTCGCGCAGCCCGCCGAGGCGCCGCACCGTTCGATCCTCGAGCAGGCGCAGCATCTTGGCCTGGATGGCCAGATCGATCTCGCCGATCTCATCGAGCAGCAAGGTGCCGCCCGCGGCCGATTCGACGAAGCCCAGCTTGCGCTCTTTGGCGTCGGTGAAGGCCCCGCGCTCGTGGCCGAACAGCTCGCCCTCGACCAGGTGTTGGGGCAGCGCCGCGCAATTGAGCTCGATGAAGGGGCCGCGCCGGCGCTTGCCTTCGAAATGGAGGGCGCGGGCGATCAGTTCCTTGCCCGTGCCGGTCTCGCCGGTGACGAGCACCGCCGGCGAGTCGTGCTCGCTGAGCGTCGCCTCGGCGGCCAGCATCTGTCTGATGCGGTGCTTGAGCGCGACCATCGGCGGCGATTCGCCGAGTAGCGCCGACAATCCACCTTGCGCCGCCTCGCGCCCCTGATAGTAGGCCAGCGCGCTCTCGCGATGCTCTTCTGCGATTGCCCGATCCAGGAGGCGCTTGAGGTCGGCGAGGATGATCGGCTTGCTGAGATAGTCGTAGGCGCCGGCCTTCATCGCATCGACCGCCGCCTGAACGCTGCCGTGCGCGGTCATCAGGATGATCCGCGCGTCGGGGTCCCGCTTGTGCGCCTGCGTCAGGACATCGAGACCGCTCATTTTAGGCAGGCGCAAATCGACCAGGACGAAGTCAGGCTTGAAGCTATCGAACAACTCCAGTCCAGCTTCACCGCTCGTCGCCGCGCACACCTGGTAGCCCTGGCGCTCCAGGTAGGTCTTGATGTTGCGGGCGAGCGTAACCTCGTCTCGACGATGAGCACGCCGTAGTTCATGAGTCGCTCGCGACGGGCCTTGCCGGATGCAACGCCGTTTCGCTGCCGACCCGATGGTTGGTTGGTGTCCGGTTTTTCCTGAGCGGGTGGGCCATCCGCGTGCGGCGGTCGATCCCACACCTGCGGACCGACGGCGCCGCGCCGGTGGCCTGGTTCGTATCCGCCAGCCGCACCCGACCCGGCCGTGCCTCGTGTGAAGCCCGGCGTAGCGTCCCGTTGCCCCTGAGCGCGAATAACAAACCCTCCCCGCCATGATGGCGGCGCCGCATCCCCATGGATGCCGGCCGAATGCAAGCCAACAACGAACGAGGCACCAAACCTATTCCCTCAATTCGCGACCAGGGCCCCATCGGACCCCGTCGGTGGTCGTCGTGTCCGCGGCCAATTCAACGGTGGTCACCTGGAGAACCAAGGTCGCGGTGGTGCCTTTGCCGGGCTGGCTCGCAAGGCTTAGCCGGCCACCATTGCGCTCGATCAGCCGCTTGGCTAGCGGCAGCCCGAGCCCAAGCCCAGCGCTTTTCGTGGTCTTGAAAGGCCGCATCAGGTCTCGTAGTTTATCTTCTGGAATGCCTGGGCCCGTGTCGACCACGTCGATGTGCACGGACGAATTGAGCTGTCGTGCGACAATGCGCAACTCGCCCCCATCGCGCATTGCCTCGATAGCGTTCGCGATCAGCCCGTTCAGTACCTGGCCCAAAATCAATTGGTTGACGGTCACAACGGGCAGCCCGCGCTCAACCTCCGAAGTACCTCGGATATTTCGTCGCGTGAGCTCAAGCGGGAAATTTCCCAGACACGTCTGGATGACGGCGTCGACATCGGTCTTGTCGGGCTGGGGCGAGCTGCTGTGGGTGTGAACAAGATACTGGCGGACCCAACTCGCGAGCCTGTCCGACTGTTCCACGACGTCAGCCAGCGCCGTCTTGACGTCCGCCACGGGCTTCGACTCGAGCGCCAGCTCCGCCGACGAGCGTATCGATGCCAGCGGGTTGAGCAGGCCATGGGCAACCGTCGAAGCCATTTCGCCCACGGTGGCCAACGTTTCGGTCTCCACGAGCTGCTGCTCTTGCCGCAGCATGACCGCGTTGGCCCGCCGGATCAGCCAAAATAACGCCGCAAACAGGAACATGCCGGCGGTCGCCGCGCCGATCCATATGAAGCGCTTGCCCGCACTGATCTCGTTGAGGATGTTGTCCGGCGCACGATAAAGCTCGACGACGCCGACGACGATGCGGCGGCCGCGCGCATCCTTGTGCCAGATCGGCAAGTAGTTCTCGACAAAACCCGGGCCCGGCGAGATCAGGTCCACGTGCTCCAGCTTTGCCGATGTGTTGGTGACGCCGGTCTCGACCTTCGGGCGGCCTTGGAACGCCTCCTCCAGCTCGTCATTGGGATCAAACCGCTTCCCCACGAGTCCCCGTTCGGTGGACCAGATGATCGTGCGATCCTTGGCGAACGCATTCGCCCGTATGACACCAGGCATCTCGCCCATGCGAGCAAAAAAGTTCTCCAGATCGGTGGTGGGACCGCCATTGGCGCCGTTGACGAAGTATTCATGGGACCCCGACACTGCCACCATGTTGTTGATGAGCTGGAGCATGATCGCCGTGTCGCGCTCCAGCAACGCGTCCTCAAGAACAGCGGGAAAGCAGACCCGCAACGACGATGCTGATCAGCAGAATCGACGCGAAGCTGACGGCGGAGAACCAGCTGACCAGGTTGAACCTCCTGGCCGGCGGCCGGTCTTTATTCTCGCCATTTTCTGCGTCCAGTATTTGACCCACTTCGACCTCCCTGGTTTTGTGGCGTCGCGGCCGATTTGCTCGACCGTTGTCGTCCGATCCGGCGACGCGCTGGGTCGTCTCACCCTGAACTGGGGCCTTTGACCCAGAAGTATGTGCTCTTCGGTGACGACTGTCACCAAAGAATCACAATTTTAGAACAGGTTACGCAGAAATAACGACGAGCGGACTCGTCGTCGATGCCAACCGGAAGTAGGCAATGAACTCGAGCCACATCCGCTTATTGATTCTGTGGTGACAGCGGGCTCCCAAAGGGCCGGCCGGGACGCGACCGGCCGATCGCGCGGCTCAACAGGATCACCGGCACGACGCCGGCCACGACGATCGTCAGCGCCGCCAGCGAGCTGCGCTCGAACAGCTCGTCCGAGGCGAACTGGAAGACGTGGGTCGCCAGCGTGTCGAAATTGAACGGGCGCAGGATCAGCGTTGCCGGCAACTCCTTCATGGTATCGACGAAGACGATCGTCGCCGCGGCGAGCAGCCCGCCACGGATCAGTGGGAAATGGACGCGCATCAGCGCCCGGCGCGGGCCGGCGCCGAGGGTGCGGGCAGCCATCTCCATCGACGGGCGCAGCCGGCCCATGCTCGTCCCCACTGCGCCCAAAGCGACGGCCAGGAAGCGTACGACGTAGGCGAAGACGAGGGCGAAGACGCTGCCGGTCAGGATCAGTCCGGTCGAGACGCCGAAGACCTCGCGCATGATGCCGTCGACGGCGTTGTCGAGCCGGGCGAACGGCAACAGCACGCCGATCGCCAGTACGGCGCCGGGGATCGCGTAGCCGACGCTGGCAATGCGCATACCAACACTCAGCGCCGGACTGCGATGGAGACGCTGCGCGTAGGTCAGGAACATGGCAATGGCGACGGCCGCCACGGCGGCCGTCGCCGACAGCAGCAGGCTGTTGCGGGCGAACACCAAAAAGTCCGCGTTCCATGACTCCGCGAACCGGCCAACGGCGTTGCGCACCAGGACGCTCGCCGGAATGACGAAACCGAGCACAATCGGTGCAGCGCAGGCGAGCATGGCGGCCCAGCGGCGCGGCCCGTACAGCGTGTAGCCGGGCAGGGGGCGGTAGCGCGCCGTCGTGTGATGGTAGCGGCGGTGCCGGCGCGCGTTCCGTTCCAGTGACAACAGAATGATGATGACCGCGAGCAGCACCAGGGAGATCTGGGCCGCGCCGCCGGCGTTGCCCATGTTTATCCAGACGTTGAATACGCCGCGCGTCAGGGTGTTGACGGCGAAGAAGTCGACGGTGCCGAAGTCGTTCAGCGTCTCCATCAGGGCAAGCGCCGTGCCGGCGACGATCGCCGGTCGGGCCAGTGGCAGCGCGATCGTCGTGAAGCTGCGCCAGGCGGAGCGGCCGAGGACGCGGCCGGCCTCGAGCATGCAGACGGACTGGTCGAGAAACGTCGCCCGGGCCAACAGATAGACATAGGGATAGAGCACGGCCGACATGACGAAGATGGCGCCGCCGAGGCTGCGGATTTCGGGGAACCAATAGTCCGCCGGCGAGCGCCAACCGAACACGGCGCGCAGGCTGCGCTGGACCGGGCCGGCGAACTCCAAGAGGTCGGTATAGACGAACGCGGTGATGTAGGCGGGCATCGCCAGCGGCAGCAGCAGCGCCCACTCGAAGATCCGCCGCCCGGGGAAACGGCACATCGTCACCAGCCAGGCCGCGCCGACGCCGAGCACGACGACGCCCACCGCGTTGCCGGCGAGCAGGATGGCAGTGTTCTTGAGCTGGCGCGGCAGCACCGTCGTCATGAGGTGCGGCCAGATATTCTCGGTCGGAGTGAGCGCAAACCAGATGACGGCCGCGACCGGGAGCACGACCAGCCCGGCCGCGATCATGGCGCCGACCACCCAGATCGTGCTGGCGCCGCCGCCGGCCGACCGCACCGTGGCGGCCGGCCGCTCAACCGTCCCGGCGATCGTCACGGCAGCTGCCGCCGTCCGCTGCCTCGCTCTGTCCGGCAAAGCTCCCCGCCATTGGGCCCGTCACCGTGCAACGAAACGCACGTCGGTGCGGCGACAGTTTGCCGGTGCCTGTGGAGAGAGGTATTGCGCTTGGTCAATGCAGGCATGGAACTGGAGCGGGGTACTAGTGCACCGACTCAGTCAGAGCCGTCACAGTGGAAACCTGATTCTGAATACAAAACAACGGGTTGCTCCAGCGCACGGTGAATCATTTGTCTGGATCGGTGCACTAGGTACCGTTTGTGCCGACACCCCGCCTGCGCTATTCGTCGTAGCCGACTTTGTCGACGATCCGCTGCGCGGCCGCGCGGTGCTCGGCGACCGTTACCAACGGGATGTCGTCCTCGGCAAATGTGCCGAGCGCCTGCAGGAAGCCCGACGGGGCGACATCCGGCTTTGCCGGATATTCGAAGTTCTGCTCGGCATACATCTGTTGGGCCAGGTCGCTCGCCAGGAACTCCATCAGCTTGATCGCGTCGTCCCGGTTCGGCGCCGCCGTCGTCAGCGCCATGCCCGAGATGTTCATGTGTGTGCCGGTGCCGTTCAGGGACGGAAATACCAGGTTGGCCGACCGGGCCCAGGCCGACTGCTCCTCATCGGCCAGCATGCGGCCGTAGTAGTAGTTGTTGCCGAGGGCGATGTCGCACTCGCCCTCCATGATGGCCTTGACCTGGGCGCGGTCGTTGCCTTGTGGCTTGCGCGCCAGGTTGGCCTTGACGCCGCGCAGCCAGGCCTCCGCCGCCGCCTCGCCATGGTGGGCGACCATCGCCGCGAGCAGACCGATCTGATAGACGTGGCTGCCCGAGCGGGTGCAGATGCGGCCGGCCCATCTCGGGTCGGCCAGGTCCTCGTAGCTGGTGATCTCGCCGGGCGCAACGCGCTCCCTGGAGGCATAGACGACGCGGGCGCGCTTCGTCAGGGCGTACCAGTGGCCGGCCGGGTCGCGCAGGTTGGCCGGGATGTTCGCGAGCAGCGTCGGCGTCTGGACGGGCTGGGTCACGCCGGCCTCGTAGGCCGCGTAGAGCCGGCCGATATCCACCGTGAAGATCAGGTCGGCCGGGCTGTTGCGCCCCTCCAGTTGGAGCCGGGCGATCAGCCCGGTCGGCGCATAGACCACGTTGACCGCAATGCCGGTCTGGCGTGTGAACGCGTCGAACAGCGGCTGCACCAGGAAGGGCTGCCGATACGAGTAGACGTTGACCTCCTGGTCCGCCGCCGCGGCTTGGCCGGCCAGAGTCAGGGCAAGCGCGGCGGCGGCCGCGCGGGTGGGGAGCTTCATTGGGGTGCCTCGTACCGTGGGGTTTGAACTGCATATGATAACTATTCGCAATTGGCCGAAGATGCAAGTGATTTCTATTCTCACGTCGTCCTGTGGCTGTCAGCCGAGGGCCGGTCGGCTGAGCCAAGTGTTCAACCGCCGGGACGGGATGTACGCGTACAGCCAAGTCGCTGGCGGTAGATGGTCTGGCAGTACGGGCTCGCGTGCGTCCGCGATGGCGCGTAGCCGCGTCGTCCGGCGGCCGTGGTTCTGCCTCGGCCAGGCAGGGAAAGAAAGGGGTGGTCGGATCCTTTGCCGGGGCTGCATGGGGTCCGCAAAAGACTTTGCGCGGCTCCGGCGACGGAATCTAAACATCGTGGGCCCATGCTACGTCCATTGAGGCCGGCGGATCGTGCCGCCGGCGGCCGTGCGGAGCGAGACCCATGCGAAACCTGCTGTTCGGATGCGCGCTGCTGCTGCTGACCGGCTGTTCGGTCGGCATGGCGCTGAGCGGCGACCACGCGCCCGACCTGAGCGCGGTCAAGATCGGCGCGGCGCGTGGCGAGGTCGAACTCCAGCTCGGCGACCCCGTCAGGTCGTCAACGCTGCCGGATGGCCGCCAGAGCGCCACCTATGAGTTCGTGATGGGCAATACACCGAGTGCCGGGCGTGCCATCGGCCACGGCGCCATGGATGTCGTGACGTTCGGGCTGTGGGAGATCGTCGGCACGCCCATCGAGGCCGTCCAGGGCGAGCAGCGTCGCATCGTCCTCACCTACGACAAGGACGGCAGGGTCGCGGCGATCCATCGCATGAAGTAACGGCCGGGCCCGGTCTAGGCGGGCGATGCCGCTGCGGCAGGCGGCGCGTGCTGAAGCCCCGCACCTAGTGCACCGACTCAGTCAGAGCCGTCACAGGGGAAACCTGATTCTGAATACAAAACAACGGGTTGCTCCAGCGCACGGTGAATCATTTGTCTGGATCGGTGCACTAGGGTCCAGACTCAATTAGATCCACCAGATGATGAGTGCGGCGAGGACGACGCCAGCGAGGAAGTTTCTGGCGAGTTTGTCGTAGCGGGTGGCGATCCGCCGGAAGTCCTTGAGACGGCCGAACATGCGTTCGATGAGGTTGCGCTGTCGGTAAGCGACGCGATCATGGGGGATCAGGGGCTTGCGCCTGGCAATCGACGGGATGACAGCTTCCGTGCCCTGTTCGGCAAGCAGACGGCGCAGCTTGTTGGTGTCGTAAGCCTTATCGGCTGTGAGCCGGGCAATCGGGCCAGCGGCATCCAGCAGTTCAGGCGCCATGATCACATCGTGGACGTTTCCCGGTGCAAGCAGCAGAACCCGCGGTCGTCCTGCGCCATCGCTCAGGGCGTGGAGCGTGGTCGTGCGACCGCCACGTGAGCGCCCGATCGCTTGCTCGAAAGCCCCCCTTTTCCGCCAGCGGCCGAGCGATGCGCCTTGACATGAGAGCTGTCGATCGCGGCCGTGCCGATCGTTCCAGTGGTCCCGGTCAGCGCCTCGAACATGCCAAGCCAAATGCCCTGCTTGCTCCACCGATTAAACCGATTGTAGATCGTCGTATAGGGACCATACCCCGGCGGGCAGTCGCGCCATCGCGCGCCCGAGCGCAGCATATGCACGATGCCGCTTATTACTCGTCGGTCGTCTACCCGGTGTGCTCCTTTGCGCCCGCGCGGCAACAAAGGCTCTATGCGAGACCACTCCGTCTCGCCCAGCCAGTAAAGTTTCGTCATTCAAGCCTCCATCAGCTTGGAAGCTTGAATCACAAATCCTGCACCCTGAGAATCGCTAATTGAGTACGGACCCTAGTCTGATCCCGACGCGTGGGCGACCAGGCGGCAGGATCAGACCACCGGCGACGCGTCGCGGCAGGCGGCAGCGCAGGACCGGTCTGGCGACCAATTCTCCGATTGTTGCCATGCTTGTGCCTTTTTGGCATGGTTCCGCGCCGTGGCGCGGATGCGCGTCCGAGTCGCCACGAACTTGCACGTCCGGCCAACAGACCAAAGGACACGAATTCGATGTCTGCCCCATTGTGGTTTGCAGTCGCTGCCGGCGGTTTGGCTCTTGTCTATGGAGTCTGGGCGGCGAGTTCCGTCCTGTCGACCAGCGCCGGTACCGAGCGCATGCAAGAGATCTCCGGTGCCGTGCAGGAAGGTGCCCGGGCCTATTTGAACCGTCAGTACATGACGATCGCGGTGGTCGGCGCCGTCATCTTCGTTATCATCGCACTGGTCCTTGGGCTGAAAGTCGGAATTGGGTTCCTGATCGGGGCCATCCTGTCGGGTGCGGCGGGCTATCTCGGCATGAACATCTCGGTGCGCTCCAACGCGCGCACGACAGAAGCCGCCAGGAGCGGCCTGGCGCAGGGGCTGAAGATCGCCTTTCGGGCCGGATCGGTCACCGGCATGCTCGTCGCCGGGCTGGCGCTGCTGGCGGTCACCGGTTACTTCGCGGTCCTGCTGGCGCTGGACGTCGGGCAGCGCGAGCTCATTGAATCACTGATCGGGCTCAGCTTCGGCGCCTCGCTCATCTCCATCTTCGCGCGCCTCGGCGGCGGCATCTTCACCAAGGGCGCCGATGTCGGCGCCGATTTGGTCGGCAAGGTCGAGGCCGGCATACCCGAAGACGACCCGCGCAATCCGGCGGTTATTGCCGACAATGTCGGCGACAATGTCGGCGACTGCGCCGGCATGGCGGCCGATTTGTTCGAGACCTACGTCGTCACAATGGTCGCGACAATGGTGTTGGCGTCGATCGTGTTCAGCGGCGCGGTGGCGGAGCGCATGCTGCTCTATCCGCTGGTCATCGGCGGCATCTGCATTGTCGCGTCGGTCATCGGCATGTTCTTCGTGCGGCTCGGCAGCAATCAGAGCATCATGGGCGCCCTCTATAGGGGGTTCATCGCGGCCGGCGTATTGTCGGCGATCGGCCTGATACCGATCACGTCGTGGATCCTGGGCTTTGGCCAGATCGGTGACAGCGGCCTGACAGGCACGGTGCTGTATTTCTGCTCGCTGACGGGGCTCGTCGCTACCGGGCTCCTGTTCTGGATCACGGAATACTACACCGGCACGGAATATCGGCCGGTGCGCAGCATCGCCCGCGCGTCGGAGACCGGGCACGGGACGAACGTCATTCAAGGCCTGGCCATTTCGCTGGAAGCGACGGCGATCCCCGTCCTCATCATCTGCGCGGCCATCGTCGTGACGTTCAAGTTGGCCGGGCTGTTCGGCATCGCCATCGCCGTCACGGCGATGTTGGCGCTGGCTGGCGTTGTGGTGGCGCTGGACGCCTATGGCCCGGTCACCGACAACGCCGGCGGGATCGCCGAGATGGCCGACCTCGACGCCGACGTGCGCAAGACGACCGATGCCCTCGATGCGGTCGGCAACACGACGAAGGCCGTGACCAAGGGCTATGCGATCGGCTCCGCAGGGCTTGGCGCGCTCGTGCTGTTCGCGGCCTATGTCCAGGATCTGGAGTTCTTTGCCAGCCGGCCGGATGAATTTCCCTACTTCGCCGGCCTCGTGGTCGATTTCTCGCTGTCGAACCCCTATGTCGTCGTTGGCCTGTTCGTTGGCGGCATGCTGCCGTTTCTGTTCGGCGCCATGGCCATGACCGCGGTCGGCCGCGCCGCCGGCTCCGTGGTCGTCGAGGTGCGCCGGCAGTTCAAGGAAATCCCGGGCATCATGGAGGGCACGGCGAAGCCTGAGTACGGGGTCTGCGTCGACATGCTGACAAAGGCGGCGATCAGGGAGATGATCGTACCGTCGCTGCTGCCGGTGCTGTCGCCGATCGTCGTGTACGTCATCATCCTCCTGATCGCCGACCGATCGGCGGCGTTCGCGGCGCTGGGCGCCATGCTGCTCGGCGTCATCGTGACAGGCATCTTCGTCGCCATCTCGATGACCGCGGGCGGCGGTGCCTGGGACAACGCCAAGAAGTACATCGAGGACGGCCACCACGGCGGCAAGGGATCGGACGCGCACAAGGCCGCAATCACCGGCGACACGGTGGGTGATCCCTACAAGGACACCGCCGGGCCGGCGGTCAATCCGATGATCAAGATCACGAACATCGTCGCGCTGTTGATCCTGGCCAGTCTGGCCTGAGTGCGGCCCTTAGCGCCGCGTGCCGGCTATTGGTTCTCGAAGCGGCCGAGGTTGCCGAACAGCTGCTGGAACAGGCTGATTTCGTTGCCGGCGGTCGGCGTGGCCCGGCTCACGACCTCGATCTCGCGACCATCCGCCTCGGTGTAGGTGACGATATTGTCGATCGCGCCGCCGTCGTCGAAAGTAATGGCGACAATGCTGCGCTTGATGACCTTGGGATCGAGGAAGGCCACCGACCGCGTCCGTTCGGACATGTAGTACCAGACGTTGGGGCGGAAGGTGGCCGCCGTCGACGGCGAGCCCAGGGCCTGCCGTACGTCCTCGCGCGTATCGACGCCCAGCTGGAGCCTGGCCAACGCCGCTTCGTCGGGCACGTGGCCACGGGTGTCGATCGTCGCCGCACAAGCGCCAAGCACCGTGGCAACGGTAAAAATTCCAACGATTCTAATGGAGTGACGCCATCGGCTTGCGTGATCTGTCGGCTTCTTGCCCATAACCTTAAGCCAAAGCTAGTGCACCGATCCAGACAAATGATTCACCGTGCGCTGGAGCAACCCGTTGTTTTGTATTCAGAATCAGGTTTCCACTGTGACGACTCTGACTGAGTCGGTGCACTAGGTTCCTGATCGGGGCGATCCTTGACCTTGCCCGCGAACGCAGCCAATTTGAGGCAGTCGAACTTGGCACCGGCGAACTTGGCACCGGCATTGGACAGTGTCAACGTGAGCCGCCGACGGTCACCGTCCGCCCCTGACGCGGCCGTGGCGAGGGAGGCCGGTATGTTGAAGAGCCTGCTGCGCCTGCGCGGGGGCGCCGACACTGTGGCCGAGCGCCTGTACGTGTCGCTTGTGGCGCAGGCGCGCCGGCCCGAATTCTTTCAGGAGCTGGGCGTGCCGGACAGCGTGCTTGGCCGCTTCGAGATGATCTGCATACATGCATTCCTGCTGTTCCGCCGCCTCAAGGACACCGAGGCCGCGGCGCTGGCGCAGGACGTGCATGACGTGATGTTTGCCGACATGGACCGCAGCCTGCGTGAGATGGGTGTCGGTGACCTCGGCGTCGGCAAGCGCGTGAAGAAACTGGCTTCGAACTTCTACGGCCGCATCGCCGCCTACGACGAAGGGCTGGCCGGTGACGATCGGACCCTTGCCGCGGCGCTGAGGCGCAATCTCTACGCGACGGCCGAGGTTGACGATCGTCAGGTCATGGCTGTCGCCGGCTATGTGCGGCGCGAGGGCGCGGCGTTGGATCGCCATGATGCGGCGGCAATCCGGGCCGGCGAGATCGCGTTCGGACCGGTGCCGGTGCTGAGCGTGCATGGGCCCGCGGACACGCGCGGCGTGGCGTCGGCGTCGGGTGTCCAATGAGCGCGCCGGAGTTCTCGCGGTTGCTGGCCCTCGACGGGTTGCGCGACGGCACCTGCGATCGTGTGCTGGAGGCCAATGCCGAGGAATGTGCCGGACTGGCCCGCCGTTTCGACTTGCTGGCGGTCGAGTCGCTGAACGCGACCGTCAAAGTGACGCGCAGTCCGGCGGGCGAGGTGACCGTGCAGGGCCGCGTGCAGGCGCGGGTGTGCCAGAGCTGCGTCGTCACATTGGCGCCGGTGGCGGCGGCGGTGGACGAGGATTTCGATCTGCGCTTTGCGCTTGAAACGGCCGGGGCGGACGTCGTGATCGGCGCCGATGACCCGGAGCCGCTGCCCGACGGTCCGGTGGATTTGGGCGAGATCGTCGCGCAGCAGCTCGCGCTCGGCCTCAATCCCTACCCCCGGGCGCCCGGTGTTGTGCTCGACGCCGACAGACCGCCCGACGCTGCCGACGATGGGCGCGGCGACGGCCCGTTCGCGGCGCTGGCGGCGCTGCGCGCAGCGGCCGAGCCAAAGCCATAACTTGCCCGGCGAGCAGGTTTGCGGCTACTTACCGCGATATCGACACTCGCGTATGCTCGCCTCGGGTTGCACGGGGCGCGCGCGGCGGCGCGTCGAGACAACTCTGGCGAGGGGTGGATGGCCGTTGGCGCCGCCGCGACTGGATTAGCATTTGTTAACGTTTTGCACCGTAAACGGCGGCCAACGGCTGGTGGCAGGATGCCGGTTGCGACCGACGAACGCGTCCGACCGGAGGCAGGCGTTTGACTGAGCCCCTCAAGATCGCTCTGGATGCCATGGGCGGCGACAACGCACCCCATATCGTTGTCGCCGGCGCCAACATCGCGCGTCAGCGCTTCCCCGGCGTGCGCTTCCTGCTGGTCGGCAACCGGGACGAAATCGAACCCAGGGTCAAGCGGCTGCGCGGCCTGGCGGACGTCGTCGAGATCCAGCACACGACGGAACGCGTACTGCCCGACGATAAGCCGTCACAGGTCGTGCGCAGCGGGCGCGAGACCAGCATGCATCTGGCCATCGACGCGGTCAAAAGCGGTCGCGCCGGGGGCATTGTCTCGGCCGGCAACACCGGCGCCCTGATGGCCATCGCGATGGTCGTCCTGCGCCGGCTGCCGGGTATCGATCGGCCCGGCATCGCGACGTTCTTTCCGACGATCCGCGGCGAATCGGTGATGTTGGACCTGGGCGCCAACGTCTCGTGCGACGAGCGCAACCTCGTGCAGTTCGCCGCCATGGGCGCGGTGTTCTCGCGCGCGGTCTTGGGCACGCACAATCCGACGATCGGGCTGCTCAATGTCGGCTCGGAGGAGACGAAGGGCAACAACGCGCTGAAACGCGCGGCGCAGATGTTGCGTGCCTCGAAGCTGGACGGCGCGTTCTATGGCTATATCGAGGGTGACGACATCGCCGCCGGCACCGTCGACGTCGTCGTCACCGACGGTTTCTCCGGCAATATCGCACTGAAGACGGCCGAGGGCACGGCGCGGCTGGTGACTCATTTCTTCCGCGAGGCGTTCAAGGCCTCGTTCTCGGCCCAGATCGGCTATGTCTTCGCCAAGCGGTCGCTCGATAAGCTGCGGATCCGTACCGACCCGCGGCGCTACAACGGTGCCGTCCTGCTCGGCCTCAACGGTATCTGCGTCAAGAGCCACGGCGGCACCGACGCGCTTGGCTTCGCGACGGCGATCGGCCTGGCCGTGGACATGATCCGGCACGGCTTCAACGACAGGATCGCGGCGCAGGTCGCCAATTTGGCGGACGGCCAGCTGATGGCGGCGGGTGCCGGCTAGTGCACTGACTCAGACAGAAGGTACAGGCAGGCGGTGAAGTTTGGCGAGGATGGTGTCTGCGGATTTGGTCCAGACGAAGGGCTTGGGATCATTGTTGTGCTCGTCAATGTAGCGGTTGATGGCGGCCTGGAGGTCGACTATCGAGTGGAAGGTGCCGCGCTTGCGCCGCCGGCGCGTGAGGACAGAGAAGAAGCCCTCGACGGCGTTGAGCCAGGAGGCGGAGGTTGGGGTGAAGTGGAACACCCATCGGGGATGACGCGCCAGCCAGGCGCGGACCTTGGGATGCTTGTGGGCGGCGTAGTTGTCGAGGATGACGTGGATGACCTTGCCGGCCGGCACTTGGCGCTCGATCGCGCCGAGGAAGCGGATGAACTCCTGATGGCGATGTCGCTGCATGTTGCGGCCGATGACGGCGCCGTCGAGGACGCTGAGCGCGGCGAACAAGGTGGTCGTGCCGTTTCGCTTGTAGTCGTGGGTCATGGTGCCGCACTTGCCGGGTTTCATCGGCAGCCCTGGCTGGGTCCGGTCGAGGGCCTGGATCTGGCTTTTCTCATCGATCGACAGCACCACGGCATGGCTGGGCGGATCCATGTAGCGGCCGACGATGTCCTCGACCTTCTCGGCGAAGGCGGGGTCGTTGGAGCGCTTGAAGGTGCGGATGCGGTGCGGCTGCAAACGGTGGCCTTGCCAGATGCGCTGAACCGAGCGCAGGGAGATGCCGACGACCTCGGCCACCGCGCGGCCGGTCCAGTGGGTCGTCTCGCCCGGCGGCTCGGAGCAAGCCAGCGCCAACACTTGGGCCACGGTTGCCGTCGGCAGCGGCGGCGTGCCCGGCGGCCGGGTCTTGTCGCGCAACAGACCCTCGATGCCTTCCTCGGCGTAGCGCCGCTGCCAGCGCCAGACCGCCGGGCGGCTGACGCCGACGCGGCGCGCCACATCGAGAACCGGAAGTCGCTCCGCCGAATGCAACACGACCCGGGCCCGCTGAACGTGCTTCAACGGCCGGCTACGATCACCGACGACGGCGGTCAGTCGCACGCGGTCATCGGCTCCTACAATCACACAGACTTCCTGAGCCATGATCGCAGAATCGCACGATCACATGCCTTTGTGAATCCTATGTCTGCGTCAGTCCACTAGCATCGTGCGACGGTCCCAGGTCATTGGCTGCGGCGCTTACCTGCCCGAGCGCATCCTGACGAACGAGCAGCTCGCGGAACGCATCGACACGTCCGACGAATGGATCCACGCGCGCACGGGCATCCGGTGCCGCCACATCGCCGCCGACGGCGAGCTGACGTCGGACCTGGCCGTCGCGGCGGCGCACGACGCGCTGACCGACGCCAAGGTGACGCCGGCCGACGTGGACATGATCGTGCTGGCGACGTCGACGCCGGACGAGACCTTCCCGGCGACCGCGACGACCGTGCAGCACCGCCTGGGCATGACCCGCGGCTCGGCCTTCGACATACAGGCCGTCTGCTCCGGCTTCGTCTTCGCGCTGGCGACGGCCGACAACTTCCTCAAGGCGGGCCAGGCGGATACGGCCCTGGTGATCGGCGCCGAGACGTTCTCGCGCATCCTCGACTGGACCGACCGGTCGACCTGCGTGCTGTTCGGCGACGGCGCCGGCGCGGTCGTCCTGCGTGCGGTCGATGCCAATGGCGACGCCACGCAACGCGGCGTTCTGTCGACCCATCTGCACTCCGACGGGCGCTATCACGACATGCTCTATGTCGATGGCGGGCCGTCGTCGAACGGGCTGGCCGGGCATCTGCGCATGGAGGGGCGCGAGGTCTACCGCCACGCCGTGACCAAGATGGCCGAGGTGACGAAGGAGGCGCTCGCCGCCAACGGCCTGCGCACCGACGACATCGACTGGCTGGTGCCGCATCAGGCCAACAAGCGGATCATCGACCACACCGCGGCCAAGCTGGGGCTGCCGGTGGAGCGGGTCGTCATCACCGTCGACCGGCACGCCAATACCTCGGCGGCCTCGATCCCGCTGGCGCTTGATGTCGCCTGCCGCGATGGCCGCATCAAGCCGGGCGACCTGGTGCTGGTGGAGGCCATGGGCGGCGGCTTCACGTGGGCCTCGGGCCTCGTGCGCTGGTAGGCGCGGGCGCTGCCCGGCACACCGCACGATTCTGCCAATCCTTTGATATTGACCGGTTATTCCGGCCGTTGTACGGTTCCCCCTGGGTTATGGGGGAGAAGCGATGGCCCAGGGAACGGTAACCCGGGCGCAGCTGACGGAAGCGGTCTATCAAGAAGTCGGGCTGTCTCGGAACGAATCGGCGGAACTCGTCGAGTCCGTGTTGGCCGAGGTTGCCGACGCGTTGGTCAGGGGGGACATGGTCAAGCTCTCTTCGTTCGGCAGTTTCTCCGTGCGGCAGAAAGGCCGCCGCATGGGGCGTAACCCGAAGACCGGGGAAGAGGTGCCGATCATGCCGCGCCGGGTCTTGGTGTTCCGGCCGAGCCACGTGCTGAAGAAGCGGATCAACGATGCGCTCGTCGGGTCGGACGGTTCCGGCGCCCAGGCGGCGCAGTAAGCACCCGATGTCGCAGGCCGCCGAAACTTCGGGTCGCGATAAGTCGGCGGCCGCGTTTCGTACGATCAGCGAGGTCGCCGCCGAGTTGGACCTGCCGCAGCATGTGCTGCGGTTCTGGGAGTCCCGCTTTACCCAGGTGCGGCCGCTGAAGCGCGGCGGCGGCCGGCGTTACTACCGGCCGGAAGACATCGAGCTCCTGCGGGCGATCCGCGAGCTGCTCTACGACGACGGCTACACGATCAAGGGCGTGCAGAAGCTGTTGCGCGGCGGCGGCGTGCGGCCCGAGCCTGCCGACGGCGACGACGGCGACGACGGCACCGAGGCGGCGGCGTCCGAGGACGTGTCGGCTGGCGCGCTGACCGAGGCCCAGCGGACCGAATTGGAGGCCATGCTCGACGAGCTGCAGACCGTGCGGGCGATGCTCGCGCGCCACCTCTAGACCCCGCCCACGATACCCACCCCGTTCATTGCCTGGCGCCACGGCCGGGCGTATATTCGCGAGTTCTCAGGGTCGGGACGTGGCGCAGTCTGGTAGCGCACTTGACTGGGGGTCAAGGGGTCGCAGGTTCGAATCCTGCCGTTCCGACCAATTCTTTCAAGGGGTTAGGCGATTTTCTGGGGCGGCGGACTGCGGCGGGTGCGTGGATATTGCGTGGGTCGCGACGGCGATACGTCTCACACCACGTCCGTCCACCGCAGCATCCTCCCGGCCTCGAGGGCGCGCGCGGCTCTACGCCCGCTCAGGTTTCGGTCCCTGTGTCCGATCAGGCAACTGCCTGCATGCTCTTTGGCCGAGCCGGCACGCCGACCACGGTCGTGAAAGCGGGCACGTCACGGATCACGCAGGCGCCGGCCCCAACCACCGCGCCTTCGCCGATGACCAGCGGCCGGTCAGGTGTTCCGTTGATTATGTTGGCCCCGGTCCCGATATGGGCGCCCCTTTTGATGGTCACGTTGCCCGAGATGTGCGTGCCAGGAGCAATCGTGGCGAAGTCTTCGATGACGACATCGTGGCCCACCGTACAGTCGAGGTTTATGTGAACGGACCGGCCGATCACGATGTTCACGGTAAAGATCGAACCCGCGCAGATGATGGTTCCCTCGCCCACCTCGACCGTCCGCGACATGTGCACGTCGGGTGCGAAGCAGGTATGAAAGGCGAGGCCGCGATGTCTGGGCTGGATGACATAGCTCAAGTAGCGCCGATGCGATCCGCCCTACACTCGTGGCCGGAGAGTTGCCGTGGAGCCGCTTGCGGCCCGCTTACCGGAGGGCATGGCATTGAAAGCGAAGATCTTCGAGCGGCCGTCGCTGGTGACCCGCATCGCGATCGGCAAGGGCGTCGGGCTCGTCATCGGACTGTTGGGGTTCGTGCTGTTGCCGGTGTTCGCGCCCGAGGCCGGCTGGCTCATCCGCTGGGGCGTCTTGTTGTGGTACACGACGCTGGGCGCGCTGATCGGCATGTTCGGCGTTTTCAACTGGCATCCCGTCCTCAATCTGCCGATGCCGTGGTGGTTCCGGGCGCCGCTGCTGGGTGCGTGGATGAATTTCGTCCTGACGTTCTTCGCCTACGACACGATGGCGGCCCTGATGGTGTCCATGTTCGGCGTCGACGGCCTGCTGCGGTCGCCGTTCTGGTTCACGGCCGAAGGCGCCGTCGTCGGGCTCATCATCGGGTATTTCGCGACCCGGTTCGGCGGCGAGGGTAAGGAGACCGTCGCGGGCTCCAGCGCGCCCGTTTAGGACGAAGCGTCGGCCGCCAGCCTTTGACCCGAACGCTCGCCGCCTCAGTCGATGGCGATTACCAGTTTTCCGAAGTGCTGCGCACTCCGCATGCGGTGAAAGGCGGCGCGCGCGTCGGAGAACGCGAACGTGTCGTCGATCACCGGGTTCATTTCGTGCAGCGAGATAGCCCTGTTCATGTCAACGAACATCTGCCGCGAGCCGACATAGACACCCCGCAGCGTGATCGATTTGCGCATGATGTCGGTCGGTGCAATTGCCCCGTCGACGCCGGTCAGTACGCCGATGAGCGCGATCGTCCCGCCGACGCGGGCGGCGCTGATCGATCTTTGCAGGGTTCCCGGCCCGCCGACCTCGACGACCCGGTCGGCGCCGAGGCCATCCGTCAGCTCGATAACGCGGACGTCCCAATCGTCGGATTCCCGGTAGTTGATCGTGCCCCCGGCGCCCAATGACTGCATGCGTTCCAGCTTGCTGTGGCTCGATGACGTCACGATCGTGCGCGCGCCCATGAGCTGACAAAACTGCTGGGCGAACACGGAGACGCCACCGGTGCCCAGCAGCAAGACCGTCTCGCCCGGCTGTACCGGACGCGGCTGTGTCAAGGCGTGCCACGCCGTCAGTGCCGCGCAGGGCAGCGTTGCCGCTTCGGCCCACGACAGATGCGACGGTGCCGGCACGATGCCACCGGCATTCAACACCGCATACTCGGCCAGAACGCCGGGCTTGGCGCCGCCAAGCGCGGATACCATTGCCGTGGATGAAATTGGCCCTGCCGCCCAGTCCTGAAAGAAGCAGCCGACGACCCGATCGCCGACAGCGACGCCGTCGACGCCTGTCCCGACCGCGACCACCTCACCTGCCGCATCCGAGTTCGGAATGGTCGGGTATGAAAGCTTGCGGGGAACCGGATCTTCGATTGTCGACAGATCGCGATAGTTCACCGACGACGCATGAACCTTGACCAGTACCTGAGCCGGACCCGGCTCAGGCGTCGGCCGGTCGTTCAAGGCGAGCGCATCAATGCCGCCATCTGAAACGATCTGCCAAGCGCGCATGGCAACCCCTTCGCTGTAAGAGACAAACCCGGACAGAACAGCCCGTCCGATCCGGATCCTATGTCAAACGCTGCAAACCGGCACGCTATTCGCGGCCGGTCGCCGACCTGGCGGCGTCTGCTGCCTTGGTCAGGCGGCCCGCCGGCGGCGCCGCGGCGTGGGTTGGCGATCGTTGGTGTTGGCGGCCTTTGGGTGGGACGGCTGCGCTTGTGCCACGGCTTGCCGCGGGGCTGCTTGGCCTGGCCCCGCGCGTCGGGCGGCAGCGGCGCGGCGGGCGCGTCGCCGACCACCGTCAGGCGGCGCCGGATCAGCTGTTCGATGTCGCGCAAATAGGCGCGCTCGGACGCATCGCAGAACGAGAGCGCGACCCCGCCGGCGCCGGCCCGTGCCGTCCGGCCGATGCGATGGACATAGCTTTCCGGCTCGTTGGGCAGCTCGAAGTTGATGACGTGGGTGACGCCTTCGACATCGATGCCCCGGGCCGCGATATCGGTCGCCACGAGGACCCGCGCGTCACCGTCGCGGAACCGTTTGAGGGCCCTCTGGCGGGCGCCCTGGGACTTGTTGCCATGGATCGCGTCGGCGGCGACGCGGCATCTGCCGAGGTGCTCGGCGACACGGTTGGCGCGGTGCTTGGTGCGCGTGAACACGAGCACGCGCGACAATGCGGGATCGTCCAGGATGGTGGCGAGCAGGGCCCGCTTGGCGGCGGCGTCGACGTGGTAGATGCGCTGCTCGAGGCGCTCGATCGGCGTCGCCTGGGGCGTCACCTCGATGCGGATCGGATCGGCCAGGATATCGCCCGAGAGGTGCGCGACCTCGTCCGGCATGGTCGCGGAGAACAGCATCGACTGGCGGGTCCTGGGCAAGGCCTGGATGATCTTGCGGACGTCGCGCACGAAGCCCATGTCGAGCATCCGGTCGGCCTCGTCGAGGACGAAGAACTCGACCGCGTCGAGCCGGAGCTGCCGCTGGCCCATGAGGTCGAGCAGGCGGCCGGGCGTGGCGACCAGGATCTCGACGCCACGGGCCAAGGCGGTAACCTGTGGCCGCTGGCTGACCCCGCCGACGATCACACTCTGGCGCAGCTGCAGGTGCTTGCCGTAGGCGCGAAACTCGTCGCCGATTTGGATCGCCAGTTCGCGGGTCGGCGCCAGGACCAGGGCGCGCGGGCTGCGTCGTGTGTTGTTGCCGCGCTTGCGGGAAAGCTGGTGGAGAATGGGCAGCGCGAACGCTGCCGTCTTGCCGGTGCCGGTCTGGGCGATGCCCAGCATATCCCGGCCGGCGAGAAGTTCGGGGATGGCCCGCGCCTGGATCGGCGTCGGGACGACATGACCTCTGGCGCTCAACGCATGCTGGATCGGATCGGCCAGGCCGAATTCCGAGAAACGACTATCTTTCACTAAGGTATCCTTATGCGCCGGGTCGCGCGGCCGGCGTCCTTAGACGCGGGCCAAGCCCCGGCGTTTTCGCCCTGCCCCAGGCGCGGCCGGAACTGGAAGATTTTTGATTATTGTTCCCGGGATATGGCACCGCCGGGTCGGCGGTGCTTCGCGCAATCGCGAGACAATGATTGACACCCGTCAAATGGGCCAGCTCGCCCGATATGTCAAGCAAATCAGTTTCTTATGTCCGGCGACACGCCGGCCGCGTGCCGCGGATCATGCCGCGGGCGCTTGCAGACGAGGGATTGTCCGCTCGTGACTAGGCGTTCAGTCCCGCCAGGATGCGGTCGCGGACGGAGCGCAGGTGGCGGCGCATGCATTCGGCGGCGACGTCCGTGTCGCGCTGCGAGATGGCGTCGTAGAGGCAATCATGCTCTGCGAAACTGTGGTGGTTGGCGGGCGGCAGCTTCGTCGAGCGCAGCTGGCCCCAACCGTCGAGTGGCGGACCGTGTTCAATGTGTCGAACAGGCTGATCAGCAGCTTGTTGTGGGTCGCCGCGGCGATGGCGCGGTGCAGCTTGTTGTCCCAGGCCTCGTAGACGCGCCATTCACGCGCCGACCGGCTGGCGCGGATGCAGGCGCGCATCTGGTGCGCCAGGCGAACTGGCAGAAGGTAGGGGGTGCAAGTCCCCCGGAACGAAGGAGTAACCGAACCACGTTTCTCCGCGAGCCGTGCGTTGGCTCCCGTGAGGGGGCAGGCGAAGCGTCGGTAGCGGCATGGATGGGCAGGGCTATTGAGCACCGTAAAAGCGATGGTCCGGGGTGCCGAGGCTTTCAGATCGGTCGAAGGCAATATTGCAGGCGTCGTTTTGGTGAGATGTCGGCGAGCCCCGCGGTGTCAGAGAACCCATGCACGTTCGCACGCCTTCTGTTGGGACCCTGGGAGGTCTTCAAACTGCCCCGGTTGTCGTAAAGGGGCCGCGTAGGGAATGGAGAAAACCGAAGCCTCTGATGAACGGTTTGAAGAAGTCGGATGAGGCCGTACGACCTGTGAGGGCGGCGAACAAGGGAGCGCGAGCTTCTGCGGAGTCGCCGGAGGAAAGGGCCTCAACCAAGGGGAATCCGGATTGCCAAAGCACGCGCCGAACCCAGTGTCGGGTAAGCGTGCCACAGGCGGCGGCCCGGATACGGAAAGCTGCAGAGAGAAACCCGAAGGAACGTCTCACTGCGCTCTTCCACCACATTACGCCGGACGCGCTCGGTGCGGCCTACTTCGCATTGAAGAAGGACGCAGCAGCCGGTGTCGACGGCGTTACGTGGGACATGTACGGCGAGGGTCTGGATGAGCGCCTGCTCGACCTGCACCGGCGCCTGCACAGAGGGGGAGCGTACCGGGCGCCACCGGTTCGGCGGGTAGAGGTACCCAAGCCGGACGGGGGGACACGACCGCTCGGGATCGCGGCGCTGGAGGACAAGGTCGTCCAGAAGGCGGTTGTGGATGTGATCCTGACACCGATCTACGAGGTGGTGTTTCTTGGCTTCAGCTACGGGTTCCGACCGGGGCGGGGGGCGCACGATGCGCTCGATGCCCTGGCCTTCGGGATAGAACGGCGCAAGGTCAGCTGGATAGTCGATGCAGACCTCCGGGCGTACTTCGACACGATCCCGCGGGATGGGTTGATCACGTTCCTAGAGCACCGCATCGGAGACAGGCGGGTCATCCGTCTGATCCGGAAATGGCTGAACGCCGGCGTCATAGAGAGTGGGTCATGGGCAGATACGGGTATGGGCACGCCGCAGGGGGCAATAGTCTCCCCCGTCTTGGCGAACGTGTTCCTGCATTACGTGCTCGACGTGTGGTTCCACAAGAAATGGCGCCCGAACGTCCCGGATGGCGAAGCGATCATCGTCCGTTACGCTGACGATATCGTTGTCGGGTTCCAACACAAGCGGGATGCGGAGCGGTACCTCCGCGACGTTCGGGAGAGGCTGGCCCGGTTCGGTCTCAGCCTCCACCAGGACAAGACCCGCCTCGTGGAGTTTGGCCGGTTCGCGGATTTGAACCGGCGCCAGCGCGGGGTGGGCAAGCCGGAGACTTTCGACTTTCTGGGCCTCACGCACTATTGCACGACGACCCTGAGAGGACGCTTTCGGCTTGGTCGCAAACCGGTTGCCAAACGGGTCAACAGGACCCTGGCGCGCATCGACGAGGTGCTTCGCAAGCGCTGGCACCACGACATCTGGGAAGTTGGTAGGTGGCTGGGGAGAGTCTGCAATGGCTGGCTCAACTACTTTGCCGTCCCAGGGTCAGGCCGGTTCATCCGTGCGTTCCTCCGCAGGCTGCAACGCCGGTGGATGCGGGCGCTACGCCGCCGGTCCCAGCGAGCCCGATTTAGTTGGAAGCGACTGGAGCGCATGACCGAAATCCTGTGGCCACGCGCCTCCATCCGCCACCCATGGCCGGACCAGCGGTTCGCCGTCAAGCACCCGAGGTAGGAGCCGGATGGTTCAACGACCACGTCCGGATCTGCGCGGGGGGTGCGCAGCAATGCGCATTCCTACCGTAACTGAGAAGTCGGCGTTCGTCGCGTGCAGGGCGGCGAGGCGGGCGAGCTGCGGCTCGATCGCTAGGCGCGCCTCCATCACCGCCGCCGGGTTGGTCTCGCCGCTCAGATATTCGACATCGCCGATGTTCAGGACCGGGCGCGTGCCGACGAACGTGCCGCGGCCGACATGGCGCCAAATCTGGCCCTCAGCCTCGAGCACGGCCAGCGCCTTGCGCAGGTCGGTGCGTGACACCCCGAGCGCCGTGGACAGATCCCGCTCGGCCGGCAAGCGGCTGTTGAGCGAGAACTCCTGCTCAGTCAGATATTGCCGCAGTCCGGTCAGCGCCGGTATTTCGCCTCGCACCTCGTACCCTCGCAAACCAATTTCGACATTGAATCAAAATACCAGGTTCAAAGATGAGCATCTTCGGCCTTAATTTTGAAAACGCAAAGATCAAACAGAGCGTTGGCGAAAAAATGGATTGGACCAATTGGTCAAATAAGGCTGGATTGGGTGGCGTTTCTGGTAGCTGCCGGGGCGGCTCTCGGGCGTTCGGTACCGGCGGTCCTGCATGCCGTGCCGAGTGGGCCGCGGCGTTCGCCGGCCGGGATTCGTAGCCGTGCGCTTCGTGACTTTTCGGTCCGACGGTGAAGCACGTCCAGGCCTGCACCTGGCCGACGGCGATATGCTGGATCTGCCGGCGGCTCTGACGGCCGCCGGCGAGGCCGGATTGATCTCTGGCGACTGGCGTTCGCCGGCCGAGCGGGCGGCGAAATCGTTGGTTGATCTTATTGGTCTGGGCGGCCGCTTTGTCGACGCGGCGCGGGCGCTTGTCGAGCATTAGGACCATGGCGCACTCCAGGCGATGCGCGTCGCGGCCGACAGCGCAGAGCTGCTGGCGCCGATCCCGCGGCCGCGCAAGAACGTCTTCTGCGTCGGGCGCAACTACGCCGAACATGTCTCGGAGTCCGACCGTGCGCAGAAGGCCGACAGTGGGCTGCCGACCGCCGTCGTCGGACCCGGCGGGGACGTTCGACTGGATCGTGCCGTTTCGGAACAGATCGACTATGAGGTCGAACTGGCCGTTGTCTTCGGCAAACGGGGCCGCAACATCCCGGCCGGCAAGGCCGCCGAGTACATCTTCGGCTACAGCATTATCAACGACATAACCGCGCGCGATCTGCAGCGGCGCCACGGCGGTCAGTTCCTCAAGGGAAAGGGCCTGGATACGTTCTGTCCCATGGGGCCGCACATCGTCACGGCCGATGCGTTGCCGGCCGCGGACGATCCCGCGATTCGCCTGTGGGTGAACGGTGAGTTGCGCCAGGACGCCAGGACCAGCGCCATGATCTTCTCCGTCCCGGCGCTGATCGAATCGCTGTCGGAGGGCATGACCCTGGAGCCAGGCGACATCCTGGCGACCGGCACGCCGTCGGGCGTCGGCTATGCGATGGAGCCGCCGCGTTTTCTGCGCCACGGCGATAGTGTACGCTGTGAGATCGAGGGTGTCGGCACGCTGGAGAACACGATCGTGGACGCCGAGAGACTAGTGGCTCGATGCTGACGGATGGTTCCCATCTGTGTAACCGGGGCAAAAGGCCGGGCAGGTGAGGCTCGGGTGCGGTGAGTCTGATCCGCCACATATGGGGCAATTGTTGAGCCGCGCCACAAGATAGCGATATCGTGTGCGTCATTGTTGTGATTCGATCCGGTTATGACCGAATCGCCTCCGGATATCGACGAGCTTGATATCACCTCCCTGAAGGCGTTGGTTTTGGAACTTCTTGAAGATCAGGCGGCTTTGCGTGCCGAGAACGCGGTGTTGCGTGAAGAGATCCGCCGCCTTAAAGGCCTTTCCGGGCCGCCGGATATCAAGCCCAGCAGCATGGATGGAGAAGCCCGGTCTCGGGGCAAGGCGGGTCGGGCGGCCAACAAGGCGCGGCGTCGGGCCAAGAAAGGCCGGGTTGCGATCGATGAGAGGCGCGTGGTCGCGGCCGAGGCACCGGCGGGTTCGCGCTTCAAGGGTTATGAGGATTATCTGGTTCAGGATCTGGTCTGCCGGCCGTACAATGTTCTGTTGCGCCGCGAGCGCTGGCTGACCCCGGAGGGTGCTTATGTGGTGGCGCCCTTGCCGGCGGGGACGCAGGGTCATTTCGGCGCCGAGCTTCGCCGCTTCGTGTTGGCCCAATACCACGGGGCCCAAACCAGCGTGGAACGTTTGACGAGACTATTTTGACGAGACTATTGCGTGATCTCGGCGTTGATATCTCCAAGCGCCAGATCATGCGGCTCTTGAACCAGGGCCAGGAAGATTTCGTCGCCGAGAGCCAGGCGGTCTTGCGCGCCGGCCTGGAAGGCGCACCCTGGATCAGCGTGGACGACACCGGCGCCCGGCATGGCGATCGCAACGGGGTGACGACGCAGATCGGCAATGATGCGTTCGCCTAGTTTGGCACGACCTTTTCCAAGAGCCGGCATCGATCTGCTGACCGGCAAGGTTCACGCCAGCGTCGAGGATCGCCATCGCTCGCGCGAGTTCGTCGCGTTTCTCAAACGCCTCGACGCGGCCTATCCACCGAGCACCGCGATCACGCTGATCCTCGACAATCACTCCGCGCATATCTCCAAGGAAACCCGAGGCTGGCTCGCCGACCAGCGAGAGGGCCGCTTCAGTTTCGTCTTCACTCCCAAGCACGGCTCCTGGCTCAACCTCATCGAGGGCTTCTTCTCCAAGCTCGCTCGCTCGGTGCTCCGGCACATCCGCGTCGCCTCCAAGCAGGAACTCAAGGACCGCATCATCGCCGCCATCGACGACATCAACCGACATCCCGTCGTCCACACCTGGTCCTACAAACTAAACGAGGCCGCCTGATATGATTCGATTCTCGGAAACACTGAACTAGTATGATGTCCCAGAGGTAGATGATATATTTATGGGCAGTTTCCTATCAGGAGTCTGCCCATGCCCCGTGGTCGCCCTATCGAACCCGTCGTTCTCACGGACGACGGGAAAGATCAGCTCCTCAGCCTCGCCAACTCTCGGGCGGCGGGACGATGGCAGCGATGCCGAGCCTGATAACGTGACAGTTTCATGGACGAATAAACATGTCATTTGAGCTCCGGCAAGGGGCAGGCGCGCCGAACCGCTTCTCCAAGACATCGGCAAATCGGTGTCACAGCTACAGGCTGATCCCACCACCATGCGAGCGCTTCTGTCCCTTGCGTTGCCGTTTGGCGGCCTTACGCTTGTTGATCGGCACGTAGATTGGACGCCGATCGGCGCGCTAACGCATTGACTTATATTGCTTCGGAGGGGTCAGATTTCGACGCTTAACAACAGCCGACGGCGTCAGGGGGAAAGCTCGCGCCGCGCCAGCGTCACCGCCAAAGGCAACGCGGCATGAATAGGTCGGGCTAAGCGCCAGGCGTTGCCGCACATGACGCAACGGTAGCCGTCGCGCTTGAAGACGAATCATCGGACGGCGGCCCAGCGGCGAGCGCTCAGGCGGACGTTGTGGCAGCTCATGTTGTTTGCTGCGAGGTTGGAATCCTAAGTGGCCACTCACGGAGGAGAGTGGATTGGTGCCAAATTTACGATCCCCCGGCCCGTCGGCCTGGGACGGTGCACCCTCAAGGCCTGTCCCTAGGTGGAAGATGCTTTTCCAACAACCTATTGTGACCCTCGTCCACACAGAAAGCGTATTTTTGGACTTGTCTGACTCTGTCAACATTCAAGGATCTAGCGAGCTTTCGAGGCGTCAAACGGTCAAAGTCCTTGGGACAATTTGCAGCGCAAAAAACTGCTCTTGGGCCTAACAGCCCGTTGACGAAGTCTTCCCTGGACGAAGTCGGCATGGTCTGATTCTCTGGTGTCCTGGCCTGAAGGGGGGTTCGCTGATGGCGATGGGACAGCAGAAGGATCGTCAGGGGGACTTGATGGTGAGCTGGTCGGAGATGCCGCGCTCGCCAGGTCATGTATTTTACGACCGCCTGCAGTTGGTACTGATCGAGGGCGGCTTCGACGGCTTCGCCGAGGCGGTCTGCCAGCCCTATTACGCGGCCAGGATGGGGGCGCCTTCGGTGCCACCCGGGCGCTACTTCCGTATGCACCTGGCGGGCTACTTCGAGGGTATCGACTCTGAGCGTGGGCTGGAGTGGCGCTGCTCGGATTCCCTGTCGCTACGGGAGTTCCTGCTGTTGGAGATGCGGGAACGGGTGCCGGACCATTCCTGGCTGTCACGGACCCGCGCGCGCCTGCCCCATGAAGTCCACACGGCGGTGTTTGACTGGGTCCTGGCGCTGATCGCCGAGGCGGGTCTGGTGAAGGGCGAGCGCATCGGGGTGGATGCCTCGACCATGGAGGCCAACGCGGCGCTGCGCGACATCGTGCGGAGGGACACGGGCGAGGGTTACCGGGGGATGCTGGAGCGCTTGGCCCAGGAGAGCGGTATCGAGACACCCACGGCTGAGGACCTGGCGCGTCTGGACCGCAAGCGCAAGGGCAAGAAGCTCTCGAACCAGGACTGGGTTTCCAGGAGCGACCCCGAGGCCAAGATCGCCAAGATGAAGAACGGCACCACGCACCTGGCCTACAAGCCCGAGCACGCGGTGGATCTGGTGCGCCAGGCGAACTGACAGAAGGTAGGGGGTGCAAGTCCCCCGGAACGAAGGAGTAACCGAACCACGTTTCTCCGCGAGCCGTGCGTTGGCTCCCGTGAGGGGGCAGGCGAAGCGTCGGTAGCGGCATGGATGGGCAGGGCTATTGAGCACCGTAAAAGCGATGGTCCGGGGTGCCGAGGCTTTCAGATCGGTCGAAGGCAATATTGCAGGCGTCGTTTTGGTGAGATGTCGGCGAGCCCCGCGGTGTCAGAGAACCCATGCACGTTCGCACGCCTTCTGTTGGGACCCTGGGAGGTCTTCAAACTGCCCCGGTTGTCGTAAAGGGGCCGCGTAGGGAATGGAGAAAACCGAAGCCTATGATGAACGGTTTGAAGAAGTCGGATGAGGCCGTACGACCTGTGAGGGCGGCGAACAAGGGAGCGCGAGCTTCTGCGGAGTCGCCGGAGGAAAGGGCCTCAACCAAGGGGAATCCGGATTGCCAAAGCACGCGCCGAACCCAGTGTCGGGTGAGCGTGCCACAGGCGGCGGCCCGGATACGGAAAGCTGCAGAGAGAAACCCGAAGGAACGTCTCACTGCGCTCTTCCACCACATTACGCCGGACGCGCTCGGTGCGGCCTACTTCGCATTGAAGAAGGACGCAGCAGCCGGTGTCGACGGCGTTACGTGGGACATGTACGGCGAGGGTCTGGATGAGCGCCTGCTCGACCTGCACCGGCGCCTGCACAGAGGGGGAGCGTACCGGGCGCCACCGGTTCGGCGGGTAGAGGTACCCAAGCCGGACGGGGGGACACGACCGCTCGGGATCGCGGCGCTGGAGGACAAGGTCGTCCAGAAGGCGGTTGTGGATGTGATCCTGACACCGATCTACGAGGTGGTGTTTCTTGGCTTCAGCTACGGGTTCCGACCGGGGCGGGGGGCGCACGATGCGCTCGATGCCCTGGCCTTCGGGATAGAACGGCGCAAGGTCAGCTGGATAGTCGATGCAGACCTCCGGGCGTACTTCGACACGATCCCGCGGGATTGGTTGATCACGTTCCTAGAGCACCGCATCGGAGACAGGCGGGTCATCCGTCTGATCCGGAAATGGCTGAACGCCGGCGTCATAGAGAGTGGGTCATGGGCAGATACGGGTATGGGCACGCCGCAGGGGGCAATAGTCTCCCCCGTCTTGGCGAACGTGTTCCTGCATTACGTGCTCGACGTGTGGTTCCACAAGAAATGGCGCCCGAACGTCCCGGATGGCGAAGCGATCATCGTCCGTTACGCTGACGATATCGTTGTCGGGTTCCAACACAAGCGGGATGCGGAGCGGTACCTCCGCGACGTTCGGGAGAGGCTGGCCCGGTTCGGTCTCAGCCTCCACCAGGACAAGACCCGCCTCGTGGAGTTTGGCCGGTTCGCGGATTTGAACCGGCGCCAGCGCGGGGTGGGCAAGCCGGAGACTTTCGACTTTCTGGGCCTCACGCACTATTGCACGACGACCCTGAGAGGACGCTTTCGGCTTGGTCGCAAACCGGTTGCCAAACGGGTCAACAGGACCCTGGCGCGCATCGACGAGGTGCTTCGCAAGCGCTGGCACCACGACATCTGGGAAGTTGGTAGGTGGCTGGGGCGAGTCTGCAATGGCTGGCTCAACTACTTTGCCGTCCCAGGGTCAGGCCGGTTCATCCGTGCGTTCCTCCGCAGGCTGCAACGCCGGTGGATGCGGGCGCTACGCCGCCGGTCCCAGCGAGCCCGATTTAGTTGGAAGCGATTGGAGCGCATGACCGAAATCCTGTGGCCACGCGCCTCCATCCGCCACCCATGGCCGGACCAGCGGTTCGCCGTCAAGCACCCGAGGTAGGAGCCGGATGGTTCAACGACCACGTCCGGATCTGCGCGGGGGGTGCGCAGCAATGCGCATTCCTACCGTAACGACACCGGCGCGGTGGTGGTGGCGGAGCTGCACCCGGCCGACGAGGGCGATACGACAACGCTTCCCAAGACCCTGGCGGCGGCCGAGGCAAACCTCGAGGCGGTGGATGTGGCGCCGACGGCCGAAGATCCGGCCGAATGTGTGACCGATAAGGGCTACCACTCACGGTTGGTCTTGAAGGCGCTCGACGACGGCCCCTGGAAGAGCCGGATCTCCGAGCCCAAGCAGAAGGGTTTTGCGCGCTGGCACGGAGATGATGCGGCTCGCCGGGCGGTCACCAACAACCGGACCCGGCTGTTATCGGGGGTGGCCAGGGAAGCCTTCAAGCTGCGCGCCGAGATCGTCGAGCGCTCCTTTGCCCACAACCTCGATCGCGGCGGTATGCGCCGGACCTGGCTTCGGGGCCGCGAGAACGTGCACAAGCGATACCTGCTTCACGTCGCCGGCCACAACCTATCGTTGCTGATGCGCCAACTCATCGGTGCCGGCACCCCGAAGGAGGCCGTGGCGGGCGGAATTGGCGCCTTGTTCGTGCTTGTTACGCCCGCTGGAGCCGTCCTGGTCGTTCAGATCGTCCTCATCGTCTCCGAGGATGGCGAAACCGCCTTCGCCGCGATATGCTTCGCCGTGGCGTGAAACCCGGTCAATGACGCCTTTTTCAACGGGCTGCTAAGGGAAGAAACCAAGATGCGTTTGGATGTTCGTAGCCGAAAAGGCGAACCAAGGGACGATCAGAAAGTACAAGCGATCCGTCGCCAGGGCCAAGATGAACTACCCGCCAATGCGAGTTTATCAGTCTGCCGCCGATTTTTTTGTTATCGACGAGCTGCTGAATGTTGCTGAGCGCTGTGTCTCCAAGAGAGATGCCGAGTTCCTCAACGTATGCCGAGTGTCTGACGTCAGCGTCTATGGGACAGATTGAGGTGATTTCGTAACGGAGGATTTCTGGTTCATCGTCGTGACCGAAGGGAACGAAGATGAGACAGGAATCGATGAGTTCGAGAGACACCGCCGAGCGGACGGTGCGGGATATTCGCCGCAAGACCCGCAAGCAGTGTCCGTCGTCAAAATGAATGGGACATCGGAGGCGGTCATTCAACGGAGGCTCTGGCTCATACTGGTTGATGTTAAGCGGCTTGCCTGTGATGGGCCAAGCGGCGTTTTTGGATGGTCAGTTCTTTGATCTTTCTCCTTCTCTCGATGATGGCGTGGTGCTGGCCGAAGTAGACGTCAGCCGGCGTTAGATTGCCGAGGCTTTCGTGGTAGCGGCGGTGGTTGTAGTGCTCGACGAAAGCGCCGACGCCGGCCTCGAGGTCGCCTGGCAGATAGTAGTTCTCCAGCAGGACGCGGTTCTTCAAGGTCTGATGCCAACGCTCGATCTTGCCCTGGGTTTGCGGATGGTTCGGTGCGCCGCGGACGTGAACCATACCCTGGGCTTTGAGCCAGACTGCAAGATCATCGGCGATGTAGGAGGAGCCATTGTCGCGGCGATGTCCCACCCAATGTTGAAAAGTGCGAGATAGGCATCTTCTGATAGAGAGGCTACGCGGCCACCTCGATGTCTTCAATGACGGACTTTGCTCCGGCCTTTCTCACCGCCTCCCGCAGGGCGGCGTCGAGGATGGGGAGCTGGCGGTAGGCCTTGAGGCGGCGGAAGGTCTTTTGCGCCTCCAAGAGGCCGGCGGCGGTCCAACGCAGCGCCATCTCGGCGTTGCGCCAGCGCTTGACGTTCCGCTGCACCGTCCGGACGGTGCCGATCGCGTTCTCGATGGCGTTGGTGCAAGCCAGCGAGCGTCGAAGTTGCGGCGGGAGGCCGAGCCGGATCACCGTCAGGATCTCGTCCAGGCCCTCCAGGATCGAGCCCGAGACGCCGGGTGCGTCATGCTCCAGACGGCGGGCGAGGTTGCGCAAGAGCCGTTCGGCCTTGGCCGCGTCGTCCTGCTGCCAGGCCTGCCGCAAGACCTTCCTGACGCCGGCATGGAGGCTCTCGTCCAGCCGGTCCGTGATGTTGCGCCCCTTGTGCACCTGGCAGCGCTGGAGGGCCGCCGCCCGCCCGAAGGTCCGCCGGATCGCCTTCGAGAGCGCCTTGGCGCCGTCGACGATGTAGAGCCGAGGCCGTTCGGGATCGAGACCGCGCTCGATCAGGTTGTCGAGCATGGCTTGCACCGTGGCCGCGTTCTCCGTCGCGCCCTCGGCCAGGCCCAGCACGTGCTTCGCGCCGCCGGTGTCGATGCCGATCGCCGCCACCATCAGGTGATCGCCGACATGGAGCCCGTCGATCTGGAGCACCACGAGATCGAGATCGTCGAGCGGGCTCGCCAGCCAGGCCTTCAGCTTGCTTCGCGTCAACGCCACGAAACGGCGCGAGACCGCCGACTTCGAGGTTGCGTCACCCGATGCCGCCGGCAGATCGCCGCCCGCATCGTCCGGCGGGCGCACCGCGCGGGCATACTTGCGGGTCGAGACGTTGATCACCATCAGATTCATCGCCCAGGCTTGCAAGAGTTCGGGTTCCGACAGCAGCTCCCAACTCGGCAGGCTCATCTCCCGACCCGCGAAGTCCCGCACCCGAGGGCGCTCGACCTTCACTTTGCCGCCGTGGTAGGCGATCTCGCTCCGGGTCGTGCCCCATCGATGGCCCTTGCGCTCGCCCGAGCGGGCGTGGCGCGAACCGCACAAGGCTTCCGCGTCCGCCGACATCATCTCGTTCAAAGACTCGAGGCCCGCCAAAAGGCAGAAGCGATCGACGCTCATGCGCAGATCGTCGAAGGCCTCCGGCATCGATGGCAAGAGCCGACAGGATGGTTCCGAGGAACGGTCGTTGCGTGTAGTCTTGGTCATGGCGTCGTTCTCCTTGATGGAATCAGCACCCAGAGCCTAGCGGCTCCAGGCGGACGACGCCTACTTCAGCTTTTCAACAGAGCCCGGGACATCCCCATTGTCGCTCAGCAGCCGAGGCTTGTGAGCAACCTCTGCCCTGTCACAACCCGATGCCTGCAGGGCTAGCATGAGCGTACCGGTCACGTCTTCAGCCCGCATGGTGGTGCACAGCTTCCAGGCGATGATGTAGCGCGAGAAGTCGTCCAGGATCGTTGACAGATAGAACCAGCCCCAGCCGATGACCTTGAGGTAGGTGAAGTCGGTCTGCCACAGCTGGTTCGGTGCTGTGGTCTTATCGTGGAACTCATCGGCTGCCTTGATGACGACGAAGGCCGGGCTGGCGATCAGGTCGTGGGCCTTGAGCAGGCGGTAGACGGACGCTTCCGAGATGAAGTAGCCCTTCGCGTCGGTGAACGTCACTGCAAGTTCGCGTGGCGACAGCTCCGGCTCATCCAGGGCCAGCTCTACGATCTGGCCGCGGATATCGTCCGGGATACGGTTCCACACCCGGCCGGGACCGCAATTGCGATCTTCAAGACCGGCCTCGTCAAAGGCTCGATAGCGATCGTACCAGCGATAGAATGTGGTCGTCGGAATACCCAGCTTGTCCAAGGTGCGCCGGACCGGCAGATGGGATCGCTCGACTAGTACCGGCTATCGCTGGCGGCGGAGTCGTGATTCAAAGGATGGATGAACATCCAGGACGCGACTCCGATCATATTGACGGAGGAGGAGCGGGCGGTGCTTGAGAGCATGGTCCGATCTCCGAAGACGGAACAGGGCGTGAGCGAGCGCGCCCGCATGGTGTTGTTGGCGGCGGACGGCCGCTCGACGCGCTCCATTGCGGCGGCGCTTGGCACCTGGCCGGGGCGGGTCAGCCGCTGGCGCACGCGCTTCGCGGCGGAACGGCTGGCCGGGCTGTCGGATCGAGCGCGGCCGGGGGCGACGCCGATCTACACGGCCGAGACGGGCCGGCGCATCCTGGCGCAGTTGGACGAGCCGCCGCCCGCCGGCTTCGCTCGCTGGACGGCGCCACTGCTGGCCCGGGCGCTGGGCGATGTGTCGGACCAGTACATCTGGCGCTTCCTGCGCCGGCAAAAGATCGACCTGGCCGGCCGTAAATCCTGGTGCCAGAGCAACGATCCCGAGTTCGTCCCCAAGGCGGCCGAGATCGTCGGCCTCTACTTGCACCCGCCGGAGGACGCCATCGTGCTGGCGGTCGACGAGAAGCCGCACATCCAGGCGCTGGAGCGCGCCCAGGGCTATCTGAAGCTGCCGAACGGGCGCGCCCTGATCGGCCATGGCCACACCTATAAGCGACACGGCACGACGACGCTGTTTGCCGCTCTCAACGTCGCCAGCGGCGAGGTTCAGGCCGGACACTACGAACGGCGGCGCCGCCGTGAGTTCCTCGACTTCATGAACCGCGTGGTGGCCGCCTATCCCGACCGCGAGATCCATGTCGTTCTCGACAACCTGAACACCCACAAGCCCAAGCGCGACCGCTGGCTCAAGGCGCATCCCCATGTCCACTTCCACTTCACGCCCAACTACGCCAGCTGGCTCAACCAGATCGAGATCTGGTTCTCGATCCTCAGCCGCGCCGCCCTGCACGGCGCCAGCTTCACTTCGCCCCGACAACTCAGGGACGCCATCGATGCCTTCATCCACGCCCACAACAAGACCGCCAAGCCTTTCCGTTGGGTCAGCACCAACATCCATCAGAAGAGGCTCAAACCACGTCATCGCGATTTGTGATTCCCGGTACTAGTACCGGCTATCGCTGGCGGCGGAGTCGTGATTCAAAGGATGGATGAACATCCAGGACGCGACTCCGATCATATTGACGGGAGGAGGAGCGGGCGGTGCTTGAGAGCATGGTCCGATCTCCGAAGACGGAACAGGGCGTGAGCGAGCGCGCCCGCATGGTGTTGTTGGCGGCGGACGGCCGCTCGACGCGCTCCATTGCGGCGGCGCTTGGCACCTGGCCGGGGCGGGTCAGCCGCTGGCGCACGCGCTTCGCGGCGGAACGGCTGGCCGGGGCTGTCGGATCGAGCGCGGCCGGGGGCGACGCCGATCTACACGGCCGAGACGGGCCGGCGCATCCTGGCGCAGTTGGACGAGCCGCCGCCCGGCCGGCTTCGCTCGCTGGACGGCGCCACTGCTGGCCCGGGCGGCTGGGCGATGTGTCAGACCAGTACATCTGGCGCTTCCTGCGCCGGCAAAGATCGACCTGGCCGGCCGTAAATCCTGGTGCCAGAGCAACGATCCCGAGTTCGTTCCCAAGGCGGCCGAGATCGTCGGCCTCTACTTGCACCCGCCGGAGGACGCCATCGTGCTGGCGGTCGACGAGAAGCCGCACATCCAGGCGCTGGAGCGCGCCCAGGGCTATCTGAAGCTGCCGAACGGGCGCGCCCTGATCGGCCATGGCCACACCTATAAGCGACACGGCACGACGACGCTGTTTGCCGCTCTCAACGTCGCCAGCGGCGAGGTTCAGGCCGGACACTACGAACGGCGGCGCCGCCGTGAGTTCCTCGACTTCATGAACCGCTTGGTGGCCGCCTATCCCGACCGCGAGATCCATGTCGTTCTCGACAACCTGAACACCCACAAGCCCAAGCGCGACCGCTGGCTCAAGGCGCATCCCCATGTCCACTTCCACTTCACGCCCAACTACGCCAGCTGGCTCAACCAGATCGAGATCTGGTTCTCGATCCTCAGCCGCGCCGCCCTGCACGGCGCCAGCTTCACTTCGCCCCGACAACTCAGGGACGCCATCGATGCCTTCATCCACGCCCACAACAAGACCGCCAAGCCTTTCCGTTGGGTCAGCACCAACATCCATCAGAAGAGGCTCAAACCACGTCATCGCGATTTGTGATTCCCGGTACTAGGCGGATGATCTCCAGCTTCTCGGATGGGGGATACCTCATTCGCCGTCTCCCCCATCCCCGATCATGCTTTTTTTGAGCAGCCGGTTCTCCAGCACCTGTTCGGCAAGCGCCTCCTTGAGGTCGCGCATCTCGTGGCGCAGCTCCTTGACCTCACCCGAGGGACGCCTGGCGCGCGGTATCGCCCGAAAGCCGTTTCTTGCCAGCCTCGAGGAACTCCTTCGACCAGCTCGCCGGCCGACTGAACGCTTATCGCGGAATAACCTACAGGGCCATTCATCGTGCATGCCGGGAGACGTCATCTCAAGGCGCGCATCCGTCCTCAGAAGCCGTAGCGCAGAGACAGGCGGAGGCCGTGGCTCCTCAACTTCGCCCACGTCGGGGCGAGATCGAGCGGCAGCGGCTCCCGGCTCCCGTCCCGCCAGACGACCCGGCCCCTGCCTTCCCCGGTCTCGACCGGGCCGAGATCCGTGTAACGCCAAGCGAGTTCGAGCGTCGTGTCGTCGCCCAGAAATGTCACGATCCCCGCCGTCAGCATCCAGGCGAGGTTGACCCGACGCGCGCTCGGAACGATGGTCGTCGTCTTCGGAAACGCCATGCGGGTTTCTCCAATCTCGACCCGGACGGCTCCAGCGCCACCTCCGAGAAACGGGCTGAAACGGCCCAGCCTCGGCACGCCCAGTTCCGGCATGTCCAGATAAGCGGCCAGCATGCCCGACAGGGAGGAGAGGTCCGCTGAGACCGACTGCTGGCGCGCGGGCGCCAGGAAATTGGCGCGGCCATCGAAAGCAACGCGCGGCCGGTATTCGACCAGGACTTCGACCCGCGTGGCGCGGGTGAGTATATGGCCGACCCCGAACTCAACGCCGGCCACCGTCCCGAAATCGCCTAGCGAACGCAGAGGCGCACCGTCGCCGCCCGTGCCGCAGCCATACAGCGCCGCCGGAGAAATGCTCGTACAATCCTTGTCCATGAACCGGGTCTCGGCGGGGCGGTCGAAACCGATCCCGGCTCGCAGATAGACGTCGTCCGCGACCCCGACCCCTGGGACCAGGGTTGCCGCGATACCGATCAGGGCCGCCGCCAAGTGGCGCCATTTCACCCGCGACGGCGCCGTGCATGCCGGCATGGCAACTGGAGAGCCGGTACCGTCTTTCATGTTCGACCAGGGAGTTGTGAAAAAACAGCTGCCGCGACGCCCAAGGTTACGCCCACCAGGACAGCCACGGCGAAGGACCAGGCACCATATGTCAGTGTGACCGGAAAGCCTTGGCGGATGATCTCGTTGACGCTCTGATCCTTGTAGTGGAAGGACGGGCCGAAATCGAAACGGGTTACGATTGAAACTACGTATCTCCAGATCTGTACGGCGAGCGGTTGGTCCAACCCATACTTATGCTCAAGATTGGCCATGATTTCGGGCGGCAGTGCGCGCTCGGCGTCGAACGGTCCGCCGGGCGCTGCATACATCAGAACGTAGGAAGCGATGATCAGGATCAACAGGATGGGTATCGCGACGGCCACCCGTCTGAACATGTAGGGGAGCATGCGGTGATCCGGCCGATTGGCGCGTTGCGGTAGAGAAAAATACCCCGGACAGGTCTAACGTGCGACACGGTAGAGATTCTCGGAGTACCAGTTGTTCTCTACATTGTCGTAAGGCCAACCCTTGATGTCGCCGGACAGAAGGAAAGTGTTGGCATAGTGGTAAATCGGGGCGATGGCCATATCGTCGGCCAGGATCCGTTCGGGGGATGTCCCGGGCTCTGTTGAAAAGCTGAAGTAGGCGTCGTCCGCCTGGAGCCGCTAGGCTCTGGGTGCTGATTCCATCAAGGAGAACGACGCCATGACCAAGACTACACGCAACGACCGTTCCTCGGAACCATCCTGTCGGCTCTTGCCATCGATGCCGGAGGCCTTCGACGATCTGCGCATGAGCGTCGATCGCTTCTGCCTTTTGGCGGGCCTCGAGTCTTTGAACGAGATGATGTCGGCGGACGCGGAAGCCTTGTGCGGTTCGCGCCACGCCCGCTCGGGCGAGCGCAAGGGCCATCGATGGGGCACGACCCGGAGCGAGATCGCCTACCACGGCGGCAAAGTGAAGGTCGAGCGCCCTCGGGTGCGGGACTTCGCGGGTCGGGAGATGAGCCTGCCGAGTTGGGAGCTGCTGTCGGAACCCGAACTCTTGCAAGCCTGGGCGATGAATCTGATGGTGATCAACGTCTCGACCCGCAAGTATGCCCGCGCGGTGCGCCCGCCGGACGATGCGGGCGGCGATCTGCCGGCGGCATCGGGTGACGCAACCTCGAAGTCGGCGGTCTCGCGCCGTTTCGTGGCGTTGACGCGAAGCAAGCTGAAGGCCTGGCTGGCGAGCCCGCTCGACGATCTCGATCTCGTGGTGCTCCAGATCGACGGGCTCCATGTCGGCGATCACCTGATGGTGGCGGCGATCGGCATCGACACCGGCGGCGCGAAGCACGTGCTGGGCCTGGCCGAGGGCGCGACGGAGAACGCGGCCACGGTGCAAGCCATGCTCGACAACCTGATCGAGCGCGGTCTCGATCCCGAACGGCCTCGGCTCTACATCGTCGACGGCGCCAAGGCGCTCTCGAAGGCGATCCGGCGGACCTTCGGGCGGGCGGCGGCCCTCCAGCGCTGCCAGGTGCACAAGGGGCGCAACATCACGGACCGGCTGGACGAGAGCCTCCATGCCGGCGTCAGGAAGGTCTTGCGGCAGGCCTGGCAGCAGGACGACGCGGCCAAGGCCGAACGGCTCTTGCGCAACCTCGCCCGCCGTCTGGAGCATGACGCACCCGGCGTCTCGGGCTCGATCCTGGAGGGCCTGGACGAGATCCTGACGGTGATCCGGCTCGGCCTCCCGCCGCAACTTCGACGCTCGCTGGCTTGCACCAACGCCATCGAGAACGCGATCGGCACCGTCCGGACGGTGCAGCGGAACGTCAAGCGCTGGCGCAACGCCGAGATGGCGCTGCGTTGGACCGCCGCCGGCCTCTTGGAGGCGCAAAAGACCTTCCGCCGCCTCAAGGCCTACCGCCAGCTCCCCATCCTCGACGCCGCCCTGCGGGAGGCGGTGAGAAAGGCCGGAGCAAAGTCCGTCATTGAAGACATCGAGGTGGCCGCGTAGCCTCTCGATCAGAAGATGCCTATCTCGCACTTTTCAACATTGGGTGGGACATCGCCTCCGTTCGACCTCGGCATAGATATCCGCCGGATTCGCGGCGGCCTTCGAGGCGCGCATCAGTCGGTCCACTTCCTCGTTCGAATACTTGCCGTCGTTCGAACCATGAGCGCCGAGGCCCTCGCCCGGCTATCGCGGGAGGCGGGGAAGGCCAAGGACGAGTGAGACAAACCGGGGCATGGCCCCTGATGCAGATGAGGATGACTGATGAGCCGATACGTTCCCTGCCTTGCCGAGGAAGCCATCGAGCGCGACGCGGCGGCGCTGCTTGCGGAATATGAGCACGCGCGGGGCGTGATGATTGAACCGCCGATTCCCATCGAAGATATTGTGGAGAAGCACCTCAAGCTCGGCATTGAGTTCGACGATACGCATCGTCTGTTCGGGATTCCCGGCACAGGCCTCGACCTCGGCCAAGGCCCGGACATCCTGGGTGCAATATTTTTCGATGAAAAGCGGGTCGTTGTTGACGAGGGTCTCGACCCCGAAGAGAACCCGAACAAAGAAGGCCGATATCGCTTCACTCTGGCACATGAGGCCGCAGCGCGGGCCGCATCCGGACCACTGCGCGATATCGGCGGTATTCCGGATGGGAAGTTAGGGCGGCGGTCCCGGGCCGGCGGCGCAGCCGGTGCGCGGAGACCCGCCTATTCGCAGACGACGCCGTCGCTGTCGCCATCCCGCATGAAGCGGTAGGCGGGATGGGCGCGCGGCACCGGCGCGATGCCGTGGCGCCGCGCCTCGCTGCAGGTGATGCGGCCGTTGCGGTTATCGTCATACAAACGGAGAGCATCGACAGTATCGCCGGACGCGGCCGGTAATCGCACCTTCGGCTTTGCGGGCGCCGTCGTCGACCGGGCCGTCGCGAACACCATTTCGGTGGAGCGGCAGGCGGAGAGCACGCGCTCCAGAGCGGCGGCCTCCCGGCGGTCGACCGTGAGGTCGTATTTGCGTTTGACGGCGACGACACGGCCGGCGAACCAGCACCGGTTCATGGGCGGAAGCCATTCGGCGGCGTCCAGGGCACATTTGCCCGAGGCGCCGCAGCGGTTCACGGCAGGCGCGGCCAGGGTCAGGTTGAGCGGGTCGCGGGCGAAGCGCTGGCGGGTCGCGGCGTCGGCGGCGCAGAGGCCGCTGTCATGCGCCTCGGAAACGGCGACGATGTGTTCGATGTCGGTCTGCCGCGTGCTCGCGAAATACCGGCCCGTATAGGGGCCGTAGATCCGCCCGCCCATGGAGACGACGATGCCCGCTTCGACCGACTGCGGATAGGGATAGTCCTGGCGGACATAGGCCGAGCAGCGATGTTCGGGCGCGACGGCGAGGCCACGCCAGCTGTCGCCCACGATCTGAGCCGAGGCGCTGTCCCAATGCAGAAGGATGACGCATGCGGCGATGCTGGTGAAGAAGACGGGAATGGCGAAGCGTCGGGCGGACCACGGCAAGACTGTCATGGAGCAATATCTCCCATCATGACGGCATTCGGCGGGCCGGCTGCGCAGCAAGAGGGAGGCGGCGGATGGGGCACGGGGCAGGTCCTTGGTCTGAGGCCGTTGTGGCAAATCGTGCTCCCGGAGCGCATACGGTCGTTAGTCCGGCAAGACATCCAGAGTGGAAGCGATGCCGAGGAAGGGATCTCGCTAGTGCACCGATCCAGACAAATGATTCACCGTGCGCTGGAGCAACTCGTTGTTTTGTATTCAGAATCAGGTTTCCACTGTGACGGCTCTGACTGAGTCGGTGCACTAGGATCCGATAGAGCGCCTGATTTCCTCATCCGGTGGGGACAGATCGATTGTGAGCTCTCGGAGTTGGGCGACGGAGAAATCGGCCCGGTCAAGAAGAGCGATCAGCTCTTCCTGCCGCGGCTGGCCGAAGACGACCCGATAAGCGGCAAGCTGCCGCTTCAAACGCCGAAAGGCTTCGATCTCCCTCGCGTAGGGCAGCAACGGGACGTAGCGCTCGACGCGGCAGTCTCCGGAAGCGATCCAGTGGGGAACCAAATCGGAGGCACCAGCCTCGCGAGCCGTCTGATCGGCGTGTTGAAAAATCGACGTCCAAAGATCGTCGCTGGGCCGCCATGACTCGAGCGCGGTCTTGCCATGGACAGCGGCAACGTTGCGCCGGACGGCATGGCCCTTGTAGCGGTGGACGCGGCCTTCACGCTGCTCGAGGTCGACCGGATTGCCCGGCAGGTTCCAGTGCACCAGGCGATGGCACCAGGGGTGAAAGTCCAGACCTTCCTGTCCGATTGAGGTGCTGGTGAGCACGAAGGGCCGGAAAGGGCTATTGAAGGCGGCGCGAACCATGTCCTCGCTTATGTTCTCGTCGTTCTCGGCGCGCAGATGGCCGAAGCGAAGGGCGAACACCGTGCGGATGCGGATTTGGTCCGGGTCGACGTCATCGGTGCCGCGGGCTTCGAGAAATCGGCCGTGAACCCGCGATCTAACGGGGTGCACGACCTTGACGAGCATCTTCACGCATTCGGTTGCGATCGCGGTGGTGTCTATGGTCTCCGACCA
>CBDHDN010000064.1:0-290622 GCA_965261585.1 Alphaproteobacteria bacterium
GCGGCCCCTTCGACGGTTTCCATGCCACTGAGGTAGCGGTTTCCAAGACCTGTCTGGTGCGCTTCGACAACAACCAGTACAGCGTCGCGGCACGCGCGGTGGGGCGACCGGTGGACGTGCGGGCCTATGCCGATCGGATCGCCATCCGCCAGGACGGCGAGATCGTCGCCGAGCATCCCCGCAGCTTCGGGCGCGGCCAGGTCGCCTACGATCCGTGGCACTACGTGCCGATCCTGACGAGGAAGCCCGGCGCGCTGCGCAATGGCGCGCCCTTCAAGGGCTGGCAGTTGCCCAACGCGCTCGGCCGCCTGCGAACCCGGCTCGCGGGCCACGACGACGGCGACCGGCAGTTCGTCAAGGTGCTCGCGGCCGTGCTGGAGGACGGACTGGAGGCGGTCGAGGCGGCCTGCGCCGAAGCGCTCGACTGCGGCGCCTGCAGCGCCGACGTCGTGCTCAACATCCTCTCCCGGCAGCGCCAGCCGGCGCCGCCGGCAACCATCCCGACGCCCGAGGGCCTGCAACTCCGTCACCAGCCGGTTGCCGATTGCCAGCGCTATGACAGCCTGAGGGAGGCCGGTCATGGAGCGTCATGAGGTGCTGGCGATGATGACGGCGCTGAAGCTCGCAGGCATGCGCGCCGCCTACGACGATATCCTCGCCGACGGGCTCAAGCGCCGCCATCCGGTGCAGCAGATCATCGGTACGCTGCTGCAGGTCGAGATCGCCGACAAGCAGGCGCGCTCCATCAAGTACCAGATGGCGTCCGCCAGGCTGCCGACGGCCAAGGAGCTGGCCGACTTCGACTTCGCCGCCTCGCCAGTCAACGAGCCCCTGATCCAGGAGCTCGCCGGCGGCGGCTTCCTGGAGGGCAAGCGCAACATCGTCCTGGTCGGCGGCACCGGCACCGGCAAGACCCATCTCGCCGTCGCCATCGCGCGGTCCTGCATCCGAAAGGGCGCACGCGGCCGGTGCTACAACGTCGTCGACCTGGTCAACCACCTCGAGGCCGAACTCCGTGCCGGGCGCCAGGGCCGCACCGCAGACCAGCTCGTCCGACGCAACTTCGTCATCCTCGACGAACTCGGCTACCTGCCCTTCGCTCAGGCCGGCGGGCAGCTGCTCTTCCACCTCATGAGCCGGCTCTACGAGCGCACTTCGATCGTCATCACCACCAACCTCGCCTTCGGCGAATGGCCATCCGTCTTCGGCGACCCCAAGATGACCATCGCGCTGCTCGACCGTCTCACCCATCATTGCGAGATCATCGAGACCGGCAACGAGAGCTCGACGCTTCAAGAACCGCTCCTGAGCCTGCGCCGGCCGTGCCTGCGGCCCGGTTGCCCCGGTGGGCCAACAGGCACCCCCCACGCGGCTTCGCTCCGCGCAGCGCAAGGCGCTACACGAAGCCGCGCGGGTCCCCCCTATTGACTACCGGGACAACCTCCGCCGTGCCGCTCAGGGGGGTCAATTTTGCACGCCGATCGGGGGTCAATATTGAAAGCCGTTTGACAGTCAGCAGCGCCAGCGTCATCAAGCTGCAGTCCTTCATCGGCACGTTCGCGCCGTCCGGCAGCGGCGACATCCGCGTCGGCGGCGACCGCGTCTATCCGCTGTCGGATACGGACAGCGCCCGGCGCGGCCTGCCGACGTTCGGTGCCCCGGCGGCCGGCGTGGGCGCCAAGTCGGCGGATTCGCAGCTGTAACGCAAACGGGCCTCGCTCGATCCGGCTCGAACCTCTCCCTGACCTGGCCTTGAGCCGCGGGATCGTGACGATCCCGCGGCTTTTCCTATGTCGAACGGGCGCCGCCCCCTGATACTGTGCCCCGGATGCTGCATAAAAACACCATATGTTGACAAAAGACTGCCATTCGGCCTGATATTGTTGTGAGTTGCATCCGGTGTTGAAAATAATCAACATACCGCCTATCTGCTGAGGACCAGCGACGCAGGCGCCAGGGCGATGAACTCCACGGCACCAGAATTCCAGGCACCGTTGGCGGCCGCCGACCCGGCGCGGCTGGTGGCCGACTACGCCGCCGTGCGCGGCGTGACGGAGGCCCTGGCCGAGGGCTTGGCCGACGAGGACCAGGTCGTCCAGTCGATGCCGGACGCGAGCCCGACGAAATGGCACCGGGCCCACGTGACCTGGTTCTTTGAGACGTTTCTGCTGCAGCAAACGCGGCCCGGCTATCGGCCGTTCCATCCTCAGTTCCGCACCCTCTTCAACTCGTACTACGATGCCGTCGGGGCGCGCCATCCGCGGCCGCAGCGTGGCCTGCTGACCCGCCCGACGGTGGCCGAAATCGGCGCCTACCGCCGCCATGTCGACGCGGCGATGACGGATCTGCTGCGCGCTATCGGTGACGGCGACGGGGCCGCCCGGGCCGCGCTCGTCCTGCTCGGCCTCAATCACGAGCAGCAGCATCAGGAGCTGATACTCACGGACCTGCTGCACACGCTGTCGCACAACCCGCTCGACCCGGTCTACCGGCCCTACCGCGCGGTCGCCGCGGCCGGCGCCGCGCCCGCCGCTTGGGTCGAGTTCGCCGGTGGCACGGTCGAGATCGGCCACGACGGCAATGGCTTCGCCTTCGACAGCGAGGGGCCGCGCCACGCCGTGCTGCTGCGGCCGTACCGCCTGGCGGCCGGACCGGTGACGAACGGCAACTGGCGCGCCTTCATGGCCGACGACGGCTATCGCCGGGCCGCGCTGTGGCTGTCCGACGGCTGGGCCCGAGCCCAGACCGACGGTTGGCAGGCGCCGCTCTATTGGCGGTGCCTGGACGGCGCCTGGCACGCGATGACGCTGGCCGGCCTGCAGCCGGTCGACGGTGCCGCGCCGGTCAGCCACGTCAACTACTACGAGGCCGACGCCTACGCCCGCTGGGCCGGGCATCGCCTGCCGACGGAGGCCGAGTGGGAGATCGCGGCGACGGCGCTGCCGGTCGTCGGCAACACGCTTGGCGCGCAGCTGTTCCGTCCGGTCGCGTCACCGGCCGCGGGCGAAGGGCTGCAGCAGATGTTCGGCGACGTCTGGGAGTGGACGCAGAGCCCCTACGGAGCCTACCCCGGCTTCCGCCCGCCGGCCGGCGCCGTCGGCGAGTACAACGGCAAGTTCATGTGCAATCAGATGGTGCTGCGCGGCGGTTCGTGCGTCACCCCCGACGGGCACCTGCGGGCGACCTATCGCAACTTCTTCTACCCGCACCAGCGCTGGCAGTTCTCCGGCCTGCGCCTCGCCAGCGACGCCTGATCGCCGCAACCCTTCCTAAACATCCCGACAGTACGGTCCACGCACATGGTAAGCGCTGAAGCCCTGCGCGCCGACGGCCCCGGCTGGGACGAGGCGTTCGCGCACGACGTCCTGACCGGCCTCGCCGAGCCGCAGAAACGCATCCCCGCGAAGTATTTCTACGACGCCCGCGGCTCGCAGCTGTTCGATTGCATCTGCGAGGTCGAGGCCTACTACCCGACCCGCATCGAGACCGGCATCCTCGGCGCCCATGCCGCCGATATGGCACGACGGATCGGCGCCGGCGCGAACCTTGTCGAGTTCGGCAGCGGCTCCAGCACCAAGGTGCGCATCCTGCTCGACGCGCTGATCGAACCGGCAACCTACGTACCGGTCGACATCTCGCGGAGCCACCTGCTGGCCGCGGCGCGGGCGCTCGCGCGCGACTACCCGGCGCTCAAGGTCGTGCCGGTGCACGCCGATTATAGCCGTGACTTCACGCCGCCGCCGCTCGACGGGGCGCGGCCGGTCGCGTTTTTCCCGGGCTCGACGATCGGCAATTTCAGCCGCGACGAAGCGGCGGCGTTCCTGCGCCAGACCGCGGCCAGCCTCGGTGCCGGCGCCGGCCTGCTGATCGGCGTCGATTTGAAGAAGGACGAGGTCATTCTGCACGCGGCCTACAACGACCCCGCGGGCGTCACGGCCGCGTTCAATTTGAACCTGCTGGTCCGTATCAACCGCGAGCTCGCCGGCACGTTCGACACCGCCGCCTTCGCCCACCGCGCCCACTACAACCCCGCGCGCGGCTGCGTCGAGATGCACCTCTACAGCCAGCGCGCCCAGACCGCCCAGGTGTGCGGCCGCACGTTCGCCTTCGCCGCGGGCGAGAGCATTCACACCGAGGATTCGTTCAAATACGCGGTTGCCGAGTTCCAGGCCCTGGCGACTAAGGCCGGCTGGCGCGCCGAGCGCGTCTGGACCGACGCCGCGAGGCTGTTCAGCGTCCACTACCTGATGGTGGCTTAGAGTCGCCGGCGTTCTCCCGCGCCACGGCGCCTGACGCGCTGCGCATTCTCCCCAGTCGTCATTGCCGGACTTGATCCGGCAATCCAGAGCGGCAGCGCGCTATTTCTGGATTCGCGGGTCAAGCCCACTGTTGTCCGGTTCAGATCTCGCTAAACAGATCCGTCACCCCGGCCTTGAGGCCGGGGTGGCGCTCTGTTTTCGAGTCCTACCATAGATCGATGGCTGCAAACGCCAGCCTGTCCAACGGCATCCGACGGTACGCCGAGCCCGCGAATGACCCGATGGGAGGGTCACCCCACTGACGGACGTGGCACCGCCGCTCGGTGCCGTCATGGCGCGGGCCGCCCCGTCACCGCCCCTTGTAGTCGCGGTATTCATCGCGCAGCTTCGCCTTCAGCACCTTGCCCGTAGCGCCCAGCGGCAAGGCGTCGACGAGGACGACGTGGCCGGGCAGCCACCAGTCGGCGACCTTGCCCTTGAGAAACGCGCGCACGGTATCCGCCGTCGGCTGCGTGTCCGGCGCCGCGACGACGAGCATCAGCGGCCGCTCGTCCCACTTCGCATCGGGAATGGCGATGACCGCGGCCTGGGCGACGTCCGGGTGGCTCATCGCCAGGTTCTCCAGGTCGATCGAGCTGATCCACTCACCGCCAGACTTGATCAGGTCCTTCGTCCGGTCGGTGATCTGCATGTAGCCGTCGCCGTCCAGGGTCGCGACGTCGCCGGTCGCGAACCAGCCGGCGGCGTCGGTGCACTCGGCGTCCGCGTTGAAATAGGCGCGGGCGATCCACGGCCCCCGCACCTTGAGCTCGCCGAACGCCCTGCCGTCGCGGGGCAGCGGCTTGTCCTGCTCGTCGACGATCGTCGCCTCGACGCCGAACACCGGCAGCCCCTGCTTGCACTGGATCGCGATGCGCTCCGCCTCGGGCCGCGCCGCCAAGGCCGGCTTCAGCACGTTGGCGGTGCCGAGCGGGCTCATTTCCGTCATGCCCCAGGCTTGGCGAACCTCGGCGCCGACGTCGTTCTGGAACGCCTCAACCATCGACGGCGGCACCGCGGCGCCGCCGATGATGACACGCTTGAGCGCCGGCAGCTTGACGCCGCTCCCCCGCAGGTGGGCCAGCAGGGCGAACCAGATCGTCGGCACGCCGGCAGCCATGGTCACGCCCTCGGCCGCCAGCAGCTCGGTCAGGCTGGCGCCGTCCAGCCCCGGCCCCGGCATCACCAGCTTGGCGCCGGTCATCGCCGCCGCATAGGGAATGCCCCAGGCGTTGACGTGGAACATCGGCACGACCGGCAGGATCGTCTCGCCAGTCGCCAGGTGCAGCGCGTCCGGCAGCGCCAGGGCGTACGAGTGCAGCACCGTCGAGCGATGGCTGTAGAGCGTGCCCTTGGGGTTGCCCGTCGTGCCCGACGTGTAGCACAGGGACGACGCCGTATTCTCATCGAACACGGGCCATTCGTATTCATCGGAGTGGCTGTCGTTCAGCTCCTCGTAGCACAGCGCGTTGGCGAGCTTGGTCTCGGGCATGTGTGCGCGGTCGGTCATGACGACGACGCCCTTGACGCTCCGCAGCTTGTCCGCGACAGCCTCGATCAGCGGCACGAACGTCGTATCGACGAAGACGTAGGCGTCCTCGGCATGGTTGACGATGTAGGTCAGCTGCGACGGGTGCAGGCGCGGGTTCATGGTGTGGCAGACCGCGCCCATGCCGGACACGGCGAAGTAGATCTCGAAGTGGCGATAGCCGTTCCAGGCGATCGTCCCGACGCGGTCGCCGGTGGCCACGCCGAGCGCCGAGAGTGCATTGGCCAGCCGGCGCGCGCGCCGGTGCGCCTCCGAATATGTGCAGCGGTGGATCGGCCCCTCGACCGACCGCGACACGATCTCCTGCTCGCCGTGCACCGTGTCGCCATGGCGGATCAGCGCCGAGATCAGCAGCGGCGTGTCCATCATCAGGCCGCGCATGATGGTTCCCTCCCCCAAATCGTGTTTTCGTTGACCGCAGTTTCAGGCAGCGCCGGATTCGGTGCAAGGTCGCGATGCCGGCCTGGCCCCGCACAGGGCCGAGGGTGACGACTGTAGGGCCGCCCTACGGCTGGCCGGCGGCGATGCGGCCGGGGACCGGCTCCGCCGTGCCGGCGTCGGTCGCGCGTTTGCCCTTGCGCAGGCGGCTGTCGGTGAGCTCGCCGGCGGCCTCGAGGATCGGGTAGGCGACGGCGGTCAGGTGGCCGTTGATGCGTTTCAGGTCGCGGATGATGTCGAGGTGCAGGCCGGTCGTCTGGATCGTCTCCGGCCGGCCGGCGCGCAGGCGGTCGAAGTGGCTCTCGGTAGCCGTGAGCTCGAGGTCGCGCATCGAGATCTTCTCGGCCAACAGCTGGCGCGCCAGTTTGACGTGGCCTTCCATGAAGACGTTGAAGGCAAGCTGCATGTTGGCGACGACCTGGCCGTGGAACTCGCGGATCTCCTGGAGGCCGGCGTGGGAGAACGAGACCTGCTTGCGCATCTTCTTGTGGGCCAGCTCCATCAGGTTCTTGTCGATGATGTCGCCGATATGCTCCAGGTTCGTCGTGAACGTCAGGACCTCGACGCAGCGCCGGCTCTCGCGTTCGTCCATCTCCTCGGCCGACGCCTTCGTCAGGTAGAGCTTGATCGCCTCATGCAGCGTGTCGACGGTGTCGTCGGTTTCCTCGATCTCACGTGCCAACCGCGCATCGTCGTGCTGCAGCACGTCGATCGTGCGGGTCAGCATGGTCTCGACCAGATCGCCCATGCGCAGGGTCTCGCGCGCGGCGCTGGCCAGCGCCACCGACGGCGTGTCGAGCGCCGCCGGGTCGAGGTAGCGCGGCGTGCCGGGATCCTCGCGCCGTTCCTCGTCGGGCAGCAGGCGCTTGACCAGGGCGCCGACGGCGTCGACGAGCGGCAGGAAGACGATCGCCAGGGCCAGGTTGAAGCCGGTGTGGAAATTGACGATCTGGCGCGCCGGCGCGGCGCCGAGCTCGGGCACAAGCGGCGCCACCAGCCCGATCAGCGGCAGCAGCGCCAAGCCGCCGACGAGGCGCATCAGCAGATTGCCGAGCGGCACACGCCGGCCCTCACGGCCGGCCCCGGCGGTCATCAGGACCGGCGCGACGGCGCCGCCGATGTTGGCGCCGATGACGAGCGCGAACGCCAGCGGCAGCGGCACGATACCGGTCGCCGCCAGCGACATCACCAGCAGCACGACGGCCAGGCTCGAATGGGCGAGCCAGGTCAGCAACGCCGCGACCAGCACCGCCAGCAGCGGCTCCTGCGCCAGCGGCGCCAGTACCGAGGCCAGCGTCGGCGAATCACGCAACGGCGCCGAGGCGCCGACGATGAGCTGCAACGCCAGCAGCATCAGGCCGAGGCCGATGGCGATGCGGCCGAGGTGGCGGCGCCGGCCGGCCGCGGCGGTCATGTAGGCGATGACGCCGATGAGCAGCAGCGCCGGCGACAGGAAGCCGACATCGAGCGACAGCACCTGGGCGACGAGCGTCGTGCCGACATCCGCCCCCAGCATGACCGCGCGCGCCGCCGTTGCCGCGATCAGGCCGCTGCCGGCGAACGAGGCAACGATCAGGGCCGTTGCCGTACTGCTTTGCAACAGGGCGGTCACGCCGACGCCGACGCCGAAGGCGGCGAGGCGATTGCGCGTGCTGACGGCGACCAGCCGGCGCAGGCCGGCGCCGAACGCCCGGGTCATGCCGGTGCGCACCATGCGCACGCCCCACAGCAGCAGGGCAACGCCGCCGGCGATGTTGAGCAGGATCTCCGTGCCGCCTATGACCGACCCCCTTCCGGGTGGCTCGCCCGCGCCGCGCCGGCTGGTGCCGCCGCATCGAGGGCCTCGGGATTTCAAATGGTGGCACCGGTCTCGCCGCCGGGAATCTTCGCCGGCGAACCTTAGCGACCGTTGACCACGAGTGCCGGATGCCGCGCCGTTAAACGGCTATCGCATCTTCTTCTTCCCGGCCTGGCACACTACCCAGGCAGGACCAATGATATCCGAGTGTCACACAATCGTCAAAAAGGTCCGCGCGGGGGCACGCGCTCAGGGGGCGGGCCGCACGACCGTCCCGCCGTAGTCGCGAGGTGATCGAGACCGCCGCGCCGGCGGCGATCGGCGACTCGACACGCTGGTCTATCACGAACAGCTCGCCCACCGCGCATTCCACCGCGTACTCCATGTGGCCGCCCAGGTAGGTGGTATACATTGCTGGGGCCGAGAGGATCTCTCGGGCCGTGCCGTCGCGCCGCACCGTGATGGCCCGCGTTCGGCAAAGTCGTGGATTCGTAACATGATCGTCGTGCTTTCGTAATGCCTTTTGCGGGGGACGCGCGCTGCTATAGTGCCGTCCGCATCGACCGGGGGGCCGATTCTTGGACGCCAACGCCTTGCGCGACCGTCGTGTCGCCGCCGAACAGATTGCCCGCGAGGCGGGCGCGCTGGCGCTCGCCTATTTTCGCGACCTGCCGGCGCTGGCGATCGAGACCAAGGGGCCGCAGGACGTCGTCAGCCGCGCCGATCGCGAGGTCGAGGACCTGATCCGCGAGCGGCTGCTGGCGCAGTTTCCCGACGACGGGATCCTCGGCGAGGAGCGCGGCCTCACCACCGGCGCCGCCGCCGAGACCGGCATCTGGGTCGTCGATCCGATCGACGGCACGGCCAGCTTCGTCGCCGCCATCCCGGCCTGGTGCATCTCGATCGCCTATGTCGTCGGCCGCGAGATCGAGCTCGGCGTCATCTACGACCCCTGCCATGACGAGATATTTGTCGCCCAGCGTGGCGCCGGCGCCACCCTCAACGGCCAGCCGATCGGCGTCAGCGCGGTCGCGAGCCTGGCCGACGGCGTCGTTGGCGTCGGCTATTCCGGGCGTACGACGCCGGCACCGGTGCTCGACTTCATGGCGCCGCTGCTCGCCGCCGGCGGCATGTATTTCCGCAACGGCTCGGGCGCGCTGATGATCGCCTACGTCGCTGCCGGCCGGCTGATCGGCTACTACGAGGCGCATATCAATTCGTGGGACTGCCTGGCCGCCATCGCCCTGGTGCGCGAGGCCGGCGGCTGGGCCAGCGACTTCCTGGCCGGCGACGGTCTGATGAAGGGCAACCACATCATCGCCGCTGCGCCCGGCGTCGCCGCCGACATTCGCCGCTGCGCGGGCCTCAACTGACCCCCCCGGAGCCGTTCATGACGACGGACGCCGGCGCCGGCATCGTCATCGACTGGGGCACGACGAACGTCCGCGCCTATCGCCTCGACACCACCGGCGGCACCGTGCGCGACCGGCGGGCCTCGGCCCACGGCATCGTGAACGTTCCCGACCGGGCGTTCCGCGCCGCGTTCGACGCATTGATCGGCGACTGGCTGGCGGCGGCGCCGGGCACACCGGTCCTCATGGCCGGCATGATCGGCAGCCGCCAGGGCTGGGTCGAGGCGCCCTATGCCGCCTGCCCGGTTACGGCTGCCGACCTGGCCGCCGCGGTCGTCGCGGTGCCCGGGCTGCCGGACGTCGCCATCGTCCCGGGCGTCAGCTACCGCGCGCCGGGCGACCGCTACGACGTCATGCGCGGCGAGGAGGTGCAGATCTTCGGCGCCCTCCAACGTGCCGGCGACGGCGTCCTATGCCTGCCCGGCACCCACGCCAAGTGGGCCGTGGTCGCCGGCGGCCGCCTCGAACGCTTCGCCACGGCAATGACGGGGGAGGTCTACGATGCGCTCGCCAAGCACACGATCCTGGGCACATTGATGGCGGACCGCGGCGGCACCGCCGGCGGGTCGGACGCCGCGTTCGGCCGTGGCCTGGAGCGCGCGGCCGAGAGCGGCGGCTTGCTGCACCACCTGTTCAGCGTGCGTGCCGACGGCCTGTTCGACGTCGTTCCCGCCGACGCGCTGGCCGACTATCTGTCGGGCATCCTGATCGGCCACGAGGTCGAGGCGATGCTGACGGCGACGAAACCGGCGGGCGCGGTGCGCCTGATCGCGGCGCCGGCGCTGGCCGCCCGTTACGCAGCGGCGCTCGCCTGGCACGGCCACGCCGCCGAAGTGCTGGACAGCGACGCGGTGACCGTGGCCGGCTTGGCTGCAGTCGCCGCCGCGCGGCCATAGCCGGCGCGGCCATAGCGAAAGGACGAGGGGATGTCGGACAGGCCCGCTTTCGCCGCCTATCTGGAGCGGCTGCCGCTGGTCGCGATCCCGCGCGGCATCGCCCCGGAAGAGGCGGCCGAGACGGCACAGATGCTGGTCGACGAGGGCTTCACGATCATCGAAGTGCCGATGAGCTCGCCGCGGCCCCTCGACAGCATCGCGGCGGTCGCCGAGGCCGTGGGCGACCGCGCGCTGGTCGGCGCCGGCACGGTCTTGCGCCCGGCCCAGGTGACCGAGATCGCCGCGGCCGGCGGGCGGCTGATCGTCATGCCCCATTGCGACGTGCGCGTCCTGATGATCGCGATTGACGCCGGCCTGGCGGTGGCGCCGGGGGTGCAGACGCCGACCGAGGCCTTCACGGCCCTGGAGTGCGGCGCCGACGCGATCAAGCTGTTCCCGGCCGAGGCCTGCCCGCCGCCGGTCGTCAAGGCGCTGCGCGCCGTCTTGCCGGCCGACGCCCTGGTCGTGCCGGTCGGCGGCATCACGCCGGCGAGCCTGGCGCCCTACCGGGCCGCCGGCGCCAACGGCTTCGGCATCGGCTCGGCGCTCTACAGGCCCGGCAAGCCGGCCGCCGAAGTGCGCGCCGCCGCGCGCCGCTTCGTCGGCACCGGCGCGGCCGCTTATCCGGGCCCGCGTCGCCTGCGCCGGCACGTTTTTCATCCATGGCGCCATGATGGCGAGCTGGGTACCGCACGTCGCCACGGTACAGCACACCCTGTCGCTCGGGCCGGGCCTGCTCGGCCTGGCGCTGCTCGGCCTGGCGCTGCTCGGCCTGGCGCTGCTCGGCCTGGCCGGCGGCGCCGTCGTCGCGATGCCGCCGGCCGGCTGGCTGATCGGCCGCGTCGGCAGCCGCGCCGTGACGATGCTCGCGGGGCTGCTCTTCGCGGCGGTCCTGGCGCTGCCGGTCGTGGCGCCGAGCCTGGCGCTGCTGGCCGGCGCGCTCGTCCTGCTCGGCGCCGCGAGCGGGGCGATGGACGTCGCCATGAACGCCCAGGCGGTGGCGATCGAGCGGCCCTACGGCCGGCCGATCATGTCGTCGTTCCACGCGTTGTTCTCCGTCGGCGGGCTGGCCGGTGCCGGCCTCGCCGGGCTGCTGCTCACGGCTGGCGTCGCCCCGGCGGTGCACCTATTCGGCGTTGCCGTCGTCATGAGCGCCGCGACGCTGGTGGCGACGGCCTGGCTCGTGACCGGCGACACCCGGCCCGCCGCGGCCGGCCCGCGATTCGCGCGGCCGCGCGGCGCGCTTCTGCTGCTCGGCGTGATCGGCTTCCTGGCGCTGTTCGGCGAGGGCGCCGTCGCCGATTGGAGCGCCGTCTGTTTGCGCGGCGAGCTCGGCACCGGTGCCGGCACGGCGGCCTTCGGCTTCGCCGCGTTCGCGCTGGCCATGGCGGTCGCCCGTTTCACCGGCGACGGCCTGACCCGGCGCTTCGGCCCGGTCGCCGTGGTCCGCATCAGCGCCGTCATCGCGATGGTCGGCGTGGCCGCGGCGCTGTTCATCGGCCGGCCGGCCGCCGGCATCATCGGCTTCGGCTGCGTTGGCCTGGGCCTGGCGAACATCGTGCCGATCGCCTTCAGTGCCGCCGCGCGGACCCCGGGCCTGGGCGCCGGCAGCGCCATCGCGGCGGTCGCGACGGCCGGCTACCTGGGCTCGCTCGCCGGGCCGCCGCTGATAGGCCTGGCCGCCGCGGCCGTGACGCTGCCCGTCGCGCTCGGCTTCGTCGTCCTGGCGAGCGCCCTCGTTGCCGTGCTCGGCCACGCCGTGTGGCCACGGGCCTGAGTGCCGGCGGCGGCGATATCGATACATTCGCCGTGCGGTGATATGGTTGGCGGCTCTCCTCGTGAGTCGACGGCGAGGGCCATGATCGAAGCCATCCGCGCCAACCCGCTCGTCGCCGGCGTCGCCCTGCCGCTGACCGTGGCGGCGCTGCTGACCCTGGCCGCCCGTGCGATCGGCGGTCCGACGGCCGGTCCGCGCTATGCCATTGCCGGCGCCGTCGTCGGCTTCCTCCTGGCCTATCTGGCGATCGAGGCCCTGCCCATGCTGCCGCCGCCGACGGCGAAGCAGAAGGTCTTCTACCTCGTGATCATCGCGGCGGCCGCCGGCCTCGTGCTCGACCGGCTGGACCGGCCGGCCCTGGTCGAGCGTGCGTGCCTGCTGCTCTATCCGGTCGTGGCCCTCGTCTGGCTGGCCTGGCGGCCGCTGCAGGCCGGGCCCGACGCGGCGCTGATCGCCGAGCTCGTCGTCTTGTGGGTCGTCTCGGTGATCGTCCTCGTGCGCTTGGCGGCGGCGAGCGGCAGCGGCGCGCTCCGGCCCGGCCCCCTGGTCGTCGTCGCCGCGGTCGGCGCGGCGGTCGTCGCCCTGCTCGGCGCCTCGGCCAGCCTGGCCCAGCTGACCGCGGCCGTCGCGGCGGCACTGGGCGGGCTGTTGAGCGTCGCATTCGCGGCGCGGCTGTTGGGGCGCGCGACGCCCTACGCCTTCGGCGCCACCGGGGTGCTTGGCCTGGGCGGTGCGCTGCTCGGCCTAGCCTACATCATGGTGCTGTTCACACCGGATATCAGCCGGCCGGCGCTGGCCGTGCTGATCCTGCTCCTCGTCACCGATCTCGTGCCGCACCGCTTCGCGCGGTTGCGCGGCGCGCTCCGCCGCGCCGCCGGACCGGTCGTGCTGACGGCCCTGGCCCTAGTGCCGGCCGTGATCGCCATCGCCGTCGCCTGGCTGAGCTTCGACGGCTAGCGGTTTCGCCGGTCGTGCCTTGCAGTTCCGGGGACTGTCGCACCGTCAAGAAAACGTTAGCGACTGGTTAGCCATAGTGCGCCCAAGGCGCTCGCCCCCCCCCCCGCGGCGCCTACGTCCAGCTATGGACGGTGGGCCGCACGGCTGCAGACGTGCGGCCCATTTCTTTGCGCGCAAGCCCGTGGCTGCTGCCCCGGCGTCGAGCGCGTCGAGCGCATGGCTGAGCGGCCGCAGGGCCGCGTAGGCGCCGCGATAGACGTCCTCGAAAAGGCCGGCATAGGCCTCGACCCACGCCGGCTCCGGCTCGACGGAGCGCTGCTCGACGGAGCGCCGTTCGCCGGCGACCACACTCAGCGCGTCGGCGAGGCTGTCGAAGACGCCGGCGGCGATGCCGCCCAGCATGGCGGCGCCCAGGCTCGACCCCTCCTGGTGTGCCGGCAGGATCAACGGCACGCCATAGACGCTGGCCTTGATCTTGAGCAGCAGGGCGTTCTGGACGTTGCCGCCGATGACGCGGATCTCCTGCAACGGCGCCGCGCCCGGCAGCGTCAGCATGCCGTCGAGGCCGAGCCGCGCCTCAAGAGCCAGCCCCTCGAGCACCGCCCGGAACAGCGCGCCCCGCGTCGTCTCGGCGGTCAAGCCGAAGAACGCGCCGCGGGCCCGCGTGTCGGGGTGGGGCATTTGGCTGCGCCGCAGGTGGGGCACGAAGCAGACGCCGCCGCTGCCCGCCGGCACTTCGGCCGCCGCCTCGATCAGGGCGGCATGGTCGGCGCCGTCCGCCAGCGTCTGGCGGAACCACTCGATCGCGCCGCCGGCATGGTGGATGCCGCCCATCAGGTAGAAATGGGGCGCATCGACGGCGACGGTGCCCTGAGCATAGCCGCGCGCCAGCACGACCGGGTCGAGCCGCGGCGCCGCTGTCGGCAGGTAGAGGGCCTCGGCCGTGCCCATCGAATCGAGCAGGATCCCGGGCGCCGCGGCGCCCGCCGCCATGGCGCCGCAGACATGGTCGTGCCCGCCGACGCCGACGATGACGCCCGCCGGCAGGCCGAGCGCCGCGGCGACGTCCGCTCGGACCGGACCGAGGGCGCTGCCGCTCGGTTTCAGCGGCGCGAACAGGTCGGCCGTGAGGCCGATCTCGGCCAGCATGTCGGCGGCCCAGGCGCGCCGCGTCAGGTCGAGTGCCAGGGTCCGCGAGGCGAGGGAATAGTCCGTCGCCGCCTCGCCAGACAGGCGGAAGGCGATCCAGTCGGCGATGTTCAGCCAGCGCACGGTGCGGGCGAAGGCATCCGGCGCCTCGTCCCTGAGCCACAACAGCTTGGTTAGGCCGAACATCGGCTCGGCGGCGAGGCCGGTCAGGGCAAAAATGCGCTCCGGCCCCAGCCGTTCCCGCAGCCAGCGCGCCTGGTCCGCCGTGCGCGTGTCGAACCAGGCAATGGCGTTGTGCGTCGGCTTGCCGGCCGCGTCGACCGGTACGGCCGATTCGCCGACGCTGGCCACGGCGATCCCGGCGACGGGCGTGCCTGTGGGCACCAGAGCCAGCGCCTGACCCAGGGTCGTGAGGACGGCCTGCCACAGGGCCTCGGGCTCGTAGTCGACCAAGCCGCGCGGGAGCGCCACGCTCGGCGTCGGCACCGCCGCCCGGGCGACCTCGTGCACCCCGGCGTCGAACACGAGCGCGCGGACGCTGCCGCTGCCGACGTCGAGCCCGACCAGCAGCGGCGGTTCAATCCTAGGGATGCTCAAGCAGTGAGCGCATCGTTCACCGACGCGCTTTCGTGGATGATCGCCCGCAGCGCCCGCATGACGCGTGCCGGCTCCGTCACGCCCCGGGTCTGCGCGTGGTCCATCGCCACGACGAGCGCGTTGGCGCCCAGTTCCAGCCGCGTCACATCGTCCTCCCCTGCGGTCGCCCGCGGCCCCGGGGCGCCGCAGCCATGCCATACGGACGCCCGCGGCATCGCCGCCGGCCCAAATCTAAGATGGCGTAGGTATTTCCTGGGCCCACCCGGTCTCTCGCGTGTCATCCAGCGCGCCGACCATGTATTGCACGAGTTCCTGGGTATCCGTCTCCGTTATCCGCTTTTCGGTGACCTTGCGCCCTCTATGCATCACGATGGCACGATCGGAGACGGCAAAGACATCAGGCAGCGTGTGGCTGATTAGGATAACCGGCACGCCTTGGTCGCGCAGTTTGCGAATAAGTTCAAGCACCTTGCGCTGCTCCGGCACGCCGAGGTTATTTGTCGGCTCATCCATAATCATCAGCTTGGCGTCCCAATAGACGGCACGGGCAATGGCAACTGCCTGACGCTGACCACCGGAAAGACTCTCAATCGGCCGGGTAAGGCTCGGGAAATGGATCTCCAGCGAGTCCAGCGCCGCTTTTGCTTCGTTGCGCATGTAACCGTCATCGAGCATGCGCATGAAGCCGCCCCACTGGGTCTTCTTTACCTCGCGTCCGAGAAATATGTTGGCCCCGACATCCAGATTGTTGGCCAATGCCAAGTCTTGATAAATGGTCTCGATCCCATGCCGGCGCGCATCGATCGGACGCGAGGCATGAAACTGTTTCCCTTCAAAACGGATCAATCCCTCATCAGCGCGATAGACACCGGAGACACACTTGATAAGCGTCGATTTGCCCGCTCCGTTGTCACCAAGCAGGGCGACGACCTCGCCTGGGTAAACATCCAAATCGACGTTATTGACCGCGACCAGCCCGCCAAAGCGTTTGACCATATTCCGCACGGACAGGACCGGTTCCATCGCGCCGCCTATCCCGATTCCATCCGGCCAACGATCAAATCGCGCGACTGATCGATCAATACAGCGAGAATGACGACGGTGCCAACGACTATGAACTGCCAAAATGACTGCACATTCAGCATCACGAGTCCGGTTGTCAGCACAGCGACAATCAACGCGCCAATGATCGTGCCTACCACCGATCCGGCGCCGCCGAACAGGCTCACACCGCCAATGATGACGGCGGCAATCGAAGACAGCAGCAAGGGATCGCCGATGACCGCCGAGCCAGCCGTAAAGCGCAGCGTCGACAGGAAGCCCGCAATGCCCGCCGTGGATGCCGACAGCACGTACAGCGAAATGACGTGCCGGTCGACGGGGACACCGGTGCGCAGGGCTGCCTCGATATTGCCGCCGATGGCATAGGTGTGCCGCCCGAATTGGGTCTTGCGCAAGACGTAGATCGCCAGGGCGACGACGACCGCCGTCAAGATGACCGGGTAGGGGAGAATACGGTCCATCCGCCGGAGCAGATCACCGGCGACGTCCGGCCGGTCGAAGAAGTATATACCCCCGCCGTCGCCCCGGATGCGATATATCAGCGCGTCGTTGCCATAGTTGCGTATCGCTCTCGGCAACCCGATCACCGTCGTGTTTTCGGAAAGCAAGAGGGCCATGCCGCGCGCGATAAACGAGCTGCCCAACGTCACGATAAAGGCCGGGACCTTTAGCTTGGCGATAATGACCCCATTAAAGAACCCGAAAAGACCAGCCCCCACCACCGCCGCCAGAAAGCCGGCGACCACGGAAGGAAACAAGGGAAGCCCGGCATTGAACACAGCCCGGATCGCCAGCGCGGAGAGTACCGATGCCAGGCTCATCATCCATCCGACGGACAAATCAATGCCCTTGCCGATAATGACAAAAGTTTGCCCCAATCCGAGCAACAGCACTGGTGTGATGGCGACGAGGATATTCTGCGAGTTGCGGATTGTCAGGAAATTAACCGCCCCATCACTGGTAATCTGAACGGACAGGACAAAAAAGACTATCATCAGGGCCAGGAACACCCAAGCCCATACCCGGCTCAGCGTGAGAATGAATCGTTTTTGACAGGATCATCGCGCGTCCCGGAGAAACGACTCCAACCTCAACGGCGGTTTTCGACTCGCCTTTGTTTGCCATCCGGATCCCCGATAGAAATCGGGGGTGCTGTGGGCAGCACCCCCGGCCCCCGTCTATCGCTGCATCGTCTACCTAGTTGGGAACCCGGTAGACAAAGCGGGAAACCTCCGGATCATCCACGTTGCCAATATTGATAATGGCGAATCCGGTCTCAACACGACGTGGCAGGCTGGTAACGCCGGCGGCGTCCGCGACGGCAAACTGTACCGCCATATAGCCCATGTCGAAGGGCTTTTGCGCCAGCACGAGGCTGACAACGCCCTCACGCAATTGCTCAATGGCAAACTGCGTAGCATCGTAGGCAACGACCTGCACCACACCACCCAGCCCGGCATTGACGACGGCGGTTCCGGCACCATTGGCACTGAACACGTTCGTGCCGAACACACCGGCCAGATCGGGTACGCGTTCAAGGGTGGCCGCGGTTTGTTGTACGGCCGTGTTCTGATCGTCAAGATTGAAGTCCAGTCCGACAACATCGATGCCCGGGAATTCATTGTCCATGACCTCGTTGAAGCCGATTGCGCGGCCTTCAACGGAGCTGACGTTGGGATTGGTCGAATTGATATACACCTTTCCGGTGCCGCCGATCGCTTTCGCCAGGCCGCGTGCCGAGATGCGTCCACCCTCGATATTGTCGGAACCGATATAGCTGATCGGGAATTTGACCGGACCGTTGGCGTAGTCGCCGTCACCAAGGAACGTATCCACCGTGATGACCTTGATGCCGGCATCAAGGGCGGATTCCAATGGGCCGACCATCTGGTCCTTGTCGGTCGGCGCGGTCACGATGTAGTCGAGATCGCCGCGAGCGATCATTGCATCCAGCAGAGGCGTCTGGGCCTCGACACCCCAGGTCGGCGGGATCTGAGTCACGACGCTGACACCTAGATCTTTTGCCGCGGCTTCAATACCAAGCTGCATCACCTGGTAGAAAGGATCGACGACACCCGGGAGAAAGCCGATTGTAACCCGGGTGTCTTGGGCGCTAACAGTAAGCGGAGCTGCCGTTAGGATGAGTGCTGCGACGAGCACACGGAGTTTCCTAAACATTACTATCCTCCCTTGTTGTTCCGCGGTTGCCGTACCGGACGGTGTGGCCACCCCCACGGCAGCACGGAACTGTAGGTCCGGCGCCGCCGGTTCAGCGCGAGCATAGCAGTGGGTACGCGTCGTCAGCAACGCTGTCCGGCGCCCCCCGGACGGGCCAGCGCTTGCGTGCCGGGGCCAGTCTGGGCCGTCGCGGACAATGGGGGCGGGAGCCGGGTCATCACGGTGATGGGTGTCGTTTTTCAAGTGCCCGCTGGCGGGAACCAGCCGTCAGGATCAGACCACTTGGTCAGGAGGCAACCGGCAACCGGATCGTCGCGATCGTGCCTTGCGGCATACCGCGGGCGAGGTCCATCACGCTGCCATGGCGCTCGACGATGCGGCGGGCCAGGGCAAGCCCGAGCCCCAGACCGGAATTCTTTGACGTCACAAAGGGCTCGAACACGTGCTGCTCTTGCTCCGGCGTGATACCGGGCCCCGTATCGGCGATCGTGATCTCAACGAAGCGATGATCGCGCGTGACGCGCTGTTCGACCTCGCTGTCGCCGCCGCTCGGCATCGCCTCCATGGCATTGGCGATGAGCCCATTGATAACCTGACCGAGTGCCGCGCCGTTGCCATCCACTTCCGGCAGGTCGTCGCGCGGATTGTATGCGACGCCAATGCCCCGAGTCTCCGACTGGCCCTTGAACCCCTCTAGGCTGGTGCGTACCACGTCGGCAACGTGGACACGGGACTGGTCGCCGTTCTCCGGCCGCGAGTAGGTCAGAAGCTGTCTCACCCACCTTTCCAGCCGATCCGTTTCGGCCATGATGTCCGCCAACGACCCTTTGCAGGATCGGGCACATCGATCTCCAGAGAGACCTCCGCCGAGGACCTTATCGAGGCGAGGGGATTGCGGAACCCGTGGGCGATCGCCGATGCCACCTCGCCGACCGTCGCGAAGGCCTCCGCCTCGACGAGCTGGCCCTGTTGCCTGCGAATGATCGTATCGGCGTTGCGGACGATCCACAGCAGCAGTGCGAGCAGGACGATGCCGCCGCCGACCCCGCTCGCCCACACCAGCTGCTGCCCGCTGGCGATCGCCGCGAACAGCGTACGCGGTGTCTTGTAGACCTCCAGAACGCCGAGCACCCGTTCGTTGTTCACGTCCCACAATGGAACGTAGGTCTCGACAAAGCGCGTTCCCTCCGCCAGGAACGCATACTCAGCCTTGGCGTTTGTCGGTTCGGCCATTTCGACCACAAGCTCGCCGGCAAAGGCCGCTTCAAGGTCGTCGTTCTTTGGATACTGCTTCCCGATAATCCGGTGATCGCTCGACCAGGCGACCTTGCCATCCGGCTCGAAGACCTTCACGCGGATGACGTCCGGCATCTTGCCGATGAGTTGAAACAGCTCGTCCAGCCGCTCGGTCGACCTGGTGGGCTCGCGCTTGAGGAAGTTGTACGATCGCCGGAGTTTCGCTGCTGCTTGGTCTCAGACTGTGGACGCGATCGGCTTCGGCGATGATGCTCTGCACGAACTCCTTCGTGACGACGGCATCCCGCCGCAACATGTTTTCTGCCTGAAAGCGCGTTAGGATCAGGCCGGACAATACGGAGATGACGCCGATTGTCAGCATGAACAACACCGAGAACCGGCGTGTCAGGTTCAGCCGCCCCGGTTTGCGGATCGGCTTTGCCATCCTCGCTGCTCCTTGATCGTCATCTCCCAATCTGCCGTCCTCAGATTTTTTCCGCCGTGGGGGGGGCCACGGAACGTTCGACCTCGGGTATCAGATCCCAGAGCAAGGCGGGTCCAGTCCACCCAAGGAGAACGAAGATCGAATGGTCGTCCACCCAATAGACCGTGTGCGTTCCCTTCCTCTGTAGCGTCTGCGGTGGCTGCATTCCCCGCCCCCAATCCGTGATACACACGCCCACGGGCTGGCCTGTCGGCGATTTGTACAACAAGAGGCTCGCCGACTGCTCCTCGATGGCCAGCAGCCGCCCGCCGACGAACGTGAGGCCCTGCTCGGATAGGTCCGGTACCCGAAACGCGCGCCCCAGCCGTTCGGAAAACCACTCATCGAGAACGGGCTTGTGAGAAGCATCCAGCTCGAACGGTCGGCGCTTATCGCCAATGAAGACCAGATAGTAGTCCGCGATCTCCTCGACCAACTCGACCTCCGGAGATAGCGCCACATCACGGGCAGCGCTTGCGGGAGGCTCAGGATCGCTGATTTTCGCGTAGTAGCCGCCGCTCAGGCCAATGACCAGACCGGCGACGGAGGCAGCAAGCGGCAAGACGGCACGCCGCAGCGCTCGCCGACGCGGATTGTCGTTCCTTGACGACGCCGACCTTGACGACGCAGATGCACTTCTCTCCCAGCCGCTTCCGGGCGGCACGGCTTGGTTGTGTATCTGAGCATCGACGGTGTCGTGCGGCCCACTGTCCAACACCGCCTTCAAATCGCGTAGGACCAGCGGCTTGGTAAGGTATTTCCACACGCCGATCTTTGCCGCCCGTTGTTCGAGTTTTGGATCGCCATGGGCCGTTATCAGGAGGGTCCTGAGCCCGGGACAGATCCTGCGAAGACGTTCAACCGTCTCGAGCCCGTTGAAGCCCGGAAGGCAGTAGTCGACGATTGCAACGTCCGGCGTAAAACCCTCCGCGACGGCGAGTCCGTTCTCGCCGCTCGTCGCCGAGCGAACGTCGTAGCCACGGGTGGCCATGTAGCGCTCGATGTTTTGCGCGAGCGTCGCTTCGTCGTCGATTATGAGCAGCCTGATCTTCCCGGTCATGACCGAGGCTCCAACCGAATGCAGTGACCCTTGATCGTGGTCCACCACGGGCGACCATGCGCCACAGGCGCGTCGCCTGATAATGGCTCGTGCGACGAGCGGGAGGGGTGGGAGGGCCGGCCGGCGGCCGATCCACACAGCTGGCATGTCCCAACGCCACACCGGACAAAATGACCACAATGGTCGGGAAACACGTCGGGCTCTGCCTCCACTTGCTGTTGGCGATCAATACCCATGCGAACATAGCCGCACTCGGCTGCCTCACACTCTAAAAAACGTGCAACAACCGTGCCAAGTTCATGCCTATTGCGGAAGGCCTGCCAATTTGGCGATTCTTGCCGCGCCGGCCGCCGAAGGCGCCGTGCTGGCTTGGGCACCCCCCCACGCAGATGGTGAATATGACCCACGCAGGGTGGTGAAATGACCCATCGGATTCTGCCGCCGGACCGCGGCACGGACCGCCGCGATCACCCGGGCGAACGGCGCCGTTTCAAGGACCAGGCGGTTTCGGCTACACCGGTCTTCCCACAAACGCCAAGCGACGGGAAACAGGGACATGGCGAACGAAGGATACCACGAGCCGATCGACGAGCTTTCGGCTGAGACACGCGACATGAGCGGCATGGCCAAGCCGTGCAGGATCGGCGACAATCCGCGCCGGGGAGGAGCGGACATGCCCGACGACGCGACCGTGACGACGATCGAGACCGAGGCCGACCTGCGCGCCATCCTCGGCCCGCCGCTGGAGATGGCGGTGATCAAGTCGCTGTCGCGTCTCGACAAGCACTGCCGCGCCTTCATCGAGCGCTCGCCGTTCCTGTGCATCGGCACGATGAGCGCCAACGGCCAGGCCGACGTCTCGCCGAAGGGCGACCCCCGGGGTTTCGTAAGGATCCTCGACGACGCGAAGCTTCTGATCCCCGACCGGCCGGGCAACAACCGCGTCGACACCATGCGCAACCTGCTGGCCAACCCGTCGATCGGCCTGTTGTTCTTCATCCCCGGCTTCGAGGACACGCTGCGCATCAACGGCCGCGCGACGATCGTCCGCTCGCCGGCGCTGCTCGCCGACTGCGCCGTCAACGGCAAGGTGCCGCAGCTCGCCATCCGGGTCGAGATCGGCGAGGCGTTCCTGCACTGCGCCAAGGCCCTGAAACGCTCCCGGCTGTGGGATCCGGCGACGTTCCAGGACCGTCGCGACTTCCCCAGCCACGGCCGCATGGTGCTGGAACAGACGGCCGCGGCACCGCCGAGCGAGCAGCAGGTCGAAGAGGTCGACGCCTTGGTCGACGAGAACTACCGCAACGAGCTCTATTGAGGCGGGGTAGCGCCGCTGCGCGGCGCGCCCTCTGGCGTGGGCAAAGCGTTGTGATCGTGGTTGACATCCCCTATCGAGCATCATGACCGCAGAATCGGCCCCCGCCGCGAGGCTCCGCCTCGGTGAGTTCGTCGCGATGGCGGCGTTGTTGATCTCGCTGGTGGCGCTTTCGACCGACGCAATGCTGCCGGTGCTGCCGGAGATGGGGCGCGATCTGCGCGCGCTGCGGCCCAACGATCCCCAACTCATCCTGTCGGCCCTGTTCCTCGGCCTGGCCGGCGGGCAGATCGTCTACGGCCCGTTGTCCGACAGCATCGGCCGCAAGCCGGCGATCTATCTGGGCTCGGCGATCTTCAGCTGCGGCTGCGTGCTGTCGGTCGTGGCGACGAGCATGCCGATGATGTTGGCCGGGCGGTTGCTGCAGGGCTTCGGCGCGGCAGGCCCGCGCACGGTTATTATCGCGCTGGTCCGCGATCAGTACGCGGGCCGCGGCATGGCGCGCATCATGTCGTTCGTGATGGCGGTGTTCATCCTGGTGCCGGTGATCGCGCCGGCGATCGGTCAGGGCATCGTCTTCGTCTCCCACTGGCGCGCCATCTTCGGCCTGTTTCTGGTGCTCGCGCTGATCGGCCTCGCCTGGTTTGCCGTGCGCCAGCCGGAGACGCTGCCGGCGGAGCGCCGGGTGCGCTTCTCCCTCGGCAATGTTGCCGCCGGCGTCGCGGAGACCTGCACCAACCGGACCTCGTTGGGCTACATGATCGCCGGCGGGCTGATCCTCGGCGCCTTCGGCGGCTACCTGTTGTCGGCGCAACAGATCCTGCAAGAGCAGTACCGCCTCGGCGCCCTGTTCCCGTTCTATTTCGGCGCCCTGGCGGTGGCGATCGGCGCCGCTTCGATCGTGAACGCGCGCCTCGTCATGTGCTTCGGCATGCGGGCGCTGTCGAGCCGTGCGCTCGCCGCGCTGTGCGCCTGTTCCGGCGTGTTTTTCGCGATCGCGTTCGCAACGGCCGGCCAGCCGCCACTGTGGGCGTTGATGGTCTATTTGCTGATCGCGTTCTTCTGCTTTGGGCTGCTGTTCGGCACCTTCAACGCCTTGGCCATGGAGCCGATCGGCCATATCGCCGGCGTCGGCTCGGCGACGATCGGCACCGTCACGACCTTCATGTTCTTCGCCACCGGTACCCTGATCGGCCAAGCCTACGACGGCACCGTGCTGCCGCTGATCGGCGGATTCGCCGTGCTCGGCGCCGCGTCGCTTGCCGTCATGGGCTGGACGGAACGGGGCCGGCGGGACTAACACTAGCCACGCCCATGCTGTCATCCTCGGGTCGGACCCACTGCTGAGTGTTGGGACGCGGCCGGGAGAGCGGTAGAGGACGAGGAGAAAGTGAGACCCCGGACTCGATCCTACGAGATTCACACATCGTGTGTGGGCTACCGTTCGGATGCAGGAAGGGAATTATGCCGTCACCCTCGTGCTTGACACGAGGGCCCATCGCACAGGCTCACACAACTGTGCGGGGACAAGCATGGGTCCTTGGGACAAGCCCAAGGACGACGGATGCGGGAAGGTTCGTGAGAACTGCGCCCTTATCGAGCCAGCCAGATTTACTTATCCCGCGGCGCGTAGCGCGGCCACCAGATTACGTAATGGCCCGCCTCATCGAAACTTCACGATCCGGTCTGCAGAGATGTGTGAATGCCGTAGGACTCGATCCGGGGTCCAGGAACGCGGGACGTGAGGCAAAGGCGTGCGGATCGGGGGTTCTTCCGACTTGGTCCGCGATGTGATCCGTCGTTCTTCGCTGCCTCGGCTTGGTCCGTGTTCCTGGGCCCCGGCTCAAGGCCGGGGATTCAGGTGAGTGTCCTCTTCGATGCCGGCCGCTACACGTCCAGCCGCGCGTCGATCCAGACGCCGCCCTTGGCGCTCGACTCAACAGCCGCGGCAACGAACTTGATGCCGCGGGCGCCGTCTTCGACCGTCGGGAACGTCGCCAACGGGTCGGGGTCGCGGCCCTCGAGGCGCGCGGCGATGACCTCCGCGGCGTCGCGGTAGAGGTTGGCGAAGCCTTCCAGGTAGCCCTCGGGATGGCCCGGCGGCACCCGGGTCGCGTGGGCCGCGGCCGCGCCGGCACCGGCGCCGCCGCGCGAGACGACGCGCGGCTCCTGGCCCAGCGGCGTCACGACGAGCTGGTTCGGGTGCTCCTGGCGCCAGGTCAGCCCGGCCTTGTCGCCATAGACGCGCAGCTTCAGCGTGTTCTCGTTGCCCGGCGCCACCTGGCTCGCCCACAACATGCCGCGGGCGCCGTTCGCATAGCGCAGCAGGATGTTGGCGTTGTCGTCGAGGACGCGGCCGTCGACGAACGACGAGAGGTCGGCGAACAGCTCCGTCGGGTGCATGCCGGTGACGAAGCCGGCCAGGTTGTGGGCGTGGGTACCGATGTCGCCGAGCGCGCCGCCGGGCCCGGCCTGGGCCGGGTCGGTGCGCCACGCCGCCTGCTTCTGGCCCGTCGCCTCCAGTTTCTCGGTCAGCCAGTCCTGGGGGTATTCGACCTGCACCAGGCGCACGGGGCCTAACTCGCCCGCCGCCACCATGGCCCGCGCCTGGCGCACCATGGGATAGCCCGTGTAGTTGTGGGTGAGAACGAAGACCCGGCCAGTGCGGCGCACCGTGGCGACCAGGTCGAGGGCGTCGTCGAGGGTCGTCGTCAGCGGCTTGTCGCAGATGACGTGGATACCGGCCTCGAGGAACGCCTTGGCCGGTCCGTGATGCAGGTGGTTCGGCGTGACGATGGTGACGACGTCGATGCCGTCGCCGCGCGCCGCCTCGGCCCGCGCCATCTCCGCGTAGGTGTCGTAGGCGCGCTCGGCTGCGACGCCGAGCTCCGCCGCCGAGGCCGAGGCCCGCGCCGGGTCCGCCGAGAACGCGCCGGCGACCAGCGTGTAGCGGTCGTCGAGCCGCGCGGCGATGCGGTGGACGGCGCCGATGAACGCGCCCTGGCCGCCGCCGACCATGCCGAGGCGCAGGCGCCGGCCGGCGCCCTCGACCTTGCTGGCGTCAATTGCCATGGCTGCCTCCCGTCAGTCCAGGCCGAGCATGCGCGCATTCATGCCCGCGTCGGCCTCGCCGGCGATGAAGTCGTCGAACGCCGTCTCGGTCACCCGGATGATGTGGTCGGCGATGAACTCGGCGCCCTCGGCCGCACCGTCCTCCGGGTGCTTCAGGCAGCATTCCCATTCCAGCACCGCCCAGCCGGCGAAGTCGTAGGCCGCGAGTTTCGAGAAGATGCCTGCGAAATCGACGTGGCCATCGCCGAGCGAGCGGAACCGGCCAGCCCGGTCGACCCAGGGCTGGAAGCCGCCATAGACGCCCTGGCGCCCGGTCGGATTGAACTCCGCATCCTTGACGTGAAACATCTTGATGCGCTCGTGATAGATGTCGATGTAGGCGAGGTAGTCGAGTTGCTGCAGCACGAAGTGGCTGGGATCGTAGAGGATGTTGCAGCGCGCATGGTCGTCGACCTTCGCGAGGAACATCTCGAACGTGACGCCGTCGTGCAAGTCCTCGCTGGGGTGAACCTCGTAGCAGAGGTCGCAGCCGGCCTCGTCGAAGGCATCGAGGATCGGCCGCCAGCGCCTTGCCAGCTCCGTAAAGCCGGTGTCGACGAGGCCCGCCGGGCGCTGTGGCCACGGATAGATATAGGGCCACAACAACGCGCCCGAGAACGTGACGTGTTCCGTCAACTCCAGGTTCCGCGACGCCTTGGCCGCGAGGTACAGCTGGTCGACGGCCCACGCCTGGCGCGCCTTCGGGTTCTTGTGCACGTGCGCCGGCGCGAAGGCGTCGAACGCCTCCTCCTAGGCCGGATGCACGGCGACCAGCTGGCCCTGCAAGTGGGTCGACAGCTCGGTCACGACGACACCGTGGTCGCCCAGCGTGCCCTTGACCTCGTCGCAGTAGGTCTTGCTCTCGGCCGCCTTCTCGATGTCGAACAGGCGCTTGTCCCAGGACGGGATCTGGACGCCCTTGAAGCCCAGCGAGGCGGCCCACTGGCTGATGTTCTTCAGTGTGTTGAACGGCGGCTCGTCGCCGGCGAATTGGGCCAAGAAGATGGCCGGCCCCTTGAGCGTCTTCATGCTTGCCTCCCCAATGTGATCCCGCTCAGCGCAGCGCCATCTGCGCCAGTACGATGTTGGTCAGCGCGCTGTCGCCGGCCGCCAGCGACGCGGCGATGCTCATATGGTCCTCGCCGTCAATGGCGCGGACGTCGCACGCTCGGCCGGCGGCCGTCACCGCTTCGCCGTACGTCGCGGCCTGGCGCGCGAATTCCTCTGATTCCAGGCCACCGTAGCAGACCACGAGCGGCGTCGCATGTGCCGGCGGATGATAGAGCGGACTGGCCGGCCGCACCTCGTCCGCTGTGAGCCCCAGTGTCTCGTTCAGATAGCAGAGCCGGATCGGCTCCAGGTCGAACAGGCCGCTGATCGCGACGGCGCCCTTGACGACGGCGGATGCGTCGCCGGTGCCCGGCGGCGCGTCGGCCGCCAGCATCATCGCGACGATGTGGCCGCCGGCCGAGTGGCCTGAGATGAAGATACGCGAGGGATCGCCGCCATAGCGGGCGATGTTGGCGTCGGTCCAGGCCAGCGCGGCGCGGCACTGGCGCACCAGCTCCGCCATCGTCACGCCCGGCATCAGTGCGTAGTTGACGACGACGGACACGGCACCCGCAGCGACCATCTGTGGCGCAACGAAGGAAAAGTCCTCGGCGCTCAAGGCGCGCCAATAGCCGCCATGGAAGAACACCTGCACCGGCGCGCCGCCGCCGCCGCCGGCCGGCACGAAGATGTCGAGCCGCTCGTCCGCCGACGGCCCATAGGCGACGCCCAGCTCGGCGGCCAGTTCGTCGCGGGCGCGGGCGCTTTCGCGTGCATAGAAATCGCGATGCGCCTGGAAACGGGCGACGCGGCGCTGATTGTCGTATTGGAGGTCGAGCGCCTCCTGATCGTAGTCCCGATAGACTGCCGCGCCCATCGCCGGCTCCTCCCTTGCCCACCGCCCGCGTCGAACCTGGCCGCGCCGGGCCTTCAAGTGTAGTGAATTACCACACGGACGCCATGAGGTTTAAACTTGGCCGAATAATTGCGGGGAGGAGCGATGTCGCGCATCGACATCAGGAACTGGCGTGGCGAGACCGCAGGTGGGACCCGTGTCTGAGCTGGCGCTCAGCGGCCTCGTCAAGCGTTACGGCGCCGTGACGGCGCTCGACGGTGTGTCGTTCGAGGTCGCCGGCGGCGAGTTCTACTGTCTGCTCGGCCCCAGTGCCGCCGGCAAGACGACGACCCTGCGCTGCATCGCCGGCCTCGAGGCGCTCGATGCCGCCACGATCTATTTCGCCGGCGCGGACATGGCTGGGCGGCCCGTGCAGGGTCGCGACATCGCCATGGTGTTCCAGTCCTTCGCGCTCTACCCGCACCTGACGACGCGCAACAATCTGGCCTACCCGCTGCGCGAGGCGCGCCTGCCAGCTGCCGAGATCCGTCACCGCGTCGGCGAGATCGCCGAGCTGCTGCGGCTCAGCCACACGCTCGACCGCAAGCCGGCGACGCTGTCGGACGGCGAGCAACAGCGCGTCGCGATCGGCCGGGCGCTGATCCGGCGGCCGAGCCTGCTGTTGCTCGACGAGCCGCTGACCAACCTGGACGCCAAGCTGCGCCACGACACCCGCGCCGAATTCAAGCGGCTGCATCGCGAGCTCAACATGACGATGGTCTACGCGACACCCGACCAGCTGGAGGCGCTGACGATGGGTGAGCGGATCGCGATCATCCACGCGGGGCGGATCGAGCAGGTCGGCACGCCGCGCGAGCTTTACGCCCGGCCGGACAACAGCTTCGTAGGCGGCCTCGTCGGCGCGCCGGCGATGAACCTGATCCCCGCGTCCCGGCGCGGCGACGGCGTCGAGACATCGTTCCTGCGCCTGTCCGGCGGGCCCTGGGCGGCGGCGCTGGCCGCCTTCCCGGAGGCCGAGGCGCTGCTGTTCGGCTTTCGCCCACACGATGTCATCCCAGCCAACGGCGACGCCGGCGGCCCGCGCTTCAAGGCCTCGGTGCATCTGACAGAGCCGCTCGGCGACATCACCGTGCTCGACCTGACGGCCGGCGACATGCCGTTCAAGATGGTGCTGCCGGAAGATCAGGCCCTGCGATACAGCGCCGGCGACAAGCTGGACGTACAGATCGCCCTGGACAAGACCCACGTGTTCGCCCGTGCCACCGGCACGGCGATCCGCTAGTGCACTGACTCAGACAGAAGGTACAGGCAGGCGGTGAAGTTTGGCGAGGATGGTGTCTGCGGATTTGGTCCAGACGAAGGGCTTGGGATCATTGTTGTGCTCGTCAATGTAGCGGTTGATGGCGGCCTGGAGGTCGACTATCGAGTGGAAGGTGCCGCGCTTGAGCCGCCGGCGCGTGAGGAAGCCCTCGACGGCGTTGAGCCAGGAGGCGGAGGTTGGGGTGAAGTGGAACACCCATCGGGGATGACGCGCCAGCCAGGCGCGGACCTTGGGATGCTTGTGGGCGGCGTAGTTGTCGAGGATGACGTGGATGACCTTGCCGGCCGGCACTTGGCGCTCGATCGCGCCGAGGAAGCGGATGAACTCCTGATGGCGATGTCGCTGCATGTTGCGGCCGATGACGGCGCCGTCGAGGACGCTGAGCGCGGCGAACAAGGTGGTCGTGCCGTTTCGCTTGTAGTCGTGGGTCATGGTGCCGCACTTGCCGGGTTTCATCGGCAGCCCTGGCTGGGTCCGGTCGAGGGCCTGGATCTGGCTTTTCTCATCGATCGACAGCACCACGGCATGGCTGGGCGGATCCATGTAGCGGCCGACGATGTCCTCGACCTTCTCGGCGAAGGCGGGGTCGTTGGAGCGCTTGAAGGTGCGGATGCGGTGCGGCTGCAAACGGTGGCCTTGCCAGATGCGCTGAACCGAGCGCAGGGAGATGCCGACGACCTCGGCCACCGCGCGGCCGGTCCAGTGGGTCGTCTCGCCCGGCGGCTCGGAGCAAGCCAGCGCCAACACTTGGGCCACGGTTGCCGTCGGCAGCGGCGGCGTGCCCGGCGGCCGGGTCTTGTCGCGCAACAGACCCTCGATGCCTTCCTCGGCGTAGCGCCGCTGCCAGCGCCAGACCGCCGGGCGGCTGACGCCGACGCGGCGCGCCACATCGAGAACCGGAAGTCGCTCCGCCGAATGCAACACGACCCGGGCCCGCTGAACGTGCTTCAACGGCCGGCTACGATCACCGACGACGGCGGTCAGTCGCACGCGGTCATCGGCTCCTACAATCACACAGACTTCCTGAGCCATGATCGCAGAATCGCACGATCACATGCCTTTGTGAATCCTATGTCTGCGTCCGGCGGCCGCGGTCGTCGGGCTCGTCGGCACCATGCTGCCGACGATCGCCAGCGCCGAGGACATTGTCCTCAACATGGCGGTGCCGGATTGGCCGCCGACCCGGATCATGAAGGAGCTCGCCGACGAGTTCTACAAGGCGCCGAGCGGCAACAACGTCACGCTCGAGCCCGACTTCATCCCGTGGCCGAGCTTTCAGGACCGCCTGACGGCATCGCTGGTCTCGGGCGAGCAGAAGTACCAGATGGCGGTCTCCGACAGCCAGTGGCTCGGCATGTTCATCGAGGGCGGCTACTACAAGAAGCTCAACGATATCATCGATGCCGATCCCGAACTGCAAGAGCTCTTCACCAAGCTGAACCCCAACCTGGTGGACGCCTATTCCACCTATCCGCACAAATCGGACAACTTCTACGGCTTCCCGCAGATGCCCGACGTGCTGGTTACCTAACTATCGCCGCGACGAGTTCTGCGATGCCGGCGAGGCAGCGGCGTTCCAGACAAAGTACGGCAATGCGCTGCCGTGCACGCCGGAGGAGATGAGCAACGTCGATTGGGACCAGGTGCGCGACTTCGACGAGTTCTTCCAGCGCCGCGCCGGCGACGAGTTGGCCGGGCAGGCGCTGACCGACGACTTCTTCGGCATCACCTACCAGGCTGGCAAGGGCTACGACTTCTCGAGCATGCAGATCAACGCGTTCATCTGGCAGCATGGCGCGAGCATCTGGGACGAGACAATGGAGCCCGAGGGTAAGGCGCTCGGCGTCGTCAATTCCGACGCGGCCGTGACCGCGCTCGACCACTACCTGTCGCTGTTGCAGTTCATGCCGCCGGTCGTTCAGACGGGCGGGATGGACATCTTCAAGGTCGATGAGCTGTTCCGCGAGGGCAAGGTCGCCTGGATCATCCAGTGGATCGGCTTCGGCGAGTCCGCGATCACGGCGGAGACCTCGCGGATCGCCGACGTCGTCGACTTCGCGATGGCCCCGGGCTTGCGCCAGACCGACGGCTCGCTTGACCGCACGTCCAATATCGGCGGCCAGCCGTTCGTGCTGACGACCTGGAACGAGCCCGAGGTCGAGCGCGAGGCGATCGACTTCGTGAAGTGGTTGCTGTCTGAGGAGACCCAGATCAAGTTCGCCCAGCGCGGCGGTCAGAGCGGTCTCATCGACGTCTATTCGAGCCCGGACTACGCGTCGTTCCGGCCCTGGAACCATGCCTTCGGTCCCAGCCTCGAATGGCAGAAGGACGTCTGGCACGTGCCCGAGTTCCCCGAGCTGCTGGTGCAGCAGCAGGAGGAATTCGACAAGGCGATCACCGGTCAGGTCACGGCCAAGCAGGCCCTGGACGCGATCGCCGAGTTCCAGGACGAGCTGCTGCGGGAATCCGGTCGCATCGAATAGCGATCTGCTCTTGGCAGCGGGTTAGAAGCCCGGCGGGGACCCATGTGGTCCCCGCCCTTCCTCCCCCGGGATCGCGCGTCCCGGTCCAGACAGCTGGAGCGAGATGACTGCGCTTGACCCTACGGGACCGCCTGTCGCGGCGACCTGGTGGATGCCGACGCCGGCCAACTGGCGCCTGGCCCTCATCGCCGCCATCGTGCTCATTCCAGGCTCGATCTTCGCGCTGCCGCTCGGCGCCGCGTTCTGGATCAGCTTCATCGCCGTCGGCGTCGTCGCCTTCACGGTCGTGTTCAACGCCTGGGGACGGCATAACGGGCCGCTGCTGGTGGCGCCGGCGATCACGCTGTTGTTCGTGATGAACATCTTCCCGCTGCTGTGGTCGTTTGGGCTCAGCTTCTTCCGCTTCCGCGCCAACCGGCTGGCCCCGCCAACGTTCCTCGGGCTCGACAACTACGCCAAGGTGATCACCGACGCGACCGTGTGGGACCGGCTGCAGACGACGGCCCTGACCGTTGTGTTGACGGTCAGCGCGCAGATGATTGTCGGCTTCCTGCTGGCGCTGCTGTTCGAGAAGGAATTCCCGGGCCGCCGCATCCTGTTGATGCTCGTGCTGACGCCGATGATGCTGAGCTTCGTCGCCGTCGGCGCGTTCTTCCGGTTCTATTACGAGCCGACGTTCGGCCTGTTGAGCCAGGCCGTGCGGGTCTTCACCGGCGAGCCCTACATCCTGCTCGGCAGCACCGGGGGCGCGCTTGCCGGCATAATTTTTGCCGACGCCTGGATGTGGTCGCCGTTCGTCATGCTGCTCGTGCTCGCGGGCCTCGTCAGCGTACTGAAGTATCTTTACGAGGCGGCCGAGATCGATCGCGCCTCGTGGTGGCGCAAGTTCCGCACGATCACGTCCCCTACATCCGCAGCCTGTTGCTGCTGGCGCTGCTGTTCCGCACGATCGAGGCGTTCAAGTTGTTCGACGTCGTGTTCCTGATCACCGACGGCGGCCCCGGCAGCTCGACCGAGACCATCGCCGTCTATGTCTACCGCACGTCGTTCCAGTTCTTCCGCACGAGCCAGTCATCGGCGCTCAGCTACATCCTGCTGTTCGTCGTCATCGTGCTGACGAACCTCTACCTCTACTTCGCGCGGCTGCGCACCCAGGAGCCCTGACGATGGCCTGGCAGCGACGCAAACACGGAATCGGCGAGGCCGGCTGGGGCTGGACCGGGTTCGCCGGTATCGTCAGCCTGATCTACTTCTTTCCCGTCCTGTGGATCATCCTCACCGCGTTCAAGAAGAACGCCGATATCCTGGCTGTGCCGCCGCGATGGCTGTTCAAGCCGACGCTGGAGAATTTCGTCGGCGTGTTCTCGCGCGCCTATACCAAGAGCGGCGGCGCCGTCGACACCGGCTTCGATTTGTTCTTCTTCAACTCGATTTTCATCGCCGGCTCGTCCGTTATCTTCGCCCTGATCATCGGCACGCTGGCCGCCTACGGCTTCTCGCGCTACCCGTTGAAGGGCAACGACACCTATCTGTTCATCATCCTGACGACGCGCATGCTGCCGCCGATCATCGTCATCATCCCGATCTTCCTGATGTTCCGCATTGCGGGCTTAAGCGGCACCTACACCGGCATCATCCTGCTCTACACCGCCTTCAACCTGCCGTTCACGATCTGGATGATGAAAAGCTTCTTCGACGAGCTGTCGCCCGACATAGAAGACGCGGCGCGCCTCGACGGCAGCTCCGAGCGGCGCGTGTTCTTCCGCGTCTGCGTGCCCCAGGTCGTGGCCGGGCTCGCCGCGACGGCCGTGTTCGGGCTGATCCTGACCTGGAACGAGTTCCTGTTTGCGCTGCTGCTCACCGGCGTCGAGACGCGCACCGTGCCCGTTGCCATGGCCCAGACGATCGGCGGCCACATCGGCGTCCGCTGGGGCCTTCTGGCGGCGATCGAGACGCTGTTCCTGATCCCGGTGATCGTCGTCGTCTTCGTGCTGCAGAAGCACTTGCTGCGCGGTGTCACGTTTGGCACGATCCGGGTTAGGGGGGGAGCGTGCTCGTCACTCGGTCTCTTTGGGCGTCATTGCCGGACGTGATCCGGCAATCCAGGAGTGCCGCGGGGCCGCTGGATTGCCGGGTCAAGCCGGTCAAGCCCGGCAATGACGGGAGTGGGAAGCGCGGGGAACACTAAACATGTCCACGATCAGCCTGCGCAAACTGACCAAACGCTTCGGCGACCTCGTCGCCGTCGACGATATCGACCTCGATATCGGTGCCGGCGAGGTGTTGTGCCTGCTGGGGCCATCGGGCTGCGGCAAGACGACCTGCCTGCGGATGATCGCCGGGCTCGAGGTCGCCACGGCGGGCGACGTCTTCATCGCCGGGCAGCGGGTCAACGACCTGTCGCCGGCCCGGCGCAACATCGCCATGGCGTTCCAGTTCTATGCGCTCTACCCGAGCCTGACGGTGGCCGAGAACCTGGCCTACCCGCTGCATGCCGACCGCCCGCCGCGGGCCGAGATCGACCGCCGGGTGCGCGAGGTCGCCCGCGTGCTCGACCTCGATCGTGTACTCGACCGGACGCCGGGCCAGCTTGCCGAGGGCGAGAAGCAGCGCGTCTCGGTCGGCCGCGCCATCATCCGCGACCCCAACTGCTTCCTGTTCGACGAGGCCTTGAGCCGCCTCGACGTGCAGTTGCGCGAGGTCATGCGCGGCCAGATCAAGGAGGTCCTGTCCAACCTGGCCAAGGCGACGGTGATCGTCACCCACGACCAGCTCGAGGCGCTGACCATGGCCGACCGCATCGCCGTCATGCGCGACGGCATGATCGAGCAGGTGGCGACGCCCCATGAGATCTTCGCGCGGCCGTCCAGCCTGTTCGTCGCCGGCTTCATCGGCACGCCGCAGATGAACCTGCTGCCGGCGACCTATATCGAATCGGACGCCGACGGCGCGCGCTTCAAGACCGGCGGCCAGGAGATCCGGCTCGCCATGGACCCCGCGGTGAGCCGGCTGCCCCAGGGCAGCGAGATTGCCCTCGGCATCCGGCCGCGCAGCCTCGACGTCCGCGATACCGCGGCGCCGGACACGATCGCGGGACGGGTCGACCTGATCGAGCCGATGGGTGCCGAGACGCTGCTGCACCTGGTCGAAGACGGCCGCGACGTGCGCGTCGTCGTCGACGAGGCGCGGCACTTCGACATCGGTGACACTGTACATCTGCAGTTGCGCGCCGAGCAGACCCACGTCTTCGACGCAACTCACACACGAATCGGCGCCCCATGAGCGACATGGACCAGTCGCAACAGCCTGGAATGACGGCACGCCAGGCCGGCGTCATCCGCTATTCCATCATTGCGCTGTGCATTGCGGCGCTGGCGTTCATCTTTCAGCCGTTCTCGCTGACCCTCTACGGCATCGGCGCGGTGACCGTGGTGATCGGCGGCCTCGCCTTCAACCTGGTGCCGCTGGCCCAGACCGGCCGGCCGCTCAAGGGCGTCCTCAGGGCGGCCGCCACCGTCGTCGTCATCCTGGTCGTCGTCGTCATCATCGCCATCTCGTCGGCGCACCTCTATGGCGTCTATCTGAGGAGCGTCTAGTCCCATGAGCCACGATGTCGCCTGCGTCGGCCTGATGATCCTCGATGTGCTGGGCCGGCCGATCGAGCGCATCCCGCCCGGCGGCACTGTCGAGTTCATCGACGAGATCAGGCTGACCGTCGCCGGCACCGCCGGCGGCACCGTCGTCGACTGCGCCAAGCTGGGCCTCAAGGCGCTCGCCGTCGGCGCCGTCGGCAACGACGAAAAGGGCGACTTCGTGCTCGACACCTACGCCCGCCACGGCATCGATACCGCCGGGATGGAACGTGTCGCGGGCGTGCCGACCTCGGCAACCATACTGGCGATCCGGCCGAACGGCGAGCGGCCGGCGATGCATGTGCGCGGCGCCTCGGACCACATGTCCCTGGCGCCGGCGCGCTACGATGCGATCTGTGCCGGCCGGTACGTGCACCTCGGCGGCACCGGCCTGTTGCGCGGGATCGACGGACCACCGACGGCAGCCCTGCTCGAAGCCGCCAAGGCGCGCGGCTGCGTGACCACGTTCGATCTGATCGCGCCCAACGACCAGACCATGGATCTGGTCGGACCAAGCCTGCCGCACGTGGACTACTTCATGCCCTCGATGGAGGAGGCGGTCATCCTTTCAGGCTGTGCGGAGCCGGCCGACGTCGCCGCGTTCTTCTTCGACCGCGGCGCGTCGACCTGCATCTTCAAGTGGGGCGAGCGCGGCTCGGTCCTGGCGACCCGCGACGGCCACACCCGCGTTCCGGCGTTCCGGCTCGACGTCGTCGACACGACCGGCTGCGGCGACGCCTACTGTGCCGGCTTCATCGCCGGCCTGCATCACGGTTGGGACGTCGAGCGCGCCTGTCGGCTCGGCACCGCCGCAGCGGGCCTCGTCGCGACGGGCCTGGGCTCCGACGCCGGCATCGTCGATCTCGACGAGACGATCACATTCATGGAGACGACGCCGACCCTCGACTGACATCCGGGCTTGATCCGAATCAGGCGCGCCTTCTATGACGACGCAGCTTTCCGACGCCGATGCAACAGTCCTGGTTATCAACAAGGTTGCGTGGGACAATCCGGCTGCCTCGCGCGTTGGACTACAAACGACCTGAGGTTTCGTAATGCTGAGCTACCCAATCCGGCTGTCCAAGAACGTCAAGGCGCCTGTTGCGACCTGCCCGGACTTCCCGGAAGTCCAAATCCGGTGCAGCGGCCGCGTCGACGCTCTGGAGCGGGCGATTATCGCTTTGGAGGCGGCGATCGCCGTGCGCATATCCTATCGCGACGACGTGCCAGCGCCGTCGGCCGGCCGTTACCGCGCGATCCTGCCGACCCAGACGGCGATCAAGGTGCGGCTCTATCAGGCGGCCCGCGAAAGGGGCGTCAGCAAACGCGAACTCGGGCGCCGTCTGCATTGGCACGGGCCTCAGGTAGATCGCTTGTTCAACCTCAGGCACGCCTCGCGCCTCGACCAGCTGGAGGCGGCGTTCAGCGCGCTCGGCCTGCGCATCGCCGTCGATGTCGAGGCGATACCGCGGAGCCGTCAGATCACCGCATCGAAGTCGACCCAGGCGCCGTCCCGCTCACGCGACGCCAAGACCGCCTCGACGAAGGCGACGCCGCGGGCGCCGTCCTCGACCGCCGGGCCAGCAGGGCCAAGGGGTCGGCCGGCCGGCCGGCGGCGCGGGCCGTCTGGATCTCCGCGTAGTCGCGATACAGGTTGGCGAACGCCTCGTAATAGCCCTCGGGCAGCCCGGCGATCATTCGTGTCGCCCGCTTGGCCGCGTCCGACAAGCCGTCGCCGCCGCGCACCAGCGTGCGTCGACTCTCGCCGATAAGCGCCAGGCGCAGCTCGTCCGGCCGGACCTCGTCCCAGGCCAGGTGGCCACGGTCGCCATAGACGCGCAGGCGCAGGCCGACCGTCTCGCCGGCGGCCACGACACTGACCCACATCGCGCCGCGCGCGCCGTTGTCGAACGCCAGCATGAGCTGCGCGTTGTCGTCGAGCCGGCGGCCCGGCAACAGCGTCTGCACGTCGGCGGCAAGCCGCGTCAGGAGGCGGCCGCTGACGAACTCCATCAGATGCAGGCAGTGGGTGCCGAGGTCGCCGACCACCAGGCTCGGCCCGGCCTGCGCCGGGTCGGTGCGCCAGCGCGCCTGCTTGTTCTCGGCGTCGACCGGGCTCGCCATCCAGCCGAGCGCGAATTCGACCTGAACGACGCGGACGGCGCCGATCCGGCCCGCTTCGATCTGGGCCCGCGCCTCGCGCATCATGGGATAGCCGGAATAGGTGTAGGTGACGCCGAGCAAGCGGCCGCTGCGTTGTACGGCCTCGACCAGGTCGCGGGCCTCGGCCAACGTCGTCGTCAGCGGCTTGTCGCAGATCACGTCGATGCCGGCCTCGAGGAACGCGCGGGCGATCGGGTGATGCATGTTGTTCGGCGTGACGACGGCAACGACCTCGACGCCGTCGGCGCGCCTGGCCTCGGCCGCCACCATCTCGCGGTAGTCGGTGTAGATGCGGTCGGCTGCCAGCTGGGCGTCCTGGCCCGAGAGGACGGCGTTCTCGGCATCGGTGCTGAAGGCGCCGGCAACCAGCTGATAGCGGTCGTCCAGCCGCGCGGCGATGCGGTGGGCGGCGCCGATGAAGGCGCCACGCCCACCGCCGACCATGCCGAGACGCAGCCGTCGCGCCGTCATGTGGCCGCCCTCCGCGCCGGCGCCTACTCGGCGGCGGCGCGCGCGGCCCCGGCCGGCCCCGGCGGCTGCTTGTAGACCGCGCCGTCCTTGATGATGCCGACGAGGCGCGCGGCGTCCTGCAGGATGCTCACATCGGCCAGCGGGTTGCCGTCGACAAGCAGGATGTCGGCCAGATAGCCTTCCTTGATCTGACCCACCGGATCGGCCAAACCCATGATCTCGCCGCCCTCCTTCGTCGCCGCGAGGATCGCCTCCGTCGGCGAGAAGCCGAGCAGCTTGACGAAATGCTCGATGTCGCGCGCGTTCGTGCCGATCGGGTTCCAGGCGAAGCCGTAGTCACCGCCCGGCAGCACCCGGACGCCTCGGATCTTCAATTCCTTCATCGTCTCGATGCCGATCTCGGTCTCGCGGACGAGCCCGATGTCGGTGCAGAACTGTTCCGTAATGCCGAACGGCTCGCCTTCGTGAATTGCCGCCCACGAGGCGCCGAGGGTCGGCGCCACGAACACCCGGTCCTTCTGGGCCTCCAGCATGTCTTTCGCTTCATCGTCGAGCAGTGTTGCGTGATAGATCGCCTCGACGCCGTGACGCAGCGACATCTTGACGGACTCCGCGCTGCGCGCGTGCGACGCCAGGCGGCGGCCATGGGCCTTGGCGACGGCGCAGGCCGCGGCCACCTCTTCCTCGGTCATCACGGTCTGATGGGCGCGCGACGCGGGAATGAACTCATCGCCCGAGGGGTTAATCTTGATGGTGTCGACACCCTCGCGCACCATCTCGCGCGAGACCCGGCGGAACTCCTCGGCGCCGTCGCAGATCAGCGCGAACGTGTAGCGCTCGCTCCATGTGCAGCTTGCGCACGTCGCCCAGTCCGGCCGTCACGGTCAGCTCCGGCGACGCCGCCAGCATGCGCGGGCCGGGAATGTCGCCGGCGTTGATCGCATCGCGGATGACGATGTCGAGCCGCGGCTTCGCCGCCGCCGCGCTGAACGCCGAGGTGAAGCCCTGGTCGAGCAGCTTCTTGGCGTTCTTCATGGCCAGCAGCGTGTGCTCTTCGACCGGGATGTCGCCGAGCGATTCGAGGTCGGCCGTATCGCCGAAACTGACGTGGCAGTGGGACTCGACGAGCCCCGGCATCAGCGTCGCGCCGTCGCCGTCGATCTCGGTGGCTCCGTTGGCGGCCAGCGAGCCGGCGCCCTTGGCGACCTGCTTGATGCGGTTGCCATCGACCAACACCTCGCCGGCGTAGGGCTCGGCCCCCGTCCCGTCGAGCACGGTGACGTTCTTCAGCAGCAATCCAGCCATTTTCCTCTCCCTGGTATCGCAGGCCTGTCGTGCGTGCGCGCGTCACCAGGACGCCTGCGCCCCCGATCACGTCTTCGTGCAGTCTATCGCCGTTGGCGGCCGGAGTGAAACAGTCCGCCGGCATCTGCTATCGTCGGCGCAGTTGCGCAAAAACCAGGGATCGTGGTCAATGAGCCAACAGATTCTCTATCTCGGCGACCCCATGTGTTCCTGGTGCTGGTGCTTTTCGCCCGTGCTCATGGCCATCGACGAGGCGTTCGGCGCGGCCGCGCCGGTGTCGCTGATCGTCGGCGGCCTGCACACCGGCGACGACACACCGATGAGCGATCAGACCAAGGCCACTATCCGACATCACTGGGAGCAGGTGAACGAGGCGACCGGCCAGCCGTTCTCGTTCGGCTTTTTCGACTGGCAGGGTTTCGTGCTGGACACCGAGCCGGCCTGCCGTGCCGCCGTCACGATGCGCGGCCTCAAGCCGGAAGCGACCCTGCCATTCTATGAATCCATCCACCGCGCGTTCTACGTCGACAACAAGGACACGACGAAAGCCGAGGTCTTTGCCGAGCTGGCCGGCGCCGCCGGCGTCGACGGCGACACGTTCGTCAAGGCGTTCCACTCGCCGGCGGTCGTCGAGGAGACCCGGAAAGATTTCCGCTTCTCGCGCCAACTCGGCGTCACCGGCTTCCCGACGGTGGTGCTCAAGAACGCCGCCGGCATGGCGCTGCTGACCGCCGGCTACCGCCCGTTCGAGGCCCTGCAGCCCGCCATCGAGACCTGGCTCGCCGCGGCCTAGCGCCCGCTGTCGTGGTCGCATGACTCACCCGCGCTGTTCGGTTTACCGGGGCTTCGGCGCTGTGCTAGCACGGGCGCCATGCTGACGATCGAGGCCTTGACCTACTACATCGGCGGGCGGCGGCTGTTCGACGCCGCCGGTGCTGCGGTCGCGACCGGTCATCGCGTCGGCCTCGTCGGCCGCAACGGCAGCGGCAAGTCGACGCTGTTGCGCCTGATCGCAGGCGAGCTTGTGCCCGACAGGGGCACGACGACGGTGCACCGGCGCGCGCGCATCGGCACCGTCGCTCAGGAAGCACCGGACGGCCCGCAGGCGCTCGTCGACTTCGTGCTCGCCGCCGATGTCGAGCGCAGCGCGCTCGTGGCCGAGGCCAAGGCGGCGCGCGATCCCGCGCGCATCGCCGACATCCATACGCGGCTTGCCGACATCGGCGCCGCCGCGGCGCCGGCGCGGGCGGCGAGGATCCTGGCCGGCCTCGGCTTCTCCGAGGCCGACCAGGCGCAGCCGCTCAGCGCCTTCTCCGGCGGCTGGCGCATGCGCGTGGCGCTGGCGGCGACGCTGTTCGCGGCACCAGATTTGTTGCTGCTGGACGAGCCGAGCAACCACCTGGACCTAGAAGCGCGGCTGTGGCTCGAGGGCTACCTCGCCCGCGTCGACGGCACCGTCCTGCTGGTCAGCCACGACCGTCAGCTGCTCAACGCGGTCGTCGGCTCGGTCCTGCATCTGAGCGACGGCAAGCTGACGGCCTACCGGGGCAATTACGACCGGTTCGAGGCGACGCGCCGCCTGCAGCAATCGCTGCGCCAGGCCCAATATGTGCGCCAGCTCGCCCAGCGGGACCACATGCAGGCCTTCGTCGACCGCTTCCGCTACAAGGCCAGCAAGGCGCGCCAGGCCCAGTCGCGCATCAAGGCGCTGGCGCGCATGCAGGAGATCCAGCCGGTCGCGCCGGACGCCGAGGTCGCGCTCGACTTCCCGCCGCCGCGGGCCCTGCCGCCGCCGCTGATCACGGCGGACGGGGTGAGCGTCGGCTACGCCGCCGACCGGCCGGTGTTGCGCGCCCTCGACTTCCGCATCGACATGGACGACCGCATCGCCCTGATCGGCGCCAACGGCAACGGCAAGACGACGCTGTTGCGGCTGCTCTCCGGCGAGCTCGCGCCCCAGGCCGGTTCGATCCGCCGCACGGGGAAGCTGCGCATCGGCTATTTCAACCAGCAACAGGCCGACGCCTTCCAGTTGTCGCAGACCGCCTACGCGCACATGGCGGCGCTGATGCCGACCGCGACGAACACGGCGGTGCGCGCCCATCTCGGCCGCTTCGGGCTGGGCGAGGGCCGGGCCGAGGTGGCGATCGGCAACCTTTCCGGCGGCGAGAAGGCGAAGCTGCTGTTCGCCACGGTCGCGCGCACGGCGCCCCATATCCTGCTGCTCGACGAGCCGACGAACCACCTGGACATCGACGCCCGCAAGGGCCTGGTCGATGCGCTCAACGCCTATGGCGGCGCGGTCATCCTGGTGTCCCATGATCCGGAGATCGTGCGGCTGTGCGCCGAGCGGCTATGGCTCGTCGCCGATGGCGCCTGCCGGCCGTTCGACGGTGACCTCGACGACTACACCGCCCACCTCGCCGCGCAGCGCCGCGCCGGCCGCCGCGCGCTCGGCGGCCCCGCCGGCCCGGGCGGCCCCGGCGGCGACAAGGCCTCGCGCCGCGACCGGCGGCGTGCCGGCGCCGCCTCGCGTGCCGCGGTCACGCAATGGCGGCGCCAGGCGCGGGCGGCCGAGACCAGGCTCGCCGAGTTGACGCACGCCCGCACGGCGCTGCAGACGGAACTCGCCGACCCCGCGCTTTACGACGGCCCGGGCGCCGCCCTGACCGTCCGCCACAAGCGCCTGGCCAAGCTCGAGCGCGCCATCGCGGCGGCCGAGGCGGACTGGCTGGCCGCCCAGGAGGCGCTCGACGCGGGCGCCGTGCCGGCCGACTGAAGCGACGGCGCCGGCTCAGGCCAACAGCAGCAGCGCCGCCGAGGCGATGAGCAGCGCCCCCATCGCCCGGTCGAACCGGCGCCGGGCCGCCGGTCGCCCGAGCCACCCGGCGATGGCCGCGCCGGCGCCGGCCCATAGAATCAGGCAGACGCTGGGGATGGCGATGAGCAGCGCGGCCAGCGTCGCCAGCGCCGCAAGCCCGGTCCCGCCAGCCGACAGCGCCGCCGCCGCGGTCGCGACCAGCACCCAGCCCTTCGGGTTCATGAACTGGAACGCCGCGACACCGAGCATCGTGCTGGGCAGCCCGCCGCCGCCGGCTCGCCGGTGGCCGGCCGGTTGGTCGAGACCCGTCCCGCTGCCGCGCGCCCGCCAGATCAGCACGGCGCCGAGCCACGCCAGGTAGAGCGCGCCGGCCGCCACCAGGACCAGGCGCAGCTGCGGCACGGCCGCGAACGCGGCGCCGGCGCCGGACCAGATGACTACGAGCAGCCCCAGCCCACCGGCGACGACGCCGGCCATCGCCGGCAGCGCCGCCGGGAAGCCGCCGCGGCCGGCCGCGGTCATGACGATGAAGTTGTTCGGCCCCGGCGTGATGGCGGCGACCGCAACGAAGCCGGCAACGGCGACCAGCGGGTCCATGGGCATCAGCCGGCGCCGGCGTCCGGCGCCACGGCGCGCACGCCGCCGGACCGCAGCGCGACCTGAGCCGGCCCCAGGGCCGCGCGCCCATGGGGTGCCGACCAGTTGGCATCGGGCACCGCCGCGACGACGCCGAACGGATTATGGACGCAATCGTTGCGGTAGTAGCCCTCGCGGATCGCCGCGAAGTCGACGAGCGCCGCAACGCCGCGCCACGCGTACAGGTCGCGCGCGTAGGGCCACAGATGGGCATAGTCGACGAGGCGCCGGCGCGTGCAGCGAAAGTGCGTGTGGTAGACAGCGTCGAACCGCACGAGCGTCGCAAACAACCGCCAGTCCGCCTCGGTGACGACGGCGCCGAACAGATGGCGGCGGTCGGCCAAACGGTCGTCCAGCATGTCCAGCGCCGCAAAGGCCTGGGCCACCGCCTCGTCATACGCGTCCTGCCGCTGCGCCAGGCCGGCCCGATAGACCGCGTTGGCCAGGCCGTCATGGACCCGCGCATTGAGGGCGTCGATCGCGTCGCGCAGGGCCGCCGGCCGCAGCGTGAAGTCGCGGCTGTCGTCGGGATCGACCTCCCCATCGAACGCCCGGCCGATGCTGGCCGACTCGTTGCCGGCGATGCGCTCGATCCGGCTGTCCCACAGCACCGGAACCGTCGCCCGGCCGGTGTAGCCCGGGTCGCTCAAGCCGTAGAGCTCATGGACGTGCAGGATGTGCCTATCCGTGCCGGGCACGCGCCACGGCGCGCCGCCATTGACGGGATAGCCCTTGGCCCGCGGGCCGCCGGCAATCCACAACGGCACCGTGCCCATCAGCCCCTTCAGCTGTCGCACAATCATCGCGAAGTGCGACCACGGACAGCTCGCCGACACGATCAAGTGGAAGCGGCCCGGCTCCGCCCACAGGGCGGCGGCCGCCGCGGCGCCGAGGTCGCCCCGATAAACGCCCGCCGCGCGCACGAAGGCGCCTGCAACGATCACGCGGTCTTCATCCGTCCAGCGCCCGTCGACCAGCATGCCCATGCGCAACTCCTGCTCTGGTGATTCACCCCCCACCCCAACCCTCCCCCACAAGGTCCCCACAAGGGGGAGGGAACCTTGCGGTCGCGCCACCTGTTGCTCCCTCCCCCCAGGGACCCACAAGGGGGAGGGTTGGGGTGGGGGGGAAACGCCGATCCCGCAATACAGCGCAGCCAACGCTACCAGCCCCTCAACTTTCTGACTGTTCTCTACTCGGCCTGTTTTGGTCTAATATTAAGACCATGCGGGACCTCCTGCTTAACGCCTTGCGCGCCTTCACCGCCGTCTACGAAACTGGCGGCGTGCGGCCGGCGGCGCGGTCGCTGCGGGTGACCCACTCCGCGGTCAGCCGCCACGTGCGCGAGCTCGAGGCCTGGCTCGGCGTGCCCCTCGTCGAACGGCGCGAGGGCGCACGCTCGTTCGCCTTCACGCCCCAGGGCGAGGCGCTCGGGCGGGCCGGTCTGGCCAGCCTGCGGGCGCTGGAGGCCGCCGTCGCCGCGGTGCGGGAGGCGAAGCGCGGCAACGCAGTGACGCTGTCGACGACGCCGTCGTTCGCCGCCCGCTGGCTGCTGCCACGCCTGCCCGCGTTCGAAGCGGCCGTCGGCTGGGTCGAGCTGTCCATCGTCGTCGACCAGAAGCTCACCGAGCCCCGCGATCAGGGCGCCGATCTGGCGCTCCGCATGGGCCGCGGGCCGTGGCCCGGCCTGGCCTGCGAGCCGTTCATGGCCGACGCGCTCTATCCCGTCATGAGCCGCGCCTATTGGGATGCGGCGGGCCGGCCCACGACGCCAGAGGCGCTGGCCGGGCTGCGCCTGCTCCACGACCGCGATCCCAACGCATCCTGGGAAGCCTGGCTGTCCGCGCACGCGGCACCCGGCGTGGACCGCCGCGCCGGCCCGCGCTTCGCGTCCTCCGATCTGGTGCTGCGGGCGGCGGCCCAAGGTCTGGGCGTGGCGCTGGCCCGCGACCGGCTGGCCGCGGACGACGTCGCCGCCGGCGGCTGGTGCGCCCGTTCGGCGACCGCCACGTCGCCGTGCCGGACGCCTACTGGCTCGTGCGCGCGGCGGCCGCGCCGTCGCGCGTTGCGGTGACCGCGGCGATCGACTGGCTGAAATCCCAGGCCGCGGCAGGGCCGCCACGGATCGATGCCGCCGCGACCGGCGACGCGACCGCCCCGCCCGATTGAGCGGCCCCCACATCGTCGTCCTCGGCCCCGGAGCCGAGGACCCATGCCCCAAGATCCGCTATCCTGCCGGAGCGCGCGACGGCGCCGCCGGGCGATTTCCCTGCGACGGCCGGCGTGGACGACCAGAGGGCAAGAGGGGGACCGCACACGTGACCACAGACCTCGCGCTCGCCACGGCGGGTGAGCTCCTGACCCTCTATCGCAGCGGCGACGCCTCGCCGGTGGAAGCGACGCAAGCGGAGCTTGCCCGGATCGAGCGCCACGATGGCGAGCTGAACGCGTTCCGCCTCGTCGATGCCAAGGGCGCGCTCGCCGACGCGCGGGCGTCCGAGGCGCGCTGGCGCCGGGGGGCGCCGGCCGGGCCGCTCGACGGCGTGCCGGCGACGGTCAAGGACCTGGTGCTGACCCGCGGCTGGCCGACGCTGCGCGGCTCGCGCCTGGTCGACCCCGACGGCCCGTGGGACGACGACGCGCCGGCCGTCGCCCGCCTGCGCGAGGCCGGCGCCGTGCTGCTCGGCAAGACGACGACGCCGGAGTTCGGCTGGAAGGGCGTCACCGACAGCCCGCTCACCGGCGTCACGCGCAACCCCTGGGATCCGGAACGGACGCCGGGCGGCAGCAGCGGCGGTGCCGCCGTCGCCGCCGCCATGGGCATAGGTGCGGTGCATATCGGCACCGACGGCGGCGGCTCGATCCGCATCCCGGCGAGCTTCACCGGGATCTTCGGCCTCAAGCCGACCGCCGGCCGCGTGCCGATCTGGCCGCCCAGCGCGTTCGGCACATTGTCCCACCTCGGCCCGATGACCCGCTCGGTCGCCGACGCGGCCCGCATGTTGAGCGTGCTGGCCGGCCGCGACCCGCGCGACTGGCAGGCCCTGCCGCCCGACGGCGCCGACTATCTGCAAGGCCTCGAGGACGGCGTCGCCGGCCTGCGCATCGCCGTCGACGCCGCGCCCGCCGGCCACACCGTCGTGCCCGACGTCACCCGGCGCATCGCCGAGGCCACGCGGGTGTTCGCCGACGCCGGCTCGCACGTCAGCGAGGCCGGTCCCGACCTCGCCGGGCTCGGCGAGATCTTCCTCGCCCACTGGGTCGGCGGCGCGGCGCATCTGCTGGCACCGCTCGACGCCGCCCGGCGCGCGGCCATGGACCCCGGCCTCGTCGCCACGGCCGAGCTCGGCCAGTCGCTGTCGCTCGCCGACTACCTGGCGGCCGAGCAGGCGCGCGGCGCGGCCTGCGTGCGGCTCAACCTGTTCTTCGAGGACTACGACCTGCTCGTGCTGCCGACCCTGCCGCAGACCGCGTTTGCCCTCGGCCGCGACGAGCCCGAGCATCCCGACGGCGGCCCCTGGCGGGACTGGACCCCGTTCACCTACCCCTTCAACATGTCGGGCCAGCCGGCGGCCTCGGTACCCTGCGGCTTCGCCGCCGACGGCCTGCCGGTCGGCCTGCAGATCGTCGGCCCGCGCTACGCCGACGCGTGTGTCCTGCGCGCCGCCCGCACGCTCGAACAGGCCCGGCCCATCGCCCTGCCGCCGGCGGCGGCGCGGCCTACAGCCTGACCTCGTAGAGCGCCAGCGCGCGTTCCCACTTGCTGGCGAGCTCGTCGTCGAAGACGATCGCCTCCTCGGCCGGCACGATCAGCCAGGCCCGCGCCTCGATCTCGGCATCGAGCTGACCCGGCGCCCAGCCGGCATGGCCGAGCAGGACGAGGCGCCGGCGCGGGCCCTGGTCCGTGAACATGGCGCCGTCAATGTCGCCCTGGGCCGTCAGGGCCACGTCGGCATCGACGGCGAGCGTCCCGTCCGCGGCATAGTCGCGCGAATGCAGCACGAAGCCCAGCCGCGGCGCCACCGGGCCGCCGGCGTGGACCCGCACGGCCGCGGCGGGCAGCTGCTCCGGCGCGATGTCGAAGGCCTTGCCGATCTCGCCCGCCGGCACCTCGCCGAGGGCGCGGTTAACGACGAAGCCGAGTGCCCCGTCGGGCGAATGCCGGACCATGTAGACGACGGTCTGGACGAAGTTCGGGTCCTGCAACTCCGGCGCCGCGACCAGCAGCTGGCCGGCGGTCGACGGCACGCCCGGCGGGTCCGCCCGCTGCGCCGATGCGGGCACGGCGGTGACCGCGGCGGCGAGCGCCAGCACAACGGTCTCTACGATGCGCGCGGCAAACAGCACCCGGGCCCTCCCGGCATTGGTTAACGACACGCTAGTTTAGCCCATTCCGCCCGGCTCGGCCGACGCGAATTGAGGGGGCCGCTGCGCCGGCATGACGGATAAATCAAGGGGCTCTTAGGCCTTGGCGTAGATGCTGGCGGCAGGGCGCGGTTGCCGCCGCGCCCCAACGTCCAGTCTTGGACGTTCCCTCTTGCAACTTGGGCCGTGCCGCTTCCCGCGGCACGGCCTCTTTTTTTGTCGCCCTTGCTCCCGCCGTCAGGCAGGATCGAACGGACAGGGATCCGGCGCCATGGCAATTCGTATCCGTGACATCGACCACGTCGTCCTTCGGGTCGCCAACGCCGACCGCGCCATGCGCTTCTACTGCGACGTGCTGGGCTGCACCCTGGAGCGCACGCTGGAGACGATCGGCCTCTATCAACTGCGCGCCGGCCGCTCGATGATCGACCTGATGGACGCCGGCGACGGCGCGGCCGCCGGCCCGGGCAACATGGACCACATGGCGCTGCGCCTCGAGCAGTTCGACGAGGCGGCCATCCGCGCCCACCTGGCGGCCCACGGCGTCGCCGCCGGCCCGGTCGAGACGCGCTACGGCGCCGAGGGCGACGGCCCCTCCATGTACATCCACGACCCCGACGGCAACATGGTCGAGCTCAAGGGCCCGCCCGATTGAGCACCGGGGCCCGGGAACACGGGACCTGGCGTGCGACGAAGGCGTGCGGATCGCGGTTATCCTGAGAAATTCGATCGACTATCGGCCTCAGTAGGCCGGCGGCGCGGCGTCGGTGCCCGGGGGCAGCGGTAGGTCGACCCAGCGGCGTTCGTTGACGGCGAGGTAGGCGGCGGTGATGACCTCCTGCGCCTTGGCGCCGTCTTCGCCGGTGACCGGTGGCGGTGTGCCGTCGCGCACGGCGGCACAGAACGCGCGCAGCTCGTCGTCGTAGGGGTTCGTGCGCGGCGGGTGGAGCGTGATCCAGCCGCCGGCGAACTCCTCCCACCAGGCGCCGGGGTAGTGGGCCTGGCGCAGCACGTCGGGCAGGTCGGCGGCCGCCCGCTCCGTCTGCACGGCCAGCGGCGCGGCATGGAACGGGTTCAAGGTCTCGGTCGCGAAGTGGATCGTGCCCTCGCTGCCAAAGATATCGGTGCCGTCCTTGACGCCGGGGCCGTAGCGGTCGGAGGTCAGGCAGACGGTCGCGCCGTCCTGTAAGTTCGCGAGAATCCAGACATTGTCGTCGACCGCCTCGGCGAGGACGCTGTGTCGGACCTCCGCCGTCAGGGACTGGAACTCACCCAGGAGGTGACGCACGAGGTCGATGCGGTGCACCGTCAATCGATGATCGTCGCGCCGCCCGACTGGGCCAGGTCGTAGCGATAGCCCGTGGCCGCCGGATACTTGCCCTGCTGCTCGGCGAACAGCGAACGGCAGCCATGCACCCGGCCGATGAAGCCGGTGTCGATCAGTTGCTTGGCGATGCGCACCTGGGCCCAGAAGCGCTGATTGAAGCCAACCTGTAGTATCACGCCGGCGGCGTTGCAGGCCGCGACCATGGCGCGGGCGTCGGTCAGGGTCACCGCCAGCGGCTTCTCGCAGAACACCGGCTTGCCGGCCGCCGCAGCCATCTCGACGGCGGCGCGGTGGAAGCGGTTGGGCGTCGCCACCAGCACCGCCTCGACGGCGGCATCGGCGATCAGCGCCGCGGTCTCGGCGTACCACCGTTCGGCGCCCCAGGCGCGCCCGTTCGCTTCGGCCCGCGCGGCGTCCTTGTCCGAGACGGCGACCAGCCGCGCCTCGGCCAGCCGCGCCATGGCCGGCCCGTGGCTCAGGCCGACGATGGCGCCGGCGCCGACGATGCCGAAGCCGACTGGCTCCGGGGCGGGTTCAGGAATGGGCACGGGGCGCCCGCGTCAGATCATGATGCCGCCGTCGACCACGTGAACGACGCCGGTCGTGTAGGCGGCCTCGTCCGACGCCAGATATACGGCCAGCGCGGCGATCTCCTCGGCCGTGCCGAGGCGGCCCATGGGCTGGCGCGCAATAAAGTCCTTGCGCGCCTGCACCGGGTCGTCGAAGGCGTTGATGCGGTTATCGAGCGACGGCGACTGCACCGTGCCAGGCGCGATCGCGTTGCAGCGGATACCGCGGCCGATATAGTCGATGGCAACGGACTTGGTGAGGCCGATGACCGCGGCCTTGGACGCGCCATAGGCGCAGCGGTTGGCGATGCCTTTCAGGCTCCCGGCGACCGACGCGACGTTGACGATGGCGCCGCCGCCGGCGTCCAGCATCGCCGGCAGGAACGCCTTGATCATGCGATACATCGCCTTGGCGTTCAGATCGAACGCGAAGTCCCAGTCCGCTTCCGGGCAGTCGAGGATGGCGCCGTGATGGACGAAGCCGGCGCAGTTGAACAAGACGTCCAGCGCCCCGAGCTCCGCCGCTGCCTCGGTGACCGCCGCGCCGTCCGCAACGTTGAGCAGCCGGGTCGTGAGGCCGACGGCGTCGCTCAGTGCCGCCAACGCGTCTGCGTTGATGTCCATCGCCATCACGTGTGCGCCTTCGGCCGCGAAGGCCAGCGCCGTTGCGTGCCCGATCCCCTGCGCCGCCGCCGTCACCAGCGCCGTCTTGCCGGTCAGTCGCCCGCTCATTCGCATCCCTCCCCTGCAACGTCCTTCGCCGCGCCAGTTGTAGCACGGGCATCGGCGCGGTAGCGACTGCGTGCGACGCGGCGCCGGCTTGCGAACGGCGGGTGCATCGCCTATAGCTCGATGCAAGCATGCGGCTGCTTGGCCGCGGGAATTGACCGCCACCGGTGCTCGTCCGCGAGCCCCCGTCAGGCGGCGTCTGCAACGGGAGGGCTCGATGAATACGCTCCAGCACTTCGTCAACGGCAGGGCGATGGACGGCGGCGGTGGCCGCTCCGGTACCATCTTCAATCCGGCGACCGGCGAGCAGGCGGCGTCGGTATTGCTGGGTGGCAAGGCCGAGGTCGATGCCGCCGTGGCCGCGGCGACGGCGGCGTTTCCGGGCTGGGCGGCGACGCCGCCGCTGCGCCGCGCCCGGGTCATGTTCAAGTTCAAGGAACTGATCGAGCGCGACCATGGCCGGCTCGCCGCGATCATCACGGCTGAGCACGGCAAGACCGTGGACGACGCCAAGGGTGAGGTCATCCGCGGCCTCGAGGTCGTCGAGTTCACCTGCGGCATTCCGCATCTGTTGAAAGGCGAGTTTTCCGAGAACGTCGGCACCAACGTCGACAGCTACTCCATGCGCCAGGCGCTCGGCGTCTGCGCCGGCATCACGCCGTTCAACTTCCCGGCCATGGTGCCGATGTGGATGTTTCCGGTCGCCATCGCCTGCGGCAACACGTTCATCCTGAAGCCGTCGGAGCGCGACCCGTCGGCTTCGCTGCACCTGGCGGCACTGTTCAAGGAGGCCGGCCTGCCCGACGGTGTCTTCAACGTCGTGCACGGCGACAAGGAGGCGGTTGACGCGATCCTCACCCACCGTGACATCGCCGCCGTCTCGTTCGTCGGCTCGACGCCGATCGCCGAATACATCTATTCGACCGGCACGGCCCACGGCAAACGGGTGCAGGCGCTGGGCGGCGCCAAGAACCACATGGTCGTGCTGCCCGACGCCGACATGGACCTGGCGACCGACGCGCTGATGGGCGCCGGCTACGGTTCGGCCGGGCAGCGCTGCATGGCGATCTCGGTCGCCGTCGCGGTCGGTGACAAGACCGCCGATGCGCTGGTCGACAAGCTGGCGCCGCGCGTCCAGTCGCTCAAGGTCGGCCCCGGCAACGACCCGGATTCCGAGATGGGGCCGCTGATCACCCGCGCGGCGCAGGAGCGGGTGTCGGACTACATCGACATCGGCGTCGACGAGGGCGCGAAGCTGGTCGTCGACGGCCGCGGGCTGAAGCTGCAGGGCTATGAGGACGGCTTCTATGTCGGCGGCACGCTGTTCGACAACGTCACGACCGACATGAAGATCTATACCGACGAGATCTTCGGCCCCGTGCTGACGGTCGTGCGCGCGCCTGACTACGGCGCCGCCGTCGACATGATCAACGCCCACGAGTACGGCAACGGCACGGCGATCTTCACCCGCGACGGCGACGCCGCGCGCGACTTCGCGAGCCGCATCCAGATCGGCATGGTCGGCGTCAACGTGCCGATCCCGGTGCCGGTGGCCTATCACAGCTTCGGCGGCTGGAAGCGCTCGCTGTTCGGCGACATGGCGATGCACGGGCCCGAGGGCGTGCGCTTCTACACCAAGCTGAAGACGATCACCGCGCGCTGGCCCACCGGCATTCGCGCCGGCGCCGAATACGTCATGCCGACGATGCAGTAGGGGGGCTAGCTCAGTTGCGCCCTCCCTAGAAGAGCTTGCGCAGCCCGCCGGTCACGACGACCCGGTTGTAGTCGAAATCATTGTCTGAGTTGTCGAAGGACTCGTAGCGCGCGCGTAGGAACACGTCCGCGGTAAAGCTACCGATCTCCAAGGCGTGCGTATAGCTGCCGCGCACACGATAACCCTGGCGCCGGCGGCCACCGTTGTCCGCCTCGGTGAAGACCGTCGTGAGGCTCGCCTCGTCGGACACGCGGCGCGACCATTTGACGTCGAAGCTCACGCGGTCGTCGTTGGACAAGTCATAGCGCACCCTGCCGCGCAGCGCGATCTCCGTGCGGTTGTCGGCGCCGACCTCATTGTCGATACGCCTTTCGTACTCGACGCCAAGGGTGAATCTCAGATCGTCGCCGAACCGCTGGGTCGCGCTGGGCCCGACCGTCAAATAGTAGTAGCGCAAGTCCGATCCGGGGATGTCGTCTTCGGCGGCGTCCTCGGCGCGGCGATCGACATAGAAACGGGCACGCATGCCAACGTCGATATCGGCGCTGAAGCCGCCGCCGAACTCCTGCTCGATCGACGGCTCGAGCCTGACCTGGGTGAAATCGAGGCGGTCCAGGCCAAGCGTGGTAAAATCATCGACGTAGTCCCGGTGTTCGACGCCGCCGCCGATCCTGACGGTCGTGGACTCGCCTGTGCGTGGGACGAGCACCCCGAACAGCTCGCCCGTGTTGTAGTCGAAGCGTGTGCCGACCGGCTGGCCCTCCGAGGTCTCTTCGCGGCCGGTGCTCTGGTCGATCAGCGTCTCCCGGCTGATGGCATAGGCGGCACCGACGGTGGATCGCTTGAAACCGGGGACGCCGCGGGATCGCAGGCTGACCGCGATCTCGGCGTCTTGCGTGTCGGCCTCGCTCACCTCGTACTTGCGCAGGCGCAGGCGTGCGTCGGCGCGCAGTCGGTTGGCGTCCGAGAGCCGGACGGTTGGGGCGTAACGCAGCGACAGCGCGCCGAAGGCACTGGCGTCGGCGATCCCATCCCCGACCTTGAGCGGGTTCGTGTCATAGCCGCGCACACATCAGGCGAGCACGCCCCGAGATCGGGATCGTCGCTATCGCCGATGGCGCCGCCGACAACTGGACCTTCCTGGAGACCCTGTCGCCCGAAACCGAGGTGATCGACTTCTGGCATGCTTGCGAACATCTGCAAACCGCGTCCGACCATGCCGTGGCGCCCGGCTGGTTCGAGAAGTACCGCGAGATCCTCCGTCACGATCCCCGTGGCGTCGCCAAGGTGATCCGGGCGCTGCGCCACCTTCGCGATGCCGCCGCTGCGCCGGACCGGGCCGAGACCGAGCGGGAACTCGCCTTCTTCCGCAAGCATCGCCATCGCATGCGCTACCACGCCCTGAAGGAAGAGGGCATCGCCATCGGCTCAGGCGTGGTCGAGGCTGCCAACAAGACCCTGGTGACACAGCGCATGAAGCGCTCCGGCATGCGCTGGCGGATCGTCGGCGGACAGGCTGTTCTGACCTTCCGCGCCCCGATCAAATCCGGCCGCTTCGAGCGGGCATGGAAGGCCCTGATCAGCGCAACCGACACACCGGCCAACGACAACATCAGTCCACGTGCAGCAGCCATGGCAATCGCTGCCTGAACTCAACGAACCAAGCCGCAGACATCACTGCTGAGTCGGACCCGATTTCCTTGGACACAGAATTGGCTTAATCGAAGTGAGGTGGCCTCGCCTATTCGGACAGTCTGGCGGCTGAGTTAAGGTGTATTCCGGTTGTTTCTCAAGCCGCCAGAATCCCTTTCATGCGATCTTCCTGCTGCTGCTGTTGCGCCTGTGGGGATGTGGGCAAGGCGCGGAGCGGCGTGTCCATCATATCCACAGGCGGCTCGCCGCGATATGCCTCGGCCGGGGTCCGCCCGTCCAGCGCCAAGTGCGGCCTCTCAAGGTTGTAAAAGCGGACCCAATCACGGGTCAGGCGCCGGGCGGAGAAGCCGTCGGCGATCTCGTGGAGATAGATCGCCTCGTATTTGAGCGAGCGCCACAGCCGCTCGATGAAGATATTGTCCATGCACCGGCCCCTGCCATCCATCGAGATCCGGATGCCGGCCGCCTGCAGGCGCCCGGTGAAGGCGAAGCTGGTGAACTGGCTGCCCTGGTCGGTGTTGAATATCTCCGGCGCGCCATGCCGGGCCAGGACCTCTTCGAGAGCGTCTGTGCAGAAGCTCGCGTCCAGCGTGTTCGACAGCCGCCAGGCCAGGACGTACCGGCTCGCCCAGTCCATGATCGCCACCAGGTAAAGGAAGCCGCGCTGCACCGGGATATAGGTGATATCGGCGCACCAGACATGGTTCGCCCGCTCGATCGCCAGGCCCCGCAGCAGATATGGGTAGACCCGGTGCTCGGGGTGCGGATCGCTGGTACGCGGCGCCCGATAGATCGCCTGAAGCCCCATCAGGCTCATCAGCCGCCCGGCCCGGCGGCGCCCGATACGCACGCCCTCGCGGCGCAGGTGAAGTGCCATCCGACGGGCGCCGTAAAACGGATACTTCAGGAAGAGCTCGTCGATCCGCCGCATCAGTGCGAGCGTCTCGGCGCTCTCCCCCGTCGGCTCGTAGTAGAGCGAGGAACGTCCGACCGACAGCAGGCGGCATTGCCGGCTCAGGCTCAACGCCGGGTGGTCGCGCACAACCATCGCGCGCCGCTCCGCCCGGCTCATCGACCGGACCCGCGCGATAAAAAATCCCGCTCCACGATCAACTCCCCGATCTTGGCGTGAAGATCGCGGACCTCGCTCTCATGGTCCCGGACCCGCCGCTCGGCGCCCTTCGAGAACACCTCGACCAGACCCTCGATCGCCTGGCGCTTCCAGGCGCCCACCTGATTCGGATGGACCTGGTGCTGCGAGGCGATCTCCTGCAGCGTCCGCTCGCCCCGGAGCGCCTCCAGCGCCACCTTCGTCTTCAGCTCCCCTGAAAATCTCCGTCGCTTGCTGCTCATCTGTATTCCTCCGTCAGACAGTGGAATACACCTTAACGACCTGTCCAATTTCCGGGGCCACCTCGAAGTGTCCAAGGAGGACCGGAACATGACCGATAATTTTGAGAAGAAAGTTGCTGTTGATGGGCCTGTGGTAAATGCGGGCGAGCTTGGCTCGTCCACGTTTTCCCCAGGCCAGGCTTTGCCGGCAGGCCCGCTGGGACTTGGCCAGCGATGGACGGTGGCGCGCAAGCGTGAGGTCGTTCTGCGGCTTTTGCGTGACGAGCCGGTGCAACTTCTGTCGCGCCAGTTGGGCGTAGAGATCTTCCGGCTCGAGCAGTGGCGTGAGAAAGCGATCGGCGGGATCGACGCCTCGCTCAAGCAACGCAAGGGCGATCCGGTGCAGGCGGAACTGGATAGCGCCATGAAGCGGATCGGAGAGTTGACCATGCAGGTGGAACTGCTGGAGGCCAAGACGGAGACCTTCGGCCCTTTGGGGCGGCGGAGGTCGCGGCGATGAGTGCCGCCACCTCGCCCGGCACGGGTCTGGCCTACGGCCTGCGGCGGGTCTGCGCCGCCTGGGGCATGGCCCGCTCCTCGTTCTACGCCATGACCTCCGGCCAGCACGCCGAGCAGCCGCCGGCAAAGCGTCGGGGACCGAAGCCCGCGATCTCGGACCAGGCGCTGCTGGTGGCGATCGAAGCCGACCTGGAGGCATCGCCCTGGGAGGGCGAGGGCTACCGCAAGGTCTGGGCTCGGCTTCGGGTCTGTCGCGACATCCGGGTTGCCCGCAAGCGGGTGCTCCGCCTGATGCGCGAGAACAATCTGCTCTCGCCCCATCGCTGCCGCCGCCGTGGCGGCAATCCCCATGACGGTGAGATCATCACTCATGCCCCGAACCTCATGTGGGGCACCGATGGCGTTCGGGTGTTCACGGTGGACGACGGCTGGGGCTGGATCTTCACCGCCGTCGAGCATTGGAACGCCGAGTGTGTCGGCTGGCATGTCTGCAAGCGCGGCGACCGCTTCGCCGCCCTGCAGCCGATCTCCATGGGGCTTGCCGGGCTGTATGGCTCGACCGCGGCCGGCGCGGCTCGGGGGCTGGCCTTGCGGATGGATCACGGCTCCCAGTATCTGTCGGACCACTTCACCAACCAGATCAAGTTCTGGGGTATCCAGCCGTCCTACGCCTTCGTCGCCGAGCCCCAGACCAACGGCGTCGCCGAGCGGTTCAATCGCACGCTGAAGGAACAGATCATCCATGGTCGCATCTACCGCAACATCGCGGAGCTGCGGGACGCCTGCACGGCGTCGTGCCCAAGTGGCTTGCAGAATGCTGATCGCCTTTGACGCGATTTCACGGCCGATGCAGTTCGTTGATTGCGACGAAGTCGCTGACGGAGTAACCGGGGCAAAAGACCGGGCGGCTAGGCCATTTCCATGCATCGTTGTCTGACGAGGCCGGGTAGAGATGGCACCGGTGTTGCGTTCGGGACCTGGAGACGGTCGCCGAGATAATGCCAATATGAGATCCCGAGCTTTCGGCAGGTCTTCATCAGCCCGATGAAGGTGTCGCGGGCCTGCTTGCCGGATTGCGAGCGGGTGCCGGCGGAGAGTTTTCGCCGGGTGACCATGGCGCGGATGTCGTTTTCCGAGCCATTGGTATTGAGCGGCACCTCCGGGCGGTCGAGGACGACCAGCAATTCGAGCCTGTTGGCGTGGATACGCGCCAGCAGCCGATCCAGGGTGATGAAGCCGGTTTTACTGGTGAAGAGCGCATCGAAGCGGCGCGCCAGTTGCCCGCCGAGCCTTTTGCTTGGCTTTCGGCGATAGGCTTTCAGAGCGGCGTAGAGCGACCAGAGTCGGGCTTGTATGCGTTCCTTTTCCCGCCGCTGGTGATCGGTGAAGGCATCCAGCTTGTGGATCAACCGCTCGGCGTGAACCCAGCACAAGGCATGCCGGCCGACATTGAACTGACCGGCGTCGTCGCTGAGGATCACGGTGTCGGCCAGCAGTCCGTGCGCCTGGATGGCGCCCCACAAAGCGCCTTCGGTGGCGATCCGCACCGGCTCGGGATGGACGTTCAGGGCGGTAATGCCAAGCTGCTCCAGGTGGGCCATCCAGGCCCCTTCACTGGCAAAGCGCCGGGATTTACACCCGTTGCCGGGCGCTTCGGCCAAGCGGGCAATCACCGGGCCGGCCAGATTGCGGGCGCTTGGAGATATCGACGCCGAGATCACGCAATAGTCTCGTCAAACGTTCCACGCTGGTTTGGGCCCCGTGGTATTGGGCCAACACGAAGCGGCGAAGCTCGGCGCCGAAATGACCCCGCGTCCCCGCCGGCAAGGGCGCCACCACATAAGCACCCTCCGGGGTCAGCCAGCGCTCGCGGCGCAACAGAACATTGTACGGCCGGCAGACCAGATCCTGAACCAGATAATCCTCATAACCCTTGAAGCGCGAACCCGCCGGTGCCTCGGCCGCGACCACGCGCCTCTCATCGATCGCAACCCGGCCTTTCTTGGCCCGACGCCGCGCCTTGTTGGCCGCCCGACCCGCCTTGCCCCGAGACCGGGCTTCTCCATCCATGCCGCTGGGCTTGATATCCGGCGGCCCGGAAAGGCCTTTAAGGCGGCGGATCTCTTCACGCAACACCGCGTTCTCGGCACGCAAAGCCGCCTGATCTTCAAGAAGTTCCAAAACCAACGCCTTCAGGGAGGTGATATCAAGCTCGTCGATATCCGGAGGCGATTCGGTCATAACCGGATCGAATCACAACAATGACGCACACGATATCGCTATCTTGTGGCGCGGCTCAACAATTGCCCCATATGTGGCGGATCAGACTCACCGCACCCGAGCCTCACCTGCCCGGCCTTTTGCCCCGGTTACCTGACGGAGTGTTCGGTGTGCAACGCGGATGGGCGCACCGGCAGGTCGCTGCAGGCGATCCGCCGGCGCCCATCATCAGGGTCCGCAAGACCGAACGCGGCTTCGTCTGCGTCTCTCCGCGCCTGTCAACCCCGTCGAAATGCCGGGAGAAGATACGGACCAACCTGCTTCGAGCCGTAGGTATTTGTCATTCTGAGCTCATGAATGTGTACCTTCGTGAGCACAGCGACCTTATGTGCTTGCATGCGGGTGCGGTCGCGTTCGATGGCGCGCTGGTCGTCCTGGCCGGGGCACGCACCAGGCGGGCAAGAGTACGCTGGTCACCGGGCTCGCAGCGGCCGGCGTGCGCGTGTTCTGCGACGACGTGCTGCCCATCGATGGCGAGGGCTGCGGTGTTGCCATCGGGTTGGTTCCCAGGCTCCGACTGCCGATGGCCGAGGATCTGAGCCGCGCCTTCCACGATTTCGTCGATACAAGGCGGGGCGTCGAGAACAGCCGCAACCTCTACATGGATCTGCGCGACGAGGAGTGCGCACGGCTCGGCGCCCGCGCGCCCGTCAACGGCGTCGTCGTGCTCGACCGCGATCCGGCGGCGGCGCCGATGATCACGCCGATCAAGAAAAGCGAGGCCTTGAAGCGGCTGATTGTGCGCAACATCGCCAGCGACGTGACGGCAGTGGATTTTGTCGACCGCCTGCACGGGATCGTTGCCGGCGGGCCCTGCTTCAGCCTGCGCTATGCCAGGTGCGACGAGGCCGTGAGTCTACGGGAGGGTGAGTTCGGGTCCGCGTCGGCACGGCGGGCGGCCCAGTGCCCACTATCGTAGAAGCGTGCGGCCCCCACCCTTCGACAAGCTCTGGGTGAGGCCCTCATGCTGAGCTTGTCGAAGTATGCGGGCCGGCCGCTCGGTGACTCAGTCTCCAATGAAAGCAAGTACTAGTGCACCGACTCAGTCAGAGCCGTCACAGTGGAAATCTGATTCTGGATACAAAACAACGGGTTGCTCCAGCGCACGGTGAATCATTTGTCTGGATCGGTGCACTAGAGCACATCCGGTTTAGACGGAATATCCTGCATTGACGAGGTAGTTTCTGCATTCGGTTGGAGAGAATTCATCGAGGGCGTTTCCAATTGCCCGCCAGAGGTCATCGACGGTTCTGGCGCCGACCTTGCGGAGAATGGCTTTGAGCTTGGCGAAGACCTGTTCGATGGGATTGAGATCGGGGCTGTAGGGCGGCAGGTAGAGCGGGGTTGCGCCGACCGCCTCAATGGCCTCGTGTACGCCGGCGACCTTGTGGGAGGAGAGGTTGTCCATGATGACGATGTCGCCCGCGGACAGGGTCGGGACCAGGGCTTGCTGGACCCAGGCAAGGAAGCTTGCGCCGTTGATCGGGCCATCGAAAACGCAGGGCGCGGTGATCCGGTCGTGACGCAGGGCGGCAATGAACGTGGTTGTCTTCCAGTGGCCATGGGGAATGGCCGCCACCACCCGTTCGCCGCGCGGTGCCCGGCCATAACGCCGGGCCATGTTCGTCCGCGCCCAGGTCTCGTCGAGAAAGACCAGCCGTTCGGCAATCAGCCCAGGTTGCTCGTTGCGCCAAGTGGCTCGCGCCGCCGCGACGTCAGGGCGCTCCTGCTCGGCGGCGTGGGCTGTCTTTTTTTGCGACTCAGCCCCTGAGCCAGAAGAAAGTCGCCAAGCGTCGAGCGCTTCGCCTCGATCCCCTCGGCGGCCAGCAAGACGCAAAGCTCGTCAATGGTGATGTCGCAATTCTCCATCACCAGAGCCCGAATGCGATCGCCATGGGGAGCCAGTTTCGATTTCTTCCAGCCACCGTATTTGTCGGCTTTGATCGTGCCCCGCTGCTTCCAACGCTGCATCAGCTTCACAACAAAGCTGATGCTCACATCAAATTGCTTCGCCGCCGCATTGCGAGAGGTCCCCGATTCAACAACTCGAACAACTCGTTCACGAAGATCTTCCGAATAAGGTCGTGTCATCCATGGCTGGCCTCCTTTAACCCAGCTCATAGCTTGAATCACTTTTTGCGACCCTTGGGAATCCCCTTTTTGATTCTGTCTATGCCGGACCCGCTCTAGGAGGAGGCTCGACATGCGGTGCTACACCCGCAATTCCGATCTCGAAAGCCGCGTCATGGACGATGAGCTGTTCCTGGTCAGCTCCGCGACCGGGGCGATCTTCTGCCTCAACGCCACCGGTGCGGCGCTCTGGAACATGCTGACCGAGCCGATGCCTCTGGACGACATTGTCATTGGATTCCGCGACGCCTTCGCCGACATCGACGCCGGGCAGATCGAGCGGGACATCACGGGTATCGTCAAGGAGCTCGTGCGCCGCGGCGTCGTCGAGCACCAGGAGCAGGCTGGCGCTGGGCCCTAGAGCTCGGCCGCCGTTCAACGCGCAAGCCGCGCTGTGCAGACGAATCGCTGGGGCTGCGTGGCGTAGTCGATATTTGGCCTCAGTCCACGACCAGCGCAACGCCGGCGCGGCGGGGATCGCCGGCGCCGGTGGCGGTGGGGCCGCGCGGATCCAGCGCCGCCGCGTGCACGCCACCGAAGAACATATTCCGGTCCGGCCACGCCTTGTGCTCGCGCGCCAGCGCCGTGGCGGCCGCCACGGCCGGCGGCGCGAAGCCCGGCTCGATGTCCAGCCGGCCGTCCTCGTTGTGCAACCGCGGGTGGCCGACCGCCTCGTCAACCGGCAGCGCGAAGTCGAGCAGGTTGACGAGCACCTGCAGGATCGCCGTGCGAATCCGGTTGGAGCCGCCGGAGCCAAGCGCGGCGACGCGGCCGTCCGGCCAGTCGACGATCGCCGGCGCCATCATCGAGGCGATGCGCCGGTCCGGCGTCCAGCGGTGGAAGCCGCCCGGGTTCAGGTCGGCCTCGCCAAGCATGTTGTTCGGCATGGTGCCGGTGCCGGGGATGACGGCACCGCAGCCCTCGCCGTTGGACAGGCTCATGGCGGCGGCGTTGCCGGCGGCGTCGAGCACGCTGACGTGCGTCGTGCCGCGCTGGGTCGCGGGGTGGTCGGCGACCGCCGCAGCGTAGGCCGCGACGAAGGCGGGGTCGAGCAGCGCGTCGGCGACGGCCTCGGCGCCGCGCACGTGCAGGCCACTGTCGACGCGCGCCTTGTTGGTCTGCGCCATCACCTGGGCCAGGGCGGTCACGTGGCGGGCGCTGCCGAACCCGCCGGGCGCAAGCGCCAGCGGCTCCAGCAGCCGAAGCGCGAAGGCGATCAGCATGCCGCCCCACGACGGCGGCGGGTTGATGGCGATGCGGGCGCCGCGATGGTTCAGCCTCAGCGGCCGCCGCCGCACGACCTGGTAGCCGGTCAGGTCGGCGAGCGTGATATGGCCGGCATCGCCGGCGCACATGTCGACCAGGGCGGCCGCGATGTCGCCCTCATAGAACGGCCGGTCGCCCTCTTCGGCCAGCCGGGCCAGCGTGTCCGCCAGTGCCAGCTGGCGGTGGCGCTCGCCGGCCTGGACCAGGCGGTCGGGCGCGGTTGCGCTGCCGAAGCAGGCGCGCGCCGACGGCGTCGCCGTAAAGATCGCCGCGACGACCTGAAACAGCAGCGCCTGAAAGGGCGTGACCGTGACGCCGTCGCGCGCCAGCGCGATCGCCGGCTCGAGGATGACCGCGAGCGGCAGCGCGCCGCGCTCGCCATGCACGGCGACGAGGCCGCGCGCCATGCCTGGCGTCGCGATGGCGCCGGCGCCGATGTGGAACTCCTGGGTCGTCGTGCCGAAGTCGCCCAGCACCGGCCGGAACTCCACGGCCGCGGCCGGGCGGCGCCGGCGCGGCGTGTGGACGAAGAAGTCGTACAGCACCTCGTCGCCGTTGGTGTCGCGGGCCAGCAGGAAGCCGCCGCCGCCGAGCGACGCCAGCACCGGCTCGGCGACGCAGGCCGCCGCCAGCGCCGCCAGTGCCGCGTCGAACGCGTTGCCGCCGGCGCGCAGGACCGTCGCCGCGGCCTCGGCCGTCGCCGCATGCCCGGCCGCCACGGTGCCGCGCAACGTCACAGCGGGCCTCGCCGAACCATCGGTCCTCTCCTCACCCCGCCCGCGCTCACACCGCGGCAGTTCCGTAGTAGAGCGTCACCACGTGCTGGGCCTCGGCGAAGAACAGCCAGCGTTCGATCAGCGCGCCGACGCTGACGAGCAGGGCGGCCAGCAACGCGGCGGCGATCGCAGCCACGCCGGCCGGCAGCACGGCGGCGCCGATCGCCAGCAGCAGCGGCACGACGCCGCCCGTGCGCCACGCCAGGCGGCGCAGACGGCGCGCGTGTTTGCGGGCGATCGTGTAGCCCATCTCGCGCATGACGTAGTTCTGCTCGGTATGGGGCGCCTCGAACAGGCGCACCGTGCCGAGGCCGCCGAGGCCGGTGGCGCTCTCGGCGGTGCTGCGCGCCGGCGCGTTGTCGATATGGCGCCAGTAGCCGAGCTTCACGAGCCAGGCGAGCGCCGTTGCCGCCGCGCCGAGCCAGCCGATCCAGGCGACCTCGCGCCCGAACAACACGAGCAGCGCATTGAGCCACAACGCCCCGGTCGCCAGCGCGAACGCGAGGTAGACCGGCACGACCCAGCCGTTGCTCCAGCGCGGAATCGTCTTCAGGGACGCATAGATCATGCCGGTGCAGGCCACCGTGATCACGGCCAGCACGGCGGCGGCGATACCGAGCACGGCCCACACGCCGCCATTGCGGCCGAGGAAGATCCAGCCGATCGCGAACAGCCCGGCCGGCGCGTATGTCACCAGCGCCACCACGCCCTCGCGGCTCAGCCAGGACGAGCGCCATTGTGTGAGCGCGCGCCACGCCCGTTCGGGGTGGCCGAGATGGAACATCGACGACAGTAGGCCGAACGTGATCAGCCCGAGCGCGAGGGCGAAGGCGACGAGGCCGAACCAGGGCGTCGGCGCGACCTGGCCAAGCGCCGCGACGACGCCCAGCAGCGCCAGCACGCCATAGCCGGCGCCGGACGCGGTGGTGAAGAATATGACGGAGGCCGCGGGATGCACCGGATCAGCCCCATTGCTCGAAATCCCGGATTCGATCCACTGGTCTCCGGTTTAGGAGCGGCGGTGATCCCATAACCAACATGATCCGCAACCCCGGCCTTGAGCCGGGGCCCAAGAACACGGACGCCACGTTTTGTTGCTTCGGACCGAGCCAGCGCTTGCTCCTCTGCGAGGCCCGTGTTCTTGGGCCCCGGCGCAAGGCCGGGGGTTCAAAGTGAGGGGCGCACCCGTGGATCATCGCGACAGCAGCTGGTCGACCCAGTCGAGGAACGCGACGCCCACGCCGCCGTTAGAAGCATCCGCCGTCGCCGCCGCCGCAGGGGTGGGCGCCGTCGCCGCCGCCGCAGGGGTGGGCGCCGGGGCGCCGGCCGGGCCGGTCTTGCGCGGCCGCGGCGGCAGGTACTTGTTGACCGGCTTGTAGCCCAGCTCGGGCATCAGGTCGTAGCCGCCGCGCGCCTCGACGAGCTGGGAGACCGGCGACGTCTGATCGCCGAGGTCGCCGAAGTGGCGCGCCCCGGCCGGGCAGGTCGAGACACAGGCCGGCACCCGATCGACCTCGTCGAGGTTTTCGTTGTAGATGCGGTCGATGCACAGCGTGCACTTCTTCATGACGCCGTCGTCGACGTCGTACTCGCGGGCGCCGTAGGGGCACGCCCATGAACACAGCTTGCAGCCGATGCAGGTGTCGGCGTTGACGAGGACGATGCCGTCCTCCTCACGCTTGTAGGACGCGCCGGTCGGGCAGACGGTCACGCAGGCCGGCTCCTCGCAGTGCAGGCAGCTGCGCGGGAAATGCACGGTGCGGCTGTCGGCGCCGTCGCCGGCCTCGAACGTGTGGACGCGGTTGAACCAGACGCCCGATGGATCGCTGCCGTAGGGGTCGCGGTCGGTCAAAGGCGCCGAATGGCCGCCGGTGTTCCATTCCTTGCAGTTGACGGCGCAGGCATGACAGCCGACGCAGATATCGAGGTCGATGACGAGGCCGAGCTTCGTGCCCGTCGCCTGTTTCGGCAGATCGGTCATGGCCCCGCCCGGCGCCGGAAGCGCTCGCCATAGCGCAGGATCGCCGGCGCCGGCGCGATGCCCGGGACGCGTGCTGTCGCCGGGAACTGGGGCGCGCTCATCCCGGCCTCGGCCGGGGCCGCTTTGACCAGGCGCACGCGCAAATCGAACCACGCGGCCTGTCCGGTAATCGGGTCGGCGTTGGCGTAGCGCAGGCCGTCCTTCGGCGGCAGCAGCTCGGCAATCAGGTGATTGAGCAGGAAGCCCTTCGTCGCCTCATGGGCGTCGTCGGCCAGGTTCCAGGCGCCGCGCCGCTTGCCGATCGCGTTCCAGGTCCACACCGTGTCGGCGTTGCAGCCCTCCATCAGGCCGATCTGCGCCTTGACGCGGCCGTTGTGGCTCTCGATCCAGACCCAGTCGCCGTCGGCGAGGCCCTGGCGCGCCGCGGCGGCACGGTTCATGTAGAGCCGGTTCCAGCCGTGGATCTGGCGCAGCCAGGCGTTCTGCGAGCCCCACGACTGGTACATCGCCATCGGCCGTTGGGTCAGGGCGTGCAGCGGGAACGCCGCCTCGTCGACCAGCGTCTCCTCGAACGGCGCATACCAGATCGGCAGCGGGTCGAAATAGGTGGCGATTCGGGCCCGGTGGGCGTCGGGCGGCTGCAGCGGGCCGTGGCCCTGCGCGGCCAGGCGGAACTTCTGCAAGGGCTCGCTATAGATCTGGAAGATCACCGGTTTGGCCTCGGCGATCCAGCCCATCTCGACGGCATAGCGCAGATAGTCGGCGTTGCCGTGCTTGTAGTAGCGTTGCTCTGGCGCCAGCTCCTGGCGCCAGAAACACTCGTTGGCGACATAGGCGTCGAGCTGACGCGGGTTGGCCGCGCCGCGCCCGTGGCTCTGGCCGTCCGGGCCACGCCAGCCGGCGAGCGAGCCGATGCCCGGCGCGCGTTCGTGGTTGGCCAGGTAGTCCGGATAGCCGCCGGGATAGCGCGCCGTGCCGTCGTCTTTCGCGAAGCCCGGCAGGCCGAGGCGCCCACCGAGGTCGATCAGCACGTCCTGGAACGGCCGAACGTCGCGGTCGGGCGCGACGACGGGCTGGCGGATCGCGTCGGCCGGCCCGTCGGCGTTACAGATCGGCCGGTCGAGCATGCTGATGCAGTCCCAGCGCTCGAGATACGTCGTGTCCGGCAGCACCAAATCGGCGTACGCCACCATCTCGGAATTGAAGGCGTCGGAATAGATGATGCGGGGGATCTTGTAGTCGCCCGTTGCCGGGTCCTGGTCGGTCAGCATGCGCATGGTCTCGGCCGTGTTCATGGCCGAATTCCAGCTCATGTTCGCCATGTACATGAACAGCGTGTCGATCCGGTAGGGATCGCCGCGCCAGGCGTTGGCGATGACCATCTGCATCATGCCGTGGGCGGCCATCGGGTATTCCCACGAAAACGCCTTGTCGATCCGCCGCGCCGTGCCGTCGGCTTCGACGAGCAGATCCTCGGGCCCGGTCGGGAAGCCGAGCGGCGGCCCCGGCAACGGCGTATCGGGGGCCACCTGGCCCGGCTTGCCGGTCGGCCGCAGGCCGGGCGGCGCCGGCTTCGGGTAGGGCGGCTTGAAGCGGAAGCCGCCGGGGCAGTCGATGCTGCCGAGCAGCAGCTGCAGCAGGTGCAGCGCGCGGCAGGTCTGAAAGCCGTTGGCGTGGGCCGAGATGCCGCGCATCGCGTGCATCGACACCGGTCGGCCGACGAAGCGGTCGTGGCGGCGCCCGGCCCAGTCGGTCCACGGCGTCTCGATGACGACCTCCTGGGCGAAGGCGGCGTCGGCCAGCTCGGCGGCCAACCGGCGGATCGTCGCCGCGGCGATACCGGTACGGGCGGCAACCGCGTCCGGCGCGTACTGCGGATCGAGATAGCGCTCGGCCAGCAACTGGAACACCGGCACGGCCGCGCCGCCGTCGGGCAACGTGTAGGTGCCGGTCAGTGCCGGCGTGACCTCCGCCGGCAGGGCGCTGACGACGGCCTCGTGCTGCTTATCCCAGGCGAGCGGGCTGTTCGCGTTGTCGCGCGCGAACAGGCCGTCGCGCGGGCCGCCGGGCTCGCGGCGCACCAGCCAGGGCGCATTCGTGTAACGGACCAGGTAGTCGAGGTCGACCTTGCGCGCGGCCAACAGCTCGTGGATCAGCGCCAGAACCAACAGCCCGTCGCTGCCCGGCCGGATACCGATCCATTCGTCGGCGATCGCCGAATAACCGGTGCGCACCGGATTGACCGAGACGAACTTGGCGTTGCCGGCGGTCTTCAGCTTGCCGAGGCCGATCTTGAGCGGGTTGGAATCGTGGTCCTCGGCGACGCCGAACATCAACAGATAGCGCGTGTGCTCCCAATCCGGCTCGCCGAACTCCCAGAACGAGCCGCCGATCGTATAGAGGCCGGCGGCGGCCATGTTGACGGAGCAGAAGCCGCCATGGGCGGCGTAGTTGGGCGTGCCGAACTGGCTCGCCCAATAGCCGGTCAGGGCCTGGCTCTGGTCGCGGCCGGTGAAGAAGGCGAGGCGGCGCGGGTCGGTCTTGCGAATGGCGCCCAGCCATTCCGTCGCCGTCGCCAGCGCCTCGTCCCACTCGATCTCGGCGAACTCGCCGCTGCCGCGCGGGCCGATCCGCTTGAGCGGCTTTTGCAGCCGCGCCGGCGAATAGTGGTTCATGATGCCGGCCGAACCCTTGGCGCACAGGACGCCGCGGTTCACCGGGTGGTTGCGGTTGCCTTCGATGTAGCGGATGGCGCCGTCGCGCAGGTACACCTTGATGCCGCAGCGGCAGGCGCACATGTAGCAGGTCGTGAACTTGACGTCGTCGCTGACCGGCGGCGAGGTGTCGACGGCGCCGGCCCGTGGCCCGCCCGACGGAGAACGTGCGCCCGCCATGGTCAGGTCAGCGCGTCGATCTGTTCGTCGGTCAGACCGCCGGGCACGATCGTCACCGGGATCCGCATCTTGCCGATCACCCGCTTGGTCACGAAGCTGATCAGCGGCCCCGGCCCCTTGGCCCCGGTTGCGGCGCCGAGCACGAGGATCCGGATCTGCGGATCCTCGTCTATCAACCCGAGCAACGCCTCCGTCCGGTCGCCCTCGCGCACATAGAGGCCGGGCCGGCTGCCGTGCAGCTCGAAGACCAGGGCGGCATGCTCCTGCAGCAGCCGCTCGGCATCGGCGCGGGCCTCCTCGCGCATCAGGTTGCCGACGGCGGCCCAGTGCTGGAAGTCCGCCGGCTCGATCACCCGCAACAGGCCGACCCGCCCGCCGGTGCGCCGCGCCCGCAGGCTGGCGTAGCGCAGCGCGACGCCCATCTCCGGGCTGTCGTCGACGACCACCAGAAAGATACCCCCGTTGGGTACGCGCTCGGGCGGCTGGCTGTTGTCAGTCATGTGGGAGTTAGATCTTGCGGAACACGAAACCGGCGAACCATCCTGCCATCAGCGCGATGGCGATGGCAATCAAACCATAGAGCGTCGATTGCTCGTGGGCGAAGTCGAACACGCCGGCCTCGAAGCCCAGCCGGTTGACCTGCAGCGGCGTCGAGGTGCGGCTGACCAGGCCGCCGTCGCGCACCAGGAACACGTCGACCTGATAGCGGCCGGTCGACACGTTGGCCGGAAACGACACCTCGGTGCGGAACAGGCGGTCGCCGAGAAAGCGAATCTGCCCGATCTGCGCGTCGTAGAGGCCCTGGTCCTGCTTGTTGCGGATCAGGGCCGCGCGAAACGCGGCGGCCTCGGCGGTGCTCATCCGCTCGCGCGGCTCCAGCTGCAGGTTGTCGAAGCCGATGCGCGCCAGGGCCAGCACGTCGTCGTTCAATATCGCCTCGACGGCGCGGGTCGCGGTCAGGTGATAGAAGATCGGTGCCTGCTCGAACGTCGCGCTCGCCCGGTTTATCCAGACGCCGGCCGTGCGTTCCTTGCGCCGCACGGTGACGTTGGCCAGCGGCCCGCGAACGACGATGACCAGGTCGCCGACGCCATCCGTCGTGCCGAACAGCAACAGCTCGGCGCCGGAGAAGCCGGTCGTCACCGCGATCAGATCGTTGCTGAGGTCGGCGATCAGCGCCTGTGCGACGGCGGGCCGCGGGCCGGCCCCCACGACGAAAAGCGCCAACGCGACTGCCAGCCAGCGTGTCATTGCACGTCCAGCGTCTCGGAGATCGAGTAGGGATCGTCCGGCGTCGCCACCAGATCGAAGCCCAGCTTCGAGGCGACGGCCAGCACCATGAAGCCAAGCAGCCCGCGCAGTTGCTCGGCGCGCAGCGCGGCGCCGACCTTGGTGCCGAACTGGGCGCCGATGACGGCGCCGGTCAGCAGGATCAGGGCCAGCAGGATGTCGACGGTCTGGTTGTTGATCGCCTGCAGCAGCGTCACGTTGGCGGTGACGAAGATGATCTGGAACAGCGACGTGCCAACGACGACGGCGGTCGGCATACCCAACAGATAGATCATCGCCGGCACCATGATGAAGCCGCCGCCAACGCCCATGATGGCCGCCAGCAGGCCGACGAAGAGGCCGATGCCGAGCGGCAGCAGGGCGCTGATGTAGAGCCGCGAGCGCCGGAACCGCATCTTGAACGGCAACCCGTGCAGCCAGGTGTGCTGATGCAGCTTGCCGCGGCCGCCGGCGCCGCCGCGCCGCCGCAGCAGCGCGCGCAGGCTCTCCACCACCATCAATGCGCCGACGGTGCCGAGGAACGTGACGTAGCTGAGGCGGATCAGCAGGTCGACCTGGCCGATCGAGAGCAGCAGCGTGAACACGACGACGCCGAGGCTCGAGCCGACGAAGCCGCCGACCGTCAGGATCAGCCCCATCTTGAAGTCGACGTTGCCCCGCCGCATGTGGGCGAGCACGCCGGACACCGACGAGGCGACGATCTGGTTCGCCTCGGTGCCGACGGCAACCGGCGACGGCACGCCGATGAAGATCAGCAGCGGTGTCATCAGGAAGCCGCCGCCGACGCCGAACACGCCGGACAGGAAGCCGACGCCGACACCCATGCCGAGGATCAGGAAAACATCCACCGACATCTCGGCAATGGGCAGATAGATGCTCATGGCTCAGCGCGTGCCGGCGTTCGCTTTCATGGAAACCAAGTCGCGGAGCACCCGGCCCTCATAATCCGACAACCCCGGATTAAATCCGGGGATGAAGGCCTCACCCTGAGCTTCCTCATCCCGAGCTTGCCGAGGGACGAAGGGCGTGACCGTCGCGCACTCCGGCAAGAGCGGCGCCGCCGCTCAGGCGCCCGGCTCGACCGGGAAGCCGGCCTCCTGCCAGTTGAGCAGGCCACCGGTTAGTCGATAGATCGTGCCGCTGTGGCCGGCGGTCGCCAGCTGCTCGGCCGCCATGCCGCAGCGCACGCCGCTCTGACAGTGCAGGACGAGCTTCTGGCCCGGGCCCGGCGCAATGGCGGCCGGGTCGAACGCCGACAGCGCCACCGGCTTGGCGCCGTGGATGCGCGCGCGCATGCTCGTCGGGCTCGCGCACATCGACGACATAGACCTCGCCAGCCTCGATCCAGGCACTCAGGGTCGCCGGATCGACCTGTTCGACGCTAACGGACATCCATCTGCCTCCGCGCGCGCGACACACGCGTCCCCGCGCGCTGCCGCGGCCCCCAGCGTCGCTACCGGTCGGCGGCGCCGCGAAATGTTTCAAATTTCATATGAATTCGGTTACTTTCACATCCGCAAGTGCGGGTCAAGTAAAAGCCGGCCCCAGGCCTGTATGCGGCAATCACCACGAAAAAGAGAGCCGCAAGTCCGTGCGTTGCCATGGAGTGTGCGCCAAGAGTGTGCGCCAAGGGGGGGGCGATGGCCGACGTCACCGATCTGGACACGACCGGGCTGAAGTGCCCGCTCCCGGTCCTGAAGGCGAAGAAGGCGCTGAAAGGCATGGCCGGCGGCGCGACACTCAAGGTGCTCGCCACCGACCCCGACTCCGTCAAGGACTTTCACAATTTCTGCGAGACCACCGGCGACACGCTCGTCGAATGGTCCGAGGCCGCCGGCACCTTCACGTTCCTAATCGAGAAGGCGGGCTAACTGGCTGTCGAAAAATGCGGGGCCGGGGGCTCGGCGCGTCAGGCGGTCTTCCTGCGGCGGCGGCTCATCACGCCGAGCCCGGCGATACCGAAGCCGAACAGCGCGAGCGATGCCGGCTCAGGGATGTTGTTGGGGCCGTCGCCCTCGTGGAAGCGCCACTCCTCGAAACCGTCGTTGGCGCCGGTGTATTCCGTGTAGAGGACGAACTGATCGTCGGGGTTGAGCGGCAACAGCTGGCTCGTCGGGATGAAGACGCTCAGATCACCCATGCCGCTGCCGCACTGACCGGGCGTGTCGCAGATGCTGGCCTGCAGGACGACGGAGACGTCGCCGTTCGTGAAGTTGTCCAGGGTCCACACGGGATCCAGGTCCAGGAGTGTGTTGTTCGTCGGCGGCGGGTAGTCGTCGAACGTGTCGCCCAAATAGGCCTCCGTGCTCGCCGCCTCCGGGTTCGCCAGGAGATCGCCGCCGATGAAGATCTGCAGTTCGGTGATCGTGATGCGGTTCTTCCGGCTAGTCGCTTTGCCCTTCTGGTTCGCATCGAGGGCAAGTTCGATATAGTCGACGCCGTTGATATCGAAGACCCCGAGTTCGCCGACCTTGACCGAGCGCGTCCACTGGCTACCGTTCTTGGTGTCGAAGTTGATGATGGGTTCGCCGGCGTCGGTATTGTAGCCGCTCTCGAACCCGTGTTTCTTCCCGTGTTTCTTCGCCGTTTGGGTCCTCAGGAACGGCTGGAACACGCCCGTCCCGGTCGCCGGTAACGTGGGGTTCGGATTGGCGGTAAAGATTGTGCCGTCGCCGGTGGTCCCGGTGTAGTCGGTGCAGCCCGCCTCGCCTTCGGCGCAGAGGATATGGATCTCGGTGGGGAACGCATGGGCGCCGCCGGCGAAGCCGAGCGACAGGAACGTGGAAGCTGCCACGGCGAAAAGTGGGTTGGCGACCTTTGTCCGATGACCGCTCCGACGCATTTCGTGCCCTGTTGCTTCCCGGGTTCGACAGTGCCCTTTCAGGCGAGGCGCACCCTTGTCGGTAGCAAGCACCATGCCAGTTCAATGATTTCAGTAGGTTGACCTCCGCCGGCCGGCCGCCGGACGGCAAGACTGTAAACGCGTCCGACACCTGATCGGGCTGTTTTCGACGCCTGCGTCGTTTTGCGGGCGAGTGTTGCGGCCGACGACGGTTGGACTTGTAAACGAGCCCGACAGTCGCGCCGGATCGCTAACGACGCGGGCGTGGGTCCGTGCGGGCGAACAGGACACCGACGAACGTGTATTCGTGCTGTCCGTCGGCCGTTTGTGCGCCCGGTCCCGAGCGTCTCCCGCCCGGTCCGGTCAGTCGGGTGCGGTGCCGGCGCCTGCCGCGAGCTCTGACAGGAGGGCTCTTGCTTCGTCTTCCTCGGCAAACGGGGCGCCGTCGGCGAACGCGGCCGCCAGCTGCTCGCGCGCATCGTCGAGCCGGCCCAGTGCCTGCAGCGCCACGGCCAGGTGATAGCGCACGCCGGCGTCGTTCGACGCCCGCGCGTGGGCCTCGCGCAGCAAGGTCAGGCCGCGCTGGACCTCCGCATTGTTGACCAATACCCAGCCCAGCGTGTCGATGGTGCCGGCGCTGTTCGGAGCAAGTCCGTAGGCGCGCTCTGCCAGTTCCACGGCGCGCGGATCACCGGCCCGCTGGTACAGCCAGGCCAGATTGGTGAGGATGGCGGCGTCGTCGGGGCGTTCGGCCGCCAATTGCTCATGCTGCTCGAGCGCCGTCTCGTAGTCGCCGACGCCGATGTAGGCGCTGGCCAGCGCGTTTTGCACCACCGCGTCGTCCGGGTGCCGCTCGATCCAGCGCTCCAGCTCGCGAAGCCCGCGTCGCGCCTGCCCCGCCGCGCGCCGCGCGCCGTAGAGCCGAACGACCAGGGCCGAGCTTGGCTCCATGCGCAGGCCATTCTCATAGGCGGCGACCGCCTCATGGATGCGCCCGGCGCCGATCAGGACGTCGCCGGCGACCACCTCGCCCAGCGGCGACGACGGGTGCGAGGCGCGGATGGTGGCGGCCATCTCCAGCGCCTTGTCTATGTTGCCGGCCTGGGCCTCCAGCATGGCCAGCGAGGCGCGCGCCGCGAGATGGCCCGGATCGGTCCGCAGCGCGCGCACCAGGGTGCTGCGGGCGCTTGCGACGTCGCGGGCGACGATCTGGAGGTCGGCGATCACGGTGAGCCGGTCGGGCGACCGCGACGACAGGGCGGCGGCGGTCCGGAACGACTTGCCGGCATCGATCCGCTCGTGCACGGCAAGCTGTGCACGGCCCTTGGCGATCATCACGGCAGCGCTGGCCGGGTTGTTCGTCTCCATCTCGCGCGCCAGATAGAGCGCCGCGGTCGGCCTGTCGGCGAGCATGTAGACCTCGAAAAGGCGCAACTGCGCTTCGAGATTGCGCGGATCGGCCGCCCGCAGCTTTTCAAGCCACGTCGCCGCGGTCGCGAGGTCTCCGGCCGCCTGGGCGATGGCGGAGAGCTCGCTCATCGCCCGACTGTTGTTGCGGTTCCGTTGCAGCACGGTGTCGTAGAGGGCTCTCGCGCCCGTCACGTCGCCGTTCGCAATAAGCAAGCCGGCCAGATTGAAATAGGAGGGCAAATAGTCCGGATCGAGGGCGATCGCGTGCTCCAACTCGCCGCGACCCTGCTCCACCTGGCCCAGCCCGGCATGGGCGGTGCCGGTCAGATTGCGCAGCTCGGGGTCGCCCGGATTCTGTGCGGCAAGCGCGGTGGCGACGGCCAGCGCCTCGGTGTAGTTGTGGTCCTCGAGGTGGATGGCGGCAAGCATCGAGCCGGTTCGCACCGAGGTGGGATCGATGGCGCGGGCAGCCTCGAGGTCCTTGACGGCCTGGCGGCGTTGTCCGCCCGCCAGCCGGGCCGTGGCCAGCTGCGCGAGCAACTCGATGTTGTTCGGCTCCAGTTGCGTCGCTTCCGCCAGGGCCGCGGTCGCGTCCTCGAAGCGCCCGCCGTCCATGTAGGCGCGGCCTATGAGCAGCAGCAGCTGCGGGTCGTTCGGGGCCAGCGGCGGGGCAGGCTCGAGGATCCGCACGGCCTCGGCCGGGTCATCGGCCCGCAGCAGGATGTCGCCCAGCATCCTGCGGGCGCCCGCGTGATGCGCGACGAGCTTGACGTAGCGGTCCAGGTAGGGCCGGGCGTCCTGATAGTTGCCCTGGGCGTAGTGCAGGATCCCCGACAGCAGCAGGTTCGGCGGGTCGTTGAGCACTGCGTCCGGATCCAGGCTGCCCATGATCAGCGCCGCCTCACGCAGCACACTCTGGGCAGCGGCCGGATCGCCCTGGCGGGTGAACAATAGGGCCTGCAGATACGCCGCGCGCGGATCGAGAGGAATTTCCTGTATGACGAAGTCGACGTCGGCCTTGGCGCGGTCATGCTCGCCGAGGTCGATCAGCGTGGACGCGCGGGCGAGGCGGGCCTCGATTTGGCCGGGCGCCAGCTCGATGGCCCGGTCGTAGTCCGTGACCGCATCGCCCGGCGCGCCGCGCACCCGGTGGATGTCACCCTTCACGAACCACGCGTTCGGGTTTTCCGTATCGAGCGCGACCGCCTCGTCGACGAGCGTTTCCGCGTCGGCAAAGTTGCCGCTACCGAGCGCCAGGCGCGCCAGTCCCAGGACGGCGCCGGGATTCTCGGGATCGAGGCGCCGCGCGAGGGCAAGCGCCTTTTCGGCGTCGTCGTTGTCTCTTTGCTCGAGGTGCGCGAGGCCGCGGATCAGCATGATTTGCGCCTCGGCCTTGGCCGGCCGACCACCCGGTCGGATAGTCTCGAGAAGCTGCTTGAACTTGCGCTGCCGCAGGTAGGCCTCGGCCAGCGCCGGCAGGATGAGGACCTCGTCGGCGCCGGCCTGCAGGGCTCGCGTAAACGCCTGCTCGGCCTCGGCCGCATCGCCGTTGTGCAGGTGTGCCTGGCCGATGAGGATGCGGGCCGGCAGATTGTCCGGATCCGCCCGCAGTGCGTTCGTCAGTTGCACGACCGCGTTTGTGTAGTCGCCCCGGTTGTAGCGGGCGAGAGCGTCTTCGTAGTATGGCGCGGCGTCCGCGCCCGGCAGGACGATAGCCTCGGGCAGGGCCGGCTCTGTCTGGTCGGCCGCCGGCGTCGCTGTCTGGGCGCCTGCCGGCGCCGCGGCAATCAGGGCGACCGCAAGAACCGCGGCTTGCAGCGGGACGAGCCGCGCCGTCACACGATTTTCGCGTCGCCGTCTGCGCATCCTGTCGCGTCCCTGCAAGGCCGCCCGGACGATCGGGACGTCGCACAGGCGGCGGCCAGAGCCTCGCACCATATCCTTTCGAAGCCGGAAACCTGGCGCCGGCTCGTTTCCGGATTGTTAAGTGCCGCCATCTATTCCCTTCCGGGCGCGGTCACGACGCGGGTGCGTGAGTGGCCTTGCGCTCGCGCTTCGCAACGCCCCGCGCGTGGTTGTGTCGTCGCGGGCGGTTTGATGTCACGGATGACCCTTGCTTTTCCGGTGATGACGGCCCGTTGGCTGGCGGGCGTGCACACGGGCCGGGCGCGTGGCGCCGGTGTTGCGTTCCTGGCCGGGCTCGCCCTGCTGGCGGCGTCGGCGGCCTTCGCGGCGACGGGCCCGGCACCCACCGCCGTCCAGCCGGCGTTCTATGACGATGCGCTCCAGCGATATCGCGAAGGCGACTACCGGGGCGCCGTCATCCAGCTAAAGAACGTGCTGCAGGGCGACCCGGACAACATAGCGGCGCGGTTGCTGATCGGTCAGGCGTATCTGGCGCTCGACGAGGTGGCCGCCGCGGAGAAGGAGCTGCGGCTGGCGCTGCGCTACGGTGCCGATCCCGCGCTCGTCGCGGTGCCGCTCGGCGACGCCTACCTCAAGCAGGGAAAGTACCTGGAACTGCTTGAGGACATCACGGTTCGGGCGCTGCCGGCCAAGCGCGCGGCCGACGTTCTTGCCCTGCGCGGCCGCGCACACATTGGCCTCAAGCAACCCAACCAGGCGACCGCGGTTTTTCGTGCGGCGCTGGAACAGCGGCCCGATCACCCGGCCTCGCTCGTCGGCCTGGCGCAGATTGCGCTGGCCGGCGGCGAGGTCGAAACCGCCAAGCGCTACGCTGCCGAGGCGCAGGCCCGCGACCCCGAATCCCACGATGTGCTGTTCGCACTCGGCGAGATCAGCCGGGTGCTGCAGGATCTCGACGCCGCGCTCGCCCACTACGACCGGGCCATCGCGGTCGCGCCGCGCTCTTTCGTCGCCCGCCTCGCCCGGGCTGCCGTGTTGATGGACCTTGGCCGCCATGAGGCCGCCCTCGCCGACATCGAGTTCCTGCGGGCCCAGCGCCCCGACGATCCGAACGTCGCCTATTTGCAGGCCTTGGCCCTGGTGCGCGACAGCAAGGTGAGCGAAGGCCGCGAGCTGCTGCGCGGCGTGGCCAACAGCCTCGACCGGCTCGACGCCGCCGACCTCCGGTCGCATCCCCCCAACGTTCTCATCAACGGCGTTGCGCACTATGCCCTCGGGCATTTCGAAAACGCCGAACGCAACCTCAAGACTTTCCTGCGATTGCGGCCGCGTCATGGCGGCGCGCGCATGTTGCTGGGGCGGCTGCTGATCGACCGGGGAAAGGCTGCGCAGGCCCTGATATTTCTGCGGCCCGCGCTTTCGATCACGCCCGACGATCCCGAACTGCATTCGCTGATCGGTGCGGCGCATATGCAGCTGCGGGAATTCGCCGATGCGATCGCCATGTTCGAGCGCGCCGCCACGCTGGCGCCCGACAGCGCCAGGTTGCATACACGCCTGGCGCTGGCGCGAATCGCCGTGGGCGAGACGGATCGGGCGCTGGCCGAGCTGGCGGTCGGGTTGGGTGGCGCTGCCGTGGATCGTGAACGCAGCATATTGCTGGCGTTCACGCAGTTCAGCAGTGGCCGCTATCGTGCGGCGTTGGCGACGACGAAAGCGGCGATCGACGGCGGCCTGCGCGACCCGATCCTACACAATCTAGCGGGTGCCGCCCAGCTGGCAACGGGGCAGGTCGCGGCGGCCCGGGCCAGCTTCGAGACCGTCCTTGCCATCGACGCGGCGTTCCCGCCCGCACGCTACAACCTGGCGACGCTCGAAGCGGCCAGTGGAAACCCGGCGGCCGCCAAGGCCCACTACCTTGCGATCTACAACGCCAACGCCGGCGAGACACGGGCCATGCTTGGCCTGGCCACGATTGCCGAGAACGAAGGCAGTCTTGGTGCGGTGATCCGCTGGCTTGAACGCGTTCGGCGCAGCAATGCCGCCGCCGTCGGTCCGCAAGCCCGCCTTGTCGACCTCTATCTCCGTGCCAACCGGCCCGAGGCCGCACTCGAGGCCGCGCGCCGGCTTCAGGACCGCGCCGGCGGCCTGACCGACGTGCAGGCCCTGCAAGCGCTTGGCCGGGCCGAGTTGGCGGGCGGCGATCTGGCGAAAGCAGCGGCGACGTTCGAGCGCAGCGCGGTGCTCATGGCCGACCGCGCGGCCGGCCTGCTGCGCGTCCATCGGTTTCAGATCGCGGCCAACGACGTCGCCGGCGCGCGGCGATCGCTCGACCGGGCCCTGGCCATCGACCCGGACTCCGTGGCCATCAACGTCGCCTTGATCCGGCTCATCGCCGACAGCGGGGACCTCGACGATGCGATGGCGCGGGCCGCCGCACTGGCGCGGGCGCATCCGACGTCGTCTATCGGCGACGGTCTGCACGGCGACATCCTCGCGCAGCTTGGCCGCGCCGCCGACGCCGCCGACGTCTATGCGCAGGCGCTCAGGTTCAATCCCACCGGCAGCCTGGTCGTGCGCTTCTATCAGGCCAGTCGCGATGCCGGCCGGGCCGTGGCGGCCTTGTCGACGCTGGAGAGTTGGGTCCAGGCCAATCCCGCGGACGCCGTGGCTTACCGTGCCCTCGCGACGGCCTATATCGATGTCGGCCGCCACGCCGCGGCGACGGCGGCCCACGAAGCGCTGATCGAGGCCCTGCCGGATGATGCGGCGCTGTTGAACAATCTGGCCTGGCTCTATCAGCGGGCCGGCGATCCGCGCGCGCTCGGCCTGGCGCGCCAGGCCTACGCGCTGGCGCCGGACCAGCCGGGGCCGGGCGATACGTTTGGCTGGAGCCTCGTCCAGCAGGGCCAGCCGGCGCGGGGGCTGACAATCCTGCGCGATGCCCACGCCCGCGATGACGACGCGCGGGCGGAGCTCGAGCGTGCATTGGCCGCGGGACAGCGCTTCGACGGCGACGCCGACGCCAGCGCCCTGCTGCGCCGGCTGTCCGGCGACTAGCCCGGATATTTCATGATGCGAATGATTGTGTCCTGTTGGGCCGGTCATCTGTCTCGAATGAGGCGAATCGGGACGGGTTTTGACCGGGGTTCATGGCCGCGGTGCAGGAGCGAAGCATTACGGTGTTCGGTGGCGGCGAGCGGTCGCGTTTACTGGTTGCCGCGGCACGGCATTGGGATCGTGTAAGGGACCGAAGGGGCGGCCGCTATCCTGGTTCGAGCCTGGTGGCGACCAGTGTGAACAGGGCCTGATCGGGACAGGCCGAGGAGAGCAGGAAGCGGACCCGACGGGTGTTGCGGATGACGACGGCGCCGATCTTGAGCAAGCGCAGGCGGATCGTGCCGACCTGGGCGCGGGCGGCCTCGGTGCCGGCGAGGCCGAAGCGCCGGATCGCCGTCATCAGCACGTAGGCGAGACTGGCCAGGAGCAGGCGGAACTGGTTCGGCCACCAGCGATGGGCCGAGGTGCGGTCAGAGAACAGCTCGAACTGCTCCTTGATGCGGTTCTCCATGTCGCCGCGGGCACAGTAGAGCATGTCGTAGAGCGCCATGCCGTCACCGGCGAGGCTGGTCACCACGAAGCGCGGGTTGGCGCCGCGGGCGGTGTGTTCGAGGCGCGCGATGACGCGCCGCTCGCGGTTCCACGTCCCGGCGCCATAGCGGAGTTCGGCGAAGTGCCGTTGCTTGTCGCCGGTCGTGGCGAACAGTGCGCGCGCCTGGGCCATCACGGGCGCCGCCAGCGCCTCCAGCCGCTTGTTCCTGGCCAGGCCGATGATGTAGTCGACGCCGTGACGCTCGCACCACGACAGCATGCGCCAGCGGCAGAAGCCGGAGTCCGCCCGCACGATGATGCGCACGGCGGGCCAGGCCAGGCGCAGCCGCCGCACCAGCAGCTTCAGCACTGCACCGGCATGCTTCGCCGGGTCGATGTCCGAGCGTCGCAGGTAGGCCGCCAGCAGATGATCGCCGGCGAACACGTAAAGCGGCAGGAAGCAGTAGTGGTCGTAGTAGCCATGGAAGAACCGGCCTTCTTGATGGCCGTGAACCGGGTCGTCCGTGGCATCGAAGTCGAGCACGATCTCGGCTGGCGGATCACCATGCGCGGCGATGAAGGCATCCGCCAGGACCTCGTGGATCGCCCACGCCCAGCTCGCCTCGGCCTGGTTCTCGAAGCGGCACAGCGTCGGCGCGCTGGCCAGCGCCCGGTCCTGCCCCGTCGCCGTCTGCACCGCCACATCGTGGCGCAGCTCGGTGTGATCGTTCAGATCCTCATAGCCCAGCGCGATCGCGAACACCCGCTGGCGCAGCATGTCGACGAAGCGATGCCTGACCTTGCCGCGCTGGCGCCTGTCGCCGAGCCGACGCGCCACCGCCGCCGTCAGACCCAACCGCCGGTCCGCCTGGCGTAACAGCAGCACGCCGCCGTTGCTCGTCACATCGCCGCCGTCAAACGCCGCCTCGATCCGCCGCTTGCGGCAGACTGGAAACAGCACCGTCTCAGGGGTACAATTCGTCACCGCCGGGCTCCTGCGTTTGATCCGATCTAGGCAATTGAATCATAACGCATATTGGGAGTTCGGCGGTGCCTTTCGTGAATCTTCCAGGCTAGCAGTCCTCGTCGCGGTCGCCGCGGCGCCGAACGCTAGGAACCGTCGAACGTCAGCTGCTGGGAGGTGTTGATGTGCACCTCGATTCGCCGCACCGCCAGCGCCTCGTCGCGGGTCTTGCAGGCGGCGAGGATTGCCAGGTGCTCCTTTAGCGCCGGCACCAGGCGCGGCCGCGGCAGGCGGTTGCCGCCGCCGCGGATCAGGCGGATGCGGGCCGCGTTGATGCGATAGGCCTCGGCGATGATCTCGTTGTCGAGGCTGTCGATAAAGGCGTCGTGCATGCGCCAGTCGATCTCGACGGCTTCCTCCTGCAGCCGCGGCGTGATCGACTGCTCGGCGCGCCGCACGATGCGCCGGGTCGCGTCCTCGAGGCGCTCCATATCGCCGACGGCGGCCGTACCCGCGAAGTGGCGCACCGCTTCTCGCTCCAGCACCAGGCGGAACTGATAGGCCGTACGGATCAGCCGCGCGCTTGCCTGCGCCACCTGGACCCCGCGCTGGGGGTAGACCTTGAGCAGGGATTCGAACTCGAGGCGCTGGATCGCCTCGCGCGCCGCGCCCAGCGGCACACCGATCAGCTTGGCCAATTCGCGCTGGGTGACGAATTGACCGGGCTTCAGATCGCCCGACAGCAGACGCTCGTGAAACTGTTCGTAGGCCTTCAGACGCAGCATCCGGCGGCATCGCTCGATGGTTCAGCGGTCAGCCCGACTATGCCACGGCCAGATGGTGATTGCAGGCTGATTAATCAGTGTTGTATTAATTTGTGCAGGGGAGGATCGCGACCGGCATGCCCGAGCCCATCCGCGTTGCCCGGATCGAGACCGTGCGCCTGCGTGCCGAGGCGAGCGGGCTGCCGTCGTCCAGTCTCGGCACGATGCGCGCCCGCAACGGGCTGCTCGTGAAGGTCGAGGATGCCGGCGGCGCGTTCGGCTGGGGCGAGGTGTGGTGCAACTTCCCGCCCCATGCCGCCGCGTCGCGGCAGCAGCTGCTGGAGGCCGTCATCGCGCCCGAGCTGGTCGGCGAGCGCTTCGCCCATCCCCGGCAGGTCCGGCCGCACCTGGAGGCGCGCTGGACGCGCATGGCGACCCATGTCGGTGAGCCCGGTCCGTTCGGGCACTGCATCGCCGGCCTCGACATGGCGGTGTGGGATCTGCAGGCTCGGCGCCGCGGGCAGCCCCTGGCGACCCTGCTGAACGGGGCGCCGGCCGACAGCGTCCCGGTCTATGCCAGCACCCTCGATCCGGCGCGGGCGCCAGCGCTGGCCGGCGAGCTCGTTGCCGCCGGGCACAACGCCTTCAAGGTGAAAGTCGGCCACGACGCGGACCGCGACGAAGCGCTCGTCCGCTCGGTGCGCGAGGCTATCGGTGCCGGGCCGGCCATCATGGTCGACGCCAACCAGGCATGGTCGGTGGCCGAGGCCGCCGCTGCGATCAATCGGCTGGCGCGCCACGGCGTGTCGTTCGCCGAGGAACCGCTGTCGGCGCTGGCGCCCGTCGAAGACTGGGTCGACCTGGCCCGCCAGACCGACGTACGCTGGCCGCCGGCGAGAACATCTGCGCCGATGCCCTGTACGACGCCCATGTGGCGGCCGGCGCGCTGGCATTCTATCAGCCCGACGTGGCAAAATGGGGCGGCATCGGCGGTTGCGCCGCAGTCGGCCGCCTGGTCGTCGACAAGGGTTTCGCCTACTGCCCCCACTTCATGGGCACGGCCGTCGGCCTGGCCGCGTCGCTGCATTTGCTGGCAGCGGTCGGCGGCCCCGGTTTTGTCGAGCTGGACTCGAACGCCAATCCGCTGCGCACGGCGCTCTGCGACCTCGACCTCGGCGTCTCGGATGGGCGCGTGCGGATGCCTACCGGCGCCGGCATCGGGATCGTCCCGGAGGCCGCCGCGCTTAGCCAATACCAGGTGACCTGAAAATCACGACACACGAAAAGGAGGACCACATGAAACCGAGAACATGGACAGCGATACTAGCGGCCCTCGCCGTCACCACAGCGGCGGCGACGGTCAGTGCCCAGGACGTGAAACTGACGTTCCGCTTCAACGATTCCGAGGCCGAGGAGATGCGCGCGGCGCTCGATGTGTTCGAGCAGGAGAACCCGGGCGTCGAGGTCGAGCTGCAGACGATCGCCTGGAGCGAATCGCGCCAGCAGTTCCTGCGCGAGGCGGCCGTCGGCGAAGGGCCCGATGTGGTCCACATCGCCTTCGTCTGGCCGCGCGACATGGGCGCCGCAGGCGCCCTGTTGCCGCTCAACGATTTCCTGGAGACCCAGCCGATCCAGGCCGGTTTCGACGACTTCATCGCGACGGAGCTCGCTGTCGGCGCCGACGGCAACATCTATGGCGTGCCGTGGACGACCGACACCTGGGCGATGGTCTACCGCACCGACGTATTGGCGGACGCCGGGCTCAGCGAGATCCCGCGCACCTGGGACGCGCTGCGCGACGCCAGCCGGACGATCAACGAGAAGACCGGCAAGGTCGGCTTCGGCTTCCCCGCCGGCAGCGGGTCGAGCAACACGATCTGGTTCCTCGCCAACTATTACTGGTGGTCGAACGGCGACGCGCTGGTCGTCCCCGACGGCGACGGCTTCAAGACCGGCATCACGGTCGAAAAGATCGCCGAGGCGATGGCGTACTACGACAGCTTCATCAAGGAGGGCCACAACCCGGAGGCGATGCTGGGCGTCACCAGCTGGTTCGACCCCGCGATCCTCGAAGGCATGACGAACGGCGACCAGGGCATCGCGATCATGCCGCCGCAGCAGTTCAAGACGATCCTGGCGGCGTACAAGGAGCGCAACCCGGGCGCCAAACCACCCTTCGTGACGGCGACGACCCCGGCCGGGCCAGCCGGGCCGAAGACCCATCTGGGCGGCCGCATGTTGGGCATCAGCGCCAATACGGAGAACCCGGACGCGGCCTGGAAGCTGGTCGAGTTCATGACCCGTGAGAATGTGCTGACGACCTACTACGAAAACCAGTTCCCGGCCCAGAAGACACCGCTGCGCAACATCGAGTTCGGCCCGGCCCTCGGCGGCTTTGCCGAGCAGCTGACGTTGGCGCGCAGCTGGGGCGCTTATTCCGACGGGCCGGCGCAGATCGGCAAGATGTGGAACGACACGGGCCGCGCCTTCGGCTCCGCCTTCATCGGCCAACGCACGTATGCCGAAGCGGCGGCCGAGCTATTGGAGTCGGTCGAAGAGCAGCTTAAGTAGGGTTGCCGGTGGGCCGGGGGTGTTCGAGGGACACCCCCGGCCGCGGGGGGCCGGACATGACGGGAGAACGGATCTTCATCGCGGCGATGCTGGCGCCGATCTTCTTCTTCCTGGTCTTCTTCTACGGCTACCCGACGCTGTTCAATTTCTACAACAGCTTCACCGACCTGAGCCTGCTCGGCCTCAAGACCGGCGGCGCGTTCATCGGCCTGAAGAACTATGTCGAGCTGCTGTCGAGCCGGGACTTTTACAGCGTCCTGTGGAACACGCTGTTCTGGCTGACCGCGGTCTCGGTCGTGCTGCGCCTGGTCCTGGGCCTGCTGCTCGCCCTGTTGCTGAACTCGGCGACGTTGCGCCACTACCGACTGACGACGATCTCCCGCCTCTTGCTGCTCGTGCCCTGGGCGACACCGCCGATCGTCGCCGTCGTCGTCTGGCGCTTGCTGCTCGACGGCCGCCAGGGCGTCGTCAACAAGGCGTTGCAGGGCCTCGGCCTGATCGACCGGCCGGTCGCGTTCCTGGCCAACGTCGACACGGTCTGGCCGGCGATCATCACGATCATCGTCTGGAACACCCTGCCGCTGGTGACGCTGACCTTCCTGGCCGGCCTGCAATCGGTGCCGGCGGAGCTGCACGAGGCTGCCGAGATGGACGGCGCCGGCGCGCTGCAGCGCTTCTTCCACGTAACCCTGCCGCACCTGATGCCGACGGTCGTCGTCATGGCGCTGCTGCTCGTCTTCTGGACGTTCAACAACTTTGTCTATGTCTGGCTGGCGACCGGGGCCGGGCCGGGCCTGTTCACGAACGTGCTGGCCACCGAGATCTACATCAAGGGCTTCATCGACTTCGAGCTCGGCTTCTCCTCGTCGGTCGGCATGGTCATGGCCGCTGTCATGGCGGTGCTAGGCCTGATCTATTTCCGCTTCGTCGCCATGCGCGAATTTCGCGAGATTCTCTGAGGGGGTCGAGGATGAGCCAAGCGCAGATGACCTTCAACGCGAGCGCCGTCACCGCCGACGTCTCGATCCGGCGCAACCCCGTGGTCGTCGCCCTGATCCTGGCCGTGACGTTCGTCGTCTGGGCGTTCCTCATCTTCCCGGCGGTGTGGATCTTCATCGGCTCGTTCAAGACCAATGAGACCATGTTCGCCGCCACCACATTCACGTTCACGCTGGAGAACTACGCGACGATCTTCCGCGCCGGCTTCGGCCGTTTCATTTTCAACAGCCTGTTCATCTGTCTCGTCGCGGTCGTCATCTCGACGTTCGTCTCCGTCACAGCGTCCTACGTCTTCTCGCGCAAGCGCTTCCGCGCCAAGCGGCTGCTGTTCGGCTCGGTCATCCTGGGCCAGCTGTTCCCATGGATTATCCTGGTGACCCCGCTGTTCATCATGTTCGCGCGGATCGGCCTGTTGAACAGCTATGTCGGCATGATCTTCGCATACGTCGCGATCTCGCTCCCGTTCTCGGTTTATCTGATGGTGGGCTATCTGGAGACGGTGCCGCGCGAGCTCGACGAGGCGGCGGTGATGGACGGCTGTTCCCAGTTCCAAATCATCTGGACGATCATCTTTCCCGTCATGCTGCCGGGCATCGTCGCCACGGCGACCTATGCATTCCTGCTGATGTGGACCGAGTTCCTGTTCGCGCTGGCCTTCCTGACCCGGACCTCGTTGAAGACCATGCCGCTCGGCCTGGCCCAGTTCTTCGGCGAGCAAAGTGTCGATTGGGGCGCCATCATGGCGGCCTCCGCCGTGACGACGCTGCCTGCGCTGTTGCTGTTCCTGCCACTGCAGACGAAGCTGTCTGCCGGCCTGACGGCCGGGTCGGTGAAGGGCTAGAGCGATGGCCGAGTTGAGCCTGCGCAACGTCAGCAAGACGTTCGGCACCGTCGCCGCCCTGTTGGATATCGACCTCGAGATCGCCCACCGCGAGTTCGTCGTCATCGTCGGGCCGTCGGGCTGCGGCAAGTCGACGCTGTTGCGCGTCATCGCCGGCCTTGAGCTGGTGACCACCGGCGAGATCCATGTCGGCGGCCAGGCCGTGCATCGCACACCCGCGGCCAAACGCGGGCTGGCCATGGTGTTCCAGAACTACGCGCTCTATCCGCACAAGACCGTGGCCCAGAACATGGGCTTTGCGCTGAAGATGGCGAAGGTGCCGCGCGACGAGATCGACCGGCGCGTCGACGAGGCCGCGCGCATCCTGCAGATCGAGGATCTGCTGGAGCGCAAGCCGCGCCAGCTATCGGGCGGCCAGCGCCAGCGGGTCGCCATCGGCCGCGCCATCGTGCGCGAGCCCAAGGTGTTCCTGTTCGATGAGCCGCTGAGCAACCTCGACGCGGCGCTCAGGGTCGACATGCGTGTCGAGCTGGCGAAGCTGCACAACTCGATCGACGCGACGATGCTCTACGTGACCCACGACCAGACCGAGGCCATGACCATGGCCGACAAGATCGTCGTGCTGCGCCACGGCCGGGTCGAGCAGGTCGGCTCACCGATGGACCTGTACCACCGCCCGGCCAACGCGTTCGTCGCCGGCTTCATCGGCTCGCCGCGTATGAACCTGTTGCCGACGACCGTCAGCGCCGTCGCCAGCGACAGCGTCACCGTCGATATGCCTGGCGGCCTGCGGCTCGCCGTGCCGGCGCAGCCGGCCGGCACCGGCGTCGGCGACAGCATGACCTTGGGCGTGCGCCCGGAGCACCTGGCGGTCGGCGCCGGCGCCGCTGGCGCGACGGTCGCACTCGACGTCTACGTGACCGAGCCGCTGGGCGGCGAAACCATCCTCTATGGCCATGTCGGCGACACCCAGACGCTGGTCGTCAAGGTGCCGGGCGGCGTGCCGGCGCGCAAGGGCCAACGCATCCCGGTGCATGTGACGCCCGCGGCGTGCCATCTGTTCGACGAGGGCGGCGTGGCGTTGCCGCGGCCGCCCGGCGCCGACGACTGGGCCGAAGAGGCAATCGAGGCAGTAGGTGGGAGACTCCGATGAAGCTCGTCTTCGCGTTATTCGACTCGCTCAACCGGCGTTCGCTCGAACCCTATGGGGCGCAGACGATCAAGACGCCGAACTTCCGCCGCCTGGCCGAGCGCTGCGTGACGTTCGACACCCACTATGCCGGCAGCCTGCCCTGCATGCCGGCACGCCGCGACATGCAGACCGGCCGGCTCAACTTCCTGCATCGCAGCTGGGGCCCGCTCGAGCCGTTCGACAATTCGTTCCCCGAGCTGTTGTACCAGTCCGGGGCCTACAGCCACCTCGTCTCCGACCACTACCACTACTGGGAGGACGGCGGCTTCACCTACCACAACCGCTACGACACCTATGAGTTCATCCGCGGGCAGGAGCGCGATCCCTGGAAGGCCATGGTCCAGCCGCCGTGGGAACGGCTGCGCGAGAAATACCACGCCGCCCAGTTCGACGACCGCCGGCGCAGCCTCTACTACCACCACGTCGTCAATCGCGAATTCATTCGCGATGACGAGGACTTCCCGTCGGTCAAGTGTTTCGACGCCGGCCTCGAATTCCTCGACGCCAACCGCACGGCCAAGGACTGGCTGCTACAGATCGAGACATTCGATCCCCACGAGCCGTTCTTCGCGCCGGCCCGCTTCCGCGCCGATTATCCGACGAACTATGGCGGCCCGATCCTGGACTGGCCGCCCTACGCCCGGGTCACCGAGGCGCCGGACGAATGCGCCGAGCTGCGTGCGAACTACTGCGCCATCGTCGCCCTGTGCGATGCCCAGATGGGCCGCCTGCTCGATTACTTCGACGAACACGACATGTGGCGGGACACGGCGCTCGTGGTCACGACGGACCACGGCTTCCTGCTCGGCGAACACGACTGGTGGGCCAAGATCCGCATGCCGTGCTACGACGAGGTCGCGCACATTCCGCTGTTCTTCCACCACCCCGATTTCGCCGGCAAGGCCGGGACGCGCCGCCGCGCGCTGACCCAGACGATCGACGTCATGCCGACGATCCTCGAGCTGTTCGGCGTCGCGCGGCCGGCCGAGGTTGAGGGCCGCTCGATCGTCCCCCTGCTCGACCGCGACATGACCATCCGCGAGGCCGGGCTTTACGGCGTCTGGGGCAGCGCGACGAACGTCACCGACGGCCGCTACACCTATTTCCGCTACCCCGACGATATGACGGCGCAGGAGATCTACCAGTACACCCTGATGCCGACGCACATCACGTCGTTCTTCACGCCGGAGGAGCTGCGGACGGCGACCCTCGCCGCGCCGTTCGACTTCACCAAGGGCGCGCCGCTGCTGAAGGTCTCCGGCACCGCCAAATCGCCGATGTACCGCGGGATGGGCATGGGCTTCTTCCAGGATACCGAGACCGTGCTGTTCGACACCGAGGCCGACCCCGAGCAGCGCCGGCCGCTCGACGACCCCGCCATCGTGGCCCGACTGACGGCCCAGATGCTGGCCTTGATGCGAACCAACGATGCCCCGCCCGAGGCCTACACCCGCCTCGGCCTCGAGCCACCCCCGGCCAAGGCTGCTTGAGGCCGAACCCGCCCCCTCGGATCCGAGTCAACGGCGCGCCCCTAGTTCTGCCGCGCGGTTGCGGGAGCCGGCAGCTGGCGCAGGAACGCGCGCTCATGGGCGATGGCGCCGTAGGCGGCGAGGTCGTTGTGGCCGGCGCCCGGCAAGAAGTGGCCGGTCTTCGGCGCTTGCGCCGCGGCGAGCAGGCGGCGGCCCTGGACGACCGGGACGACGCGGTCGCGCTCGCCGTGGACGATGAGCAGCGGCGCGCCGATCGCGGCAATGCGAGCGAGCGAATCGAAGCGGTCCCTGATCAGCAGCTTCACCGGCAGGAACGGGTAGGCCGCCTGGCCGACAGTCGCCGCCGAGGTGAACGGCGCCTCGAGCACGACGGCGGCGACGGGCGCGCCCGTGACGGGCTCGTCCGTGACGGGCTCTTTGCCCTGGGCATGCCCCGCCGCGAGCTGGACGGCAACGCCGCTGCCGAGGGATTCGCCGAACAGCACGACCGGCCGCGCGGCCCCGGCCTCGGCCAGCGCGAACTTCAGGGCAAGCCAGGCGTCGGCAAGCAGCCCCCGCTCTGTCGGCGTACCCGGATTGCCGCCATAGCCGCGATAGCCGGTCAGCAGGACGCCGTGGCCGTCGGCGACGAACGGCAGCACCTTCGCGACCCGGTCGGCGATGGTCCCGGCGTTGCCCTGGAAATAGACGATGATCGCGCGGCCGGGCGCCGTCGGCGCCGCGTACCACGAGGTAAGCACGAGCCCGTCGGTCGTGGTCAGGGTCACCGCGGTGAAGCCCGCCGGCACGGTCGGCAGCGTCGTGCCGGGCGCGTACATGAGCGAGCGTTGCATGAAGAACGCCGCCAGCACGACGACGCCATACGCCGCGGCGGCGGCCGCGAGGATCTTGGCGGCGAGCCCCAACGTCAGGGCGCCCCGGTCCGTGGCGGCTTCGGGCGTCGTGGCCGCCGCCCCGGCGCGGCCATGCCGCCGACGGCGACCGCGAAGGACCAGGCCGAGCCGCGGGCGATCTCGCGCGGCTCCATTTCAATGCCGGCCGACAGGATCAGGAAAAAGATGCCGAGGTTGACGACCGTGTCGACGACGGCGCCATCGGCGATGCCGGCGAGCACGGGCACCTGTACGGTGAGTGGCGCGACGACGATGCCCAGTACCACGCCGCCCGCGATCTCGCCGACCAGCGGCGCCTGGCCGAGGCGCAGCGCAACCTCGCCACCGATCCGCGCCGCCACGAGCAGCAGCAGGGGCAGAAACATGTCCATCGTGGTCCGGCCTGCTCGGGGGCCTCGGGCGTCGCCCTGTTGGGCCTCGCGGACCCCTATAGTGTCCGCGAGGCACCGCTGACAATCGTAAATGTCGGCGCCCGGGGAGCATTGCCGCCCCGGTGAGTGGTGCGAGAGCGGGTCTTTTCGGCGACGTCGTTACGGATCGCCGCGACCTCGGCGAACATTGGGCGCTAGCCCGGATATTTCATGATGCGAATGATTGTGTCCTGTTGGGCCGGTCATCTGTCTCGAATGAGGCGAATTGGGACGGGTTTGACCGGGGTTCATGGCCGCGGTGCAGGAGCGAAGCATTACGGTGTTCGGTGGCGGCGAGCGGTCGCGTTTACTGGTTGCCGCGGCACGGCATTGGGATCGTGTAAGGGACCGAAGGGGCGGCCGCTATCCTGGTTCGAGCCTGGTGGCGACCAGTGTGAACAGGGCCTGATCGGGACAGGCCGAGGAGAGCAGGAAGCGGACCCGACGGGTGTTGCGGATGACGACGGCGCCGATCTTGAGCAAGCGCAGGCGGATCGTGCCGACCTGGGCGCGGGCGGCCTCGGTGCCGGCGAGGCCGAAGCGCCGGATCGCCGTCATCAGCACGTAGGCGAGACTGGCCAGGAGCAGGCGAAACTGGTTCGGCCACCAGCGATGGGCCGAGGTGCGGTCAGAGAACAGCTCGAACTGCTCCTTGATGCGGTTCTCCATGTCGCCGCGGGCACAGTAGAGCATGTCGTAGAGCGCCATGCCGTCACCGGCGAGGCTGGTCACCACGAAGCGCGGGTTGGCGCCGCGGGCGGTGTGTTCGAGGCGCGCGATGACGCGCCGCTCGCGGTTCCACGTCCCGGCGCCATAGCGGAGTTCGGCGAAGTGCCGTTGCTTGTCGCCGGTCGTGGCGAACAGTGCGCGCGCCTGGGCCATCACGGGCGCCGCCAGCGCCTCCAGCCGCTTGTTCCTGGCCAGGCCGATGATGTAGTCGACGCCGTGACGCTCGCACCACGACAGCATGCGCCAGCGGCAGAAGCCGGAGTCCGCCCGCACGATGATGCGCACGGCGGGCCAGGCCAGGCGCAGCCGCCGCACCAGCAGCTTCAGCACTGCACCGGCATGCTTCGCCGGGTCGATGTCCGAGCGTCGCAGGTAGGCCGCCAGCAGATGATCGCCGGCGAACACGTAAAGCGGCAGGAAGCAGTAGTGGTCGTAGTAGCCATGGAAGAACCGGCCTTCTTGATGGCCGTGAACCGGGTCGTCCGTGGCATCGAAGTCGAGCACGATCTCGGCTGGCGGATCACCATGCGCGGCGATGAAGGCATCCGCCAGGACCTCGTGGATCGCCCACGCCCAGCTCGCCTCGGCCTGGTTCTCGAAGCGGCACAGCGGCGGCGCGCTGGCCAGCGCCCGGTCCTGCCCCGTCGCCGTCTGCACCGCCACATCGTGGCGCAGCTCGGTGTGATCGTTCAGATCCTCATAGCCCAGCGCGATCGCGAACACCCGCTGGCGCAGCATGTCGACGAAGCGATGCCTGACCTTGCCGCGCTGGCGCCTGTCGCCGAGCCGACGCGCCACCGCCGCCGTCAGACCCAACCGCCGGTCCGCCTGGCGTAACAGCAGCACGCCGCCGTTGCTCGTCACATCGCCGCCGTCAAACGCCGCCTCGATCCGCCGCTTGCGGCAGACTGGAAACAGCACCGTCTCAGGGGTACAATTCGTCACCGCCGGGCTCCTGCGTTTGATCCGATCTAGGCAATTGAATCATAACGCATATTGGGAGTTCGGCGGTGCCTTTCGTGAATCTTCCAGGCTAGCTGCGCTGGGCCGGGCCGCGGCCGATGGCGTTTTCGAGTTGGTCGGGATCGAGGCGCGTGTTGGTCAAATTGGCGTCGGTCAGGTTGGCGCGCCGCAAATCGGCGTCGACCAGGTTGGCGGAGTGCAGGTTGGCGCCGGCGAAGTTGGTCCGCCGCAGCAGGGCGCCGGACAGGTTCGTCGGCCAGATGCACCTGGTCGCCAGCTTACCCGGATCGCGAATGCTGGCGGCGCTCAGATTGGCCCCGGTCAGGTTGGCGTCGCACAGGTTGCCGCCGCACAGCTTGGCGCCCGACAGGTCGGCACGCACCAGTGTCGCCTCGTGCAGGTCGACGCCCGACAGGTTGGCCAGGACCAGCTGGCAGTCGTCGAGGTGGGCGCCGGTCATCTTGGCGTTGGAGAAGTCGGCGGCGCTGAGGTCGAGGCCTGAGAGGTCGGCATAGCTGAGGTCGGCGTCGGCCAGTACGGCGCAATTGCCGGCAGCGCCGTCGCTGGCGATCCATTCGGCGTGTTCGCTCAGGATGTCGCGCACCGCGACCGGCAAGTCTTCGAGCCGCTGCAGGATCTTGGCGCCGCGCAGACGCCTTGCAGCGACGCGCCGGTCAGGTCCGAGTCGGTCAGGTTGGTGTGCTCGACGACCGCGCCGTCGAGGATCGCGCGCCGCAGATCGGAGCCCGACAGGTTGGCACCGGACAGATTGGCGCCGGAGAAGTCGACGCTGTCCAGATTCGGGTCGCTGAGGTTGGCGTTGCGCAGGTCGGCGTAGCGCAGGATCGCGCCGGTCAGGTCGCTCTGCGCGACTGCCGCATCGCCGAGGCGCGCCCCGGTCAGATCGGCCCCGGTCAGCAAGGCCCGGTCGGCGTCGGCGAGCGAGCAGTCAACGTAGTGCATGGCCAGGGCGCCCTGGCCCACGACCATCAGCGTACCATCGCGCAGGTCGGCCTTGTTGAGCTTGGCCCGTGTCAGATCGCAGCCGCGCAGCGTCGCCCCGCGCAGGTCCGCCTCGGACAAATCGGCGTCCGACAGATCGGCGTCGGTCAGGTTGGCGCCGAACAGGTCGGCGTCGCGCAGGTCGGCGCCGGCCAGGTCGCAGCGGCTCAGAATGGTGCCGGTCAGCTTGGCCTTGGGCAGCTGCGCACCCCGCATCTTGAGCCCGGAGAGGTCGCGTAGGGCCAGATTGGCCCGTTGGCCGCGCCCGTTCAGCCAGCCGCTATGACTGTTCAGTATTTCGCCGAGTTCCCCGGCGCTGAGGCGCATGTCAGCCGGTCATCCCTGCGAGGGTCCAGTCCGATGCGCGGAGGTGCGCGCATGGGCCTGCCGATGGGGCTGGCGATCAGCCGCCGGTGGCACGGTATTGCGGTACGGTTAACAAGAACCTACATGCGCGGCTGCTCGTCGGGCCGCCTTGTCGAACTCGCTTCATTGTTGGCCGGCGACGCGGCCGATTCGCGCACCGTGCACCTCCGCCGCCTATGAGCGCCAGCGCAGCAGCGTACGCTCGGCGCGGCCGATCAGCCAGCTCACGCTGACGCCCAGCGGACAGTGGCTCGTCCATCAGCATCACCGCCGGGCTGACGGCAAGCGCCCGGGCGATCGCCACGCGTTGCTTCATGCCGCCCGAAGGCTGTTTCGGCAGGGCTTCGCGTAACTCGCTCAGCTTTGTGCGGGCCAGCACGTCGTCGACGATTTCGCGCCACCGCGGCGCCGTCCGGCCGATGGTCCTCCAGGACCAGGCTGACATTGCTGGCGACGCTGCGCCACGGCAGCAGGGCGAAGTCCTGAAAGATGTAGGTCAGCAGGGTTGAGCGAGCCCGCTGGCGGCGTGCCGACCTGCAACACGGTGCCGGCGCTCGGTTGCTCGAGCCCGCCGATCAGCCGGAGCAGCGTCGACTTGCCGCAGCCCGACGGCCCGACGACACAGACGATCTGTCCGCTCTCGATCCGCAGATCGATGTTTTCCAGCACGGCCAGATCTCCGTAGCGATGGGTGATGCGCTCGAGCCGGAGATCCATGACGACCGTCCGCGCACTCGACGACCGTCCGCGCACTCGGACCCGAGGCGCGACCGTCGCGATCCGGTCAGGCGCGACCGGCACCGAATCAAGCCGGTCTCAGGGCGTGATCGACAGCCGGATGAGGGGCTCCGACACGACCTGAAACACGCTGACCGCGCGGTCTTGCTCGAAGGCCGGCCGGCTGGGAAAGTCGAGGCCGAGCAGCAGCTTGTCGACGCCGCCGTCGGCGAACAGCGGTGCCATGACGATCTCCGTCGGCACCGCCGCCCCGTCGGCGAAGACGACGCGGCCGCGGCCGAGCAGCGGCGCTTCGGCATCGACGACCTGCTTGTAGGCGCCATGCACGAACGCGGCGGTGTCGCCGTTCCATCGCCGACCTGCCACCGTACGGGGACCCAGCGAAGTAGCACAAAAGTACTGGGTCGAGCTACCGCGAGCTTACCGGGCCCGCCGCTCCGGCTGGCGAGCGCCCAGGTCGACGCGGTAGATGCGGACCGCGCCACGCAGCGACTGTGTGACCCCCTGCGCGCGCCAGCCACGCCGCTTCAGCATGTCGTCGGCGACATCGGTCGAGCAGTAGAGCGCCGCGTGGCCGAGCCGCCGCGCCTCGGCCTCCACCGCCGCCACCAGGGCCGTGCCGACGCCGCGCTGGCGATGCGCCCGGCCGACCACGAAGGCGGCGAGCCAGGGGCCTGCGGCCTGCTCGCTGCCGACCGACTCGGCCTTGAGCGCCGCCGTGCCGACGACCGCGCCGTCGTCGTCCAGGGCAACCAGCGCGATCGGCAGCGTGTCGCGGTTGCGGCACCCCGCCAGGTCGGCCGTGGCGTCGCCGGGGCCGTCGGGCCCGTAGTACGGCGCCCACTCCGCGACGAACCACCGCGCCAGTGTCGGCAGCGTATCCGGCGCATCGGCGAGTTGGACGATACGCATCAGGCCGCCTACATATCAGGCGACAGCACGAGGACACACCGAAAGCGCGTGATCAGGATTACCGAGCGGATCGCCATCGATCCCCGCGAGATCGAGGAGACGTTCATCCGCGCGTCCGGGCCCGGCGGGCAGAACGTCAACAAGGTATCGTCGGCGGTGCAGCTGCGCTTCGACGTGCGGCGCTCGCCGGCCCTGCCCGACGATGTGCGCGCCCGTGCCGAGCGGCTCGCCGGCCGGCGGTTGACCAAGGATGGCGTCATCGTCATCACCGCCGCGCGCTTCCGCACGCAGGAGCGGAACCGCGACGACGCCCTCGCCCGCCTGGTCGACTTGCTGGTCCGTGCCGCCCAGCGGCCGCGCGTCCGCCGGCCGACCCGGCTGACCCTCGGCGCGAAGCAGCGCCGCCTGGCGACGAAGACGCGGCGCGGCGTCGTCAAGCGCCTGCGCACGGTGAAGCCCGACGAAGACTAGGCCCCCCGGCTCACCTACGAGATTCACACATCGTGTGTGGGCTACCGTTCGGATGCAGGAAGGGAATTATGCCGTCACCCTCGTGCTTGACACGAGGCCCATCGCACAGGCCAATGGTCTGCAGAGATGCGTGAATGCCGTAGGCTGCTCACGGAGGACGCGCTATTGCAGATCTACGTCGACGCGGACGCCTGCCCGGTCAAGGACGAGGTCGTCCGGGTTGCCGCGCGCCATGGTCTGACGGTCCACATGGTCTCCAACACGTGGATGCGGCTCATCGAGGGCCCGCTGGTTCGCCGCGTCGTCGTCGCCGAGGGCGCGGACGCCGCCGACGACTGGATCGCCACCCGCATCGGTGCGGGCGACATCACCGTTACCGCCGACATCCCGCTGGCCGCCCGCTGTCTGGCTGCACACGCCCGGGTCGTCGACATGACCGGCAAGCCGTTCACCGAAGACTCGATCGGCATGGCCCTGGCGATGCGCGATCTGATGTCGCACCTGCGCGACACCGGTGCTGCCCGCGGCTCGAACCCGGCGTTCAGCCCAAACGACCGCTCGAAGTTCCTGCAGACGCTGGAGGCGCTCGTTCAGGCCACCCGACGCGAACCCTGAACGCCGACGTGTTCCCACGTGTCACGCTCGGCCGCGTGCCTTGGTCGCGCGGTCTGAGGGCATTCAAGCTGCCGAGGCAGTTGGTCCTTGAAACTTTCGTATTTGTTCCATAGATTGACATACGTGAAACTGTAATGTAACTTTTTCGGTAAGCCAAAGGCTGAGTGAATCATGTCTGGAAACGTCCACTACCTCCATCCACGTCCGAAATCGATAGCGCAGTGCTTGCGGGTTGGCTCAACAGGCCATCGTCAGCTTGAGCACCTGCTTTACACCGGCAAGCTGACCCCGAAACGCTTCGTGGTCGACGCCGCCAGCTACGACAAGCAAGTCGACCTCATTAAGGCGCTTCAGGAAGCAGGAGCCGAGATCGTCCTGGACACGAATGCGGCCGAGTTGAGCACGATCGGGCGGTTTCAGGGCGCCTCCAAAGGCGCGCCGTGGGCAAACCCCGAACGCCCCCTGGACGAAGAGGATTTCTTCGCCGGCACAAATCGTAGCGTGATCGAACCAATCGCCCGCTTTGCTGTCGCTGTAGCGCACCCGGTTCCTTGGACACAAGTTTGTCTCACGCGGCGGGCCTGATTGAGATCGCGGCGTGCCACGCCTGACGAGCTTGAGCGGGGCTCAGGTAGCCGTTCTTTTCGACGATCCACTGGGCATTGTAGAGTTCGACGAAGTCGCGGACGGCGTCCCGCAGCTCCGCGATGTTGCGGTAGATGCGACCATGGATGATCTGTTCCTTCAGCGTGCGATTGAACCGCTCGGCGACGCCGTTGGTCTGGGGCTCGGCGACGAAGGCGTAGGACGGCTGGATGCCCCAGAACTTGATCTGATTGGTGAAGTGGTCCGACAGATACTGGGAGCCGTGATCCATCCGCAAGGCCAGCCCCCGAGCCGCGCCGGCCGCGGTCGAGCCATACAGCCCGGCAAGCCCCATGGAGATCGGCTGCAGGGCGGCGAAGCGGTCGCCGCGCTTGCAGACATGCCAGCCGACACACTCGGCGTTCCAATGCTCGACGGCGGTGAAGATCCAGCCCCAGCCGTCGTCCACCGTGAACACCCGAACGCCATCGGTGCCCCACATGAGGTTCGGGGCATGAGTGATGATCTCACCGTCATGGGGATTGCCGCCACGGCGGCGGCAGCGATGGGGCGAGAGCAGATTGTTCTCGCGCATCAGGCGGAGCACCCGCTTGCGGGCAACCCGGATGTCGCGACAGACCCGAAGCCGAGCCCAGACCTTGCGGTAGCCCTCGCCCTCCCAGGGCGATGCCTCCAGGTCGGCTTCGATCGCCACCAGCAGCGCCTGGTCCGAGATCGCGGGCTTCGGTCCCCGACGCTTTGCCGGCGGCTGCTCGGCGTGCTGGCCGGAGGTCATGGCGTAGAACGAGGAGCGGGCCATGCCCCAGGCGGCGCAGACCCGCCGCAGGCCGTAGGCCAGACCCGTGCCGGGCGAGGTGGCGGCACTCCGCCGCGACCTCCGCCGCCCCAAAGGGCCGAAGGTCTCCGTCTTGGCCTCCAGCAGTTCCACCTGCATGGTCAACTCTCCGATCCGCTTCATGGCGCTATCCAGTTCCGCCTGCACCGGATCGCCCTTGCGTTGCTTGAGCGAGGCGTCGATCCCGCCGATCGCTTTCTCACGCCACTGCTCGAGCCGGAAGATCTCTACGCCCAACTGGCGCGACAGAAGTTGCACCGGCTCGTCACGCAAAAGCCGCAGAACGACCTCACGCTTGCGCGCCACCGTCCATCGCTGGCCAAGTCCCAGCGGGCCTGCCGGCAAAGCCTGGCCTGGGGAAAACGTGGACGAGCCAAGCTCGCCCGCATTTACCACAGGCCCATCAACAGCAACTTTCTTCTCAAAATTATCGGTCATGTTCCGGTCCTCCTTGGACACTTCGGTTAAGCCAATTCTGTGTCCAAGGAAAACGGGTCCGACTCACGCTTTGCTGTCGCGCGGGGTGTCAATGCTGTTCTGGCTCCAACGCATTTCATCACTGCAGCGCGAAGGTCCTGGCTTGAGGTTGATGTTGAGGCCTGCGCGGCGCTTAGGGAGGCGCTTGATCGAGAGGGCGGTTCGCACATTGCAATCGATTATGCCCTCGTGACGACATACTCCCTGCTACGTGATCCAATCGCCCGCAATCAGTTCCTCGCGCGGATGCGAGGCCTGCCATTCGAAAATCTTTGGCTGCGGATTTCAGGTCATGGTGCGGACGCTACCCCTACGGGCATTCGGCGGTACATTGCGGCATCCTTGGATTTTCACCACCTCGGCAAGCCCATTGTCGCCGATCACGTCGGCGGGTTCGCGGCGCTTGCGTTTGTAGCGTTCGGTGCAGGAAGCGGATTTGCACACGGTGCCGGCGGAAAAGAGCGTTTTGATGCCGGAGATTGGAATAAGCCCAGGACAAGTGCGGGCGGCAACGGTGAGAAGCGCATCTACATGATGGGTGAGTCGGACCCGATTTCCTTGGACACAGAATTGGCTTAATCGAAGTGTCCAAGGAGGACCGGAACATGACCGATAATTTTGAGAAGAAAGTTGCTGTTGATGGGCCTGTGGTAAATGCGGGCGAGCTTGGCTCGTCCACGTTTTCCCCAGGCCAGGCTTTGCCGGCAGGCCCGCTGGGACTTGGCCAGCGATGGACGGTGGCGCGCAAGCGTGAGGTCGTTCTGCGGCTTTTGCGTGACGAGCCGGTGCAACTTCTGTCGCGCCAGTTGGGCGTAGAGATCTTCCGGCTCGAGCAGTGGCGTGAGAAAGCGATCGGCGGGATCGACGCCTCGCTCAAGCAACGCAAGGGCGATCCGGTGCAGGCGGAACTGGATAGCGCCATGAAGCGGATCGGAGAGTTGACCATGCAGGTGGAACTGCTGGAGGCCAAGACGGAGACCTTCGGCCCTTTGGGGCGGCGGAGGTCGCGGCGATGAGTGCCGCCACCTCGCCCGGCACGGGTCTGGCCTACGGCCTGCGGCGGGTCTGCGCCGCCTGGGGCATGGCCCGCTCCTCGTTCTACGCCATGACCTCCGGCCAGCACGCCGAGCAGCCGCCGGCAAAGCGTCGGGGACCGAAGCCCGCGATCTCGGACCAGGCGCTGCTGGTGGCGATCGAAGCCGACCTGGAGGCATCGCCCTGGGAGGGCGAGGGCTACCGCAAGGTCTGGGCTCGGCTTCGGGTCTGTCGCGACATCCGGGTTGCCCGCAAGCGGGTGCTCCGCCTGATGCGCGAGAACAATCTGCTCTCGCCCCATCGCTGCCGCCGCCGTGGCGGCAATCCCCATGACGGTGAGATCATCACTCATGCCCCGAACCTCATGTGGGGCACCGATGGCGTTCGGGTGTTCACGGTGGACGACGGCTGGGGCTGGATCTTCACCGCCGTCGAGCATTGGAACGCCGAGTGTGTCGGCTGGCATGTCTGCAAGCGCGGCGACCGCTTCGCCGCCCTGCAGCCGATCTCCATGGGGCTTGCCGGGCTGTATGGCTCGACCGCGGCCGGCGCGGCTCGGGGGCTGGCCTTGCGGATGGATCACGGCTCCCAGTATCTGTCGGACCACTTCACCAACCAGATCAAGTTCTGGGGCATCCAGCCGTCCTACGCCTTCGTCGCCGAGCCCCAGACCAACGGCGTCGCCGAGCGGTTCAATCGCACGCTGAAGGAACAGATCATCCATGGTCGCATCTACCGCAACATCGCGGAGCTGCGGGACGCCGTCCGCGACTTCGTCGAACTCTACAATGCCCAGTGGATCGTCGAAAAGAACGGCTACCTGAGCCCCGCTCAAGCTCGTCAGGCGTGGCACGCCGCGATCTCAATCAGGCCCGCCGCGTGAGACAAACTTGTGTCCAAGGAACCGGGTGCGCTACACATCTACATGATGGGGCTCGATCGGCAGGTCGGCGTCGGGGCAGTGCGTTCACTGTTCAATAGTGCTCGCAGTGCTCGATCGATACTTGGGTGTAGCGATCATGCTTGCTGCGGGGATGTCGAAGCGATGCTCAGGAATCCGGAGGCGCACCAACTCAAACAGCGCGACATGCAGATGCGCGATCTCGCACAGACGCCCGAGACTCAGCGGCCGGGCCGGTTCTTGAACGAACACTTGGCCAAGGCTGATCGCGTGGCGAAGAGGGCCGCCAAAATGAAGAGTGGCGATAAGGACTTGTTGAAGATCTTCACAAGAGCACGCGACCGGCTCGACAAAATGCACGACGGACTTGTTAATCTTCGTGAAACTCTTGGCGACCCGCCGCATCCACCGGAGTGTCTCACGCGCAGGCGTCCGCAGTCTCAGTCCGGTCATGTGCGTCGCAGACCATGAGTGCAGTCGCAGAGAAACCTACGGCCGTCGCGAGACTCGTAAGCGACTTGAAGAGGTATGGCGGCCTGAGCGGGAGAGACATCGCAAATATCGTTGACGTGTCACCCCCGACCGTCTCCCGTTGGGGCAAAGGTGTTGGTGCGCCGTCGATCCATAAGCAGGCCGTCATCGCGGAACTCCGCTGGGTCGCCGAGCGCCTGTCTGACTTTTACACGCCGGAGGAGACGCGTCTTTGGCTACATTCCGCACACCCGCTTCTGAACGGCGAGCGAGCCATTGACCTTATTAATGAGGGTCGCACGAGCGAAGTGCTGGAGGTCATCGAGCAACTCGATAGCGGGGCGTATCTTTAACAATGATTGGAGTGTAGCGCACCCGGTTCCTTGGACACAAGTTTGTCTCACGCGGCGGGCCTGATTGGGATCGCGGCGTGCCACGCCTGACGAGCTTGAGCGGGGCTCAGGTAGCCGTTTTTTTCGCCGATCCACTGGGCATTGTAGAGTTCGACGAGGTCGCGGACGGCGTCCCGCGGCTCCGCGATGTTGCGGTAGATGCGACCATGGATGATCTGTTCCTTCAGCGTGCGATTGAACCGCTCGGCGACGCCGTTGGTCTGGGGCTCGGCGACGAAGGCGTAGGACGGCTGGATGCCCCAGAACTTGGTCTGGTTGGTGAAGTGGTCCGACAGATACTGGGAGCCGTGATCCATCCGCAAGGCCAGCCCCCGAGCCGCGCCGGCCGCGGTCGAGCCATACAGCCCGGCAAGCCCCATGGAGATCGGCTGCAGGGCGGCGAAGCGGTCGCCGCGCTTGCAGACATGCCCGCCGACACACTCGGCGTTCCAATGCTCGACGGCGGTGAAGATCCAGCCCCAGCCGTCGTCCACCGTGAACACCCGAACGCCATCGGTGCCCCACATGAGGTTCGGGGCATGAGTGATGATCTCACCGTCATGGGGATTGCCGCCACGGCGGCGGCAGCGATGGGGCGAGAGCAGATTGTTCTCGCGCATCAGGCGGAGCACCCGCTTGCGGGCAACCCGGATGTCGCGACAGACCCGAAGCCGAGCCCAGACCTTGCGGTAGCCCTCGCCCTCCCTGGGCGATGCCTCCAGGTCGGCTTCGATCGCCACCAGCAGCGCCTGGTCCGAGATCGCGGGCTTCGGTCCCCGACGCTTTGCCGGCGGCTGCTCGGCGTGCTGGCCGGAGGTCATGGCGTAGAACGAGGAGCGGGCCATGCCCCAGGCGGCGCAGACCCGCCGCAGGCCGTAGGCCAGACCCGTGCCGGGCGAGGTGGCGGCACTCATCGCCGCGACCTCCGCCGCCCCAAAGGGCCGAAGGTCTCCGTCTTGGCCTCCAGCAGTTCCACCTGCATGGTCAACTCTCCGATCCGCTTCATGGCGCTATCCAGTTCCGCCTGCACCGGATCGCCCTTGCGTTGCTTGAGCGAGGCGTCGATCCCGCCGATCGCTTTCTCACGCCACTGCTCGAGCCGGAAGATCTCTACGCCCAACTGGCGCGACAGAAGTTGCACCGGCTCGCGCAAAAGCCGCAGAACGACCTCACGCTTGCGCGCCACCGTCCATCGCTGGCCAAGTCCCAGCGGGCCTGCCGGCAAAGCCTGGCCTGGGGAAAACGTGGACGAGCCAAGTTCGCCCGCATTTACCACAGGCCCATCAACAGCAACTTTCTTCTCAAAATTATCGGTCATGTTCCGGTCCTCCTTGGACACTTCGATTAAGCCAATTCTGTGTCCAAGGAAATCGGGTCCGACTCAAACAATGATTGGAGGGCGTCGGCCGCGGGACCATCGCTTGCTCGACGCCCTTGGCGCGCTGGAGCCGGAGCCGTTCGGGGGTGCTGTGTGGCGCGCGCTGCGAGAAGGCCGACAGCCCCTAGAGGGATCACGCGCGCGCGGCCGCTGGAGTCCCGGGCATTTCGATGTCCTCTACACGTCGCTCGAGCCGGACGGTGCCCGCGCCGAGATCTATTTTCACCTATCTCGTCAACCTGTCTTCCCGTCCCAGCTTCGATACTGGTTGTACGAGCTAAAGGTAAGAACCAGGGAGACTCTGCACCTTGCCAATATGGCGGCGCTGCTGCGTCTCGGGGTCGAAGAGGCGCGGTATCGTGAGATTCTCTACGACCGCACGCAGGCCATTAGCGACGCTGCGCGGTTTATGGGTTTCGACGGTCTGATCGTGCCGAACGCGCGCTGGGATTGCCTCAATCTCGTGCTCTTCGACGACAAGCTGAATCTAGATGAAATCCAGCTTAAGAAGAGGTCGAAAATCGACTGGGTCGAATGGCGCAACAAGCTCGCTGGACGGTAACCTCGCCGGATAATGCGGGCGTGGCGGCTTAGTCGTCCGGCAGGATCGTCACGTCGAAGCGGACGCGCTGATCGGCGCCCATCAGACCGGAGAAGACGAGGCGCTGGGCCGGGGCCTTCTCGCCGAAGCCGGGCGAGTACCAGCCGCGCGGCGGGCGCTCGGCACCTTCCTGGATGGTAGTGCATCATTTTGAAATCTAACCTGTCGTGCCAGCCTCGCATCCTATATGCTTAGCGCAAAGCAACGCGAGGTACTCATGCGAAAGAGCAAGCTGGGCAACAGCATCTATTTCGAGGTAGGCGTCTGGTACAACGAGACAACGGGGAGCATTCACATGACGACGAAGGACGCCCCCGGTTTCCATACGACCGTGCGCCAGGACCCCAAGCTCAAAAGGTGGCACCCGAACCTGTTCAAGAAGTTAGCCAAATGCCTTCGCGACAACGGCGCTCCCGCGCCACTAGAGGCGAAATCCGATGCCTAAAGGACCACAAGGCCAGAAGCGCCCCCGCGATGTCGTCTCGAACGCCGTCAAGGTCATGCGGATCGCCACCGGCGAGGAAGAGGAAGAGTACGAGGACGACGGCAAGGACCCAGCCGCGAAGGCGCTGGGCGCGAAGGGCGGGAAAGCTCGCTCAGAGAAGATGACGCCAGAGCGCCGTACTGAGATTGCTAGGAAAGCTGCTGCGGCTCGTTGGAGGGGTCGTTAGACTTCCCTACAAGTTTTTTACGCGCTCGTTCCCGCTTTCGGACCTCTTTGATTGGTTCAGCGAGCGGCAAGTCCTCTGGCAATGTCCCGCGTTGCTCGGTTATCACGCGCCTTACATCAGCCGCGACCGCCTTGTTTCGGTCGATGGCCTCTGCCTCACCCTGAATGGTTTCCTTCTTGATGACCTCAGCGGCGAGGTTCATCTGAAAGTCATTGGCTGATAATTCCATGGGACCGGCCCGGTCGTAGATTTTCTCTTTCTCGCTGAGTCCCTTCTTTCGCTTCACGTCGCGAAGTCTCATACCGTAGAGGCCTTGATAGCGTGCATCATGAAAGACGCCCTGCTTTTGACTTGAAACTCCGGCTCCCTGAGCTACGCCACTCACCAGCCGGTGCGATTGCGCTACCTTCTCGCGAAGCTCCAGGCGCTTCTCGTCCTTAGCTTGCTCGTCCTCAATCTCCATGCGGCGCGTCTGTACGACGAAGTAGGCCTGTCCAGCGGCAATCTCGGGTTTCGACGGATCGCCGTTCAGGACGATCAGGGAGCAGGCGGCGCGAGACAGAAAATAGTCGTCTTGCCGCCGCTTCGCATCACTTCCAACCTCTACCATTTTGTGGGTCAGCACAATATGGTGTGATGGGTCAACGTCGTTTCCGGTGAGCGCACGGCATGCTCGCACTATAACCGCATCAAACTCGCGCCACGTGGGATAACCGAGTATTGGGTGGATTTCTCGCGCCATCCAGTACTCCACACCGTCTGCCGATTGGTGCATGCGCTCTTGCAGATCCTCGATAGTGCGCCGATACCTCGGCGTCACGGTCAGATCATTTGCCATGGAACTTGCCGTTTCCCCATCACTGTGTCACATCGCGTACACTACATCCCATCGGGAGTCCATACCATGAGCGAACGCCAGAAAGTTGAAGACCGATTGGGCAAAAAAGAGCGGGAAATCATAGGCTTAGATGAGAAAATCAAAGCTGCGCACGTGTATGTGCAAGCTTTGCGAGATGTTCTCAAGATGATGAGCACTGATGACGCCGCCGCTCCAGCTGTCCTTCGTAGCGGCAGCGCCGTGGCGAAGGCGAGGGAAGAGATCATGCGGCAAGGGATTCCGGTCCATATCTCTGATCTACTGAAGGCGCTGGGGAAAGACCCGACGCGCGAGCACCGTGCTTCTTTGACAAGTTCGCTGTCCGCGTATGTAAGAAGTGGTGAAATTTTCACAAGGCCAGAGCCCAACACATTCGGGCTTGTTGAACTGGGCCAAACGGAGAAGGCAGAGGAGGTGCCCATACCCCCAAGGGGTTTCGGCAAAGATGATGCGCCTCCTTCGGAATCTGGTGATCGTGAGCACGCTGACCCCTTTGATGAGGAGAGTGACGAGACACCATTTTAATTTGCCATATTGACCTTGACGCTAAGCATTATAAGTCATATATTATGGGTATGAACAAATTGCCCCTGAAAACCCGCACTCTGATCCTGAACTTGCTCTGTGAAGGCCAGTCCATGCGGGCAACCGCAAGGCTGGCGGACGTGAGCTTCAACACCGTCGCCAAACTCCTGATCGACGCCGGCAAGGTCTGTGCCGACCTGCACGACGAACTGGTGCAGGGCGTTACCGCTAGCCGCATACAGTGCGACGAAATTTCGGCGTTCACCTATGCCAAGCAGAAGAATGTCGCGACAGCAAAGGCCGCCCCCTCGGAAGCTGGCGACACCTGGACCTGGACGGCGCTCGACAGCGACAGCAAGCTGATTGTTTCGTGGCTGGTCGGAGGACGCGACGGCGAGTATGCGATTTCTTTCATGGACGATCTGCGTAGCCGTCTGGCGAACCGCGTCCAACTGACCACGGATGGCCATAAGGCATACCTGGAAGCGGTTGAGGGAGCGTTTGGGGCCGATGTGGACTATGCCCAGCTCATCAAGCTATACGGCGAACCCACGGGCCAGAAGGGCCATGAGCGCAAATACAGTCCTTCGGAATGCACTGGAACGCGCAAGCGTCGCGTTGAAGGCAACCCTGATCTGTCAGCCGTAAGCACGTCCCATGTCGAGCGCCAGAACCTCACCATGCGTATGCATATGCGCCGCTTCACGCGGCTGACAAATGGGTTTTCGAAGAAGGTTGAAAACCACATGCACATGGTCGCGCTCTACACCATGTTCTACAATTTCTGCCGCATCCATAAGACCCTGCGCGTCACACCCGCTATGGAGGCCGGTCTGACGGATCGCGTTTGGGATATGGAGGATATTCTGGCTATCATGGACGAACGCGCCCAGAAGCCTGGTCGGCCCAAGACTTACAAAAAACAGATTTCAAACTGATGCACTACCTCCTGGATGCTGCCGTTGACGCGGCCGTTGGCATGGATTGTCAGCAGCACGCGCGTATCGTCGTGGATCCGACACCCCTCGCCACTCGAGGCGATGTGCAGGTCCGGGTGCACGAGGAAGCCGATCTCCACCGGCTGGGCAATGCCGGCGCCGGCCAGGCTGTCGGTAATCGTCATCTGCAGCGGCCCGGCCAGGGCGACCTGGCGGTGGTGGCGCAGGCCGAACGGCTTGACGTAGCCGTCGTGCGCCGCCTCGACCGACCAGGCGCAGGGCTTGTCGTCGACGGTCACGAGCGCCGCCGTTGCCTGCTCGGTCCAGTTGAAGGCGCCGGCGATGCGGCTTGAATCGGTGCCGGCGACGGTCAGCGTGTTGTGCGCCGGCGTACAGCGGAAGTGGTCCCGCCAGGCGCCGCCCGCGTGATAGAGGTAGGTACCGGCGTCGGCCAGCACCGGCTGGTCGCCGATATGCAGCCACACCGCCAGCGCGTCGGCGTGGCCGTGCGCGGCGATCGACAGATAGCCGAGCGGCCCATGGTCGAACACCAGCAGCTGGGCCGCCGCGCCGGCGCCTTCGCGGACGACCGTGTAGCCGCCCTCGACGAAGCAGCGCAGGCCCTGGGGACCGCCAGCCGACGGCTCGGGCAGGCCGGTCAGGGCATGGCGCAGATGCGGCGTCACCACCGGCGGCGCCAGCTCGGGCCGGTTGAGGCTCGTCGCCAGCGCGCCAAGTACGGCGCTGCAATAAGACTCCGGCGCGAACGTCGAATAGATGACGCGCCCCTCGTCGTCGTCGCCGATCCGCGGGCAATTGCCGCCCTCGTCGGTAATCCAGCGCAGGTACTCGCCGGCCCGCGCCATGCGCTCCAACACCTCCGCCGGGAACGGGTCGCCCAGCCGCCGCGCCACCTCGGCCGAGACCACCAGCCATTCCAGCGTGAACGCGGTGTAGGTCGGCGACTGCTCGACGCCGACGCCGTCGGCGTGGATCTGCTGCAGCGCCTCGCTCGCCAGGACGGCGCGACCGTATTTGGCGTAACGCTGGGCATCGGGCAGGTCGGGCACCAGGCGGCCAAGCAGGAACAGCGCGCCCGCCTCGGCGATCAGGTGGTTGTTGGCCGACGAGAAGCGCGAGGGGAAGCGCATCAGCCAGTAGCCGTGGGCCGCCAGCGTCGCCATCAGGCGGGCCTTGAGCTCGGGCGTGAAGGCCTCGGTCTCGCCGATCAGCGAGGTGACGACCAGCAGGCTGACGATGCGCTGCGCCAGCTCGATGCCGGAGGCCCAGTTGATGCCGTCGAACGGCGGGTTGTGCTCGATCCAGCTGGCGATCTCGGCCGCGCAATAGGCGGCCAACTCGGCGTCGCTGGTCAGCGCCGCCAGCCCGGCGATCGGCTGCAGGTACTGCAGCCGGTTGATCTCCCAGACATACTTGACGTCGCCGAAATCGTGCGTCTGGCGATAGGGCACGTTGAAGCAGTAGAGGTCGGCCGGCCAGTGGCGCCCGGTGACCGGGTCCAGGTGCCATTTCTCGGCCCCTGCGGCGCCGTCCCAGGTGATGCCGAGGAACCGGAAATGCCCGGACTGGGCGATGCCCGTGGCCTCGCGCCACTGGGCGATCAGGGCGTCCTGGCAGCCGAGCGCCAGCAGGCCGTCGCGCAGCCCCGGCAGCGCCGGCAGCGGCCGGTCCGAGGCGGCGGCGGCGGCGAAATCGGGGGTGTGCAGGCGCGCTGCGCGGCGCTTCACCTGCTCGCCGAAGCGGTGGGTCACTTCCGGCAGTGACATCGACTGCAGCCGCCGCCGATACCACCGCAGTCGCTCCACGGTATGACCCAAAGCGATCCTCTCGTACGCAAGACTACGGCCCGGGGGGCGCAGGCAGACCCGAAACCTGCGCCGCTACGCTATCGCCGCTTGCTTAAGGAAGCTTTGCGGGCGCTCCGGCGAAACGTTGCCGCCACGTACGTCGGCACGACAAACACAACTGAACCCCGGCTCAGGGCTGCTCGGGACCGGGGGGCAGGGTCATGTCAGCTCGATCATGACGTGGGCGCGGAAGCCCGGGCGTTCGGTCAGCCGCCCGTACCACGCCTCCAGATTGGCCGCCGCCGGCCGCTCGACGTCCATCGCCGTCCAGCGATAGGCCAGAACGCCGAGGGGGATGTCGGCCATCGTAAAAGCGTCGCCCATGACGGAGCGGCGGCCGGGCAAATGGCCATCGAGGATGGCCAGCGCCGCCGCCGTCTTCTGGCGCCCGGCCTCGATCGCCGCGGCGTCGCGATCCGCCGGCGCCGTGCGCACCAGGCCCCAGAACACCGGCGCGATGGCCGGCCCGATCGTCGAGATCTGCCAGTCCATCCAGCGCTCGGCGTCGGCGCGGGTTTGCGCGTTGGCCGGCCACAGCGTGCCGGCACCGTGCTTGGCGGCGAGGTAGCGCACGATCGCGTTGGATTCCCACAGGACGAAGCCGTCGTCCTCGATCGTCGGCACCAGCGCGTTCGGGTTCTTCGCCAGGTATGCGGCATCGCGCGTGCCGCCGAAGGCGCCGCCGACGTCGATCCGCTCGAACGGCAGGTAGAGCTCGGCACAGCACCACAGTACCTTTTGGACGTTGGACGAGTTGTTGCGCCCCCAGATCTTCAGCACGCGTGTCTCCCTCGGCAAGCGACCGAGCCAAACATGCGTGGCCGGCGCGCGCCCATAATGCTACGCAGCAGCGGTGGCCCGCAGCAACAAACGCGGGGACCCGACGAAAGCGTCATCTTGGGGCAGTCTTCAAGGGCTCGATGCCCTATTGTCTCATCATGTTGCTCGCGATGCTTGCGTTCCGCACTGTTCCATGGCTGGCGACGGCGCTGCACTGACGACGCCGTCGCTGCGGCTCGACGGGCTGGTGGCCCTGGTCACCGGGGCCGGCCGCGGGCTCGGCGAGGGCTGTGCGGTCGCGCTGGGCGGGGCCGGGGCGGAGGTTGTCTGCCTGAGCCGCACCTTGAGCGAGCTCGAGCGGGTCGCCGCCGACATCGAGGCGCGCGGCGGCCGTGCCCGCCCGCTGGTCTGCGACATCTGCGATACGGCCGCGATGCGCGCCGCGATCGGCGGCCTGGCGCGCCTCGACATCCTGGTCAACAACGCCGGCACCAACGTGCCCGAGCCGTTCCTCGAGGTGCCGGAAGCCCACCTCGACCGCATCCTCGCGGTCAACGTGCGCGCCGCGTTCCTGGTCGCCCAGGCGGCGGCGCAGCGCATGGTCGACGGCGGCCGCGGCAGCAGCATCATCAACATGTCGTCGCAGATGGGCCACGTCGGCGCGCCCAACCGCGCCGTCTATTGCATGAGCAAGCACGCCTTGGAGGGTCTGACCAAGGCGATGGCCGTCGAGCTGGCGCCGCGCCAAGTGCGCGTCAACGCGATCGGCCCGACCTTCATCGAGACGCCGCTGACCAAGCCGTACTTCGAGAACCCGGAGTTCCGCCGCTACGCCTTCGAGAGCATTCCCCTCGGCCGCCTCGGCCGCATCGAGGACATCATGGGCGCGGTCGTCTTCCTGGCCTCGCCCGCCGCTGCGCTGATCACCGGCGCGAGCCTGGCCATCGACGGCGGCTGGACCGCCCACTGATACCGGCATTCCCGACCCAGAGGACCCGACGATGAGCGAACCGAAGATCTCCGCCCAGGACGTGATGAAGGCCTGCGCGGGCATGCTGCAGAAGCAGCTCTACGTCGTCACGACGACGCCGGCCAACGGCATGGCGCCGGTGATCGAGAACCTGGGCGCGCACCTGAAGTTCCAGATCGAGCTGGAGCGCAAGGGCATCATGTTCGGCGCCGGCCCGTTCTGGTCCGACGACGAGCAGATGTGGGAGGGCGGCCTTGGCCTCGCGCGCCCGCGCCAGCTTGTCGGCCAAATCGGCGTGGGGCCCGGTGCGCGAGCCTGGGTGCGCCTCGCGCACATAGACGACCAGAAACTCGACGTTCCGATAGGCCGCGCGCAACGTGCGCATCGGATTGACGTTGCGCACGTACATCGGGCAGGTCAGGCTGCCGGTCTCGAGCACCAGCCACCTGCCGCGATAATCCGACAGCCGCACCTGCCGGCCGGCGAGCGTATGCAGTGTCACGTCGTGCGCCGCGTCGCCGGCCTTCGGCCCGGCGAATTTGCCGAGGTCGTAGAGCGACATCTTGTAGCGCGGATAGTTGTAGGCGTCGCTCATGCCGGCGGCGGCTCCTGCTCGTCGCCCGTCAGCTTGGCATAGCGGCCGTGACAGAAGATCAGCGGCGCCCGGTCCCAATAGGCGTATCGTTCGACGCGGCCAATGATGATGACGTGGTCGCCGCCATAGTAGCGGAACTCGCTGCGGCATTCGAAATGGGCGGCGGCGCCGTCGATCAAGGGGATGTCGCCCAGCCCCTCGACGATGGTGAGGCCGGCGAACTTGTCGTCCAGCGGGGTCGCGAAGCGCGTCGACAGCTCGGCCTGATCGGCGGCCAGGACGTTGACGCCGAAATGGGGCGAGGCCTGGAACGCCGGCAGGCTCGGCGCATGCAGCGACAGGCTCCACAGCACCAGCGGCGGGTCGAGCGAGACCGAGCTGAACGAGCTGACGGTGAGCCCGGCCCGGCCGCCGGCCGCGCTGTCCGTCGTGATCACGGTAACGCCCGTGGCGAAGCAGCCGAGCGCCCGGCGGAAGTCCCGGGCATCGACGGCTGTATCTGGCGGTGGCGGTGCAGGTTCCTTGCGGGCCACGGGCATTGTCCTTTTCTCCCCTACAGCGTGGGGTTGTCGGCGGAGTGGCCGAGCGCGACGCGGCCGTAGGCGGCGCCCGCGGCATCGAAGCTGAATGCGATATGGGCGTTGATCGCATGAGCGTCGCGGAACGCGCGCTGGATCTGGTTGCGGCCATAAAGCCGCCGCCGCCGCAGGCCGCGAACAAGGTGTCGACCGCTTCCGTGCACAGGCCGGCCGAGAACGCGCCGTCGCGGCGCCAGGCGACTTTGGTTTCGATGTCCGGCACCGTGCCGGCGGCGGCCAGCGTCATCGCCTCGCTACAGCGTCGGCGCATGATCAGCGCCGCGGCGTCGATGCGGGCCCGGGCGTCGGCAATCTTGATCTGCGTCGTCTGATAGTCGCCGACCTTGGCGCCGGTGTAGTTGGCGATGCGTGACTTCATGTCGCCGACGAAGTCCTCCCAGGCGCCGAGCGCCGTGCCCAGCGCGACACCGGCCAGAATATAGGGGAACATCGCCAGGACCAGGATCTGGAACACCGGCGCCGGGTTCAGCGCCGCGCCCGGTGTCGGCCCGCCACGGGTGTCGTCGACGGCCAGCGTGCGGTGCGCCGGCACGAATACATCGGTGGCGCGCACGTCCTTGCTGCCGGTACCGCGCAGGCCGGCGGCGTGCCAGGTGTCGATGATTTCATAGTCCGCCTTGGGCACGAGGAAGATGCGGTATTCCGCCGCCTCGGGGTCGTCGCCGGTAACGATGCCGCCGAGCATGTTCCAGTCGGCGTTGTCGACGCCGCTGGAGAACGGCCAGTGGCCGGACAGCCTGTAGCCGCCGTCGATGGACGCGGCACGGCCGGCCGGGAAGACCACGGACGAGGCGATCAGCGCGTCCGGCGCGCGGTCCCAGACCTCGTGCTGGGCCTGGCCCGGCCACATCGCCAGCATCCAGTGGTGGCTGGCCAGGTTCGTCAAATTCCAGCTGCTCGACGCACAGCCGCGGGCGATTTCGGCCCCGGCATCGATGAACATGCCGTAGTCGAGTTCGCTGCCGCCGACGCGGGCCGGCTGCAGCATGCGGAACAGCCCGGCATCGTGGAAGTCCTTCTCGGTCTCGTCGGGCAGGCGGCGCAGCGCCTCGGCCCGCTGCGCCCGCTCGCGCAGCTTGGGCACGAGGTCGCGCGCGCGGCCCAGCAGTTCCTCGCGCGTGGCGCGGCCGGGGTGCAGCTGGCTCATCTGGCTCATCCGCGTCGCGGGGCCTCCCTTCAGGCGACCAGAATACCGGCCCAACCGGCCTTGGTCCAATGAGCGGCTTTGATGGCAGCCATTGCCGATTCAGATGGCGCGCCCGCGTCCGCATCCCGCGGACGAGGCCCTGTTGCAGCGCGTCTTCGGCGCCGCGGGTCAGCCGCGGCGCGGGCGCGCCGCCGCCGCGCCGGGCGGCACCTCCTGGGCCACTGGCGCCCCCACGGGGTAGGGCCGCGTCCAGCCGCGGGCGTGCGATGGGTGGTCGGGCGTCAGCGTCGCGTAGGCATAGGCCTTGTCCAGATTGGCGCGCTTGACGGCGCCGAGGACGGCGCGGGTCAGCTGCGCCTCCAGCGCCGCGCGCACGGGCGCCAGCCCACGGTCGTCGATCCGGTTCGCCTGCTCCATCGGGTCGGCGTCGATGTCGTACAGCGCGGCGACGCCGTTGGCATAGCGCGCCAGCTTGTACTGCCGGTCCATGATCATCGTGCCGCTGCCCAGCGCGCCGAGCGCGTGTGTGCGCGCCGTGTCCTCGGTCAGCCCGAGCCCGGGCAGCACGTAGGAATCGCGGTCATCGTCCGCCAACGGCATGCCGGCCGCGGCCAGGATCGTTGCGAACAGGTCGGTCAGCGTGACCAGGTCGCCGCGGACCGCGCCGGCAGCGCCGGCGGCGCCGGCAGCGTCCGGCATGCGCACGATCAGGGGCACGTGCATCGACGGCTCGAAGAAGTTGGTCTTGCCGATCAAATCGAAGTCGCCCAGCAGATCGCCGTGGTCGGACGTGAACACGATGATCGTTCCCCGATGCTGCTCTTTGCGCGCCAGCGCGTCGACAATGCGGCCGACCTGCCGGTCGATCAGCGCGACGAGCGCACAATAGTGCGCGCGGATGCGCCGCCTGGTCGGCTCGGGGAACTGCGTCAGGTCGACCATTGTCGAGCCCCGACGGTGCTGCTCGATCTGGCCCGGGCGAAACGCCTCGGACTCGGGCGTCGCGGCGAATGGCGCCGGCATGTCCGCGGCGTCGAACCGGGCCGCCCAGTCGGCCGGCGGGTTATAGGGGTCGTGCGGCCCGGGGAACCCGACCATCAGCAGGAACGGGCCGTCGTCGCCGTGCGCGTCGCCGTCCTGCTCGTCGATGAAGCGCACGGCCTCGTCGCCGACCCAGGTGTCGACCTGATGCACCTCGGGCAGCGCTGAGATCGACGCCATCAGGAACTCGCGATAGCCGTCCTCATCGATGCCGCGCGGCTTCTTCAGGCCGTGCCGTGCCAGATAGTCGGCATAGTCGTCCTGGATGTGGACGTGGCGCTTGTCCTCTGCGATGCGCCGGTGGTCGACGCCCTCGCCGATGTCCCACGGGATGAAATGCATCTTGCCGATGGCCGCGCAGCGATAGCCGCGCCCGGCCAGCAGCTCGGCGAACGTCGGCATGCCGCACTGCGCATGGTCGGGCCGCAGCCAGTTGCCGTTCGTCAGTACGCCCGTCGCCAGGGCGTTGTGCCCGGTCAGCAGCGACGCCCGCGCCGGGATGCACACGGGATGGGGCGAGATCGCCCGGTCATAGCGCATGCCATCCGCCGCCAGCGCGTCGATCGCCGGCGTCCGCGCGAACCCGGCGCCATAGCAGCCGACGAAGTCCCAGCGCAGCTGATCGGGCAGCAGCACGACGATGTTGGGCTGGTCGGCGGTCATTGTCGGCATCATAGCCGGCCCGCCGCCGTGGACTCCAACAGGCTGGCCGCGGCGTGGCCGGCGCTCACGAAGTCCTCGAGCTCGTTGTAGATAGCGGCGGAGATGCGCAGCCACAGCCGGCCGTCGAGGGCGACCAGGGACGCTTCGACGTCGGCGTGCCGTTCCAGCTCGATCTGCAGCGCCTCGGCCGCGTCGGCGGTGACGGCGCGGTCGCCCGGCAGCCGCACCGTGGCCATGCTGCCGAACAGGTCGGGCGGCGCCGCCATCTCGGTTGAGAACATCGTGGCGAGGCGGGCGCCGCCGGCGATGGCGAGCGCGTGGTTGCGCCGCCGCAGGTCGGCGCCGCCGCGGCTGGCATGGTAGTCGATCGCCGCGGTGACGCTGAGCCAGGGGCTGGGATCGCGGGTGCCGGGCCAGTCGAACTCGGCCGTGAAGCCGGCGCCAAGCCCATGCGAGATGACGAGCGGGTGCAGCGCCGGCTTGCGGTCGCGCCGGCACCACAGGAACGCGCAGCCGCGTGGCGCACCTAGCCACTTGTGGCCGTTGCCGGTGTACCAGTCGACGCCGAGCGCCGGCACGTCGACGTCGACCATGCCCGGCGCGTGGGCGCCGTCGACGAGCACGGGCACGCCCGCTTGGCCGAACTGCGCGGCCAGGCGTGCGACGGGAAAGACGAGGGCGCTGCGCGACGCCACGTGGTCGATGACCGCGGCCCGGGTGCGCTCCGTGATCCCGGCGGCCAGCGCCGCGACGATCTCGTCGTCGCCGCGGACCGGGACCGGCAGGCGGGCCTCGACGACCGTGGCGCCGGCGCGCCCGGCATAGTGCACGAGCGACTTGCGCACGGCGCCATAGGCGTGGTCGGTCGTCAGGACCTCATCGCCCGGCGCCACCGGCAGCGAGGCGGCGACGATATTGACGCCGCTGGTCGCGTTGTCGACGTACACCCAGTCATCGGCCTCGCCGCCGAGCAGCCCGGCGACGTCCCGCGCGGCGACCCTGATGAGGTTCCGATAACGCGCCCGGAAGAAGCGCGACGGGTTGGCCTCGACCTCGTCGCGCCATTGCTGCTGCGCCTCGGCGACGCTGTTCGGGACGCCCCCGTAGGATCCGTGATTGACGTGCGTGACGCCTTCGGCCAGCGCGTACTCGGCCAATCGGGCGTGCCCATATGGCGGCGCACCTGCGTTCAACGACGGTTCTCCACTGGCAGGACCTTCGTGCGCGCGAACATACGGGCCGACCCGCCCAAGACGGGGCCATGCATCGGATCAGTGCCCATCATGTGCCAGCAAAGCATCTATTCGAACACTCTATTTCCGGCCGTCCATGTTTTTTCTACGAGGAGTCCCGCCCGACCTGGATCGATGCCAGCTTTACCGATCCCGCCGATTCATGTATACACAATGCACACACAAGCCGGGTAGGATGGCAAATGGCTGATCGCACGCGCCGCGTGTCGTCCCAGACGATCAATCTGCGGACGTCCGCGGAACAGAAGGGGCTGATTGATCGCGCCGCTGCGGCGCTCGGCAAGACGCGGACCGAGTTCATGCTGGAAAGCGCACAGCGGGCGGCGGAGCAGACCTTGCTCGATCGGCGGTTCTTCCCGCTGGACGACGATCGTTTCGCCGCCTTCGTCGAGCGGCTCGATGCGCCCGCGAAGCCCAGTGCGGCACTCCGGCGGCTGCTGGCCACGCGGCCACCGTGGCGGGAGTGACGCTGGAAGCGCCAAGACCGATCCGGCCTGAGGACGACCTCGCCGATTTCGACTGCGGCAACGCCGGACTGGACGACTGGCTGAGGCGTCGGGCGCTGAACAACGACCGCATCGGCGCGTCGCGGACGTACGTGCTTTGCGAGGGCGGCCGGGTCATCGCCTACTATGCACTCGCCACCGGCGGGATCGCCCGCGCCGGCGCGCCCCGACGCGTCCGGCAGAACATGCCCGACCCGATCCCGGTCATGGTGCTGGCGCGCCTGGCCGTCGACCGCCGGCATCAACAGTGCGGCCTGGGCTCCGCCTTGCTGCGCGATGCGATCCTGCGCACGCTGAGTGTGGCGGAGATCGCCGGCATCCGCGCCATGCTCGTCCACGCAATCGACCCGGCGGCAGCCGCGTTCTATGCCGCCAGAGGGTTTGCCCCGTCGCCGATCGATCCGCTGGTTCTCATGCTGCCGCTCGATACGGTGCGGGTGTTGGACACCTGACGCGGCTCCGCGCCCTTACGGGGTCGTTAACCCGCGAATACGTAGAAGCAGGGCACGGGGGATCGCCGGCGCCCGCCCCGGGGCATTTGTGGTCGTGGCCCTACTTTGTGGCGGCGACTTGCGCAGCGGGGCCGAAACAATGCGGCACGACCGTCGGGCAGGGGAGAGCGTGCCGGCCCCAGCGCCTGCCGAGGCCGCGCCGGCCGAGCGGGTCGCGCCGGCCGAGCGGGCCGGGCCGGCGGAGCGGCGCCGGCTCAACCTGGCACTGCAGGGCGGCGGCGCGTTGGGCGCCTTCACCTGGGGCGTCGTCGACGGCCTGCTGGCCGACGGCCGCATCGCCATCGACAGCGTCAGCGGTGCCAGCGCCGGCACGGTCAACGCGGTTTGCCTGGCCGCCGGCCTGGCCGAGGGCGGCATCGAGCGGGCACGTGCGATCCTGGACGAGGTGTGGACCCGCGTCGGCCGCGAGGCTGACCGGCTGCGGCCGCTCTCGGCGACGGCGCTGGCCCAGTCGTGGGCCCGCTACCTGTCGCCCTATCAGCTGAACCCGTTCAATCTCAATCCGCTGCGCGACATCCTGGCGGCGACGATCGACTTCGAGCGGCTGCGCGAGAACGGCCGCGTCGCGCTTTATCTTTCGGCGACCGACGCGGCAACCGGCAAGCCGCGCATTTTCACGACCGGCGAGGTGACCCTCGACGTCGTGCTGGCCTTGGCCTGTCTGCCGTCGCTGCACCACGCCGTGCGCGTGCACGAGCGCCACTACTGGGACGGCGGCTTCACGGCGAACCCGCCGATCATGCCGCTGGTCCGTCACGCCGGCGCCGCCGACACGCTGATCGTCGAGCTCAACCGCGGCGACGACGACCCGGTGCCGACCCAGGCGTCGGAGATCCAGCACCGGCTGAGCCGGATGTCGTTCGCCGAGCCGTTCCGCCGCGAGCTCGAGATGATCGAGCTGGCGCGCGAGGTCGCCCAGGACGGCTACTCGTTCGGCGGCACGCTGCGGCGCCGGCTGGTCCGCCACCGCTTCCACTTGATCGCCTCTGGCCGCCCGCCGGGCGCGTGCGAACTCGGCGGCAAGATCATGCCCGACCGCCGCCTGCTGTGCGAGCTGATGGCCCGCGGCCAGGCCGCCGCCGCGGCCTGGCTCGCCGAGAGCCTCGCCGACGTCGGCGTTCGCTCGACGATCGACCTGGCCGAGCACATCCGCTAGCGGTCGTCCAGCGCGTTGATTTGGGTCAACACATGGCCCGACCGGCTGCCTAGTATGCGATGGCGAGGCGCGAGCGCGCCTGGTCCAACAACCGCGGGGACGCGTAGGTCATGGCCGAGGAGAATTTCCAGGGCTACTTCGGCGGCGGCGACCCGGAAAACGCGCCGGAAGTCAGAAACCACGCACGTTACGCGAGCTTCCACCTCGGCACGGGCGGCCGCTCGAAACGGCAACCGCCGTCGTCGCAGCGGCATAACATGTTCCTGGTCGCCGGCACCAAAGAGTCGGGCGCGGTCTATCACCCGGATACCGAGGCCGTGATCTCCTCGCCGGACAACTGCGCCTTCGACACCAGGGGCCGGCTTTGGATCTCCACCGATCAGGGCTCGAAGCAGATAGCGGACAACATTCCCGACGGCATGTACGCCAGCGACGTGGAAGGCGCGGGCCGCGCGCTGCTCAAGCTCTTCTACGCCGTGCCGCGGAGCGCCGAGATGTGCGGTCCCGAGTTCACGCCGGACGGCAAGACCCTCTTCGTCGCGGTCCAGCACTCGGCCGAGGAGAAAGACTCGACCTTCGAGACGCCCTCGACCCGCTGGCCCGACGTCGCCGACGGTGTGCCGCCGCGGCCCTCGATCGTGGCCATCACCAAAGACGATGGCGGCCTGATCGGCACCTAGACGGGAACTCTCCAGAGGCGCGTAGGGGGCGGCTTTTGCCGCCCCCTTTCGCTTGGTGTGTCAGCCATGGCGCGTCGTGTGAAAGTATTTGGCGCGCCCGGCAGGATTCGAACCTGCGACCCCTTGATTAGGAATCAAGTGCTCTATCCGGCTGAGCTACGGGCGCCCCCGTTGTATTTCAATGACTTCGCCTACTTTCCCGCGCGGGGAGAAAGCCCTATATCACCACTATATCACCACCGCGCGTCATTCTGACCCCGCCAGCCCCGCAATTTCCAGCGCCTTCTCAACCGTGACGCCTTCGGCCGCGATCAGCTTGGCGAACACCTGCGCGCGAGAAACCATATCTTTCGGGTAGGCGTCAAATTTTAGGGGATTATAAAGACTACTTGACATTCTCAGGCTGACTCCCTATACACAGAGTGTCGGAAGGGAGAGTGGAAATGGCGAAGAAAGCACCCGGAAAAGCCCACCGCGAGGGACTGACCATCGTTCAGTTGATGGACATGTTCCCGACCGAGGGGGCCGCGACCGAGTGGTTCGAGTCGACGGTCTGGCCGGACGGCGAACGGTACTGCGGCAAGTGCGGATCGACGCGCACCCGCGAGGTTCCGAACGCGAAGCCGATGCCATACTGGTGCACCGACTGCCGCTCCTACTTCTCCGTCCGCACGGGTACGCCGATAGCGCGGTCGAATGTCTCGCTGCGGAAGTGGGCCATCGCCATCTATCTCTGCCTGACAAACCTCAAGTCGGTTTCGTCCATGAAGCTGCGCCGGGACATTGGCGTTTCTCAGCCGACGGCGTGGTTCATGCTTCACCGTATCCGGCAGGCATGGGCGGTCGAACACGACGATCAGTTCGACGGCCCTGTAGAGGTCGATGAGACCTATTTCGGCGGCAAGCGCAAGAATATGAGCAAGGCAAAGCGCAAAGAGTTGGCGGGCACCGGGCGCGGAGCAGTCGGCAAGACCGCCGTGGTTGGTATGAAAGACCGGGACAGCAACATGGTGACGGCCCGTGTTGTTGACGAAACAGATGCCCAGACATTGCGGGGTTTCGTCTGTGATTATGCGGCCGAAGGCGCGACGGTTTACACCGACGAGCACGGTGAATATCAGGGAATGCCCTTCGAGCACGAAACCGTGAAGCACAGCGTTGGCGAATACGTTTCCGGGATGGCCCATACCAACGGGATCGAATCCTTCTGGTCTATGCTGAAACGCGCCCATAAGGGCACCTTCCACAAGATCAGCCCGAAGCATTTGCAGCGCTACGTCCATGAGTTTACTGGCAAGCACAACATTCGCGAGTCAGGAACGCTTGCGCAGATGCGGCACACCGTCGCCCGGCTGGTCGGGCGCAACCTTCTCTACCGCGACCTCATCGCGGACAACGGGCTTTCGTCGGGTTCCGGGGCGTAAGGGCTCCGTGCGGCGAAACAGCGCGCGCGCCAGCGTCTCGGGTGTCGCGCCAACCAAATCCACCTTCGGACCAAGCTTCGGCATGTATTTCATGTTGCAGCCCTCCATTCAGCCATGGTCTTGCCGCCCTTGGTGCGATTACAGCCCGAGCAAAGTAGTTGCAGGTTGTCGGTATGGTCGGTGCCGCCCTTTGACCGGGGCAGGATGTGGTCAACGTCCATCACCCGGAACGGGAAGTGAGTCTCGCAGCCGACACACACGCCTTCCTGTTCGCCGTAGAGGCGGTGGCGGTGCGTCCGGTAGTTCGGAAGCTTGCCTAGGTCCGTGCGCTTAGGCGCCTCCGTGAGCGCTGTAGCTCCACCCCAAGGCATTTTGCCGCGATCCTCGGCGATCCGTTCGTCTACCAGCTTGATCGCCAGCGGAGACAGGTCGACGCCCGCCCATTCCCGCTGTAGCCGATCCGCCGCAACAAGGGCCGTAGCGCAACCACAGAAGGGGTCCAGCACCATGTCGCGGGGTCACTGCTGGCGAGCATGATGCGCTCCAGCAAGGCGAGTGGCTTCTGTGTCGGATATCCCGTGCGTTCCTTTGCCTGCGAATTTACGGGCGGAATGTCAGTCCAAATATCCGGTGGAACTTGGCCGGAACTGGCGGCGAGATAGCGTTTAAGCTCTGGAGTCCCATTCGCAGTGAAGCCTATCAAGCCTGCCTCATACAGCATGTCGAGACGCGCCAAAATGCTTTCCTTAGCTTGGTACCCGGGGATCAGGGTGGCATCTATCCAAGCAGCATATGCGCCCTTTCTCGGGACGCCCCAATGACGCCCTATGTTGGTTGGATTCCACCCCTTCCATTCTCGCCCTGCCTCGCCATGACGGGTTTCTGCCCCGGTTAGATCACCCCTACGATATTGCCCCCGCTCGTCGTTATGACGGTATTTGGAGGCGATGTTGCTGCCGGAAAGCGGAATCCGAACGCCCTCACGTCGTATGTCCAAGCCGTAGAATAGCAGCCGATCCCCAGTACGTCCGAATCGTCCTGCGTCGTTGTGATTGCCGATCCGTTTCCAGACGATCTCGTTGCGAAACCAGGGGGTGCCGATGCCCAGTACAATCTGGGGGATATGTACAGGCTAGGAACTGGGGTGATACAGGACAAAGTCTATGCCCATATGTGGGCAAATCTTGCTGGGTCCAATGGAAGTAAAAAAGGACGGGAGCTGCGAGACTTCGTTGCGGAACGGATGACCCCTGCCCAAATCACAGAAGCACAGAGACTTGCCCGTGAATGTGTCCGTAAGAAATACAAAGGGTGTTGAGTAGACCTCCCGCATTTCAATTTCAACGCCTTCGCTGCCCGCCAGTTGCTTCATAGCGCGGATTGCATCCTCAATCGCCGGCTTAGCCGACTTTCGCAACGCTGTCTTGTGCTCCCGGACGCAAATGATGCGCAACGGACTCTGATACCCTTGCAGAACAAGCGCCCGCGCTATTTGCCAAGTCTTACCCGACGACCGGCCGCCATAGGGAATCTTGTACCGGTGCGGTTTGTATAGCGGGACGGCCCAGTCAGGAATTTTAACATGGGGTATCATTACTCGCGCCAGTGTCGGTCGACTTTTTTGTCGGCACAATTAAAAGCTCAATTTGTTGCGTGCCACTTGCATCAACCGAGCCGCCGTGATCAAGCGAAACACGATCCCGATAAGTATAAGGACGATGCGCCTTCAACAAAAACATCATAAGCACGTCAGAATATTGATTGATACGGCCGCATTCCTCACCCTGGTGAAACACAGGTTTTTCAACCCCTTCAAACGCCCGGCGCCTCGCCTCAAGTTCGAGGCTCTGAACTGCATCCTCTTCTGCGACTTCCCAAGCTTCAGCGAACGCCTCATCATTTTTGCGCGCCTTGTAAGCTCCAGGCCGCGTGATGCTTGCGACATAGCAAGAGTTGGAAACGTTCCCTGTCTCGGCCAAGTTCTTCAAGAACACCTTCCGCCAGCCCGGCTCTTTTTCTTGTCGCGCCATTCCTTGTTCTCCATCTTCTCGGGCTGCGTCGCGATCCCTTTTACGTTGTTAACTTCTGTAAACCACTGAGAGTGTACACCCCTGTCAAGTCGATGGTCCCCGCCGGTCCTAGAGTGTTTATCGCCATAATGTTTGCTGCCTAGACTCCCCCCGACGGTACCCTGTGCAATATCCCAAAGATTAGCAGGGGTCCCCACGGCCTAACACACAAACTATTACCGAACGCAAGCGAAAACAAGGGGCAAAGTGCAATTAGTTTGGACGTGCGCCACCCGCGCCCGCCACCCTGGCCCACGCGCAACACACACTCCTATATGCATAAATATAACCCATAACCCAACAGTTGCGGGTTTGTTTAAGGCAACTAATAAGACCCTTGCTACACACACACAGACGTAAATATAACCCGTAACCCATCAGTTACGGGTTATATTCATGCATATAGGGTAGTGTGTAGGGGTGGCTTAGAAGTCATCCCCCGTATCTATCTTTGGCAACGGCAACGGCTCAGTCTGCTGGGCAAAGGCTGGTACGCCAACAAGCCTCAGGCGCTTGCCCTTTATCTCCACGGTCTTTTGCAATGGCGTGACCTGTGAACGTATTGCGCTCCAAACCCGCTGCACCGTGACAGTGATGCGCCTTTGAGCTAGGTGCAAGCGGAAGTCTGACGCCCTAAACCATGTGATATCGTCATCATCCGTATAGGGCAAGCCGTTCAACAGTTAATCCATTTCCATGGCTTGGGCATCGGTGCAGAACGACTCAAGCTCGTCCCATATAATACTGTCCAGGGTGGGCGCTTCAACCACCTCAGCACGCTGCCACCAATCCTCTATGCTTTTATCCCAATCCGCTTGCTTCACGCGGACCTGCTCACCAGTACAGGCGTGCCATTTTGATCTGAAACGGGCTTGGTTTTGTATTTCGGCTTGCGTCACCCGCACCGTCGTTTCGCCGGTCGTTAGATCCCACATAAACTCATCGCCGTTGCCAACGCGCACAATGCGGTCCAGGGGTGGCACCGCGCCCCCAGCGGTAACAGGTCGGCCCCCCGCTGGCTTGTAGCCACCCTGGCAAGCCCAATAGTACAGCGTGCCCAAGGTAACGCCACCTTCCGCCGTAAACCCGCCCCACTTCTTATCGCACAAGCCCACCGCGAATTTGTCCGACATCCGCGACCAGTTTTCCCAAACCGCTAAACCGTTATCGCCCAACTCTGCTTTGAGCGACATACCAACGGCGATCCACATCCCGTATTCATCCGAGCTAACCTAGCCCAGCATGGTTTCGATCTTGGTCGTCTCCGGCTTTGGCTTTAGAGATGCGGCCTCGCGTATGTCGGCCTGATTTAACCTGCGAAGACAGCTATGGTCTTCGAGTTGATCTAGCAATTCTTCCAAATGCCACGGGATAATATAGCCCTTGGTCCCACGTACGTCGCCGCAAAGCCAATAGGGACTGCCGATCTCCCCCGTTGCCGGATACCAGTAATGATATCCCTTGTGATGCGATTTTACCTTGGCCGCCGGCTCGCCAAACTCAGCTATAAGGAGCCGGCTCGCCAAGTCATGGTCGCGGTCAACGTCCATCACAACAAAGCCCATGCTGCCCGGGACCACGGCCCAGACCTCACCATCCTGAAGCGGGCGAACAGGTTCCGGGAAATTTTTGTAGCCGCCCTCTTTGTCTGAGACGGGGTTGCGCGGCTTAACAGAGCTAACCACGCCCACCGCTGCGTCGGGCCAGCGGGCCAATAGCCGCTCTATAGGGTCAGTCGGAAACTGAACAATATTGGCCATGTCTGCATCCTTCCTCGGTTAGCGGAAGGTTGCAAAACATGCGCGCCGGTAGTAAAAAAAGCGCTGTCCAAGCAACCCCACCCGCCCAGGTGGACATTCCAGCCCCGGCGCGGCGGTCCACCGCGCCGGGGCATTCTCGTTTGGGTTAGGCGGGTGCGCGCGGCTCAACCCGCTGCTCTGTCAGATGCCGGATGACATCGACGCCCGCGTAGTACACATTTCCGCCGATGGTAATGAACGGCAGGCCGCGCCCATAGTGGCGCCACTGCGAAAGCTGGCCGACGCTGGCAATCTGCCGCAATGCGGCATCCTGCGGGCGATAAAGCCGCGTGGGATCAAATCCGAAGGTTAGGGGTGCGCTGCTCACGCTGGCCCCCGGTTCTATGCCCATGTCAAGGGCGTCGCCGGGTTTCAGGGGGTTCTTCGCTCCCCCGGCCTAGGATCGGTGCCGGACGCTATCTCGGCAAGCAGCGTTACATCTCGGCAAGCAGCGTTACATCTCGGCAAGCAGCGTTACATCTCGGCAAGCAGCGTTACATCTCGGCAAGCAGCGTTACATCTCGGCAAGCAGCGTTACATCTCGGCAAGCAGCGTTACATCTCGGCAAGCAGCGTTACATCTCGGCAAGCAGCGTTACATCTCGGCAAGCAGCGTTACATCTCGGCAAGCAGCGTTACATCTCGGCAAGCAGCGTTACATCTCGGCAAGCAGCGTTACATCTCGGCAAGCAGCGTTACATCTCGGCAAGCAGCGTTACATCTCGGCAAGCAGCGTTACATCTCGGCAAGCAGCGTTACATCTCGGCAAGCAGCGTTACATCTCGGCAAGCAGCGTTACATCTCGGCAAGCAGCGTTACATCTCGGCAAGCAGCGTTACATCTCGGCAAGCAGCGTTACATCTCGGCAAGCAGCGTTACATCTCGGCAAGCAGCGTTACATCTCGGCAAGCAGCGTTACATCTCGGCAAGCAGCGTTACATCTCGGCAAGCAGCGTTACATCTCGGCAAGCAGCGTTACATCTCGGCAAGCAGCGTTACATCTCGGCAAGCAGCGTTACATCTCGGCAAGCAGCGTTACATCTCGGCAAGCAGCGTTACATCTCGGCAAGCAGCGTTACATCTCGGCAAGCAGCGTTACATCTCGGCAAGCAGCGTTACATCTCGGCAAGCAGCGTTACATCTCGGCAAGCAGCGTTACATCTCGGCAAGCAGCGTTACATCTCGGCAAGCAGCGTTACATCTCGGCAAGCAGCGTTACATCTCGGCAAGCAGCGTTACATCTCGGCAAGCAGCGTTACATCTCGGCAAGCAGCGTTACATCTCGGCAAGCAGCGTTACATCTCGGCAAGCAGCGTTACATCTCGGCAAGCAGCGTCACGTAAGACTACAGTCGATTGCGGACCATTACAAGCCGTTAGTTGGTGCCACCCTTTCGGCCCCGCAAGGGCACTACCTCGCCCGTGCCTTGCATCATGGCGGCCATCATGGCGCCAACCTGTTCCCGTGCGTCGCGCACGGGGTTGCCGACGGCGCGGACGTAGCGGTCAGCCATGGCCGTCGTCCGGTGGCCTAAAAGGTCGCGGAGCACATACGTGCCCACCCCGGCCGCCGCCGCGCTGGTCATGACCGTGCGCCGCAGGTCGTGCAGCCGCACGTCAGAAAGCCCTGCCGCTTTGGCCACGCGGTCAAAGGTGCCGCGCACCCGCTTATAGGTGCATGGGGCCGTACCGTTGTTGGTGAACATCCATTCGCCGATACGCGGCATGTTGGCCAGCACCGCGCGGGCGGGGGTGGGCAGGTCGTGTTGGCGCCGGCCGGTCTTGGTGTCGGGTAGCAGCAGCCGGCCGGCCTCAAAATCCACGTGCTCCCACCGGACGGCCAGCACCTCGCCGATGCGCAGGCCGGTCACGGCCGCGAAGCGGATGGCGGCAACGTTGGCCGGGCTTCGCGCTTCGGCCTCGTTCAACGTTGCCGCAAGCGCCGCCAGCTCGGACGGCGACAGCACGCGGTCGCGGGCGTCCTGGCGGGCGCGCTCGATGCCACGCACGGGGTTAGAGTGCTGCGGCCGCCACTCCCACCGTTCGGCCAGGTTGAACAGCCGGCTAACGAGCGCCAGCACGGCGTTGCGTGACGGGCCGGGGAGCGGTGCCACCACGCGCTCAACGTCGCCCCGCGCCACGTCCGCCACCCGCCACTTACCGATGGCCGGCAGGATGTGTGCGCGGGCTTGGTACTCGTAGACCTCGACCGTGGCGGGCTTGAGACGCCCCAGCTTGATCCGGGCCGGCGCCTCATCGCTCAGGAACCGCTCGACCAGTTCGGCAACAGTCGGCGCGCCGGCCGCGTCCTGGCGCCGCTGCAACAGGTCGCCGCCCTCCCGGATGGCTGCCAACTCCCGCGCGGCGCGCTCGCGCCATCGAGTACAGTCGTGGCAACAACCGGCAGCGGCTGTACCGCGAGCTGCTCGCCAAGACCCGAGCGACGCTCGCCTATCTGCACGACGCCATGGCGCGGCTGGCCGACGATCCCGCGCCGGTGGCCGCGGCCTGGCGCGCCGAGGCCGAACATTTCGTGCCGCTGATCGAACGCATCATCGACCAGACCGAGCGCCGTGTCTTGCATGGCGAGAAGGTGCCGGCCGCCGACAAGCTCGTCAGTCTGTTCGAGCCCCATAGCGACATCATCGTCAAGAGCCGCCGCCAGGTCTCCTACGGCCACAAGCTCAACCTGCCCAGCGGCGCCAGCGGTCTCATCCTCGACATCGTCGTCGAGCAGGGCAACCCGGCCGATGCCGAGCGCTTCGTACCCATGGTCGACCGCCAGATCGCGATCTACGGCCGGCCGCCCAGGCAACTCGCCGCCGACGGCGGCTGCGCCAGCACCGGCAACCTCGCCGCCGCCAAGAACAAGGGCGTCGAGGACGTCGCCTTCCACAAGAAATGCGGCCTTGCCATCACCGACATGGTCAAGAGCCGCTGGGTCTACCGCCGACTGCGCAACTTCCGCGCCGGCATCGAGGCCGCCATCTCATGCCTCAAGCGCGCCTACGGTCTGGGCCATCGCCACGTTGATCCGCTCCATCGCCGCCTCCCTCGCGCGCATATGCATGTTCCTTCGCCGGCAACCGACCGACGACAGTCTTATATAAGACTTGGGTGGCCGCCTGGATAGGGGCCGGGCGTCGTGGCAAGGCGTTGCTCCCGCCCTTCTGCGCCTCCGGGTACGAGCCCCCCGGCCGCCGCCCCGGTCAGATCACCCCGTCGCGGCGATAGGCCTCGATCGTCGCCGGCGGCAGGCCGACGATGTCGCTCAGAACCTGGTCGGTGTCCGCACCCAGCGTCGGCGGCGGCCGGCCGATCGTCGCCGGCGTGTCGGAAAAGCCGTAGGGGATGCCCAGGGTGCGGATCGGCCCGGCGGTCGGATGGTCGACCTCGACGACCATGTCGCAGGCCCGCGTCTGGGCGTGCTCCAGGGTCGTCGCGACGTCGTTGATCGGGCCGCACGGCACGGCGGCGTCCGCGAGGCCGGCGAGCGCGGCGTCCATGGTCTGGGTCGCCAGCGCCGCGGCGATCAGGCCGTCGATGGTCGTCCGGTTCCGCACCCGGTCGGCGTTCGTGCGGAATCGGTCGTCGTCGGCCCATTCCCGGTGGCCGAGGCAGCCAGCCAGGTTGGCGAACTGGCCGTCATTGCCGACGGCGATCGCGATCTGGCCGTCGGCGCAATCGAACACGCGATAGGGCACGATGTTGGGGTGTCCGTTGCCGTAGCGGCCCGGCGGCGTGCCGCTGATCAGGTAGTTCGAGGCGACGTTGATCAGCATCGCGACGCTGGTCGCATAGAGCGTCGCCTCGACGATCTGCCCGCGCCCGGTGCGTTGGCGCGCGTGCAAGGCCGCCAGGATGCCCATCGCCGCGTGCAGGCCGGTGCAGACGTCGACGATGGCGATGCCCAGCTTCGCCGGTGCGCCGTCGGCCGCGCCGGTGATGCTCATCAGGCCGCTCTCCGCCTGCAGCAAAAAGTCATAGCCCGGCAGGCCGCCGCGCGGGCCGGCACTGCCATAGCCGGTGATCTGGCAATGCACGAGGCCCGGCGCCTCGCGCTCGCGCCACGCCGCCGTCAGGCCCCAGCGGTCCAGCGTGCCGACCTTGAAGTTCTCCACCATCACGTCGGCCGAGCGCACAAGCGTCTTCAGCAGGTCGAGCCCGCGCGGGTCCTTCAGGTTGAGCGTGATGCTGCGCTTGTTGCGGTTGACGGCGAGGAAATAGGCCGACTCGTCGCCGGCAAAGGGCGGCCCCCAGCCGCGCGTCTCGTCGCCCCGGCCGGGCTGCTCCACCTTGATGATCTCCGCCCCCATGTCGCCCAGGTTCATCGTGCACAGCGGGCCGGCCAGCACCCGGCTCAGATCGATCACCCGCAGGCCTGCCAGCGGGCCGGGATTACTGCCGTTCTGCGCCATCGCGCGCGCGTCCTCCGGGCGATCGGGCGGCGTCGCGGGCGCCACGCCAGGGCGCGCCCGCCGTTCGAGCCTTCAAGCGCGGTCCCTAGTACCGGGAATCACAAATCGCGATGACGTGGTTTGAGCCTCTTCTGATGGATGTTGGTGCTGACCCAACGGAAAGGCTTGGCGGTCTTGTTGTGGGCGTGGATGAAGGCATCGATGGCGTCCCTGAGTTGTCGGGGCGAAGTGAAGCTGGCGCCGTGCAGGGCGGCGCGGCTGAGGATCGAGAACCAGATCTCGATCTGGTTGAGCCAGCTGGCGTAGTTGGGCGTGAAGTGGAAGTGGACATGGGGATGCGCCTTGAGCCAGCGGTCGCGCTTGGGCTTGTGGGTGTTCAGGTTGTCGAGAACGACATGGATCTCGCGGTCGGGATAGGCGGCCACCAAGCGGTTCATGAAGTCGAGGAACTCACGGCGGCGCCGCCGTTCGTAGTGTCCGGCCTGAACCTCGCCGCTGGCGACGTTGAGAGCGGCAAACAGCGTCGTCGTGCCGTGTCGCTTATAGGTGTGGCCATGGCCGATCAGGGCGCGCCCGTTCGGCAGCTTCAGATAGCCCTGGGCGCGCTCCAGCGCCTGGATGTGCGGCTTCTCGTCGACCGCCAGCACGATGGCGTCCTCCGGCGGGTGCAAGTAGAGGCCGACGATCTCGGCCGCCTTGGGGACGAACTCGGGATCGTTGCTCTGGCACCAGGATTTACGGCCGGCCAGGTCGATCTTTTGCCGGCGCAGGAAGCGCCAGATGTACTGGTCCGACACATCGCCCAGCGCCCGGGCCAGCAGTGGCGCCGTCCAGCGAGCGAAGCCGGCGGGCGGCGGCTCGTCCAACTGCGCCAGGATGCGCCGGCCCGTCTCGGCCGTGTAGATCGGCGTCGCCCCCGGCCGCGCTCGATCCGACAGCCCGGCCAGCCGTTCCGCCGCGAAGCGCGTGCGCCAGCGGCTGACCCGCCCCGGCCAGGTGCCAAGCGCCGCCGCAATGGAGCGCGTCAAGCGGCCGTCCGCCGCCAACAACACCATGCGGGCGCGCTCGCTCACGCCCTGTTCCGTCTTCGGAGATCGGACCATGCTCTCAAGCACCGCCCGCTCCTCCTCCGTCAATATGATCGGAGTCGCGTCCTGGATGTTCATCCATCCTTTGAATCACGACTCCGCCGCCAGCGATAGCCGGTACTAGTAGCGGCGCGCCGCGGCCTTGTCGACCCGGTCCGTTTGCAGCGGTTGCGGCAATGGCGTATTGCGGCCGGCGTTGCGCTGATGCGCCGGAGTTGGGGAGGGATGGATGACGCGCGCGTGGGTTCTGCCGGTCCTGTTGACGATCTTCTTCTGGGGGCTGTGGGCCTTCCTGCCCAAGCTGGCGATTCGTTCGATCGGGCCGCTGAGCATCCTGGTCTACGAGTACATCGGCGGGTTCGTCGTCGCCGGCGCGACGCTCGTCTATCTCGGCTTCAAGCTCGATGTCGAGCCGCGCGGCATCGCGCTGTCGGCCGTGTCGGGCCTGTTCGCCTTCCTCGGTGTGTTGACCTAATCTGTGGGCGATCCGCGCCGGCCCGGTGTCCCTGACCGCGGCGGCGACGGCGCTCTATCCCCTGCTGACCATCACCCTCGCCGTCGTGCTGTTGAACGAGCCGATGTCGGCGCGCCAGATCGCCGGCGCGGTCCTCGCCATCACCGCGATCGTGCTGCTGGCCGGCTAGCCGTCAGCCGCCGTTCGCGACAATGTGCCGCCGGCGCATGGGGTCGAACCGTCGAACGGTCGTCACGCCTCGTCCGGTGGGGACGAATAGGTCGTGAGGCGGCCGTCGGCCAGCCGATGGATGTCGGTGTGCGCCTCGCCCAGCTGTTCGATCCGCTCGCGCAGCACCCCGGCATAGAGGCCGCGCAGGATGCGCCCGGCACAGCCATGGCTGACAACGACGAGGCGCGCGTCGCGTTCGACGTCGGCGAGCCAGGCGCCAACGCGCTCGGCGACCATGGTGTAGCTCTCGCCGCCGGGTGTCGTCACGCCCCAGCGGTCGGCGTCGCGCGCGCGGAACAGCGCCGGGTCCTGCGCCGCCGCTTCGTCGAACGTCAGGCCCTCCCAGCGCCCATAGCCGTGCTCCTTGAGCCGCGGCTCCAGCTCGATGCGGCTGGCCGCGAAGCCCAACGCCGCGGCGACCAGCCGCGCCGTCTCCTGGCAGCGCCCCAGCGGGCTGGCGACCACGCGGAAGCTCTGCCAGTCGGCGATCAGTGCCTTGAGGCGCCGGCCGTTGGCCTGTGCCTGGGCACGGCCCCGCGCGGTCAGGGCCGAGTCGCCATGGCCCTGGATCCGGCGTTCCCGGTTCCATTCCGTCTCGCCGTGGCGCAACAGATAGATGGCGGCGGTGTTCGGCATGGCGACTCGCTTGCGGGGGCATTGCGCTTTCGCGGCGTCAGCCTAGCATGGCCTCGCGGACCCACAGCGACGGACCGGACTTGATGAAGACCATTCTCTGCTACGGCGATTCCAACACCTGGGGCGCGGTTCCCTTGGTTGCCCGCGCCGACGTGCGGCGTTTCGGTTTCACCGAGCGCTGGCCCGGCGTCCTGCGCCAGCGCCTCGGCGGCGGCTACTGGGTGATCGAGGAGGGGCTCAACGGCCGTACCACCGTGCACGACGACCCCATCGAGGGCGATCACAAAAACGGCCGGTCCTACCTCGAGCCTTGTCTCGAGAGCCATCACCCGATCGACCTGGTCATCGTCATGCTGGGGACCAATGATCTGAAGGCGCGCTTCGCCGTGCCGGCAGCCGATATCGCCGCCGGTGCCGGCGTGCTCGCCGAGATCGTGCTGAAGAGCGCCGCCGGCCCGGCGGGCGGGCCGCCGCGCCTGTTGCTCATGTGTCCGCCGCCGCTCGCCCAACTCGACCTGCTGGCCGACATGTTCGCCGGCGGCCGCGAGAAGTCCCAGGGCCTGTCGTTGCACTATCGCGCCGTCGCCGAGGCTGCGGGCTGCGCCTTCCTCGACGCCGGCGACGTCATCGCCTGCAGCGATGTCGACGGCATCCACTTCGACGCCGACGCCCATGGGCTGCTGGGCAAGCGCGTTGCTCAGCTCGTGCCGACTCTGCTGCCCGACTAGCCAGCCGGGTGTTCACGTCCGAGGTTGCCGTTCGATTGCGGCCCCCACTCGCGTCGAACGCTGCCCATCGCACCAAGCCGGCTGCCAGTGGCCCACGTCTCGCTGCCAGTGGCCCACGTCTCGCTGCCAGTGGCCCACGTCTCGCTGCCAGTGGCCCACGTCTCGCTGCTCGTTGAAAAGCCAGCGGCGGCCCGTACGGGCCGCCGCTGTCAGACAAGCGTAAGCGTGACGGTTAAGACTGTCGGTTGGCCCGGCGGCGCCTTGTTATCGCGCTCAGCCCAGCGAGGCCGAAGCCGAAGAGGGCGAGGGTGGCGGGTTCGGGCACGGACGTGGGCGGCGGCGGCGGCGGCGTATGAACGACGCTTTTCGTGATCACGCGGATCCAGTCGCCCGGCTCCGTCACAAACATGCCGACACACAGGACGGTCGGGCTGAGAAAGGCGTAGCCGTCCCCGGTGCCCAGGCCAATATTATCTGCGGTCTCCATGCCGCGGTTCGTGAACGGCGGGACCGGACCGCCTCCGATCAGTGGCACCGTGTAGTTCGTCCCCGGATTTCCAAACTCGAACGTCGATGCCGCTTCGAGAAGACCGCCGATGTCCGACATGACGCCCAGGATCTGGCCGCTGAAGGTCCAGGATACGCCGAAGTGGCTCAGGACCTTGGTTTTGATGGAGTTCAGGAAGATCATATTGTAGCGCACCCCGTTCCTTGGACACAAGTTTGTCTCACGCGGCGGGCCTGATTGAGATCGCGGCGTGCCACGCCTGACGAGCTTGAGCGGGGCTCAGGTAGCCGTTCTTTTCGACGATCCACTGGGCATTGTAGAGTTCGACGAAGTCGCGGACGGCGTCCCGCAGCTCCGCGATGTTGCGGTAGATGCGACCATGGATGATCTGTTCCTTCAGCGTGCGATTGAACCGCTCGGCGACGCCGTTGGTCTGGGGCTCGGCGACGAAGGCGTAGGACGGCTGGATGCCCCAGAACTTGATCTGGTTGGTGAAGTGGTCCGACAGATACTGGGAGCCGTGATCCATCCGCAAGGCCAGCCCCCGAGCCGCGCCGGCCGCGGTCGAGCCATACAGCCCGGCAAGCCCCATGGAGATCGGCTGCAGGGCGGCGAAGCGGTCGCCGCGCTTGCAGACATGCCAGCCGACACACTCGGCGTTCCAATGCTCGACGGCGGTGAAGATCCAGCCCCAGCCGTCGTCCACCGTGAACACCCGAACGCCATCGGTGCCCCACATGAGGTTCGGGGCATGAGTGATGATCTCACCGTCATGGGGATTGCCGCCACGGCGGCGGCAGCGATGGGGCGAGAGCAGATTGTTCTCGCGCATCAGGCGGAGCACCCGCTTGCGGGCAACCCGGATGTCGCGACAGACCCGAAGCCGAGCCCAGACCTTGCGGTAGCCCTCGCCCTCCCAGGGCGATGCCTCCAGGTCGGCTTCGATCGCCACCAGCAGCGCCTGGTCCGAGATCGCGGGCTTCGGTCCCCGACGCTTTGCCGGCGGCTGCTCGGCGTGCTGGCCGGAGGTCATGGCGTAGAACGAGGAGCGGGCCATGCCCCAGGCGGCGCAGACCCGCCGCAGGCCGTAGGCCAGACCCGTGCCGGGCGAGGTGGCGGCACTCATCGCCGCGACCTCCGCCGCCCCAAAGGGCCGAAGGTCTCCGTCTTGGCCTCCAGCAGTTCCACCTGCATGGTCAACTCTCCGATCCGCTTCATGGCGCTATCCAGTTCCGCCTGCACCGGATCGCCCTTGCGTTGCTTGAGCGAGGCGTCGATCCCGCCGATCGCTTTCTCACGCCACTGCTCGAGCCGGAAGATCTCTACGCCCAACTGGCGCGACAGAAGTTGCACCGGCTCGTCACGCAAAAGCCGCAGAACGACCTCACGCTTGCGCGCCACCGTCCATCGCTGGCCAAGTCCCAGCGGGCCTGCCGGCAAAGCCTGGCCTGGGGAAAACGTGGACGAGCCAAGCTCGCCCGCATTTACCACAGGCCCATCAACAGCAACTTTCTTCTCAAAATTATCGGTCATGTTCCGGTCCTCCTTGGACACTTCGATTAAGCCAATTCTGTGTCCAAGGAAATCGGGTCCGACTCACAGGAAGATCATATGGCTGTCGACCATCGTGCCGGCCGCGATGAACCCACCGCCGTCGATGAAGTGGTTGACCGTGGTGACGACGCCTTGCGCTTCGTCGAAACCCTGCATTCCGGTGTTGCTCGTGATGTCGTCGAGCACGGCCGCCGGCGCCCCGATGATCGACGCAGCAGTGCCCAACGAACTGATGGGGCCGCTAACGCTAATCAAAGAAGCATGCGCCGGACCGGCCATCGCGCCTGCGGCGGCTGCCCCGATGATGGCAAGAAGATGCTTTTTCATTGCTAGCTCCTTATTTTGGCTCGGCGCGCCGACGTTCTGGACGTGCCCACATTAACTAGCCATCACGGGGCAAAGCCCGTGCCAGCAACGGGGCCATGCGATGTTCCGAGTGAATCGACTCTAGCGGCAGCGCGGGCGGCGGCTTGTTGTGTAAGCGCTGCCGACATCGGCCGGGCCACATGTGTCGCTTTGTGGCGCCTGGCCGCAGTATCGGGCCGTTTGGGGTGTAAGCCCTGCTGACGGGCTGTGGGCGATCGGTTCTCGCCTCTATGGGGTATGAAAACGGCTTCCTGGCTCTACGCGGGCGGCTTGGATGCGGGTGGCGTAAATGGCGTACCGCCGCGACCAAAACCGGGCGGTCGATTCACCGGGCGCGCCTCGCCCAGGCCCTCCCGGACGGGTGCGGGAGACAGCATCGAAATCGCCTCTCGCGGTCGCCATGCACCGCCAGCCGCCGGCGTACCGCCGGCGCGTCGGTCTATCTCGTTAAAAAAATGGCGCGCCCGGGAAGACTCGAACTCCCAACCTCCTGATCCGTAGTCAGACGCTCTATCCAATTGAGCTACGGGCGCGTTTGTCGCCGACTGTCGTGCCGGCGGACCGCGCGTCGCGCCGACTTGTTTTGCTGCGCGACGGGCCGGCAGCATATATCATCGTTCAATCGCTGCGATCAAACCTTTCGCGGGGGGTGCGTTGGCCGTTGCAGGAAACCGGCTGGACTGCTTGCCGCGCGACGGTCGGCATCAACAACGTAAACGATATGTTAACGCCCTGGCGGGACTTTTGCGTGTTGCGGTGGCTTGTGTGGATTTACTGACGGTGGCGTGCCGGAAAAGCGCCTTGCTGTGACTCAGGTCATTCAATAACATCCACGCGCAACCGCAGGACAGGACACACTATTTTGGGCGCCGGTGCCGTTGAGCGGGCAGTGCGCCGGGAATCCCGAGGGCAAATCCATGGCACGGACGACCATTCCAGCGACGCTGCTCGGTGCTGCCCGAGCTGGGGCAGCGGCGCCGCGATCGCTGGCTGACCGATCGCGGGGACGCTGATAGAGGCCGACTGCAGCGTGGCGGGCCGGGCCGCGGCCGGCTCCTCTCGCCGCTCCTCACCGGTCAGCGAAGGAAACAGAGCATCATCGGCCAACGTGCAGCCGGCAAGCAGAACTGATCCTGGTGCGGCAGTGGACCGACGCGCAGGGCGTCCTCGACAAGATCGGCACCGATATCGGCCGCATGACCAACCTGTCGACTCTCGTCGCCGACGACAGCGCGCTGTCCGCTTTCATTCTCGAATCCACGCGGGCGACCTACGGCTTGACCGGCGCGATCGACGAAGACCACCGCCAGCTGGCGATCCTGGAGGACGAGGTCAGTCGCACCGCGGTGCTGATCAGCCGGCTGCTCAACGAGCTCAACGAGGACGTCGCGCGCCAGTCCAATTTCGTCGGGCGCGAGCGCAGCAACCTGACGGCGCTGTCCCTCGCCGTCAAGAATGGCGAGCTGTTCGGGCCCAGCCTGTCGAACCGGGCCTTCTTCGCGACCGCTTCGGCGCCGGGGCCGGCTGTTGCGGCCGCGCCGGCGGCGGCGCGGACGGCCCGGACGGCCGTGCCGACCGGCCGGCCGCTGGTCGTCGTCCGCTTCGACCGGCCGAATGTGGAGTATGAGAATGCGCTCTTCAACGCGGTCAGCGCCGCCCTCGACCGGCGGCCCGGCTCCGCGTTCGAGCTGGTTGCGGTGACGCCGAACCGCGGCACGCCGGCCCAAGTCGCCTTGGGTGCCAACGACGCGCGCCGCGATTCCGAGCGCGTGCTGCGCTCGCTCATCGCCATGGGCCTGCCGCCGGAACGCGTCAATGTGAGCGCCGCCTCGAGCACCGATGCCCAGACCAACGAGGTGCACCTCTACATCCGCTAGCCCCAACGAGGGTCGCCGCCCACCCACCGGATCTGCCACGCACCGCCGCGGCCGCCGAGGTTTGCATCGCCACGCCCCGGCAGCTTATACAAGGGCGTCCCAGCAAGGCGATTCGAACGGGAGACCGGCCGTGTCGAGCAGCTATCAAAAAGGGTTTCCCGTCTCCTGGGACCAACTCCACCGCGACGCCAAGGCGCTGGCCTGGCGGCTTACCGATCGCGGGCCGTGGGGCCGCCTTGTCGCGGTGACCCGCGGTGGCCTCGTGCCTGCCGCGATCGTCGCCCGCGAGCTTGACGTGCGGCTTGTCGACACGGTCTGCGTCTCGTCCTACGACCATAAGGACCAAGGCGGGCTCAAGGTCCTGAAGGCGGTCGACGGCAATGGCGCGGATACGCTGATCGTCGATGATCTGGTCGATACCGGCAAGACGTTCAAGCTGGTCCGCGAGATGCTCCCCAAGGCGCATTTCGCGACGGTCTACGCCAAGCCCGCGGGCCGGCCGATGGTCGACACCTTCATCACCGAGGTCAGCCAGGACACCTGGATCTATTTCCCGTGGGACATGGAGCTGCAGTTCGTTCAGCCGATCGCCCAGTCCTCGCCCGGGCCGGCGGGCTAGGGCGTTTCCAGGGGCGGCTCAAGCCACCCGCATGATGCGCAGGCGCGGGTCCAGCAGGTCGCGCAGCCCGTCGCCCAGCAGGTTGAGCCCGAGCACGGCGAGCGCGATTGCCAGCCCCGGGAAGATCGCCAGCGTCGGGGCGATCACCATCAACGTCTGGGCGTCGAACAGCATGCGGCCCCAACTGGGCGCCGGCGGCTGGGTGCCGAGGCCCAGATAGCTGAGCGCCGCCTCGGCGAGGATGGCGACGGCGAACTGGATCGTCGCCTGCACGATCAGCACCGACGACACGTTCGGCAGCACGTGGTCGATCGTGATCCTGAGCGGCCCCTTGCCGATGGCAAGGCCGGCCCGCGTGTACTCCAGGCCCCAGACCTGCAGCGCCGCGCTGCGGGTCACCCGCGCGAACACGGGAATGTTGAAGATGCCGATGGCGATGATCGCATTGACGGCGCCGGGGCCGAGGAACGCCGTGATCAACAGGGCCGAGACGATCGCCGGAAAGGCAAAGACGACGTCGGAGCCGCGCATCACCAACTCGTCGATCCAGCCGTGCCGGGCCGCGGCCCAGGCGCCCAATGAGACTCCGAAGACGACGCCGATGCCGACGGCGACGATGCCGACGGCGATCGAATTGCGGGCGCCGACCATGATGCGCGATAACACGTCGCGGCCGAACTGGTCGGTGCCCAGCCAATGCGCCGCGCTCGGCCCCTGCAGCCGCTCGCTCACCGCCAGCACGTCCACCGGATAGGGCGTCCAGGCGAACGACGCCAGCGCCATGACGACCAGGGCACCCGTCAGCACGATGCCGACGAGGAAGCTCGGATGACGCCAGCCGGCGGCGAGGCGTGCCCACGGGCCGTTGTCCCTCATGCCCGCGTCCGCGGCCGCGGGTCGATCAGGCCATAGGCGATGTCGACCAGGAAGTTGATGGCGACGACGAGGCCGACCAGCAGGACCGCGACGTCGCGCACGACGATGATGTCGCGCTGGGAGACGGCCTGAAAGATCAGCCGCCCCAGTCCGGGCAGGAAGAACACGTTCTCGACGACAATCGACCCGGCCAGCAGGAACGCGAACTGCAGCCCCAGGATCGTCGACATCGGGATGAGCGCATTGCGCAGCACGTGGCGGATCAGGATCGCCCGCTCAGCGACGCCCTTGGCGCGTGCTGTGCGCACATAGTCGGCGCTGAGCGTGTCCAACACGGCCGATCGCGTCACCCGTGCCAGGATCGCCGCCTCGGGCAGGGCGAGCGCGACCGCCGGCAGCAACAGCGCCCACAGGCCCGCGCCGATGCCGGCTTCCCAGCCCGGGAAGCCGCCGGCCGGGAACCAGCCCAGCTTTACCGCGAACAGCAGCACCAACAGGATGCCGAACCAGAAGTTCGGGACCGCCATGCCGAGCTGGCTGAAGCCCATGACGCCGTAGTCGCCGATGCGGTTGTGCCGGGTTGCGGCGAACATGCCGAGCGGCACGGCCAGGGCCGTCGAAATGACGATCGACAGGAACGCCAGCGGCAGCGTGATCCCGAGCCGCGCGGCAACCAGCTCACCGACCGACACGGCGTAGGTATGGCTTGTCCCGAGCTGCCCGGTGACGAGCCCGCCGAGCCACGTGACATAGCGCAGCGGCGCGGGCCGGTCGAGGCCGAGCTGCGCGCGCAGCGCCGCCAGCGTGTCCTCCTGCGCCTCGATGCCGAGGATCAGCAGCGCCGGGTCCCCCGGCAGCACCTCGAGAACAAGGAAAATAACCAGGCTGGCCACGACCATCGTGACCAACAGAGAGAACAAACGCCGGGCCAGGAAGGTCAGCATCGCCGCCCTGCCACGCCAACCCAAACGACCGCTGGGAGAGGGTGCCTCACCCCGCCAGCACGTACGGCACCCGCCCCAGGGTTATTGCCAGGGCTATTGCCAGCGCACCTCGGTCATGTCGTTGGCCTGGACCGGGCTGTTCTCCCACAGGCCGACGAGCCCCTTCTTCCAGACGCCCAGCTTCGGCAGCTGGAAGATGAAGCCGTTGACCGCGTCGTCGGCGATGATCCGCTGGGCCTGACCCAGCAGGGCGTAGCGCGCCTGCTGGCCGCTGGTCCGGTCGAGCTCGTCGATCACGCTCCTCAGCGCCGCCGAATCGTAGTGGAAGTAGTAGCCGTCGCGGACATAGATGCCGATATCCAGGGGCTCGGTGTGCGACACGATCGTCAGGTCGAAATCGTCGCCGCGGAACACCTGCTCCAGCCACTGCGCCAATTCGACCGGGATGATCTCGACCTCGATGCCGACGCGGGCGAGCTGTGCGGCAATAACCTCGCCGCCGCGCCGTGCATAGGTCGGCGGCGGCAGCTTCAACGTCGCCTTGAAGCCGTTCGGGAACCCGGCCTCGGCGAGCAGCGCCTTGGCCCGGTCGACGTCGTGGGCATAGAGACCCGTCAGGTCGACATAGGCCGGATGGTGTGGCGCGAAGTGGCTGCCGATCGCCTTGCCGTAGCCGAAATAGGCACCGTCGATGAACTCCTGCCGGTTGATCGCATGGGCGATCGCGCGGCGCACGCGGACGTCGTCGAACGGCGCGCGCGTATTGTTGGTCGACAGGATGGTCTCGCCCTCTGTATTGCCGATGACCACCTCGAAACGGGCGTCGGCCTCGAATTGCTTCAGGCTCTCCGGCGCACCGAAGTTGGGAAAGGCGTCGATGTCGCCGGCCAGCAGGGCCGCCATCTGCGCCGAGGCATCGGAAATGAACTTGAACGTCACCTGGCTCAGCGGCGCCCGGTCGTCGTTGGCGACCAGCTCGACGCGGTCGCCCTGGACCCAGCGCGAGAACTTGTAGGGCCCGGTGCCGACGGGGTTGGACTTGTTCGCCTCGGCGCTTTCCGGTGCGACGATGACGGCGTCGCCCCAGCCCAGGTTGAACAGCAGGCTGCCCTCGGGCCGGCTCAGCGTCAGCCTGACCTGCGACGCATCGATCGCCTCGACCCGGTCGATCGCCGTGTACAGGCGCTTCTGGGCGTTGACCGAATCCTCGGCCAGCACGCGCTCCAGCGCGAACACGACGTCGGTCGCCTCGAAAACTGTGCCGTCGTGGAATTTGACGGCGGACCGCAATGTGAAGTCATAGACCAGCCCGTCTTCGGAGATCGTCCAGCTGACGGCCAGCGCCGGCTGCACGGCGCCGTTCTGATCGATCCGCGTCAGTCCCTCGAAGACGTTGGCGTAGACGACCTCGTCGATCGCCGCCGCCGCGCCCGCCGTCGGGTCCAGGTGCGGCGGCTCCAGCGCCATGCCGATGACGATGCGATCCTTGGCGCCTTGTGCCTGAGCGGCCAGCGGCAACACTGCCAATGGCAGCAACAGCGCCGCGCCGAGCAACAGTGGTAGTTTCTTCATGAAAGCCTCCCGGGGTTTCGATGTTGCCGGCAGGATAGCAGTGGCCTCCAGGTCCAGCAATCGGCCTGCCCGGTCAGGACCGGCCGAGCGCGTGCCCGTGCTGCGTGCGATAACTCGCTATGCCGCCTAGATCTGCGGCCTCGAAGATGCCGCGGCCGATCGCACGGGCCACGCAATCGGCGGCGACGGCGCCCAGGTGGGCCAGCCAGACGCCATCGTCGCCGGGTGGCGTCCACGCCCCCGTGGCCAGGCAGAACAGCGTGTCGCCGTCGAACGGCGTGTGCGCCGGCCTGATCGCCCGGGCGAAACCATCCTGGGCCATGATGCAGACCCGATGTGCCTCGGGCTTGGTCAGCGCCGCGTTGGTGGCAACGACACCGATCGTCGTGTTGGCGACGGCATCGGGGCCTCCGCCGGTGGCTTTCAGGGTCACGGTCATGTCGACGCTGCCGGTCGGCAGCGGCTGACCGCCCATCTCGCCAGCCTGCTCCCAGGCCCAGGCCCACAGCGCTGCCTGCCCGGGCATGATCGGCGAGCCGATAGCGTTCACCGCGACGACGGCGCCGACCGCCAGCCCGTCGTCGGCGACCGCCGAGACGCTGCCCAGGCCGCCCTTGACCGGCCCGGCAACGGCGCCGAGTCCGGCCCCGGCGTTGCCCAGGGTGAAGTCCGCGCCGGCCGCGTCGCAGGCCGCGCTGCCCAGCGCGCGATAGGGCGGACCGTCCGGCCAGGTCTTGTCGCCGCCGTTCGCCAGGTCGAACAGGATTGCCGCCGGCACGATCGGCACGAGCACGCCGTCCCGCCCGACAGAGCGCCCGCGGCCGTCGCGGCGCAGCCAGTCGACCACGCCCGACGCGGCATCCAGGCCGAACGCGGACCCGCCGGACAAGGCGACGCCGTGCACCGTGTCCACCATGTTCGCGGGCTGCAGCAAGTCGGTCTCGCGGGTACCCGGCGCGCCGCCGCGCACATCGACCGCGGCGACCGCCGGCGCCGCCGGCAACACGACCGTGACGCCGCTCCGCCCGGGCCCGTCCTCGGCGTTGCCGACGGCGATGCCGGCGACATCGGTGATCAGGTTGCGGGGTCCCGGCCGCATCAGCCGCGGCCTTCATGCTTCGACAAGCTCAGCATGAGGTTCGACAACCCCGGATCGAATCGATCACGTCCGGGGATGAGGGCCTCACCCTGAGCCTGTCAAAGGGCGAGGCCCGTCGGATGCTCTACGGCCCCGGCCGCTACTCACCGCCAAGCTCGCTCGGGTGGACGGCGTAGGTCTCGCTGCAGAACTCGCAGGTCACCATCAGGTGGCCATCGACCTCCAGGTCGGTCAGCTCGTCGCGCGGCAGCGATTTCAGCACGGCGACAATGCGCTGCGACGAACAGCGGCAGCCGCGCTGCAGGACCCGCGCCGGCTGCACGCGCAGGTTCTCCTCGTGGAACAGCCGATAGAGGTAGCGCTCCGCCGGCAGCCCCGGCCCGAGCAGCTCCGCCCGCGTGCCTGTCGCCATCAGCATCATCGCCCGACGCCATGGGTCGTCGCCATCGTCGGACCGCAGCGCGCCGGGCTCGCTGTCGGGCATGCGCTGCAGCATCAGGCCGGCGGCCCGCCAGCCCCCAGTGTCGTCGGCGCACGCTGCCAACGTCAGGGCCGTGTCGATCTGCGCCGACTGGCGGAAATAGTGCTGGGCGCACGCGGCGAGGCTGTCGCCCTGCAACGCGACCGTGCCCTGGTAGCGTTCGGTGTGCGGGCCTTGATCCACGGTAACCGCCAGGTAGCCCTCGCCGAGCAGCGCTCCGATCGTGCCGGCGGCGCCGTCGGGGCCGTCATCGGGCAGCCGGTCGGCGTCGTACTTGGCATAGCCGCGGACGACACCGGCGTTGGTTATATCGGCGACGAGCAGCGAGACCGGCCCGTCACCCTGCGCCTGGAAGGTCAGGACGCCGTCATATTTGAGGGCGCCGGCCAGAGTCGTCATCAAGGCCAGGCCTTCGCCCAGCAAAGTCGCAACCGGCGTCGGATATTCGTGGCGCCGCAGAATGCCGTCCAGCAGCCGGCCCAGCCTGGCGATGCGGCCCATGAAACCTGGCCCCTGCCCGTCCTGCGGCGACAGCGAGAACGGCAGCAGGAAATCGTCGGCCGCCGCCGGCGCTCCGTTGGTCGATCGCGCCGGGTCGGCTTCAGGCATTGGCCCAGTCGTCGTTTAGGCACCAGACGAGGATGGCCTTCTGCGCGTGCAGGCGGTTCTCCGCCTCATCCCAGACGACCGAGCGTGGACCGTCGATGACGGCCGCCGTCACCTCTTCGCCGCGGTGCGCCGGCAGGCAATGCATGAACACGGCCGCTGGCTTTGCCAGGTCCATCAGGGCTTGATCGACGCGGAACGGTGTCAGCAACATGCGCCGATTGTCGTAGCCATCGTCGCCCATGGAAACCCACGTGTCGGTGACAACGCAATCGGCACCACTGACCGCGGCGCGCGGGTCGTCGGCGACCGTGACGCGGCCACCCTCGCCTCGCGCCCACGCGAGCTTGGGCGCCGGCGGCTTCAGCTCGGCCGGGCAGGCGATGCGCAAAGCGAAGCCGAACCGTACCGCGGCATGGATCCACGACACGGCGACGTTGTTGCCATCGCCGCTCCACGCCACGGTCTTGCCGGCGATCGGGCCCAGATGCTCTTCGATTGTCATCACGTCGGCCATCAGCTGGCAGGGGTGCGAGCGGTCGGTCAGGCCGTTGATCACCGGCACGCGCGCGTGATCGATCATCTCCCGCAGGTTCGCCGTGGCCGACGTGCGCAACATGATCGCGTCGGCATAGCGCGACAGCACCCGCGCCGTGTCGGCGATCGTCTCGCCGCGCTCCAGGTGCGTTGCCTTCTGCTCGAGCACGACCGCGCTGCCGCCGAGCTGCTGGGCGGCCACCTCGAACGACACCCGCGTGCGCGTGCTCGGCTTCTCGAAGACCATGGCCAGGATCTTGCCGGCCAGCGGCCGCGCGCCCGGCGGATCGGGCGCCCGCCCCTGCTTCAGTGCGTGGCCAAGGTCGACGATCCGCCGCAGCGTCGCCGGCGTGCAGAGGTCAAGATCGGCAAAGTGCCGTAGCGCCGCCATCGCCTCACCGCTCGGCCACGGTGGCGCAGGCCTGGTCGATCATCGCCAGCGCCGCCTCGACCTCGGCATCGCCGATGATCAGCGGCGGCACCAGCCGCATGACATTGTCGCCCGCCGGCACGCACAACAGGCCGGCCTCGCGCGCCGCCGTCACCAGATCGCCGGCGGCATGGTCGGCCTGCACCCGCAGGCCCAGCATCAGGCCGCTGCCGCGGACCTCGGCCAGCACCGCCCGGTGGCGGTCGACGCAAGCCGCCAGGCCGTCGCGCAGCACGCCGGCGATCCTGTCGACCCCGGCCAGGAAGCCGTCCGCCAGCAGGACGTCGAGCGTCGCGTTGGCCACGGCCATGGCCAGCGGATTGCCGCCGAACGTGCTGCCATGGCTGCCCGGCGTCAGCGCCTGCGCCACCGCGTCGGTGGCCAGGAACGCACCGCACGGAAAGCCGCCGGCGATACCCTTGGCGACGGCCATGACGTCGGGCGTGACGCCCGACCACTCGTGGGCGAACAGCTTGCCCGTGCGGCCGAACCCGCACTGCACTTCGTCGAAGATCAAGACCAGCCCGTATTCGTCCGCGGCCTCGCGCAGGCCGCGCATGTAGTCGGCCGGCAGCGGCCGGATGCCGCCTTCGCCCTGCACCGGCTCGGCGACGATCGCCGCCGTCTCCGGCCCGATCGCCGCGCGCAGCTCGTTGAGGTTGCCGAACGCGACCTGGTCGAACGCATCGACAACCGGGCCGAACCCGGACAGGTGCTTCTCGTTGCCGCCGGCGGCGATCGTCGCCAGGGTCCGGCCGTGGAACGCGCCGGCGATCGTGATCGCCCGGTAGCGCTCGGACCTGCCGCCTTCGCTGTGATAGCGGCGCGCCAGCTTCACCGCGCCCTCCATCGCCTCGGCGCCGGAATTGCAGAAGAACGCCGCGTCGGCAAATGTCGCCGCGGTCAGCCGTTCGGCGTAGCGCGTCTGTTCGGGGATCTCGTACAGGTTGGAGACGTGCCACAGGCGCTGCGCCTGGGCCGTCAGGGCGGCGACGAGTTGGGGATGGCCGTGGCCCAGGATGTCGACCGCGATGCCGGCCGCGAAATCGAGGTAGCGGCGACCGTCGGTCGCGATCAGGGTGGCACGTTCGCCACGCTCGAATGCCAGCGGAGCCCGCGCATAGGCGGACATCAAGGCGCTTGTCACGGCCGGCTCCATCGGTTGGGCGCATTTAACCGGGTGCGCGGAAAGAGGCGCTGACTATCGAAGAACCGCCGGCCTGTCAACGTGCCGGCCGGATTCCGGCTGGGTTCGTTGGCCGACGCCGACCCCACAATAGTCATCCTCGGTCCCCACAATTTTGTCATCCTCGGCCCCCACAATTTGTCATCCTCGGCCTTGTGCCGAGGATCCATGGTCGGTCACTGCGCGGTTGCCGGAGGGAGCGTGCCCCTTGCGCTTGCGTCCGCTGAGTTATGGAATCGTCGCTCGGAGGTCACCTTCGCACGCTCGTGCAGACCGCGGGATGGGTCCTCGGCACAGGGCCGAGGAAGACGGATGGGGGCTCGACGCTGCCGCGCACTGTCGAGAACATTCTGAGTTGACCGGTTTATGTACCATATGAGTTGACCGCTTCTGTTGCGGTTTCTGGCCCTGTGGGGAAGAGGTCGGTCGCGGAGCGGCTGTCCACTTGTCCACAGGGCGCCGGTCGGTCGCGTCGAAGCGGGTCACGCGGCCTCGCGGGTTTGGCTGTCGATCGGTTGGCCATCGGCGTGGTATCGCGCCAGACATCGCGGTCCATGGAAGACGGCCATTGTGCCGTCGGGGTATTCGTGGACGCGGACCCTGGCCTTGACGTAATGGCGGCGGTGGCGGCCGGCGGGGATCTGAAGTGCCAGGCGCTTGTAGCGCACCGTGTTGTCGTTTGAGACGGTGCGTTCCTCGTGGATGCACAGGATGTCGTCGAGCGCGCCGGTGAAGGGGACGAAGGCGGTGCCCTGGTCCTCGGCCGGGGTCGCGAAGCGGGCGTTGTGTTGTTGCAGGAAGACCTCCTTGAGGAAGCGGTTGGCCTCGACCATGTCGGTGATGCCGGCGAGCCTGAGTTCCTGGGGCAGGCGCTTCTGCAAGGTGCCGAACATGCGCTCCGAGCGCCCCCTTGCCTCGGGCGAGTAGGCCGGGATCAACTCGATGCCGAGCTGCGCCAGGGCGCGGCCGACCTGGGTCGGGGTGTCCTTGTCCACCTTGCCGCCGGCCTCGGGCGTGTTCCAGTAGTGGCTGGCGCGGTCGGCGTAGAGCGAGCAGAACAGGCCCTTGGCCCGGATCGCCTCGGACACCCCCTGGAAGCTCGACATGGTGCCCTCTTCGGCGACGAAGAAGGCCGAGTAGATATCGCTGGTCGCATCGTCCATGGTGACGATCAGGTCCCACCATCGACCGGGGACCCACTCGTGGCTCGAGCCGTCCTGGTGCAACATCATGCCGGGCAGGGCACGGCGCGGCCGCTTGCGCCGGTGCGCCCCACGCCTGGGCGCCGCGCGCCTGCGCCCATGGGCTTGCAAGCTCAGCCGCAGCCAGTTGTAGCTGCGCTTGAAGCCGTGATCGGCCACCAGCTTCTCGTGGAAGTGCTTGGCCGTGAAGTCCCAGTAGCGGGTGTCGAACAACTCCAGCACCCGCGCCACCTCGTCCACCGGCGCGCGCCGCGCCGAGAGGCGGCCCAGGCGGCGGTCGTAGAGACCGTCGGCTCCCTCCGCCTCGTAGCGGTCGCGCCAGCGCCGGAAGGTGCGCTCCGAGACACCCAGAACCTCCGCCGCCTCCGCCTGGCTCAGTAGAGTCGGGGGCTGGCGCGCCAGCTTTAAGGGTCCGGTGGCGGTTCCGTCGCTTTCGCTCCGGGCCTCAGTCCGGCTCCCGTGGCCACGTTTCCAGTCCCCCGCTCATCAAACCGGACGTGCGGATCTCTCGCATCCGGCTTTCGGACGAGATCATACCTTCGCACTCGGAAGGCCTATCGTCTGCCGCGTGAGACGCGTGAGGCCATATTCATCGTATAGCCGGGCGTCCGGGAAATGCACGAATTTCCCGAACCGCGTCTTGTGCTTTCGACAGAGCCACTGACGGAGCCGCCTGACCGCGTGTTGGTTGACCGCGCTATAAGCTGGGCTGACCTGACCAAGACAGAAGTAGTTCGCCCACCCGACGATGGTCCGGTTCAGGCGTTCCACCACCATTTCCGACGGCAGCAGCTGGTAGCGTGGCGTGGTGATATCGCTGATCGTGCGGCAAATGCTCTGGACGCTCGCTTTGCTGGGTCGGGTTCCAGTGTAGGTCCCCTCCCCGGTCGGGCGGTAGTTGCGTCCGATGCGGTAGCCCAGAAACTCCAATGGCCCCTCCGGGCACCGCAAGCATCGGGTCTTCCGTTCGTTGACCGGCAGCTTCAGACCCTCCATGAGCCGCTCGACCGCCGTCAGCATTTCCGCCGCCGGGGCCTTGCCGAGCACGCAAAGGTCGTCCGCGTAGTTCACGATTTCCGAACGGAAGCGCCGGGCATAGCCCAGCACCTTCCAACCCAGTATGAAGCGCCGCATATAGAGGTTGCTGAGCAGCGGCGAGATCGGCGCCCCTTGCGGGGTTCCTTTCCGCTCCCTGCGCGCCCGGTTCGTGCGGCTGGTGCCGCCCTTGCCGTCGTCCTCCTCCACCGGCATCTCCAGCCACGCCTTGATGAGTCCGAGCATCCGCCCGTCGCTGATGCGCCGGGCGAGGCTTTTCATCAATTCGGCGTGCGGAATTTCGCCGAAGTAGTTGGACAAATCGCAATCAACCACCTCGTTGTGCCCCCTGTACAGGAGACGATGAACGCGTTGTACCGCGTCGAGGGCGCTCCGCTCCGGCCTGTAGGCGTACTGCTCCGGTTGCAAGTCGGCTTCGAACATCGGTGTCAGCACGAGCATGGCCGATGTCTGCGCCACTCGGTCCCGTATGCAGGGAATGCCCAATGGCCGGAACTTGCCGGGCTGTTTCTTCGGGATCAGAACCTGTCGCACCGGCTTCGGTGTGTAGGTGGCATCCCTCAGTTCCCGCGCCAGTTCCCCGAGCCAGCGGTCCACGCCGTACGCCTTGATGTCCGCGAAGTTCTCTCCGTCCACCCCGGCAGCGCCGCCATTGCGGCGAACCTGCCTCCAGGCTTCCATCAAGAAGTCCTCGCGCCACACCTTGTCAATCAGCGAATGGAACCGCCGTCCGGGTTCTTCCTTAGCTTTCGCATGTAACACGGTCTGGAATTTCCGAACCTTTTCTGACCCTGTTAGGCTCTCGCCAGTGGTCACGTCTTGCTTCCTTTCCGTATTGCTCTCGAACCAGGGCTCCTTTCCTCCGCCGGCATTACCCGGCCTCCGCGGTACTACGAGCCCATCCGCCACCCTGCCGGCCCGGCCTGCCCCTCACGGGGTTCCGGTTGGTGAGTGCACACCACCGACAGGGCTTCCCGTGTTGCTCCCATCCTCCTGCTCCATGCGTGCAGCCACCATTACCCCGGCGGAGCCGGCCGGTGCGCGTGTCGTTCTCTTCCCGGCCGGTGGCAGCCTTCCCCGAGTAGCTGACGGGTCGGCTTCCGCATTCCAAGTTTCGAGGCCTGCTCGGTGTTCACTCGCGTTGCGGCCCGCATGGTCGCTGAACCGCCCAGGGCGGTCCGTTTCTCGGAGTGCTTCAAACGATGTCGTTACCTCCATCATTCGCTCTGATTGCTACCGGCTGGAACGACAGTTGCCGGGCGGGATTTTCACCCGCTGAAGGATGGTGCCTTTCCACGGCACACAGCCACCCCGATGGGTGCGCCCGTAAACCTCCTCGAACTTCATCAATCTCAGTCCCTGTACCTGCTCCGTCCGACGCATCGCCTCCCTCCATGGCTTGGAGGCGTTCTAAAACCGGACAGATCATCTGGTACATAAACCGGACATATCGCGTGTTACCGACACGACGCTGCCGCGCACTTGACAACGCCGGAGCTCCGGACGACTTCGTGGTCATGACCCGCCCCGATGTCGAAGAACTGTTGGCAGACTTCGCAGATGAGCGGGAGCTAAGAGCAGCCGTCGACGAACAGCGAATCGAGGATTTTCTGCCTGTGGAACATGCGGCGCGGATCTTCGGTGACGAGCATCCCGCGCGCGTCTGGCGGCAGCATCGTGGCCTGACGATGCAGGCCGTCGCCGCGAGTGCGGGCGTATCAGCTGCCTACCTCTCCGAGATCGAAACGGGCAAGAAGCCAGGCTCCGTTACCACGTTGCGGAAGATCGCCGCGGCCCTCGACCTTCGCATTGAGGACCTGCTCGCGGGCGGCACGGACTAGCGGGTTCTCACGCCTTCAGCTTGTAGCCGCGGGCGAACAGTCGGTAGGCGGCGGCGAACAGCAGCACGTCGACGGCCAGGACGGCCAGCGCGCTGATCAGCGGATCGCTGTCGGCGCGCCCGGTAAAGCCGTAGCGGATGCCGTCGACGACGTGGAACACCGGGTTGAACTGCGCCACCAGGCGTGCCGTCGGCGTTAGCCGGTCGAGCGAGAAGAAGACACCGGACAGGAACACGACCGGCATGAAGACGAACGTCTGCACGCCCGACAGGTGGTCCCACTTGGCCGCCCACAGGCCCGACAGCTGGCCGAACAGGGCGATCATCATGGCGCCGCCGAACGCGAAGTAGAGCGTCACCAGTGGCGCCGCCGGAAAGCCCAGGCCGAACGGGATCAACACGAGCCAGACCGACAGGCCGGCCAGCAATGCGCCCGTTGCCGACGCCAGGGCGTAGGCGATCACGATCTCCACCGGAGCCAGCGGCGCCGCGACGATGTCGTTGATGATGTGCTCTACCTTGTCGTAGACGAGCGAGAAGGCGGTCGCCTCGAAAGCGCGTTCCAGCACCGCGGCGGCGACCAGACCGGGCAGCAGAAAGGCCAGGAACGGCATGCCGCCCATCGTCTGGGCAACGCCGCGAATGACGAGGGTGAACACGCCGGCGAACAGGACCGAGCGCAGCGCCGGCGCGGCCAGGGTGATACCCCAGATCTTGAAGCCGCGGTGGATCTCGCGCCGATAGAGGCTGCTCAGCCCCAACGCGTTGACGCGGCCGAACCGGCGGGCCCGCGGGGCCGTCACGCCTTCAACTTGTAGCCGCGAGCGAACATGCGGTAGGTCGCGACGAACAGGCCCGTGTCGACGGCGACCATCACCGCGACGCCGATCAGTGGATCGGCATCGGCGCGGCCGATGAAGCCATAGCGAAAGCCGTCGATCACGTAGAAGAACGGATTGAGCTGGGCCACCAACTGCCATGCCCCGGGCAGGCGCTCGATCGAGTAGAACGTCCCCGACAGGAACGAGAGCGGCATGACGACGAAGTTCGTCACCGCCGCGAGATGATCGAACTTCTCGGCCCAGATGCCGCCCATCATGCCCAGCAGCGACAGCATCAGCGACGCCGCGACCGCGTGGAACACGATCAGCACGGGTGCGTGAATGCCGACCGGCACGAACAGCGCCATCACCGTGCCGGTCGCGATGCCGACGACGACACCGCGGGTAACGCCGCCGCCGGCGAAGCCGACGGTCAGCTCGGCCGGCGACAGCGGCGGCATCAGCACGTCGACGATATTGCCTTGGATCTTGGCGATGACCAGCGACGACGAGGTGTTGGCGAACGCGTTCTGCATCATCGCCATCATGATTAGGCCGGGCACCAGGAACCGCACGAACGGCACGTCGCCGACGGTGCGCACCACGCCGCCCAGCGCCAGTGAGAAGATCGCGAAAAACAACAGCGAGGTGACGACCGGCGCCGCGATCGTCTGGGTGAAGACATTGAGGAAGCGCTTGACCTCCTTGGCGTAGAGCGTCCACAGGCCGAGCCAGTTCACGAGCCCGATATGGCGCACCGTCAGCGCGCCGGCGGGCGACGGGTGCTCCGCCGGCGCGTTGCGGGTGGTATCGGTCATGCCGGAGCGTGCGGCCCGGCCGCGCTACACGTCTTCATCGCCGACCCCGCGGGACCGACGTTGCCGCAGGTCCGTGATCTGGGCCGAGATGTCCGCCGGCTCCGGCGGCTCTGGCGGCTCGGGCGCCGCCGCACGCTCCGGCGCATCGCCGGTGCCCAGCCTGACGTGCGCCGCGGGAGCCGCGCCGTCCTTGTTTTCGCCGAAATACAGTGTCGTGTGCGGGAACGGGATCTCGATGCCACGTTCGTCGAAGGCTTTTTTCATCAGCCGGTTGAACGCGCGCTTCACGCCCCATTGCGTGATCGGCAGCGTCTTGATCCGCACCTTGACGACGACGGCGCTGTCGGCGAACGCATCGACGCCGAGGACTTCCAGCGGCTCCAGGATGTTCGGCCCGACCCTCGGGATCCTCGCGCAGCTCGGCGGCCACCGACTCCATGACCTCGACCACCTCGTCGGTGTCCTCGCGGTAGGCGACACCCACCTCCATTAGCGCGTAGGAGAAGTCCTTGGTCAAATTCTCCACGGTCGTGACCTCGCCGAACGGTACGGTATGCACGGTACCGCTGAGGTCGCGCAGGCGGATCGTGCGGATCGACATCGCCTCGACCAGTCCGATATGGCCGCCGACCCGGGCGACGTCGCCGACCGAGACCGTGTCCTCCATCAGGATGAACAGACCGGTGATGATGTCGCGGACCAAGGTCTGCGACCCGAAACCGATAGCCAGTCCGACGACACCGGCGCCGGCCAGCAACGGCGTGATGTTGATGCCGATACGGTCCAGCACCATTAGCGCGACGATGACGCCGACGCTAACCCGAGCGGCGTTGCGCGCCAGCGGCAGCAGGGTGCGCATGCGGGCGGTGCGCGGCAGTGCATTGCCGTCGGCACCGGTCTTACCGAGATAGCGGTCGATCGACGAGCCGACGAGTTCCAGCACGACGATGGCGCCGAGGACGATGATGGCGATCTGCACCACGGCGCCGATCACTCGGCCGCCACTGCCCCGACGCCAGCCAGTTCAGCGGGTCGGCACCCCAGGCTTGGCCGATCGCGATGGCCGCCAGGACCCAGATGACAGCGCGCACGACGACGCCGACGACGCGCAGGTAGCCGCCGGCCCGCGCCTCCAGCCCGGGGAACCGCCGCTTGGCGTCTTCGCCCAGCGCAAACACGCGGCTCAGCACCCGCCAGGCCGCGAGGGAAAGCAGCTGCGCCGCGATCAACACGACGATCGTGACGACCGTCGCCCGTGCGGCGAACAGGAACCCGCCCTCGACATCCAGCAGCCAAACTCCATAGAGCCCGGCGGCGTAGAGTATCGCCACCACATGCCAGACGGCGGCGAAGCGCAGGCGCAGGCTGGCCCAACCGCGCCGGCTCGTGCCGCCGCCGCCGGCGATCACTCGCTCGACGGGTTGGCGCAACTGCAGGATCAGGACGACCGCAAGCGCCGCCAGCAACAGTCCGACGAGCTTCAGAATGACGGCCGGCGCCGCCGCCGGCAGCTGCGCCGCCCCGGCGATGGCGGCGATCAGGTAGCCGTAGACCCCGGTGTTGGCGAACCGGCGGACCCACAGGTACGCATAGTGGGCGTTCTCGTCCTTGATGGGGAACAGGCGCAAGGCGGCGGCCCGCGGCGCCAGGATCGCTCGGGCGACGACGAGGATCGCGCGGGCCAGCACGCTCGCCTTGACCAGCGCGACGATCATCTGCTCGGTAACGGCCAAAGGCTGTGTCGCCGGCAGGGCGACCTGGGCCGCCACGGCGAAGGCGGCAATCGGCACCAGCTCCAGCGCCGTCCGTCCGGCGAGCGCCGGCACGCGGACGAGCCAGCGGTCCGTGCCCGGTGTCTCGAGCGCGCGCCGCGGCCGGGCGAGCAGCCGTCCGGCGACCCAATCGGCGAGCAGCGCGATGACGAGCACCGCCACGAGCTTGCCGATGGCGTCCAGCCACCGGTCGCGTGCGGCCGGGCTCGTGACCTGGGCCTGCACCCACGGCACGATCTCCGGCGCCGCGACCAGAACCTCGGCACCGCGCACGAACTGCTCGCTGACGGCGCGCAGGCGTGCGGTCAGGCCGGCCACGAAGCCATCCCCGTCGACCGTCTCGCCCGACAGCGCCGCCGCGCTCCGACGCGCCGTGGCCAGCGCCTGCAGCTCGCTGACCAGCTGCGCGCGCGCGCCCTCGTCCTGCAGCGTTCGGATCAACGCGTCCAGAGCCGCGACACCGCCGGCTTCGTCGACCGGTTGGATCTGCCCGGCCGGCCGGTCGGGCGCCTGGGCCCAGCCCGACAGCGGCTGCAGCGCCACCAGCGCGACCGCCACGGCGCCTGCGAACAGGTTGCCTAGAAACCGCATAGCGCACCCATACAGGAGGCCGAGACTACACCATAATCGCCGCGGAAGCGTCGCTGCATTGCGCCGACCAGCCGGGCCCGAGGGGCTGCTACGGGCTCACCGGCCGGCGCGCCCGGCCCATGCGTCGGCTCAACAGGATGCTGAGCAGCAACACCGGCGCCAACGTCGCGGCCCCGACAATGTACGGCCAGTCGGTGCCGACGCTGACGAACAGGAAACCCGGCGCAGACCGGGCCGACGACCCGGGCGAGGCTGAGCGTCGATTGCACCAGGCCAAGGGCGCCGCCGGTCCGGTCCTGCCGGCTTTGCTGGGAGATCAGGCTTTGCAGTGCCGGGTTGCCCATGCCGACGCCGGCACCGATCAACGCCAGCGCCAGATAGATGACGCCCGAGCCGGCCGATGCCGCCACCAGCGCCATGCCCAGCGCCAGCAGCAGGCTGGCCGCTTCGACGACGGAGATCTCGCCAAAGCGGCGCGCCATGGGGCCGACCAGGAAGGCCTGGCAGGCGACGCCGACGACGCCGGCGAAGACGAAGATGATGCCGACTTGGCGCGGTCCCCAGCCGATCGTCGAGCCGGCCCACAGGGCGAACGTGGATTCGAGGGTGGAGACGACATAGCCGACGAGGAACAGGATCGCGATGGTGAGGCCGATATTGGGCAGGCTGAGCGCGCGGACCTGCAGTTCCAACTCGCCCTCCTCGGGCTCCGGTTGGGCCGTGGCCCGCGATTCGCGCAGCGCGACGATCGAGACGAGGAACGCAAGCGTCGAGCCGCCTGCTGCAACGAGGGTCGGCAGCTGCAGGTTCGGCGCCTCTGGGTCGCCCGACAGCCACGCCCCAGCGCCGCGCCGACGATGAACCCCAGGCCGAACGCGGCGCCGACGAAGCCCATGCCGCGGGCCCGCCGGTCCGACGCCGTGACGTCCGCGACATAGGCCTCTGCGGCGGGAAAGTTGCCGGTCATGATGCCGGCGATGGCCCGGGCGGCAAACAGCATCCACAGCTGCGACGCCAGGGCGATGATTACCAACGACAATGCCCCGGCGAAGAACGTCATGAGCAGGATCGGCTTGCGGCCCCAGCGGTCGCTGACGCGGCCCCACAGCGGTGCGAAGACGAGCTGCATCAGCGGGAAAGTGGCGATCAGCCAGGCGACGTCCTGCACGTCGGCCCCCAAATCGAGGGCCATAAACGGCAGCAATGGAATAATGATGCCGAACCCCAGGATGTCGAGGAACAGGACTAGCCCGGATATTTCATGATGCGACTGATTGTGTCCTGTTGGGCCGGTCATCTGTCTCGAATGAGGCGAATCGGGACGGGTTTTGACCGGGGTTCATGGCCGCGGTGCAGGAGCGAAGCATTACGGTGTTCGGTGGCGGCGAGCGGTCGCGTTTACTGGTTGCCGCGGCACGGCATTGGGATCGTGTAAGGGACCGAAGGGGCGGCCGCTATCCTGGTTCGAGCCTGGTGGCGACCAGTGTGAACAGGGCCTGATCGGGACAGGCCGAGGAGAGCAGGAAGCGGACCCGACGGGTGTTGCGGATGACGACGGCGCCGATCTTGAGCAAGCGCAGGCGGATCGTGCCGACCTGGGCGTGGGCGGCCTCGGTGCCGGCCAGAGAACAGCTCGAACTGCTCCTTGATGCGGTTCTCCATGTTGCCGCGGGCACAGTAGAGCATGTCGTAGAGCGCCATGCCGTCACCGGCGAGGCTGGTCACCACGAAGCGCGGGTTGGCGCCGCGGGCGGTGTGTTCGAGGCGCGCGATGACGCGCCGCTCGCGGTTCCACGTCCCGGCGCCATAGCGGAGTTCGGCGAAGTGCCGTTGCTTGTCGCCGGTCGTGGCGAACAGTGCGCGCGCCTGGGCCATCACGGGCGCCGCCAGCGCCTCCAGCCGCTTGTTCCTGGCCAGGCCGATGATGTAGTCGACGCCGTGACGCTCGCACCACGACAGCATGCGCCAGCGGCAGAAGCCGGAGTCCGCCCGCACGATGATGCGCACGGCGGGCCAGGCCAGGCGCAGCCGCCGCACCAGCAGCTTCAGCACTGCACCGGCATGCTTCGCCGGGTCGATGTCCGAGCGTCGCAGGTAGGCCGCCAGCAGATGATCGCCGGCGAACACGTAAAGCGGCAGGAAGCAGTAGTGGTCGTAGTAGCCATGGAAGAACCGGCCTTCTTGATGGCCGTGAACCGGGTCGTCCGTGGCATCGAAGTCGAGCACGATCTCGGCTGGCGGATCACCATGCGAGGCGATGAAGGCATCCGCCAGGACCTCGTGGATCGCCCACGCCCAGCTCGCCTCGGCCTGGTTCTCGAAGCGGCACAGCGTCGGCGCGCTGGCCAGCGCCCGGTCTTGCCCCGTCGCCGTCTGCACCGCCACATCGTGGCGCAGCTCGGTGTGATCGTTCAGATCCTCATAGCCCAGCGCGATCGCGAACACCCGCTGGCGCAGCATGTCGACGAAGCGATGCCTGACCTTGCCGCGCTGGCGCCTGTCGCCGAGCCGACGCGCCACCGCCGCCGTCAGACCCAACCGCCGGTCCGCCTGGCGTAACAGCAGCACGCCGCCGTTGCTCGTCACATCGCCGCCGTCAAACGCCGCCTCGATCCGCCGCTTGCGGCAGACTGGAAACAGCACCGTCTCAGGGGTACAATTCGTCACCGCCGGGCTCCTGCGTTTGATCCGTAACAGGGGCAAAAGGCCGGGCGGTCAGGCGGCGGTGCGCTGGCGGATGAGGTCTGGCAAGGGGAGGATGGGCGGCGCGCCGGGGATGTCGAGCCGGCTGCCGAGGTAGTCCCAGAACGAGACGCCGAGCTTGTCGCAGGTCTTCATCAAGCCGAGGAAGGCGTCGCGGCAGTCGCGGCCGGTCTCCGAGCGGGTGCCACCGCTGATTTTGCGCCTTGTCACCTGGCAGCGGATGTCATTCTCCGAGCCGTTGGTGTGAAGCGGGATATCCGGCCGTTCGAGGGCGCGGAGCAACTCGACCTTGTTGGCGTGGAGCCTGGCGAGCAACCGGTCGAGGGTGGCAAAGCCGGTGGTGGTGGTGAACAGCCGGTCAAAGCGGGCCTGAAGCTCCCGCTTTCTGCGCGGAGTGGGATCGCGGCAATATGCCTTCAGGTCGGCGTAGAACCACCACACCCGCGCCCGGATCCGCGCACACGCCTGCCGCTGGCGGTGGTTGAAGCCGACCAGCTTGTGGATGAGCCGCTCGGCGTGGACCCAGCACAGCGCGTGAGAGCCGACGTTGAACTGGCCGGCGTCGTCGCTGACGATGACGGCATCCTTGAGCAAGCCATGGGCGACCACGCTGCCCCACAGCGCGCCTTCGGTGGCGATCTTCAGCGGATCGGGATGCACCCGGAGCCGGGTGATGCCGAGGCGCTCGAGATGGGCCATCCACGCCTCCTGGTCTTTGAGGCGCTTGCTTTTGTGCCCAGCGAGCCGTGCGATCACCAGCCCCGAGAGGCTCCGGCCGCGCATGTAAGCCAGCGCCTCGTCGTTGATCACGTAGTCGGTGGCGCCAGCCCGCAAAAGCGCCAGGAAGTTCAGCCGGCTCTTCGCGCGGGTGGTGGCGAACCAGGCAAAATCAGTGTTGCCGATGTGCGTGCAGGCGCCGTTCATGCCCTTGTAGCGGGCGCCGGTGTCATCGACCGTGATCCACGCCGCGCTCTCGAGCCCGCTCTTAAGCACACCGGCCGCCTCGGCCAGGAAGTCCTCCTTGCCGGCGATGAGAAGACGCACGACTTGGCGCTTGGAGATCGCCATCCCGAGGTCGCGCAATTGCGCGACGATCCGCGGTACCGTCACTTGGCCCGGGTGATACTGAGCGAGCACGAAGCGCCTGAGCTCGGGGCCGAAGTGGCCGACCGTCCCCGCGGGCAGAGCCGCCACCACCGTCCGACCATCAGGGGTGATCCAGCGTTCACGGCGGTAGCGGATCACGTGAGGACGCAGGATCAGCTCCTGGACCACGTAGGTCTCGTATCCCTTGAACCGCGAGCCGGGGGGAACGGCCGCCTTGAGCACCCGCTCCTCGTCGATCACAAGCCGGTCGATCTTGCCACCCCGGCGGCCCGCCTTGCGTTCCGCGCGCGCCGGCTCGGTGGCCTTCTCCATGCCGCTCGGTTTGAGCTTCGGCGGCCCCTTGAGCCCTTTCAGCCGCGCAATCTCTTCGCGTAACGCAGCGTTCTCGGCCTTCAGCGCGACAACATCCTCAAGCAGCTGTAACACCAGCCCCTTGAGGTCATCAGGCGCCAGAGCCTCAATATCTGGTAAACATCCGGCCATGCCCGGATCGAATCAGAATTCGGAAGCCTTGTGAATCCCTAAAATGAAAAGTCGCCCGGACTTTTGCCCCTGTTACTTTGATCCGATCTAGGCAATTGAATCATAACGCATATTGGGAGTTCGGCGGTGCCTTTCGTGAATCTTTCAGGCTAGTTGTCGGACTCGTCGTGGTCTGACCTGTCGTGGCCGAACCGGCCCTGGCGCGTGGCCCGCACCTCGTCGGCGTTGAGCGCCGCGTCGCCGTCCACATCGTAGCGGGCGACCCAGCGTTGCCACGGGGCATTCAGCTCCGCCGCCGACAGCTGAGCATCGCCGTTGGTGTCGAGCATGTCGAACAGAGTCGTTGCCCCGATCGACTGCAGCAACCGGCCGCGGCGCCGGAACTCATCGACCGACAGCTTGCCGTCGCCATCGACGTCGACCGCCGTCAACAGGCGGCCCTGCTCCGCGGCGATCTCAGCAATGGCGACGCGGCCGTCGCCGTCGGGGTCGAGCAGCGCCATGAGCCGCTGCGTCGCCCGTGCGGCCCCATGGCCGTGTCCGTGGGTCGCGGCGGCAACCGCCGCGGCGCCGTGGCCGCTGCCCTCGGCCAACGCGGCGCCGTGGGCCGCGGCGATGGCGATGGTGGCTACCGCCGCGCCGCCGATGAGAGCTGTGCATCTACGCATGGGAATACGCTCCTTCAGGGGATGATCTCGGGGTGATGGCTGTTCACCCGTTCGCCCCCTTACACGGGCCCGCCCCGGCGATTCCGTCGCCGCCCGCGTGCCGCGCGGCACGTGCCAACCTGTAGATAGCGTGTGAGTTGTCCGGATTATGTAGCGCGCGAAGTGACCGTTTCTGGAATCGCTCCAAGGAGGTTTTTTTGCGGGGGCGAGGATGGAGCGGGCGCATGTGCTACAGGAGATCCGGGTGATGCGTTTCGAGGAGCTATTGGAGCGGCACGAACGCGGGGAGTTGACGCAGGAGGAGACGGGAGAGTTACTCGGGATGAGCGGTCGGACGTTCCGGCGTTGGCGTGAAGGGTATCGCGAGGAGGGTGTGCCCGGGCTTGCGGACAGGCGTGTTGGCAAGCCGTCGCCGCACCGTGCGGCGGCGAGCGAGCTATCGCGAATGCGGGGGCTGTATGAGGAGCTGTACGGCGACTTCACCGTGAAGCATTTCCACGAGAAGCTGGTCAAGCGGCATGGGTACAAGCTGGGCTACACGGTGACGCGTCTTGCGCTGCAGTCGGCGGGCTTGGTGCGTGCGGCGCCGCGGCGTGGCGCGCACCGGCGCAAGCGGCCGCGCCGGCCGATGGCGGGCATGCTGGTGCACCAGGACGCCTCGCGCCACGCCTGGCTGGCCGGCCATGCGCCGCTCGACCTGGTGGCGACACTGGACGATGCGACGAGCGAGCTCTACTCGGCGTTCCTGGTGGCCGAGGAAGGGACCGCCTCGAGCTTCCACGGGCTTGCCGAGACGATCTCCGCCGAGGGTCTGTTCTGCGCGCTCTATACCGACCGCGGCAGCCACTACTTCCACACGCCGGAGGCCGGCGGCAAGGTTTCGAAGGAGCGGCTGACCCAGGTCGGCCGGGCGCTGGCCGAACTCGGCATCGAGCACATCGCGGCGTACTCGCCGGAGGCGCGCGGCCGCTCGGAGCGCGCCTTCCGCACGCTCCAGGACCGCCTGGTCAAGGAGCTGGCGCTGGCCGGGATCGCGACCGTGGCCGCCGCCAACCGGTTCATCGCCGAGGTCTACTTGCCCGAGCACAACGCCCGCTTCGCGGTGGCGGCCGAGGAGACGGGCTCGGCCTTCGTGCCGTGCCGGCCCGAGCAGTGGCGCGAGGTGCTGTGCGTGCGCGAGAACCGCCAGGTCGGCAACGACAACACCGTGCGCTGGCGCGGCCGGAGCTTGCAGATACCGCCTTCACGGCTGCGCCCGCACTTCGTGCGCGCCAAGGTGTGCGTGCATGAATACCCCGACGGAGCGCTCGCCCTGTTCTGGGGACCGCACCGTATCGCCGAGCTCGCGCCGCCGCAGGCGAGCGCACCGATCGAACAGGCCGCGTGAATGACCGCGACGTGGCAAGCCACCACAACAGGGGACAAATCATGCGCTACATAAAGCGGACAACTTGACGCGGCAGCTACAGTGGCGAGGCCACTGGCGGCGAAGCCCCTTGGGCCCAGCGTGAAGGCCGCGACGCGCGCCGTCGCCAACCGGCGGCTCTCGCCTTCGCCGACGCCGACCGCCGCTGCTCGTGCCCGCCGCCGCCGGCGCCAGTGACCGGCTATGCCGCTACGGGCACGGGAAGATGCGCGGCGCGCAGTTCTCTGTGAGGTGACGGTTGCGTGACGGGAACATCGCCAGCGCCATCTGCGCCATCAGCTGATCGATGCGCTCGGATTGCGGCCCCGGCACGTCCGTCGCGCGCGCCGCGGCCCACGAGAGCGGCAGCTCGGCCTCGCAATAGGCGGCGAAGACGGTCAGATCGGCGCTGGCCACGGGGTCGGACAGGGCCGCCGGATCGGCCGCACGGCAGACGTCCCACTGACTGACGCTGGGCGGCGCGTTGAACACGACCACGGTGCGATAATTGCCGCGCGGATACGGGTTGTCCGGCGCGCCGCTGAAATTGACTGGAATGCCGCCGGTGCGGCCTTCCAGGCCGGTAATCACGGCCGCCATGAGCGCCACCTCGTCGACGGCGAAGGGATTGCCGCCGACGTCGACCTGCAGGTCGTGCTTGCCGCTGCCGATCAGGCCCAGCGTCTGCGGGCTGTATTGCTGGGCGACGTCGGTGCGATAGATGGTCACGCCAGAGGCGGCGCAGCCGGCGAGGAACACGGCCGCAAGGGCCGCGAGCCCGAAGCGCTTCGTCGTGCGTTGCATCGCTTGCTATCCTCGTGCCTGGACGATCTCCGTGGGCAACCTGTAGTGCGCCGGACGGCCCCTGGCAGTGCTCTGTATCACACCGGCGGCCCCGACAATCCCGCTTTTCAGGCGCGGCTCGCCTGCTGTTTCTCGACGCCGTAGGGATCTTGGTGGATCAGCACCTCGGCGCCGGGAAACGCCGTGTGGAGGTCGGCCTCGACGGTGTCGGCGATGACATGGGCACGATAGAGGCTGAGCGTGCCGTCCATCTCGATATGCAGCTGGATGAACAGGCTGGGACCCGACTTACGGGTCCGCAGGTCGTGCACCGCCCGCACTTCAGGATGCGCCCCGGCGATCTTGAGAATGCGCCGCCGTTCGGCCTCCGGCAGCTCGCGGTCCATCAGCATGTCGAAGGCGCGCCGGGCAATCCGGACCGCCGTGTAGATGATGAACCCGGCGATGGCGACGGCCAGCAGCGGATCGGCGATCGTCCAGCCGAGCTGCGCCGACAGGACCAGTGCGACGATGACGGCGCCGTTGGTCAACAGGTCGCCGACGTAGTGCAGGGCGTCGGCGCGGATCGCCAGCGATTCGGTGCGCTTGACGACGTAGGCCTGGAACCGCGTCAGGGCGAACGTGGCGATCAGGGAGAACGCCATGACGGCGATGCCGACCTCGATGTTGACGACCGGCGTCGGGTTGTAGAGGCGGCGCCCGGCCTCGATCAGCAGGAAGATCGAGGAGCCCGTGATGAACGCGGCCTGGCCAAGGGCGGCCAGCGGCTCCGCCTTGCCGTGGCCGAAGCGATGCTCCCGGTCCGGCGGGCTCAGGGCGTGGCGCACCGCGAACAGAGTGACCAGCGATGCCGTGGCGTCGAGCAGCGAATCGATCAACGACGACAGGATGCTCACGGAATCCGTGGTCGCGAAGGCGGCGACCTTGACGACCACCAGAACGGCGGCCACACCCACCGACGCATAGGTGGCGAGCCGCATGAGCCGCGCCGATTGCTGCCGATTGGCCACGCTCGCCTGCTGATCCGTCTTGCCGATCCCGCCGGCACCCTAGATGAAAGGCGGTGGCACGAGAACTTGATTCGGGGGCGTCGGCCAGGTCTGGTTCCGCTCTACGCCTCGAGACTCTCTCTCATTCGCCGGACTGCCTCGGCCGGCGCATCATTCTCCGCCATCATCCGGAACAACGCCTCGTTGAGCCGGCGCATGACGGCCGGATCCTCAACCGGCGTGGTTTGACCCGGATCCGTCTCCAGGTCGTAAAGTACCGTGTTGGTATCCTCCATCTTCTCCGGAAAATGGTACGAATGCGTCTTCGTATCGGCCTTCGACTTGTGCGCAATGCGCAACAACGGCACGCCCTTGGTGAAGTCAAACGGTGCGACGAGGCTGGCGCTCTTCAGTTCATCGACCGTGACCAGCTTCGTCATATGAGCCGGCATCAACGTGTACTGATAAAGGTCCTGGTTCTGCATGTCCTTGGGGTAACAGAAGTAAGTGTAGCGTCCGTCGATCACGTTGATGCCGCCGCCCCAATAGCCGAACATACCGACTGGCCTGTCGGAGTCATCCCGCTCCAACAACGCCAGCATGGATTTTCCTTCCACCTCGGACGGGACTGGTGCGCCGTAGAGCTCACACATCGTGGGCATCAGGTCGATGGTTTGAGTCAGGCTTTTCCGCCGTTCACCCACCCTGTTCTTATGGTCCGGGTGATAGATGAGCAGCGGAATGTGCGAAATCTGCTCATCGAGGGGCATGCGGTTCTTCGCCCACCAGTCATGCTCGCCCAGCAGGAAACCGTGGTCGGTTGCGACAATCAACGCAGTGTCGTCCCAGAGACCCTTCTCGTCGAAGTAATCCAGGGTCTGGCCGAGCAGAAAGTCGCACAGACTCAGAAGGGCGAAATAATTTGCACGCAGCTCGTTGATTTCATCCTGCGGTTCGGTGACGCGCTCGTAGCGCAGCCAATCGAGAATCGGTCCGTTGTAGTTTACCTTGAAGGGCTCACGGAACCGTTCAGGCGCGAAGAACGGCTCATGGGGGTCGAAAGTTTCGATCTGAAGAAACCAGTTGTCCGCCTTGCGATTGGTATCGAGAAAGTTGAAACCGGCTTCAAGGCACTGCACGGATGGGAAATCTGCTTCTTCCTTGATGAATTCGCGATTGATCATGTAATGGTAAGGATTCTGCTTGGAGTTTATGTCGTTCTGACTGTGGTGATACTTCTCCTGAATGCGTTCGATCGGTGAATCCAGAAGCACCTTCCAGGGGTCCGATTCCTGACCGCGAATGAACTCGAAGGAGTTGTAGCGCGTGTGGTATGTCGCGCCTCCGTCGGCCAACCTTCTGAAATTCGGCGTCTCCAATATGGTGCAACCATAGGGCTCCAGCATCAGCCGGTTTTGCGAGTCGAAAAGCAGAAAAACCGTCTTCATATGCCTACTCCCGTTTTTCGCACCGCTTTCTGGGCGTTCTGGCGGGCGGGCCGTACCTGGGCCGGCCAGCCGTTTGTCAGCCTTCGATCCGCAGCCCAGTTCGTGGATCGAAAAGATGGATGTGGTCCGGTTCGAACGTGAGGGACATGACCTCGTTCTCGGGGAAGTACCGGACCTCGGGAAGCCGCACCTTGACCAACTGATCGGCCACATGGAAGTTCAGCAGCATGGTCTCGCCGAGGTTCTCCGATAGATAGAGTCTGGCCGCCAGGCCCTCCCCATCGAGACGGATATGGCTCGGGCGCACACCGACGGTGACGGCGCCGGCGGGATGGTCGGGCGCCGTCGCCAGATCGACCCTGTAGTCGCCGACCCAAACCGAGTTGCCATCCAAACGGCCGGAGAACAAATTCATCGGTGGGCTGCCGATAAAGGCCGCGACATGGATACCTCGCGGCCTATTGAACACCTCGTCGGGCGTCCCGACCTGCACGATATCGCCGTCGAGAAACACGGCGATGCGGTCGGCAATGGTCATCGCCTCTTCCTGGTCATGGGTCACATAGATTGTCGTGACATCGAGTTCGCGCTGCAGCTTCTTCAGCTCGACACGGGTCTCCAGCCGCAATTGTGCGTCGAGATTTGAGAGCGGCTCGTCAAGCAGGAACAACCTCGGCTGGCGCACGATGGCACGGGCAAGGGCGCAGCGCTGCTGCTGGCCGCCGCTGAGTTGTCCGGGCCGTCGGTGCAGCAGATGGTCGATCTTCACCTTCGCGGCGGCTTCGCGAACCATGTCGGGGATCTTGTCCTTGGCGACGCCGTCCATCTTCAGCGGAAAACCGATGTTCGCCGCCAGGGTCATGTGCGGATAAAGCGCGTAGTTCTGGAACACCATGGCCACGTCGCGCTTGCCGGGCTGGGCAAACGTGACATCGACCCCGTCGACCGTCATCGTGCCGGCGTCGGGCGTTTCCAACCCGGCCAGCACCCGCAGCGTCGTCGTCTTGCCGGACCCGGACGGGCCGAGGAGTGCGAAGAACTCCACCGGGTGAATGTCCAGATCGATACTCCTGAGCGCCTCGAAGTTGCCGAACGTCTTGCGGATGCCGCGCAGCGACACGTGCCCCTTTGCCGCGGTCATTGGTGGCCGCCGCCTTTGACGGCACCCACGGTAAGGCCTTTGACGATCTGTTTTTGCGCCGCGACGCCGATGATGATCGTCGGCACCATCGCGACAAGTGCGGCTGCACTGAGCTTCGCCCACAGCGTCTGTTCGACGGACACGAAATTGAGCATCGCCACCGTGACCGGGCGTACGGTGTTGCCGCCGAGCTGGACGGCGAACAGGAACTCGTTCCAGGCGTTGAGAAAAACGAAGATGACAGTCACGGCGATGCCGCCCCTCACCTGCGGCAGAATAACGTGCCACAGCGTCTGAAACCGGTCGGCCTTGTCGAGGAACGCGGCCTCTTCCATTTCGCGCGGGATGTCCTCCATGTAGGAGACCATCAACCAGATCGCGAAGGGCAGGGAAAACGCCAGGTAGACGGCAATCATCCCCTGAAACGTGTCGAGCCAGCCGATCCGGTTGAGAATCAGAAAATAAGGAATGACCAGCCCCACCGGCGGTACCATTGAGTCGGACCCGATTTCCTTGGACACAGAATTGGCTTAATCGAAGTGTCCAAGGAGGACCGGAACATGACCGATAATTTTGAGAAGAAAGTTGCTGTTGATGGGCCTGTGGTAAATGCGGGCGAGCTTGGCTCGTCCACGTTTTCCCCAGGCCAGGCTTTGCCGGCAGGCCCGCTGGGACTTGGCCAGCGATGGACGGTGGCGCGCAAGCGTGAGGTCGTTCTGCGGCTTTTGCGTGACGAGCCGGTGCAACTTCTGTCGCGCCAGTTGGGCGTAGAGATCTTCCGGCTCGAGCAGTGGCGTGAGAAAGCGATCGGCGGGATCGACGCCTCGCTCAAGCAACGCAAGGGCGATCCGGTGCAGGCGGAACTGGATAGCGCCATGAAGCGGATCGGAGAGTTGACCATGCAGGTGGAACTGCTGGAGGCCAAGACGGAGACCTTCGGCCCTTTGGGGCGGCGGAGGTCGCGGCGATGAGTGCCGCCACCTCGCCCGGCACGGGTCTGGCCTACGGCCTGCGGCGGGTCTGCGCCGCCTGGGGCATGGCCTGCTCCTCGTTCTACGCCATGACCTCCGGCCAGCACGCCGAGCAGCCGCCGGCAAAGCGTCGGGGACCGAAGCCCGCGATCTCGGACCAGGCGCTGCTGGTGGCGATCGAAGCCGACCTGGAGGCATCGCCCAGGGAGGGCGAGGGCTACCGCAAGGTCTGGGCTCGGCTTCGGGTCTGTCGCGACATCCGGGTTGCCCGCAAGCGGGTGCTCCGCCTGATGCGCGAGAACAATCTGCTCTCGCCCCATCGCTGCCGCCGCCGTGGCGGCAATCCCCATGACGGTGAGATCATCACTCATGCCCCGAACCTCATGTGGGGCACCGATGGCGTTCGGGTGTTCACGGTGGACGACGGCTGGGGCTGGATCTTCACCGCCGTCGAGCATTGGAACGCCGAGTGTGTCGGCTGGCATGTCTGCAAGCGCGGCGACCGCTTCGCCGCCCTGCAGCCGATCTCCATGGGGCTTGCCGGGCTGTATGGCTCGACCGCGGCCGGCGCGGCTCGGGGGCTGGCCTTGCGGATGGATCACGGCTCCCAGTATCTGTCGGACCACTTCACCAACCAGATCAAGTTCTGGGGCATCCAGCCGTCCTACGCCTTCGTCGCCGAGCCCCAGACCAACGGCGTCGCCGAGCGGTTCAATCGCACGCTGAAGGAACAGATCATCCATGGTCGCATCTACCGCAACATCGCGGAGCTGCGGGACGCCGTCCGCGACTTCGTCGAACTCTACAATGCCCAGTGGATCGTCGAAAAGAACGGCTACCTGAGCCCCGCTCAAGCTCGTCAGGCGTGGCACGCCGCGAGCTCAATCAGGCCCGCCGCGTGAGACAAACTTGTGTCCAAGGAACCGGGTGCGCTACAAGCGTCATACTCTACGACTGAACCGAAACGGTTTACTTAAGCAAGGAAGAGGAGGGGAACATGTCTCATAAGCATTCTGGGGGGTGCGACCACATACACACTCACTCGGACAACGATCCGGTCGACAATCACACGTGCCACTGCTCTGTCTGCAAGCGCGTTACCGGGCAAGACACAACCCATGTCGTGTTTTTCGATCACCGCGATCTTGCCGTTGATAACCTCGACGGCTTGAACCGTCAGCCATTCAACGATCAAAACCCGGATGGGCCATTGGAGCTGTGCACCTGTGCGACGTGCGGCACACCGATCATGTTGGACGACAAACAGGGCCGTATTCGAGCGATCGTACCCAACCTGATGGGATATGATCCGGACAGCATGCCGGCGACCTATCACGCCTTTTATGATCCGTCCGGTGGCGCTCCGAAACCTGATGACGGCCGACCCGTTTATGAAGGGTTTCGCCCCGACTTTGTGTGGCCAGAGCCAGCCTAGTAAGCGTTTCTATTACCTGGAATACACTAACTGCCCCGCACCGGTTGATCGGTCGGGGCAGTATAGTATTTGGAGTTTTCACGACGCTGGCGCGGAGCCTAGTGCGGAAATCTCGGGGCGACGAGGTTTCTGTTATGGGTCAACCTCGGAAGTCGGCCGAGATCGGAGTTCGCTAGGATCGACCGGAGTGGCCTCTGAGCGGACATCACCACTCACAACACCAGTTAATGAGTACATGACCTAATCCAACAGCTAATCATCGCCGCCGAGCGCCGGCTGGACGTGTGGCCTGGCCGCGGCCCTTGGGGCCGCCTCACGCGGCCACCGGCGCCGCCGCGGCTCGACGGCCAGGTGGAAGGCCAGCGCGGTGGCGAAGATGGCGAGGCCGGGCCACAACATCAGCAGCGGGTTGTCGATCAGGAAGATGCGGTACTCGAACAGCATCGCCCCCCAATCGGGCCGCGACGTGTCGGCGCCCAGGCCGAGGAACGCCAGCGCCGCGTAGCTGATGACGTGCCGTCCGGCGTCGCTCGCCATGTAGGTCAAGACCGCGTCCATGATGTTGGGCAGGAGGTGACGGGTGGCGGCGGCCGCCGGCCGGCTGCCCAGGGCCTCTGCGGCCAAATAGTACGGTTGCGCCATGATGCGCCGGGCGAGGCCGTGAGCGAGGATCGCATAGCTGCCCCAGCCGCCCAGCCCGAGCGCCAGCCCGGCGGTCAGCGGCGACAGCCCGAACAGCGCCGTCAGGAACAGCGCCAGCACGAGCTGCGGCACGATGACGACGAAATCGGCGAGGCGCAGCAGCGTGGCCCCGACGAGGCCGCCGGCGAGCGCCGCCGTGGTGCCGACGACGATGCCGAGCGTGAAGGAAACGCCGGTCACGACGACGAGCACGACAGCCGTGTTCCAGGCACCGACGAGCAGCCGCGAGAACATGTCGCGGCCGAGGTGGTCGGTGCCGAGGATGTGGGTCCAGCCCGGCAACCCGTGGCGGTTCGCCAGATCGATGGCATCGACGTCATGGGGCTGCCACAGGCCGGCCAGTGCGAACAGCAGGCCGACGGCGAGGAGGCCGGGCAGCAGGCGGCGCGCCGAGGTCCGGTTCATCGGACCCGCGGGTCGAGCGCGGCCTGCAGCATCGCGACGATCAGGTGCAAGGCCAGCATCCAGACGGCCATCGTGATGATGTAGGCCTGCAGCACGAAGTAGTCGCGCACGGCGATGCTCTCGACCAGGAACTGGCTGATCCCGGGCGCGGCGAAGACGACCTCGACGACGGCGGTGCCGCCGACGGCCCAGGCGAACGCGGGGGTCAGCGTCGCCAGCAGGGAGTAGGCGGCATAGCGGCCGGCGTGGCGGCGCAGCGCCGCCTGCCGCGACAGGCCCTTGGCGAGGCCGGCGGTGAAAAAACGCTGCGCCTCGGCCTCGACGAGGCCGGCGCGGAGCGTGCGCGCGAAGCCGCCGATCTGATAGAGCGCAACGACCGCCGTGGGCAGGATCAGCTGCTCGACGGCGCCGCCGGTGAACGGGCGGATCACCCGCAGCTCGACGGCCAGGACCCAGATCAGCAGGAAGCCAAGCCAGAACGCCGGAAATGACTGGGAAAAAACGCTCAGCAGGCGGCTCGACCGATCGGCCAGGCCGCCCGGGCGGACCGCCGCGGCGTAGCCGAGGGGCACCGCGGCGGCGAGCCCCACCGCGATGCCGCCGAGACCGATCGTCAGCGACGTCGGCAGCCGCGCCGCGAATTCGCGCACGATCGGTGCGTCGGTCTGGAACGAGATGCCCCAGTCGCCGGCCACGAAGCGGCCGAGCCAGTGCACGTATTGAGCCGCGACGGGGCGGTCGAGGCCCCACTGGGCGTGCAGCGCGGCGATCGTCTCCGGCGTCACCGGGACGTTGCGCTGGACCAGCACGATCGTCGCCGGGTCGGCCGGCATGGCATGTATCACCGCGAACGCCAGCAGGCTGACGCCAAGCAGGGTCAGGGCCACCCGCGCGCATGCGCTCAGCAGCGGCGCCATTGTCAGGCCACTGCCCCGGGCCGCCGGCGCGGCGGTCACTCGGCGACCGTCAGATCGGGCCGAATGATGTAGTAGTCCGAGCCCCAGGGCTCGTAATGCGCCAGCCGCGACGACAGCCCGACGTGCCAGTTCGGCGTCAACAGGAACGACACCGGCGCGTCGTCGAACAGGATCTGCTGGGCCGCGCGGGCAAACGCCGCGCGCTTGCCGGGGTCGGCCGTCGCGGTCAGCGCGTCGAGCAGCGCTTCATAGCGCGGCGAGCTGTAACCCGCGTGGTTGTTGCCGGCGCCGCTGCGCAGGAACATGTTGAGGAAGAACGCGGGATCTCCGGCCGGCGCCGAGTGCTGGGCCCACAGCAACAGCTCGAAGTCGCCGGCATTGGCAACCTGGGTCACCGCCTCCGAGACGCGGGTCTCGACGGCCACGCCGATCTCGCGATAGAGCGCCTTGATGACCGGCTGCAGGGTGACGAGGTCGGGGCGCTGGGGATAGGCCGTGAGGGTCACGGTCAAGCGGACGCCGTTCTTTGCCCGGAAGCCATCGGCGCCGGTGGCCCAGCCGGCCGCGTCCAGCAGCGCCGCCGCGGTGATCTTGTCGTGCGGCCGCGGCGCGGCGCCGGCGAACGGGAAATAGTCGGCGAAGGCGCCGCTGGCGACGCTGCCGCCATTGATCGCCTCGACCAGCATCGCCCGGTCGAGCGCCAGGTCGAGCGCCTGGCGGACGCGGGCGTCGGCCAACATCGGCAGAAGCGTGTTCATCCACATCATGTACTGGTAGCCGACCGGGAAGGACTTGACCGTCAGGCCGTCGCGGGCGCCCAGGCGCGCGACGGTCTCGCTCGGCAAATTGAATGCGAGGTCCAGCTCGCCGGCCTCGAAGGCAAGCGCCAGGCTCTGCGCATCGGCGAACTTCTTGACCAGGATCTCCGGCCGCCGCGCCGCGCCGGGGTAGTGCGGGTTGGGCACGAGATCGATACCGTCACCCGGCGCAAAATCGGCGACCGCGAAGGGGCCGGAGAAGACGTGACTGTCGCCGACGGTCTTGTAGACGACCATCGGCCACTCGGCGAGCACCGACGCCATGACCGGCACCGGGCGCTCCGGCGTGATCCGCAGCGTCGTCGTGTCGATCACCTGGAACGCCATGTGTCCGGCGGACGCTTGGGCTGCCGGGTTCGTCGCGTTCGTCCGTCCCAGGCTGGCGGCGACGTCGTTCGCCGTCACTGGGCTGCCGTCGGCGAAGCGGCGGTCCGGCCGCAGCTTGACCAGCCAGCTCATGCCATCGTCCGGCACGACCGAGGTCGCCAGCAGCGGCACGACCCGGCCGTCGCGGTCGACCGTGAACAGGGCCTCGCCGACGCCGTGGGTCGTCAGCGACCACCCGTTGGCGCCCCGGCCGGGGTCGGTGCCGTCGGCAATGAATGTCTGGCCGACGACGATGCGCTCGGCAGCCATGGCCGGCGCCATGGCGATTGCGAGCGACAGGGCGCCCGCGGCGAATGCTGCGAGAAGACGATGTGGCTGCATGATGGATTTGCTTCCGTTCCGGGTTGCACAATGGCGCCACCGCGAACGGAATGCCGGAACGGCTCAACCTTGCCAGCCGTACCGGCCTTCCCGACCGCCGGCCCATCCCGCCCGGCAGGTGCGTTGACACCCGGGTTCCGCGACGGCAGGTCTCCTGGCTTGCGGGTTACGGCGGACCGACCGGCCTTCCCAGGCGCGAACCGCGGCACCCAGTGGCTCTAGTGCACCGATCCAGACAAATGATTCACCGTGCGCTGGAGCAACCCGTTGTTTTGTATTCAGAATCAGGTTTCCACTGTGACGGCTCTGACTGAGTCGGTGCACTAGTCTAATGGTCGCCCGCTACCCGCCCACAGTTGCGGGGGCAGCCGCGGCATTGGCGCACGCGCGCCGCACCGCGTTCCCTATTGTCCCTCATCGGGAACCGTCGAATGGAACGTTAGCAGGAGCGAGGGATCGCGATCAACGACCGCGCTGGTCCAAATGCGCTATTTCGGCTCCAGCACCTGGCGGCCCTTGTACATGCCCGTCGCCAGGTCGATGTGGTGCGGCCGGCGATACTCGCCGGAATCCTTGTCTTCGACGTAGGCCGGCATCTTCAGCTTCTTCTGCGAGCGCCGATGGCCTCGCCGCGACGCGGAAATCTTCTTCTTCGGGACGGCCACGGGTCAACTCCTCAACATGCGCGCATCGGATCGTGCGGCTGTGTCATAACACCGCCGCCGGTCGCGCGCCAAGGGGCAGAATCATCGCCGACGCCTTACCCGGACGAGACCAGCCCGCTACCGCACGACGCAGCGGGCTGGCGCGTCCGCGGGATCGTGCTAGTTGCCGACCCGGTTGAGGCTCATGTACCGATGCATGCCCTCGATATTGAGGGGTCCCCATGCATCCATCTGGCCCAATTTTCCGAAGTTCGCCCGCAGCACCAGCATGACGGCTGCCTGTGTTTCCTCCACGCTCTTGCCTGCGCGGACCTCCGCAAGAACCGAGTCGCGCAGCAGCTCCAGATATTCGCGGCTCTCGGTAAAGTGCGACCGGTCGCCAAGTGGGCCATGACCCGGCACAAGAATGTCGAAATCCAACTGCTCGCCGGCCTTCAGCGAATCGACCCACTCATCGATGTAGGAGTCACCCAGATCGGCGAACTGAACCGTGCCGACCCGAACAAAGTCGACGGCGAAGAGCGTCCGTTCGGCCGGGAAGTTCACGACAATGGAATTGTCGGAGTGGTTGCGTCCGAGATAGCGCAGCTCCACGGTCTTGCCGCCCAGCTCGATCACCATCTCGTCGGAGAAGGTGATGTCGGGCACCGCGTTCGGCCGCTGTTCGCCGATGATGTCCGCCTTGGCGTTCTCGTGCGCGACGACCACGGCCGTGTCGGCGAATACCTCGCCGCCGGCGATGTGGCCGACGTGGTCGTGGCTGTAGACCAGGTAGCGCACGGGCACGTTGAACCGGCTCGCCAGCTCGCCCTTCAGCCACATCGCTGCCTCGGCGTTGATCGGGTCGGTGGCGATGATGCCCTCATCGGTGACGAGGAACACCGACAAATGAAAGTTGTTCTGGAACCGGTACAAATCGCCGGCGATCTTGGTGATCGCCCGCGTCGTGTCCTGCGCCGCGACGCTGGTTGCGCCAAGGACAAGCGCGGCCGACATCGCGACCGCATTGCGGCCAGGCCACGATCACACACTGTTCAACAAACTCGCGGGCCGAGATATTCCACCATCAGACAACGGGCCGGTGTTTGGAGCGACGCGGTGGCGAGGCCGAACAGGCTCAGCTCGACATAATCGAAGGCCGTGTAGGGATCGTTCGGTGCAAAGAAGACGACGCGGACGAAGCCGTGCCAATTGCCATCGCCGTCGGCGGTGAAGACCTCGTCGAAATCGAGCACGGCCGAGCGCGCCTGGATCAGCCTGTCCAGCGTCCCCTGGTTGGCCAGCGCGAGCGTGCGCCGGCGGCCGTCGGCGAACGCCAGGCCGATCACCGCCGGATTGATGTCGTAGTCGCCGAACACCAGGCTGAAGAAGATTTGCGAGCCCCCGACGACGGCGTCACCGGCGACCTTGAAGTCGAACACGAAGACCGCGTTGTTGGGGATGTTGGGTCCGTCGCCGTCGGGCCAGTCGACGTTCGGGGCCGACACCGACAGCGCCAGGTCGGTCCAGTTCGAGCCGCTGGAGGTGGCGTCGAGCGACAGGCAGCCGCGGCACGTGTGGTGCGTGTCCGCGATCTCCTCGGGCGAGCGGTTGTCGAAGTTGTTGCGGCTCGGCCAGGCGACGCCGCCATCGCCGTTGAGGTCGGGCAGGAACTCGTCCTGTTGCAACCGGCCGTCGCGATTGGTGTCCGCGGGCACCGCATGCGGTGGCGCGGTCGCCCGGATCAGGCCGGCCGTCTGCGTGAAGCCGAAGCCGTCGTCGTCGCCGATGCGCACGTATTCGAACGCCTGTGCCGTCGCCGCCCGTGGCAGGGCCAGGCCCAGGACGACAAGAACCCCAATCCAACCGTATTTCCGCCACATGGCTCCGCCAGGACAGTTGCCGCAGATCTCGCTGTTCCCACCACTTCATCAGTGCGCGGGTCCATCCGGCAACCAAAAAGACCGTGATTGGCCGCCTAGATCGCCCTTAGGCCGTGCACTCGCAAGCGATGTGTGAGCGCGTCTCAGACGTTCTGCTTTGAAGGGTGCACCGGACGTATCAGCTACGCACGCCCATGTCGAAGATTAGTCCAACTCCGCCGCAGGGCAGATGATCTAGCTTGTTGGATTCACCCAACCGTGGAAGCGGGTACTAGGAGGTCCGCATGGTCGGTTATGACTCCCTTGGCGCCCATATCGAGGAAGGCGCGCGCCTTGGCGGCATCGTTGACCGTGGCAACCGCGACGTCGGCGCCGGCACTCAGGGTCCTGCGAAGGTTGTCTACCGTCACATACGGCGCGTTCAAGTGAAAGGCGCTATTGCCGATCCTGCGCCGTTGACAGGTGAGGCCATTCTCTCAGAAACGGCGGCTCTAGGAGCGGATCTGCTTGTAAAGGGCGCGTACACGCACGGTCGGTTGCGCCAGTTGATCTTCGGCGGAGCGACGAGGCACATCATTCATCATGCGGAACTCCCGGTGCTCATGGCCCATTGAGCACAAGCACAAGGAACCTGAATCGGCGTCTAGCCCAGAAGATCATTCAGCAACGCCCCCAGCCTGACGCCAGCCTGTTTAAGCCGCAACTGCACCGTGGGCAGGTGGGTGGCAATGTACCCCCCGTTCACGTCCACGGTTCTCTCCGGCTCGCCGCTGTCGAGCTGCTTGTTATGAGAGGCGTACCAACAGGCATCGGGCCGGGCGAGGCAGTATCCGACGCTGGTCGTGGTGGCGGTAGCGTACCGACTCGTTGGCCCAATCGATCGGCTCGGAGTGCAACCAAGCCGGCTTGTCGTCTGGCGATATCTCCGCGCTCAGCTCGGTCGCGATCAGCAACGCATCGTCCGACATGCTCTTTGTGAGAATGCACGTATCCCACACGGAATGAAGGCTGTTGCAGGACGTACCGCGCTCGCCAATGCGGTTGCCGCCGCGATCGTCACGGAAGCCCACGTGCATGGGCTGGTGGATATCTCCAACCCAGTGCCCGAGAAGCGCGTCGAGTTTCTGCTGGTCGGTCGCGTTCGGATCTACGAGCACGCCGGCATCAACGGCAATTGCGGTGACGACGCACCTTTCACTCAGCGGGCATGGGTCGCTCGCATCAAGGCCTCCGGCAGACCGCGGCAGATTGGCGAAGTGCTCGATGGCCCGCTTGCGCGGCTTGTCCGGCCAGTTGCACGAAGCCGCGAGGGTGTCGTAGCGGTCGTCGAGCTTGAGCAGCCGCTCGACCTGCCCTCGCGCGGTGTCGGTCAACTCCTCGAAAGCGATCTGGCAGATGGCCGTATGGCCGACTTCGCCCCAGGCATGCGCTGGCGCCGGCAAAATGGAGATCGCGAGCGGGAACACTGCCACGTACAGAACGCGCCTCACCGTCAGTCTCCCAGTTGCCCTTGGCTCGCAGCCTACCAGCTAATGTATGGGTGCGGGTCTGTGGCCCTGGCTTGGTCAAAGGGACATGGCGGGCGAACATGTTGCCTCAATACACACTGAACAGGACGTCCTTGAATTTCTTGAACTCCTCGAGCACCCGTCCAGCCCCCAGCACCACACATGTCAGGGGGTCATCGGCAATGGACATCGGGAGCCCCGTAGCCTGGCGTAGCACGTAGTCCAGGTTGCCAAGCAGCGCACCGCCGCCGGTAAGCACGATGCCATGGTCAATAATGTCGGCGGCAAGCTCGGGCTTCGCGTTCTCGAGGGCCACCCTGACGGCGTCGATAATTGCGCTGATCGGCTCGGACAGGCTTTCGGCGATCTGACGCTCCGTCATCACCAATTCCTTGGGCACGCCGTTCCTCAGGTCGCGGCCCTTGATTTCCATCGTCGAGCCCTCGCCGTCCTCCGGCGGGCACGCCGCCCCGATCTCTTTCTTGATGCGCTCTGCACTGCCTTCGCCAACCAGGAGATTATGCTTGCGACCGAAGTAGCCGACTATGGCCTCGTCCATCCTGTCGCCGCCGACGCGAACCGAGCGGGAGTAGACGATACCGCCGAGCGACAGAATCGCGACCTCCGTCGTGCCGCCACCGATGTCGACCACCATCGAGCCAGTCGGCCCCATCACCGGCAGTCCGGCGCCGATCGCCGCCGCCATCGGCTCTTCCATGAGCCAGACCCGGCGAGCACCCGCGTACTCGGTGGAATCCTGAATTGCCCGCCGCTCAACCGCCGTGGAGCCTAACGGCACGCAGACCACGATCTGGGGACCGGCGAAGCTGCGCCGATTGAGGGCCTTGCGGATGAACTGCTTGATCATCTCCTCGGCAACTTCGAAGTCGGCGATCACGCCATCGCGCAGGGGCCGGATGGCCTGAATGTTGCCTGGCGTCCGGCCGAGCATCTGCTTGGCCTCGTTGCCGACGGCAAGGACCCTTTTGCGGCCTTTGGTCTCAACCATGGCCACGACCGACGGTTCATTGAGGACGATGTTGCGGCCCTTCAAATAAATCAGCGTATTCGCGGTCCCAAGGTCGATGGCCATGTCGGCGGAGCGCAATCCCAGGATTCGCGAAAGCATGTCTTGTCACGCTGCCCTTGTAATTGCTTCGATCGGGGTCGCGCTCGCTAGCCGAGCGGATACTCGCGACGGTTCGCCCGCAATGGTTACGCGCGGCGCCCCCCAGGAGCAACATGCCTCGGGCAAAGACGACCGGCGATGACTGCGTGCTCCTTCTGCCGGACTCGCCGCGCACTGCTGCGCTCGGTGAGTACTGTGAATCCGTTCGTCGACGATCCGGCGCTGGCGGGGCTGGTTGGCGGCCTCCCCTAATCGTCTGCGGAAATACGTGCGCCGCCTTCGGGCTGGCAGCCGGCAGTATCAGATAGGCGAATCTGCCCTGCTGCCCGCGCGCGCGTGGAGGCGCGGATCGTGCAATTGCTAGGGGAGCCGGACGTCGGTCGCCGGATTGAAACTCTCATCGTGATGAGATTTTGGAACACGTTGACGCCCGCGCCGGCAAGGCGGACCATGTCGGCGGTGCTCAATACACTCAATCGTAGGCGGAACCCCGCCCCGACATGGCGAGCTTCCTATGTCCGGGGTCAGGCCAGCCCATGTCCAGGGCTTCGGCCTAAACCCGCATTACCCAGATGATCATGTAATTTGACGACACCGCACCCGGATTCTGCTATAAGAATCATACAGTTGGAGCAGATATGGATCAGCGGATATGGCACACCCGATGGGTGAATCGAAACAGGGGTGCCTTCGGGTCGATTTTGACCGTCGACTCAAGCTTGAGTTCCACGGGTCCAAGGTCACTACTGACGCCGGTTTGCTCGCCTATCGAGAGCTTGATGCCTCCGTTGAACTTACTGAGATGGTTGGCGATGTTCTTGCCGACAGTCGTACCGGCATGAATGGGCGGCATGGCATGGTCGGCCAGTTCCGCCAGTCCGTTTTCGGACGCCTTGGCGGCTACGACGACGTGAACGATGCCGACCGGCTCAGCCTCGACCCGGTCATGCGGTGGATCGTCGGCGGCCATGCCGTCACTAAACAGGCGGCCTCGAGCAGTCAGATGGGGCGCTTCGAGACGGAGGTTCTGGCCACCGAGGAAAACCTCGCCGCGCTTGGTGATCTTTCCGGCCGATGGATCGACCGCGTTCATGACCGTTGCCCGCCGAAGAAGATCATTCTCGACATGGACAGCAGCGTCAGCCCAACCCACGGTGCTCAGGAAGGCTCGACCTACAACGGGCACTTCGGTTGCACCTGCTATCATCCCCTGTTCCTGTTCAACCAGTTCGGCGATTTGGAACGGTGCGCCCTGCGTCCCGGCAACGTTCACAGCGCCGATGGCTGGCGCAAGGTGCTGGAGCCGGTAGTGGCACGCTACAAGGAAAGGGATTTGCGTCGGTATTTCCGGGGCGATGCGGCTTTCGCCTCACCGGACATCTATAAGTTTCTGGAAGACGAGGGCTTCCTGTACGCGATCCGTTTGCCGAAGAACCAAGTTCTTCTGGAAAGCATCTGCCATCTGCTCACGCGACCCGTTGGCCGTCCGCCAAACCATGTGCGGCGCCATTACGCCGGCTTCAGCTATCGGGCCAAAAGCTGGGATAAGGCCCGCCGCGTCGTCGCCAAGGTGGAGTGGCACCCCAGCGAGCTGTTTCCCCGGGTCGGGTTCATCGTCACCAACCTGTCGCGACCGGCCGAGCGGGTGACATTGTTCTACAATCAGCGGGGCAAAGCGGAGCAATGCATCAAGGAAGGCAAGAACGCGATCAAATGGACGAGGCTGTCGTGTCGCAGGTTCCGCGATAACGCCGTCCGGCTGCAGCTTCACGCCCTGGCCTACAATCTCGCCAACTTCATGCGGACGCTGGCTTTGCCGAAGGAGGTTGAGTACTGGTCGCTGACCACGCTGCGGGAGAAGTTGGTAAAGATCGGTGCCAAGGTGGTCAGCCATGGCCGCTACGTCACGTTCCAATTGGCCGAGGTGGCGGTGCCGAGGGAGCTGTTCCGGAAAATCTTGAGCCTGATTGATGATCTGCGACCAAGACCCGCCCCGGCGTAGGCCGGGGAAATCGACGGCGAGGTGAAAACGACAGGAGGGGTGTGTCTGAATGGCGGCAAATCTGGCCAAATGGCCTTCCAACCGAGGGCTGATCTCCAAAATCAGGCCATCGGATGGCTGCAAAGGGAATACAGTTCCCTCGACGGTGGTACGGGGGTATGATCTCCGCAAACCTGGAAGTCATCTGGGTAATGTCGGCTTAAACGCCTGTCCGATTTTCCGGGGCCACCTCAACATGGTGACAGCCCGTGTTGTTGACGAAACAGATGCCCAGACATTGCAGGGTTTCGTCGGTGATCATGCAGCCGAAGGCGCCACGGTTTACACCGACGATCACGGTGGATATCAGGGAATGCCTTTCGAGCACGAAACTGTGAAGCACAGCGTCGGCGAGTACGTCAACGGCATGGCGCACACCAACGGCATCGAGTCGTTCTGGTCGATGCTGAAACGCGCTCACAAGGGAACGTTCCACAAAATCAGCCCGAAGCATCTGCAACGCTACGTCTCCGAATTCGCGGGCAAACACAACGTCCGCGACTCAGGAACGCTTGCGCAGATGCGGCACACCGTCGCTCGGCTGGTCGGGCGCAACCTTCTCTACCGCGACCTGATCGCCAGCAACGGGCTTTCGAACGCGAGCCGGTCGTAACGGTTCGACACGGCGGAACAGCGCGCGCGCCAGCGTCTCGGGCGTCGCGCCAACCAAATCCACCTTCGGATCAAGCTTCGGCATGTATTTCATGTTGCAGCCCTCCATTCGGCCATTGTGCGCCCGCCCTTGCTGCGATTACAGCCAGAGCAGAGCAGTTGCAGGTTGTCGGTATGATCGGTGCCGCCCTTTGACCGGGGCAGGATGTGCTAAAGACTGTCGGGCACGTCCACTGGCCGTTGTGCCAGCCCCGCACGCCGGCGCCGGACGCTGGGCAGCACCGCTCTAGCAAAGCCGAACCAGTGGAGCACATCATGCCGAACATCAGCACCCTGCCGTCGCTGGAGTAGCAGCCACCCACGTCGCCGTGGGTCTTTGGGGGAGGAGAAGGAAAAATGGCAACCCCTGAAATCGTTGAACGCACCACCACCTGAGTCGGACCCGATTTCCTTGGACACAGAATTGGCTTAATCGAAGTGTCCAAGGAGGACCGGAACATGACCGATAATTTTGAGAAGAAAGTTGCTGTTGATGGGCCTGTGGTAAATGCGGGCGAGCTTGGCTCGTCCACGTTTTCCCCAGGCCAGGCTTTGCCGGCAGGCCCGCTGGGACTTGGCCAGCGATGGACGGTGGCGCGCAAGCGTGAGGTCGTTCTGCGGCTTTTGCGTGACGAGCCGGTGCAACTTCTGTCGCGCCAGTTGGGCGTAGAGATCTTCCGGCTCGAGCAGTGGCGTGAGAAAGCGATCGGCGGGATCGACGCCTCGCTCAAGCAACGCAAGGGCGATCCGGTGCAGGCGGAACTGGATAGCGCCATGAAGCGGATCGGAGAGTTGACCATGCAGGTGGAACTGCTGGAGGCCAAGACGGAGACCTTCGGCCCTTTGGGGCGGCGGAGGTCGCGGCGATGAGTGCCGCCACCTCGCCCGGCACGGGTCTGGCCTACGGCCTGCGGCGGGTCTGCGCCGCCTGGGGCATGGCCCGCTCCTCGTTCTACGCCATGACCTCCGGCCAGCACGCCGAGCAGCCGCCGGCAAAGCGTCGGGGACCGAAGCCCGCGATCTCGGACCAGGCGCTGCTGGTGGCGATCGAAGCCGACCTGGAGGCATCGCCCTGGGAGGGCGAGGGCTACCGCAAGGTCTGGGCTCGGCTTCGGGTCTGTCGCGACATCCGGGTTGCCCGCAAGCGGGTGCTCCGCCTGATGCGCGAGAACAATCTGCTCTCGCCCCATCGCTGCCGCCGCCGTGGCGGCAATCCCCATGACGGTGAGATCATCACTCATGCCCCGAACCTCATGTGGGGCACCGATGGCGTTCGGGTGTTCACGGTGGACGACGGCTGGGGCTGGATCTTCACCGCCGTCGAGCATTGGAACGCCGAGTGTGTCGGCTGGCATGTCTGCAAGCGCGGCGACCGCTTCGCCGCCCTGCAGCCGATCTCCATGGGGCTTGCCGGGCTGTATGGCTCGACCGCGGCCGGCGCGGCTCGGGGGCTGGCCTTGCGGATGGATCACGGCTCCCAGTATCTGTCGGACCACTTCACCAACCAGATCAAGTTCTGGGGCATCCAGCCGTCCTACGCCTTCGTCGCCGAGCCCCAGACCAACGGCGTCGCCGAGCGGTTCAATCGCACGCTGAAGGAACAGATCATCCATGGTCGCATCTACCGCAACATCGCGGAGCTGCGGGACGCCGTCCGCGACTTCGTCGAACTCTACAATGCCCAGTGGATCGTCGAAAAGAACGGCTACCTGAGCCCCGCTCAAGCTCGTCAGGCGTGGCACGCCGCGATCTCAATCAGGCCCGCCGCGTGAGACAAACTTGTGTCCAAGGAACCGGGTGCGCTACAGAAATACTCGCCCTCCATCATTTCGGAAAAGCCGATGATGGCGTTGAGCGGCGTGCGCAGCTCGTGCCCCATCATGGCCATAAACTCGGACTTGGCTCGGCTGGCCGCGAGCGCCTTTTCGGCTGCCTTGCGCTGTGCCTGCTCTAGGCGCCGGCGCGCAGTAATGTCGCGCGCGGCGCAGATCAGTGAGTCCTCGGTCACTCGCTGCCGTGCCCGTCGTCCTTGGACGTGCTGGAGGTGGGCCAGTCGAATGGCAAGCTCGACATTGAAAGTCTCGCCGTCGCGTCGCCGGCCGACCAGTTCCCCCGGTTCACCGGCCAGCTCTTGACTGTCGCCCAGCCGCAAGGCCGCAAGGATCTGGCGACCGCCGCCATCCTGTTCAGCTTGCGGCATCAGCATGGCAACATCGCGGGTAAGTACCTCCCGCGCCGGATAGCCAAACAGCCGCTCCGCCGATCGATTGAACGTCTTGATCGTGCCATCGCTGCCGACCACGAAGATGCCGTGAAAGCTGTTGTCGAGAATGGCTTTCAGCAATCGACTGGTGTTCGCGATGGCGACGCTCTTGATCAGAACTTGAAACGTCTGCTTGTCCAGGTTCCGGACTGTTTCGATCCCGAGAATGATTATCAAGGCGGCAACGAACGGCGTTATGTCGACCAGCACCGGTGCGACGGCATAGAGACCAAATCCAAGCAGCACGACCACGAGGGACAGCGAGCCGCAAAGTGCCAGACCCCCCGCGCCAAGATAGCCGCCGCAACGGTCGTACAACCAACATCAGCAAGAACAGCACGCCGACCAAGGTTGGCGTCGCGCCTACGCTTTGCATACCACGGTCCTGCGCCAGCGTCTCACGCGCGAGCGCCTGCAGGAGCGGCCCGGGCATCGTGACCCAGCGGGGAACGGCCAGCTGGTCACCCAGCTCGATCGCGGTGGCGCCAACCAGCACTTGCTTGCCGGCAACGCTCGCCGGATCGAAACGGCCGCGCAGGACGTCGGCAAAGGACAGCCGCGGGATCGTGGCGGGAAGAATACCGAAATCTATTTGGAAGAAGGGATACGCGTAGCCCTCGCGCCCAGCGAGAAGGGCTGGCAACGTCGGCAACGCCCCCCCGGCGAAGTCTTGCGAGGTCGCCATCGAGCGGACAGTCCCGTCGGTTGCCGGCACGACGTTTATGGATGCGAGCGCCGCGCGGCGCAGTTCTGGCAACGGGCGGGTCTCCACGATGCTGGAGCGCCCGGCAAGCCGGCCCACACGCTGGCTGAACGCCGGCAGCACCAGACGAGGGCCCAAGGCCTCCGCCACGTCGGCGAGAGCGCGATCTTCGCTTGGGCTCGACCGGGAGCTGAAGTCGAGATCGAAAGCGATCCGGCGAGCGCCGGCGGCGACCAGGTTCACAGCCGCCTCGGCGTGGTAGCTTCTCGGCCACGGCCATGAATCGAGCTCTCGCAGGCTTGGCGCATCAATCTCGACGAGTACCAAACCTCCCGTTGCCGCACGGTTGAGCGCGTGAAACCGCAGGTCGATAAGCTCGAACTCGATGAAATCGAAGGTGCCGGCGGCGTACGGTAGGGCCACCAAGGCAAAGGCCAGCAGCGACCGAGTGTGCCGCCGCAGCTGGGCTTTGAGGTACCGAAGCCGCATCCGCTCGTTCGAAGACCTCGCAAGATGCTCCACCGAATGCGCTCAGACGGATCTTCGGCGCGCAAGGGTGGGCGTGTCTGGCGCGGATCCATGGGATCACGGCACCGCAGGGCCGACGGGTAACGTCGGTCAAACTGCTTAACATCACGCTAGCGAACGACTGTGGTAAGCCGCTGCCGCGGCAACCATGCGCCCTTGACCAGCACGCCGATTGCCACAAAAGCCCGATTTTCAAAGTTAACGGCATGTAAAAGCTCGAATGCGAGACAAAATTAGCGAGAGAATTACGAATTGTTTCTAGACTTTCCAAGTTACAGCGACCCCGATGTCCCACATAGGTACTTTACACGTATTCGAGGTCGTCTGCGAAGTACTGTCACTGAGGATCCCAGGGCATGAGTATACGAACTTCTGCGACCGCTGCACTTCTGCTGTTGTTTCTCGTTGTCATTTCGGCCACGCCGGGAAACCGAGCCTTCGCCAGTGAACAGCGGAATTGGGTCATCGTCGACACCGTTGGCCACGTGCGCCTGATGGGCCAGGTCCGGAGGTTGGAGCCCGGCGATGTTCTGCCGCCCAATCAGGCCCTGATCACCGAGGCGGGGGCACAGGCCACCCTGGTCCAAGGTGAGGACCTCATGGTGGTTTATGGGAACTCGAGGGTCGAGGTCCCGCAGGAGCCGGAGGGGTCGAGCGTGACGCGCATATTCCATCGGCTGGGCGAGGTCTTGTTCGACGTCACGCCGCGGGCCAGTCGCTCCTTTCAGGTAGAGAGCCCCCTTCTTATCGCCGGAATCAAGGGAACGCGCTTTTCGGTCATTGTTGATGATCAGGGCAGCCGGCTGTCGGTGATCGAAGGCCATGTCGAAGTGAGCTCGCGCGACTCGGAGGAGGCAACGAGCGTCACCACGGGCCTGACCGTCGCGGTCGCGTCGCCCGACGCCCCACCGCCGCCCGCGGAGCCCATGACGCCGGAGCTGGTGGCGGCGCTGGATCAGCGAAGCCAGGCGCTGGAGGCGGTGGATGACCAGGTGCGCGATCTCGAAGAGGCCACCGGCACGTCAGTCGAGGAGCTCGAGCAAGCCGCCGTGGACCCGCAAGAGATTGACCTCGATGGGCTAACCGAACGCAACCTTCCGGAAGAATCTGAGCTGGTGGACGACGTTGAGGACGACGCAGACGACGCCGATCAGGCTGCCTCCGACGCGGAAGCCGCCGCTCAACAGGAGGCGTCGGATGCCGAGTCGGCGGCGCGGCAGGCTGCGGCAGACGCAGAATCGGCCGCCGACACCAGTGGCAGCGACTCGGGAAGCGACACCAGCGGCGAGCTGGATACCCTCGACACAAGCCTGGGTGTGACAAAGAACAGCTACACCAGCACGACCAGCGGCCTCGGCGGCGTCGGTTCCGGCGGTAACGGCGGCGGCAGTGTCTCGGGAAGCGACACCAGCGGCAGTGGTTCGGGTGGCGACTCCAGCGGCAGTGGCTCGGGAGGCGATTCGGGAGGCGATTCCAGCGATCAGGCCGCCTCCCACGCGGAAGCCGCCGCTCAACAGGAGGCGTCGGATGCCGAGTCGGCGGCACAGCAGGCTGCGTCAGATGCCGAATCGGCGGCGCAGCAGGCTGCGCCAGATGCAGAGCAGTGACACGGGGCCGGTGGCGATGAGTCGCAGCGAGTGGCCGATGCCGGCGCTTCGCTCAGATCGCGAAATCGATTTGGGTGTCCGCAAAAATCTGTGCTCGGCGCAAGACTGCTTTGACTTCTGCAATGGTCAAGATCGGTATTTCACCGAGTTCGTTACGGTTGACCGATCCCGACCCACCACCCACGAGATCGTATGCTCTGGGTGGCCGGGTGGGGGAGTGGGCTGGAGCCGAATAAACGAGAAACGCCTTAGCCCCGCTCGACGCACATGGCGATGCCCATGCCGCCGCCGATGCACAGGGTCGCGAGGCCACGCTTGGCGTCGCGGCGCTGCATCTCGTGCAGCAACGTCACGAGAATGCGCGCGCCCGAGGCGCCGACGGGATGGCCGAGCGCAATGGCGCCGCCATTGACGTTCACAGCGTCAGTGTCCCAGCCCATGTCCTTGTTGACCGCGATCGCCTGCGCCGCGAAGGCCTCGTTGGCCTCGATCCGGTCGAGGTCGCCCGGCTTCCAGCCGGCCTTCTCCAAGGCCTTGCGGCTGGCCGGGATCGGGCCCGAGCCCATGACCGCGGGATCGACGCCGGCGGTCGCCCACGAAGCGATGCGGGCCAGCGGCGTGAGCCCGCGCTTGGCGGCCGTGTCGGCGCTCATCAGCACGAGCGCCGCGGCACCGTCGTTGATGCCCGAGGCATTGCCCGCGGTGACCGAGCCGTCCTTGTCGAAGGCCGGGCGCAGCTTCGCCAGGGTCTCCGCCGTCGTGCCGGCGCGCGGGTACTCGTCGACGGCGACGACTTGATCGCCCTTGCGCGTCTTGATCGTGACCGGGACGATCTCGTCGGCGAAGCGGCCGGCGCCCTGGGCGGCCGCCGCCTTCGCTTGCGAGCCGGCGGCGAACGCGTCCTGTTCCTCACGGGTGATCTGCCAGCGCTCGGCCACGTTCTCGGCCGTCGTGCCCATGTGATAGCCCATCAGCGCGCACCACAGGCCGTCCTTGATCATCGTGTCGACGAGGTGCACGTCGCCCATCTTGGCGCCGTCGCGCAGGTGCGCGGCGTGCGGGGCGCGGCTCATGCTCTCCTGGCCGCCGGCGACGACGACGTCGCTGTCGCCCAGCTTGATCGCCTGATAGCCCTGGGCGACGGTGCGCAGGCCCGAGCCGCAGACCTGGTTGACCAGATAGGCCGTGCGGTCGTGCGGGATACCGGCCGCCAGCAGCGCCTGGCGGGCCGGGTTCATGCCGGCCCCCGCGGTGAGGATCTGGCCCAGCACGACCTCGTCGACGGCGTCCGCCTCGACCTCGGCGCGGCCCAGGGCCTCCTTGATCACCAGGGCGCCGAGCTCGGATGCCGGGACGCTGGCGAGGGCGCCGTTGAACGCCCCAATCGGGGTGCGCGCGGCACCGACAATTACGACATCGGTCATGGGAGTGATGCTCCTCCAGCAAGGGAATTGGGGGCCCGCGCAACGATATAGTTGGGGCGGCGGTCGTGTCCAGGCGCACTCCCGAGCGTCAGTCCGGCGCGAGCCACGCGGCCAGGCGGTCCCAGACCAGCGCCGGCGCCCGGCCGCCGACGATCATGCCGATATGGCCGAGCGGCGGTGTGAAGGACGCCGCGCCGGGGATCTCGCGGGCCAGCGCCTGCGCCGTCGGCGGCGGCACGATGCGGTCGTGTTGCGGCACAACGACGAGCGTCGGCAGCGTCAGCGCGGCCGGGTCCACGACCTGACCGGCAACCTGCCACGATCGCCGCCCCGGCGTATTGGCGCCGTACCAGTCGGCCAGGCACTCGCGCGCCACCGGCCCGGCCAGCGCCACGCCGTCGTTCAGCCAATCTTCCAGCGCGACGAAATCGGCGGCCCTTGGACTTGCCGGATCGAGCGCCGCGAACGCCAGGAACTTGCGCAGCACGAGAAACGGATCCAGCGCGTAGAACAGGGCCTGCACCATATCGACCGGCAACGCCGGCAGGGCCGCCAGGTGCGGCGCCGCGGCCGCCAGCAGCGCGCCGTGGGCGGCCGTGTCGGCATCGGCATGGAAGTCCCAGGGGGTCGCCAACAGCGCCAGCGAGGCCACGTCCTGCGGCCGGCGCACGGCGAGCGCCACCGTCAACAGCCCGCCCATGCAGTAGCCGAGGACCGGCACGGGCCCGCCGGCCGCGGCGACGGACGCGGTCAGCGCCGCATCGAGCCGGCCGGCGATATAGTCCGTGAGCGTGAACGCGCGCTCCGCCTCGCCGGGCGCGTCCCAGTCGACGAGCAGCGGCCGCAGGCCCCGCTCGGCAAGCCCGCGGGCAAGGCTGCGGCGCCGCGACAGATCCAGAATATAGCCGCGGTTGACAAGGGACGGCACCAGCAGCACCGGGGTTCGGCGCGCGCGGCCGCGGCCCGGCGGGGCATAGTCGAGCAGCCGCGTCGTGCCGGCCTGCCACAGCACCGGCGCATCCGCCAGGTCGCGCCGGTAGGCGTGGTCCCGATAGGCGACGATGCCCCGCAGCAGGCCGTCCAGGCGACGGCGCACCTCCCGCTCGACCGCCTGCTCGAAGCCGTCCGTCTCGGTCGGGTGGCCCTTACTTGCGGCGGCGACCGCCTGTCGCAGCGCCGCCGCTTCGGCCACGAGGGCGGGCTTCCACGGCAGCGAGCCGCTCTTCCACAGCGGCAAGGCGGCGCTCGAGCTCAGCCAGCTGTTGAATGCCGTCGCCAGGTGCAGCGGCAGCGGTCGCGGCCCCAGCCGGTCCGGCCGCGGTTGCGCCGCCGCCGGTCTGCCCTGCACCTTGCCCATCGCCGGCCTTTCCGTCACCGCTCTGACCACCCACCGGCGCCGCTGCCGCCAGCCCCTGGAGAGCCATCGGCCACACCTGTGCCATGGCCGTGAAGGCGTTCGCAAGCTGTGCGGTCATGGCCGCGTCGGTCGCCGTCGCGGCGAGCTGCCGCTCCCACAACTCGACATAGCGGCGGGCCAGCTCGTCAAGATCGGGGGGCACGCTCATGGCGGCGACTATAGTCGGGCCGCGCTGCAATGCAGCAAGACGTTTCCGCGTCTGCTATATTGCAGCGGCGAAACTCGCGGCAGGTGCGAAAAACAGATGGCCGAGACCTCGGAACAGAAACCGATCACGATCAAGAAGTACGCCAACCGGCGGCTCTACAACACCGACACCAGCAGCTACGTGACGCTGGACAACCTGGCCAAGATGGTCAAGGACGGCGTCGACTTCGTCGTCGTCGACGCCAAGACCGGCCAAGACATCACCCGCTCGGTGCTGACGCAGATCATCTTCGAGGAGGAGGCAAAGGGCCCCAATCTGCTGCCCATCGGCTTCCTGCGGCAGCTCATCGCGCTCTACGGCGACAGCCTGCAGGGGCTGGTGCCCAACTACCTCGACTACACGATGCGTGCGTTCGCCGAAAACCGGGACCACATGCGCCGCACCATGTCCGAAGCCGTGGGCGGCATGTTCCCGTTCACGCAGTGGGAGGATATTGGGCGCCAGAACATGGCGATGTTCGATCAAGCCGTGCAGTTGTGGTCGCCGATCGCGAAGGACGCCGGTGACGGCGGGCCGAGCGGGCAAGCGGCCGAGCGAGTGGACGTCGAGGCGGGAACGCTGGACGCGCTGCGCCACCAACTCGATGCGCTGCAGCGCCAGGTCGAGGCGCTGACCCGCGACAAGAAGGACTAGGTCAGGTACCCATCAGCGGGTGTTCTGTGTGGCGATGTCCATTCAGAATCCCACTCCGGTCAACCGTAGTGAACTGAACAACCGGGTATATGCATCCGCCGCACCCACCGCCGTCGGCATCGGCGACCACCGCCGCGGCTAGGCTCGCAGAGCCAGGAAACCGAGGAGGATCAGTGCGGCTATCGCCGCCTCGGCCCACCAGGGCCAATTGAGACGCATGAACAACCGCGGCGCCGCGTGGCGAGGAACGACCCCACCCGGCGTTGCCGCCACTGGTCGCCGGTCGGCCGGTCGCTGCGCGCGCGCGCGACAATGATTTCTGCAATGCGCTTTCCCGCGGGCCAACGGCTTTTTGGAAGTAGTCAATATTCCTGCCGGCCGGGCGGTGGCGCCTCACGAATACCTCGAAGGACGGGACCTTCTCGATCGGCTGTGTGCAGACCGTCGCGAAATCCTCGGCCTGATTCGCCAGATCGGGGATAGCCCTCAAGCGTCGGAACACCGCGGATGACGACGGATCTCGAAAATCCGACTCTTGAAATATTATGTTGTCACCGTTGGAAAACTGCTCATAGAGCGACTTGTCGGCAATCAGAGCTTGCAGGCTCACGTCGATGAGGATGAAAGAAAAGTCATCGATCCTAGGTCCGAAGTGATCGGGCTGCCGGCCCGGATGCTGGAAGTGCGTGTGACCCAACTCGTTGCCATTGCCCAGGGGCATGCTTGGCACGTACATCCCATCGTAGTCGATCAGCGTGAGCGGGCCGTTCGGCACGACGATATTGCCGTTTTCCAGATCGCCGTGGGCGATACTTCGCGCGCTCAAGTATCTGGCAAGTTCGCGAAATCTTTGTGTCAACACTTCGAGAACGACCTTGTTGTCGTAGCAGGCTTCCAAAACAGCGCCAAGCGTGTGCCCTTCCGCCCAAGCCATCTTCACGATGGGAAACGGGTCCGACTTCAAGCGAATGCCTTCTCGTTGATACTCGAAGGATACGAAGTGCGGGCTCCGCAATCCGCTGATCGCGTCGCTGATCAACGCGTATCGTTGTTCCAAGTCGGGCACGTATCTGTGAAAGCAACGGACGGCGAACTTCCGTCCCCCTGACGTTGAGTCGGACCCGATTTCCTTGGACACAGAATTGGCTTAATCGAAGTGTCCAAGGAGGACCGGAACATGACCGATAATTTTGAGAAGAAAGTTGCTGTTGATGGGCCTGTGGTAAATGCGGGCGAGCTTGGCTCGTCCACGTTTTCCCCAGGCCAGGCTTTGCCGGCAGGCCCGCTGGGACTTGGCCAGCGATGGACGGTGGCGCGCAAGCGTGAGGTCGTTCTGCGGCTTTTGCGTGACGAGCCGGTGCAACTTCTGTCGCGCCAGTTGGGCGTAGAGATCTTCCGGCTCGAGCAGTGGCGTGAGAAAGCGATCGGCGGGATCGACGCCTCGCTCAAGCAACGCAAGGGCGATCCGGTGCAGGCGGAACTGGATAGCGCCATGAAGCGGATCGGAGAGTTGACCATGCAGGTGGAACTGCTGGAGGCCAAGACGGAGACCTTCGGCCCTTTGGGGCGGCGGAGGTCGCGGCGATGAGTGCCGCCACCTCGCCCGGCACGGGTCTGGCCTACGGCCTGCGGCGGGTCTGCGCCGCCTGGGGCATGGCCCGCTCCTCGTTCTACGCCATGACCTCCGGCCAGCACGCCGAGCAGCCGCCGGCAAAGCGTCGGGGACCGAAGCCCGCGATCTCGGACCAGGCGCTGCTGGTGGCGATCGAAGCCGACCTGGAGGCATCGCCCTGGGAGGGCGAGGGCTACCGCAAGGTCTGGGCTCGGCTTCGGGTCTGTCGCGACATCCGGGTTGCCCGCAAGCGGGTGCTCCGCCTGATGCGCGAGAACAATCTGCTCTCGCCCCATCGCTGCCGCCGCCGTGGCGGCAATCCCCATGACGGTGAGATCATCACTCATGCCCCGAACCTCATGTGGGGCACCGATGGCGTTCGGGTGTTCACGGTGGACGACGGCTGGGGCTGGATCTTCACCGCCGTCGAGCATTGGAACGCCGAGTGTGTCGGCGGGCATGTCTGCAAGCGCGGCGACCGCTTCGCCGCCCTGCAGCCGATCTCCATGGGGCTTGCCGGGCTGTATGGCTCGACCGCGGCCGGCGCGGCTCGGGGGCTGGCCTTGCGGATGGATCACGGCTCCCAGTATCTGTCGGACCACTTCACCAACCAGATCAAGTTCTGGGGCATCCAGCCGTCCTACGCCTTCGTCGCCGAGCCCCAGACCAACGGCGTCGCCGAGCGGTTCAATCGCACGCTGAAGGAACAGATCATCCATGGTCGCATCTACCGCAACATCGCGGAGCTGCGGGACGCCGTCCGCGACTTCGTCGAACTCTACAATGCCCAGTGGATCGTCGAAAAGAACGGCTACCTGAGCCCCGCTCAAGCTCGTCAGGCGTGGCACGCCGCGATCTCAATCAGGCCCGCCGCGTGAGACAAACTTGTGTCCAAGGAACCGGGTGCGCTACACGTCCCCCTGACGTGACGGTGTAGGTAAGTGCGAACCCGCCGCCAAGGACGGTGGGTAGGCCGAGCGCGTTGGTGGCCAGCTTTCCGGCCTTGAGTTGCTGGTCCGCAAAGGCAACCGCCGGCCTCTGCACCGCCGCGCTGTATTCCGAAATGCCGGGATATTGGACCACGGCGACGCGCTACTCCACGATCAACAATGTGGAGTCATCCACGCGCATCCGCCCCGCCTTACGCTCGTGCCGGACCGACGCGTTCGAGATGGGCGTGTTCTGAGTACGCGAGCAGAAGGTCACCAATGGAAGGATCCGTGACGGCAAGGTGAAGGAACCACTCGCCCATCGCGTCGGTCATGCATACGATCCTGGGCGCCGTGCACGCGTCGAGACGCCAAGTGATTGTCGAAGCCTTTAGAAAATCGAACCCCTCGAGGAAGGAATTGTGGCGCCGGCGTGATGACAGCAGCGTTGGCCGCTGTTGAAATTCATCGACGCTTTGGTATGGAAAACTGTCTACAAGCCGGTCGCCATCCAGTAGAAGCGCAATGGTATCGCCGATTGCGAAGACCTGCGCCTCCTTCAGATCACGAGCTACTTCAAGGCCGAGAAGGGTGGCGAAGCTGCCGCGCTCGAACGCCGCATGTTGGCTCCAGGACATGGACTTCGGATCGTGGTGGCGCACGAACTCCTTGATGGCGGCATCTATCGAGGCGGACGAGCGGTCTCGATTCTCGACGAAACGTCGAACGAGTATCCGAGCCCACAGTCTGGAATCGAACGATTCCGAGGCGCCGTCGCTCAAGGCGAGCGCCAAGCCTTCGGGGGACCAATCGAAAGCGTCTTCGTTGCTTCCGACGTCCCCCGAATGCTTAGGTATCGATCCGAAGAAGCGTCTTGAAAAGCCGAACGCCATATCGGCTGCTGCTGCTGCTCACCGCAGCTGGCTTGCGCGCGTGCCGATCTCGAAAAAGTGCCCGATGAAGTCCATGCCGGCATTGTAGATGAAGAACCGGCTATCGCTCGTCACCGAGTGGCCCATGCTCTCAGCCACCGGTACCAGGTGCGCGGGGAAGGTACTGGACATCCGGAACAAGAGCTTGGCGTAGTCGTCCGGAAGCTCATCTTCCGACGACGGGAAGACGACCTCGTTGCCGGATGTGTTGTCGACGTGCAGGTTGAACAGAAGGACCTCGCCGTCGTCCGTCGAAAGGCTCTTGATTGCGGTCGCGATCTCTTCGGGGTCTCCGTCGGTCGACTGACCATCGGTCACGTGGACAATTGTCGGCGGATATGACGATGAATGGCTGTCGCACCATTCGGAGACGACGTTGCCGACGAGAGCCAAGGTCCCACGCATGGGCGTACCACCGCTGTTCTGGGGGTCGAACCAGACCGGAAACTTTACGACTTGCTCGCCGAAATCATCGTCCTCGTCGTCGTCACCCGCGTGACGTTCCTCGACGCGAAGCGGATTGCGTTCGATTTCGGAGATCGGGTGCAGGGTCTTGCTGCCAAGCGGCCCATTGAAGGCGGAGCCTACATGCCCCCCCCGTATCCGATGACGCCGATATCGAAGTAATCGCGAATACCGTCGGCCTTGGTGCACCGGACTATGGTTTCGGCAAGTGTCTTGTTAAGTACGTCGGCAACGAAATGAGACTTGATTGCGCCACCGTCCATTTCCTCGTCCATCGAGCCGGACTGGTCGATGACGAACAGGAAGCAGGTTGGGTTGTTCCTGTTGATTTCCGTTGAGTAGGGCATCGCAGTGCTCCTGGTCGACTGCACCAATGTCATCAAGACCTGTTCGGCCTCGATGGGTGACGCTAGTGGAGGGAGGTTAAAGGCGCGCTAATGTACGCCCGGTGTCGCCTGATCGGTGACGGGGATCCGCCTTGAATTTCGTTGCCGCCGGAGCGCGGCGGAGTCGTGTCGTACGCTCGCCGCGCCCCTGACGCGCATCGGCCCTGTTTCGCGCAGCGTCAGCCGTTGGCAACGGCGTCACGCGGCTGCGTCCAGCCGGGATCCAGGGTCGGCGCACCATAGTGGTAGCCCTGCAGGTAGGTGATCCCCTCCTGGCGCAGCAGCGTCGCCTCTTCGGCCGTCTCCACCCACTCCGCCACCGTCGTCAGACCGATGCCATCGGCCAGGCCGAGCAGCGTGCGAACGAACAGCTGGTTATCGGGTTGGTTGGCGAAATCGCGAATGAACGAGCCGTCGATCTTGATCATGTCGATGTTGAGCGCCCGCAGATGACAGAACGACGTGAAGCCGGCGCCGAAGTCGTCGAGCGCGACACGACAGCCCAGCTCGCTCAACGTCCGCACGAAACCGGAGGAATCGTCGATGTCGTCGAGCGCGACGGTCTCGGTGATCTCCAGCGTCAGGCGTTTGGCGATTTGAGGCCGGTTTTGCAGGCCATCGCGGAGCTGCCGGAGCCAGACCGGATCGACCGCGGTCAGCCCCGAGAGGTTGATCGACAGGCGCACGTCCGGCTGCTCTTCCAGGGTGCCCAGCCCGAGCGACAGGACGCGCCGGTCGATCAGCCGCATCAGCCCCATCTGCTCGACGATCGGCACGAACGCAGCTGCCGGCACGGGCTTGCCATTGTCGTCCAGCATGCGGACGAGGGCCTCGTAGAACGCAACCTGCTCGGTCGCCGCGTCGACGACCGGCTGAAATGCCAGCGCCAGCCGGTCATCGCGCAGGGCCCGCTGCACCTGCTCGGTCACGGCCAGAAACTGGCGGCCCGGCACCAGGCGCGAGGCCACGTCGCGGAACTCGGAATAGCAGTCGCAACCGAGGCGGCGAGCGTTGCGCAGCGCACTGTCGGCCCGGCTGACCGCTTCGCGTGCGTTGGCAGCCGATGTCGGGAACACGGTAATACCGGCAGACGCGGTGACATGCATCGCCCCGGCCGGCGTCGGCATCGGCGCCCGCCGCACGGCGGTCAGGATGCGGTCCGCGACATTGTGCACATCGGCGTCCGCGCACTGGCGCAGGACGATCGCAAAGCGGTCGAACCCGACGCGGCCGAGGATGTCGCCGCCGCGGATGCACTGCTCAAGCCGCTGGGCGATGGACAGCACGACCGAATCGGCGACGTCCTCGCCATGCACCTCGCTGATGATCCCCAGCTTGTCGGCGCCAACGAGCACGAAGCCGCCCTGGGTCTCCGAATGCATGCTGTCGCTGATCGCGTCGTTCAGCGCCTCGCGCAGACGCAGCCGGTTGATCTGGCCGGTCAGAGCGTCGTGGTTCGACAGATACTGCAGCCGGCTCTCGCTCTCCTTGCGGTCGCTCACGTTGCGGATGACACCGGTGAGCCGTGCCGGGCCGCCGGCCGGCGACTTGGTGCCGATGGCGCGCTCCTGGACCCAGCGGAAGACGCCGTCATCGCCGCGCAGGCGGTACTCGCAATTGAGCGCCGGGCCGCCTTCGAAGTAGTGAGCGACGGCGATCACCCGCAGCGGCAGATCCTCGGCGTGAATGAACTGCAGGAAGTCGCGGCCGGCCTCGATCGACTGGGGACGCAGCAGGCCGAGCACATTGTCGGTCCGGCCGGTCGGAATCAGGCGATCCGATCGGACTCCAGGTCCCATTCGAAGAACAGGTCCCCGGATTCCACCAGAACCGAAATCAGCTCCGATGGAGCGGTATTCCGGGCATGCGCTGACAGGGCCTCGGACAAACCAGACCTCCTACCTGAAGGGGTGGCCGGCGCGCCGGCGTCAGGCGGCCGCGTGGCGAAAGGCCACCACACGAGCCGTAGGCACGCTAGACGCTAGTGCACAGATCCAGACAAATGATTCACCGTGCGCTGGAGCAACCCGTTGTTTTGTATTCGGAATCAGCTTTCCACGGTGACGGCTCTGACTGAGTCGGTGCACTAGTGCACCGATCCAGACAAATGATTCACCGTGCGCTGTAACAGGGGCAAAAGTCCGGGCGACTTTTTATTTTAGGGATTCACAAGGCTTCCGAATTCTGATTCGATCCGGGCATGGCCGGATGTTTACCAGATATTGAGGCTCTGGCGCCTGATGACCTCAAGGGGCTGGTGTTACAGCTGCTTGAGGATGTTGTCGCGCTGAAGGCCGAGAACGCTGCGTTACGCGAAGAGATTGCGCGGCTGAAAGGGCTCAAGGGGCCGCCGAAGCTCAAACCGAGCGGCATGGAGAAGGCCACCGAGCCGGCGCGCGCGGAACGCAAGGCGGGCCGCCGGGGTGGCAAGATCGACCGGCTTGTGATCGACGAGGAGCGGGTGCTCAAGGCGGCCGTTCCCCCCGGCTCGCGGTTCAAGGGATACGAGACCTACGTGGTCCAGGAGCTGATCCTGCGTCCTCACGTGATCCGCTACCGCCGTGAACGCTGGATCACCCCTGATGGTCGGACGGTGGTGGCGGCTCTGCCCGCGGGGACGGTCGGCCACTTCGGCCCCGAGCTCAGGCGCTTCGTGCTCGCTCAGTATCACCCGGGCCAAGTGACGGTACCGCGGATCGTCGCGCAATTGCGCGACCTCGGGATGGCGATCTCCAAGCGCCAAGTCGTGCGTCTTCTCATCGCCGGCAAGGAGGACTTCCTGGCCGAGGCGGCCGGTGTGCTTAAGAGCGGGCTCGAGAGCGCGGCGTGGATCACGGTCGATGACACCGGCGCCCGCTACAAGGGCATGAACGGCGCCTGCACGCACATCGGCAACACTGATTTTGCCTGGTTCGCCACCACCCGCGCGAAGAGCCGGCTGAACTTTCTGGCGCTTTTGCGGGCTGGCGCCACCGACTACGTGATCAACGACGAGGCGCTGGCTTACATGCGCGGCCGGAGCCTCTCGGGGCTGGTGTTCGCCCGGCTCGCTGGGCACAAAAGCAAGCGCCTCAAAGACCAGGAGGCGTGGATGGCCCATCTCGAGCGCCTCGGCATCACCCGGCTCCGGGTGCATCCCGATCCGCTGAAGATCGCCACCGAAGGCGCGCTGTGGGGCAGCGTGGTCGCCCATGGCTTGCTCAAGGATGCCGTCATCGTCAGCGACGACGCCGGCCAGTTCAACGTCGGCTCTCACGCGCTGTGCTGGGTCCACGCCGAGCGGCTCATCCACAAGCTGGTCGGCTTCAACCACCGCCAGCGGCAGGCGTGTGCGCGGATCCGGGCGCGGGTGTGGTGGTTCTACGCCGACCTGAAGGCATATTGCCGCGATCCCACTCCGCGCAGAAAGCGGGAGCTTCAGGCCCGCTTTGACCGGCTGTTCACCACCACCACCGGCTTTGCCACCCTCGACCGGTTGCTCGCCAGGCTCCACGCCAACAAGGTCGAGTTGCTCCGCGCCCTCGAACGGCCGGATATCCCGCTTCACACCAACGGCTCGGAGAATGACATCCGCTGCCAGGTGACAAGGCGCAAAATCAGCGGTGGCACCCGCTCGGAGACCGGCCGCGACTGCCGCGACGCCTTCCTCGGCTTGATGAAGACCTGCGACAAGCTCGGCGTCTCGTTCTGGGACTACCTCGGCAGCCGGCTCGACATCCCCGGCGCGCCGCCCATCCTCCCCTTGCCAGACCTCATCCGCCAGCGCGCCGCCGCCTGACCGCCCGGCCTTTTGCCCCTGTTACCGTGCGCTGGAGCAACCCGTTGTTTTGTATTCAGAATCAGGTTTCCACTGTGACGGCTCTGACTGAGTCGGTGCACTAGCGCCAGAGATTTTAAGATTTCGTATTAAATCCGAGCTTTCCACGAGTAATACTCGGCCGAATTGTTAGGGTTAATCGTACTTGGTTAATTGTTTTCATTAGTTATTCGTAAATACTGCTTGCATTACGGGCCGTTGCCGTATATTTATTGCGGCCTCCTCGGTCGAATTACTGGAGGATTTCTGCCTTGCGGCTGAACTCGACAGCCACTTTTCTTCCAATCCGCGGACAAAAGGCCGTCGCCGTTAACCCTGGTTTTCGCCGTGCCCCATGGCAAAGTCGGGCGCCCGAGGGGCCGCGGCACGGGTCGCCGGCTGCCGTGGCGCCGGTCCGGCCGACAACGGCCCCGCGCGACCGCCGGCCGCGCCGCAACCCCTTCGTCGAGGTCCCGCGACAGTATTCAGTAGACTTCGCCCGACAGCACATGTTGAGCGCCGCGGCGCCGCCGGCGTTGCCGCATCACCAAGGCGTCGCCGCCTATCCGTCCCTCGCGACCGCCGTTGAAATCTTCCCGCCAGGCGAATCCACGGCCTTGCCGCACCAACCCTCGGCGCGCCTGACCCTCGTCGCCTAGTGGTCTGTTCATGACCCTTGGGATCCAAGGGTCAGCTTATTCGAACAACTGGCCCTCCCCGTGGCATTGGACCACGACGGCCGGCGCTGGCCCCTCCGGGACCCCATGATATAGTAGCTCGCCGCTAGGCGGCGTCACCGCGGCGCTTGCCACGGCCAACGCGAAGACGATCAGCGATGACGGCCGAAACGATTGCGGATCTGCTTGCCGCCGGCGCCGACGAGGCGCCGGCGATCCTCGCCCCGGGGCGCCCCGCCCTGAGCCATGGCGCACTGCGCGCACACGCCCGCGCAACCGTGGCGGCGCTGAACGACCTGGGGATCGGGCGCCAGGACCGGGTCGCGATCGTCCTGCCGAACGGGCCCGAGATGGCGGCCGCCTACGTCGCCGTCGGCGCCCGCGCCACGGCGGCGCCGCTGAACCCGGCCTACCGCGAGGACGAGTTCCGCTTCTTCCTCGAGGACCTTGGCGCGAAGGCTCTTCTGGTGGCGGCCGACAGCACGTCGCCGGCGCGCGACGCCGCCCGCCACCTGGGCGTTCAGGTGATCCACGCGGCCGTCGCGGCCGGCGCGCCCGCCGGGCACTTCGTCATTGCCGAAGCCGACACCTCCGGTGGCGCCACCGCGCCACGCGCACTGGCAGATGCGGCCGACGTCGCGCTGGTCCTGCACACGTCGGGCACGACGTCGCGGCCCAAGATCGTGCCCTTGAGCCAGCGCAACGTGTGCGCCTCGGCGGCCAATATCGTCGAGACGTTGAGCCTGACGCCGCCGGACCGCTGCCTCAACATCATGCCGCTGTTTCATATCCATGGGCTTCAGGCCGCCGTCCTGGCGAGCCTGGCCGCCGGCGGCAGCGTCTATTGCACGCCGGGGTTCAGTGCCCTCAGCTTCTTCGGCTGGCTGGGCGAGGCCGCGGCCTCCTGGTACAGCGCCGTGCCGACGATGCATCAGGCGATCCTGTCGCGGGCGGCCCGCAGCCGGGACACGATCGCCGCGGCCGGCCTGCGGTTCATTCGCTCATCCTCGTCCTCGCTGCCGCCGCAGGTGATGGCGGAGCTGGAGCAGGTGTTCGGCTGCCCGGTCGTCGAGTCCTACGGGATGACCGAGGCGGCGCACCAGATGGCGAGCAACCCGCTGCCGCCGCGGCCGCGGCCGCGCAAGCCGGGCACCGTGGGCGTCGCGGCGGGCCCGGATGTGGCGATCATGGACGCGTCCGGCCAGCTGTTGCCGGCCGGCACCGCCGGCGAGGTCGTCATCCGTGGGGCCAATGTGACGCTGGCCTACGAGAGCAATCCAACCGCCAACGCCGACGCCTTCACCGACGGCTGGTTCCGCACCGGCGACCTCGGCCGGTTCGACGCCGAGGGCTACCTGTCGATCACCGGCCGGCTCAAGGAAATCATCAACCGCGGCGGTGAGAAGATCAGCCCGCGGGAACTCGACGAGGCGCTGCTGGATCATCCGGCGGTCGCCCAGGCGGTGGCCTTCGCGATCACCCACGCGAAGCTGGGCGAGGACGTCGCCGCGGCCATCGTCCGAGCCCCTGGGAGCACGGTCGACGAGCGGGAGCTGCGCGCGTTCCTGGCTGAACGCCTGGCCGATTTCAAGGTGCCCCGCACGTTCGTGTTCGTCGACGAGATCCCCAAGGGTCCGACCGGCAAGCTGCAGCGTATCGGCCTCGCGGCGCAGCTCGGCCTGGACGCCTGAGCCATGCGCGTGTGCATCTTCGGCGCCGGCGCCATCGGCGGCTATCTGGCCGTCGAGCTGGCGTCGGCCGGCGTGCCTGTCACATGCATCGCCCGCGGCCCCCATCTGGCCGCCATGCGCCAGCATGGCCTGACGCTGCGGATCGAGGGGGCCGAGCGAACGGTGCGGGTCGACTGTACCGACGACCCCGCGGAGGCCGGCCCTCAGGACTATGTGATCGTCGCATTGAAGGCGCCGCCGGCGGCGGCGGTGGCCGATCGCATGGCACCGCTGCTGGGTCCGGAGACGGCGGTCGTCACGGCGCAGAACGGGGTCCCCTGGTGGTACTTCTACCGGCACGGCGGGCCGCTTGACGACACCCGCCTCGAAGCGACCGATCCCGGCGGCCGGCAGTGGCGGCACGTCGGCCCCGAGCGGGCGATCGGCTGTGTCGTCTACCCGGCGGCACAGATCGTCGAGCCCGGTGTCATCGTCCATGAGCACGGCAACCGCTTCATGCTGGGCGAGCCCGACGGCGCGCGGTCGGAGCGTGTCACGGTACTCGCCAAGTGCCTGACCGAGGCGGGCCTGAAGGCGCCGGTGCGGCCCCACATTCGCGACGACATCTGGGTCAAGCTGTGGGGCAATGTGAGCTTCAACCCGCTCTCCATGCTGACCCATGGGACGCTGGTGCAACTGGCGACCGACCCGGACGTACGCCCCGTCGTCCGCGCGGTCATGGTCGAGGCCCAGGCCGTCGGTGAGGCGCTCGGCGTCCGGTTCAGCGTCGATGTCGACACCCGCATCAAGTGGGCCGCCGACGTCGGCGAGCACAAGACCTCGATGCTGCAGGATCTGGAGCGCGGCCGGGCGATGGAGATCGACGCCATGGTCGCGGCCGTGCAGGAGCTGGCACGGCTCGTCGATGTGGCCACACCGGCCCTCGATACGGTGCTGGCGCTGACCAAGCTGCGCGGCCGGGCCGCGGGGACCTACGACGGCTGACCGCGCAAGAAACGCGGTTTTTCCCAGCCAACCTCAAGATATTGTGTTGCATGCCACATCGGTACGCCGCATATTGCGCGCCGAAGGGGGAACTTATGGCGAATCACCGATTCGCCGTCCGCGCGGTGTGGCCGTGGGATGTCGGCAGATCTGCGTGGAATCAATTTCAGGTTCGTATTGTGAGCCGGTTTGGCTCGTCATTGGATTTGTAGCTCGTTCCCCGCTACGTGTTGGCGCCCCGGTTGGCCTTCGTGCCGCGGCCACCGGGATAGGGGGTGGGAACCGTTTTGACCAGCTTCGGCACCGTGCGTGCGCGCGCCATGGTCGCTTGGTCGGCCCCGGCGCCGGCCATGTGGCTGAGGGGAGCCCCATAGCTCCATGAGCCGGCTCCGTGCTCAGCCATCCCTACTGCTCGGCGCGGTGCGGCCGAAAGGAGAGATCGCCGCCGTCGCCCGCGCCTTTGAGACGACCGTGCGGGCGGTCGATAGCGTGCTGCTGTTCCTGCTCGACGGCGATGGCACGATTATCACCTGGAACGCCGGTGCCGAGCGAGTGACCGGGTTCAGCGCCAAAGACATCACCGGGCGGGACTTCGCCGCCCTGTTCCCGGAGCCCGACGGCGGCGGCGCGGCCGCCAGCCTTCTGGAGCTGGCCCGGCAGCATGGCAGCGCGCGCCAGACCGGCTTGCGCATGCGCCGGAGCGGCGCCCAGTTCTGGAGCCAGGAGACGATCACGGCGACGCCGGCGCCGGGTGATCGGTGCACCGGCTTCATGGTCGTCGCCCACGACATCACCCAGCAGCGCGCGATGGCCGAAGCGGCCGAGGCGGCCGCCCACAGGCTGGGCCAGCTGCTCGAGACCGTCCAGAGCTGTGCGTTGCTGATGATCGACCCGGGCGGTGCGGTCGTGATCTGGGGACCGGGGGCGGAGGCGGTCATGCGCTGCCGGGCGGAGCAGATCGTCGGCCGCAGTTTTCGGACCTTCTACACGGCCCAACAGATTGCCGAGGGGCGCCCCGAGCAGGAGCTCGAGTCGGCCGCAGCACGCGGGCGCCTCGGGTGCTCGGCGCCGCGCCTGCGCTATGACGGCTCGACCTTCTGGGCCCACACCGTCATCAGTGCCATCTACGATGCCGGCGACGATCTGGCCGGTTTCGGCGTCTTCATCCGCGACACGACCGAACGGGCCAATGCCCAGGCGGCTGGCCACGATGTCGAGACGCGGCTACGCGGCGTCGTCGACACGGCGCTCGATGGCATCGTCACGATCAGCGAAGCCGGCGTTACCCAGTCCTTCAACCCGGCGTGCGAGCAACTGTTCGGCTATCGCGCGCGCGAGGTCGTCGGCAAGCCGGCGGCGCTGTTGTTCTCGCCCCCCTTCTCCGACCAGCCCGACCGGGAGTTCCGGGAATCCCGTGCGATCGAAGCACAGCCGCGCCGCGAAGTGGTCGCCCTGCGGCAAGACGGCCACACGTTTCCAGCCGAGCTCTCGCTCGGTCATACCCGGCTGCCGGACTTCGGTGTCTTCATCGCAACCCTGCGCGATGTGAGCGCCCAGCGCACCGCGGAGGAGGAGACCCGCGCGGCCGTGCACGAGGCAAGGCTGGCCAATCAGAGCAAGAGCCAGTTCCTCGAAATGCACGACGGCGAGATCCGCGTCGAGAGCGAGCCCGGCCGCGGCTCGACCTTCACGGTGGTGCTGCCGGCCCGGCGGTGGAGCGAATCCGGCAACGACTGGCTCGACCTGCAGCAGGATCCGTAGACCAGGTCACGTACCGTTGAGATAGCGCGGGTCGCGCAGCAGGCTGTTCAGCCCCTCGCGCCCGAGGCCTGCCTTTACTCGCGAGTGCCCGCCGGCTATTGTTCTTGTTATGCGGGCGAATGCATTCACGATCGCTAGTCTTGCAGTGCGCGCATCCCTCGGTTTGGGTACCCGCCGTAATCATCGGTTGGGTAGCTCCCTTGACGTCCGCCAGTGCATCCTCAGTAATTCCGCCGAAGGCCGTGCTGCCGGGGGTTTGGTTCTGCGTTGGCCCGCCCTCGCCGGCCAAGATCTGCATGATCGCCCATTCCGCTTCGTCCGATAGGCCCAGGCGCGTCACCTGGAAGTAGAACGGCAGCCAGTTCTGATTGAGCGCGTTCACCTCCTTCCTGAACTCTGGTACGGGCGGTACTTCCCTGACGCTGCTGCGTGTCCGAGGACGCGCAAGCTGGGCGACCTCTCTCGTTCGCCCGCTGGAAAGCGCACCAGCCCGTGTGCCGCTGCTTCCCACCAAGTCGTCGCGACCTTCATCGCCGGATAGAAGCGTGCGGGTGAGGCGTCGCGTCGTGGGCCGTTCGGCCTGCGGCCGCGCCAACGTGTTCCGCCATTGCGCAGCCGGCGCACCGAGGCGGGCCAGCGGGCCAGGCGGCGACGGTTCGCGTTCCGGGACGTCGCTGGGCAGCTTGACGCCGTCTTGCTTCAGCGCCCTGACCAGCAGCGCGCGGCCCAGGCCGGCGCGTTCGGCGCGCGGCAAGCGGCACTCCGCCGCCTCGTCGCCGACACGCTGCTCCAGGGTGCGGGTGAACGCGTCGTGCTCGGGCCGGCCGAGGCGGCGGCGGTTCTCCGGCGTCTCGTCGAACACCAACTCGAAGGCGCGCGCGACCATGGCGACGACGCGTTTGTGCTCCGGGTCGTCGGCGTTGAGATAGCGCGGGTCGCGCAGCAGGCTGTTCAGCCCTTCGCACCCCAATCCGGCTCTTTACGGGCGGGTGCTGTCTCGTTATCGTGCCCTAAATGCGTGTTCCCGTCTCGGTTCTCACCGCCTCAGGGCATGGCACCTATCGCGGGTTGTTTGCTCTCGCGTGTCTGCTGCTCTGGGGCTGTGCGCTGGCGATCGTCGGCGACCAGCGCGTCGCGCGGGCTCAGGCGGCGCCGCTGCGCTATGAGGAGTTCGAAGGCTGGCAGGCGGTACCCGACTGGCGCAGTCGTCCCGCGCCGCGCGATTCACGCACGCTGAAAGGCGTGTTCGAACCGGACCCGGCCGGCACCGTGCGCGCCGTTGGATTGGGCCTGGCAACCAGCTCGTGCATCGGCCAGCCAGTGACGCCGTTGTGCGCCGTCGAGACTGACTTGGCCTGCTACGCGCGCTTCGATCGGCCCCTTTGCGAGTCTGCGTGGTTGGATTTCGACGATCGCGTCTGGTTCCCCGAGTTCGCGCCGCCGCCCGGCAAGATCCACTTCTACGGCGTCATAAAGGTTGGGACCGCCGCGGGTACGGCGCCGTGGCCGCCGCAGCGCCTACCAACCGATCTGCAAATTTACGTGGTCTGGCGGTCGTGCGATCTCGAAAGCAATGTGTGCATGCCAATGCCGTTTATTGCGGAATACACGATCCGCCGGCTCGGTCCGTCGCGATGGGCTGTAGCAAATGCCGTTCGTGATCAGTACGCGACCTTTCTGGTTGAGGACAGGGTCGCCCCGAAGCTAGCCCTGGTCAAAGTCGATCCCGACTACTACTCGATCGAGTACTATCTCAAAAACCGTTACCCGACTGGCGCAACCGCCCCGCGCCGCGCGACGCCAGGACGCTGACGCGTGCCTTCGCTCCGGACCCGGTTGGCACCATGCGCATGGTCGGCCCCGGCGAAACGACGAGTTATTGCCTTGGCCAAGCCACAACCCCGCTGTGCGCCGTCGAGGCTCGGTATGACTGCCTGCTTCGCGGCGTCGGGCCTTGCCGGGACAGCCCGGCCTATAGACCATCGACGGAGTTTTGGCTTTTCCGCGTCTTGGCGGTGCGGGAAGTCGCGCCCGACGACACCGCCGACTTCCAGGTGCGCCCGCCTGATGGAAAGAAGGCCCGCATGGTCGGCGACGTCGTCATCGACGGCATGCGTTTGAGTTGTATGCCCGACCACGGCTTCTGTACCGGCCCTGCCGGCACCGACACGTTTACGGCCCGTCGGCGCGACGACGACCGCTGGGCTGTCGTCGAACAATGGCACGCCCAGTTCGCTTTCTAGTCAGGGCTCGTCGGGGAAGCTCATATACCGCAGGCGAGGGATCAGCCCCGTCCTAAGGGCTGACTCCGCGGCCTTGACACGCCAGTCCGTGACCCTGGCACGCAGGCGACTGCCAAGTCCTGCTTTCGCCATGCGAACCAGATTGCGCATTGTCGCGCCGGGGTTCGATGCGGCCTCCGGCATTGGCTCGAGGTCCAGGTCCCTTCTCGCGCGCTCATCGAGCTCACTGATAACATCAAGCACGCCGTTGCGGATCGCGTGTACGCCCCCGGGCTGGTCATTGGCTACGAACATCGCGTCGACGACCGTCGTTAAGGTCGCCCGGTCAAGCTCCTGCATCGCCCTTTTAGCCCGCTGCCGACCTTATCGCGACTGCCATACCGCCCGTCGCTTTGGTCCTGTATCCAGCCGAGGTAAGCGAGGACGAGCTGATCCATCTGGACGAGGTCGCGAGGCTCACCGACGACGAGGGCACCCGGCGGCAGTCTGTCTTTGGCACGTTGCAGCGCGCCCTCGGTTATTCCCGCGAAGGCCGTACTTCCACTTTCATCCTGAGCGAGACCACCTCGGCCATGAAGATCTGGCTGAACGCCCAGGCAAGCTGGGGGGAGATTCGTGCCGCCTTGGCGGCTTCAAAGAAGGCATCAAAGTTGTCGACGACCTCGTCAGTGGCAAACTCCCTCGGCACTTTCGGTTTCTCAAAACCTCCGGCTTCGACGTTCCCGCCGGCCGTAAGGTCCGCCAACGGCTGTGGCTTCGGTCGCGGACGTGCGCGTTCGGTCGGATTGGCGTCTGGATCGATACTACCGACCTGCGCCAACTGGCGATCGGTTAGCCGGTCCACTCCGTTGCCTCCGGCCAGGTTGTCGAGACCCTCGCTGTCAGACAATAGCGTGCTGGCTAGCCGACGCGTTGGGGCGCGTTCCTCTCGCTGCAAGGCGGGTGGCTTTGAGCGCTGCGCGTGGGTCGAAGGGCCGGCGTCATTTGCGCGTGCCAGCTCCGGAAATGGGCGCGGCGGCGGTGGTTGCCGTTCCGGAACGCCGCTGGGCAGCTTGACGCCGTCGTCCTTGAGCGCCCTGACCAGCAGCGCGCGGCCGAGGCCGGCGCGTTCGGCGCGCGGTAGGCGGCGCTCCGCCGCCTCGTCGCCGACGCGCTGCTCGAGGGTGCGGGTGAAGGCATCGGGCTCGGCCTGGCCGAGGCGGCGGCGGTTCTCCGGCGTCTCGTCGAACACCAATTCGAAGGCGCGGGCGACCATGGCGACGACGCGTTTGTGCTCCGGGTTGTCGGCGCTGAGATAGCGCGGGTCGCGCAGCAGGCTGTTCAGCCCCTCGCGCCCCAGGCGCGTCCTGAGATCATCCTGTGGCATTAGAGCCCTTTCATCCACTGCCGCCTGCGGGCGGACCCGGCGCGGCTGTCGAAAGTAGAAGAATTATAAATGAAAATGTGAGTTTTGTCTTTAGAATATTCGTCAAATATTGTCGACCAACTCAGATATTCATTTGTATAACTTATCATCTTCAATAATAACGCGACATCGTATGTAATACCGTGACGGCCGTACTCGCCGATGACTTCAAATATCCCTTCTGGCCAGTAGGGGAGGGCCAGGGCGGGGAGTGAAACGTCGGTCCGCGAATATCACGGAGAGCTCGGGACCGTGGCCCAAGGAGGGACGCAGGCTACACCGTGATGCGGCCCATGGCGCCCGACTGGTAGTCGAGCACGGCCTGCTGGATCTCGTCCGGCGTGTTCATGACGAACGGGCCGTAGCTGACGACCGGCTCGTTCAGCGGCTCGCCGGCCAGCACCAGCACGTCCAGCGGCGCGTCCCCCGCCGCCAGCGCGATCGCGTCGCCGGCGTCGGCGAACGTGGCCGTCTGGCCGGCCCGCAGCGACCGCCGGTCGGCGCCGCAATGGCCGCTGCCGGTCAGCGCGTAGGCGACGACGTTGTGGCCGGCGCCGACCGGCACGGCGATCGCGCCGCCTGGCTTCAGGGATACATGCAGGTAAAGGATCGGCGTGTTGGTATGCACCGCGGCGCCGGTGCCCAACGCGGCGCCGGCGATGACCTTCACCGTGCCCGCGCCGTCGGGCAGCGCGACCGTCGGCATCGTTGCGGCCGTCACTATCTGGTAGCCCGACGGCACCATCTTCAGCCGCTGCGGCAGGTTGACCCACAGCTGGAAGCCGTGCAGGACGCCGCCGCTGCGGCGAAACACATCGCTCGGCATCTCCGAGTGGACAATGCCCGCGCCGGCCGTCATCCACTGGACGTCGCCCGGCCCGATGACGTCGGCGCTGCCGTTCGAATCCTTGTGCTCGATCTCGCCGGACAACATGTAGGTGACGGTCTCGAAGCCGCGATGGGGATGGTCCGGCACGCCGCCGCCGGCGCCGGGCGCCCGCTCGATCGGGCCGAAATGGTCGAGCAGCAGAAACGGGTCGACGGCGCGGAACCGCGCCTGTGGAAAGGCGCGCCGGATCGGCAGCCCCTCGCCTTCGGTGGTGTGGACGGCGTCGATGATCTCCCGGACCGCGCGGTCGTCGGTCATGGCGTGCCTCCCTGCTAGCGCGACCGGACCCGGGCGACGGCATCGGCCCAGCCGGCGAGCCGCCGCTCCCGGTCGGTGGCCGCGAGGGCCGGCTCGAAGCGGGCCTCGAGGCGCCACTGCGCGGCGATCTCGCCCAGTGAGCGATAGACGCCGACCTGGAGGCCGGCCAGGTAGGCGGCGCCGAGGGCCGTCGTCTCCGTGACCACCGGCCGGTCGACCGGCATGCCCAACACGTTGCTCAAATCCTGCATCAGCCAGTCGTTGACGGCCATGCCGCCGTCGACGCGCAGCGCCGTCGGCCGCGTCCCGGTATCAGCCGCCATCGCGCCGATCAAGTCGCTCGTCTGGTACGACACCGCCTCAAGGCCGGCGCGGACGATCTCGGCGTGCCCGGTGTCGCGGGTCAGGCCGAGGATCGCGCCGCGCGCGTCCGGATCCCAGTACGGCGCGCCGAGGCCCGTGAAGGCCGGCACGAGATAGACCCCGCGCACATCGTCGATGCTTCTGGCGACAGCCTCGCTGTCGGCCGAGCCGGTGATCAGGCCGATGTCGTCGCGCAGCCACTGCACGGTCGCGCCGGCCGCGAAGATGCTGCCCTCCAGGGCATAGGTCGTGCGGCCGCCGATCCGGTAGGCCAGCGTCGTCAGCATGCGGTTGCGCGAGACAACCGGCGCCTCGCCGGTGTTCAGCACGGCAAAACAGCCGGTGCCATAGGTGCTCTTGATCATGCCGGGCGAGAAGCACGCCTGGCCGACCGTCGCCGCGTGCTGGTCGCCGGCCATGCCGGCGACGGGCAGCGTGCGGCCGAAGACCGCCGCGTCGGTGTCGCCGAACGCTGCCGCGTTGTCGTGGACCGCCGGCAACAGGGCCGCCGGTACGTCCAAGCGTGCCAGCAGGGTGTCGTCCCAGCGCTGCTCATGGATGTTGAACAGCATCGTGCGACAGGCGTTCGTCGCGTCGGTCGCGTGCACCCGCCCGCCGGTCAGCCGCCACAAGAGGAAGCTGTCGATCGTGCCGAAGGCCAGGTCGCCCGCCGCCGCGCCCGCCCGTGCGTCCGCGACGTTTTCCAGCAGCCAGGCGACCTTCGTGCCGGAGAAATAGGGATCGACGACAAGCCCGGTGCGCGCCGTCACGTCGTCCGCCGCCCCCGCGGCGCTGAGCGACCGGCACAAATCGGCCGTGCGCCGGTCCTGCCAGACGATCGCGTTGTGAATCGGGACGCCGGTGACACGGTCCCATACAACGGTGGTTTCGCGCTGATTGGTGATGCCGATGGCAACGACGTCGCGACCGGCGGCATCGGCCTCGGCCAGCACCGCCCGGCATACGGCCAGCGTTGCCTGCCAGATCTCCTCCGGCTCGTGTTCGACCCAACCCGACCGCGGATAGATCTGCGGCAGCTCGCGCGCCGCCGTCGCGACGCTGTTGCCCAGGCGGTCGAAGACGATCGCGCGGGTGCTGGTGGTGCCCTGATCGATCGCCAGGATGTGCGGGTCTGTGGCCACGATCCCCCGATCCCCGTTGCGCGCTCTTTTAGCCATGGCCGCCGGTGGTTGCGGCGGGCGTTCGTCTATATACCATGGCCGTTGGGGCCGTCACCGGACCCCACACGACAGGGCACGACCGCGACGGGAGGGCGGCGGTGGCGGACGGCGAGCAACGCGACCTGCTGGTCATCGGCGGCGGCATCAACGGCACCGGCATTGCGCGTGACGCGGCGGGCCGTGGTCTGTCCGTCGTGCTGTGCGAGCAGAACGACCTGGCGAGCGCGACGTCGGCGGCCAGCACGAAGCTGATCCACGGCGGGCTGCGCTACCTCGAGCACTACGAGTTTCGGCTGGTGCGCGAGGCCTTGACCGAGCGCGAAGTCCTGTTGCGGGCGGCGCCGCACATCATCTGGCCGCTGCTTTTCGTGCTGCCGCACAACCGCGCGCTGCGGCCGGCCTGGATGATCCGCCTGGGCCTGCTGCTCTACGACCATCTCGGCGGGCGTCAGCTTCTGCCGGGCTCCCGGGGGATCGACTTGCGCCGCCACCCCGCCGGCGGGCCGCTCAAGGCCGACCTGCGGAAGGCCTTCGTCTACTCGGACTGCTGGGTGCAGGACGCCCGGCTGGTCGTGCTGAACTGCATGGACGCGGCCGCCCACGGCGCCGAGATCCTGACGCGCACACGATGCACCGCGGCCGAACGGCGCGACGGGCTGTGGCACGCGACGCTCACCGGCGACGACGGCGCGACGCGAGAGGTGCGGGCGCGCGCCCTCGTCAACGCCGCCGGGCCGTGGGCGTCACGGCTGCTGGGCCAGACGATCAAGGTCAACCACGTCGCGGCGCAGCGGCTGGTCAAGGGCAGCCACATCGTCGTGCGCAAGCTGTTCGACCACGACTTCGCCTACATTCTGCAGGACACCGACCGCCGCATCATCTTCGCCATCCCCTACGAGGACGACTTCACGCTCATCGGCACGACCGACGTCGACTTCCAGGACGATCCGGCAACCGTGCGCATCAGCGAGGCCGAGACCACGCACCTCTGCAACGTGGTCAGCCGCTACTTCGACCGGCCCGTGACGCAGGACGACATCGTCTGGAGCTACGCCGGCGTGCGCCCGCTGTACGACGACGGCTCGCGCAGCGCCTCGGTCGTCACGCGCGAGTACGTGCTCAAGCTCGACGCGGGCGAGGGCCTGGCGCCGCTGTTGTCCGTCTTCGGCGGCAAGATCACGACCTTTCGCCGCCTGGCCGAGCATGCGCTCGAAAAGCTCGAGCCGCACATGACGGGCATCGGGCCGGCCTGGACCGCCGGCGCCCATCTGCCGGGCGGCGACATCGCCGACGCTGACTTCGCCGCGTTCCTGGCCGATTTGCAGCGCCGTCATCCGTGGCTGCCGGCGCCGATGGCGCGCCGTCTGGCCCGCGCCTACGGCACGCTGACCGACCAGATCCTCGGGACGGCCACGTCTCTGGACGATTTGGGCGAGGCCGTCGGTGAGGGCGTCCATGAGGCCGAGCTCGTCTACCTGATCGAACGGGAGTGGGCGCGCAGCGCCGAGGATATCCTGTGGCGCCGGTCCAAGCTCGGCCTGCATCTGTCGCCGGCCAGCGTCGCCCGCCTGGAGGCCTGGCTGGAGGCCCGGCCAGGGTCCTTGGCGGCCCGCCGCGGCGGCGCCGCCGCCCAATAGCGCCCGGTAATGTCTCGTTTACTGTAACGCTTCGTTTACCCGGAGGTGATTGATGTGCCTGGAACCGGTATTCTGCGAAACATGGCGCACGGCCATGGCTCCGCTGACCGAAGGAAGCGGGCGCTGAACCAGGTATTTCAACAGCTCGATCTCGTCTTCGCGCCCTGCGGCCGGTTGCTTTGTCTGCTGGGCCTGCACCGCTATCGCGTCATCGACGTGACACTGAGCTTCGGATCTGGCCGCGGCGTCGCCAAGCTCGAGTGCGAGCGCTGCCACTTCTGCACGACGCGCTGCTCGTAGCCGTCGATCGGGCTGGCATTATCCCGCCGTGTCGAGCCAGATCGTCACCGGCCCGTCGTTGACGAGGCGGACTGCCATGTGCGCCGCGAACCGGCCGGTCTCGACGGGGGCGCCCAGCGCCGCCACACTGGCACAGAAGCGCCGGTAGAGCGTCGCGGCCTCGGCGGGCGGCGCCGCACGCGAGAAGCCGGGCCGATTGCCGCGCCGCGTGTCGGCGCACAACGTGAATTGGCTGACCGCAAGGACGCCGCCGCCGATGTCGAGGACGGACCGGTTCAACTTGCCGTCGCCGTCTTCGAAGATCCGCATTTTGGCGACCTTGCGGGCGAGCAGGTCGGCCTCGGCCTCGCCGTCCCCGGCCGCGACGCCGAGCAGCACGAGCAGGCCGTTGCCAATCGCGCCGATGACCACGTTATCGACGACGACGCTGGCCTCGCTGACGCGCTGCAGCAACGCTCTCATCGCGCCGGCACTTTCCGTCGCGGCGGGGCGCCCGGTCAAGCCGCGGTGCGGGTGCGTGATGGTCGTGCCGTCGGGCCTCGCAACTATCGCGGTGTGCGGCGGTGCCGCGGCCAAGCACGCGGCCACACCGGTCGGGCCGCAGAGCCGCCAACGTCGACATGGCGTCGGCGGCGGTTCGCCGCCAGCCGGCGACGTTGACCTGGGTCAATCACCCCGCCATGCGCCCAACGGGACGGCCGAACGTTTCTTTGCCGTGGGCTGTCGGTCTCAGGGCCGCTCGTTCGTCTATGAGATGACCGACCGGCTATCCCGCCGGTACGGTCAGGGCAGGCAACGAGAGGAGAAACACCGATGAGCGATGCGCTTCAGACCCACAGCGCCTTCAGCTGGACCGAATTGCGGACCGGGGATGTCGAGGCGGCCAAGACGTTCTATCGGAACGTCATCGGCTGGGAGATGGAAGACATGGAGATGCCGAACGGCAAGTACACCGTGCTGAAGACCGGCGGCCAGCCGGTCGGCGGCATCATGGCCAACCCGGCCGAAGGCACGCCGCCGCACTGGCACACCTACGTTACCGCCGACGACGTCGACAAGCGTGTCGACAAGGCGCAGAGCGCCGGTGCATCCGTGCTGATGGCACCGATGAGCGTGCCCGGCGTCGGCCGCATGGCCACCGTGCAGGATCCGACGGGTGCCGTTCTCAGCTTCATCACGTACGAGCGCAAGGAATAGCAGCACCGGCGGCGCATATCCCCGCGACGCCTCGTGTTTCAATCCGGCGTCGCGGGGGCCGAAGCCGACGACAATGGAGGAGACAATGACGAGCAATTTCAGCGGCGGCTGCCTGTGCGGCGCGGTCCGCTACGAAAGCGCCGCGGCGCCGATCGTGTCGGGGCATTGCCAGTGCAACGACTGTCGCCGGGCCAGCGGCACCGGCCACGGCTCGCACATGATGGTGCCGAAGGAGGCGCTCTCGGTGACCGGCGAGGTGCGCTTCTTCGACAAGCCTGCCGACAGCGCGAACATCGTCAGCCGCGGCTTCTGCCCGGTTTGCGGGTCGGCCGTCTATTCGCGGAACTCCGGCTACCCCGACGCGCTGTTCGTTCGGGCGTCGAGCCTGGACGATCTGAGCGTCTTCCAGCCGAGCCTGTCCGTCTATGCCAGCCGTGGCGCCCTCTGGGACCATATCGACCCGGCGCTGCCCAAGTTTCGCGACGATGCCGCCGGAGGTTCCTCAGGACACATCCGAGGTCGCCTGATGGCTTATGGCGAGGGCCTTGCGGAACGGGTCCGCAAGGCCCTTGCGCCGGAAGCGGACATCGTCGAGATGAAGATGTTCGGCGGCCTGTGCTTGCAACAAAACCCTAGCGTTTCTGCGGCGTGTAGAGGCTACATGTAACGTATCCCACATCCGTCCCCTATTGCGAAACCAGAAACGGCGCTATCTTCCGTCCCTCTCCGACTATCAGGCCCCCACCGCCATGACACCGACACCCGGCCGCTGCCCGAGCTGGAGCGCGAACTCGTCACTCCGCTGCTGGAGCGTGAAGAACAGGCTGCCGCCTGGCCAAAACCGACGCGGGCCCTCGACCGCTAGTCGCCCCACTCGTTCAGCGTCATTTGCGACACGTCATCCGACCGGAGACCCAGTATGAGACCGCCGAAGATCGCGAGCCATGCGAGGGTGAGGCCCCAGCCGAGCTTTGTCCGGTGCTTCATGGCAACGGTGCGCTCCTCTCAGCCCTTTGTTTTCCAGCCCACGACGGTCCCGAGAAGACCCGGAATAAGCACACCGAAGAACACCCGCGCGCCAGCTTGATGCCGTTGTGTGTTGGTGGGCTCATAGTCCACTACGATGTCTCCACCACCAAAGAGTGTAGCGCACCCGGTTCCTTGGACACAAGTTTGTCTCACGCGGCGGGCCTGATTGAGATCGCGGCGTGCCACGCCTGACGAGCTTGAGCGGGGCTCAGGTAGCCGTTCTTTTCGACGATCCACTGGGCATTGTAGAGTTCGACGAAGTCGCGGACGGCGTCCCGCAGCTCCGCGATGTTGCGGTAGATGCGACCATGGATGATCTGTTCCTTCAGCGTGCGATTGAACCGCTCGGCGACGCCGTTGGTCTGGGGCTCGGCGACGAAGGCGTAGGACGGCTGGATGCCCCAGAACTTGATCTGGTTGGTGAAGTGGTCCGACAGATACTGGGAGCCGTGATCCATCCGCAAGGCCAGCCCCCGAGCCGCGCCGGCCGCGGTCGAGCCATACAGCCCGGCAAGCCCCATGGAGATCGGCTGCAGGGCGGCGAAGCGGTCGCCGCGCTTGCAGACATGCCCGCCGACACACTCGGCGTTCCAATGCTCGACGGCGGTGAAGATCCAGCCCCAGCCGTCGTCCACCGTGAACACCCGAACGCCATCGGTGCCCCACATGAGGTTCGGGGCATGAGTGATGATCTCACCGTCATGGGGATTGCCGCCACGGCGGCGGCAGCGATGGGGCGAGAGCAGATTGTTCTCGCGCATCAGGCGGAGCACCCGCTTGCGGGCAACCCGGATGTCGCGACAGACCCGAAGCCGAGCCCAGACCTTGCGGTAGCCCTCGCCCTCCCAGGGCGATGCCTCCAGGTCGGCTTCGATCGCCACCAGCAGCGCCTGGTCCGAGATCGCGGGCTTCGGTCCCCGACGCTTTGCCGGCGGCTGCTCGGCGTGCTGGCCGGAGGTCATGGCGTAGAACGAGGAGCGGGCCATGCCCCAGGCGGCGCAGACCCGCCGCAGGCCGTAGGCCAGACCCGTGCCGGGCGAGGTGGCGGCACTCATCGCCGCGACCTCCGCCGCCCCAAAGGGCCGAAGGTCTCCGTCTTGGCCTCCAGCAGTTCCACCTGCATGGTCAACTCTCCGATCCGCTTCATGGCGCTATCCAGTTCCGCCTGCACCGGATCGCCCTTGCGTTGCTTGAGCGAGGCGTCGATCCCGCCGATCGCTTTCTCACGCCACTGCTCGAGCCGGAAGATCTCTACGCCCAACTGGCGCGACAGAAGTTGCACCGGCTCGTCACGCAAAAGCCGCAGAACGACCTCACGCTTGCGCGCCACCGTCCATCGCTGGCCAAGTCCCAGCGGGCCTGCCGGCAAAGCCTGGCCTGGGGAAAACGTGGACGAGCCAAGCTCGCCCGCATTTACCACAGGCCCATCAACAGCAACTTTCTTCTCAAAATTATCGGTCATGTTCCGGTCCTCCTTGGACACTTCGATTAAGCCAATTCTGTGTCCAAGGAAATCGGGTCCGACTCACCACCACCAAAGAGAGGGTCTGCATCCTCGACATGCGTCCCTAGATTCCCATAGCCGAGAACGGACAAGACGCAGGCGGCGTAGAAGACGATCAGGCAGCGCTGCCAAAGCTGCTTTCGGTACTCCTCGAAGAACCTCAGCGCTACCCAGAACGCGAAGGCGCTCAACAGGGCGCGAGGCCATGGCCACATGATGGCCAGTGACTTCAGAATAAGCACCGGCCCCAGTTGGCTGAAGACGAACGCGAGGTATGCCGGTCCAAGACCGACCTTGCCAATCTCGATTATCTTCTCTGCCGCGGTCATGCAGCATGCTACCGCGAAAGGAGCTGATCTATTTGACGTTCCTCAGGAGCAACAAGGACGACTTCTATAGGTTCTCGGCGCGACGCGGTGGGTCGCGATCCGGACGGTGACCCTGCCCTACCTGCGTCCGGCGATGATCGGCGCTGCGATCATCGCCTTCCTGATGTCGTTCGAGAACTTCAACACGACGCTCATGCTGGTCGGCTCGGAGGCGCCGGTGACGATCCGCATGTTCACCCAGATCCGCGACGGTACGACGCCGGTGATCGACGCGCTGAGCCTGCTGCTGATGGTCGGCATGGCGCTGATCGCCCTGACCCAGCTGCTGACCGGCCGGCAGCGTGCGGACGGACGGTCGTAGGATGCGGCAAGACCCGCCGGTGGGTCCCGGTCGACGCCCGTTCCGAGGGCATCCGTGGTATCCTGCCGCACCACTCGTTGTCGGCGCTGCCGACGAGTGACCCCTGACAGCAACCTCTGGGACCATTACCGTGAGCGACGAGCCTCGCACGATTGCAGACCCCCCCCCCCGCACGTCGACGGGCCGGCGGCCTGGCGCGGCGCCGAGATACGCGACCGCGGGGATTGGACCTACCGGCTGAGCGATGCCGAAATCGCCGAGCTGGAGCAGGCATTGGCAGCCGCCCGGGCGCGCGGCGTCGCGTTGGCCACCCTGGGGCCGGCGGATTTTCCCCTGCCGACGCTGGGTCCGGTGTTGCACACGATCCGTGACGAGCTGATCGACGGCCGCGGCTTCGTGCTGATCCGCGGGTTGCCCATCGAGCGCTACAGCCGCGAGGCGGCGGCGACGATCTACCTCGGCATCGGCAGCCACATCGGCCGGCCAGTCTCGCAGAACGCGGAGGGCCATCTGCTGGGTCACGTCCGCGACCTTGGCTACGACCCCACCGACCCGGCCGTGCGGACCTACCAGACGACCGAGCGCCAGAACTATCACACCGATTCCGTGGACATTGTCGGGCTGCTCTGCCTGCGGCCAGCTAAGACAGGCGTTAATTTCCTCCCGATGCCAGTCGAGTCCTTACAGTGCCATACGATGCCTAACTGACCGTATTGTTTATGGTTTTTGTCCCGCCGTCGTTCCCGACTCCTTGAATTGATGCCACACCTACCCTAACAGCCCGTTGAAAAAGGCGTCATTGACCGGGTTTCACGCCACGGCGAAGCATATCGCGGCGAAGGCGGTTTCGCCATCCTCGGAGACGATGAGGACGATCTGAACGACCAGGACGGCTCCAGCGGGCGTAACAAGCACGAACAAGGCGCCAATTCCGCCCGCCACGGCCTCCTTCGGGGTGCCGGCACCGATGAGTTGGCGCATCAGCAACGATAGGTTGTGGCCGGCGACGTGAAGCAGGTATCGCTTGTGCACGTTCTCGCGGCCCCGAAGCCAGGTCCGGCGCATACCGCCGCGATCGAGGTTGTGGGCAAAGGAGCGCTCGACGATCTCGGCGCGCAGCTTGAAGGCTTCCCTGGCCACCCCCGATAACAGCCGGGTCCGGTTGTTGGTGACCGCCCGGCGAGCCGCATCATCTCCGTGCCAGCGCGCAAAACCCTTCTGCTTGGGCTCGGAGATCCGGCTCTTCCAGGGGCCGTCGTCGAGCGCCTTCAAGACCAACCGTGAGTGGTAGCCCTTATCGGTCACACATTCGGCCGGATCTTCGGCCGTCGGCGCCACATCCACCGCCTCGAGGTTTGCCTCGGCCGCCGCCAGGGTCTTGGGAAGCGTTGTCGTATCGCCCTCGTCGGCCGGGTGCAGCTCCGCCACCACCACCGCGCCGGTGTCCAGATCCACCGCGTGCTCGGGCTTGTAGGCCAGGTGCGTGGTGCCGTTCTTCATCTTGGCGATCTTGGCCTCGGGGTCGCTCCTGGAAACCCAGTCCTGGTTCGAGAGCTTCTTGCCCTTGCGCTTGCGGTCCAGACGCGCCAGGTCCTCAGCCGTGGGTGTCTCGATACCGCTCTCCTGGGCCAAGCGCTCCAGCATCCCCCGGTAACCCTCGCCCGTGTCCCTCCGCACGATGTCGCGCAGCGCCGCGTTGGCCTCCATGGTCGAGGCATCCACCCCGATGCGCTCGCCCTTCACCAGACCCGCCTCGGCGATCAGCGCCAGGACCCAGTCAAACACCGCCGTGTGGACTTCATGGGGCAGGCGCGCGCGGGTCCGTGACAGCCAGGAATGGTCCGGCACCCGTTCCCGCATCTCCAACAGCAGGAACTCCCGTAGCGACAGGGAATCCGAGCAGCGCCACTCCAGCCCACGCTCAGAGTCGATACCCTCGAAGTAGCCCGCCAGGTGCATACGGAAGTAGCGCCCGGGTGGCACCGAAGGCGCCCCCATCCTGGCCGCGTAATAGGGCTGGCAGACCGCCTCGGCGAAGCCGTCGAAGCCGCCCTCGATCAGTACCAACTGCAGGCGGTCGTAAAATACATGACCTGGCGAGCGCGGCATCTCCGACCAGCTCACCATCAAGTCCCCCTGACGATCCTTCTGCTGTCCCATCGCCATCAGCGAACCCCCCTTCAGGCCAGGACACCAGAGAATCAGACCATGCCGACTTCGTCCAGGGAAGACTTCGTCAACGGGCTGCTAAGCTACCCCCACGGATTGATGCCGCACATTTGCGGCTTGATTACACGCTCCGGTCCCTCAGCTCGGGTCCGGGCTTCGCGTCGGGGATCGCCATGCCGAAGAGAAGCACCCTCCGCCTCACCACCCGCAGCGTCGTCGCCCTGCCGGTCACCGGCAAGGACGCCGTCTACTGGGACCGCGATCTCGCCGGCTTCGGCGTCCGCGTCCAGCGCAACGGACGCAAGGTCTACGTCGTCCAGTCCCGCGGACCCGCCGGCCTCCACCGGGTGACGCTCGGACCCTGCGCGGGGGTGGCGATCGACAAGAGGCGCCGCGGGCGGCCACCATCATCGACCGCATCAAGCGCGGCCTGGACCCGCTCCCGCCGGAGCCCGAGCCCGATCCCACCGTCGCCGATCTCGCGGCCCGCTGCATGCAAGCCTATGTGAAGGTTCATTGCAAACCCAAGACCGAGAAGCTGTACCGGACCGCCATCGACCGGCACATCGTTCCGGCGCTCGGAACCATGGCGGTGAAGGACGGCCGCTCGAAGGATGTCATCGCGCTCCATGACCGCCTCCGCAACACCCCGTCGATGGCCAACCACGTCGTCGCGATGCTGTCGAAAATGTTCAAGTTGGCCGAGACCTGGGACCTGGTGCCCCGGGGCCGCAATCCCTGCAAGGCGGTGAGCCACTACCGCGAGCAGCCCCGGGAACGGTTCCTGACCCCCGAGGAGTATCGGAACGTCGGCGCGGCGCTGAGGCAAGCGGAAGCCGGGGGCTGGATGTGGCGGCCGGCGATCGCGGCGATCCGGCTGCTGATGCTGACCGGCTGCCGCAAGTCCGAAATCCTCACCCTGCGCTGGGACGACGTCGACCGCACGGCGGGCGAGTTCCGGCTCAGGGACGGCAAGCGGGGCCCGCGCATGGTGCCACTGACGACCCCGGTCCTGAAGGTGCTCGACGGCATCGAACGGGTCGAGGGCAATCCCTGGGTCATTCGGAGCAAGAAGCCCGGCGCCTGCCTGCCTGACCTCACCTACTACTGGAACCGCATCCAGGTGCATGCCGGCCTAAAAGGCGTGCGCGTCCATGACCTGAGACACAGCCACGCCTCCCGCGCGCTCGCGCTCGGCGAGAGCCTGACGATGATCGGCCGGATTCTCGGGCACTCCAAGGTCGGCACCACCGCCCGCTACGCCCATCTCGTGCACGACGCGGAGAAAGCCGCCGCCGCACGCACCGGCGACAGCATCGGCGCCCACCTGGCGCCGCAAGACGCCGAGGCGGCGTAAGCGATGGCGGTACTGCAATACAGGACGCTCTCCAACCGCACCATCGCGACGCTGAGCGTCGAGCGCGACACGGTGTTCTGGGATCGCGTGCTCACTGGCTTCGGGGTCAGGGTCTATCCGTCCGGCGGTAAGGTCTTCGTCGCCCAGGCGCGCGGTCCGGACGGGCCGGACAAGCCGAACAAGCCGAGGCGGATAACGGTCGGCCGCCACCCGGTGCTCAGCGCCGAACAGGCGCGCCAGCGGACCGCGCTCATCATCGCGCGGGTCAAGGCCGGAGAGGACCCGGTTCCCCTTCCGCTCCCGGCGAAGTACGCAGGCGGCCCGACGGTGGCCGACCTGGCCAACCGCTATCTCGAAGAGCATGTCGCTGTCCGCTGCAAGCCGAAGACGCAGCGGACGGCCCGCAGCGTCGTCAACCGCCACATCGTGCCGGCGCTCGGCAAACTGCCGATCGCCGCGGTCGAACGCCGGCACGTCATGGCGCTGCACGAAAGCCTGTGCGAGACCCCCGCAATGGCGAATATGGCGGTCGAGACCCTGAGCCACATGTACGGGCTCGCCAGGGGCTGTTGTTAAGCGTGGGAAATTGACCCCCTATTGGTGGTGATCGGCGTCCAAAATTGACCCCCCCATGGTTTGTGCCCATGAACGCGCCTTGTCATTGGACGGACGAGGTGAGGGGGAGATGCTGGTAGTGGAAACGATCGCGAAGATCCGTCTGGATCATCTGGTGAGGGGCGTTCCGATCAAGAAGATCGCCCGGGATTTGAGGGTTTCGAAGAACACGGTGCGCAAGGTGGTGCGGGGCGATGAGACCTCGTTCAGCTACGAGCGCAAGATCCAGCCGATGCCGAAGCTGGGGCCGTGGGTGCAGGAGCTCGAGCGCCAACTGGAGGCCAACGAGAAGAAGGCACGCAAGGATCGGCTGTCTCTTCTGCGGATTCATGAAGACCTTGCGTCGCTGGGCTATGAGGGCGGCTATGACGCGGTTCGGCGCTATGCCAGGGCCTGGCGGCGCCGGTGGCGGCTGTTGTCGCCGTCGCGGGCCTTTGTGCCGCTGAGCTTCGATCCCGGCGAGGCCTACCAGTTCGACTGGAGCCACGAGTACGCGCGCCTGTCGGGTGTGACGACCCGGGTAAAGGCGGCGCACATGCGGCTCTGCTACAGCCGGATGCAGCTGGTTCAGAGCTTCCCGCGCGAGAGCCAGGAGATGGTGTTCGAGGCGCATGAGCGCGCCTTCCGCTTCTTCGGCGGGGTCTGCCGGCGAGGCATCTACGACAACATGAAGACGGCGGTGAGCACGGTGTTCGTGGGCAAGAAGCGGGACTACAACCGCCGCTTCCAGGAGATGTGTATCCACCATCTGGTGGAGCCTGTGGCGTGCACGCCAGGGGCTGGCTGGGAGAAGGGGCAGGTCGAGAGGCAGGTGGGTGACGTTCGCGGCCGCCTGTTCGTGCCCAGCCCGCGGGGCCGCTCCTACGCCGAGATCAACGAGTGGCTGATGGATCGGTGCATCAAGGACGCCAAGAAGCATCCGCATCCGACGATCCCGGGCAAGACGGTGTGGCAGGTGTTCGAGGAGGAGCGGCCCTTCCTGACGGCGTACCGCGGCCCCTTCGACGGTTTCCATGCCACTGAGGTAGCGGTTTCCAAGACCTGTCTGGTGCGCTTCGACAACAACCAGTACAGCGTCGCGGCACGCGCGGTGGGGCGACCGGTGGACGTGCGGGCCTATGCCGATCGGATCGCCATCCGCCAGGACGGCGAGATCGTCGCCGAGCATCCCCGCAGCTTCGGGCGCGGCCAGGTCGCCTACGATCCGTGGCACTACGTGCCGATCCTGACGAGGAAGCCCGGCGCGCTGCGCAATGGCGCGCCCTTCAAGGGCTGGCAGTTGCCCAACGCGCTCGGCCGCCTGCGAACCCGGCTCGCGGGCCACGACGACGGCGACCGGCAGTTCGTCAAGGTGCTCGCGGCCGTGCTGGAGGACGGACTGGAGGCGGTCGAGGCGGCCTGCGCCGAAGCGCTCGACTGCGGCGCCTGCAGCGCCGACGTCGTGCTCAACATCCTCTCCCGGCAGCGCCAGCCGGCGCCGCCGGCAACCATCCCGACGCCCGAGGGCCTGCAACTCCGTCACCAGCCGGTTGCCGATTGCCAGCGCTATGACAGCCTGAGGGAGGCCGGTCATGGAGCGTCATGAGGTGCTGGCGATGATGACGGCGCTGAAGCTCGCAGGCATGCGCGCCGCCTACGACGATATCCTCGCCGACGGGCTCAAGCGCCGCCATCCGGTGCAGCAGATCATCGGTACGCTGCTGCAGGTCGAGATCGCCGACAAGCAGGCGCGCTCCATCAAGTACCAGATGGCGTCCGCCAGGCTGCCGACGGCCAAGGAGCTGGCCGACTTCGACTTCGCCGCCTCGCCGATCAACGAGCCCCTGATCCAGGAGCTCGCCGGCGGCGGCTTCCTGGATGGCAAGCGCAACATCGTCCTGGTCGGCGGCACCGGCACCGGCAAGACCCATCTCGCCGTCGCCATCGCGCGGTCCTGCATCCGAAAGGGCGCACGCGGCCGGTGCTACAACGTCGTCGACCTGGTCAACCACCTCGAGGCCGAACTCCGTGCCGGGCGCCAGGGCCGCACCGCAGACCAGCTCGTCCGACGCACCTTCGTCATCCTCGACGAACTCGGCTACCTGCCCTTCGCTCAGGCCGGCGGGCAGCTGCTCTTCCACCTCATGAGCCGGCTCTACGAGCGCACTTCGATCGTCATCACCACCAACCTCGCCTTCGGCGAATGGCCATCCGTCTTCGGCGACCCCAAGATGACCATCGCGCTGCTTGACCGTCTCACCCATCATTGCGAGATCATCGAGACCGGCAACGAGAGCTGGCGCTTCAAGAACCGCTCCTGAGCCTGCGCCGGCCGTGCCTGCGGCCCGGTTGCCGCTCAGGGGGGTCAATTTTGCACGCCGATCGGGGGTCAATATTGAAAGCCGTTTGACATCCAGACGGCTCATGGTCGGCTGCGAGCACAGGGTGCGGCCGCTCTCCGGCGCCCGGCCCACGGCCAGCTTGAAGAGGGGATCGGTGCGCAGGGCGTCGCAGTCGTTGGCATCTTCGTAGCCACACGCGATCGCGAACATGCGGAAGCGCAGCATCGCCGGGAGTGTATGCACCACCAGCGCCGGGTCCCGCCACTCCCGGATGCAGCCCGCCAGCGTCTCGGCCAGGCCGAGCCGGCGTTCGGCCCCGCGCAACAGGACCAGCCCGCCGTCGGACGAGCTCAGCCCGCCCTCGAAATCGGCGGTCACCTTCTTGCGTCGAACGGCTGGAAGATCGAACGGGAGAAGGGTGCGACTTCCGGTTCTCGATGTGGCGCGCCGCGTCGGCGTCAGCCGCCCGGCGGTCTGGCGCTGGCAGCGGCGCTACGCCGAGGAAGGCATCGAGGGTTTGTTGCGCGACAAGACCCGGCCGCCGGGCACGCCGCCGCTGCCGACGGCAACCGTGGCCCAAGTGTTGGCGCTGGCTTGCTCCGAGCCGCCGGGCGAGACGACCCACTGGACCGGCCGCGCGGTGGCCGAGGTCGTCGGCATCTCCCTGCGCTCGGTTCAGCGCATCTGGCAAGGCCACCGTTTGCAGCCGCACCGCATCCGCACCTTCAAGCGCTCCAACGACCCCGCCTTCGCCGAGAAGGTCGAGGACATCGTCGGCCGCTACATGGATCCGCCCAGCCATGCCGTGGTGCTGTCGATCGATGAGAAAAGCCAGATCCAGGCCCTCGACCGGACCCAGCCAGGGCTGCCGATGAAACCCGGCAAGTGCGGCACCATGACCCACGACTACAAGCGAAACGGCACGACCACCTTGTTCGCCGCGCTCAGCGTCCTCGACGGCGCCGTCATCGGCCGCAACATGCAGCGACATCGCCATCAGGAGTTCATCCGCTTCCTCGGCGCGATCGAGCGCCAAGTGCCGGCCGGCAAGGTCATCCACGTCATCCTCGACAACTACGCCGCCCACAAGCATCCCAAGGTCCGCGCCTGGCTGGCGCGTCATCCCCGATGGGTGTTCCACTTCACCCCAACCTCCGCCTCCTGGCTCAACGCCGTCGAGGGCTTCTTCTCTGTCCTCACGCGCCGGCGGCTCAAGCGCGGCACCTTCCACTCGATAGTCGACCTCCAGGCCGCCATCAACCGCTACATTGACGAGCACAACAATGATCCCAAGCCCTTCGTCTGGACCAAATCCGCAGACACCATCCTCGCCAAACTTCACCGCCTGCCTGTACCTTCTGTCTGAGTCAGTGCACTAGCCACCATCCAGCGAAACGCGGCGGTGGGTCCGCCTAGTGCACAGATCCAGACCAGCGAAACGCGGCGGTGGGTCCGCTTAGCCCTCATCTTCAGGACCTTCGGGCCACGATGTCGGCTTTTTCGCTGTTTTGTCCGTTTTACCGCGCGTACAATGCGGAGGGGAAGGGACAAACGAAAATGAGCTACGAACCGCTTGCCGAAGTACGCAAAGCGCGCAGGGTCGATTGGTATCGTTGCCCAATCGAAGGCGCCAAGCTGCGTGAGCTTTCGAAGCGAAGCGACCTGCAGGGGTGGTTCCAGGCCGGGGGACACTTAGCTCTGTTCGCGCTGACGGGAACGTTGGTCTATCTCTTCTGGGCGCAGCAGATCTGGCTGGGGTTCGCCCTTGCGCTCTTCGCCCACGGAACCATCGGCAGCTTTTTTATGGTGGCAACCCATGAACTCGGCCACGGCACGGTGTTCCGCACCAAAAAGCTGAACAAGTTCCTCATGTACCTCTTCAGCCTTCTGAGCTGGTGGGACCCCTTCGACTATGCCAGCAGCCACACGTATCACCACCGCTATACCACGTATCCCGATGGGGATCGGGAGAACCTGCTGCCCCTCGAACCGGCCCTCAGGCCGGCTCTCCTGCTGCAGCTGTTCACCGTCAATCTGTTCTCACGACGGGGGCGAAATTTCGGCAAGGGCGGGCTTTTCTCGACGATTTGGGTGACCTGGCTGGGCGCGCTCGGCAAGGTCTGGCCCGCGGACGCGCCGATCAGCGAGTGGCTGCAGGCCGTGCACGCTGACCAACCGGCGGAGCACCGCAAGTCGATCATCTGGTCGCGCATTCTCCTGTTCTTCCACGGCACCGTATTCGTCGTGTCCATCGCCACCGGCCAGTGGGCGCTCCCGCTCATCCTCACGTTCTTTCCATTCGTCGGGAACTGGGGTGTCTACTTCGTTGGAGGTCTGCCGCAGCACTGTGGCTTGCGGGAGAACGTCCCTGATTTCCGCAAGAACTCACGCTCGATGACTCTTAATCCATTGGCGGAGTTCATCTACTGGCGCATGAACTGGCACATCGAGCACCACATGTACGCGGGCGTGCCCTGCTACAACCTCAAGAAGCTCTCTCGCGAGATCGCCGATGACATGCCAAAGCCGCGCACGCTCGTGGGCACCTGGCGTGAGATGCGGGAAACCTGGCGACGGCAACAGAGCGATCCAGACTATCAGTTTGACACGCCGCTGCCGCCCAGCTCGAAAAGCGTCCGAAACGACACGCCGGATGCGGTGGAGAGTTCGATCGGCGAGCTTGCGCCGGAGGGTTTACGGTAGGCTTAGCTTGCGCGCCCGCGTAACGTAGGCGCGCCATTTACTCGGACTCGAATGCTGCTTGCGCGCGTGCCCGTCTCGAGGAGGAGGTGTTCAGGCCAAAAACGCAACCGCCCGGTAGGGCAAAGGGGCAGGCCTGGGGGGAAGACCTAAGCAGTTGGGTCGACTTCGAGTGTCCGAAGACGAAGAATTTGTGGTTTAATAACACGTCAGATGACGGCAACAGGAGGAGACAGACATGACAATAACGAAACGCCTACTGACGGCGCTGGTCACGACGGCCGTGATGGCGACAAGTGCTACAGCCGTAATGGCTCAGGACGGTGCCAACATCTTCGTCGTCGGCGGCAGCGCGGACGACCCGTTCTGGTCGATCGTCAAGCGGGGGGCCGATGACGCCGGCAAGGTGGTCGAGGCGCAGGGCGGTTCCGTGACTTGGCTCGGCCCGCTGAACTACGACAATTTGGGCCCGGATGCTGCGGACCTAATCCGAACCGCGCTAAGCCAGAATCCGGACGCGATCGTCGGTCCGGACTGGGTGCCCGATGCCATGGATGAAGCCTTCAAAGCGGTCGTCGACGCTGGTGTTCCGCTGATCCTTTACAACGCCGGCGGCATCGAAGCGGCTGACAGGCTCGGCGCCATGAACTACATCGGCAGCGACGAGTACGTAGCCGGTGTGGCAGGCGGTGAGTACTTCGGCACGCATGGCTCTGCTAACGTAATCTGCGTCAATAATCTTCCGGGGCATGTGGCCCTCGAGGCCCGGTGCCAGGGCGTCGCCGACGGCATCGCTAAGCATGGCGGCAAGTCGAAGCAGCTGCCGCTGCCGGCAACCCTCCATGGCGACCGCACTGCGGTTGCTGAGGCCATCAAGGCGGCCCTGGTGAGGGATCCCGCAGTCGATGGCGTCGTCACGACCAGTGCTGACTCAGCAAGCTCCGCCGCCGTTGGGATCTCGCAGGCCGGTGTCGTCGATAGCGTCCAGCTAGGCACGTTTGACATTGATGAAGCCACTTTGCAGCGCATCGCGGCTGGTACACAGCTCTTCGCGATTGACCAGCAGCCCTACTTGCAGGGCTACTTGGCGGTTTCGCTGCTGAACGGGTTTGTCAATTATGGGCTCGACGTCCCGACCAGCCCGATACTGACTGGACCGGGGATGGTCGACATTGACAATGTCGAGGCCACGATCGCGGGCGTGAAGGCTGGCGCTCGCTAGGGCATTTCCAGTTCATTCGGCGCCGCCCACGCCCCCACCCGGCCACCCATAGCGTACGATCCCGTGGGTGGCCGGCGGGGGAGTGGGCTGGCGCCGATTCAGCGCCTGCGGGAAATGCTCCAACCGCCTAACAAAGCAGAGGCCGGCCCGAGGAAGCGGCCGAGGGCCGGACATTACCCGCCACGCCGACCTTGAAAGACAGGCGGCGCTGATCGAGAATGTACATGCTAGCCGGGATTTCTCACAGCGGGATTGGTGGTGGCCGAGAGCCAGTTCATCTTGGGCACTGTTGATGGGTTGCTGTGAAGCAGGCAGTCTGGAGGGTTCCGCCGGCTGCTGGCGGTGGTCTGAGGCTGGAGTTGATCCTGTGTGGTTGACGGGACGGGCGGAGGCCGGCTGCTGGGGTCAGCCGGTGGCGTTGCATAATCGATGGTGAGCCAGGCGGTATTCCTGCTGGTAGGGGAACGAAGACGCCATTGCGAACTTGACGCGGCGGACGGAGCGGCGCACCTGGGCGCCGATCTTCAACAGCTTCAAGCGGATGGTGCCGCAGGTGGCGCGGGCGAAGCGGGTGTGCTTGAGGGCGATGCGGCGCAGCGCGCAGAGCAGCGCATAGGCCATGGCGGCGAACCACAAGCGCAGCTGGTTGGCCCGCATGGTGGCAGCCGAAGTGCGGTCGGCGAACAGATCGGCCTGGCATTCCTTGATGCGGTTCTCCATGTCGCCGCGGGCGCAATAGACCTTTTCATAGAGCCGGCGGGCCTTGACCTCGCCGGTGCCGAGCGAGGTGACGACGAAGCGCGGATTGGCCTTACCGTGGGTCCATTCGGCCTTGGCGACGACGCGGCGTTCGCGGCTCCAGCTCTTACGCGTCGTCCACACCAGCTCCTGGTAGCGGCGGGCCGGCTTGCCGGTGCGCCGGCTGTCGGCGGCGGCGGCGGCGAGAGCGTTCTCGATCGCGCCGCTGAGCCGCTTGTTCCTGGCCAGCCCAAAGACGTAGTCGACCCGGTTGGCTTCGCACCACGCCATCAGCGCCTCGCGGGCGAAGCCGGAATCAGCGCGCACCAGAATACGCACGTCCGGCCAGTCGTCGCGGATCTGCTCGACGATCCGGGCGAGCTCCTCGATCGCGCCGGCGGCGCCGTCGATATTGGCCGGCCGCAGCTTCGCCGCCAGCAGATGCCGGCCACAGAAGATGTACAGCGGCAGATAGCAGTAACAATCGTAGTAACCGTGGAAGAACCGATCCTCCTGCTCGCCGTGCAACGGATCGTCGGTCGCGTCGAGGTCGATGATGATCTGCTTCGCCGGCCGCCGGTGCGCGGCCAAGAACAGCGCGACGAACTGGCGCTCGATCGCCGCCGCGTCGTGGCCGATCTTGTGATAGCGCGACGGCGCCCCCGACGGCGCGTGCTCCAGCCGGTTCAGCGTCGACTTGCCGGCGAGCGGCGCGCAGTCCGCCCGCCGCGCCTCGAGCTTGCCGGCGAGCACCGCCATCACCGGATCATGGCGCAGCTCGTCGTGGTCGATCAGGTCCTCGTAACCCAGCGCCAGGGCGAACACACGTTGGCCGACCAGCGTCGCGACGCTGTGCTCCGTCAACGCCGGATCGCGGCCGTCCTGGAAACATCGCGCAAAACCCGCGACCAGGCCAATCGCCCGCTCCGTGGCCCCCAGCAAAAGCGCGCCGCCGTTCGACGTCACCGCACCGCCGTCAAACGCTGCCTCAACGCGCCGGCTCTCAACGCGTGCAAATCCGAACAGATCCGAGATACACTCTGTTGGCATTGGGGAGATCCTCCGTCTCAGCTTAAGTTCTTGTTGCAACAATCACTTTCGCTGATTCGGGGCCCCGATGCACTACTCCGTGTGAGAAATCCGGGCTAGGATCACGCGGAAGGGTTAATGTTTGCTGAATTCAAGTGCAGATCAGGACTTGCGCATGATTTTGCGCGTTTTTCGTCTATTCGACGTATTGGTTTCAACGCTTTAGCGCGTTCTCCGCCGGTTCGGCACGGTGCTCACCGGCCGCTGCGCCCGGCTGCACAGACCGGCGCTCCGCTTGCCGGTTCCGCGGCCATCGTGTATCAGGGCGGCCCTGATCGGGCCACCGCGCGGCGGGGCGTAGCTCAGTCTGGTAGAGCACCGGCTTTGGGAGCCGGGGGCCGCAGGTTCGAATCCTGCCGCCCCGACCAGGACAGGCCGGGAGCCCCGACGGGGGCGGGGCCTGACGAGGGGAGAACGAGGCGCGATGCGGGCGCGGATCTATCAGCCAACGAAGACCGCCATGCAATCGGGCCGGGCCAGGACCCGCGCCTGGGTGCTGGAGTACGAGCCGACCGGCGGCCGCCTCGACCCACTGATGGGCTGGAGCGGCGCCGGCGACACCCGTGGCCAGCTGCACCTTGCGTTCGAGACCGTCGACGACGCCATCGCCTATGCCGCGAAGCACGGCATCGAGTACAATCTGCAGCAACCGAAACAACGGACCCTGCGGCCCAAGGCCTACGCCGACAATTTCGACTACCGCCGCAAGGTCCCCTGGAGCCACTGACGGAGCGGCCACGCCGGCGCCGCACCCGCACCACCGGGGCGCCCTTAGCTCAACCGGATAGAGCATCGGATTTCTAATCCGACGGTTGCAGGTTCGAGTCCTGCAGGGCGCGCCAACAAACCCCGCTAGCATAACGGCTTAGCGGGGTTTTCTGCGGTGGAACAGCTCCAGACGATGCTTGATCTGGATCAATGGCTCACGAAGAATCATAGTGTACTAATTGTCGGCAAATCGGATTATTCGGCAATGCCATCTGGGAATGTTGGGTTGAGTGTCGAGCGTGATTGGAGCGCCGTCAACGGTGCCCGAAGGCCCCTCACATGAGGCGTCGTCGGAGGCGGTAACCTCATCGACATCCACGAATCTAACGCATGGCGTCGTGCCGCTGCAGCAACCAGCCGCGGCTACATCAGGCCCGCCGGCGACCAGCGTCGGCAGCCGAGCAGCGGTGAATCGTCGATCCAGTCGCGATCGAGTATCTGCAGTGTGATGCACCCGGAGAGCATAAAGGCCAACGCACAGGCCTCGCATCCGTGGCGGCGCGTGCATCCGTAGTTGTCGTCCAGGAGCGCCGAACAGCTTTCACATACCGTGTCCATTACCGTCCCTTTCCAGAGGACTCGGCCCGGCGCCGCAGTGAACACGTCAAGCGCCAAGCCGATACCCGTCTTCCGCCTCCCTTCGATCCAGCGGTTTCGCGATGGCTCCTTGCACTGTGGCTTGTCCTGTGGGAGCGCCGTTTCGTCGTTGATCTGCGTCAATCCGTGACAAACCGTCGGCATCGAACCACTAGCACCGACTCCCTCTTGATGTACTATGGCGGGCAAGATTAGTTCAGGGAGAACGATATGCGCACCACGGTGCTCGCACTGCTCGCGCTTTCGGTCGCGGGCTGCGCCGCCGGCCCGACCACCGGCCAGACGACTGAACCGAGCGCCGGCGACGTAGTCTTGAGCGCGCTCGGCACGCCATTCTTCCTCGCCTTCAAGGTTCCGGTGTGCGTCGCGAGCGCGGCGCTCGCCGCCCCGGTCGCGGGACTTGCGGCGCTCGCGCCCGACCGCCGGCACGAGACGCGCCACAAGCTTGGCGAGGGCCTCGAGCATAACTGCGGTCCGCCCTACGTGCTGACGCCATAGCCACACGCCGGCCGTTCCAGGAACTAGGGCCCGTTTACAATTAGGGGATTCCCCTTAACCAGTGAGTTGTGATTCAAGACTGTTTTTGGGGGGAGGCAGTCTTGATTCGCACGATTCTTTCAGACCCGCAGTGGGATCGGATCAAGGATCTGGTGCCTGGCAAGGCGACGGACCGCGGCGTGACCGGCCGCAACAACCGGCGGTTTGTCGAGGCCGTGCTTTGGGTGGCCCGCACTGGTTCGCCATGGCGCGATCTGCCCGATGCGTTCGGTCCCTGGTACACCGTCTACACCCGCTTCTGGCGCTGGTCGCGGCACGGGGTCTGGAAGCAGGTGTTCAAGGCCCTGGCCGACGACCCGGATTTCGAATACCTGATCATCGACTCCACCATCGTGCGGGCGCATCACCACGCCGCCGGTGCAAAAGGGGGACTCAAAATCAGGCCATCGGACGCTCGCGCGGCGGGCTAAGCAGCAAAATCCATATCGTCGTGGACGGGCTTGGCAATCCCCTGCGCTTCGTTCTCACCGCCGGCCAAGTGCATGACAGCACCCAGGCAAGAGCGCTCGTCGAGGGCCTGACCGGCGCCTACCTGCTCGCCGACAAGGCCTATGACTCCAACGAGTTCCGCGACGTCATCGCCGAGCACGGCATGGTCGCCGTGATCCCGTCCAACCGCTCCCGGTCGATGGCGATCCCCTACGACAAACACCTCTACAAAGAACGCCACCTCGTCGAATGCTTCATCAACAAGATCAAGCAGTTCCGAAGGCTCGCCACCCGCTACGACAAAACCTCAGCCTCTTTCCTGTCCATGCTATGTCTGTGCGCTGCCATAATCTGGCTGCGTTAATTGTAAACAGTGTAGCGCACCCGGTTCCTTGGACACAAGTTTGTCTCACGCGGCGGGCCTGATTGAGAGCGCGGCGTGCCACGCCTGACGAGCTTGAGTGGGGCTCAGGTAGCCGTTCTTTTCGACGATCCACTGGGCATTGTAGAGTTCGACGAAGTCGCGGACGGCGTCCCGCAGCTCCGCGATGTTGCGGTAGATGCGACCATGGATGATCTGTTCCTTCAGCGTGCGATTGAACCGCTCGGCGACGCCGTTGGTCTGGGGCTCGGCGACGAAGGCGTAGGACGGCTGGATGCCCCAGAACTTGATCTGGTTCCGCGATGTTGCGGTAGATGCGACCATGGATGATCTGTTCCTTCAGCGTGCGATTGAACCGCTCGGCGACGCCGTTGGTCTGGGGCTCGGCGACGAAGGCGTAGGACGGCTGGATGCCCCAGAACTTGATCTGGTTGGTGAAGTGGTCCGACAGATACTGGGAGCCGTGATCCATCCGCAAGGCCAGCCCCCGAGCCGCGCCGGCCGCGGTCGAGCCATACAGCCCGGCAAGCCCCATGGAGATCGGCTGCAGGGCGGCGAAGCGGTCGCCGCGCTTGCAGACATGCCAGCCGACACACTCGGCGTTCCAATGCTCGACGGCGGTGAAGATCCAGCCCCAGCCGTCGTCCACCGTGAACACCCGAACGCCATCGGTGCCCCACATGAGGTTCGGGGCATGAGTGATGATCTCACCGTCATGGGGATTGCCGCCACGGCGGCGGCAGCGATGGGGCGAGAGCAGATTGTTCTCGCGCATCAGGCGGAGCACCCGCTTGCGGGCAACCCGGATGTCGCGACAGACCCGAAGCCGAGCCCAGACCTTGCGGTAGCCCTCGCCCTCCCAGGGCAATGCCTCCAGGTCGGCTTCGATCGCCACCAGCAGCGCCTGGTCCGAGATCGCGGGCTTCGGTCCCCGACGCTTTGCCGGCGGCGGCTCGGCGTGCTGGCCGGAGGTCATGGCGTAGAACGAGGAGCGGGCCATGCCCCAGGCGGCGCAGACCCGCCGCAGGCCGTAGGCCAGACCCGTGCCGGGTGAGGTGGCGGCACTCATCGCCGCGACCTCCGCCGCCCCAAAGGGCCGAAGGTCTCCGTCTTGGCCTCCAGCAGTTCCACCTGCATGGTCAACTCTCCGATCCGCTTCATGGCGCTATCCAGTTCCGCCTGCACCGGATCGCCCTTGCGTTGCTTGAGCGAGGCGTCGATCCCGCCGATCGCTTTCTCACGCCACTGCTCGAGCCGGAAGATCTCTACGCCCAACTGGCGCGACAGAAGTTGCACCGGCTCGTCACGCAAAAGCCGCAGAACGACCTCACGCTTGCGCGCCACCGTCCATCGCTGGCCAAGTCCCAGCGGGCCTGCCGGCAAAGCCTGGCCTGGGGAAAACGTGGACGAGCCAAGCTCGCCCGCATTTACCACAGGCCCATCAACAGCAACTTTCTTCTCAAAATTATCGGTCATGTTCCGGTCCTCCTTGGACACTTCGATTAAGCCAATTCTGTGTCCAAGGAAATCGGGTTCGACTCATTAATTGTAAACAGGCCCTAGTCCGTTTGCGGGCGCCACGCGCGCCGGCCGTTGCGCCTCGACATTTCGTCTTGCACTACGCCCGCCGCCGCGCCATCACGGCGCCATGTCTGACAATCCCAAGGCCGCACGTGCCCTGGCGCCGGAGGTGTTTCGCCAACGGCTGCTGATCGAGGGCTACTTCACGACCACCGTCGACGAGGCGGCCGTTCGTGCCTATCTGCTGGGCCTTGCCGAGCACCTGGGCTTGCGCACATACGGGCACGCCCGTGGTCTATGCGGCGGGCGCCGACACCGGCCGAGCCGAGAACGCCGGCTTCGATGCCTTCGTGCCACTGATCAACAGCGGCATCGCCGCCTATTTCTGGACGGGCCCGCGCTTCTTGTCGGTCGTCCTCTAATACCTGCAAGGGGTTCGACGAGGCGGCCGCCGTGACGTACACGCGCGACGCGTTCGGCCTCACCGGCGACATCGTCGCACAGGCATTCTGAGCGGCCGGGCCTGTAATGCTGCCGGCGGCTCACGTCGAGGTGAGGTGTGACGGCCGTCACTGCCGCAAGCGGCTATGCCGGTGCCAACTCAACGTGACGGCTGGCGCGTACGCCCCCCCCGCGCGCCGCCCCGCGCTCCCGGCAGCGCTTGCCCTGGCGCTGACGGGGGCGCCTATCGCCGGCCTGGCCGCCATTACGCCAGAGACCGGGCGATGCCACCGCCCCGCGCGAGCGCCCCGGCGCTTGCAGTGGCTTCGCCAGCGGTGCATGTAGCACCGGTGGCGCGGTGGCTGTGGCTGGGCAGCGCAATGCCCGGCAAGCGATCCCTAGCACAAGGGAACCTCTCGATGAGCGATGCGAACGGCGGGCCCGGCGGCGAGGCGCTTGACGGGCTGCACACCGACTTCACCAAGACCCGGGCCTACGGCGACTTCCTGCATCTCGAAACGATCCTCAACGCCCAGCATCGGTTCAAGGGCGCCCATGACGAGCTGCTGTTCGTCATCGTTCATCAGACGGCCGAGCTGTGGTTCAAGCTGGTGCTGCACGAGGCCCGGGCGGCCATCGAAGCGCTGCGCCGCGATCGCCTGCGACCGGCCCTGAAGATGCTGACCCGCGTGGTGCGCGTGTTCGAGCACCTGGCCCACTCGTGGTCGGTCCTGGCCACGCTCACGCCGATGGAGTTCCTGGCCTTCCGCGACGCGCTGGGCCAGAGCTCGGGCTTTCAGTCGTACCAGTACCGCATGGTTGAGTTCCTGCTCGGCGACAAGCGCGCGGCGATGGTCGCTCCGCACCAGCATGACACCACCGTCGCGGCGGAGCTGCGGCGCACCCTCGACTCGCCCGGCCTCTATGACGAGGTGCTGCGCCTGCTGGCACGCGCCGGCCTGGCGATCGACGCCTCGGTGCTGGAGCGTGACTGGTCCAAGCCCTACACGCGGCACCCCACGGTGCACGCCGCCTGGGAGGGCATCTATCGCGATGGTGACGTCCATTGGGAGCTGTATGAGCTCGGCGAGAAGCTGGCCGACCTGGAAGAGGCGTTCCAGCTCTGGCGGTTTCAGCACCTGCGCACCGTGCGGCGCATCATCGGCCGCAAGCGCGGGACCGGCGGCTCGGCCGGCGTCAACTACCTGATGACGGCGCTCGAGCGCGAATTCTTCCCCGAACTGCTGGAGATCCGATCGACTCTCTAGACCGGGCTGATGGCCTGATCCTGATGCGTGGGTACCCCAAGGGATCTGTGAATCAACCCACGGAATCAACAAGCTGGCGGTCCACGTCACCGCCAGAACAGCGACTCACTGAGCCCGGGCCGAACGCATTTACGACGGTGCGCCGCAACGGCGGCCGTCGTCGCCGCACCAGGGCCTGTTTACAATTAATGCAGCCAGATTATGGCAGCGCACAGACATAGCATGGACAGGAAAGAGGCTGCGGTTTTGTCGTAGCGGGTGGCGAGCCTTCGGAACTGCTTGATCTTGTTGATGAAGCATTCGACGAGGTGGCGTTCTTTGTAGAGGTGTTTGTCGTAGGGGATCGCCATCGACCGGGAGCGGTTGGACGGGATCACGGCGACCATGCCGTGCTCGGCGATGACGTCGCGGAACTCGTTGGAGTCATAGGCCTTGTCGGCGAGCAGGTAGGCGCCGGTCAGGCCCTCGACGAGCGCTCTTGCCTGGGTGCTGTCATGCACCTGGCCGGCGGTGAGAACGAAGCGCAGGGGATTGCCAAGCCCGTCCACGACGATATGGATTTTGCTGCTTAGCCCGCCGCGCGAGCGTCCGATGGCCTGATTTTGAGTCCCCCTTTTGCACCGGCGGCGTGGTGATGCGCCCGCACGATGGTGGAGTCGATGATCAGGTATTCGAAATCCGGGTCGTCGGCCAGGGCCTTGAACACCTGCTTCCAGACCCCGTGCCGCGACCAGCGCCAGAAGCGGGTGTAGACGGTGTACCAGGGACCGAACGCATCGGGCAGATCGCGCCATGGCGAACCAGTGCGGGCCACCCAAAGCACGGCCTCGACAAACCGCCGGTTGTTGCGGCCGGTCACGCCGCGGTCCGTCGCCTTGCCAGGCACCAGATCCTTGATCCGATCCCACTGCGGGTCTGAAAGAATCGTGCGAATCAAGACTGCCTCCCCCCAAAAACAGTCTTGAATCACAACCCACTGGTTAAGGGGAATCCCCTAATTGTAAACGGGCCCTAGCGTCCATGTCGACCACAACGAGGCTGGCATCGAGTCATGGGACGCAAGACGGACGACGACGACGACGACGATTTCCTCAACGACGACGAAACCGGCGACCGGGCCGAAGAATCGCCCGACGCCGGCGGCCGCTACTGCGTCTGGCTGGAGCTGACCCCGCTGGGCGGCGTACGGCGGATCTGCATCGGCCGCACCGCCCCGGCCGACGGGGCCGAGATCATGGGCGAATTCCCCGACATCTGCAAGGCGCAGGAGTTCGCGACCGGGCACCGGATGCGCTACCCGCTGGGCGTCGAGGCCAGCCTGCCGGGCTACGGCTGAGCGGGCCACCTGCTGATTGGTTCTGTGGGCTGAACCACCTGACGCTTGGCGGACCAGGCCTCAGGATCAGACCACGAGAACGGGCTGGGCAGGGCGGCCTCTGCGACTACCGGCGCGCGCAGCAAATGCGCTGCCGCCGTGGCAGCGCTCACGGTCGTCACGAGGCCGGACAGCATGATGAGCGAGAAGCCGAGCTGGCGCGGGTGCGGCCACTTACGGCGCGGCGGATCTGGCTGGTGTCGGTGAACCATCGGCCCCTGTCTCTCCCCTGAGCAGTATAGCAAATTCTTCGTTAAGAGCGAGAGGCGTGACAACGCTAATTACGCGTGCTTTCAGCGTGTTATGGCGCTTTTTGTGCGTTGATTATCATTCGAGCCTGCACGAATGTGTGAGCCGCCAGGCGCTATTTCTCAGCCCGCGAGCCGCTCAGGCAAGCCGGCGAGGCGGCCGCGCCGCCGCGGCGTTCCCATTCTTCCGCCGTCATTGTGTGCAGGGCCAGGGCATGAATGCCGCCGCCCAGCTCCGCCGCCAGGATCTCGTTGACCTGACGATGGCGCAGGACCAGCGCTTTCCCGGCAAACCGGTCGGAGACGACGACGACGTTGAAATGGGATTCCGATCCCGGCGGCACGCTGTGCATGTGGCTTTCGTTGACGACATCGAGGTGGACCGGCGCCAACGCCGACCTTAGCTTCGTCTCGATCTGTTCCTGCATCGTCATCGGCCAGGGCCCCTTGGTGTCGGCAGCGTGCGTCCGATGGCCATAACATAGGACTTTGCGACATATAGGGCACCGGTCATCTGGCCGCCAGAGGCAAGCCCGCATGAACACGCCCGCCGACGCCCGCCTGTACGCCCCGTCCGCTCAACGCAACCGCGCGCCGATCCTGGCGGTGCTGGAGCGCGTGCTGCCGCCCACCGGCACGGTGCTGGAGGTCGCCAGCGGCACCGGCGAGCATGCCGCCTGGCTCGCGCCGCGCGTGGCACCGCGGATCTGGCAGCCCAGCGACCCCGACCCCGCGCACCGGGCCAGCATCGCCGCCTGGGCCGCGGCCGAGCCGGCGCCGAACCTGCGGTTGCCGCTGGCGCTCGACGCGGTTGCCGCGCCGTGGCCCGTCGAGGACCCGGCGGCCGATGCGCCGGCGCCCGACGCGTCGGCGATCACGGCGATCGTCAACATCAACATGATCCACATCGCGCCATGGGCGGCCTGCTTGGGCGTGCTCGCCGGCGCCGGGCGCATCCTCGCGGCCGGCGGCGTGTTGTACTTCTATGGGCCGTTCAAGATCGATGGCCGGCCCACGGCGCCCAGCAACGCCAACTTCGACGCCTCGCTGCAAGCCCGCGATCCGGACTGGGGCGTCCGCGACCTCGGTGCGGTCGCCGCGGCCGCGGACAAGGCCGGCCTCACGCTCGCGGAGACTGTGCCAATGCCGGCCAACAACCTGTCGGTGATCTTCCACCGGGCCGCTGGCTAGCCCGGATTTCTCACAGCGGGATTGGTGGTGGCCGAGAGCCAGTTCATCTTGGGCACTGTTGATGGGTTGCTGTGAAGCAGGCAGGCTGGAGGGCTCCGCCGGCTGCTGGCGGTGGTCTGAGGCTGGAGTTGATCCTGTGTGGTTGACGGGACGGGCGGAGGCCGGCTGCTGGGGTCAGCCGGTGGCGTTGCATAATCGATGGTGAGCCAGGCGGTATTCCTGCTGGTAGGGGAACGAAGACGCCATTGCGAACTTGACGCGGCGGACGGAGCGGCGCACCTGGGCGCCGATCTTCAACAGCTTCAAGCGGATGGTGCCGCAGGTGGCGCGGGCGAAGCGGGTGTGCTTGAGGGCGATGCGGCGCAGCGCGCAAAGCAGCGCATAGGCCATGGCGGCGAACCACAAGCGCAGCTGGTTGGCCCGCATGGTGGCAGCCGAAGTGCGGTCGGCGAACAGATCGGCCTGGCATTCCTTGATGCGGTTCTCCATGTCGCCGCGGGCGCAATAGACCTTTTCATAGAGCCGGCGGGCCTTGACCTCGCCGGTGCCGAGCGAGGTGACGACGAAGCGCGGATTGGCCTTACCGTGGGTCCATTCGGCCTTGGCGACGACGCGGCGTTCGCGGCTCCAGCTCTTACGCGTCGTCCACACCAGCTCCTGGTAGCGGCGGGCCGGCTTGCCGGTGCGCCGGCTGTCGGCGGCGGCGGCGGCGAGAGCGTTCTCGATCGCGCCGCTGAGCCGCTTGTTCCTGGCCAGCCCAAAGACGTAGTCGACCCGGTTGGCTTCGCACCACGCCATCAGCGCCTCGCGGGCGAAGCCGGAATCAGCGCGCACCAGAATACGCACGTCCGGCCAGTCGTCGCGGATCTGCTCGACGATCCGGGCGAGCTCCTCGATCGCGCCGGCGGCGCCGTCGATATTGGCCGGCCGCAGCTTCGCCGCCAGCAGATGCCGGCCACAGAAGATGTACAGCGGCAGATAGCAGTAACAATCGTAGTAACCGTGGAAGAACCGATCCTCCTGCTCGCCGTGCAACGGATCGTCGGTCGCGTCGAGGTCGATGATGATCTGCTTCGCCGGCCGCCGGTGCGCGGCCAAGAACAGCGCGACGAACTGGCGCTCGATCGCCGCCGCGTCGTGGCCGATCTTGTGATAGCGCGACGGCGCCCCCGACGGCGCGTGCTCCAGCCGGTTCAGCGTCGACTTGCCGGCGAGCGGCGCGCAGTCCGCCCGCCGCGCCTCGAGCTTGCCGGCGAGCACCGCCATCACCGGATCATGGCGCAGCTCGTCGTGGTCGATCAGGTCCTCGTAACCCAGCGCCAGGGCGAACACACGTTGGCCGACCAGCGTCGCGACGCTGTGCTCCGTCAACGCCGGATCGCGGCCGTCCTGGAAACATCGCGCAAAACCCGCGACCAGGCCAATCGCCCGCTCCGGGGCCCCCAGCAAAAGCGCGCCGCCGTTCGACGTCACCGCACCGCCGTCAAACGCTGCCTCAACGCGCTGGCTCTCAACGCGTGCAAATCCGAACAGATCCGAGATACACTCTGTTGGCATCGGGGAGATCCTCCGTCTCAGCTTAAGTTCTTGTTGCAACAATCACTTTCGCTGATTCGGGGCCCCGATGCACTACTCCGTGTGAGAAATCCGGGCTAGCGCTGGAAAACCTTCCATGAGCACCAAGACCCTAGACCAGCCGGAGGCCAAGACAACGCACGGTTCGCGCATATCGTTCGACACCCTTTTACGCCGGCCCGAAACGGGCTCATTCATCGGTCTCGTCGCCGTCTTCACTTTCTTTGCGATTTTCGGGGGCGCAAATTTCCTGACCCTCGGCGGAGCGGCGAGCTGGCTCAACGTCGCGGCCGGGGTCGGTATAGTCGCCCTCCCTATTGGGCTACTAATGATCGCCGGACATCTCGATATCTCAATCGGCTCGGTGATCCCTGCGAGCTCCATGACCATTGCCATCGTTTCCGGACGCTACGAAGCCCCTATAATAGTCGGGATCATTGCAGCACTTAGTCTCGGTGTCGTTGTCGGATTCATTAACGGGCTTCTTGTGATCAGGACGGCCGTTTCCGCTTTGATTGTCACTTTGGCGACCCTGTTCGCGGTGGCCGGCCTGACGCTGGGCTTTTCCGTCATCCTGGTGGAGAGCACGAGCGTTGGGCTTCAGAGCGGACCGATTGCCAAAGAGTTGCTTGGGCAATTCGTGGGCGGCAAGTTCCAGATACTCATTCTCTGGTGGGTGGGCGTCGCACTTTTCGTCGGGTACATCCTTCACTACTCGCGCTACGGCAACTGGATCTTCGCTTTGGGCGGAGACAAGGAGGGCGCGCGTAACGCCGGTATCCCGACCGACCGCCTGACGATCTTATTGTTCATGGGCAGCGGCCTGTGCGCATCCTTCGTCGGCATGTCACAGGCGATCCTTTACAACAGCGCACAGGTGTCCGCGGGGCAGTCATTCATCTTCAACTCCATCATCTCTGTTGTCATCGGCGGGGTTCTTCTTACCGGCGGATACGGCTCGGTTGTCGGCATCGTGCTGGGCACGATGACATTCGCCGTTGTCAACCAGGGCATCTTCTTCACCGGCTTCGATGCTAACTGGGCGAGCCTTATTCTCGGTGTCCTATTGCTGGCCGCCGTGCTTATGAACAACACATTCCGGAACATGGCACTGTCCTATGCGCCACGCGCGAAAGGGAAGGCCAAGTCATGAAGACACCCCTGCTCAAACTGACCGACATCAACAAGTCGTTCGGTCCGATCGACGTTCTCCAAGACATCTCGCTCGAGGTGTACTCGGGCGAGGTCCTGTGCCTGCTGGGTGACAATGGCGCTGGGAAGTCCACGCTCATCAAGATCCTCTGTGGCGTCCACAAGCCGTCGTCCGGCCAGGTGGAGATGGACGGCAGGACCGTCGCATTCGACAACCCCCGTGACGCCAGCGGGAGAGGCATCGCGACCGTTCATCAGTTCGGCGGTACGTTCCCTCTCATGGGCATCGGCCGCTCCTTCTTCATAGGGGCCGAGCTGACAATGAAATGGGGCCCTTTCAACTTTTACGACCGCAAGCGTGCAAACGAGATTGCCGTCAAGGAGGTGCGCAAGTTCGGGATCACAAGCGTCGACGACGGTGATCGCCTCGTTGGCGGTCTGTCCGGAGGTGAGCGTCAGGCACTGGTGATTGCTCGAGCCCTCCACTTCGGTGCCCGCGTTCTGATCCTTGACGAACCAACCGCGTCGCTCGGCGTTAAGGAGGCGGCTCACGTCCTACGCATCGTCCTGCAGGCTCGCCTGAAAGGCGTCGCGGTCATCTTCATCACCCACAACGTTGTCCATGCTCTTACAGTAGGGGACCATTTTGCGATCCTAATCAGAGGTTCCAAGGCGGCCGACTTCCGCAAGGGTGAGAAGACCCGCGAGGAAATCACCGACCTCATGGCCGGTGGGGAGGCTATGGCTGAGCTCGAAGCTGAGATCGAGAGCTATATGTCAACTCACGACGGGCATCCACCACTGGTCGGCTGATCGCGGTGACCAACCAAGGGTTGAGGTGGCCCCGGAAGTTCGGACAGGTCGTTAAGGTGTATTCCACTGTCTGACGGAGGAATACAGATGAGCAGCAAGCGACGGAGATTTTCAGGGGAGCTGAAGACGAAGGTGGCGCTGGAGGCGCTTCGGGGCGAGCGGACGCTGCAGGAGATCGCCTCGCAGCACCAGGTCCATCCGAATCAGGTGGGCGCCTGGAAGCGCCAAGCGATCGAGGGTCTGGTCGAGGTGTTCTCGAAGGGCGCCGAGCGGCGGGTCCGGGACCATGAGAGCGAGGTCTGCGATCTTCACGCCAAGATCGGGGAGTTGATCGTGGAGCGGGATTTTTTATCGCGCGGGTCCGGTCGATGAGCCGGGCGGAGCGGCGCGCGATGGTTGTGCGCGACCACCCGGCGTTGAGCCTGAGCCGGCAATGCCGCCTGCTGTCGGTCGGACGTTCCTCGCTCTACTACGAGCCGACGGGGGAGAGCGCCGAGACGCTCGCACTGATGCGGCGGATCGACGAGCTCTTCCTGAAGTATCCGTTTTACGGCGCCCGTCGGATGGCACTTCACGTGCGCCGCGAGGGCGTGCGTATCGGGCGCCGCCGGGCCGGGCGGCTGATGAGCCTGATGGGGCTTCAGGCGATCTATCGGGCGCCGCGTACCAGCGATCCGCACCCCGAGCACCGGGTCTACCCATATCTGCTGCGGGGCCTGGCGATCGAGCGGGCGAACCATGTCTGGTGCGCCGATATCACCTATATCCCGGTGCAGCGCGGCTTCCTTTACCTGGTGGCGATCATGGACTGGGCGAGCCGGTACGTCCTGGCCTGGCGGCTGTCGAACACGCTGGACGCGAGCTTCTGCACAGACGCTCTCGAAGAGGTCCTGGCCCGGCATGGCGCGCCGGAGATATTCAACACCGACCAGGGCAGCCAGTTCACCAGCTTCGCCTTCACCGGGCGCCTGCAGGCGGCCGGCATCCGGATCTCGATGGATGGCAGGGGCCGGTGCATGGACAATATCTTCATCGAGCGGCTGTGGCGCTCGCTCAAATACGAAGCGATCTATCTCCACGAGATCGCCGACGGCTTCTCCGCCCGGCGCCTGATCCGTGATTGGGTCCGCTTTTACAACCTTGAGAGGCCGCACTTGGCGCTGGACGGGCGGACCCCGGCCGAGGCATATCGCGGCGAGCCGCCTGTGGGTATGATGGACAAGCCGCTCCGCGCCTTGCCCACATCCCCACAGGCGCAACCGCAGCAGCAGGAAGATCGCATGAAAGGGATTCTGGCGGCTTGAGAAACAACCGTAATACACCTTAACTCAGCCGCCAGGCTGTCCGAATAGGCGAGGCCACCTCAGGTGGCGTGCAGGCAGATTAGCTTAGGATGGCTGAGAGCGCATGAGAGTGAGGCATCGAACGCCAATGGTCAGAGAGACGGCCTCGTCAATTGCAGACTGGATTGACGCATGTTCGACCGAGGAACGCGGCCAAAGTTGCTACCGATGAGCAGCTGAGGCTGCTCATCGCACCATCCCCGGCCAGACATCGGGGAATGATTGCCATCGTCGTGGTCCGGTTCTTTTGGTGAGAAAGAGGACGCACCCATGCCTAGAGAACTGCTCAACCTGTTCGACTACGAAGCCCGCGCCTGTGAGATCATGCCGAAGTCCGTGTTGGATATGGTCCAGCGCGGGGCCGTTGACGAGGTTACGACGAGGCGCATCCGGCCCGCTTTCGACTCCATCTTGCTGCGTCCCAGGATGCTACGCAACGTGGCGAATCGCGAGCTCTCAACAACAGTTCTGGGACAGAAAATCAGCTTTCCTGTCATGTCCGCCTCGCCGGGGCGACACCAATACGCCGATCCCGACGGCGAGCTCGCTACTGTCCGGGCGGCTGCGGCGGTGGGAACGGTTATGGTGCGCAGCCACTTCTCGGATTACAGCCTGGAGGAAATGGCAGAAGCAGCCAAAGGGCCGCGCTGGTTTCAGCTTTACGTGTACCCAGATCGGGAGTTTACCAAGGAATGCATTCAACGGGCTGAAGCCGCGGGATACTCGGCCATAGTCCTGACTTTCGGCGCGCCTTCTGGCGCGCAGGCGGACACCCGGAACAATTTCGTCGACCCCGAGATGACGCCGGGGAATCTGGTGCAGAGAAATCCTGACGGCAGGCTGCGACCGGTCCCAGCGCTTGCAGACGTTGATCTTTCCATGACCTGGTCGATCCTGGAGTGGATCCGCGCCGTTACTTCTCTCCCCATCGTTGTGAAAGGCATCATGAGTCCTCATGATGCCAGATTGGCCGTTGAGAACGGTGCTGCGGGCGTGATTGTCTCCAATCATGCCGCGCGCCCCTTTGACGGCCCCATCACCACAATTGAGGCTCTACCTTACGTCGTCGATGCCGTCGGTGGGCGTTGCGAAGTGTACCTCGATGGGGGCGTGAGGAGAGGCATTGACGTGCTGAAAGCGCTCGCCTTAGGCGCCAGAGCCTGCCTTATCGGGACACCCCTGTTTTACGCCTTAGCAGTCGACGGTGAGAATGGCATGCGCCACATTTTTGAGATCCTGAAAAACGAACTCGATCTCGCCATGGCCATGTGTGGCGCGAGGACGATCGATGACATCGACCCGAGCCTCGTGACCCGGCCGGAGCTGGCTGCCTTCTGAGCGCCGACGCACACACACCGATAACCGTCCCGCTGCAAACTGGAGGGAGACATGTTCGAGGAACACGGCCTGCTGAACCTGCACGACCTCGAAGCCCGCGCCAGGGTTGTGATGCGCAAGGGCATCTTTGATTTCGTTGGTGGCGGCTTCAACGACGAGACCACCTACAAGAGGACCCGGTATATCTTCGACTCTATCGGCTTGGTCCCGCGCTACCTAGCGGACGTTAGCAGTGTGGACACCTCCACCACCATCCTCGGGCACAAGATTAGCCTCCCCGTCCTGGCCGCACCCTCAGCACCCCAGATCGCAGCACACCCGGACGGAGACCTAGCCACGTGTCGGGCAGTTGGCGCCGCGGGCACTATCGAGATTCTCAGTCACAACGCCGACTTCACGATCGAGGAGGTCGCAGCAGCCGCCACCGGTCCGGTCTGGTGCAACATCTTTATGCACAAGGATCGCGAGTATATGCGCCAGTACGTCAAGCGGGCTGAGGCGGCCGGGTGTACGGCATTTTGCTGGTCGGTGGACATGCCCCTCGACATGCCGAGGGAGCAGTTGTTGCGAAATCCCGACGCCAACGTGGCATCACTACAGCGGTGGGCAAACCTAACTCGCAAGGACCCCGAGGGTAGAGCGGTCGTCCTGAACTTCAAGGAGCAGCTTGACCCCTCCGCAACGTGGGAAGATATGGACTGGCTCCGCTCCATTACGTCACTGCCCATTGTGGTCAAGGGCATCCTCCGCGGCGACGATGCCCGCCTGTGTATCGAGCATGGGGCGAGCGGCATCGTGGTCTCGAACCACGGGGCAATGATGGTAGACGGCATGATCCCGGCCATAGAAGCGCTCCCCGAGGTCATAGACGCAGTCGCCGGACGATGCGAGGTGCTGATGGACGGCGGCATCCGCAGGGGGATCGACGTCCTCAAGGCGGTCGCCATTGGCGCAAAGGCAGTCCTTATCGGACGTCCCATCTGGTACGGCTTGGCGGCTGGAGGCGAGGCCGGCGTCCGCCAGGTATTTGAGATCTTGCAGCGTGAGCTGGCCGACGCCATGACCATGTGTGGCGTTGCGAAGACGGCCGACCTGAACCGGAGCTTGCTGGTGAAGGTGCCCACCCTCTATGAGGCGGGCGGTTTCACCGCGAAGTGGACGGCAGCGTAAGTCTTGGACAGTCAGCGCCGCCGACATCGACACCGACAAGGTATCGTGGCACGTCCCCTCCCCGAGAATAGCATGTGGCCGAACTCCTCAACACGCTACTCGATCGGGGTGTCAACCTGATCGACACTGCGGCCTCTTACAGCGGCTCCGAAGCGGCGATCGGCGAGGCCATCGGTCACCGCCGCGACGACTATTTGCTGGTTTCGAAATGCGGTCAGGCTTTCGAAGACATCGAAGGTGCGGCCTGGTCGGCTGCGGCAATCGAGCAGACCGTGGAACGTACGCTACGGCGCCTCAATACCAACCATATCGATGTCGTTCTGCTGCATTCATGCGACCTGGCGACCCTGAAAAAGGGCGAGGCCCTCGGCGCGCTGGTCAAGGCGCGCGATGCCGGTCCTCTTCCCGCTCGCTCTACGCGCCGAGCGAAGGCATTATGGCGGCCGGCGCTATGCAAGATGACGTGGGTTGCTGCATCTCCTCGGACTCGCGAACGCCGCCGGATCCTGGGCCTGTACCAGGAAGCTCGTGGTCACGACGCCGCCTTTGATGCCGGCGCCCGCCAGGACGCCGCCCAACGTCGCCGCTGTCAGGGAGGGTTCGACAAGGAACGACAGAACTTGTGATAGACCCAGTCAGGACGTTGGCAACATCCTGCTTCTGGAGCACCTCAACGTCACGGTGCCCGACCAGGAGACGGCAACGACTTTCTACGTCACGGGGCTGGGATTTACGCGCGATCCATACATGATGGTCGGATCGGACAACATGTGGATCAACGTCGGCCGGCAGCAGTTCACATGCCGAAGGGGCCGCCGCAACGGTTCAGGGGAGTGGTCGGCCTGGTTGTGCCCGACATCGAGGCGCTAGAGGACAGGCTGTCCCGCGTGGCCGGCGCCCTCGAGGGAACCCTGTTCGGGTTCCGCTCGCGCAAGGACGTGATCGACGTGACTGGTCCGTGGGGAAACACATTTCGGCTGCACGCGTCGGTGGCCGGGTTTTCCGGCGCGCTCGGCCTGGCCTATCTGGAGATGGCCGTACAGGCGGGGACGGCAAACGACATTGCGGCGTTTTATGAGCAATCGCTGCGAGCCCGGACATGGGTGCGCGACGTTGGATCGGGCAGCGCGCGCGGAGGTATGCGTTGGCCCCGGGCAGCGGCCCATCTATCGGGAGTCGGAGGGCGCCGCAGCCGATTACGACGGATGTAGCGCACCCGGTTCCTTGGACACAAGTTTGTCTCACGCGGCGGGCCTGATTGAGATCGCGGCGTGCCACGCCTGACGAGCTTGAGCGGGGCTCAGGTAGCCGTTCTTTTCGACGATCCACTGCGGAACCTGTCAACGACTTTAAGACACCGACGGTTTCTATTTACTGACTCGTTTCTCCTGTTGTGGAAGTGGCGGGTGGGTTGATCCAGACGGCTTCGGGAAGCGGGGCGGGTTTCGGGGTGCCGTGGACGAAGCGTTCGGGGTGAAGGGCCCAGGCGGCTTGCAGGGTACGTCCGCGCTGAGCCAGCACATCCGGTGCCCGGTGATGATGGACATCATCGGGGGTGAGCATCGCGATCCCGGCATGGCGGTGCTCGGTGTTGTACCAGGGGAAGAACGACCGGCAGAAGGCGACGGAGGCGGTAACGTCTTCGAAGCGCCCAGGGAAGCCGGGGTGATACTTCAGGGTCTTGAACTGCGCTTCGGAGAACGGGTTGTCATCGCTGACCTGGGGGCGGCTCAGAGAGCGGGTGACCCCGAGGTCGGCGAGGAGTTGGGCGGTACACTTGCTGGTCATCGGCGCGCCGCGGTCCGAATGCAGGGTGAGCACCTGGGGCTCGATGCCTTGCTTGAGACAGGTTTCCTCGATCAGCGTCGCGGCGAGCGCGGCGTTCTCCCGATCGGCAACCATCCAGCCCACGACGCAGCGGCTGAAGATGTCGAGCAAGACATAGAGGTAGAAGGACGTCCAGCGTTTGGGCCCCCGGAGCCGGGTGATATCCCAGGACCAGGTCTGGTTGGGGCCCGTGGCCACCAGCTCGAGCTTGGTGTAGCAGGGATGACTGCGCTGATTGCGCCGCTCTCGCACCGGCTGGTTCGCGGCCAGGATCCGGTACATCGTGCGCTCGGCGCACAGATACTGGCCTTCATCGAGCAGCGTCGCGACGACCTCGGCCGGTGACCGGTCGACGAAGCGCGGGCTGGCGAGCACGTCGAGGACGTGCGCGCGTTCGGACGCACACAGGGCCCGGGCGGGCGTAGGACGGGGCTGCTGATGCCCGGGAGCGGGCCTCTGACGACGGTAGAAGGAAGCCCGTGGCACCCCCAGCGCTCGGCACGCCGGCGCCACGCCGACCTGCGATGCGAGCGGCTGGACGGCCATCAGCAGTCCTTCCCGTGTTCGAGGCTGAATCCCAGCAGCCCGGCAACTTTTCCCTGGACGTCCAGGATCGTATGGGCGGTGTGCAGCTCCTTCTCCAGCCGAGCCACTTTCGCCTCGAGCTCGTGCACCTTCGCGCTGAGGGGGTTGCGCTCGGCGGGCTTCCGACCGCGTTTGCTCGGGGTCAGGCCTTGAAGCGACCCCTCACGCCGCGCCCTGCGCCATTCCGTCAGATGGGAGCTGTACAGCCCCTCGCGGCGAAGCAGCCGGCCCACCTCGCCGGGCTGCGTGCAGCTCTCTGCCTCCTCCAGAATCCGCAGTCGATACTGCGCGGTGAACTTGCGCCTCTTCGGCTTGGCCACGACCTCCGGGTCCGGCGTTGGCCGCGCGTGGCTGGCTCCGGCCCCGGGGGCCTCGTCGCGACGCTCCTCGACCCCCAGGGCCGGAGCGTCCATCTCTTGCAATGTCATCGATTCTCTCTCTGCGGTCATTGGTATTCACCTCCACCGCCCTACAGTAATTCCAAGGGGGCCGGTGTCTCAGTGAGGTTGGCAGAGAGGGCTGGGCATTGTAGAGTTCGACGAAGTCGCGGACGGCGTCCCGCAGCTCCGCGATGTTGCGGTAGATGCGACCATGGATGGTCTGTTCCTTCAGCGTGCGATTGAACCGCTCGGCGACGCCGTTGGTCTGGGGCTCGGCGACGAAGGCGTAGGACGGCTGGATGCCCCAGAACTTGATCTGGTTGGTGAAGTGGTCCGACAGATACTGGGAGCCGTGATCCATCCGCAAGGCCAGCCCCCGAGCCGCGCCGGCCGCGGTCGAGCCATACAGCCCGGCAAGCCCCATGGAGATCGGCTGCAGGGCGGCGAAGCGGTCGCCGCGCTTGCAGACATGCCAGCCGACACACTCGGCGTTCCAATGCTCGACGGCGGTAAAGATCCAGCCTCAGCCGTCGTCCACCGTGAACACCCGAACGCCATCGGTGCCCCACATGAGGTTCGGGGCATGAGTGATGATCTCACCGTCATGGGGATTGCCGCCACGGCGGCGGCAGCGATGGGGCGAGAGCAGATTGTTCTCGCGCATCAGGCGGAGCACCCGCTTGCGGGCAACCCGGATGTCGCGACAGACCCGAAGCCGAGCCCAGACCTTGCGGTAGCCCTCGCCCTCCCAGGGCGATGCCTCCAGGTCGGCTTCGATCGCCACCAGCAGCGCCTGGTCCGAGATCGCGGGCTTCGGTCCCCGACGCTTTGCCGGCGGCTGCTCGGCGTGCTGGCCGGAGGTCATGGCGTAGAACGAGGAGCGGGCCATGCCCCAGGCGGCGCAGACCCGCCGCAGGCCGTAGGCCAGACCCGTGCCGGGCGAGGTGGCGGCACTCATCGCCGCGACCTCCGCCGCCCCAAAGGGCCGAAGGTCTCCGTCTTGGCCTCCAGCAGTTCCACCTGCATGGTCAACTCTCCGATCCGCTTCATGGCGCTATCCAGTTCCGCCTGCACCGGATCGCCCTTGCGTTGCTTGAGCGAGGCGTCGATCCCGCCGATCGCTTTCTCACGCCACTGCTCGAGCCGGAAGATCTCTACGCCCAACTGGCGCGACAGAAGTTGCACCGGCTCGTCACGCAAAAGCCGCAGAACGACCTCACGCTTGCGCGCCACCGTCCATCGCTGGCCAAGTCCCAGCGGGCCTGCCGGCAAAGCCTGGCCTGGGGAAAACGTGGCCGAGCCAAGCTCGCCCGCATTTACCACAGGCCCATCAACAGCAACTTTCTTCTCAAAATTATCGGTCATGTTCCGGTCCTCCTTGGACACTTCGATTAAGCCAATTCTGTGTCCAAGGAAATCGGGTCCGACTCACCGATTACGACGGACACCACATCGCGATCTACGTGGCCGACTTCTCGGGCCCCTATGAATGGTTGATAGAGAGAGGGCTCGTGATGGTGGAGGACAATGACCATCAATACAGGTGCCAGGACCTCGTGCCGCCGCACGGCGGACGCGCCATCTGGACCATGGAGCACGAGATCAGGAGCCTGCATCATCCCCACTGGAATCGCTGGCTCGTCAACCGCGCCGGCCCCGATCGGCTCGGCGGTTTGCGTCTATCGCCTTAGCCTGAGGACCCGGCAGCCAATGCCTGCGCCCGCGTGGCGCTTTTCCGTGGCGACGCGCGCGGCACGGCGCCGCCTTGCAGATCTTCACTTTTTGACCCAATGAGTGGCACTACGGCGCGGGCCCGCGGCACGAATAATGCCCGCGGCATTCTGTTTATGGTCGTGGCCTTCTTCGTGTTCCCGCTCCTGGATGCCCAATCGAAGTATCTGAGCCAGCACCTACCCGTGCTGCAGATTGCTTGGGCCCGGAATTTCGGGCTCCTCGTCGTTGTGGCCGTCGCGTTCTGGCCGCGGCATGGCCGGGCCTTGCTGCGCAGCAGCCGGCCGGGATTGCAGCTGCTGCGCGGTGTAATGGTCGTATTGTCGACGGTCCTGTTTCTGACCGCCCTCCACTTCGTGCCACTGGCCGAGGTGGTCGCGGTGAGCTTTGTCGCGCCCTTGGTTGTGACGGCCTTGAGTGGCGTATTGCTCAAGGAGCGCGCGGGTGCCCGCCGTTGGATCGCGGTGTTCGTGGGGTTCGCCGCCACAGTGATTATTATTCGGCCCGGCCTGGGTGTAATACACCCGGCGGCCTTCCTGGTGCTTGGCGCGACCTCGTTGTTTGGGCTGTACCAGATCGTGGCGCGCTTCCTGAGCGACACCGACGATGCTAGCACAACGCTATCCTACACCGCGATCACTGGTGCGATCCTACTGACGCTCGTCGTGCCGTTCGTCTGGGTCTGGCCCGCCTCGCCACTTGACGCAGCGATGCTGGCGGGCCTTGGCCTGTGGGCCGCAGCTGGTGAGTTTGCCGTGATCAAGGCCTTCGAAGCTGCGCCGGGTGCGGTCGTCGCGCCGTTCCAGTACACATCGATCGTATGGGCGACGTTCTATGGCTTCGTCTTGTTCGCCGATCTGCCCGACGCTTGGACCCTCGTCGGCGCGGCCATCCTAATCGCCTCAGGGCTGTATACTCTCCGCCGTGAGTCCCGCACGTGAGCATCTTGTGCGGCTGACTGCTGCCCACGCTTAAGGGCTGCGTTTCAGGAAGGCACAGCTCTTACCGCGCCGCGTCTCCGACAGAACCTCTCCGCCGATGCATTTGCCGCGGTTAAGCAGGCAATGTAACGTCGGACCATACGGTCCCGCTCATGAGTACAAATAGATAATCCTATGGACCGCATCATTCTTAGCCCCGAGGACCGGCGGTACGCCGAAGAGTTTCGGGCCAGTCCGTTCGGGCCGCACAGTCCGCGTCTGCAGCAAATCGTCAATGTCTTTCGCGCCGGACCGGCCAAGGGAAAATTCGTCCTGATCGCCACCTCGCCGCACCGAGAGTGGGCCTTGGGCCGGCTCACGGGTGAGCGCGCTTGCCTGCTGGTCGAGGTGTTCGAGGGCTGCACCTTTACGAGCCTGGTGGAGGCCGAGTGGGAGGTCTTCAAGCTCCGCTGGGTGGCGAACGGGGGCCCGGCGCTGGACGGGGAGACGCTGCCGGAGAGGCGCGCTGCCCCACAACGGCTACGACAACAGCGTCTCGCGCATCACCGACAACGTCCTCAGGCGCTTTGCGTCGGGCGGCTCGTCGCCCTCGCGCTGAGACGGCGCTCGCCGCATTGTTGTGGCGTCGTTTCCGTCGCCGCTTCCAGATCGGATTCGCTGTTTTTGAGTCCAGCTCGTCGACCAAGCGCTGAAGTTCCTCGCCTCAGATGACGAGAATGCCGATGACGCCCTATGTCATCGGTGCGGTAGGGTTGAGCCGGCGGGCGCCGGGCTCACGGCACTTGCCGAACGGCCGTCTTCTCGTACCCGATTGCGTCTCGGCGAGGTCTCGGATGCACCGAGCGCCACATCCCAAGCCGCCAGACCAAGTGAAATGGCTCCGTGTCCGATCGATGTTCGATTGTGCTACCGTTTTCGGTGGTGGGAGGAGCCATGAGGGAAATCCCGGCTAACGCTTGGGGTACCAAGCGTTAGGATCAGACCACTAGGCTCGACGGATACGGCATCAGGGGGGCAGCCATGCCGGCATTTCCGATTGTCGATACGCACGTCCATCTGTGGGATCCCGCCGCGCTGCCGATCCCGTGGGTGGAGAAGGTGCCGCAGCTGAAGCGGCCCCATCTGGTCGCCGAATTCGACGCCGCCCGCGGCCCGGTCGCGGTCGACGCGATGGTGTTCCTGGAGGTCGGCGCGGCGCCGGCCGCGCGGCTCGACGAGGCCCGCTGGGTCGCCGGCATCGCCGCGGCGGAGCCGCGCCTCAAGGGCATGGTCGCCGCGGCGCCGCTGGAGAACGGCACGGCAGTCGAGGACCATCTGGCGCAGCTCGCCGAGCACGAGATCCTGCGCGGCATCCGCCGGCTGATCCAGGACGAGCCCGACGTCGCGTTCTGCGTCCGGCCCGATTTCATCGCCGGCGTCCGGCGGCTCTCCAAGTTCGGCCTGTCGTTCGACATCTGCATCTACCACCCCCAGGCGGCGAACGCAGTGGAGCTCGCACGGCAATGCCCCGACGTGCAGTTCATCCTCGACCACATCGGCAAGCCCGCCATCAAGGACGGCCTGCTCGACCCGTGGCGCCGGCACATCACGGCGCTGGCCGCGCTGCCCAACGTCCACTGCAAGATCTCCGGCATGACGACCGAGGCCGACCACGCCAACTGGACGCGCGACGACCTGCGCCCCTATTTCGACCACGTCATCGGCGCCTTCGGCTTCGACCGCATCATGTTCGCCGGCGACTGGCCGGTCGCGACCCTGGCGACCGACTATCCGCGCTGGGTCGAGACCGTCGAATGGGCGGTCGCCGGCTGCTCGGACGACGAGCTGCGCAAGCTGTTCCGCGACAATGCGATCCGCTTCTACCGGCTGGACGAGGCGACGTGACGACGATCGACGAGGTGCTGCGGTTCTGGTTCGACTAAGCCGGGCCGAAACGCTGGTACACTGCGCTCCCCTCAGGGCTACGATGAGCCAGAAATCCTCCCTTGTTCAATCAGCCAAATCTGTCTCATGGGCGCTGACGTCAGACAGCCCCAGATCGCCAGCACCGCCGCCCCGGCACGCCTTGCGCGGGTACGCTCGGCCTGGCATGCTTTCCGTTTCTCGGCGATTGGCGCGGAAGGACAGTAACCATGGACTCCACGGTGGCGGTCGCCGCAGGCGCGCGAGCGGACCTCTTGGAGCATGGCTATGTGGTCCTTGAGGGGCTGATCAGCGCCGACGAGTTGACGCGGCTGCGGGTCTGCCTCGAAGGGCTGATGGCGCGAGAGCGTGCCGAGCCTTTCGAGCCCGGCGACGGCCCGGCCTATACGGGAGAGGACGAGCAGGCCACGCGCTTTGCCCAAAGGAGCTGGTCCAGGGTCTCCGTTGCCGAGCAGGAGCGCCTGCGGCGGCGCATGCGCCACACGCGGGCGGAGAACTTCGACACGCCGTGGCCGGTCGGCATCGCCGAGGTCTGCGGCTGCTTTCGTCACTTCCCGACGCTCTACGACGACGATCGCTCGCAGCGCGTCTTTAACCTGATCAACAAGCTGCCGGAGTTCGCGGTGCTGGTCGAGCACCCGGTCATGCTCGCGCTGATGTCGGCGCTGCTGGGCGGCGACTGCATCCTCCTCGACGTCAGCGCCTCGAGCGTCGGGCCCGATACGCAAGGCGGTGACCTGCACGTCGATTCGCCGATCACGTACATGGCCGAGCCGCTGCCCGACGTGACGCTCAGTATCCAAGCCGTGTGGATGCTGACCGACTTCACGGTCGAGAATGGCGCCAGCCGTGTGGTGCCGGGCACTCATCGCTCTCGCCGCAAGCCGGACCGGCCGCACCGGGATGACGAGGTTGTGCTGACCGGCCCGGCCGGCTCCGTCGCCGTCTGGCTGTCGCAGTCCTGGCATCGACATGGGCCCAACGCCAGCGGTTCGGCGCGTCCGGGCGTCATTTGCCAATACGGCCGGTCGTGGGTGAAGCCGTTCGTTGACCTACACTCGCCGCTGACGGCGGAGACGGCCCCACTGTTCTCGCCGCGCCTGCGCTACATGATGGGTTGCGGTTCCACCGCGCCGGTGCGCGGCTGAGCCGGCGCGTCGTCGAAGCGGCCGCCGATCCTGCCATACGTCCCCATCTGCGCGACCGCGGCCGGCAAGCGGGCGGGCGGGCAGCGCCGTTATTCGCCGCCGCGGGTGCATTCGGGGTGCCGGCCCCAAATGCCGAGCACGAGATCAAGAGCGTTGAGCGGCGCCGCCGCGCGACATCTTCAACCGCCTGTTAGTGGCCGCCACTGCCCCTGACGTAGAACAACAGCTTGTTGCCATCGAGATCCCTAGTGTATGCGCCGTAGAACTGGACAATCTGAATGACCTGGTCACCGCGATAGCGCTCGCGCGTGCCGCGCGGGCCGGGGGCGCCCTCGTCCTCCGCCCCGAGTTCGAGGGCCTTCGCATGGAGGGCATCGACCTCTTCGCTGTTGTTCACGGCGAGCGCGATCATCGAGCCGTTGCCCCACGTTGCCGGCCTTCCGTCGAGCGGCAAATGCACCCCCAACGTCACTTCTCCGGAGGGCGCGCGCCAATGGATGGAATTCACGTTGCCAATTTCCTCCACCCGATTCGCGCCGATCTCGCCGAGAAGTGCATCGTAAAACCTCCCGGCGCGCTCAACATCATTGGTTCCCAACAAAATCCAGCCAATCATTCGCTTTCCTTTCTCGAAACGTCCGCACGGCATGGCGTCCCCTGAGTCGACATCCCCGCGTCCCACCGGACACCGAATGAGCGGCATCATGGGCCAAGTCGAGCCTCACCCTACCGAAAACTGAAGTCACCGACAATTGAGGCAAGGTCTAGATTTCTCGGGGCGGCCCCCACCGCCTACCGCTATCAGGCCGCGACTGCTCGCGGGCAGGTGTGCGCGGCCCTGTCTCGGACGGTTTGTGCCGAGGCGATCCGGGCCAAGCGCGCAGAGAATTAACCCGTAGCGTCTCGTGGGACAGGGAGGCGTCGGCTGCGCACGGCGGCGGTCACCGATGCTGCTCCGCCTGATCGCGGGGCTCGAACCCGAGCTCGCGTCGGGCGTTGTCTAGAGCACATCCGGTTTAGACGGAATATCCTGCATTGACGATGTAGTTTCTGCATTCGGTTGGAGAGAATTCATCGAGGGCGTTTCCAATTGCCCGCCAGAGGTCATCGACGGTTCTGGCGCCGACCTTGCGGAGAATGGCTTTGAGCTTGGCGAAGACCTGTTCGATGGGATTGAGATCGGGGCTGTAGGGCGGCAGGTAGAGCGGGGTTGCGCCGACCGCCTCAATGGCCTCGTGTACGCCGGCGACCTTGTGGGAGGAGAGGTTGTCCATGATGACGATGTCGCCCGCGGACAGGGTCGGGACCAGGGCTTGCTGGACCCAGGCAAGGAAGCTTGCGCCGTTGATCGGGCCATCGAAAACGCAGGGCGCGGTGATCCGGTCGTGACGCAGGGCGGCAATGAACGTGGTTGTCTTCCAGTGGCCATGGGGAATGGCCGCCACCACCCGTTCGCCGCGCGGTGCCCGGCCATAACGCCGGGCCATGTTCGTCCGCGCCCAGGTCTCGTCGAGAAAGACCAGCCGTTCGGCAATCAGCCCAGGTTGCTCGTTGCGCCAAGTGGCTCGCGCCGCCGCGACGTCAGGGCGCTCCTGCTCGGCGGCGTGGGCTGTCTTTTTTTGCGACTCAGCCCCTGAGCCAGAAGAAAGTCGCCAAGCGTCGAGCGCTTCGCCTCGATCCCCTCGGCGGCCAGCAAGACGCAAAGCTCGTCAATGGTGATGTCGCAATTCTCCATCACCAGAGCCCGAATGCGATCGCCATGGGGAGCCAGTTTCGATTTCTTCCAGCCACCGTATTTGTCGGCTTTGATCGTGCCCCGCTGCTTCCAACGCTGCATCAGCTTCACAACAAAGCTGATGCTCACATCAAATTGCTTCGCCGCCGCATTGCGAGAGGTCCCCGATTCAACAACTCGAACAACTCGTTCACGAAGATCTTCCGAATAAGGTCGTGTCATCCATGGCTGGCCTCCTTTAACCCAGCTCATAGCTTGAATCACTTTTTGCGACCCTTGGGAATCCCCTTTTTGATTCTGTCTATGCCGGACCCGCTCTAGACTTCGGTAGCTCCACTTGTTGTCCGAGACTGCGTAGAAGGTCGCGAACTTCAGGCTCTGGGGTGCGTCGATGCACCGCTGGACCATCTGGGCGATGTCCCTCTGGCTACACCAGATTGAGAACTCCCGTGTCGAGGTTGGCCGGTCCGCTTGGTTGACCATGCCGATGCGGAGGCAGATCATCGAGAGGCCCCACGCATCCGAGAAGTGGCGGGCCAGGGCCTCACCCCACAACTTGCTGCACCCATAGAGGCCGCTCGGGCGGACCACCGACGCATCCAGCTTCTCCCAACGGGTAACCTCGTCGTAGCGCCCTTCCACCAGGGCCCGGTAAGGCATCTCCCTTTCCGAATCGCTGACGGCGGCACCGCTGCTGGCCGATATGATTCTCTTCACCCCAGCGTTCCTGGCGGCCTCGAACACGTTGTAGGTGCCGACGATGTTGTGGGGAAGCACCTCTTCCCAGGTGGCATCGCCTTTGGCCATCGCCGCCAGGTGGACCACCACGTCCACCCCCTCGAAGGCAGGCCGAATGGCCTCCAGATCGGCGATGTCCGCTTGGAAACAGGGGACCCCTGCTACGCTCCTCCGGCTCAGAGCACTAAGGGCGTACGAGTCCCCCAACTCCCTTTGGCATACCTGGCCGATGAGTCCACTCATGCCGGTAATCAGAACCCTTTTCTTGCTCATACGATCGATCCCGTTCTGGCCCTTCGGCTGCATAGCAATTGTAGGGGCGTGAGGCATCGCCCCACAATGGCCCGCACGGCAGCGCCGCGTAAGCGTACACGGGCACCGGGCGACGATGGTAGCAGGGCGCCGGCCCGCCCTTCACCGCAAGTAGACACTCAGGCCGACGAATGGGCTACCCGTCGGACTGTATGCAAGGATGCCACTCTCAATGACGAAAAAACCTGAGAATAATAATTGACACCTGTCAAGGCTGACCAAAAAATTAGCAGTCTGCCGGCCCGGCGGTCGCGCGTACTGGAGATGGTGATGTACGAAAACCCTACCCTCGCCGTTGTCGGCGCCGGTGCCATGGGTAGCTTGTTCGGCGGTTTGCTCGCCGAGGGCGGGCTCGACGTGACCCTGGTCGACGTGTGGCAGGAGCATGTCGACAACATAAACCGCGACGGCTTGAAGATCGTAGGTTATGGCGGTGATCGCTTTGTCCCGGTCAAGGCGACGACACGGCCTGAGGCCCTGGCGCCGGTTGACACAGTGTTCGTGCAGTGCAAGGCAGGTTACACCAGGGATGCAATCGCAGGTGCAGCCAATCTCATCGGCGACCACACGGCCGTCATCTCCTTCCAGAACGGTCTCGACAATGAAGAACTCCTGGCCGAGCTGATCGGCGAGGAGAAGGTGCTCGGCGGGCTGACCGCGCAAGGCGCCAGCATGGACGGGCCGGGCATCGTGCGAAACTACGCCGACCTGCCGTCACACATCGGCGAAATGCGCGGCGGCTTGAGCGACCGTGTCACAGGTCTTTCACCCCGCATTTCCCAAGTGACCGCTTCGCCTGATGCCTGATTGGCACGATTCTGCTATAAGAATCACTGGCTTGAGGGTGTCGGAGGGCAGCTCGGATGCGGAACCCGGAGGGTGAATCGGATCATGGGCCACTCCGGCCCCTTTTCGACCGCCGCCTGAAACTGGAGTTCCACGGATCGCGGGTGACCTCCGACGCGGGGTTGCTCGCTTATCGCGAACTGGACGACGCGCTCGGGCTGACCGCACTGGCGGGCGGCGTGCTCGCGGATAGCCGCACGGGCAGGAACAGCTGGCACGGCATCGTCAGTCTCCTTCGCCAGTCCGTCTATGGGCGTCTCGCCGGCTACGAGGATGTCAACGACGCCGACCGGCTCGGGCGTGATCCCGCGATGCGCTGGATCGTCGGCGGCAAGGCGGTCGAGCGCGGCGGGGCATCGACCAGCCAGATGGGGCGGTTCGAGACCGAGCTGCTGGCGAACAACGAGAACCTCGCGGCCCTTGCGGACCTGTCGGGGATGTGGATCGACCGGGTTCACGACCACGATCCGCCGAGGCGCGTGGTGCTCGACATGGACAGCTCCGTCAGCCCGACATTCGGTGAGCAGGAGAGCACGGCCTATAACGGCCACTTCGGCTGCACCTGTTATCACCCGCTGTTCGTGTTCAACCAGTTCGGCGACCTGGAGCGTTGCGCGCTGCGCCCCGGCAACGTGCACAGCGCCCACGGATGGCGTGATGTCCTGGTACCGGTGGTCGAACGTTACAAGGAACGAGCCATCCGCCTCTACTTCCGCGGCGATGCGGCCTTCGCCTCACCGGAGATCTACGACTACCTCGAAGCCGAAGGCATGCTCTACGCCATCCGGCTGCCCGCCAACAAGGTGCTGCAAGAGAGCATCGCTCATCTCCTGAAGCGCCCCGTCGGCAGGCCGCCCAAGGACGTGCGCCGGTATCATGCCAGCTTCAGTTATCAGGCCGGAACCTGGGACAAGCCCCGCCGCGTCGTCGCCAAGGTCGAGTGGCATCCGGGTGAGTTGTACCCGCGGGTCGGGTTCATTGTCACCAACCTGGGCCGTCCCGCCGAGCGGGTGGTTGCGTTCTACAATCAGCGCGGCACGGCTGAGCAATGGATCAAGGAGGGCAAAAACGCGATCCGGTGGACACGCCTGTCGTGCCGCAGGTTCGACCACAATGCCGTTCGCCTCCAGCTTCACGCGCTCGCCTACAACCTCGGCAACTTCATGCGCACCCTCGCGCTGCCCGATGCCGTGGAACAGTGGTCACTGACCAGCCTGCGAGAAAAGCTCATCAAGATCGGAGCGAAGATCGTGCGCCACGGGCGCTACGTCACGTTCCAGATGGCCGAGGTTGTCATTCCTCGTGACCTATTCGCCGACATCCTGCGCCGTATCGACCGGCTCAGACCGCCGCCAGCCCCGGCATGAGCGACGGCGCCCCGTTCCTTCGCGTCGCCGCCGACAGGATCGGTGCGCCCGGATCGCCGGCAAAAATGCCATTCCGCGCCACCAACGCCGCCAATTGGTCCTCAATCATCCGGATCGGCGCGAAGATGGCCGTCATTCGAAGGCAAATTGCACGTCGCGCGGTTTCCAGCCACACTCAACGGGCTGGGAAGGTTCCATCTGGGGAATCCCGGTTCACATGTATTCACCAAGCACGGCCTGCGGACGGAGCCGAGCGCCGATATTCGTCTCGATATTTGGAAGAAGTTGATGGCGAACGTCGGTTTGGATCCCACATCCGGGGTCACGAACTTGCCGATCAGGCGGGTTATGGCGGTACCCGCAATGCGCGAAACGATTTTTGCCGCCATTGACGAAGCTGCGACGGTGGGCCGGAAAGTTGGTGTCGCTATTGATATCAATGAGGCCCGCGAAGTCCTCTTGCAAATCACCGGAAAGGGCGGCACGGGTGAGAACAAGTCGTCACTGTGCAATGATATCCTAGGTTGTCGTCAGACGGAGGTCGACTTCATCAACGGTGCGATCGTCCGGCTGGGGGCGGAGCATGGCGTGCCGACCCCGGTCAACAAGACATTGGTCGCGGCGGTGAAGGCTCTGGAAAGCCACTATCTGGCCTGAGGCCGCGAACGTTATCGTTTTGCGGAAGGGCGCAGCCTGGGTCGAACAGGGACGACCGGTCGTGCTGCCGTACCCCCGGCGATCAAGGCCTTCATCTCCGGCATCGTCCGAACCTCCTCACCGAACCTTCTCGCTGCTGCTGGCCCCAAGCGGGCTCCTTCGACGTTCGTAGACACCCTTGATCAGATCGCTCGCCTTCTCCCCGATCATGATCGCCGCCGCATTAGTGTTGGAGCTGATCAAGCTAGGCATGATCGAGGAGTCGCAGACGCGAAGACCATCGACGTTGCCGACGCGCAAGCATGGATCGACCACCGCCATCTCGTCCGTCCCCATCCGGCACGTCCCGACCGGATGATAGGCGGTTCGGCCATGGGCCTTCACATAGGCGGCGCACTCCGCATCCGATCGCACCCGATCGCCGGGATAGTGCTCTCGTCCCCCGACCGTCTCGAAGGCCCTTTGGCCCATGATGGCGCGCATCAGCTTGAAGCCCCGGATCGACATGTCGAGGTCGTAGGGATCAGCGAGATAGTTGGGATCGATCAAGGGCGCCGCCGCCGGATCGGCGCTTTGCAGCCTGACGCTGCCCCGGCTCCTTGGCCGTAGAAAGTAGGTGTTGAGGGTGCAGCCCGAGCCCGTCGGCACCGGGGGCACGCCCGGCTCGAGCCCCGCCGCGGGGAGGAAATGAAACTGGGTGTCGGGGGTCTTTGAGCTTTCGTCCGCATACCAGAACGCCCCGCCCTCGACGATGGTCGACGCCACCGGCCCCGTCCCGAAGATGTGGTATTGCAGCCCGGCCCAAAGCATCCGGTGCCAGGTCCGATATTTGTCGAGGCCCCGCGAGGGGTCGACCCCGTAGACGATGTCGACGTCCAAATGATCCTGCAAGTTCCCGCCGACTCCCGGGAGGTCCGAGATGATCTCGACACCGTGCGCGCGGAGGTGATCGGCGGGACCGATGCCCGAAAGCATCAGGAGCTTGGGCGAGCCGATGGCGCCCGCGGCCAGGATGATCTCCTGCCCGGCGCTGGCTTGCTTCGCCCGACCGTGGTCGAGATAGTCCAGGCCGACGGCGCGGCGGTTCTCGAAGCGGATGCGGGTCACCAGGCAGCCCGTCCGTACCGTGAGGTTGGCGCGGTGGCGCGCGGGGCCCAGATAGCCGGTCGCCGTCGAGCACCGCCGCTGGCCGCGTGTCGTCGTCTGATAGATGCCGGCGCCAGCTTGGGTCTTGCCGTTGAAATCGGCGGTATAGGGTATGCCGGCTTCTTGGCAGGCCTGGACGAAGATCTTGGTGAGCCCGTCGGGCGCCATCGTCGAGACGCCCTGCGGACCACCGACCCCATGATATCCATCGGCCAGGATGTCGTTGTCTTCCGACTTCAGGAAATAGGGCTGGACCTCCTTGAAGGACCAGCCACGGCAGCCCTCGTCGCGAGACCACCTGTCGTAATCCCCGGGACAGCCGCGCGTGAAGACCTGGCCGTTTACCGAGCTGCCGCCACCGATCACGCGACCCTGCAGGAACAGCATCTTCCGATCACCGGCATGTCGTTGCGGCGTGGTCCGGTAGTTCCAGGTGAGATCGCCGCCGTAGAGCTTAAACAGCCCCGCCGGCCGATGGATGTTGGGATTCCGATCGGCCGGGCCGGCTTCGAGCAGAAGCACGCGCGCGTCCGCCATCTCGCTCAGTCGACACGCGATCACCGCACCGGCCGCCCCGGCACCGACGATGATGTAGTCAAAGGCTTGCATGGTCGGAGACATACCTAACGGACGGCGCCGAGCGTCAATGCTCGAACGAGATAGCGCTGAAAGAGCCATTGGAATACGATCGGTGGCAGGGTGGCCGGTGTGGCGGCGGTGCCCAAAGCGGGGCACTTTCGGTGTCGTGCAAGCTGGCCATCGATGGTGCACCTCCCGTGCGCGAGTCCCGGGAGTTTGCCCGCGGGATGCCGGCATATTGTGTAGCAACTGCCAGTCACGAGGAGACGCGCATGCATTTTGCCCTGTTCGGCGCCGGCCGGGTCGGATGGGTTCACGCCCAAAACATCGCGAATCACCCCGATGCCGCGTTGAGTCACGTCTACGACGTCGATAGCGCAGCTTCGGAGCGGGTCGTCGAGGCTCTGGGCGGGAGGGTAGCGGAAACTCCAGACGAGATCTGGAACGCTGACAGTGTCGATGCGGTCCTCATCGCCTCATCGACCAACACCCACGTCGACCTGCTGCGTGGGGCGATCCGCGCGGGGAAGGCCGTCTACTGCGAGAAGCCCATCGACCTCAATCTGGCCAAAGCGAAGACGTTGGCGGAGGAGGCGCGCGGCACCGACGTACCTGTGTTCATCGGCTTTCGCCGGCGCTTCCTGCCGGAGCTCCAGGCGATCCACGAGCGCATCCGCGGTGGCGACATTGGTCAGGTGGAAGTCGTACACATCATTGCCCGCGACTCCCAGCCGCCGCCGCTCGAGTACGTCAAGGTGTCCGGCGGCCTCCTGCGCGACATGACCGTTCACTCCCTGGACCTTCTCTGCTGGTTGACGGGCGAGGCTCCGGTCGAGGTGCATGCGAGCGGTGCGTGTCTCGTGGACCCCGAAATCGGCCAGGCCGGCGACATCGACACCGTCATGGTCACGCTGAAGATGCCGGGCGGCGCGCTCTGCCAGATCACCAACGGCCGCCGTTCGGCTTTCGGCGCTCACGAGCGGGTCGAGGTCTATGGCGCGCTCGGGTTGCTCCAGTGGGATCCCGGTCACGAAAGACAGGTCGCCCACGCGACGCACGCGGGGGTCACGCTGAGCCGCGCAGAGCCCGACTCCACATACATCAGACAGGAGACATTCGCGGCGGCACTCGATACGTTCATCCGCAGCGTCCAGTCCGGCGAAGCGGTTGCCCCATCGCTGGCGGACGGCTTGCGGGCCCAGATCATCGCCGACGCGGCAACCGAGTCGCTCGCATCCAGCCGACCGGTTACGATCGCCTACTGACTGCCTCGGGTACCTGAACATATCCGGTGGAGATGCGAAGGAAACGGTGCGCGTGGGGCTCATCGACGCTGGCTTCATGGGCAAGTGCCACGCGAACGCCTTCCGATCGGCGCCGGGCTTGTTCGACCTTCCCGTCGTCCCCCAACTCGATTTGCCAGCGGACGCGGACGACGAGACGAGCCGCCGATCAGCGGCCGCGCTCGCGTTTGGTTTTGTGCATATTGGCCGCTTCGCAGGTGCGTTTAGAGATCTGTTTGGCGAACGGCCATCCGATATTTTGAATTCGCAAGACCGGCCGAACTCCGAGAAGCACTAGGTTTCAGCTCCTAGTGCACAGATCCAGACAAATGATTCACCGTGCGCTGGAGCAACCCGTTGTTTTGTATTCGGAATCAGATTTCCACGGTGACGGCTCTGACTGAGTCGGTGCACTAGCGTGTACAATGTATCCTACATGATGGAGGGATTGCGCCCACGGAATCGACCCGGCCGAACACACCGGGGGGATCCACACATCTAGGCCGCTAGCAACGGCCGGTGGTCGACGCAAAGGCGACCCGTAACCGATCGGGGCCACATTGCCCGGCGTGACATGGCTCGACCTGGGAGTTCGGATGAACACTGCTAGCGAGTCGCTGGACGAGCTCTTCAGGAGCTGCCCGATCGACCGGGCGACGCTGCGCGACGTCATGCAGAAGAGCGATCTGCAAGGGTGGTTCCAGGCGCTCGGCCATCTGGCGCTGGCGGCGTGCACCGCGGCGCTCACCTACTATTTCTTCGTGCAGCAGCTATGGGTCGGCTTCGCGCTGGCGCTGTTCGCCCACGGCACATTGGCCTCGAACTTTCTCTATGCCTGCCATGAGCTCGGCCACGGCACCGTCTTCAAGACCCGGTGGCTGAACGCTCTGTTCCTGCGGATCTACAGCGTGCTCGCGTGGTGGAACTTCCACGAATACGCGATGAGCCACACCTACCACCACGTCTACACGCTGCACCCGCGCGCCGACAAAGAGGTCGTGCTGCCGGCCCATCCGTCGATCAGGGCGCTATACCTGTTGCAGCTGTTCACCCTCAACGTGGCCGGCGGGTTCGCCACCCGTGGCGTCGGCGTCACCAGCGGCGGCACTATCAAGACGGCGTTCGGCGGCTATAGCGTCTTCAGCACGCCTGGCTGGCTCGAGGCCCTCTACGCAAACAGATCAGAGGCGCGACGACGCGCCGTGAATTGGGCCCGCTTCGTCCTGTTGGTCCATGTCGCCGTCGCCGCTATTTCGTTCGCCAACGGGTTGTGGATCGTGCCGGTCATCTTCACTCTGGGATCCGACATCGCGAACTGGCACGCCTATTTCATCGGCGCCCCGATGCATTGCGGCCTGCGTGACGACGTGCCCGACTTCCACAAGTGCGTGCGCACGATCACCCTCGACCCGCTGTCGGAGTTCATCTACTGGCGCATGAACTGGCACCTGGAGCATCACATGTTCGCCGGCGTGCCGTGTTACAACCTGAAGAAGCTGCATCGTGCGGTGGCGCACGACATGCCGCAACCGCGGACATTTTTCGGTGCGTGGCGGGAAATGCGCGAGGCATGGCGCCGCCAGCGGGAAGATCCACGCTATCAGTTCGACACGCCGCTGCCGGCAGCCGCCGAGGCGGCGCCGGCGCAGGTGGAGGAGGCCGCCTCGATCGGCGATTTGGCGCCGAAGGAGCTGCGGTGACGATGGTCCTCAGAACGCGCCTGAACGCGCCGGAGGGGCGGACTCAGCGGCGCGCAATTCTCTGTCGCAATTCTCTTTTTCAACGCGTGGCCGCGGGCGTATCTTCATGACACATCATAATGCATGAAGTGCAAGTCGATCCGCTCACCGATCGCCCCATGCGCGCCCGCAACGACCGGCGCGTCAGATCGCCAGGTGGCGCCGGGCCTCGCGATAGACGGTGTCGGTCAGGCCATGAGTGCAGACCGCGACCTTCGCGGCGGAGACCAAGTGCTTTATCGAGGTCCCCCTCGAAGATCAGCTCAACCACGAGCTTCACGGCAGTCTGCACCACCCGGTCCCGAATATGGTCGGAGTGCCTAGTACATCGATTCCATGAAACGGATCATTTTGTGTGGGGTTCCTGACTGCCTACCAGATTTGGTAGGGTGAAGGCGTGTATTGGCAGGGAGACATGTCAGGGCGGCGCCTCGGCGGTCTGTTGATTTGCGGATGACGGAAGAAGAGGTTGAGCAGCTTGGGGCGATCGCCCGGTCGCGCACGGAAGCGGCATGCCGGGTGACGCGGGCGCGCATGCTGCTGCGCTATCGCGATGATGCGTCGTACTTCGCGGTTGGCCGGGCGCTTGGCGTTCACCATCAGACGGTGCAGCGCTGCGTCGAGCGAGCGCTGCGCCATGGCTTGATGGCGGCCTTGGCGGACAGTCCGCGGCCCGGACGCGAGCCGCGGATCACCGAGGCGGCGCGCGCCTGGCTGGTCGATCTGGCCTGCCGCAAGGCGAAGGACTTGGGCTATCCGCATGAGCTGTGGACGGTGCGGCTGCTGGCGCGGCATGCGCGCTCCCACGGCCCGGCGGCAGGCCATGGGTGTCTGGCCAAGCTGGCCCAGGGCACGGTGTGCAAGCTGCTCGACCAGCACGCGGTGAAGCCGCACAAGGTGCGCTACTACCTGGAGCGCCGCGACCCCGAGTTCGAGCAGAAGATGGCCGAGGTGTTGTGTGTCTACCGCGAGGTCTAAATGCTCAAGCGAGCCGCCGCGGCGAACCCGCAGGCGCCGATCGAGGCGGTGGCGATCATCTCCTACGACGAGAAGCCGGGCATGCAGGCGATCGGGACGACGGCGCCCGACCTGCCGCCTGCGCCCGGTCGCCATGCCGGCTTCGGGCGCGATCACGAATATGTCCGCCACGGGACGATCAGCCTGCTCGCCGGCATCGATCTGCTGACCGGCAAGGTTCACGCCAGCGTCGAGGATCGCCATCGCTCGCGCGAGTTCGTCGCGTTTCTCAAACGCCTCGACGCGGCCTATCCACCGAGCACCGCGATCACGCTGATCCTCGACAATCACTCCGCGCATATCTCCAAGGAAACCCGAGGCTGGCTCGCCGACCAGCGAGAGGGCCGCTTCAGTTTCGTCTTCACTCCCAAGCACGGCTCCTGGCTCAACCTCATCGAGGGCTTCTTCTCCAAGCTCGCTCGGTGCTCCGGCACATCCGCGTCGCCTCCAAGCAGGAACTCAAGGACCGCATCATCGCCGCCATCGACGACATCAACCGACATCCCGTCGTCCACACCTGGTCCTACAAACTAAACGAGGCCGCCTGATATGATTCGATCCTCGGAAACACTGAACTAGTGGCCGCGGCGCGGGCGTGCGCATAGGCGTGGGCAAGAATGTCCTCGCGCCAGACCTTGTCGTAGAGCTGGTAGAAGCGGAAGGCCGGCTCCGCCTTCGCCTTGAGATAGAGCTTTCTCTGAAGCCTCCGGATGTTTTCTGGTGTTGCCAGGCTCATCGCCAATCACCGAGCCTCAGCTTCTTCGAAAGCGCGCCAGACGTCAGGGCCCTTTCCTCCGGCGGCATTACCGGCCTCACAGGTCGTACGACCCTGTCCGACGCCCGCCCGGCCCGCCGTGCTTGCCACGACGCTGGAGTTGCGACCTCCGACCGAAACGGGCCTCCCGCGATCACCCGGACCACCTTTCCACCATGCCGTGCCCATTACCCCGGTGGATCGGAACGGCGGAACCTGTCAACGACTTTGAGACACCGACGGTTTCTATTTACTGACTCGTTTCTCCTGTTGTGGAAGTGGCGGGTGGGTTGATCCAGACGGCTTCGGGAAGCGGGGCGGGTTTCGGGGTGCCGTGGACGAAGCGTTCGGGGTGAAGGGCCCAGGCGGCTTGCAGGGTACGTCCGCGCTGAGCCAGCACATCCGGTGCCCGGTGATGATGGACATCATCGGGGGTGAGCATCGCGATCCCGGCATGGCGGTGCTCGGTGTTGTACCAGGGGAAGAACGACCGGCAGAAGGCGATGGAGGCGGTAATGTCTTCGAAGCGCCCAGGGAAGCCGGGGTGATACTTCAGGGTCTTGAACTGCGCTTCGGAGAACGGGTTGTCATCGCTGACCTGGGGGCGGCTCAGAGAGCGGGTGACCCCGAGGTCGGCGAGGAGTTGGGCGGTACACTTGCTGGTCATCGGCGCGCCGCGGTCCGAATGCAGGGTGAGCACCTGGGGCTCGATGCCTTGCTTGAGACAGGTTTCCTCGATCAGCGTCGCGGCGAGCGCGGCGTTCTCCCGATCGGCAACCATCCAGCCCACGACGCAGCGGCTGAAGATGTCGAGCAAGACATAGAGGTAGAAGGACGTCCAGCGTTTGGGCCCCCGGAGCCGGGTGATATCCCAGGACCAGGTCTGGTTGGGGCCCGTGGCCACCAGCTCGGGCTTGGTGTAGCAGGGATGACTGCGCTGATTGCGCCGCTCTCGCACCGGCTGGTTCGCGGCCAGGATCCGGTACATCGTGCGCTCGGCGCACAGATACTGGCCTTCATCGAGCAGCGTCGCGACGACCTCGGCCGGTGACCGGTCGACGAAGCGCGGGCTGGCGAGCACGTCGAGGACGTGCGCGCGTTCGGACGCACACAGGGCCCGGGCGGGCGTAGGACGGGGCTGCTGATGCCCGGGAGCGGGCCTCTGACGACGGTAGAAGGAAGCCCGTGGCACCCCCAGCGCTCGGCACGCCGGCGCCACGCCGACCTGCGATGCGAGCGGCTGGACGGCCATCAGCAGTCCTTCCCGTGTTCGAGGCTGAATCCCAGCAGCCCGGCAACTTTTCCCTGGACGTCCAGGATCGTATGGGCGGTGTGCAGCTCCTTCTCCAGCCGAGCCACTTTCGCCTCGAGCTCGTGCACCTTCGCGCTGAGGGGGTTGCGCTCGGCGGGCTTCCGACCGCGTTTGCTCGGGGTCAGGCCTTGAAGCGACCCCTCACGCCGCGCCCTGCGCCATTCCGTCAGATGGGAGCTGTACAGCCCCTCGCGGCGAAGCAGCCGGCCCACCTCGCCGGGCTGCGTGCAGCTCTCTGCCTCCTCCAGAATCCGCAGTCGATACTGCGCGGTGAACTTGCGCCTCTTCGGCTTGGCCACGACCTCCGGGTCCGGCGTTGGCCGCGCGTGGCGGGCTCCGGCCCCGGGGGCCTCGTCGCGACGCTCCTCGACCCCCAGGGCCGGAGCGTCCATCTCTTGCAATGTCATCGATCCTCTCTCTGCGGTCATTGGTATTCACCTCCACCGCCCTACAGTAATTCCAAGGGGGGCCGGTGTCTCAGTGAGGTTGGCAGAGAGGGCGGCTGCATGCGTCGGTTGCTTCCCCATTCCACGCGGCCTTCGCCGACAGACAGGCGAGTCGGCATCCACGATTCCGAGGCCTGCTCAGGCTTCACTCGCGTTACGGCCCGCTGGATCGCTCGACCGGAAGCTGATGGCACCGAGCTACGTGAAGCCTTACGTGTAGCGCACCCGGTTCCTTGGACACAAGTTTGTCTCACGCGGCGGGCCTGATTGAGATCGCGGCGGGTAGCGCACCCGGTTCCTTGGACACAAGTTTGTCTCACGCGGCGGGCCTGATTGAGATCGCGGCGTGCCACGCCTGACGAGCTTGAGCGGGGCTCAGGTAGCCGTTCTTTTCGACGATCCACTGGGCATTGTAGAGTTCGACGAAGTCGCGGACGGCGTCCCGCAGCTCCGCGATGTTGCGGTAGATGCGACCATGGATGATCTGTTCCTTCAGCGTGCGATTGAACCGCTCGGCGACGCCGTTGGTCTGGGGCTCGGCGACGAAGGCGTAGGACGGCTGGATGCCCCAGAACTTGATCTGGTTGGTGAAGTGGTCCGACAGATACTGGGAGCCGTGATCCATCCGCAAGGCCAGCCCCCGAGCCGCGCCGGCCGCGGTCGAGCCATACAGCCCGGCAAGCCCCATGGAGATCGGCTGCAGGGCGGCGAAGCGGTCGCCGCGCTTGCAGACATGCCAGCCGACACACTCGGCGTTCCAATGCTCGACGGCGGTGAAGATCCAGCCCCAGCCGTCGTCCACCGTGAACACCCGAACGCCATCGGTGCCCCACATGAGGTTCGGGGCATGAGTGATGATCTCACCGTCATGGGGATTGCCGCCACGGCGGCGGCAGCGATGGGGCGAGAGCAGATTGTTCTCGCGCATCAGGCGGAGCACCCGCTTGCGGGCAACCCGGATGTCGCGACAGACCCGAAGCCGAGCCCAGACCTTGCGGTAGCCCTCGCCCTCCCAGGGCGATGCCTCCAGGTCGGCTTCGATCGCCACCAGCAGCGCCTGGTCCGAGATCGCGGGCTTCGGTCCCCGACGCTTTGCCGGCGGCTGCTCGGCGTGCTGGCCGGAGGTCATGGCGTAGAACGAGGAGCGGGCCATGCCCCAGGCGGCGCAGACCCGCCGCAGGCCGTAGGCCAGACCCGTGCCGGGCGAGGTGGCGGCACTCATCGCCGCGACCTCCGCCGCCCCAAAGGGCCGAAGGTCTCCGTCTTGGCCTCCAGCAGTTCCACCTGCATGGTCAACTCTCCGATCCGCTTCATGGCGCTATCCAGTTCCGCCTGCACCGGATCGCCCTTGCGTTGCTTGAGCGAGGCGTCGATCCCGCCGATCGCTTTCTCACGCCACTGCTCGAGCCGGAAGATCTCTACGCCCAACTGGCGCGACAGAAGTTGCACCGGCTCGTCACGCAAAAGCCGCAGAACGACCTCACGCTTGCGCGCCACCGTCCATCGCTGGCCAAGTCCCAGCGGGCCTGCCGGCAAAGCCTGGCCTGGGGAAAACGTGGACGAGCCAAGCTCGCCCGCATTTACCACAGGCCCATCAACAGTAACTTTCTTCTCAAAATTATCGGTCATGTTCCGGTCCTCCTTGGACACTTCGATTAAGCCAATTCTGTGTCCAAGGAAATCGGGTCCGACTCAACTAGTGCACCGACTCAGTCAGAGCCGTCACCGTGAAAATCTGATTCCGAATACAACGGGTTGCTCCAGCGCACGGTGAATCATTTGTCTGGATCTGTGCACTAGCGCCGCAGTTGGCTAACGGTTGTGTTCGGCTTTCCGTCCTAACTCCACCGAAGGTTACCTTTCCAATCGCGAACGATGCTGGAGCAGAGGCCAGGGTGATCTGCCCAGGGAGTGGTATGGAGTCAGGCACACGGTAAGGTTGGCGCAACCCCAAGCCTCAGCCAACTCCGACGCCATCGATCAACGATCGAGCGCCGCGCGTTCTCGTCTATCGAGCTTCTCTTGATCACCGCGATCTCACCCCCACCACGCGACAACCTGTGCCCTGAATTCCGCAGGGTACGGGGTCCTCGTTCTCGGCATCGGGACACTCTCCTCTCTCAGTCAAAAGGGTGTCCATCGAACCGGAGGAACTCCACTTGCGCCTTTCAGCCAAGGGTCGGGAACATGCGGAGCACGTCCGACGCCTCGAAATTGGCTCCATAGGTCTCAACCATTCCACCAGCCCATTTCGTCGTGGGACCGTCGTTGCTTACGCCGCTCCGTAGAATACGTTAGTTTTGGCCGAGGCCGAGGCGATAAATGGAGCGGAGCATGCGGGACATCGTCGGCGAAATCCTCACGTGGCCGTGGTTTTCCGAACCCCACGGTTACAACTTCAACGGCCACCTCGTTCGCGATCCCGGCGGCAACATCTGTATCGACCCCGTCGAACCGACGGAGGGCGACATGGACGCCCTCATCCGTGAGGGCGTGGCCTGGATCATCCTCACCAACCGCAATCATTCCCGCGCGGCGAACCGGGTGCGGGCGGGCACCGGCGCGCGGACGGCCATCCACACCGACGACGCGGACCACGCCCGAAGCCAGGAAACGGAACTGGACGACGCGTTGGAAGTCGGCGGCACGGTCGGACTGTTGGAGGTGGTCGACGCCTCCGGAAAGTCGCCGGGCGAGGTTGCCTTGTTGTGGCGGGACCGGGGGATCCTGATCGTCGGCGATGCAATCATCGGCACCCCGCCGGGGCAGTGCGGACTCTTGCCGGAGCGCGTAATGGATGACCCAGCTCGCCTTCGGAGTAACGTGCGCAAACTCCTTGATCTCGACTTCGACATCCTCCTTGTCGGTGACGGCGAGTCTATACTTCAGAATGCCAAAACTCGGCTCAAAGAGCTGGTTGAGACGTTTCCAGATTGAATCTGCTGTTCTCCTGCCAGCATTGGCGTCCCTGTGCCGCAACCCGAGGCGTAGGTCTAAAGGCGGGCACCTGTCTAACTCAGCGCCAGGACGAAGCGTATGGAGATGCGGACATGACCGAAGGTGCTCTCGCTCAGAAAAAGTGCACGCCCTGCCGTGGCGGGGTGCCGCCTCTGAATCCCGATGAGGTGCAATCGTCACTGCCGCAAGTGACAGGCTGGAGCGCGGCGGACGGCGACACAAAAGATCGCGGGCGAATGCAGATTCAAGAATTTTCGCCAGACCCTGGACTTTGTGACCGCCGTCGGCGAGCTCGCCGAGTCCGAGTCTCACCACCCGTGGCGATCAACTTCGGCTGGGGCTTTTGCACCATCGTTTTACAGACCAAGAAAAATTAAGGGCTTGCACGAGAACGACTTCATCATGGCGGCGAAGATCAACGAAATCGCTGCAGGCATGAGCGCCGGTGAATGCGGTCGGGGGCCAAGCAGCGGTCTGCTTCACTCGAGTTCCGCTCTGATCGGTGCAATCCGAAGTTCCGCGAGTCAATGTGACCGAATACCCGAAGTTCAAGAACGACCGCGGCCTGCCTGAGGTTCTAATCGGCGTGAAGGAGTTCAATTGCACGGGTGTAGCGGCGCCCCACGACCACCCTCATATATATCTGAACATGGGCGGAGCCGATTCCATCATATGTCCATATTGTGCGACGCGGTTCCGCTACAACGGCGCTCAACCCCTTGCCATGGCCATCGACCTTGAGCGCGCGCGTGACCCCGCCGCCGAGGGCGTTGTGCAGCACGAAGTTGAAGGCGCCGATCTTCGGCAACGCGTAACGCTCCACCTCCCCGCCAATCGCCTCGCCCAGATAGCGACGCACGGTGTCGGCTGTCACGTGCTGGGCGATCCAATCGTAGTGCTGAGGCGCGTAGGCGATGAGGCCTACGTTGGCCGTGTCCCCCTTGTCACCCGCACGGGCGTGGCAGATCTCACGCAGCTGGATGCGGTCGCTCATCGTCCGACCCTCGATTTTGCCCTGGAAAGCAACGCCAACCCAAACCGAGATTTCCCAGATGACTCCTCCGGGTTCAATCGCCGCGACCAGAAGGCTGAAGCAGAGAAGCTTGGAGCAAGGCGCGGGCAAAGCGGGCGAGGACAGTCCGCCCCCGGTACGCCGTTTCGCGTACCAAGTAGGTACCCACATCCTGCGCGTTGCCGGCGAGAACGTCCAGGGCGAGAAAGAAGGCCGAGGAGAGCGTGCTCGGTGCCTGGCGCAACAACATGATGCGGGCGCCGACCGTCGCCGACCCGACGCAGATCGTCATCTCTGGCGGCAAGGTCAACTCGTCCATGCTGAACCTGCTCGGCTTCATGAACGAGGTGAACAACGACACCTGGGTCGCCAACTACAGCTTCGTCAGCCACGATCTTTTCCGGGTTAACCCCAGCAAGCCTCTGCCCGGCAAAGGCGCTGGCTACATGGCGATGAACGTCGCCACGCGCCAGCCTACCCAGCGCATGGGGTGGCAGCCAGCCGAGGTGCAGGAGACCGTCTGGTCGTGGACGAAGGCGCTGTTCGAGAAGGCGGATTCGCGGGCAGAAACCCCGCAGCGGTGGGCGAAGTCATGGACTCGGCGCATCATTACGCTGTAGAGGCCCGAACCGAGCGACGCCGCGGTCTTGCAGGCCGGTACCGTCGCCTCGTATCGTCACCTTTCCCAGGCCGGAGGAGTCGTGTGAAACCAGTCGTATGGGGCGTGCTCAGCACTGCGAGGATAGGACTGGAGTGCGTGATCCCAGCCATGCAGCAGAGTAACTTTTGCGCAGTCCGGGCGATCGCTTCGCGCGATCAGCATCGCGCCGCCGAGGTGGCTCGCACCATGGGAATTCCGCGCCAATACGCGAGCTATGAGGCCTTGCTCGAGGCCCCCGACATAGAAGCGATCTATAACCCGCTGCCCAATCACCTGCACGTGGAATGGAGCGTGCGTGCCCTGGATGCCGGCAAGAACGTGTTGTGCGAGAAACCGATCGCATGTGCGGCCGAGGACGTTCAACCGCTGCTCGACGCCCGTGATCGCACCGGCCTGTTGATCGAGGAAGCGGTTATGGTGCGCGATCATCCGCAGTGGTCCCGACTGCGCGAGCTCATCGCACAAGGCAGAATCGGGACGGTGCAAAACGTACAACTCAGCTATTCACATTACACCGACGATCCGCACGACATTCGCAATCACGCCGATCTCGGTGGCGGCAGTTTGTTGGATGTCGGCTGTTACTGCTGCGCAATTGCCCGCCTGATATTCCAAGCAGAACCGCGGCGTGCACTCGCGTTAGCCGATCGTGATCCGCGTTTCGGAGTCGATCGATCGACAACAGCGGTGCTGGAGTTTCCTGGTGGACATGCGAGCTTTTTCTGCTCGACACAAAGTTCGCGCTACCAGATGGTGCAAGTCGTGGGAACGACGGGCTGGATACGTGCCGAAGTCCCGTTCGCCCACCCACCCGATTTGGCCGCACGCCTAGTCGTCGGTCGCAACATGGCGCCCGGAACGGAGCCTGACGAGACCATTACGTTCGAGCCGGTCAATCTGTACCGCCTCCAGGCCGAGCGCTTTGGCCGCCAGATACGCGGCACCGAGCCCTCCCGGTGGCCCCTCGAAACCGCCGTTGCAAACATGCGCGTCATCGATGCGATCCGTCAGTCCGGTCAAACCGGCGCATGGACGAATATTGCCGCCGCGCACTAACTCCAAGCGACCGGGGCCTCAAAGTTCGTTGATGTCCCAATCTTTTGGCGGCCAACCCGGGTGCTGGCGATAAGTCACCATCGACAGCCAGCCCGCATCGATCGGCATTGAAATCCCGGTGATGGCGCGGGCCGCATCGGAGCACAAGAAATGAATGCCATCGGCGACTTCACCGGGCAGGACCATGCGTCCCAGCGCACTCTGTTCCTGCATCGCACGCGGATCTCGATAGCCGGCGTCGATGCGAGCCTGCATTTGTTCGGTCAGCACGTAGCCAGGCACCACCGCATTGACGCGCACGCCGCTGCGGCCCAAGTCGGCGGCGAGAATTCTGGTCAGACTGCAAATCGCCGCCTTGCCCGGTCCGTAGGCGTGCAGCGGAAACGCAACGATCGCCGAGGCCGACGAGATGTTGACGATACAGCCATGCCCGCGTTCGGCCATCCTGCCACCGAAATCCCGGCAGCACAGATACACGCCCCGATAGTTGATCGCCCAGATCCGGTCGTGCTCGTCGATGTCCAAGTTGCGAATGGAAGATACGTTTTGCAGGATCCCGGCTGAGGTTACGAGAACGTCGGCGCCGCCGTAGGATTCGTCAACCGCGCTCGCCAGGGCACTCACGCTTGCATCGTCTGCGACGTCGACGCCAAGATGTGCCGCCGCTCCCCCCACGGCGACAATAGCCGTGGCGACCGCCTTGGCGCTCGCCGTATTGATGTCCGCCACGACAACGAAATCACCGTCCGCGCCAAAGCGTTCGGCGGTCGCTCGGCCGATTCCGCTGCCGCCGCCGGTGACCACGACTGTACGATTTTCGCCCGTTTCGACTCTCCTTCCCGCCCGTCAGGACCCAAAGCTCGGGGTCAGTGACGCGGTGATCGATCCAACCGCCTCTAACTTATCGACGTGCCGGCGGATCGGCCAACTTGGCTCGCGGGCGGCGTTACCGGCATTTCAGTACGTCGCCCGTCCGCCGCTTACGTCAAACACCTGGCCGGTCGTGAAGGAACAGCGCGGCGACGCCGCCCAGGCAACAACATCGGCGACCTCGCCCATCGTGCAGAAGCGTCCCATGGGAATGCGCGATTTCTTGTCGGCAATGTAGTCGGCGGACATCTCGTCGAAGAGGTCGGTCTCGGTGATCGCCGGCGCGATACAGTTCACGGTGATGGCCGACGGCAGAAGCTCGCGCGACAAACCCTTGGCGTAGCCGATGACGCCCGCCTTTGCGGCACCATAGGCGCAAGCGCCAGGGTTGCCCTCCTTGCCACCGATCGATGCAATGATCACGATCCGCCCGTAGCCCTGCTCTCGCATATGGCCGATGACCGCGCGCGTCGAGAGAAAGACGCCCGTCAAATCCACCTCCAGCACACGGTTCCATTCCTCGAGAGTGTAGTCCCAGGCCGGCTTCGTCGGTCCGTTGACGCCGGCGTTGGCGACCAGGACCGAGACCGAGCCGAGCGCTGCAAGACTCTCCGAAAAAGCCTGGTCCACGGCACGCTCGTCGGCAACATCACAGACCGTCCGGTGCAGGAAGCTCAGGTTGCTTTGAATCGGCGCACAGTCCAGATCCCAGCCGGACACGCGGCCGCCGAGCGCGGCGAGACGCTGCGAAACCGCCAATCCGATGCCTCTTGCAGCACCGGTGACGACAATTCCGTGGCCTTCGAGATCGAAGCTCATCTCGGCATGCCTGTAGTCTTTCACCCCTTCAACTGTGTCTCTACGGATCTGGAAACAGGAGTTGAGAAAAGTGGAAACCGGCCCGTGACGGGCGGAGCAACGCATGTCGAGAACATTCTGAGTTGACCGGTTTATGTACCATATGAGTTGACAGCTTCTGTTGCGGTTTCTGGCCCTGTGGGGAAGTGGTCGGTCGCGGAGCGGCTGGAGGTATAGCTGAATCTTGTGTACGGCGTTGGAAAGAGGGCGGCGTATCCTGGTGATTGTTGCAGTCACCACTTGACCTAAGCCAAGGAAGGATACGCCATGGAAGAGAATACCGTTGTTGCCTTTCGGAACCCATCGAATTTTCAGGATGACCCGTTGACGGAAGTCCTACGAGCTGGGGCGCGTGAGTTGCTGGCTCAAGCCGTGGAAGCTGAAGTTGCCGAGTTTCTGGAAGGTCATGCGACGCTGGTTGATGACCGGGGCCGTCGCCGGATTGTACGCAATGGCCACTTGCCGGAACGGCTGATACAGACCGGGATCGGCCCGGTGGACGTGCGTCAGCCGCGTGTCCGGGATCGGAGAGCCGGCGAGGGTGCCGGCGCCATCCGGTTCACGTCGGCGATCCTGCCGCGCTATCTGCGCCGCACCAAGAGCCTGGAGGATTTGCTGCCGTGGCTATACTTGAGGGGCATCTCCAGCGGCGATTTCTCGGAAGCGTTGGCGGCGTTGCTGGGGGCACAGGCCCCGGGTCTGTCGGCCTCCACGATCGGGCGACTGAAGGAAGTTTGGCAAGACGAGATGGAGCGCTGGCAACGGCGTGATTTATCGGCCAAGCGCTACGTCTACTTCTGGGTCGACGGCATCTATTTTGGCGCCCGCCTGGAAGAGGAGAAGCAATGCATCCTGGTTATCATCGGCGCCACGGATCACGGAACCAAGGAGTTGATCGCCATCACCGACGGCTACCGCGAGAGCGAACAATCCTGGCGCGAGGTGCTGCTCGATCTCAAGCGGCGTGGTCTCGGCATCGGCCCGGAACTGGTGACCGGCGATGGCGCGCTCGGCTTCTGGAAGGCGCTCCGCCAAGTCTACGGGGCCGCCCGCGAGCAGCGCTGCTGGGTGCATAAGACGGGCAATATCTTGAACAAGCTACCCAAGGGTCGGCAGAACAAGGCCAAGGGTCACTTGCAGGATATCTGGATGGCCGAAACCAGGAAGGACGCGGAGACCGCCTTCGACTTCTTCCTGGAAGCCTACGGACCGAAGTACGAAAAGGCCACGGCCTGCCTGGCCAAGGACCGGGACGCCTTGCTGAGCTTCTACGACTTCCCCGCCGAGCATTGGAAGCATGTGCGGACGACGAACCCCATCGAGAGCACCTTCGCCACGGTTCGCCTTCGCACCTATCGGACCAAGGGTTGCCTGTCACGCAAGACGGCGATGGCCATGGTCTTCAAGCTTTGCCAGGGGGCCAGCAAGAAATGGCGGAGGCTCAATGGATCAGATCAGTTCGCCGAGATCATTCGAGGCGTCAAATTCGTGAATGGAGAACGCCAGGATCGCGCCGCCGCATGACAAACCCATACACAACTTTTGACAATAGCTCGAGCGGCTGTCCACTTGTCCACAGGGCGCCGGTCGGTTGCGTCGAAGCGGGTCACGCGGCCTCGCGGGTTTGGCTGTCGATCGGTTGGCCATCGGCGTGGTATCGCGCCAGACATCGCGGTCCATGGAAGACGGCCATTGTGCCGTCGGGGTATTCGTGGACGCGGACCCTGGCCTTGACGTAATGGCGGCGGTGGCGGCCGGCGGGGATCTGAAGTGCCAGGCGCTTGTAGCGCACCGTGTTGTCGTTTGAGACGGTGCGTTCCTCGTGGATGCACAGGATGTCGTCGAGCGCGCCGGTGAAGGGGACGAAGGCGGTGCCCTGGTCCTCGGCCGGGGTCGCGAAGCGGGCGTTGTGTTGTGGCAGGAAGACCTCCTTGAGGAAGCGGTTGGCCTCGACCATGTCGGTGATGCCGGCGAGCCTGAGTTCCTGGGGCAGGCGCTTCTGCAAGGTGCCGAACATGCGCTCCGAGCGCCCCCTTGCCTCGGGCGAGTAGGCCGGGATCAACTCGATACCGAGCTGCGCCAGGGCGCGGCCGACCTGGGTCGGGGTGTCCTTGTCCACCTTGCCGCCGGCCTCGGGCGTGTTCCAGTAGTGGCTGGCGCGGTCGGCGTAGAGCGAGCAGAACAGGCCCTTGGCCCGGATCGCCTCGGACACCCCCTGGAAGCTCGACATGGTGCCCTCTTCGGCGACGAAGAAGGCCGAGTAGATATCGCTGGTCGCATCGTCCATGGTGACGATCAGGTCCCACCCTCGACCGGGGACCCACTCGTGGCTCGAGCCGTCCTGGTGCAACATCATGCCGGGCAGGGCACGGCGCGGCCGCTTGCGCCGGTGCGCCCCACGCCTGGGCGCCGCGCGCCTGCGCCCATGGGCTTGCAAGCTCAGCCGCAGCCAGTTGTAGCTGCGCTTGAAGCCGTGATCGGCCACCAGCTTCTCGTGGAAGTGCTTGGCCGTGAAGTCCCAGTAGCGGGTGTCGAACAACTCCAGCACCCGCGCCACCTCGTCCACCGGCGCGCGCCGCGCCGAGAGGCGGCCCAGGCGGCGGTCGTAGAGACCGTCGGCTCCCTCCGCCTCGTAGCGGTCGCGCCAGCGCCGGAAGGTGCGCTCCGAGACACCCAGAACCTCCGCCGCCTCCGCCTGGCTCAGTAGAGTCGGGGGCTGGCGCGCCAGCTTTAAGGGTCCGGTGGCGGTTCCGTCGCTTTCGCTCCGGGCCTCAGTCCGGCTCCCGTGGCCACGTTTCCAGTCCCCCGCTCATCAAACCGGACGTGCGGATCTCTCGCATCCGGCTTTCGGACGAGATCATACCTTCGCACTCGGAAGGCCTATCGTCTGCCGCGTGAGACGCGTGAGGCCATATTCATCGTATAGCCGGGCGTCCGGGAAATGCACGAATTTCCCGAACCGCGTCTTGTGCTTTCGACAGAGCCACTGACGGAGCCGCCTGACCGCGTGTTGGTTGACCGCGCTATAAGCTGGGCTGACCTGACCAAGACAGAAGTAGTTCGCCCACCCGACGATGGTCCGGTTCAGGCGTTCCACCACCATTTCCGACGGCAGCAGCTGGTAGCGTGGCGTGGTGATATCGCTGATCGTGCGGCAAATGCTCTGGACGCTCGCTTTGCTGGGTCGGGTTCCAGTGTAGGTCCCCTCCCCGGTCGGGCGGTAGTTGCGTCCGATGCGGTAGCCCAGAAACTCCAATGGCCCCTCCGGGCACCGCAAGCATCGGGTCTTCCGTTCGTTGACCGGCAGCTTCAGACCCTCCATGAGCCGCTCGACCGCCGTCAGCATTTCCGCCGCCGGGGCCTTGCCGAGCACGCAAAGGTCGTCCGCGTAGTTCACGATTTCCGAACGGAAGCGCCGGGCATAGCCCAGCACCTTCCAACCCAGTATGAAGCGCCGCATATAGAGGTTGCTGAGCAGCGGCGAGATCGGCGCCCCTTGCGGGGTTCCTTTCCGCTCCCTGCGCGCCCGGTTCGTGCGGCTGGTGCCGCCCTTGCCGTCGTCCTCCTCCACCGGCATCTCCAGCCACGCCTTGATGAGTCCGAGCATCCGCCCGTCGCTGATGCGCCGGGCGAGGCTTTTCATCAATTCGGCGTGCGGAATTTCGCCGAAGTAGTTGGACAAATCGCAATCAACCACCTCGTTGTGCCCCCTGTACAGGAGACGATGAACGCGTTGTACCGCGTCGAGGGCGCTCCGCTCCGGCCTGTAGGCGTACTGCTCCGGTTGCAAGTCGGCTTCGAACATCGGTGTCAGCACGAGCATGGCCGATGTCTGCGCCACTCGGTCCCGTATGCAGGGAATGCCCAATGGCCGGAACTTGCCGGGCTGTTTCTTCGGGATCAGAACCTGTCGCACCGGCTTCGGTGTGTAGGTGGCATCCCTCAGTTCCCGCGCCAGTTCCCCGAGCCAGCGGTCCACGCCGTACGCCTTGATGTCCGCGAAGTTCTCTCCGTCCACCCCGGCAGCGCCGCCATTGCGGCGAACCTGCCTCCAGGCTTCCATCAAGAAGTCCTCGCGCCACACCTTGTCAATCAGCGAATGGAACCGCCGTCCGGGTTCTTCCTTAGCTTTCGCATGTAACACGGTCTGGAATTTCCGAACCTTTTCTGACCCTGTTAGGCTCTCGCCAGTGGTCACGTCTTGCTTCCTTTCCGTATTGCTCTCGAACCAGGGCTCCTTTCCTCCGCCGGCATTACCCGGCCTCCGCGGTACTACGAGCCCATCCGCCACCCTGCCGGCCCGGCCTGCCCCTCACGGGGTTCCGGTTGGTGAGTGCACACCACCGACAGGGCTTCCCGTGTTGCTCCCATCCTCCTGCTCCATGCGTGCAGCCACCATTACCCCGGCGGAGCCGGCCGGTGCGCGTGTCGTTCTCTTCCCGGCCGGTGGCAGCCTTCCCCGAGTAGCTGACGGGTCGGCTTCCGCATTCCAAGTTTCGAGGCCTGCTCGGTGTTCACTCGCGTTGCGGCCCGCATGGTCGCTGAACCGCCCAGGGCGGTCCGTTTCTCGGAGTGCTTCAAACGATGTCGTTACCTCCATCATTCGCTCTGATTGCTACCGGCTGGAACGACAGTTGCCGGGCGGGATTTTCACCCGCTGAAGGATGGTGCCTTTCCACGGCACACAGCCACCCCGATGGGTGCGCCCATAAACCTCCTCGAACTTCATCAATCTCAGTCCCTGTACCTGCTCCGTCCAACGCATCGCCTCCCTCCATGGCTTGGAGGCGTTCTAAAACCGGACAGATCATCTGGTACATAAACCGGACATATCGCGTGTTACCGACACGGGCGGAGCAACGCAGTGTCGCTACGTATCATGTATGATAATATGACACATGGGACAGCGCCATGACCTGCTTCTGTTGAGGCGCTATCGGAAATACTCGGGAGACCGCCGCGCTGGGCTGCGCCTGACCCATGAGCGGCTCGCACTCGGCTGAAGCAGGCCCACGTTGTGGGGCGTCTCTTGCCGCGGCTGGGGACGCACCTGGTTTCCCAGGACAGCGCCGGTGGCCTATTCTGACCACGGGAGCACTACAGCCATGCGAGTCCTGTTGTGATTGGTGATGTACTCGGCGGCTACTTCGCGCGGAGGCTACTCGGCTCCCTCGTCATGCTGCTGCTGGTCATGTCGGCGGTGTTCATCACCGATCGGCAAATCGGCGATCCGGCGCGAATGATTCTGGATGTGTCAGGCACCGAGGAGGACGTACGCGAGCTGCGTGAGCGCATGGGGCTCGAGGACCCGTGGCTTGTGCAGTATCGGCGCTTCGTCGTGGGCATGGTGACGTTCGACTTCGGCGAGACGTTCCGCTACGGCATCAGCAAGCCCTTGGCGCACGGCGGCATTCCGAAATCACGAGAAACTCTGCCGATCGCCGCGGAGCGGTTGCCGGCGACGTTTCTCTTATGCGGCGTCACGATCGTGTTGTCGGTTCTGGTGGCGCTGCCTCTGGGTGTCTACGCGGCCGTGCGGCCGCGCACATTCGGTGACCGGCTCGTCAACGTTCTGTCGCTGGCCGGCGTGTCCATCGTCGAATACTGGTTCGCGCTCATCTTGATCCTTGTCTTTGCCGTCCAGCTGGACTGGCTGCCGACATCCGGGTACGGCACCCCAGCGCACGTCATCTTGCCGGCGCTTGCTCTGTCGCTGCGGCCGATCGGCCGCATCACCCAGATCGCGCGGAGCTCGATGCTGGACGAGCTCGCGAGGCCCTACGTCACCGCGGCCCGCGGTCGGGGCATTCCGATCTCGAAGATCGCGTCCGTCCATGCGCTGAAGAATGCTGCCATCCCGATCGTCACGACCATCGGCGATGAGACCATCAACGTCATAACCGGCGTGATCATCATCGAGACCGTGTTCGGCTGGCCCGGTATCGGCGCCCTGACCGTCGACGCCCTGAGGATCCGCGACGTGCCACTCATCGAGGCGACGATCTTCTTGCTGGTCTTGATGGTGTTGGGCATCAACCTGATCGTCGATCTGATCTACACCCTGCTGAACCCGCGCGTGCGGCTGGGCTGACGCGCCATGACACGCGGCCGCCGAGCGCGGCGAGACGCTGCGAAACCGCCAATCCGTTGCCTTTTACAGCAGTGTCGCTATGTATCATGTATGATAATATGACACGTAAGGCAGCGCCACGGCCTGTTTCGGTTGAGGCGCTATCGGAAATACTCGGGAGGACAACCAACAACAGGGAGGAAGCAAATGATACGGCTATCACTGTGCTCGCTTCTGCTTGGGACGGCGCTTGGCGTCGTGGCGATCGGAGCGGCGAGCGCGGCCGGCGGTGGCGGCGAGCTCGTCATCGTGGCCAATCAAGAACCCCAGTCGATGCAAGCCCAAGTCACCTACAAGGAGATCAACGGCGTCGGGCTGCGCAACGTCATCGAGAACCTTACCCGTATCGACCCCGCCACCAACGAAATCTTGCCCATGTTGGCGACCAGTTGGGAGCAGGTCGAACCGACGGTCTGGCACTTCAAGCTCAGGGAAGGCGTTACGTTCCATGACGGCAGCCCGGTGGACGGCGAGTCTGTAGCCGTCAGCATCAATTGGCTCTGGGCCGACGCAAACAACTACAGCGTCCGGGAGATGATGGGGCCGCAGATCTCCGCCGAGGCGGTCGACAAGTCGACGGTGGCGGTGATTACCGCAGCGCCCGATCCATTGCTCCCGAGACGCATCTATCTGGGCGGCGTCACGTCCGCCAAGCAGATCCTCGAAGATCCGGCAGGCCATGATGACCATCCCATCGGCACAGGACCTTATGTCTTCGAGGAATGGAAGCAGGGCCAATTCTGGACCGCGAAGGCCAACCCCGACTGGTGGGGCAACACGGCCGACGACACCTACGGCGAGATCTTCTTCGACAGCCTGCGCGTCGTCTGGCGGCCGGAGCCGATCGTCCGCTCGGCCATGGTAGAGAGCGGTGAAGCGCACATCGCCATGTTCCTCACGAAGGAGGAATGTGGGCGCTTCGACACCGAGGCTGGCATCAAGTGTATCGTCAAGGGCTCGGACACGTTCCTGCAGTTCCGGCTTGACTATCACGGCGCCCACCCGCTGGTCGCCGACGAGAAGTTCCGCGAGGCGATCTTCACCGGCATCGATTGGGAAGGCATTCGCCAGAACCTTATGGGCCTCGGCGAGCCGCTGACGGGCCAGATGCTGCCGAGCGTGGCGACGGGCTTCCACGACGGCATCCAGCAGTACGCCTACGATCCGACGGGCGCCAAGGCCATCATCGATGAGCTGAAGGCCGGCGGGGCGGACATCCCGAACATCCATATCGGGACACGGCTGGCCTCGACGCCGAGAAACGGCGAGATGGTCGAAGCCATGGGCGCCATGCTCGGCTTCATCGGCGTGCCGAATACGGTGGCTGTCGAAGAGCCAGGCGTCTTCAATCCTTGGGTGACGACGAAGCCGAACCCGGAACGGTCTAGTGCCTGGCTGCACGTACAAGCGAACCCGCTGATGGACTACGGCGCAACCTTCGGCGCGCATTTCTCGTGCGGCGGCATCGTGTCGGTGTTCTGTGACCCGGACTTTGACGCGCGGGTCGCCGTCGCGGCCTCGTTGGTGGGCGATGAGCGGCACGAGGCCCTCAAGGAGCTCGTCAAGGAGGGACACGACCGCTACGTCGTCGCTCCGGTCGGGCTATTGCAGCGCGCTTATGGCGTTCCCGAAGGCTTTGAGTGGGCGTTCGGCCCGGATCACCGGATGGTCGCGGTGAACATGCGGCTGAAGTAGGCCCGCGTTCTGGGGCGTCCCCGGCAACGGCCCGGGGACGCCCTTCCCCAAGACAGCGCCGGCGGCTTACTCTGACCACCGGAGCGACACAGCCATGCGAGTCCTGTCGTGATTGGTGACGTACTCGGCGGCTATTTCGTGCGGAGACTGCTGGGCTCCCTCGTCATGCTGCTGATTGTGATGTCCGCGGTGTTCGTCGCCGATCGGCAAATCGGCGATCCGGCTCGAATGACCCTGGGCGAGACCGGCACCGAGGCGGACCTGCTCGAGCTGCGCCAGCGCATGGGGCTCGAGGACCCGTGGCTTGTGCAGTATCGGCGCTTCGTCGTGGGCATGGTGACGTTCGAATTTGGCCCGACCTTTCGCTACGGTTTTCAGGGCACGAATTTTTTGGCGCACGGCCGCAAACTTCCGGGGTCGCAAGAGACCATGCCGATCGCCGCCGAGCGGTTGCCGGCGACGTTCATCTTGGCCGGCGTCACGATCGTGTTGTCGGTTCTGGTGGCGCTGCCTCTGGGTATCTACGCGGCCGTGCGGCCGCGCACATTCGGTGACCGGCTCGTCAACGTTCTGTCGCTGGCCGGCGTGTCCATCGTCGAATACTGGTTCGCGCTCATCTTGATCCTTGTCTTTGCCGTCCAGCTGGACTGGCTGCCGACATCCGGGTACGGCACCCCAGCGCACGTCATCTTGCCGGCGCTTGCTCTGTCGCTGCGGCCGATCGGCCGCATCACCCAGATCGCGCGGAGCTCGATGCTGGACGAGCTCGCGAGGCCCTACGTCACCGCGGCCCGCGGTCGGGGCATTCCGATCTCGAAGATCGCGTCCGTCCATGCGCTGAAGAATGCTGCCATCCCGATCGTCACGACCATCGGCGATGAGACCATCAACGTCATAACCGGCGTGATCATCATCGAGACCGTGTTCGGCTGGCCCGGTATCGGCGCCCTGACCGTCGACGCCCTGAGGATCCGCGACGTGCCGCTCATCGAGGCGACGATCTTCTTGCTGGTCCTGATGGTGTTGGGCATCAACCTGATCGTTGATCTGCTCTACATCCTGCTGAACCCGCGTGTGCGGCTGGGCTGACGGGCATGACAGCTGAAGCCCAAATGACAGCCGAAGTCCAGGTCACCGGCGAGGAAAGGCAAGTCAGGGTCACCGGACGCGACCTGGCCGTCGCTCTGGTCAGAGACCCGGTCGTGCTGTTGGCCGTCATCTTCCTCGTCGCGCTCGTGATCGCGGCGGTCTTTGCGAACTGGATCGCACCGTACGACCCGCTGCTACCGAATATCTTCTCCGGCCGCTTGCCACCGCTCTCCGAGACCAAGGGGCTCGGCGGCGTCGCTCAGTTCCACATTCTCGGCACCGACGCGCTGGGCCGCGACATGCTGACCCGGCTCATGTTCGGCGCCCGGGCGTCGGTTGCCGTCGGCGTCGTCGCCGTCGCGATCTCCGGCGCCATCGGGACGACCCTCGGCCTGTTTGCCGGCTTTTACGGCGGCCGCGTCGAAACCGTCATCATGCGAACCGTCGACGGCGTCATGGCGGTGCCGTCGCTGCTGATCGCCCTGTTCGTGCTGTTCCTCATCGGCGGCGGGCTGATCAACATGGTCCTCATCTTCGCCTTCGTCCGCTGGGTCGTGTACGCGCGCCTTGCCCGCGGCATAACCTTGTCCTATCGGGAATCGTCGTTCGTCGAAGCCGCGCGCTCCATTGGCGCGACCGACGTGCGCATCATATTCCGCCACATCCTGCCGAACATGCTGTCGCCGCTGCTGGTGCTGGCGACCCTGGAGATCGCGCTGCTGATCCTCGCCGAGGCCGGCCTCAGCTTCCTCGGCTTCGGGCTGCAGCCGCCCGCGCCCTCCTGGGGCCTGATGATCGCGCGCGGGCGTGAGTACCTGCGCGAAGCCTGGTGGATGATCACGTTTCCCGGCCTGGCCATCTTCCTGACGACGCTCAGCCTCAACCTGCTGGCCAACTGGCTGCGGACCATCACCGATCCGGTGCAGCGATGGCGATGGCTGATCTGAACCCGGCCGCCGAGGGGACGCCCCCCGCCCCCGACGCCGCGGTGCTGGCGGTGGCGGATCTCCACGTCTCGTTCCAGACGCCGCACGGCATCGTCAACGCCGTCAACGGGGTGAGTTTCGCCATCGGGCGCGGCGAGACCTTGGGGATCCTGGGCGAGTCCGGCTCCGGCAAGAGCGTCAGCGTCGGCGCCGTCATGGGGCTATTGGAAAGCCCGCCGGGGCAGATCACGGGCGACATCCGCTACGGCGGCGTCGATCTGTTGCGCGCGTCGGCGCGAGAGACCCGCCGCATTCGCGGCGACCGCGTCGCCATGGTCAACCAGGACGCCGTCACAGCCCTCAATCCGGGCCTGACGGTCGGCTACCAGATCGCCGAGATGTTCCGCGTTCACCGGCCGGGCACATCGCGCGGCGACGCCCGACGCAAGGCCGTGGAGCTGATGGACCGGGTCAAGATCCCGTCGGCGCAGGCGCGGGTGCACAGCTATCCCCACGAATTCTCCGGCGGCATGAGCCAGCGCATCTTGATCGCCATGGCGATCGCGCTGGAGCCCGATATTCTTATCGCCGACGAGCCGACGACCGCGCTCGACGTGACAGTGCAGGCGCAGATCATGCAGCTGTTGGCCGAGCTACGGCAGCAGACCGGCATGGCACTGATCCTCATCACCCATGACCTCGGCGTCGTCGCCGAGAGTGTCGACCGCGTCCTTGTCATGTATGCCGGCCGCATCGTCGAGCGCGGGCCGACCGCCGCGGTCGTCGCGCGGCCGGCTCATCCCTACATCGTGGGGCTGATGAACTCCGTGCCGCGGGCCGAGCTGAAGGACCGCAAGCTCGCGACGATCGAGGGCGCGCCGCCGGTTCTGACCGCCATCCCGTCCGGCTGTGCCTTCCATCCGCGCTGCGGCCGGCGGCAGCCGGTGTGCGTGAGCGACCGTCCGGCATTGCAGACGGTCGCGGCGAACCGCGACAGCGCCTGCCACTTCGCGGCGGAAGTCCTCGGTGGCTGAGGCGGCCATGGCGGAGCGGCCGGCGGTCGCCGTCGGCGAGCCGCTGCTGCGGGTCGAGCACCTGGTCAAGCACTTCCCCGTGCGGCGCGGCGGTCTGTTGCGCGGCGGCGTCGTGCGCGCCGTCGACGATGTCACGTTCACGCTCCACCGCGGCGAGACGCTGGGCATCGTTGGCGAGTCGGGCTGCGGCAAATCAACCCTGGCCCGGGCCATTCTGCGTCTGGTCGAGCCGACCGGCGGGCGCGCGCTGCTCGCCGGCGAGGATCTGTTTCAGCTGTCGCGCCGCGAGATGCGGCTCAGGCGCCGCCGGCTGCAGATCATCTTTCAGGATCCGTTCGCCTCGCTGAACCCGCGCATGACCGTGGCCGAGATCGTGCGCGAGCCGTGGGCCATCTTCACCGACGTCGTGCCGCGCCGCGACTGGCACGACCGCGTTGTCGATCTGCTGACGCGCGTCGGCCTGAATGCCGACGACGCCCATCGCTATCCCCATCAGTTCTCCGGCGGTCAGCGCCAGCGCATCGGCATCGCCCGGGCACTGGCGCTCAATCCCGAGATCGTCATCTGCGACGAGCCCGTCTCCGCCCTCGATGTCTCGATCCAGGCCCAGGTCATCAACCTGCTGGAGGAGATCCAGGACGAGTTCGGCCTGTCCTACATCTTCATCGCCCACGATTTGTCCGTGGTGCGCCACATCTCCGACCGTGTCGCCGTGATGTATCTCGGCAAGCTCGTCGAGCTCGGCACCTGGCAGGAGATCTACGACGAGCCGACCCACCCCTATACCCAGGCGCTGTTGTCGGCCGTGCCGGCGATCGATCCGGCCGAGCGCATCGAGCGCATCATCCTGGAGGGCGAGGTGCCGAGCCCGATCGACCCGCCGTCGGGCTGTCGCTTCCGCACCCGCTGCCACAAGGCCGAGGCGCGCTGTGCCGCCGAGGGGCCGGCCTTGATCGCGCGCGCCGGCGGTCACGCCAGCGCCTGCCATTTCGCCGCACCGGCAACGCATACTCCGCACTGAGGCGGACGGTATGGAATTCTACACCGCCCAAGAGACCGTTCGGCTCACGCTTTCCCAGGCGATCGTCAAGTACCTGCAGGCGCAGTACAGCGAGCGCGACGGCGTCGAGAGACGCTTCATCCAAGGCATTTGGGGGATCCTTGGACACGGCAACGTATCGGGTCTGAGCCAGGCCTTGGTCGAGTATGGCCAGGAGCTGCCGTTCCACCAGCCGGCCAATGAACAGTCCATGGTTCATGCCGCCAGCGGCTTTGCCAGAGCCAATCGTCGTCTGGCGACGATGGCCTGCACCACGTCGATCGGCCCGGGCACGACCAACATGATCACCGGCGCGACAACGGCGACGATCTGTCGCCTGCCGGTGCTGCTGCTGCCGTCCGACTACTATGCGACCCGGTTCCAGGGACAGGTGCTGCAGGACATCGAGCACCCGGTCTCCATGGACATGAGCGTGACCGATTGCTTTCGCGTGGTCAGCCGCTTCTTCGACCGCATCACGCGGCCGGAACAGATCCTGTTCTCGCTGCCCGAAGCGATGCGCGTCCTCACCGATCCCGCCGACACGGGCGCGGTGACCATCGCCCTGCCCCAGGATATTCAGGGCTATGCCTTCGACTATCCCACCAACTTCTTCGCCAAGCGGGTGTGGCGCGTCGAACGCCGCCAGCCCGACGCCCAGCGCATTGCCGAAGCCGTGGCGCTGCTGAAAACCGCCGAACGGCCCTACATCATCGCCGGCGGCGGCGTTCACTACGCCGAAGCCTGGGACGAGCTGGCTGCCTTCGCCGAGGCCTTCGGCATCCCGGTGGGCGAGACCCACGCCGGCCGCGGCGCGATCCGCAACGACTCCGAGCTTCTCGTCGGCGGCACCGGCCACCTCGGCACGCGGCCGGCCGCTCATTTCAGCGAGACGGCCGATCTCGTGTTCTGCATCGGCACGCGGCTCGCCGACTTCGTCACCGGCTCCAACTCCGCGTTTCAACACCCCGACGTCAGGTTCGTCAGCATCAACGTGGGCGCGCACGACGCCTACAAGATCGGCGCTACGCCGATCCTGGCCGATGCCCGCGAGGCCTTGCGCGCCTTGACCGAGGCCGCGACCGCCGCCGGTATTCGGCCCGATCCTGCCTACGTGCAAGAAGTCGCGGACGAGAAACCCAAATGGCAAGACCTGCTGGCGACGGAGGTTTACGTCCAGCACCCCGGTGAGAAGGTCAATCAGGGGCACCTTATCGGCATCATCAACGACATGATGCAGGCCGGCGACACGCTGGTGGCGGCCGCCGGCACGATCCCGGCAGACCTGACGAAGCTGTTCGACGCCAGCAACGGCCGCAACCTGCACGTGGAGTTCGGCAACTCCTGCATGGGTTACGACATCCCGGCGGCGATCGGCGTGCGGCTGGCCCAGGGCGGCGGCGACGTGTTCATCCTCATGGGCGACGGCAACTACCAGATGCATCCCATGGAGCTGGTCACGGCCATCCAGGAGCGTACCAAGGTGACCGTCATCCTCAACGTCAACTACGGCTACCAATCCATTCACGGTCACCAGAAAGCCCTGGTCGGGCATAGCCTGGGCAACGAATTCAAGATCCGCGACGCGAAAACGAACCTGCTGGACGAGGGCGAGTTCATCGAGGTCGACTACGTCAAGAACGCCGAGAGCGTCGGCCTGCGGGCCTGGTTCGCCACGAACGAGGAAGAGATCCGCGAGGCCCTCCGGGAAGCGCGGGCCGAGACGCGCTCCTGCATGATCGTCGTGCCGACCGAGAAGTATCGCTACACGCCGGATGCCGGCGTCTGGTGGGACGTCGTCGGTGCCGACGTCACCAACGATCCCAAGACAGCGCAACTGGTCGCCGAGCGCGAGGCCGGACGCGCCAAGCAGCGCTTCTACGGCTAGGCCGGACGTCAACCGAGGCGCCCGCCCAGGGCCGGCGGCATGATCTTTCTTGAACCACCCCCACCCCACCCCCCCCTTGGGGAAGGGAGCAAAGTCGGCACTAGCCCGGATATTTCATGATGCGAATGATTGTGTCCTGTTGGGCCGGTCATCTGTCTCGAATGAGGCGAATTGGGACGGGTTTTGACCGGGGTTCATGGCCGCGGTGCAGGAGCGAAGCATTACGGTGTTCGGTGGCGGCGAGCGGTCGCGTTTACTGGTTGCCGCGGCACGGCATTGGGATCGTGTAAGGGACCGAAGGGGCGGCCGCTATCCTGGTTCGAGCCTGGTGGCGACCAGTGTGAACAGGGCCTGATCGGGACAGGCCGAGGAGAGCAGGAAGCGGACCCGACGGGTGTTGCGGATGACGACGGCGCCGATCTTGAGCAAGCGCAGGCGGATCGTGCCGACCTGGGCGCGGGCGGCCTCGGTGCCGGCGAGGCCGAAGCGCCGGATCGCCGTCATCAGCACGTAGGCGAGACTGGCCAGGAGCAGGCGGAACTGGTTCGGCCACCAGCGATGGGCCGAGGTGCGGTCAGAGAATAGCTCGAACTGCTCCTTGATGCGGTTCTCCATGTCGCCGCGGGCACAGTAGAGCATGTCGTAGAGCGCCATGCCGTCACCGGCGAGGCTGGTCACCACGAAGCGCGGGTTGGCGCCGCGGGCGGTGTGTTCGAGGCGCGCGATGACGCGCCGCTCGCGGTTCCACGTCCCGGCGCCATAGCGGAGTTCGGCGAAGTGCCGTTGCTTGTCGCCGGTCGTGGCGAACAGTGCGCGCGCCTGGGCCATCACGGGCGCCGCCAGCGCCTCCAGCCGCTTGTTCCTGGCCAGGCCGATGATGTAGTCGACGCCGTGACGCTCGCACCACGACAGCATGCGCCAGCGGCAGAAGCCGGAGTCCGCCCGCACGATGATGCGCACGGCGGGCCAGGCCAGGCGCAGCCGCCGCACCAGCAGCTTCAGCACTGCACCGGCATGCTTCGCCGGGTCGATGTCCGAGCGTCGCAGGTAGGCCGCCAGCAGATGATCGCCGGCGAACACGTAAAGCGGCAGGAAGCAGTAGTGGTCGTAGTAGCCATGGAAGAACCGGCCTTCTTGATGGCCGTGAACCGGGTCGTCCGTGGCATCGAAGTCGAGCACGATCTCGGCTGGCGGATCACCATGCGCGGCGATGAAGGCATCCGCCAGGACCTCGTGGATCGCCCACGCCCAGCTCGCCTCGGCCTGGTTCTCGAAGCGGCACAGCGGCGGCGCGCTGGCCAGCGCCCGGTCCTGCCCCGTCGCCGTCTGCACCGCCACATCGTGGCGCAGCTCGGTGTGATCGTTCAGATCCTCATAGCCCAGCGCGATCGCGAACACCCGCTGGCGCAGCATGTCGACGAAGCGATGCCTGACCTTGCCGCGCTGGCGCCTGTCGCCGAGCCGACGCGCCACCGCCGCCGTCAGACCCAACCGCCGGTCCGCCTGGCGTAACAGCAGCACGCCGCCGTTGCTCGTCACATCGCCGCCGTCAAACGCCGCCTCGATCCGCCGCTTGCGGCAGACTGGAAACAGCACCGTCTCAGGGGTACAATTCGTCACCGCCGGGCTCCTGCGTTTGATCCGATCTAGGCAATTGAATCATAACGCATATTGGGAGTTCGGCGGTGCCTTTCGTGAATCTTCCCGGCCAGGGTCCAGACTCAATTAGATCCACCAGATGATGAGTGCGGCGAGGACGACGCCAGCGAGGAAGTTTCTGGCGAGTTTGTCGTAGCGGGTGGCGATCCGCCGGAAGTCCTTGAGACGGCCGAACATGCGTTCGATGAGGTTGCGCTGTCGGTAAGCGACGCGATCATGGGGGATCAGGGGCTTGCGCCTGGCAATCGACGGGATGACAGCTTCCGTGCCCTGTTCGGCAAGCAGACGGCGCAGCTTGTTGGTGTCGTAAGCCTTATCGGCTGTGAGCCGGGCAATCGGGCCAGCGGCATCCAGCAGTTCAGGCGCCATGATCACATCGTGGACGTTTCCCGGTGCAAGCAGCAGAACCCGCGGTCGTCCTGCGCCATCGCTCAGGGCGTGGAGCGTGGTCGTGCGACCGCCACGTGAGCGCCCGATCGCTTGCTCGAAAGCCCCCCTTTTCCGCCAGCGGCCGAGCGATGCGCCTTGACATGAGAGCTGTCGATCGCGGCCGTGCCGATCGTTCCAGTGGTCCCGGTCAGCGCCTCGAACATGCCAAGCCAAATGCCCTGCTTGGCTCCACCGATTAAACCGATTGTAGATCGTCGTATAGGGACCATACCCCGGCGGGCAGTCGCGCCATCGCGCGCCCGAGCGCAGCATATGCACGATGCCGCTTATTACTCGTCGGTCGTCTACCCGGTGTGCTCCTTTGCGCCCGCGCGGCAACAAAGGCTCTATGCGAGACCACTCCGTCTCGCCCAGCCAGTAAAGTTTCGTCATTCAAGCCTCCATCAGCTTGGAAGCTTGAATCACAAATCCTGCACCCTGAGAATCGCTAATTGAGTACGGACCCTAGGCTTAGACTAGTGCCCATCCGGAAACGCTAAAACACTAAAATAACTGAGTGAATCGTCTATTTTCGGAGCCAGGCTCCGGCGGTTGTCAACGGCGGAGTAAAACCCGGCCATGTGGCGGAGCAAAAGTGGGCCACTTTGGTTCGGTGAGGAGCTTGTCCCCGTAGTCCACGGGAGGGACCCACGCGCGGCGTGGACTGCCCCTCAGCAGGCAAAGGCCGCGGCGCGCGTGGGAGGGGCCTGTGGGCCCACGGGGGCAAGCGGATGCCGCTCAGGCGCTTTTTGCGGGTTTCTGTTTTCTTCGGCTCTGCTTGAGGCGGAAGCTTTCGCCGTTCATTTCCAGGATATGGACGTGGTGGGTCAGGCGGTCCAGCAACGCCCCCGTCAGGCGTTCTGAGCCGAAAACCTCCGTCCACTCGTCGAATGGCAGGTTGGAGGTCACCAGGATCGAGCCACGCTCGTAGCGCTGGCTGAACACCTCGAACAGCAACTCGGCGCCGGTCTTGGAGAGCGGCACGAAACCCAGCTCGTCGATGATGAGGAGCTTGAGGTTGGCGAGCTTCTTCCGGAACCTCAGCAGCTGTCTGTCATCGCGCGCCTCCATGAGCTCGTGGACCAGGGCGCGGCGGTGGTAAAGCCGACCGACAGGCCCTTCTGGCAGGCGGCAAGGCCGAGGCCGAGCGCAATGTGACTCTTGCCGGTGCCGGAATTGCCCAGAGCGATCACATTCTCCCGGCGCTCGATGTACTCGCATCGTGCCAGCTCGAGGACCAGCGCCTTGTTGAGCGAGGCGATCGCTTTGAAGTCAAAGCTGTCCAAGCTCTTGACGGTCGGGAACTTCGCTTGCCTGATTCGCCGCTCGACCATGCGGCGCTCGCGGTCGATCAGTTCCAGCTCGGCCAGGCGGAGCAGGTAGCGCACGTGGTCGGCGCCCTCGCTGGCACACTGGCGAGCCAGCTTGTCGTACTCCCTGAGGAAGGTCGGCAGCTTGAGGGCCTTCAGGTGATGGGCCAGCAACACCTGCGGCGTGTCGCTCACGGCGCCGCTCCGCCCAGCAGGCTCATGTAGCTGGCGGCGGATGTGGTGGTCACCTGGGCCCGCGGCAGATAGGGATAAACGTTCAAGTCGAGCCGGGGGGGTCGACGCTCGACGCGACACAGCACCAGGTGCTTGACCGCATCATAGCCGATGGCGCCTAACCGCAGGGCATCGCGGATGGCACCGTGCACCTCCTCAAGGGCAAAGGTCTCCAGAAGACGGAGCACTTGCACGTACTCCCGCTTGCCGGCCTTGCCCATGCGGGCTTCAAGCAAGCGGCGCAGGTTGGCGTACGCCTCGGGCAGCTTCCAACCGGCCAGCGGGGCGGCTTGATCGAGGGCACCGATCTTCCGCTCCAGCAAGGCCAGATAGTGGATCGGCTCGAAGATCAGGTCCTCTCGTTCGTAAGAGCGTGGGTGCCGGGCGATGACCTCGGCGGCGCAGCCGATGACCACCTCGTGCACGTAGCCACGGACCCAGACCTCTTGGTGACCGTAGGCGACGGGCACCGAGTAGTCGTTGCCCCGATAGCGCACCAGGGAGAGCGAATTGACCCGCGTGCCCTCCTTGTCGCAGGCCTCGAAAGGCGCCGGCGGCAATTCCATCAGCTTCTCCCGGTCGCATCCGAACCGCTCGCCGATGGTCTCGCGATGGCCGCGCAAGACGTCGCTTTCCCGTCTCCGACATTGATGTTCCAGGTGAGCGTTGAAGGCGTCCCAGCTCGCAAACCGGGGGATGGGAACCATGAAGTTCCGGCGGGCGTAACCGACCAGCCCCTCCACCTTGCCCTTATCATTGCCCTTGCCGGGGCGGCCATATCGATCCTGGAACAGATAATGGGATTGAAGCCCGCTGAACGCTCGCGTTCGTTGCCGCGTGCCGTCCGGCAGGATGCGCGACACCAGGCACTTGTCATTGTCGTAGAGAATCGATTGGGGAATGCCGCCGAAGAAGGCGAAGGCCCCGTTGTGGCCGTCCAGCCAGGCCTCCGTCGCCGCCGCCGGGTAGGCCGCAACGAAGCAGGCATCGCTGTGGGGAAGGTCCATGGCGAAAAAATGCGCCCGCCGCTTGACGCCGGCGATGATCGCATCCGCCTCGCCAAAGTCCGCCTGAGCGTGACCCGGAGGGTGCGCCAGCGGCACGAACATCTCACGCTGGCGACGGCGCCGTTCCCGGACGTAATCCTTGACGATGGTCTGTTTGCCCGCAAAGCCATGCTCGTCGCGAAGACGCTCGAATATCCGCTTCGCCGTGTGGCGCTGCTTGCAGTGAACCGTTCGGTCCTCTTCCAGAATACGGTCAATGATATCCCTGAAGGGGTCCAGCTTCGGGCGCTTCGGTGGCTGGCGGCGGCGGTAGCCAGGCGGCTCCGAGTGCCCGAGCATCTTCCTCACCGTCTCTCGCGCTATGCCAAACCGACTCGCCGCCTCTCGCTGACTCAGCCCATCAACATGGCACGCCAGCCGAACGCGTAGATAAAGGTCCACGGTATACATCCTCCCACCTTCCATCCCGAAAAGGATCGAAGGCTACAGGTGGCAGAGTTTTACTCCGCCCGCAGCCGGGCAAATCTCGCCGCTTCCGTGGTCTAATTTGTCACCGCCGCACACACTCGAACCTGCCGTTCGATGAATGGACCGAGGTGTTCAGCTCCGAGCGACTCACCGGCGCGCTGCTCGACCGGCTCACCCACCACGTCCATATCCTCGAGATGAATGGCGAGAGCTATCGGCTCAACCAGAGCCGCAACCGTCAAAAACCGGCTGCCGGCTGACCCAACACCCAGACCCGGCTTGCCCCCGTGGGTTCACAGGCCCCTCCCACGCGCGCCGCCGCGTCAGCCAGGTGAGGGGCACGCCGCGGCGCACGCGGGGCCCTCCCGTGGACTACGGGGACAAACCCCCAGCACCGAGTGGTCCCTTTTTACACCGCCACCGCGGTCCCATATCGCTCCGCCGTTGACAATCCTCGAATACTTCACCGCCGCCACCCAGATCGGCATGACCGCCACGCCGAAGGAGACGCGGTACGTCTCCAACATCGACTACTTTGGCGCGCCGGTTTACTCCTACTCCCTGAAGCAAGGCATCCATGACGGCTACCTGGCGCCCTACAAGGTCGTCAAGGTCCATATCGACCGCGACGTCGAGGGCTATCGCCCGGAGAAGGGCAAGCTCGACCGCGAGGGCGTCGAGGTCGAGGACAGGATCTACAACGCCAAGGACTTCGACCGCACACTAGTGCTGGACGACCGGACCAGGCTGGTCGCGCAGAAGGTCACCGCGTTTCTCAAAGAAAGCGGCGACCGCTTCCAGAAGGCGATTATCTTCTGCGTCGATCAGGAGCACGCCGCCCGCACGCGCCAGGCGCTGATCAACGAGAACGCCGACCTGGTTGGGGAGAACCACCGCTACGTCATGCGCGTCACCGGTGACGACGCCGAGGGCCAGGCACAGCTCGGCAACTTCATCGATCCGGAATCGAGATACCCGGTGCTGGTCACGACGTCGCGGCTGCTATCGACCGGTGTCGATGCCCAGACCTGTCGGCTGATCGCGCTCGACCGCGAGGTCAAATCGATGACCGAGTTCAAACAGATCGTCGGGCGCGGCACCCGCGTGCACGAGGGCACAAACAAGTATTATTTCACGTTGATCGATTTCCGCGGGGCGACCAGTCACTTCGCCGATCCGGATTTCGATGGTGAGCCGGTACAGATCTATGAACCGGGCGAAGGTGACCCGATCATCCCGCCCGACCCGCCGCCAGCGGCCGGCGAGGACGGTGAGCCCTACGATTCCGGCGAGATGGAAGTTATCCCGGATATCACCATCCCAGCCGGCGAGGGGGCGCCGCGCAAGATCTACGTCGACGATGTCGCGGCGACGATCGTTGCGGAACGTGTCGAATACCTCGATGAGAACGGCAAGCTCGTCACCGAGTCCCCGCGCGACTTCACCAAGCGGGCGCTCAGGAAACGGTTCGTCAGCCTGGACGATTTCCTCAGGCGCTGGAAGGCAGCGGAGCGCAAGCAGGCGATTATCGAGGAGCTGGCGGCCGAAGGCCTGCCCCTCGATCCGCTGGCGGAGGAAGTCGGCAAGGACCTCGACCCCTTCGACCTCATCTGCCACGTCGCCTTCGACGCCAAGCCCCTGACCCGCCGCGAGCGGGTCGAGAACGTCAAGAAGCGCGACGTGTTCGCGAAATACGGCGACCAGGCCCGCGCCGTGCTAGATGCGCTGCTCACCAAGTATGCTGACGAGGGAGTGCTCAACCTCGGCGACGCCAACGTGTTGCGCATTCCGCCCTTCACGGCACTCGGGACGCCCGTGCAGCTCATCAAGGCATTCGGTGGCCGCGTCGATTTCGAACGCGCCATCCACGAGCTACAGTCCGCCCTTTATCGGGAGACTGCCTAAGTGACTACCGAAGGAGCGACAAGTGATCTAAGCGACAATGTGCAGGCTCTAGTAGAACTGATTTCGCCGCTGGTTACTCTAGTTGAGGAATTCACGTGGAGTTGTCGAGATGAGGATCAATTCTGGGAGTTATTAAGACGCAGTTCCATGGTGCGCCAGTATGAAGCTCTCCGGACGATTCCATCAATGATTAATGGCGGAACCGGGCATTTTGGCGTTACCTTTCTAAGGCCAGCATATGAAGAACTCATCTGGATAGAGTACCTAACTCAACCTCCGGAAGTTGCGAGAGAGTTGGTTGTGCTTCTGGCTCTCCATGAGGTCGGTGACGGCCTAAGCGCTCAGAACGAGTTTCTCGGCGTCAAAAGCATGAATACGATCGGCTTCACCCAAAGGTTTGTTAAGCGATACCTAGCGAGTGCGAGTGCGAATGATGCCCGCCTTCGGGCAATTGGCCGCGAGCTGGGTTGGCGCCAAGGTCAGACTAACGAGCTTTTTAGGCGGGTATGGGGTAGGAAAGGTAAGGTGAATATTACGTCAAATACTTTTAGTGAGTACTGGAGCATCTTTGCAATATACTGGGGATTCTCCATCTTCATTCAGACACTCAGCGCTGCAGAACTTGAATGCTTTTCTGAAACCGAGTTGGGCGTAGAAATCCTGCAGCGGATTGAGAAACTGCACCCAGTCGAAATCCTAACATCCGTGGAGCTTGAGTCCTGGCCACAAGACCTAGGAGCGAGATAGCCCATGTCCGTCCGCACTGTCGTCAAGACGATCCAGAACATCATGCGCCAGGACACAGGCGTCGATGGCGATGCCCAGCGCATCAGCCAGTTGTGCTGGATGTTCTTCCTCAAGATCATCGACGACCAGGACGAAGAACTGGAGCTGCTCAAGCCCGACTACCGCTCGCCGCTCCCGGAGCGGTTCCAGTGGCGCGGACCGGAACATGACCGATAATTTTGAGAAGAAAGTTCCTGTTGATGGGCCTGTGGTAAATGCGGGCGAGCTTGGCTCGTCCACGTTTTCCCCAGGCCAGGCTTTGCCGGCAGGCCCGCTGGGACTTGGCCAGCGATGGACGGTGGCGCGCAAGCGTGAGGTCGTTCTGCGGCTTTTGCGTGACGAGCCGGTGCAACTTCTGTCGCGCCAGTTGGGCGTAGAGATCTTCCGGCTCGAGCAGTGGCGTGAGAAAGCGATCGGCGGGATCGACGCCTCGCTCAAGCAACGCAAGGGCGATCCGGTGCAGGCGGAACTGGATAGCGCCATGAAGCGGATCGGAGAGTTGACCATGCAGGTGGAACTGCTGGAGGCCAAGACGGAGACCTTCGGCCCTTTGGGGCGGCGGAGGTCGCGGCGATGAGTGCCGCCACCTCGCCCGGCACGGGTCTGGCCTACGGCCTGCGGCGGGTCTGCGCCGCCTGGGGCATGGCCCGCTCCTCGTTCTACGCCATGACCTCCGGCCAGCACGCCGAGCAGCCGCCGGCAAAGCGTCGGGGACCGAAGCCCGCGATCTCGGACCAGGCGCTGCTGGTGGCGATCGAAGCCGACCTGGAGGCATCGCCCTGGGAGGGCGAGGGCTACCGCAAGGTCTGGGCTCGGCTTCGGGTCTGTCGCGACATCCGGGTTGCCCGCAAGCGGGTGCTCCGCCTGATGCGCGAGAACAATCTGCTCTCGCCCATCGCTGACGCCGCCGTGGCGGCAATCCCCATGACGGTGAGATCATCACTCATGCCCCGAACCTCATGTGGGGCACCGATGGCGTTCGGGTGTTCACGGTGGACGACGGCTGGGGCTGGATCTTCACCGCCGTCGAGCATTGGAACGCCGAGTGTGTCGGCTGGCATGTCTGCAAGCGCGGCGACCGCTTCGCCGCCCTGCAGCCGATCTCCATGGGGCTTGCCGGGCTGTATGGCTCGACCGCGGCCGGCGCGGCTCGGGGGCTGGCCTTGCGGATGGATCACGGCTCCCAGTATCTGTCGGACCACTTCACCAACCAGATCAAGTTCTGGGGCATCCAGCCGTCCTACGCCTTCGTCGCCGAGCCCCAGACCAACGGCGTCGCCGAGCGGTTCAATCGCACGCTGAAGGAACAGATCATCCATGGTCGCATCTACCGCAACATCGCGGAGCTGCGGGACGCCGTCCGCGACTTCGTCGAACTCTACAATGCCCAGTGGATCGTCGAAAAGAACGGCTACCTGAGCCCCGCTCAAGCTCGTCAGGCGTGGCACGCCGCGATCTCAATCAGGCCCGCCGCGTGAGACAAACTTGTGTCCAAGGAACCGGGTGCGCTACACGAAGAGCTAGATCTTCCGTTCTCGGCACCTCCTGGCTGGGTCTGGTCTATGCCTGGGGAGCTCTGCTACCAGGTTTCCGACGGCCCGCATATTTCGCCACAGTATGTTTCGAGAGAGCATGGCGTTCCGTTCCTTTCGACGCGAAACGTGCGCCCCGATGGATTCGACCTCGGTACAGTGAAGTATGTCTCGCGAGAGGACCATGAGGAGTTTTGCAAGCCCATTCGGCCCCAGCGAGGCGACATCATCTACACAAAGGGAGGGACAACCGGCATTGCCAAGGTCAATGACCTGGACTTTGAATTCAGTGTTTGGGTGCATCTGGCCGTCTTGAGGATCGAGAAAAAGCGGCTCTTTCCTCGCTACGTGGAACTAGCGCTGAATAGTCCGCATTGTTACGACCAGTCTCAGCACCATACGCAGGGCACGTCGAACTTCGATCTCGGCCTAACCCGGATGATAAAGATTACGCTCCCCCTCCCACCCCTCCCCGAACAACGCCGCATCGTTGCGAAGGTCGATGAGCTCATGGCGCTATGCAATCGCTTGGAAGCTAGAGCGGGTCCGGCATAGACAGAATCAAAAAGGGGATTCCCAAGGGTCGCAAAAAGTGATTCAAGCTATGAGCTGGGTTAAAGGAGGCCAGCCATGGATGACACGACCTTATTCGGAAGATCTTCGTGAACGAGTTGTTCGAGTTGTTGAATCGGGGACCTCTCGCAATGCGGCGGCGAAGCAATTTGATGTGAGCATCAGCTTTGTTGTGAAGCTGATGCAGCGTTGGAAGCAGCGGGGCACGATCAAAGCCGACAAATACGGTGGCTGGAAGAAATCGAAACTGGCTCCCCATGGCGATCGCATTCGGGCTCTGGTGATGGAGAATTGCGACATCACCATTGACGAGCTTTGCGTCTTGCTGGCCGCCGAGGGGATCGAGGCGAAGCGCTCGACGCTTGGCGACTTTCTTCTGGCTCAGGGGCTGAGTCGCAAAAAAAGACAGCCCACGCCGCCGAGCAGGAGCGCCCTGACGTCGCGGCGGCGCGAGCCACTTGGCGCAACGAGCAACCTGGGCTGATTGCCGAACGGCTGGTCTTTCTCGACGAGACCTGGGCGCGGACGAACATGGCCCGGCGTTATGGCCGGGCACCGCGCGGCGAACGGGTGGTGGCGGCCATTCCCCATGGCCACTGGAAGACAACCACGTTCATTGCCGCCCTGCGTCACGACCGGATCACCGCGCCCTGCGTTTTCGATGGCCCGATCAACGGCGCAAGCTTCCTTGCCTGGGTCCAGCAAGCCCTGGTCCCGACCCTGTCCGCGGGCGACATCGTCATCATGGACAACCTCTCCTCCCACAAGGTCGCCGGCGTACACGAGGCCATTGAGGCGGTCGGCGCAACCCCGCTCTACCTGCCGCCCTACAGCCCCGATCTCAATCCCATCGAACAGGTCTTCGCCAAGCTCAAAGCCATTCTCCGCAAGGTCGGCGCCAGAACCGTCGATGACCTCTGGCGGGCAATTGGAAACGCCCTCGATGAATTCTCTCCAACCGAATGCAGAAACTACCTCGTCAATGCAGGATATTCCGTCTAAACCGGATGTGCTCTAGCCTCACCGACGGCGACGACACGCGCCGCCGCCTGCTCGACGCGCTCCTCGCCGAGGCGCTAGCGCCGACGTCTCACAAACTGGAGGCCGCGGAGTGAACCAGGAGCTGCATCAGCCTCCGCGGACAGCGGAACCTGTCAACGACTTTGAGACACCGACGGTTTCTATTTACTGACTCGTTTCTCCTGTTGTGGAAGTGGCGGGTGGGTTGATCCAGACGGCTTCGGGAAGTGGGGCGGGTTTCGGGGTGCCGTGGACGAAGCGTTCGGGGTGAAGGGCCCAGGCGGCTTGCAGGGTACGTCCGCGCTGAGCCAGCACATCCGGTGCCCGGTGATGATGGACATCATCGGGGGTGAGCATCGCGATCCCGGCATGGCGGTGCTCGGTGTTGTACCAGGGGAAGAACGACCGGCAGAAGGCGACGGAGGCGGTAATTTCTTCGAAGCGCCCAGGGAAGCCGGGGTGGTACTTCAGGGTCTTGAACTGCGCTTCGGAGAACGGGTTGTCATCGCTGACCTGGGGGCGGCTCAGAGAGCGGGTGACCCCGAGGTCGGCGAGGAGTTGGGCGGTACACTTGCTGGTCATCGGCGCGCCGCGGTCCGAATGCAGGGTGAGCACCTGGGGCTCGATGCCTTGCTTGAGACAGGTTTCCTCGATCAGCGTCGCGGCGAGCGCGGCGTTCTCCCGATCGGCAACCATCCAGCCCACGACGCAGCGGCTGAAGATGTCGAGCAAGACATAGA
>CBDHDN010000065.1:0-61018 GCA_965261585.1 Alphaproteobacteria bacterium
TGCCGATGCCGCCGCCGTCGCCTTGCAGGTCGGCGATCTCCGCGGTCTCTAACGTGAGGATATAGCGCCCGTCGGCTGCCGGTCGGTGCGCGCTGGCCGCTAGGCTGCGCTCGATATCCGCGACCAGACGGACGTTCAGGTCGGTGTCGTCCAACATCTCGATCGCGAACGTGCTGCCGCCGTCAATCGGCGCGAAGGCGACCGCCGATAGCCGGCCCTCGGCCGGGGTGAGGCTCTGAGCCAGCGCGACGGGGGTCGCAAGCGCAAGCCAGGACAGGGAAAGGAGCGCGGCGAGCTTGGGGACGTTGACCATTTGAGTCTGCTGGTGTTGGGAACGGCGCGGCCTTGGGCTGCCAGCGCGACATTAGCAGCTTTGTCCCCGCACGCTGCTGTTTTCGGCGCCGCCGCCGAGACCCGGGGTTGTACGCCAAAGAAGGAGGCCGCGCCTTGCGGACGCGGCCTCTAGTACTAGGGAGGAATAGAAGTAGGAACGGGACTCGCTAGAACGGGCTGCCGAACCAGACGGTCGTCGGTAGGGCGATAACGGTTAGAATCGCCAGCGGCAGGGTCACGATCAGTGCCTTGAGTAGGATCACGGAGGTGCACTCCTTCGCTTGGCGGGCATGCCAGTCATCGCCCGTGCCGTCCAGGCACGCGTGTCAGACTGCCAGGATCGTGGCGGGGTGAATGTGACCTACGTCACACCCGCACGAAAAAGTTGCACGGGGTGCGGATCGTGGCGCTAGACGGCGCGGAAGTGTTCGACCAGCCGCTCCAGGCGGTCGAAGTCGAGGATCTGGAGGTTGTTGCCCTGGCGCTTGATGATGCCCTGGCGGGCGAGCTCGCCGAGCACGCGGGCGACGGTCTCGCGGGTCGTGCTGACGCGGCTGGCGATATCCGCATGCACCGGCACCGGCTCGATGACGGCCGTGTTGTCGGCGGTCAGGGTCGGCCGGGCCTCGCGCAGGATCTCGGCCTGCACGCGGTTGTGGGCGCCCAGGGTGCTCAGGTCCATGATGCGTTCGGTGGCCGTTCGGACGACGGCGGCCAGGGACAGCATGACGCTCATCGAGACCTCGGGCCAGCGGCGCAGCACCGAGGCGAAGGCCGTCGGCGCGAGCGACGCCGCCAGGGTATCGACCAGGGCGATTACGGTGGCCGAGCGAGGCAGGCTGTCGAGCGCCGCGAGCTCGCCGAAATAGCCGCCGGCGTCGATGTCGTCGAGCGTGACCTCGCGGCCCGACAGCGAATAGTTGACGACCCGGGCGCGGCCCGAGACGACGAAATAGACGTCCCGCGATTCGCTCTCGCGGTCGATGATCTGTTCCTGGGCCTTGTAGCGGTGCCAGCGGCACTGCTGTTCAATGTGCCGCAAGCTGTCCTCAGGGATGCTCTCCAGCAGAGCGATCCCAGCCAGGCTGCGTCCCGGCGCGTCAACCATTGCCCGCTCTCGCCATTTTGGCGAGAATCGTACCCCACGCCCGGCGCGATTTCCACCGGCATGCGGGGTGCAGGCCCGGGATCCGGGTCGGCGTCCTATTCGGCAGGTGCCTGCTGCTGGTGGGCGTCCGGCCCGCGCCGCCGCTCGATCAGGCCCACCGTGATCGACATCATCGGCGGCACGATGGCCAGCGTCAGCAGCGCCGACAGCGCCAGGCCGCCGAGTACGACCGAGCCGAGGCCGCGATAGAGCTCGGAACCGGCGCCGGGGAACAGCACCAGCGGCAGCATGCCGAACACGCTGGTCAGCGTCGACATGAAGATCGGCCGGATGCGATTCTGGGTCGCCCGGGTGATTGCCGTGTCCGGATCCATGCCGTCCTGGCGGATGTTGTAGAGCGTCTGGTGGACCAGCAGGATGGCCTTGTTGACGACGATGCCGATCAGGATGACGAAGCCCAGCATGGTCAGCATGCCGAGCGGCTGGTTGACATAGATGTTCAACAGCGCCAGCCCGCCGAGGCCGCCGGCGGCGGCGATCGGCACCGACAGTATGATGATCAGCGGGTAGACGAAGCTCTCGAACAGCACCGCCATCACCAGGTAGACGATGACGATCGCGAGAGCCAAGTCGACGACCAACTCGTTCCAGGTCTCGCTCAGCTTGTCGACCGAGCCGGACAGGTCGAACTGAACGCCGGGCGGCAGGCCCTGCGCCGTCAGCTTGGCCAGCACCTGGTCGTTGATCAGGCCGATCGCCGCCTGCAGCGGCAGCCCGTCGGCCGGCGTTACCCGCAGGGTGACGGAGCGTTCGCGCTCGACGCGGCGGATCTCGGTCGGGCCGGCGGTGACGATGACGTCGGCTAGGCTGCCGACCGGCACGATCCGGCCCTGGCGCGTGACGACGGGCAGGCTGGCGATGCTCTGGGTCGTTTCGACCTGCTGCGTCCGGCCCTTCAGGGTCAGGTCGATACGCTCACCGCCGACAGTGATCTCGGCGACCCGCAGGCCGTCGTTGAAGGCATCGACGGACTGGCCGAGGTCGCGGGCGCTCAGGCCGTTGTCGGCCAGCCGCACCCGGTCGGGCACCACCCGGACCTCGGGCGCGTCCAACGTCAGCGCCGGCAGCGGCCGCGTGCGATGGCCCTCGCTGAACGGCAGCACCTGGGTCAGCTCAAGAAACGCCTGTTGGGCGACGGCGTAGATGGTCGCGAGGTCGGGCCCCGAGATATTGACATCGATGGCGCGGCCGCCGCCGACGGAGCGGCCGAACAGCGACGGCTGGAACACGGCGGCGAACGTGCCGGGCTCTTGAAACGCTGGGGCCTGCAGTATGGGCAGAAGCTCGCGCGCCCGGCCCTCCTCGACGGCGCGGGCGCCGATGAAGGCGCGGCCCTGCAGCGCGACGGCGAACAGGCTGTCGATCTTGGGCGGCCCGCCGGGTTCGGACTCCGGCCCCGTCTCCGTCGCCCACAGCGGCCGTGTCGCGTCCTCGACGCCGCGCATGATGCTGCCGATCGTCGCCAGATTGTAGCCGGCCGCCGGCACCACGAAGCCGAACACGAAGTTGCGGTTGCCGGTCGGCAGGTAGTCGAGCTTCGGCGCCAGCGCCACGGTGAACAGAACGGCCAGGCCGACGATGCCGGCGACGACGCCCAGGGCCGCCGGCTTGCTGCGGACAACCGTGCGTGAGAAGGCGGTGATCGCACCGACAAAGCCGCGCGCCAGCCCGTCGAGGACCGGGATCGAGAGTCGCTTCGTGCTGTCGGCGATGTCGTCGGACAGCAGCCTGTTGGCCAGCGCCGGGATCAGCGTCACCGCGACCAGCAGCGACAACAGCACGGAGACCGAGATCGCCACGGCGATGTCGTGGAACAGCTGGCCGACCTCCAGCTCCATGATCAGGATCGGGATGAAGACCATGACCGTCGTCAGCGCCGAGACGAGGATCGCGCCCCATACCTGGGAGGCGCCCTTGTAGGCCGCCTCCGCGCGGCTGAGACCCTCCTGGCGCAGGCGGTAGATGTTCTCGAGCACGACGATCGCGGCGTCGACCACCATGCCGACCGCAAAGGCGATGCCGGCCAGGCTGACGACGTTGAGCGAGCGGCCGAGGACCGCCATGGCGACGAAGGCGCCGACGACGGAGACCGGGATCGAGAGCGCGACGACAAGCGTGGCCCGGCCCGAGCGCAGAAAGGCCAGCAGCACGATGATCGCCAGGATGCCGCCGACGACGATGTTCTGGCGCACCAGGTTGATCGCCGAATTGATGTAGACGGTCTCGTCATAGACTTGGCGAATGTTCAGGCCGGCGCGCGGCAGTTCCGATGCGGCCAGGTCGGCGACGGTGTCGCGGATGCCGGCCATGGTCTCGATGACATTGGCGCCTTGCTCGCGCGTCGCGTTGAGCGCAATGGCGTCGTTGCCGAGATAGCGGATGTCGGCGCCGGGCTTCTTGAAGGCCAGATAGACCTCGGCGATGTCGCCGACCGTGACCCGGCCGACGGCGGCGGTCGAACTATCGCTGCGCAGCACGATGGCCCTGATCGCCTCGGGACTCGTGAAGTCGCCCTCGGTGCGCACGATATAGCGGCGCTTGCCCTCGTCGACGTCGCCACCGCTGACCGAGGCGTTGGCGCGCCGCAGCCGGTCGACGACCTCACCGACAGTCATGGCAAAGCTGGCCAGCCTGTTGGGGTCGATCTCGATGCGCATCTCGCGCTCGGCGCCGCCGAACACGTTGACGCCGGCAACGCCGTCGACCCGCTCGACACGGTCCTTGACCAGGTCCTCGACGATGTCGCCGAAGGCATGGATCGGCGTCGTGTTGTCGGCCGTGCGCGAAATGACGAACCAGGCGATCGCGTTGTCTTCCGAGCCCGACGTCGACAGGGTCGGCTCGTCGGCCTCCTCCGGATAGCCGGTCACCCGGTCCAGCCGGTTGGCGATCAGCAGCAGCACCCGGTCCATGTTCTGTCCGGGCGCGAACTCCAGGGTGATCGTGCCGCGGCCGGTGCGCGCCGTGCTGTTGATGCCCTGCAGGCCCTCGAGGCCCTTGAACACGTCCTCCTGGCGATTGATGATCTCGCGCTCGACCTCGGCCGGGGCGGCGCCGGGCCAATTGGTGTTGACGTTCACGACGGGTTGGCGCACGTCGGGCGCCAACTGAATGGGGATGCGCTGCAGCGCCACCCAGACGAACAGCAGCACCATGAACACCGCGGCGACGACGGCGATCGGGCGCGTAATCGCCAGGCGGATCAGGTTCACCGGTTCATCCTCCGACCAGGCGCACGGCCTGGCCCGGCCGCAATTGCTCGTTGCCGCGCACGACAACCAGCTCGCCGGGCACGAGCCCGCGCCGGACGACGAAACGGCTGCCGATGCCCTCGCCCAGGCTCACCGGGCGCGGCTGCGCCTTACCGTCGTCGTCGACGACGAATACCATGGGTTCCCGGCCGCGGCGGACAATCGCGTCCTTGTGCACGGTCACGACTTCGCGAGCCAACCCGACCGGTATGGCGACCGTCGCGCTCTGGTTCGCCGCCCGCGGCGCGGACGCATCGAACAGCGGCGTGATGCGGACCGGGCGCGCGCGCGTCAGCGGATTCTCGTTGGGCACGATGGCGCGGACGATGCCGCTGTGCATCGAGCCGTCGTCGAGCGTGAACGTGAGGACGTTGCCTACCTCAAGGCCGACGAGACGGTTGCTCGGGACCTCGACCTCGACCTCCAGGTCGGTGTCGTTGAGCAGCGTGACGACCGGGCTGCCGATGTTCAGATAGGCGCCGGCCTCGGTGTGCTTTTCGGTAATGACGCCGGCGAACGGGGCGACGATCTCGGCGTCGGTAAGGTCGGTGGCGGCGCGCGACAGCCGGGCCTGGGCCTCGCCCAGCTGGGCCTGGGCCTCGGCCAGCTCGCCGGCCTGCATGGCGACGTCCTGGGTCACGTCGTCAAGGCGGGCACGCGAGAAGGCGGCGGAGTCGCGCAGATCCTCCAACCGCCGCAGCTCCTGGCTCGCCTTCTGAAGCTCGGCCTGCGCGGTCTCAAGCACGGCGCGGCGCTGAGTCACGACGGCCGCGGTGCGGTCGCGCTCGATCTCCAGCCGGTTCTTGAAGACGACGGCGATGACGTCGCCGCGCTCGACGCGGTCGCCGACGTCGACACTCATCTGGTCGACGGCGCCGCCGACGCGGGCGGCGACGACGCCGCTCTGGCGTGCGACCAGGCGGCCGATGACCGGCACGGTTTGGGCCAGCGGCTCGAGGACGACGGCGTCGACGGCAACGGCCGACGCCGGCGGGCCGGCGCCGTTGCGCGGCTGCGCCATTGCCGGGCCGGCGAGCGCCAGGGCGCACAGAAGGCTAACCAGGGCGGCCGCTTGTGCGCCCTTGGACGCCTCGGCGGTTCGTCAGCAGGCGGCAGCCCGGACACCGTCCTCCATATGGCCATACACGTCGATGTTGGTTCCAATCGGTCGCGGATCGCGCGGAAACCCACGGGAGCCCACTGGGGCCACCAGCATTGGCACACGCGATACTAACCGCTTTAGCTAAAAGTTGTCCTGGCCGCGTCGCAAGTCAATTGCGGGCGATCAGTGCGGCCGGCCGGCCGTGGCCTGCGTTGCTCGGGGCCCGGCGGTGCCGCTAGGATCGGATCCCCATCCATTCGGTGAGCGGCGATGGTCACACATCTCTATTCGCACCCGGCGTGCCTGGAGCACGAGCCCGGGCCCGAGCATCCCGAGTCGCCGGCACGGCTCCAAGCCATCCTCGCCGCGCTCGACGAGCCGGAATTCGCCGCGCTTGAGCGCCTGGAAGCGCCGCGGGCGACGCGCGAACAGATCGCGCGCATGCACCCGGCGGCGCATGTCGACTGGGTGCTCGCGGCGGTCCCGGCCAGCGGCTATGCCCGCATCGACGCCGATACGGTCGTCTCACCGGGCTCGGGCGAAGCGGCTCTGCGCGCGGCCGGCGCGGCGATCGCCGCCGTCGACGCGGTCGCCGGCGGCAGCGCCCGCAATGCCTTCTGCGCGGTGCGGCCGCCGGGCCATCATGCCGAGCCGACGCGGGCCATGGGCTTCTGCCTGTTCAACAACGTCGCCGTGGCGGCGGCCCATGCGCGGGCCGAACACGGCGCCGAACGGGTCGCCGTCGTCGACTTCGACGTGCATCACGGCAACGGGACCCAGGCCATGTTCGAGGCCGATTCCGATCTGTTCTACGCTTCGACCCACCAGTCGCCGCTCTATCCCGGCACCGGTGCGCCGAGCGAGCGCGGCATCGCCGGCAACATCGTCAACGTCGCGATGCCGCCGGGCGCCGACGCATCGCTGTTCCGGCCGGCCGTCGCCGAGCGCATCGTGCAGGCGTTGCGCGCGTTCGCCCCCGATTTCCTGCTGATCTCGGCCGGGTTCGATGCCCACCGGCGCGATCCGCTGGCCCAGCTGGCGCTGACGACCGAGGATTTCGCCTGGGTGACGCGCCAGCTCGTCGAGGTGGCCGAGGCATGCTGCGGCGGGCGCATCGTCGCGACCCTGGAGGGCGGCTACGACCTGACGGCGCTGGCACAGGCGACGGCCGCCCATGTCCGCGCCTTGATGGCGTCCTGAGGACCCGCGCCGGTTCCGCCGCGGCGAAAAATATCTTACAGTTCGGCCGAAGAGGAGACCCCATGGCCGAACCCGAGGCAGCCGCCGAGACGCCCCAGGATATCGCGGGTATGACGTTCGAGCGGGCGCTCGAGGAGCTCGAGCAGATCGTGCGCCGGCTCGAAGGCGGCAAGGGCGCCCTGGACGAGGCTATTGGCGCGTATGAGCGCGGTGCGCAGCTGAAGCGGCACTGCGAGAGTAAGCTCCAGGAGGCGAAGGCGCGCGTCGAGAAGATATCGTTCACGGCTGCCGGATCGCCGGAGCTGAAGCCCGCCGACATCGACTGATCGGTCGGTGGGCTCTGTCCTGCCGGCGCCAACGGAAGACCGCGGTGCGGCGCCGCCCGCAGCACCAGCTGCCGTGCATTCAGGCACGGCTGAGAGGGCACAGATCGTAGTGACGACAATGCCTGGCCTGTCCGACAGCACCGGCCGCGTGGCCGCCGGGGCATGGCACCCGTGGCGCGTCGAGCTGCGTGCCACGCTGCGGCTCGCCGTGCCGCTCGTCCTGACGCAGCTCGCCGTCATCGCCATCGGCACGACCGATACGCTGATGATGGGCTGGCTGGGGCCGCAGGACCTGGCCGCCGGCGCCCTCGGCGGTACCGTATATTTTGCGGTGTTCCTGTTCTCGCTGGGCGTGCTCACCGCCGTCGCGTCGCGGCCGCGCGCCGTCGTCGTCGTCACGGTCGTGGCCGTCGGCCTCAACGTGCTCGGCAACTACGGGCTGATGTTCGGCAACTTCGGCCTGCCGCGTCTGGAGCTGGTCGGTGCCGGCATCAGCAGCAGCGTCGTCAACACGGCGATGTTCGCGGCGCTGCTGGTCCATGTGCTGCGTGACCGCGGGTTCCGACGCTACACCATCCTGGTGCGGCTGTGGGGGCCGGACTGGGCGCGCTTCCGGGCGATCTTCCGGGTCGGCCTGCCGATCGGCGGCGGCGTCCTGCTGGAGGTCGGCATGTTCTCCGGCGCCGCCATCCTGATGGGCCTGATCGGCACCGACAACCTGGCGGCGCACCAGATCGCGCTGCAGCTGGCGGCCGTCACGTTCATGGTGCCGTTGGGCATCGCCCACGCCGTGACGGTGCGCGTCGGGCTGGCCGCCGGTGCGCGCGACGCCGTCGCCGTCGGCCACCGGGGCTGGGTGGCGCTGGCGTTGGGGCGGCGTTCATGAGCGTCATGGCGGTCGTCTTCTGGCTGTTCCCGCGCCCGCTGGTCGACCTGTTCCTCGATTTGAACGCGCCGGCCAGCGCGCCGGTGGTCGAGCTGGCGGTGTCGCTGCTCGCCTTCGCCGCGGTGTTCCAGATCGCCGACGGGACCCACGTGATCGCGACCGGCGCCCTGCGCGGGCTCAAGGACACACGGGTGCCGATGCTGATCGCCGGCCTGTGCTACTGGGGCGTCGGCTTCACCGGCAGCGCCGTGCTGGCGTTTCCGCTGGGCTTCGGCAGCCAGGGCGTGTGGGCCGGCCTGGTGCTGGGCCTGTTCGCGGCGGCGGTGCTGCCGGTCTGGCGGTTCCAGCAGCGCCACCGGTTCGTGGATCTGCGCCCGGCGGTGGTGATGAGCCCGGCGTGAAACCGCCGAAGCAGCGGGCCGACCAGGCGCTCGTCGCCCGCGGGCTGGTCGAGAGCCGCCAACGCGCCCAGGCGCTGATCCTGGCCGGCCATGTGTTCAGCGGCACGCGGCGGATCGACAAGGCGGGCGAGGCGCTGGCCGCCGATGCGTCGCTCGAGGTGCGCGGCCGCGACCATCCCTGGGTGTCGCGCGGCGGGTCCAAGCTGGCGCATGGGCTCGATCACTTCGCGATCGACCCGGCGGGCCGCATCTGCCTGGATGTCGGTGCCTCCACCGGCGGCTTCACCGACGTGCTGCTGCGGCGCGGCGCGGCGCGCGTCTACGCCGTCGATGTCGGCCACGGGCAGCTCGACTGGTCGTTGCGCAATGACGGCCGTGTCGTCGTGCTGGAGCGCACGAACGCGCGCCACCTGACGACTACCGAGGTGCCGGTGCCGGTCGACATCATCGTCTGCGATGCCAGCTTCATCGGCTTGGCGACGGTGCTGCCGGCGCCGCTCGCCCTGGCCGGGTCGGACTGTCGGCTCGTCGCCCTGATCAAGCCGCAGTTCGAGGTCGGCAAGGGCAACGTCGGCAAGGGCGGCGTCGTCCGCGACCCGCGGCTCCACGCCGTCGTTTGCGCGCGCATCGGCGACTGGCTGGCGATGCAGCCGGGCTGGCAGGTGCGCGGTATCGTCGAGAGCCCGATCACCGGACCCAGCGGCAACAAGGAGTTCCTGATCGCCGCGCACTACGGGGACCAGCCGTGAGGCCGGGCCCGCGTCAGGCGCGCCGGCCCAAACCTGCGCGGCGGTCGCGCACGGTGCCAAGCGGCGATGTCGACGTCCCCGTGACCGCGCTGGGCGCCCGCGGCGACGGCATCGCCGAGACATCGCGGGGCCGCATCTATGTGCGTGACGGACTGCCGGGCGAGCAGGTGCGCGTGCGCCTGACCGGTCGGCGCGGCGACGGCTTTGCGGCCGAGCCGGTCGCGCGCCTGAGCGAGTCCGCCGACCGGGTGGCGCCGCCGTGCCCGCACTTCGGGACCTGCGGCGGCTGTGCCGTGCAGCATCTGGAGCCGACGCACTACGCCGCCTGGAAACACGATCTGGTATGCGCGGCTCTGGTGCGGCGCGGGCTCGACGCCGGCGTCGTCGCGCCGTTGCGGCAGACCGATTCGGCTGGCCGACGCCGCGCCAAGTTGGCCGGCCGACACGAGCGCGACGGCGCGGCCGTGCTCGGTTTCCACGGGGCCGCCAGCCACCGGGTCGTCGACGTCGCGTCGTGTCTGGTCCTGCGGCCGCCGCTTGCCGCACTGCTGGGTCCGTTGCGGTCGGCCCTGCCATCGTTCGTGCGGCGGGGCGAGGGTGTCGACCTGCTGGTCACGGAAACCGAAACGGGGATCGACCTCGTGATCGCGGCGGCGCGGCCGGCGAGCGTCAAGGATGTGTCGGCCCTGGCGGCCTTCGCCCGGACCAACGACCTGGCCCGCGTTGCCTGGCTGGATACCGACGGCCCAACAGGCGAGGTGGAACCGGTGGCACAACGCCGGGTGCCGACCCTGCGCCTCGGCGGCGTCGCCGTCGGCGTCCCGGCAGGGGCGTTTCTACAGGCCAGCCAGGAGGGCGAGGCGATCCTGACGGCGGCGGCGCGGGATGCCGTAGCCGGTGCCGTGCGCATCGTCGATCTGTTTGCCGGCTGCGGCACGTTCGCTTTCGCGCTTGACGCAACCGGTGCCCGGGTACAGGCGATCGACAGCAACGCCGGCGCCATCCAGGCACTGCAGGCCGCCGCCGGCGCCGCCGGCCTCGGCGGGCGGGTCACCGGGGAATGCCGCGACCTGGCCCGGCAGCCGCTCGGTGGCGACGAGCTGCGGCGCTTCGATGCGGCCGTGTTCGATCCACCGCGCGCCGGCGCCGCCGATCAGGCGCGCCAATTGGCAAGCTCGACCGTCCCGGTTGTCGTCGGCGTGTCTTGCAACCCGGCGACGTTCGCGCGCGACGCGCGCATCCTGGTCGACGGCGGCTATCGGCTGGCCCAGGTGATGCCGGTCGACCAGTTCGTGTTCTCGCACCAGGTCGAGCTGGTCGGCGTGTTTCGGCGCTAGTGCACCGACTCAGTCAGAGCCGTCACCGTGGAAATCTGATTCCGAATACAAAACAACGGGTTGCTCCAGCGCACGGTGAATCATTTGTCTGGATCTGTGCACTAGGTAGTACCCAGAACCGGAAAGACGGCGTTTCACCCCCGGTCCGCCTTCCCATCCTACATCAACCAACCGCCACGGGCAGCATCAGCGTCGCGGTGGTCCCCTTGCCGGGCTCACTCGAAAGACCCAGCCGGCCACCATGGCGCTCGATCATGCGTTTGGCCAGCGGCAGCCCGAGGCCAAGCCCGGTCCTCTTCGTGGTCTTGAACGGCCGCGTCAGGTCCGCCAATTCCTCGGCTGGAATGCTCTGCCCGGTGTCGACGATGGCAATGTGCACGAACGAATCGACCTGTTGGGCGGTGACGGTGAGCGCGCCGCCATCAGGCATCGCCTCGATGGCGTTGGCGATCAGTCCGTTCAGCACCTGGCTCAGAACCAGTCGGTTGACGGCCACCGCCGGCAACCCGCCCGCAGGCTCTGAGGCGCACCGAATATTACAGCGCTTGAGCTCAGCCGAAAAAGTTTCGAGGCAGGACTCGATTGCCGAATCAACTGTGTTTTCTGGCTCCGCGGTGTCGGAATAGATCTGGACGAGATACTGGCCGACCCAGTTCGCGAGCTTGTCGCATTGCTCCGTCACGTCCGTCAGCATTGCCTTGACGTTCGGCGTCGGCCGCGAATCGAGCGCCAGCTCCGCCGACGACCGAATCGAGGCCAACGGATTGCGTAGGCTGTGGGCAACTGCCGAAGCCATTTCGCCCAACGTGGCGAGCGTCTCTGACTTAAGCAGCTGCTGTTCCTGCTGCAGCATGACCGTGTTGGCACGGCGTATCAGCCAAAACAGGGCGGCAAAAAGAAACAGACCAGCAGTCGGGGAGCCGATCCATATGAGGCGCTTGCCGGCCTTGATCTCGTTCAGAATGTTTTCGGGAGCGCGATAAAGCTCGACAACCCCGACGACCCGCGCGCCCTCGGCGTCGCGGTACCAGATCGGCAGATAGTTCTCGACGAAGCCGCTGCCGGGCGTCTTGAGAGCGATGTGCTCCAGCTTGGTTGATTCGCTGGTGATGCCAGTTTCGACCTGCGGGTGGCCCTTGAACGCCTCCTCCAGCTCATCGTTGGGATCAAACCTCTGACCGACGAACGCGGTTTCGGTGGACCAGATCACGGTGCGATCCTGCGCAAACGCATGGGCCCGCACGACGTCAGGCATCTCGGCCATGCGTGCGAAGAAGCTCTCCAGGTCGGTAGGGCCGCCGCCTTTCCCCTCGACGAAATAGTTATGAGAGTCGGAGGCGCTGACGATGTTGTTGATGAGCTGCTGCATGATTGCAGTGTCGCGTTCCAGCAGTGCTTTCTCCAGAAAGCGCGACAGCAGCACAGCCGCGGCAACACTGATCAGCGCTATCGATACGAAACCGACGGCGGAGAACCAGCTGACAAGGTTAAACCGCTTGGCCGACGGCCTTTCGACACTCTTGCCGGCCGCGATATCCGACGGGCGGCCCATTCGTCACCCCTCGCACCCGACGGACGAAACGGGATGCCCTTTGCGGGTCCGGCACTCGGCTCTACCGAACGGACTCATCCGCCAGCGCCATGCTGTCTGTAAAGGTGCCAAGCCATCATTTCCGCCACCGTCGCACCTACGAGAGTCATTGCGTCAGTTTTGGTATCGGCCCACCTGTGCAGCCTACCACAAAGCAGAGTGCCGCAAAGGATTGACGCAGGCTCCTCAGAGGTGCGCGGCACGGGGTCCCGGAGCGGGATTACCAGCGCCTGTTCGACCGTGTCATCGGCGCGGGCTGCCAGCTGGATTCGTGGACGGCTTCGACCCAAACCGGGCACGTCTCTCTTGATTATCTTGTATTACTCGACCAACCGCCTCCGCCCCTTCCGGTCGGCGGAAAAGATCGCACCATCAGACTTCGGGACTAAACGGCTAATCCGGACGCAGCCGGTCGATCACCGCGTAGAGCGCGTCCAGGCTGGCGGCGCCGAGCTTGCGGCAGCGTTCGGGCGACCAGCCGGTGGCCTCGTTGGGCGTGTCGGTCGTGTCCTTGAACGGCATCTCGAGGGTCATCGCCAGGCAGCCGAACGCCTCGGCCAGGTAGTTCGTGCTCATGGTCATGTTGGCCTGGCCGCGGCGGGCCACGGGATAGCCGTGCTCGATCTGGAAATCGGGGTTGGCGCGGCGGAGCGTATCCTTGTAGGCGCGCAGCACGGTGTCGCGCTGGTCGGTCCAGCCCGGCGTGCCCTCGGGGCCGATGATGAAGTTGTAGGGCAGAGCCTCGTCGCCGTGCACGTCGAGGCAGAAATCGACGCCGGTGCGCTGCATCGCCTCGCGGACCAGGAAGACCTCGGGGCTGCGCGCCATCGTCGCGTCGCGCCATTCGCGGTTCAGATTGGCGCCGACGGCGTTCGTGCGCAGGTGACCGCGGCGGCCGCCGTCGGGGTTCATGTTCGGCACGACGTGGAAGACGGCCCGGCCGACGAGCGCGCGGGCGATCGCGTCGTCGCGGTCGAGCAGGCGTTCCAGCATGCCCTCCATCCACCACGCCGCCATAGTCTCGCCGGGATGCTGGCGGCCGATGATCCAGCAGACCCGGCGGTCGCCGCCGGCCTCGCCGATGTGCAACAGGTCGAGGTCCTGGCCGTCCAGCGTCGCGCCCAGGCGTGCGACCTCGACCAGCGGCGAGGTCTGGGCGTCGGCGATCAAATCGGCGTGGCGCTCTAGCGAATAGGGCGCGAAGTAGGCGTAGTAGACCGCGTCGTATTCGGGCCGGTGGCTGATCGTCAGCGTCGTCCCGTCGAACGCCGTCGGCACGCGAAACCAGTCGTCGCGGTCATAGGACGCGACGGCCCGATAGTCCTGCCACCCCTTGGTATAGGACGCGCCGCCGGCGTTGACGATCTTGAGCGTGCAGTCGTGGCCGCGCGCGCCGGTCAGGCGAAAGTAGAACCACTGATAGAAGTCGGCGCCGGCGTCCTTGTCGATCTCGAGCCGGATGTCGGCCGGATCGCCGGCGTCGAGGCAGGTGATGTTGCCGCCGTCGAAATTGCTGCTGATGTGCATTGCTTGCTGCCAAATCTGTTCGAGACGGAGCCTTGGCCCGGTTGCTTGAGGTGGCTCCGCCTTTTCGGAAGGTCTGGCGGCTCAGTTAAGGTGTATTCCGGTTGTCATTCATGCCGCCAGAATCCCTTTGAATCGATCTCCTTGCCGTTGTTGTTGCGCCTGTGGGGATGTGGGGAAGGCGCGTAGCGGCTTGTCCATCATATCCACAGGCGGGGCGCCGCGGTAGGCCTCGGCCGGCGTTTTCCCCCCGAGCGCCGAGTGCGGCCTCTCGGTGTTGTAGAAGTCGATCCACTCGCCGATGACGCGCCGGGCCTCGAAGCCGTCGGCGAGCTTGCGCAGATAGACGGCCTCGTATTTGAGCGAGCGCCACAGCCGCTCAATGAAGATGTTGTCCAGGTACCGGCCCCTGCCGTCCATCGAGATCCGGATGCCGGCCTCCCGCAAGCGCCCGGTGAAGGCGAAGCCGGTGAACTGGCTGCCCTGGTCGGTATTGAAGATCTCCGGCGTGCTATGGCGGGCCAGCGCCTCGTCGAGCGCGTCTGTGCAGAAGCCCGCATCCAGGGTGTTCGACAGACGCCAAGCCAGCACATGCCGGCTGGCCCAGTCCATGATCGCCGCCAGGTAAAGAAAGCCGCGCCGCACCGGGATGTAGGTGATGTCGGCGCACCAGACATGGTTCGCCCGCTCGATCATCAAGCCTCTGAGCAGATAGGGGTAGACCCGGTGCTCGGGATGCGGATCGCTGGTACGCGGCGCCCGATAGATCGCCTGAAGCCCCATCAGGCGCATCAGACGACCGGCCCGGCGACGACCGAGGCGCACGCCCTCGCGGCGCAGATGACGGACCATCTGACGGGCGCCGTAGAACGGATACTTCAGGAACAACTCATCAATGCGCCGCATCAGCGCCAGGGTCTCCGGGCTCTCGCCCTTGGGCGTGTAATAGAGCGAGGAGCGTCCGATCGACAGCAAACGGCATTGACGGCTCAAGCTCAGCGCCGGGTGAGCGCGTATCACCATCGTTCGCCTCTCGGCCCGGCTCATCGACCGGACCCTCGAGACAAAAAATCCCGCTCCACCGTCAACTCGCCGATCTTCGCGTGAAGATCACGGATCTCGCTCTCATGGTCCCGACGGCGGCGCTCGCCCCCGTTCGAAAACACTTCGCCAAGACCATCGATCGCCTGGCGCTTCCATGTGCTCACTTGGTTCGGATGAACCTGGTGCTTCGAGGCGATCTCCTGAAGCGTCCGGTCGCCACGAAGCGCCTCAAGCGCGATCTTCGCCTTCAGCTCCCCGGAAAACCTGCGTCTCCTGCTCATCGCGTATCCCTCCTCAGTCGGGGGAATACACCTTAAACGCCTGTCCGATTTTCCGGGGCCACCTCAGCTAGATCGCTCGTTTGATGTCGCGGGCGTGATGAAGTGCGCGCACAACGACGACCTCGGACGTAACAACCCGGTAGAAAACGATGTGTTCGCGACAGACGAAGCCTCTCAGGTTGTGACGAACTTCGTCGCGCGGGCGGCCTAATTCGGGGTTGTTGGCAAGTTGCCGAAAAGCCTTGTCCAGAAGGCCGAGGTAGTAGTCCCGCTGAGCAATACCCCAGCGCTCGTGGGTGTGGCGACCGATCCTGTCCAGGTCTGCCTGCGCCGCCAGTGTAAGGCGGAACTCACCCATGCTTGGACGGATCTACCTCCGTGTCGAGACGTTGGAGCGTGTCTGCCAGGCTGTAGTCAGCGAACTCGCCCCGCTCCGACTGTTGCCAGCCGACGTCGATATCGCGGCGCAGCCACTCCAGCTTGGCCGCATCGACCGAGTCGAAGTGGATCTTGAGACGCAGGGCCTCTCGGATAACCTCGCTTGCGTCGCTGTAGAGGCCGGTGGCGACCTGCCGCTTTACGTATTCCTCAAGCGGACCCGAAAGATCCAGCCGATCCCAGCTTGTCCTGTTCTTTTCTTCGCCCACGAGGACTCACCTTTGAATGTCACTGACGAAAGTATGCGGGTTCATGAGCGGCAGTGTCAAAAGTGCGGGTTGCCGCCGTCGAAATTGCTGCTTATCCGTATCACCGGACTTCCTTTCTGAAGAACACGCGGGCGAATCCTTTGACGCGCCGTCGGCTGGTCTCGACATAGCCGAGCTTCGGATAACGGCCGAGATTCTCGACCATCTTTTCGTTCGTGTAGAGTTCGACCGCCGTGAAACCGCCGCGCCGCGCCGCCTGCTCGACGAACGCGATCAACCGACGGCCAATCCCGCGGCCCTGGTGCTCCGGCAGCACGGCCACGTTCTCCAGCAGAATGTGGTCGCCCTCCGGATAGAAGACGACGAAGCCGAGGACTTGTCCGTCAGCGTCGGCGACGTAGGCCTTCGCGTCATGCACCTGGGCTGCGAAGTCGGCCACCATGGGCGCCGGCTCGCGCCCAATGCGTTCGACGTAGAGCGCGTATGCGGCGCGGGCGCATGCCTCGATCGACGGCACATCGGCTGCCGCGGCCTTGCGAACGTCCATGGCCGCGGATCGCCAGGCCCGCTTACGCGTCGCCGCATTGGGCGCGGTGGCGCAGCAGGTGGTCGATCAGGACCAGCGCCATCATCGCCTCGCCGACCGGCACGGCGCGGATGCCGACGCACGGATCATGGCGGCCCTTGGTGGAGATCTCGGTGTTCTTGTGGTCGCGGGTGATGGTCTTGCGCGGCGTCATGATGGAGCTCGTCGGTTTGACCGCGAAGCGCACGACCACGTCCTGGCCGGTCGAGATGCCGCCGAGCACGCCGCCGGCCCGGTTCGACAGAAAGCGCACGGCGCCGCGGCCGGCGCGCATCTCGTCGGCGTTGTCCTCGCCCGACAAGGCCGCCGCGCTAAAGCCGGCACCGAGTTCGACACCCTTGACCGCGTTGATGCTCATTATCGCCTTGGCGAGGTCGGCGTCGAGCTTGTCGTAGGCCGGCTCGCCCAGGCCGACGGGCACGCCGGCGGCCGCGACCTCGACGACCGCGCCGGTGCTGGAGCCGGCCTTGCGGATCGCGTCGAGCTCGCCCTCCCAGGCCTGGGCAGCCTGGCGATCGGGGCACCAGAACGGGTTGTCCTCGACCGCGTCCCAGTCCCAGCGGTCGTAGTCGATGCGATGGCTGCCCATCTGCACCAGCGCGCCGCGGATCTGCACGCCGCCGTCGATGAGGGCGTCAAGCGCCTTGCGCGCGATGGCGCCGGCGGCGACCCGCATCGCCGTCTCGCGCGCCGAAGCGCGGCCGCCGCCCCGATGGTCGCGGATGCCGTACTTGGCGTCGTAGGTGTAGTCGGCATGGCCGGGCCGGTACTTGGCCGCGATGTCGCCATAGTCGCGTGAGCGCTGGTCGACGTTGTCGATGGCCAGGCCGATGGGCGCGCCCGTCGTCCGACCCTCGAACACGCCCGACACGATACGCACCTCGTCGGGCTCGCGGCGCTGGCTCGTGAAACGAGATTGGCCGGGGCGCCGCCGGTCGAGCCAGTGCTGGATGTCGGCCTCGGCCAATGCCAGGCGCGGCGGCACGCCGTCGACGACACAGCCGATCGCCGGGCCGTGGCTTTCACCCCAGGTCGTCAAGCGGAAGGTGTGGCCGAAGCTGTTCCCGGCCATCGCGGCCCCTGGCGATCAGCCGGCGCCGCCGACGCCCGACAGAAGCTCCGCCGACTCGTGGGCCGCATCGACCGCGACCATGCCGATGATGTTGTAGCCGGAATCGACGTGGTGGATCTCGCCCGACACGGCGGCACCGAGGTCGCTCAGCAGATACAGCCCGGCGCCGCCGACATCCTCGATCGTCACGTTGCGGCGCAGCGGCGCATTCAGCTCGTTCCATTTGAGGATGTAGCGGAAATCGCCGATGCCGCTCGACGCCAGGGTCTTGATCGGCCCCGCCGAGATCGCGTTGACGCGGATGTTGCGGCTGCCCAGGTCGGCGGCAAGGTAGCGCACGCTCGACTCCAGCGCCGCCTTGGCGACCCCCATGACGTTGTAGTGGGGCATCACGCGCTCGGCCCCGTAGTAGGTCATCGTCAGCAGGCTGCCGCCGTCGGGCATCAGCGCCACGGCGCGCCGGCAGACATCGGTGAACGAGAAGCACGAAATCTCCATCGTGCGCAGGAAGTTCTCGCGCGTCGTGCCGGTGTAGCCGCCCTTCAACTCCTCCTTGTTGGAATAGGCAATGGCGTGGACGACGAAATCGAGCGTGCCCCAGCGCTCCCCAAGCGCTGCGAAGACGTCGTTCATGCTCGCCGCGTCGGTGACATCACAGGGCAGCACGAAGTCGCTTCCGACCTGCTCGGCCAACGGCGCCACGCGCTTGGCGAGCGCTTCGCCCTGGTAAGTAAACGCCAACTCGGCGCCGTGGTTGGCGACGCTCTGGGCAATGCCCCAGCCGATCGAGCGTTCGTTCGCGACGCCCATGATCAGGCCGCGCTTGCCGGCCATCAACCTACCTGCGTCGCCCATGCTGACCCCTCGCAACGGATGCGTCCGTCGGGCGCGCATCCTACACGAAAGCCGCATGACGGCAAGGCCACACGGCCTTGCTCGGCGGCCGGCGCGAGGTCTTTAGGGGGTATGGAGCCCGTGTCTAGCTGACGACTTCCCAGGTGCCGTCGGCGCGCTGGCAGGCGGTGCCGAAGGCCTGCTCGGTCTTGCCGTCGATCGTCACCGTCGTCTGATATTCCCGGCAATAGGCGCCGCTGGACGACGTGCCGTCTTTCAGCGCCGTGACCGTGCCGGAATTGCCGCTGTCGGGGTTGTTCCAGACGATCGGCTGGCCGATCGGTGCGACCTGCGCCTGCTGCTCGGCCTGCTTCATGGCCAGCTGGTCGGCCCGGTCGAGCGACTTGCCGACCTGGTTGCCGAGGAAGGCGCCGAGCAGCGTGCCGGCGGCGGTGAACGCCAACTGGCCGGTGCCGGAACCAAACTGGGCGCCGAGCAGGCCACCGCCGACCGCACCGACGACGGTGCCGACGGTCTGCTTCTGACCGGTGTTCGTGCCCTCGCACGCCGCCAGCAGGAACGCCGCGGCCGCCAGTATGACGATCGGTTTTCTATTCATCTGTCCAACATCCCTCGCTATTGCGGCCTGTCACACTTGCTACGTAACCGGGGCGGCCCGAGATGCATGGCCCCATTCGACATAGAAATTGCGGGTGGTGCTTTATTAGCCTCGGGGCCATGCGAGAATGATACACATCAAGTTAAATCTCGGTGTCTATATTGACAAGCAACGATCCCTATACCCGGTTCGCGCACTGGTTCGATGAGGCGAGGCGTGCGGAGCCGGTCAATCCGGACGCCGCCTGCCTGGCGACCGCGACGGCCGATGGCCGGCCGGCCGCGCGCATGGTGCTGGTGAAGGCATTCGATCAACATGGTTTCGTGTTCTACACCAACACGGCGAGTCGCAAGGCCGACGAGTTGCATGGCAACCCGCAGGCCGCTTTGTGCTTCTATTGGCGCTCGATCGGCCGTCAGGTGCGGGTCGAGGGCGCGGTCGAGGCGGTGACGGACACGGCCGCCGACGCCTATTTCGCGACGCGCGAGCGGGCGAGCCAGATCAGCGCCTGGTCGTCGCAGCAGTCCCGGGACCTGCCGTCGCGAGCCACGCTCGAGAACAGCGTCGCAACCCACGCGGCACGCTTCGGCGATGGGGTCGTGCCGCGGCCGCCGTTCTGGTCGGGCTATCGCGTCGTGCCGCGGCAGATCGAGTTCTGGACACATGGGGCGGACCGGCTGCACGATCGCCTGGTGTTCACCCGTGACGGCGCCGACGACTGGACGACCCGGCGCCTCTATCCCTAGTCGCGCGAGGGAGCCGATGGCAAAAAAGCGACGCAACCTCGTGCTGACCGGCGCCAGCCGCGGCATCGGCCACGCCACGGTGAAGCGCTTTTCCGACGAGGGCTGGCGCATCGTCACCTGCAGCCGTGACGTCGTGCCGGAACATTGCAAGCGCGACCCGAACTGGACCGACCATGTGCCGACCGACCTGCTTGACGGGGGAAGCGTCGAGGCGTTCGTCGCCCGGGCGCTGACGCTGCTCGACGGGCGGCCGCTGCATGCCCTGGTCAACAATGCCGCCGTGTCGCCGAAGACGACGTTCAAGGAGCGGTTGGGTTGCCTGAACGGCACAATGGAACGCTGGCGCGAAGTGTTCGAGCTCAACTTCTTCGCGCCGCTGACCCTGGCGCGCGGCTTTGCCCAGGCGCTGGCGGCCGGCGCCAAGGACGCGTCCGACGGCGCCGCCGACGCCGCCATCGTCAACATCACGTCGATCGCCGGCCATGCGATCCACCCGATCGCCGGCTCGGCCTACTCGACCTCGAAGGCGGCGTTGTCGGCGCTGACGCGCGAGCTCGCCGTCGAATTCGCCGAGCTTAGCGTGCGCGTCAACGCGGTCGCGCCGGGCGAGATCGAGACCGAGATGATCGACGACGACTACGAGCCCCTGATCAACCGGATCCCGCTGCATCGCATGGGTACGCCCGAGGAGGTCGCCGGCACCGTCTACCGCCTGTGCACGCGCGATTTCGGCTACGTCACCGGGACCGAGGTGTTCGTCACCGGCGGCCAGCACCTGTATTAATCACCACCCTTCGCCAAGATCTCTCTGGTTGTCATTGCCAGACGTGACCCGGCAATCCTGCGCTGCGTCGGGGCTTTCCTGGATTCGCGGGTCAAGCCCACTGCTGTCCGGTTTGGATCGGGATGTGCGGTCGGAAGGTGTTGGCTCGAGCCGGATCGGACACTTGGCCTGGAGCGAGACTCGCAACGGCGGCATGACCAAAATCCACCGGCGACAGGCAGCTTTCCTCTTTCGAGTCATTCGCGGGCTTGACCCGCGACTCCAGGATGACGGCGACGCCGCGCTGGATTGCCGGGTCACGTCCGGCAATGACAACCAGAGAGGGCTTGGTTTCACGACGGGGCTGATCGACTTAACCGGACAGCAGTGGGTCAAGCCCACGAATGACATCATAGCAATAGGATCCGGCGACGAACGCCGTGGATGACGAGGACCTACACCTGTGCCAGCAGGTCCTCGAACCAGGCGATGCGCGCTTCGACCTGATCGATCTCGAGTGCCAGCCAGTCGTTCAGGCGGCCGGGCTCGCCGGCATGGCGGTCGTGCAGATCAGCAAGACGGGCACGCTCGTTCTCGCTCATCTCGAGCATCAGGTCGACCAGCTCGCGCTGCTCGGCGGGCGTCAGGACATGCAGGAAGCGCAGCTTGAGGGCCAGCACGAGCCTCGATGCGCCGTCCGCCGGGCCGCGGACATTGGCGCGCAGCAGCTCGCCCAGTGCTGTCCGGCCGTCCGGCGTGATCGCGACCCGCGAGGCCTCGTTCATCTCGCCGCCGGCGGTCGGGGCGAGCAGTCCCTCCAGTCGCATCAGCTCGACGCTCGAGCCCATGATGTCCAGCGACGGCCCGGCGACGCGCGCCGCGAAGGCGCGCACCTCGCGCGACAGGTCGCCATAGGCCCGCGGCCCGTTGGCCAGCGTGCCCAGCACCGCCAGGCGGATCGCCTCGGCCGGAATGAGCGTCTTGTCGCGGTACATCGCGCGTGTCTCCCGCCGCGGCGCGGTCGGTCAGGCGGCGACTTCCAGTTGCAGCTGTGCCCAGACGGCCTGCAGGGCCTCGACCAGACGGTCCATGGCGGCGTCGTCATGCAGCGGCGTCGGCGTCAGCCGCAGCCGCTCCGTCCCCCTCGGCACAGTCGGGTAGTTGATCGGCTGGACATAGATCTGGTGATCGGCCAGCAGCGTGTCGCTGGCGCGTTTGCACAGCTGGGCGTTGCCGATAAGGACCGGCACGATGTGGCTGACCGACGGCAGCATCGGAATGCCGGCCTCGCGCAGCCGGCGCTTCAGCGTCGCCGCGCGTTCCTGATGGCGTGTCCGCATCCCGTTGTCGGCGGCGACGATGCGCACGCTCGCCAGCGCGCCGGCGGCCAGCGCCGGCGGCAGCGCCGTGGTGAAGATGAAGCCGGCGCCGTTCGAGCGCACGAAGTCGACGAGGTTGCGCGACGCGGCAATATAGCCGCCCATGACGCCGAACGCCTTGCCCAGGGCGCCCTGGATGACGTCGATTCGATCGACGAGGCCGTCGCGCTCGGCAATGCCGGCGCCGCGCGGGCCATACATGCCGACCGCATGCACCTCATCGAGGAACGTCAGTGCGCCGTGGCGCTCGGCAACGTCGCAGAATTCGCCGATCGGCGCGATGTCGCCGTCCATCGAATAGACGGATTCGAAGGCGACTAGCTTGGCGCAGTCATCGTCATGGCGGGCCAGCAGGTCGTCCAGGTGGGCCGGATCGTTGTGGCGGAAGATCATCTTCTCGGCTTTGCTGTGCCGGATTCCCTCGATCATCGAGTTGTGGTTGTCGGCGTCGGAGAAGACGACGCAGTTCGGCAACCGGCCGGCGAGCGTGCTCAGTGCCGTCAGGTTGGCGACGTAGCCGGAGGTGAACAGCAGCGCCGCTGCCTTGTCATGCAGGGACGCGAGCTCCTGCTCCAAGAGGATGTGATAGTGGTTGGTGCCGGAGATGTTGCGCGTTCCGCCGGCGCCGGCGCCGCACTTGTCGAGCGCCGCGCGCATCGCCCGCAGCACCTGCGGGTGCTGGCCCATGCCCAGATAGTCGTTGCTGCACCAGACCGTGACGTCCGCGGTCCCGTCGTCGGCATAGCGCGTCGCGCGGGGAAATGCGCCGGCCTGGCGCTCGAGCTCGGCAAACACGCGGTAGCGGCCTTCGCGGCGCAGTCCATCCAGGGTCTCGGCGAAATACGCGTCGTAGTCCATCGTTCCTCCGGTCCGCCGGGACGGCCCGACAAAAGCGCCTGTCGGCGGCGCCTCGCGAAACCTGCTCCAACTGCCAAAAAGGCTAGCAGGTGGGGGGTGCCCGGCCAACCCCCGGGCGGGTGAGGCAGCGGCTCGCAAATTGAGCATGGGGCCTTTCGACTCAAGCACTTGCGGCGGCCCCTTCAGCGGCCTGCAGGGCCGCCCAGGTCTCATCGAGGGCCTCCTCGAAGCGCTCCAGCATCACCGCGATCTGGTCGGCCGTGACGATCAGCGGCGGGCAGAAGGCGACGACGTCGCCGGGCAGGGCGCGGACGATCAGGCCGTGCGCATGGGCGCGCGCGATGAGCCCGGCGGCCACCTTCGCGGCCGGGTCGAACGGGCGCTTCGTCGCCTTGTCGGCAACGAGCTCCACGCCGGCGATCAGGCCGATGCCGCGCACCTCGCCGATCAGCGGATGGTCGGCGAAGCGGCGCAGGCCGTCCTGCAGCCCCGGTGCCACGGCGCACACATGGTCGACGATGTTGCGCTCTTGATAGATCCGCAGCGTCTCCAGCGCGATCGCCGCCGAAACCGGGTGGCCCGAATAGGTATAGCCGTGGCCGAACAGGCCATAGCGGGCGCTGCCGTCGCGCAGCGTCTGGTAGATCTCGTCTGACAGCAGGACCGCGCCGATCGGCGCGTAGCCCGACGATAGGGCCTTGGCGAGGGAGATCAGGTTCGGCTTCAACTCGTAGGTCTCCGAGCCGAACATGTTGCCGGTGCGCCCGAAGCCGGTGATCACCTCGTCGGCGATGAACAGCACGTCGTACTTGCGCAACACCGCCTGGATGGCCGCGAAGTAGCCGGCCGGCGGCGTCAGGACGCCGCCGGCGCCCATCACCGGCTCGGCAATGAACGCGGCGACGGTGTCGGGGCCCTCGTCGAGGATCAGCCGCTCCAGGTTGGCGGCCATGCGCCCGGAGAACGCCGTCTCGCTTTCGCCGGGCGCCGCTTCGCGCCAGTAGTGCGGACAGTCGGTGTGCAGGATGCGCGCGATCGGCACGTCGAAGCCGTCCTGGGCGTAGGGCAGCCCGGTCAGGCTGGCGGCGGCGACGGTGACCCCGTGATAGGCGCGGCGGCGGGCGATGATCTTCTTTTTCTCCGGCCGGCCGCGGATGTTGTTGTAGTACCAGACCAGCTTCACCTGGGTGTCGTTGGCCTCGGAGCCGGAGTTGACGAAAAAGGCCTTGGCCATCGGCGCCGGCGCCATGGCGATCAAGGTCTCGGCCAGGTCGATGGCGACGTCCGTCGTGCGCCCGCCGAAGCTGTGATTGTTGGGCAGGCGCCGCAGCTGCCGGGCGCCGGCCTCGGCCAGCCGCTCATCGCCGAAGCCCAGCGAAGTGCACCACAGGCCGGCCAGCCCCTCGATGTACTCGCGGCCCTCGTCGTCATAGACGTAGATGCCCTTGCCGCGGGTCATGATCATGGGCCCGGTTTCCTCGTGGGCCGCCAGGTTCGTGTAGGGGTGCAGCGTGTAGGCGATGTCGCGGCTGGCCGCGGAGTTGCCGAGGGATTGGGCCATTGCTCGATCGCTTTCTGTGGGTGGCCGGATCGCCGGAGGATATGGCGCCTGGGTCTTAACAATTTTCACGACCGCCGAGCGAGCGATTTGTTGGGCCAAGCGGTATGGTCGCGCGCCGCTGCGGTCGTTGCGCCCTTCAAGCAGGAGGCAGAGAAGAGAGTTCAACCTTAGGAAACAGGGGTCTTCAACGCGCCTGCGACAACTGGTCGCGAGCCGGCGCGCCTGGGTTCTCGGCCGGCGGGAACCGGCGCCGGCAACCGATGGAAACTTTCCCTTACGCGTTTAGAGAAGGGTAACCGTGAGTGTGGCCGATGGGCGGTATGCCCGCCATAGGCTTCGCGGGCGGACTCTGTCCGCCGGATTGAATGACCATGCAAGGCGACCTCGAACAGTGGCTCAAGGTGCTGGGGCTCGGCCAATATGCCGAGGCGCTGGTTGCCAACGCCGTCGACCTCGATACCGTCCAGTACCTGACCGACGAGGATCTGAGGGAGCTCGGCGTGCCGCTCGGGCACCGTCGCAAGCTGCAGGCCGCGCTCCAATCCCTCGGCGAGGGCGCGCCGGCCGCGGCGCCGCCACTCAACGCCGCGGCGACACCTGCGCCTATCGAGGCGCCGTCCGGTCCGGCCGAGCCGCCGGCGAAACCACTGCCCGAACCGGTCCAGGCGGCGGCGCCCGCGCCGCCGGCGCCGCCACCGACGGCCGCACCGGCCTTCGGACTGGCATCACGGCAGCAGCCGACAACCGGGCCGGCGCTCGCTGCCGCGTCGGCCGAGCCAGTGCCCGTGGCGGCCGCGGTGCCCGAGTCCGCCCTGCCGGCGCCAGCCGAACCGGAGCCGGCGGCGCCGGAGGCGCCGGACGCGGCGCCACCCGCGGCGGGGCGCTGGCTGCCAACCACGCCGAGGGAGGCCGCGCGCGGCACGACGGCGCTCGGCGCCGCGGCCATGGGTGTCGCCGCGCTTGGCGCGACGGCGTCGCGGCGGGTCAGGCGCGTGCCACAGGCCGAGCGGCGGCGGATCACCGCAATGTTCTGCGACCTCGTCGGCGCGGCGGAGCTGTTGGCGCAGATCGATGCCGAGCTGCTTGGCCAGGTCGTACGTGCCTATCAGGACACCTGTGCCGAGGTCGTGCAGCGCTTCGGCGGCATCGTCGCCAAATTTCAGGGCGACGGCGTGCTCGTCTATTTCGGCTATCCCGATGCGGCCGAGGACGACGCCCACCGGGCCGTCCAGGCGGCCCTCGGCGTCATCGAGGAGGTCGGCAGCCTGGTCGTCGAGGACTACGGCCAGCTACAGACCCGGGTCGGCCTGGCCTCCGGCCGCGCCGCGGTCGGCGACGACGCGGACCGGGAGCGGACGATCGTCGGCGAGGCGCCGGACGTCGCCGGGCGGCTGCAGGCGCTGGCCGCGCCCGACCGCATCGTCATGGACGAGGCGACGCAGGCGCTCGTCGAGGGGATGTTCGAGCTGGTCGAGCAGGGCCCGTGCGAGCTGCCGGGCTTGGCCGAGCCGGTCGATGTCTGGCAGCTGGCGACCGGCGAGGAGACCGTGCCCGAAGCCCCCGCTGCCGTCCGGGCCGCCGACGGGGCTGCCGACGGGGCTGCCGACCCTGCCGCCGTAGCCGTGTCGCGGCCCCACGGCGGGCCCTTGCCCATGGTCGGCCGCGAGCCGGAGCTCGCCCAGCTCGTCGCCTGCTGGGAGCAGGCGGGCCAGGGTCAGGTCGTGCTGCTGTCCGGTGAGGCCGGCATCGGCAAGTCGCGCCTGTTGCAGGCGTTCCAGGAGCGGCTGGCGAACACCGACCACATGCGGCTGCGCTACAACTGCGCACCGGGCCGCGGTAGCGGCGCGCTTTACCCGGTGATCAACCAGCTCGAGCACGCCGCCGGCTTCGAGCGCCAGGATACGCCGGAGCAGCGGGTGCAGAAGCTGGTGGCGCTGCTCGCCCAGGCGACGCGGGACGTCGCGGCGATCGCGCCCCTGTTCGCGGCCCTGCTGTCGCTGCCGGCCGACCGGCGCTGGCACGCGCTGGAGCTCGATCCGGCGCAGCAAAAGGAAGCCACGTTCGCGGCGCTGGGGGCTCAGCTGGCGCGGCTGGCGGCGCAGCGTCCCGTCGTCATGGTGCTCGAGGACGCGCACTGGATCGACCCGACCTCGCAGGAGCTGTTCGCGCGGTTCGCCGCCCATATAGCCGGGCTGCCGGTGCTGCTCGCCGCCACGTTCCGGCCCGACTACCGGCCGCCGATCGCGGCGGGCGGGCACGTCACGGCGATCCAGCTTGGCCGCCTCGGGCGCGACGACATGGCGGCGATAGCCGCCGCTCTGGCCGGCGGCCGCCCGGTACCGGGCGAGGTGGTCGACGAGGTCGCCGGCCGCACTGGCGGGCTGCCCCTGTTCGTCGAGGAGCTGACGAAGCTGGTCCTGGAGACCGGCATCGTCCGCGATGACGGCGGCCGGCTCGCCCTCGACAACTCGGTCGGCCTGATGGCGCTGCCGGCGACACTGCACGACACGCTGCTCGCGCGCCTCGACCGCATTCCGGCGGCCAAGGAGGTGGCGCAGTTCGCGGCGGCAATCGGGCAGGAGTTCTCCCGTGCGCTCGTCTACGCGGTCGCGCAGCAGCCCGAGGCAACGCTGGCGGCGGCGCTGGATGCGCTCACGGCGGCGGAGCTGATCGGCGCCGGCGGCACACCGTCGGACGCGAGTTACCGCTTCACCCACGCCGCGGTTCAGGAGGCGGTGTACGGCACCATGGCGCGCGGCCTGGCGAAGCAGGTGCACGGCCGCATCGCCCAGGTCATCGCGACCGAGTTCCCGGCGCTGGCCGAGACGTCGCCGGAGCGGCTGGCCCATCATCTGACCGAGGCCGGCGACGGCGCCAAGGCGGTCGTCGCGTGGCGCCGGGCCGCCGAGCTGGCCGCGTCGATTGAGGCGGTGGCCCACCTGACGCGGGCGCTGGAGCTGGCGGCCGAGCTGCCGAAGGGCCACGACCGCCTGTCGCTCGAGCTCGACCTCAGGATGGAGATCGCCGTCCCGCTGATCGCGGCCAAGGGCTACTCCGCCGCGGAGACCGAGCAGAACTACTCGATCGCGCTGGAGCTGTGCCGCAAGCTGGGCGCGACGTCGCGCCTGCTGCCCGTGCTGTATGGCCGCTGGGTGCACCTGTTCATCGGCGGCGCCGTCGCCAAGAGCCGCGATAGGGCGGCCGAGATCCTCAAGCTGGCCGACACCCAGGAGGACGAGGGCACGCTGGCCGCCGCGCACCGGCTGATGGGCACGTCGCTGCTGTTCGCCGGTGAGCCGGAGACCGCGCGCCAGTATCTCGAGGGCGCAATGTCGCTCTACAATCCGCGTGCCCATGCCGACCTTGCCGACATCTACGGCCAGGATGTCGGCGCCGCCGTGCTCAGCACCCTGGCGCTGGCGTTGTGGCAGCTTGGCTATGGCGACAAGGCGCGGGCCCGCGGCGTCGAGGCGCTGAAGCTCGCCAAGTCGGCCGACCATGCGAACACGACGGCCTATGCCAGCTATCATGTCGAGGGCATCCTCGGCCTCCTGTGCCGCGACTGGAGGGTGTCGAGAACATTCTGAGTTGACCGGTTTATGTACCATATGAGTTGACCGCTTCTGTTGCGGTTTCTGGCCCTGTGGGGAAGTGGTCGGTCGCGGAGCGGCTGTCCACTTGTCCACAGGGCGCCGGTCGGTTGCGTCGAAGCGGGTCACGCGGCCTCGCGGGTTTGGCTGTCGATCGGTTGGCCATCGGCGTGGTATCGCGCCAGACATCGCGGTCCATGGAAGACGGCCATTGTGCCGTCGGGGTATTCGTGGACGCGGACCCTGGCCTTGACGTAATGGCGGCGGTGGCGGCCGGCGGGGATCTGAAGTGCCAGGCGCTTGTAGCGCACCGTGTTGTCGTTTGAGACGGTGCGTTCCTCGTGGATGCACAGGATGTCGTCGAGCGCGCCGGTGAAGGGGACGAAGGCGGTGCCCTGGTCCTCGGCCGGGGTCGCGAAGCGGGCGTTGTGTTGTGGCAGGAAGACCTCCTTGAGGAAGCGGTTGGCCTCGACCATGTCGGTGATGCCGGCGAGCCTGAGTTCCTGGGGCAGGCGCTTCTGCAAGGTGCCGAACATGCGCTCCGAGCGCCCCCTTGCCTCGGGCGAGTAGGCCGGGATCAACTCGATGCCGAGCTGCGCCAGGGCGCGGCCGACCTGGGTCGGGGTGTCCTTGTCCACCTTGCCGCCGGCCTCGGGCGTGTTCCAGTAGTGGCTGGCGCGGTCGGCGTAGAGCGAGCAGAACAGGCCCTTGGCCCGGATCGCCTCGGACACCCCCTGGAAGCTCGACATGGTGCCCTCTTCGGCGACGAAGAAGGCCGAGTAGATATCGCTGGTCGCATCGTCCATGGTGACGATCAGGTCCCACCATCGACCGGGGACCCACTCGTGGCTCGAGCCGTCCTGGTGCAACATCATGCCGGGCAGGGCACGGCGCGGCCGCTTGCGCCGGTGCGCCCCACGCCTGGGCGCCGCGCGCCTGCGCCCATGGGCTTGCAAGCTCAGCCGCAGCCAGTTGTAGCTGCGCTTGAAGCCGTGATCGGCCACCAGCTTCTCGTGGAAGTGCTTGGCCGTGAAGTCCCAGTAGCGGGTGTCGAACAACTCCAGCACCCGCGCCACCTCGTCCACCGGCGCGCGCCGCGCCGAGAGGCGGCCCAGGCGGCGGTCGTAGAGACCGTCGGCTCCCTCCGCCTCGTAGCGGTCGCGCCAGCGCCGGAAGGTGCGCTCCGAGACACCCAGAACCTCCGCCGCCTCCGCCTGGCTCAAGCCACCCCGATGGGTGCGCCCGTAAACCTCCTCGAACTTCATCAATCTCAGTCCCTGTACCTGCTCCGTCCAACGCATCGCCTCCCTCCATGGCTTGGAGGCGTTCTAAAACCGGACAGACCATCTGGTACATAAACCGGACATATCGCGTGTTACCGACAGTGCCGCGACTGGAGGGCGGTCGAGCGCGGCGGCAAGGACCTCGTCGGGTTCGCCAACGACCAGGATCTGCAGCTGTGGCGGGTCGCCGGCGGCGGCGCCGGCGCCGCGGCCCGGGCCATGCGTAAGGGCAAGGCCGAGCAGCTCGACCACTACGCCGCGGCGCTCGACGCCTATTCCGCGCTGCCGGTCGGGCTCTATCTGCCGTTTTTGTTGTGCGTCATGGCCGAGGCCTAGGCGGCGGCCGGCCAGTTGCACCGTCTGCGCGGCGAGTTGCTGCTCGCCGTCTCGCCGGAAAACACCGCCCAGGCCGAGCCGTCGCTGCGCAAGGCCCTCGAGCTGGCCGGCGCCCACCAGGCCAAGATGCTCGAGTGGCGCGCCGCCATGAGCCTCGCCCGCCTGCGCCGCGACCAGGGCAAGTCGGGCGTCGCCCGCGCCGTCCTCGCCCCCGTCTTCGGCTGGTTCACCGAAGGCTTCAAGCTGCCCGACCTAAAAGACGCCCGCGACCTGCTGCGCGACGTGGGGTAGAGGGCGGCTGGCCGTTATACTTGGACGGCCATGCCCAGAGTCCGCCTGTTGCCCAACCCGCGTCCCGGGGAGATCCTGTTCGAGGAGTTCCTGCAGCCGATGGCGCTGAGCCAGAATGCGCTGGCCCGCGCCATTCACGTGCCGCCCCGGCGCGTCAACGAGCTTGTTCTTGGCAAGCGGTCGGTGACGGCGGACACCGACCTGCGGCTTTCGCGGTACTTCGGCGTTTCGGCGGGGTTCTTTTTGGACCTGCAGGCCGACTACGACCTGATGGAACGGCGCCGGCAGTTGGGGAACGATCTGAAAGCCATCAAGCCGCGTGTCGCATAGCTCTACGACAAGTGTGGCCGGGTGGGTTTGGCCCAAGCTATGCCGGGGAGGGTGAGGAGGCGCCTCCTCCGCAGGCCGAACCCGGCCCCGCCTTACTCCGGCCGTTCGCGCAGCAGGGCGTGGCGGTCGGCGGCGGCGAGCCGGTCGACGATGGCCTTGACCTGCTGGGTGTGCTCGCGCGGCGCGACGAGGACGGCGTCGGGCGTGGCGACGACGACCATGTTGGTGAGGCCGATGGCGGCGATGAGGGGGCCGTCGCTGTGCAGATAGGAGGCGCGGGTGCCGGCCTCGACGACGTCGCCGAGGATGACGTTGCCGTGGCGGTCGGCGTCGCCGATCTCCCACAGCGCTGACCATGAGCCGACATCGCTCCAGCCCATGTCGGCCGGCACGACGGCGGCGTGCTCGGTGTGCTCCATGACCGCGTAGTCGATCGAGACCGCCGGCGCCGTGCCGAAGGCGGCGGCGTCGGCGCGGAAGAAGTCGGCGTCGGCGCGGCCGGCCGTCAGCGCCGCGCGCGCGGCGGCGAGGATCTCGGGCGCCAGGCGCTCGAGCTCGGCGAGAAACACGCTCGTCCGGAACACGAACATGCCGCTGTTCCAGTAGTAGTCGCCGCTGACGAGGTAGGCCTGGGCGGTCTCCTCGTCCGGCTTTTCGACGAACGCCGTGACGGCGAGCACGCCGTCGGCGTCGGCCAACGGCGCGCCGCCATGGATGTAGCCGAACCCGGTCTCGGGCCCGCGCGGCGTGATGCCGAACGTGACGAGGTGGCCGGCGGCGGCCGCCGTGGCGGCGCGGTCCAGTGCCGCGTTGAACGCTGCGACGTCGTGGATCACGTGGTCCGACGGCAGCACGACCATGATCGCGTCGTCGTGCGCACGCGTCAGCCATAGCGCCGCCAGGGCCACGGCCGGCGCGGTGTTGCGGGCCATGGGCTCGAGCAGGATCGCCTGGTGCGCAGTGCCGTCGGCGCGCAGCTGCTCGGCGACGAGGAAGCGGTGGTCCTCGTTGCAGACGATCAGCGGCGGCGCAAAGCGTGGGTCGCCGGCGACCCGGGCGACCGTTTCCTGCAGCATCGTGCGCGCGGCCGCCAGCGGCAGGAACTGCTTTGGATAGCGCTGGCGGCTCATCGGCCACAGCCGCGTGCCGGCGCCGCCCGACAGGATGACCGGCGTCATGGTCGCCTGGGCCATGGGCATCTGGGTCATGGGCATCTGGGTCATGGGCCCTCCACTATCAGTTGGACCGGCTGGCGACCCACCGGGCTTTGCCCGGCCACCGCAAGAGGGCATTATCCGAAGCCGACCCTTAACTGCAAATGAAACCCGCATGAAGATCTCGGTCATCCAAGTCAATGCCGGCGACGACAAGCCGGCGAACCTCGACGCCGCGCGTGCCCTCGTCGGCACGGCGGTCACGGCCGACCGGCCCGATATGGTCGTGCTGCCGGAGATGTTCGCCTACATGGGCGGCACGGTGGACAGCCGCCGCGCCAATGCCGAGGCGCTGCCGGTGAACGGCGCAGGGGACGGCGCAGGGGCCGGCGGCACGGCCTACGAGGCGCTGCGCGGCCTGGCCCGCGACAACGGCATCTTCGTCCATGGCGGCAGCTTCCTCGAGCAGGACGGCGACGCCTTCTACAACACGACCGTCGCGTTCGACCGCGCCGGGGCCGAGCTGGCGCGCTATCGCAAGATCCACCTGTTCGACGTGACGACGCCCGACGGCGTGCCCTATCGCGAGTCCGACACGATCGGCCGCGGTGACGCCGTCGTCACCTACGAGGCCGACGGCATCAAGGTCGGCTGCTCGATCTGCTACGACCTGCGCTTCGGCGAGCTCTACCGCGCCCTGGCCGAGGCCGGCGCCCAGGTCATCATGGTGCCGTCGGCGTTCACGCTGCAGACCGGCAAGGACCACTGGGAGCTGCTGCTGCGCGCCCGCGCCGTCGAGACCGAGACCTACGTCGTCGCGCCGGACCAGATCGGCCACTTTCGCGAGAACAACGCACCGCGCGCTTGCTGGGGCCATTCGATGATCGTCGATCCGTGGGGCCATGTCCTGGCCCAGGCCCAGGACAAGCCCGGCTTCGCCAGTGCCAATATCGACCTCGCCTACCTGGCCGACGTGCGCGAACGCTTGCCGGTGCACGAGCACCGCGTGCTTTAGGGTGTGTAGACACATCACCCCCCACTCCAACCCTCTCCCCCCCCCTGGGGGGAGGGTTGGAGTGGGGGGTATCGCGACCATGATCGTCGTCTTCGGCTCGTTGAACGTCGATATGCTGGTGACGGTGGACCATCTGCCGCGGCCCGGCGAGACCGTGCTCACCCCCGACTATGTGCTGGTGCCCGGCAGCAAGGGCGCAAACCAGGCCTGTGCGGCGGCGCGCGCGGCCGGCGGCGGCGGCGAGGTGACGATGATCGGCCAGGTCGGTCAGGACGACTTGGGGCCGATCGCGACCCATCTGCTGATCGAGGCCGGCGTCGACACGAGCCATATCGGCCGGGCCGCGCGGCCGACGGCCTGCGCCCTGATCTGGGTCGACAAGGCCGGCGAGAACGCCATCGTCGTCGCCAGCGGCGCCAACCTGGAGGCGCGCGCCGAACAAGTGCCCGACGCGCTGCTCGGCCCCGACACCTGGCTGGTCGTGCAGATGGAGGTGCCGGTCGAGCAGAACTGGCCGCTGATCGAGCGGGCGCACGCGCGCGGCGCGCGGATCATCCTCAACGTCGCACCGGCCCAGGCCGTGCCGGCGGCGGTCCTCGGCAAGATCCATATCCTGGTCGTCAACGAGATCGAGGCCGCCATGGTCGCCGAGGACGAGGGGCTTGCGGCCGAGGGCCTTGGGCCCGCGGGCCTCGCCTCTGCCGATGACCCGCGGGGGGCGGCGCGGGCGCTGGCGGCGCGCCACGGCCTCACCTGCATCGTCACCCTGGGCCGCGACGGCGCCGCGGCGTTCGCGCCCGACGGCGCCTGGTCCGTCGGCGCCCTGCCGATCACGCCGATCGACACGACCGGCGCCGGCGACGGCTTCGTCGGCACCCTCGCGGCGGCGCTGAACGCCGGTGCGCCGCTGCCCGACGCCCTGCGCCGGGCCAGTGTCGGCGCGGCCCTGGCCTGCCTCACGGTCGGCTGTCAGTCGGCCTTCGCCGGCGCCGACGCGATCGCCGCGCGCCTCGGCGACCTGCCGCCGGCGGCCCCGGTCGGAACCTGAGGCGCGGGGAGAGACCATGGCCGTCATCAACCGGATCGCCGCCCTGCATGACGACATGATCGCCTGGCGGCGCGATCTGCACGCCCACCCGGAGACCGCGTTCGAGGAGCACCGTACGGCCGAAATCGTCGCCGGCCGGCTGGCCGACTTCGGGCTCGAGGTGCACCGGGGCCTCGCCGGCACCGGTGTCGTCGGCAAGCTCTCGGCCGGCAGCGGCGCGCGCGCCATCGGCCTGCGCGCCGACATGGACGCGCTCGACATCCTGGAGGCCAACGATGTGGCGCACCGGTCGCGCCATGACGGCAAGATGCATGCCTGCGGCCACGACGGCCACACGGCGATGCTGCTCGGCGCTGCCCGCTACCTGGCCGAGAACCCCAACTTCGACGGCACCGTCTACTTCATCTTCCAGCCGGCGGAGGAGAACGAAGGCAGCGGCCGGGTCATGGTCGAGGAGGGGCTGTTCGATGCATTCCCGGTCGAGGCCGTCTACGGCATGCACAACAGGCCCGGCATGCCGGCGGGCCAGTTCGGCGTCACGGCGGGGCCGCTGATGGCCGCGTTCGACGTCTTCGAGCTGACGATCACGGGCCGCGGCAGCCACGCCGCGATGCCCCACCAGGGCATCGACGCGGTGACGGTCGCGGCGCATGTTGTGACCGCGCTGCAGTCGATCGCCAGCCGCAACACGAACCCGCTCGACGCCGTCGTCGTCTCCGTGACCCAGATCCACGCCGGCGACACCTGGAACGTCATTCCGGACGCGGTCATGCTGCGCGGCACCTGCCGCGCCTTCAATGAGCAGGTGCAGGCGGGCCTGGAGCCGGCGATCCGCCGGGTCGCCGAGGGCGTCTGCGCGGCATTTGGCGCGACCATGGCCCTGCACTACGAGCGGCGCTATCCGGCGACCGTGAACACGGCGGCGGAGGCGGAGACAGCGGCCACGGCGGCGGTCGCGGTGGCCGGCGCCGCGGCCGTCGACCGGGCGCCGGTGCCGTCGATGGGCTCGGAGGACTTCGCCTTCATGCTGCAGGCGCGGCCCGGCTGCTACGTCTGGCTCGGCAACGGCCCCGGCGAAGGCGGCTGCATGCTGCACAATCCGCACTACGACTTCAACGACGACGTCCTGCCCGTCGGTGCTTCCTACTGGGCCCGCCTGGTCGAGACCGCACTGCCGAAAACCGGCTGAGGCCGACCATTGTCATCGGCACCGTTCTGATCCTGGCGGATCCTGGCGACCAACGTCATCCAGCGCCAGCGCGGCCACCGACGGACCGGGGAGTTAACCGGATCGCAAGGGCTTGCTCGGCACGTTCGCGACCGGTCCGCCCATGTCGTTTCTGTTGCATACGCTCATCGTCGTCTCCTACGCCGTGGTCGCCGCGGTGATCGGGTACCTGCTGCCGACGGCGGTGCTGGCGGTGCCGCCCGTATCGGCGCCGCTGATCGGTGCGATCGCGTTCCTGCTGGGTGTCGTTGCCCATGTTGCGTTCGTCGGTTCCGAGCACCGGCGGGCACTGGCGCGCGGGATCGGCGAGGCGCGGCTGGGTCAGCGGCAGCTGCAGGAGGATTTCGACCAGCTGCGCGCCGAAATGAAGGTGCTGCGCAAGTCCGCCAACACCGGTGATGGTAGAGACGAGCGCGTGTCGCAGGTCGTCGCCGAGGTAAAGATCCTGCAGGGGCTGATCGAACAGTTCCATCGGCAGCGAAGCAAGCCGGCGCCGGCCGCCGCCATGGCAATGGCTGGCGCGGTCGCTGCCGCGGTGCCCGGTGCCGCGGCGCCCGCTGCTCCGGTGCCCGATGCCGCGGTGCCCGGTGCCCTGGTGCCCGGTGCCCCGGTCCGGCTGCCCGAGGGCGCCGCTGCCGGGCCGGCCGCCGCCGCCGTGCCGGCCGACGGCGGTGACGAGTCGGACTCGGTGGTGCTGGAGATCGTGCGCGAGGCGCTCCGGCTCGACCGCGTCGACGTCTACCTGCAGCCGATCGTCAGCCTGCCCCAGCGCAAGCGCCGCTTCTATGAGTGCTTCACACGGATTCGCGCCGACGACGGCTCCGTCGTGCTGCCCGACCAGTACATCCCGCTGGCCGAGCGCGAGGGCCTGGTGACGACGATCGACAACATGCTGCTGTTCCGCTGCGTGCAGCTGATCCGGCGCACCCAGCGGCGCAACCGCGACACCATCTTCTTCTGCAACATCTCGCAGGAGAGCCTGGCCGACCTCGATTTCTTCAACGACTTCGTCGACTTCATCGCCGACAACCAGGACCTCGCGCCGGGCCTCGTGTTCGAGGTCCGGCAGGCCGACATGCAGGCCGCCGAAGGGGCCCTGTTCGACAATCTGCGCCGCCTCGTCCAGCTCGGCTTCCGCTTCTCGCTCGACCAGGTTACCCATTTCGCGATGGGCCTGGACGCCCTGTCGCGGGCGCATTTCCGCTACATCAAGGCCGATGCCGGCCGCCTGCTGGAGCACCTGGCGCTGGAGCAGGGCGATGCCGACATCCGCCATATCAAGCGCGAGCTCGACCGGTACGGCATCGACCTGATCGTCGAGAAGGTCGAGACCGAACAGCAGCTCGTCGAGTTGCTCGACTTCGGCCTCGATTTCGGCCAGGGCTACCTGTTCGGCGAACCGCGCCTCAGCAAGGACGGCTGAAGCCTGCACGGGTCGTCGATCGGGGTTAGTTGTTTCTGACCAGCGTGACGACGTTGCGGGCGTCGTCGATGGTCATGCGGAAGCGGCCGAGGAAGCTCATGCCCAACAGCGCCTTGCCGCCGAGGCGGTCATCGTCGATGAAGGAGACGGCGACGTCGCGGGCGACCACGCTGCCCATGGTGACGGATCGCAGCACGGCCTGCTTGCCCGTGACCCGGCCGTTGGCGGTCTGCATGACGGCGTCCGCCAGGTCATCGGGACGATAGCCCAGCCGCTCGATCATCGACGCCGGCAGGACGATCGTGGTGGCGCCGGTGTCGATCAGCATGGCCACGTCGAGCCGCGTCCGGCCGGTGCCCACCAGCACGGCACTCGCGACGTGATGGCGGCCGCTGCGGGTCGTCCTGATGGTGACCCGGTCGAGGCGCGGCCCCGGCGGCGCCTTGGGGCCGAGCACGACGACACGTTCGACCGCGCCCCGCCGCACCATCAGCATGTGGTTGTAGCCCGCGAGCAGCGTCTCGATCTGGGTACGCAGATCCCCGTTCGGCAGGCGCGCCGGCGCCTCCGCCACCCGATCCAGCCCGTCGATCGCGAAGTCGTTGCGCGCCGCCAGATCGGCGAGCTGAGCACGCAGCGTCGTCGGCTCGCCGTCGCTCTGTGCCAGCGCTGTCGACAGGGCACCGAATGCCAGGCAAAGCGCGAGCGCGAGCCGAACCATGCCAAGGCCGCGTCGTGTCATCACCAGTGGGCCTCGCTCGCTTTGCCCGAACCCGCGGATGGGCAAGCCTAACTTACTCGACGCCCGGTGTCGCAGCGTCCCCTCGACGGGCGATAGGGGTGCGCCTACGCCGACGTGGCCGTCTGAGACTTGGGTGCCGGTCGGCGAAATGGGGCTTCGCCCGGGTGCGCCATCATTTGAGCCGCGGAAGCGACCGCCGGCCCGTCGGCCCATGTCGATGCCGCGTGCCGGGACGCTGCGTAGATCCAACCCTCGCTTGATGCTGCCTGGCCCGGTTCCGGGCCATGTGCTACGAGGCTGCTGCCTCGTTTCCAGCTCGGATTTCGTTTCACACAGTTCCTTCCATGACCTCCGACACCCTCCCAGGGTTCGCCGCGCTGGCGGACCGTTACGACGCCTTCGTGCTCGACCTGTGGGGCACGTTGCACAACGGTATCGAGCCGTTGCCCGGCGCGGTCGACTGCCTGAGGCGCCTGCATGCCACGGGCAAGCCCATCGCCCTGCTCTCGAACGCGCCGCGGCGGGCCGGTACTCTGGAAATCGGCATGGCCAAGATGGGCATACCGGCGGACCTCTACGACCTGGTCTACAGCTCGGGCGAGGAGGTGTGGCTGGCGCTCGCCACGCGGGCGGACCCATGGTACCGCCGGCTCGGCCGTCGCGGCTATTTTCTGGGGTCCGAGCGGGATTACAAGATGGCGGAGAACCCGGGCCTGGAGCGCGCGCCCCTCGAGGTGGCCGACTACGTCCTGTGCATCGGCCTGACGGCACGCGATGGGACCATTGCCGACCATGCCGACGAGCTGCGGGCGGCCCGGGCGCGCGCGCTGCCGCTGATCTGCGCCAACCCCGATCTCGTCGTCCTGCGTGGCGACAACCGCGAGCTGTGCGCCGGCGCGCTGGCGAAGTACTACGAGGACGAATTGGGCGGTGCGGTGCGCTGGCACGGCAAGCCCCACCCCTCGGTGTTCGAGAACTGCCTGCCTGGCTCGGCGTCGCCGACCCGGCGCGGGCGCTGATGGTCGGCGACGCGCTGCGGACCGACGTGGCCGGCGCGGCCGGCGTCGGCATGGCCTCGGCCCTGGTGCTGAGCGGCATCAACGCCGCGGGCCTGGGCATCGCCTATGGCGAGGCGCCGGCGCCCGACCGCCTGGCGGCCCTGCTGGAGACGGCGACACACCGGCCGGACGCGACGATCTCGGCATTCGTCTGGTAGTGCGCCGCCGTCAGTCGCCGCCGCAGTGTCAGTCGCCGCCGCTATGCAGGATCTGGTCGCAGACGCCGGTCTCGTAGGCCAGCGCCTCGGGCGTCAAGGTGATCGACCGCGGGAAGTCGGTGACGGCCAGGCCCTTGCGCGCCAGCGCCTGCCACGGCGCCGCCATGAACAGCCCGTTGGCGTCGCGCCGCAAGACGACGTCGGCGCCGATATGAAAGTGATCGCCGTGCGGCGCCGGAAAGCGGAACACGGTGACCGCGCCGTCGGGCTCGTGCCGCGCCGCGTCGGCGTTCTTGGCCAGCGCCTGCAACAGCGCCAGGGTCTTGAGCTGCAGCGGGTTCAGGCGCTTCGGGTTGATCCGGGGCGGCATGGCTCACGTCACCGCGGCGCGGACCTGAAACTCCGGGCGGTCCCAGGCGGCAGTCGTCATGATGTCCCGCAGGGCCGCCACGGCGTCCCAGACGTCGACGTGGCGCAGATACATGGGGCAGAAGCCGAAGCGCAGGATGTCCGGCATGCGGTAATCGCCGATCACGCCGCGCTCGATCAGGGCCCGCATGATGGCGTAGCCGTGCGGATGGCGCAGCGAGACTTGGCTGCCCCGTTGGGTCGGCTCGCGCGGGCTCGCCAGGGTGAAGCCGAAGTCGCCGCATTCCTGGTCGACGAGCGCGATGAAGGCGTCGGTGAGGGCGATGGACTTGTCGCGGATGCGTCCCATGCGCGCCTGCAGCATCAAATCGATGCCGACCTCCAGCGCGGCCATGCTGAGGACCGGCGGCGTGCCGCACAGCAGGCGCTTGATGCCGGGCGCCGGGCGGTAGTCCGGCGTGAAATCGAACGGCGCCGCGTGGCCCATCCAGCCGGACAGCAGCGGCTCGACCCGGTCCTGGAGACGGGTGGCGATATAGGCGAACGCCGGCGCGCCGGGGCCGCCGTTGAGATACTTGTAGCCGCAGCCGACGGCCAAATCGGCGTTCGAGGCGTCCAGGTTGACCGGGATCGCACCGGCGCTGTGCGCCAGGTCCCACAGCATCAGGGCGCCATGGCGGTGGGCGACGGCGGCGATCGCCGCCATGTTGTGGATGCGCGCCGAGCGGTAGTCGACCTGGGTCAACATGACGACGGCGACCTCGTCCGAGAACGACGCGGCGACGTCGTCCGGATCGGCGAAGCGGATCTCGTAGTCGTCGCCGAGCTGTTGCACGAGACCCTGGGCGATGTAGAGGTCGGCCGGGAAGTTCGTGCGCTCGGTCACGATGATGCGTCGGTCCGGGCGCAACACCAGGGCTGCCGCCAAGAGCTTGAACAGATTGACCGACGTCGAATCGGCGGCGACGACCTGGCCCGGTCCCGCGCCGATCAGGCGGCCGATCTTGTCGCCGACGCGGGTCGGCATGCCGATCCAGTCATGGCTGTTCCACGATCGGATCAGGTCCTCGCCCCACTCCTGCCGGATCACCGCCGCCAGGCGCTTGGGTGCCGCCCTCGGCAACGGGCCCAACGAGTTGCCGTCCAGGTAGACGACGCCGTCGGGCAGCACGAACTCGTCGCGAAAATGGGCCAGCGGATCGGCATTGTCGCGCGTCGCCAGGGCGTTACGGGTGATCATGGGCGCGTGATCACGGCAGGCGCCGCAGCACCGCGCGCACCGGCGCCGCGTCCAGGGTCATGAGCTTCAGCGGCAGCGCGATCAGCTCGTAATCGCCGGCGGCGACGTCGTCCAGAACCAGGCCCTCCAGGATCGCCATGCCGTGCCGGCGCACGGCCCGGTGGGCGTCCATGGTCTTCGACAGCTGGGGGTCGAGGCTCGGCGTGTCGACGCCGATCAGCGCGACGCCCCGGGCCGCGAGCCAGTCGATCGCAGCGGCGCTGATTGCCGGAAAGGCCGCGTCCCAGCGCTCGACCGGTGCCGTGGCGTAGGTCCGCACGAGGACGCGCTCGACGGGCCCGTCAATATGCGGCGCCAGATCCGCCGCCGCGACGCTGGCCGCGGACCGCCGAGCGCCGACCAGGTCGACGACGCGGCAGGGCCCGAGATAGGGGCGCAGATCGACGGCGCCGTCCGGCACGCCGGCGGCGTCGTAGTGCAGCGGCGCATCGGCATGGGCGCCGGTGTGCGTCGACATCGTGAACTTCGAGACGTTGACCGGGCAGGTCGCGTCGAGGTGCCAGGTGCGCTCCTCGGCGTACTGGGTATCGCCGGGCCAGACCGGGATACCGGGGCGAATCGGCGGGCTGATGTCCCAGAGCTCCATGGCCGCCTAAGGTGGCCTCGCGGTGTGCCGTCGGCAAGCGCTAACGCCGTAGCCTTGTGCGGGCAGGGCGGCGGTGAATGCGGTTGCGACGCCCCGGTGCCGGTGATAAACGACGAGCCACGGTAACCGGGGCAAAAGACCGGGCGGCTAGGCCATTTCCATGCATCGTTGTCTGACGAGGCCGGGTAGAGATGGCACCGGTGTTGCGTTCGGGACCTGGAGGCGGTCGCCGAGATAATGCCAATATGAGATCCCGAGCTTTCGGCAGGTCTTCATCAGCCCGATGAAGGTGTCGCGGGCCTGCTTGCCGGATTGCGAGCGGGTGCCGGCGGAGAGTTTTCGCCGGGTGACCATGGCGCGGATGTCGTTTTCCGAGCCATTGGTATTGAGCGGCACCTCCGGGCGGTCGAGGACGACCAGCAATTCGAGCCTGTTGGCGTGGATACGCGCCAGCAGCCGATCCAGGGTGATGAAGCCGGTTTTACTGGTGAAGAGCGCATCGAAGCGGCGCGCCAGTTGCCCGCCGAGCCTTTTGCTTGGCTTTCGGCGATAGGCTTTCAGAGCGGCGTAGAGCGACCAGAGTCGGGCTTGTATGCGTTCCTTTTCCCGCCGCTGGTGATCGGTGAAGGCATCCAGCTTGTGGATCAACCGCTCGGCGTGAACCCAGCACAAGGCATGCCGGCCGACATTGAACTGACCGGCGTCGTCGCTGCGGATCACGGTGTCGGCCAGCAGTCCGTGCGCCTGGATGGCGCCCCACAAAGCGCCTTCGGTGGCGATCCGCACCGGCTCGGGATGGACGTTCAGGGCGGTAATGCCAAGCTGCTCCAGGTGGGCCATCCAGGCCCCTTCACTGGCAAAGCGCCGGGATTTACACCCGTTGCCGGGCGCTTCGGCCAAGCGGGCAATCACCGGGCCGGCCAGATTGCGCTTATGCATGTAGGCAAAGGCCGCCGCGTTGAGTACATAGTCCCCATGCCCGGCCTGCAGCAGCTCCAGGAAGTTCAGACGGCTCTTGGAAAAGGTCGTGCCAAACCAGGCGAACGCATCATTGCCGATCTGCGTCGTCACCCCGTTGCGATCGCCATGCCGGGCGCCGGTGTCGTCCACGCTGATCCAGGGTGCGCCTTCCAGGCCGGCGCGCAAGACCGCCTGGCTCTCGGCGACGAAATCTTCCTGGCCCTGGTTCAAGAGCCGCATGATCTGGCGCTTGGAGATATCAACGCCGAGATCACGCAATAGTCTCGTCAAACGTTCCACGCTGGTTTGGGCCCCGTGGTATTGGGCCAACACGAAGCGGCGAAGCTCGGCGCCGAAATGACCCCGCGTCCCCGCCGGCAAGGGCGCCACCACATAAGCACCCTCCGGGGTCAGCCAGCGCTCGCGGCGCAACAGAACATTGTACGGCCGGCAGACCAGATCCTGAACCAGATAATCCTCATAACCCTTGAAGCGCGAACCCGCCGGTGCCTCGGCCGCGACCACGCGCCTCTCATCGATCGCAACCCGGCCTTTCTTGGCCCGACGCCGCGCCTTGTTGGCCGCCCGACCCGCCTTGCCCCGAGACCGGGCTTCTCCATCCATGCCGCTGGGCTTGATATCCGGCGGCCCGGAAAGGCCTTTAAGGCGGCGGATCTCTTCACGCAACACCGCGTTCTCGGCACGCAAAGCCGCCTGATCTTCAAGAAGTTCCAAAACCAACGCCTTCAGGGAGGTGATATCAGGCTCGTCGATATCCGGAGGCGATTCGGTCATAACCGGATCGAATCACAACAATGACGCACACGATATCGCTATCTTGTGGCGCGGCTCAACAATTGCCCCATATGTGGCGGATCAGACTCACCGCACCCGAGCCTCACCTGCCCGGCCTTTTGCCCCGGTTACGAGAAGTTCGCCGACGACGAGGAGTTCCGCACCAACGCGTCGCGCTTCCTGGCCGACTTCGAGAAGCTGTTGCAGCAGGCCGACGAGGCGGATTCGGACGATATCCTGAGCGCCAGCCTGCTGACCGCGGACGTCGGCAAGACCTACTTGCTGATGTCCCGCGCACTCGACCGCCTGAAGTAGCGAGCCTGGCCCGGCAGCGGTCCTCGTTCGATGATTCTGTGGGCTGACGCACCTGACGCTTGGGACCCAAGCGGCAGGATCGGGCCACTAGGTGACGTCAACGACGCGGCCGCCGGCCAGGCGGGCCAAGACATCGGGCGTGAGCTGAAATACCGCGCGCGGGGTGCCGGCCGCGGCCCAGATCACGTCATGTGCCATCAGGTCCCGATCGACGAGCGTCGTCAGCTTCGCCGGGTGGCCGAGCGGCGGCACGCCGCCGATCGCGAAGCCCGTGGCGGCGCGAACGAAGTCGGCATCTGCGCGCGCCAGCGGCTCGCCGAGCAGTTGGCCGACCGCGCGTTCGTTAACCCGGTTCGTGCCGCTGGCAATGATCAGGTAAGCGCAATCGCTCTCGGCGCCGCGGAAGATCAGCGATTTGGCGATCTGAGCGACCGTGCAGCCGCACGCTGCGGCGGCGTCCGCGGCCGTGGCCGTGCTCGCCGGCATCTCGACGACGGCGTTGTCGAAGCCGGCGGCGGCCAAGGCGGCTTGGACGCGCTGGGCGCTTTCGGGCAGTGGCATCTGTCGCTTGTCCTCCACAGCGATGGGCCGGCCCCGTCGACCAGGCGCGCGCTTCTCCGCCCAGCGGCAGTGCTGTAGGGTCCGGGCCAGTGTACCCGACCCTGACCCACATTGCACTCCACGTGCAGGATGTCGCCACCAGTGTCGCCTTCTACGAGGACTATTGCGGGCTCAGGGTCGTGCAGGAGCGTGCCGCCGGCGTCGCCTGGCTGGCCGAGGCCGGGCGCGAGGTGGCGTTCGTCATCGTGCTCGTGCCCGGTGGCCGGGCGCGCAGCCTCGACCGCCGCCACGTCAGCCATCTGGGCTTCGCCTGCGGCGACCGCGATGAGGTGGACGCCGTGGCCGCGCGGGCCCGCACGGCCGGCCGCCTGGTCTGGGAGCCACGCCAGGAGCCGCCGCCGGTCGGCTACCACTGCGGCATCACCGATCCCGACGGCAACTTCGTCGAATTCAGCTATGGCCAGCCGCTGGGGCCGGGAGCCGAGGTGCCGGCGCGGGGCTGACCGGTGAACCGCATGGAGCCGGACGTGCTGGTCGCCGCCGTGCGGGCCGGCGAACGGCGGGCGCTGGCGCGGGCCGTCACCCTCGTCGAATCGACCCGCGGCGAAGACCGCGCGGCGGCGGATCTGGTCGTCGCCGCGTTGCTGCCGGCGAGCGGCGGGTCGCTGCGGATCGGTATCTCGGGCGCCCCCGGGGCAGGCAAATCGACGTTGATCGAGACGCTGGGCCAGCACGTAATCGAGGCCGGCCACAGCGTCGCCGTGCTCGCCGTCGATGTCTCGTCGAAGCGCGGCGGCGGGGCGATCCTGGGCGACAAGACGCGCATGGCGGGCCTCGCCAACAGCACGCAGGCCTTCGTGCGGCCGTCACCGGCCGGCGGCACGCTGGGCGGTGTCGCCCGGCGGACACGCGAGGCCATCCTGATCTGCGAGGCGGCCGGCTACGACGTGGTGGCCGTCGAGACCGTCGGCGTCGGCCAGTCCGAGACCGCGGTCGCCGATATGGTCGATTTGTTCATGTTGGTGCTGCAGCCCGGCGCCGGTGACGAGCTGCAGGGCATGAAGCGCGGCATCGTCGAGTTGGCCGATGTGATCACCGTCAACAAGGCCGACGGCGAGATGGCCGCCGCGGCGACGGCGACCGCCGCCGACTACGCGGCGGCGCTGCGCCTGTTGCGGCCGCGCTCGCCCGACTGGTCGGTGCCGGTCGTGACCTGCTCGGCCCTGACCGGCGCTGGCATCGCCGCGCTGTGGCAGACCATGGAGCGCTACCGTCGAGCCATGACGGGGCCGGACGCCATTGCGGCGCGGCGGGCCGAGCAGGCGCGCCGCTGGCTGTGGGCCGAAGTCGAGGCAAGCCTGCTTGCCGCCCTGCGCGCGGACCCGAGCGTCGAACCGCGGCTCGCGGCACTGGAGGCGCAGGTCGCGGCGGGCGAAATCACGCCCAGCCGGGCCGCCCACGATATGCTCGCCGCGTTCCTGGGGCGCGGCGCCGAAACTTGACGGGTCCGGCCGCTTCGCCTAAAACCCCGCAGCACCGCGCCGGTGGGGCGCGGTCGTCTTATTTCTGCAGGGAGAGAGGGCATGGCGCGACGTTGCAGCGTCACCGGCAAAGGCGTGCAGGCCGGCAACAATGTCAGCCATGCCAACAACAGGACGCGGCGCCGCTTTCTGCCGAACCTGCAGGCGACCTCGCTCTACAGCCAAGTCCTGGACCGGCCGATCCGGCTGCGCCTGTCGACGAACGCGATCCGGACGATCGAGCACAAGGGCGGCATCGATGCCTGGCTCGCCGATACACCGCTGGGCGACCTCGACGGGCAGCTGCGCCGGCTGAAGAAGCAGGTGGCGGCGAGGTCGGCGGCGTCGGCCGGGGCCTGACGGGGCCGCAGCGCGGCCGCATCGGTCGCGGCGGGTGCGGCGTATCCGCCCTCAGGCGAGCGATACATGCTTGACCCCAACTCCGTAATCGTTGGGTTGAACGGACAGCCGCCGGAGCTGACGTGGCTGTTGCTGTTGCTGCTGTGCTTCGGTGCGATCCTGACCCTGCTGCGGCTGTTTCGCGAGGTCGGGCTCTACATCTACATCGCCGTTGCGGTGATCGGCGCCAATCTGCAGGTCCTGAAGGTCGTTCAGTTCTCGGTCTTCGAGAGCCCGGTGGCAATGGGCACGATACTGTTCTCGTCGATCTATCTGTGCACCGACATCCTGGTCGAGCATTACGGCCGCCAGTCGGCGCGGCGCGCCGTGTGGTTCGGCTTCTCGGCGCTGCTCTTGTTCAACCTGATCATGCTGTTGACGCTCGGTTTTGCGCCGTTGACGCCGGGCGAGGCGGGCGAGGGGTTGGCCTGGGCGTTGCCGACGCATGGCCACATGGCGGCGCTGTTCACGCCGGCGCCGGCGCTATTCGCGGCCGGCATGATCGCCTACTTCGCCAGCCAGTATCACGACATCTGGCTGTACCAGCTGATTTCCAGGCTGACGAAGCGGCGCCACCTGTGGCTACGCAACAACGCGTCGACCTGGATAAGCGCGCTGATCGACAACACGATCTTCTCCGTCCTGGCCTGGGTCGTGTTCGCGGCGGACCCGGTCCCCTGGCAGCCGCTGATCTTCACCTTCATCCTCGGGACCTACGTGCTGCGCATCGTCGTCGCGGCCCTGGATACGCCGTTCATATACCTGGCGCGCTGGTGCATCGGCCGACCCCGGGTCGGTGCCTACGCCTAGCCGCCGCTGCGGCGCCGCGGTCCCCGCTGCCATGGCCGATTACGCCGGTTTCACGTTTGCCATCGACCGGCAGACAACGGGCGATCCCGCCTGGCCCGGCCGGGCACGCACGGGCCGGCTGACGACGCCGCACGGCGTCATCGAAACCCCGGCCTTTGTCTTCTGCGCGACCAAGGCGGCGGTCAAGGCGGTGACGCCCGACCAGGTCAAGGCGGCGCAGACCCAGATCATCCTCGCCAACACCTATCATTTGATGCTGCAGCCGGGGGCGGAGCGGGTGGCGCGGCTGGGCGGTCTGCACCGCATGATGGGATGGGATGGACCCATGCTGACGGACTCCGGCGGCTTTCAGATCTTCTCGCTGGGCCACGGCTCGGTCGCCGATGAGATCAAGGGCAGCCGCAGTGGCCGGCGGCCGAAGACGCTGCTGGCGATCGACGAAGCCGGCGCGACCTTCCGCTCCTATGTCGACGGCACCGTGCATCACCTGACGCCGGAGGATGCCATCCGCATCCAGCGCCAGCTCGGTGCCGACATCATCCTCGTGCTCGACGAATGCACGCCCTATCACGTCGACCGCGACTACACCGCCCGCTCGATGGCGCAGAGCCATCGTTGGGCCGGCCGCAGCCTCGATGAGTTTGAGCGGAGCCTTGCGGACGACGCGACGGGCGAGCAGGCGCTCTATGGCATCGTCCAGGGTGGCGTTTATGCCGATTTACGTGAGGAGGGTGCGACGTTCTGCCGGGAGGGCCCGTTCTTCGGCCATGCCGTCGGCGGCTGCCTCGGCGGCGACAAGGCCGAGATGCAGGACGTCGTCGGTATGGCGACGCGCCACCTCGACGACGGGCGGCCGGTCCATCTGCTCGGCATCGGCGGCGTGCACGATATCTGGGCGGCCGCGGCCAAGGGCATCGACACCTTCGATTGCGTCAACCCGACGCGGCTCGCCCGCCACGGCGGTGCGTTTCTGCGGCCACGACATGCCGGGGCGGCGTCCGATGCCGAGCGCGACCACGTCAACCTGCGCAAAGCCCGCTTCCGCGACGATGCCGCGCCGATCGATCCGGAGTGCGGCTGCTACGCCTGCGCGCGCTTCACCCGCGCCTACATCCACCACCTCGTCAAGGCGGGCGAGATCCTGGGCATACAGCTGCTGACGCTGCACAACATCGCCTTCATGAACCGGCTGATGGCGGCCGTGCGCGCGGCGATCCGCGAGGACAACTACGCCGCGGCGATGGCCGATTGGCTCAGCGCGTGAGCTCGAACATGAGCAGCAGGGTCCGTTGCAGGGCGCTGAAGTTGTTGTCGCTCACCAGGTAGACCAGCGTCTCGCCGGCGGGTCCGCGGCGCGCCGCCACACCCTCGAAATTGTCGACGGTGAGTGGCGGTTGCAGGCGCGCGACCTCGCGGCCGACGACGGGCATGCCCGGGACGAGGTCGCCGGTCGCGACGCGAACGAGGCGCATGACGATGCCGCTAAGCAGTGAGAAGCTGCGCTCGAGCACCAGCACGTCGCCGTCGGGCAACAGCGCGGCGCCGGTCGGCTCGAACGGCGGCGTCAGCCGGTAGTCGAGCCGCCGCCACGTCCGGCCGTCACCGATCCAGGCGGCGCCGAGGTGGCCGATCGACAGGTCTTCGGCGAGCACCAGCAGGCGGCCGTCGCCGAGCGCCGTCAGTGCCTCCGCGCCGCTGTTGCGGGGCGCCCGCTCCAGGCCGGGCGGCCGCGTGAGCGCCGTCGGCGGACGGCCGAAGGGCGGCTCGCCGTGGGGATAGACGAGCAGCCGGTGGTCGCGCTCGAAGCTGACGACGAGGTCGCCGCCGGCGCGTCGGGCCAGCCCCTCGGCATCGCTGTCGCCCTTGCCGCCCAGCGGCCGGCCGGCCGGGTCCGTGAGGCGTCCCGAGGTCACGGTCGCGGCGGCGGCGAGGTCGCCGTCGGCGCCATAGGACAGGGCGAGCGTGAACCAGTCGCCCCGGTCGCTGACCGCGAGCAGGCGCGTCCCGTCGTCGCTGACGTCGATCGCCGACAGGCCGCCGAAACCTGGGCGATCGGCGGGCAGCACCAGGCCGCCGCGGTACCGCAGGTCGCCGAGTTGACGTCGCTCCGGCGCGTTGGGGTCGAGCGGCACGGGCTGTGCCGTTGCCGCTCGACCGGACACAGCCAGCGCCACGAGGACGGCCAGCCAAATCAGGACGGTCGGGCCGTGCAGTGGCCGAGGGAGAATCGAACCTGGCATCAAGACCTCGCGACCCGGCAAGCGGGAATGCTCCATCGCAAAGAACAGGCCCGGCAGCGCTCGCTGCCGGGCCTGGGGTCGCCCGTGGTGCGGCAGTCTAGTTGCGGCGGACGATGCGCCCCTCGACACTGGGCGCCACCGTGCCCTCGGCGGTGATGTAGTCCATGACCATGGTCGCCATCAGTGTGGCCGGCGGCGCCGTCGATCAGAGTCGTGCCGTTCGCCAACACGCCATAGCCATCGCCGCCACCGGCGATGAAGTTGTTGGTGGCCAGCTTGTAAGTCCGGCCGGAGTCCAGCGCCTGGCCGCCGACCTTGACGTCGACGATGCGGCTCCCGGGATCCTTGGCCATGTCGAACACGTAGGTCATGCCCGAGACCTGCGGGAAGCGGCCATTGACGTCCTCGACCCGGCTGACGCCGTTCTCCAGTGCCGCCTTGAGGTCGGCGCCGGACAGCTCGATCAGCACCGTGGTATTGCCGAACGGCAGCTCGGTCAGGATGTCCTTGCGTGTCAGCGTCGTGCCGGCGGGGTAGGTCGTGTCGCCGCGGATGCCGCCGCCGTTGGAGATCGCGACGTCGGCCCCGACGCCGGCCCGGATCGCGTCGGAGATCAGGTTGCCCATCGTCGTTTCCTTGGTGCGGACCGACGCGCGCACGCTTTCTAGCTCGGTCGCCGTCTGGCCGACGGCGATGTTCAGCTGTTCGTCGAGCTGTTGGTTGTACTTGGCGACCAGCGCACCGACCTCGGGGTCGGGATCGACGCCGCGGGTCGACACCATGCGCCATTGCGGGCGCACGACGATGCGGGTCCGACCGCGCCGTTCGACCTCGTCGACCTCCAGTTCGACGACACCGAGGAACTGGGCGTCGGTGCCGGATTTATGGATCAGCACGCCGCCCTCGTAGAACGTGATCGGCACGTGCTCGTGGCCGCCGAGAATGACGTCGAGGCCGTTGACGTTGGCGGCGATCTCGCGATCCTCGGCGATGGTCAGGTGCGTCAGGGCAATGACGACGTCGGCGCCCTGTTCCTTCAACGCGTCGACGGCCGCCTGCGCCGCCGCCAGCGGCGGCTCGAAGGTCACGCCGGCGCCCGGTGACGACAGGATGTCCGTCTCAGGCGTCAACAGACCGAAGAAGCCGACCGTGAAGTCGCCGACCTGGGTGGTCCAGAAATTTTCCGCGCCGCCGAACGGCTCGCCGTCGCTGTTCTTGACGTTGGTCGCCAACCACGGGAACTGGGACTCGCTGATCCGCTGCGCCAGGAGGTCGTTGCCGAAGTCGAACTCGTGGTTGCCGAAGACGCCGACATCGAAGCCCATGGCGTTGAACAGGTTGACCATCTGCTCGCCCTTGGTCAGGCCCGACATCACCGACGGCGACAGCAGATCGCCACCGAAGGTCGCGACCGTGTTCTCGCTGCGGGCCCGCTCCTGCTCCATCAGGGTCATCAGCTCGGCGAGGCCGCCGTGACCGCCGCTCGGCGAGATCTGGTAGACGTCGTTGACGTGCAGCAGCGTCAACTTGGCCGGTGCCGCCGCGGCGGCAACCGACAACAGCGCGGCAAACAGACCGCCGACGACCGCGGTGGTGGTCGCTCGCCCGGGCATTCTCGTGGTCATCATTGTGACCCCTCCTCTGAGATTGTTACGCTTTCTTGGCTGGCAGCAATCCTGCCACGAAGATCCCGCGGCGAAAATGAGATTGTTTGCCGGCGAGTTTGCTCAAGCACGCGCGCCGCGCCGTCGCTGGCGTGGTCCGGCGGCCGGCTCGTCCTCGTCGAACAGCGCCGCCAATTGATCGGTCATGGTGCCGCCGAGCTGTTCGGCGTCGACGATCGTGACGGCGCGGCCATAGTAGCGGGTCACATCGTGGCCGATGCCGATGGCCAGCAGCTGGACCGGCGGCGTCGCCTCGATCCAGCGGATGACCTCGCGCAGATGCCGCTCCAGGTAGTTGCCGGGATTGACCGACAGGGTCGAATCGTCGACCGGCGCACCGTCCGAGATGACGACCAGGATGCGCCGCTGCTCCGGCCGCCCGAGCAGCCGCTCGTGAGCCCACAGCAGGGCCTCGCCGTCGATATTCTCCTTGAGCAGGCCCTCGCGCAGCATCAGGCCGAGGCCCTTGCGGGCGCGCCGCCACGGCGCATCGGCCGACTTGTAGACGATGTGGCGCAGGTCGTTCAGCCGCCCGGGGCTGGGCGGCTTGCCGGCGGCGAGCCATTGCTCGCGGGACTGTCCGCCCTTCCAGGCGCGCGTGGTAAAGCCGAGGATCTCGACCTTGACGCCACAGCGCTCCAGCGTGCGGGCCAGGATGTCGGCACTCATCGCCGCGACCGTGATCGGCCGGCCACGCATCGAGCCCGAGTTGTCGATCAGCAGGGTGACGACGGTGTCGCGGAAGTTCGTGTCCTGCTCCTGCTTGTAGCTCAAGGGATGCATCGGGTTGGCGATGATCCGGGCGAGCCGGGCCGCGTCCAGCAGGCCTTCCTCGAGGTCGAACTGCCAGGCCCGCGACTGCTTCGCCATCAGGCGGCGTTGCAGGCGGTTGGCGAGCCGCGTGATCACGCCCTGCAGGTGGTTCAACTGCAGATCCAGCTGGCGCCGTAGACGGGTCAGCTCGTCGGCGTCGCACAGATCGGCGGCCTCGACGATCTCGTCGAACTCTTGCGTGAAGGCCCGGTAGAGCGGTTGGTCCGGCCGGTTTGAGAGTTCGTCCGCCGGCCGCCAAGGGCGGCCCGGCATGTCCGGGCCGTCCTCGCCCATGCCGGGCTGCAGGTCGCCGTCGTCGGGCTGGGCCTCGCCATCGGCGTCCTGCGGCTCGGCCGACGCATCGTCCTCGCTGCCGACGCCGTCCATCGACGCGGCCTCGCCGTCGGCCTCGGCCTCGCCGCGCTGATCGCCCGAGCCCTCGTCGTCGGTCTGGTCGTCGTCGCCGGGATCCGGCTCGACGCTGTCCTCGTCGAGCAGGCCGAGGTCGCTGATCATGCGGCGGACGGCGCGGCCGAACGCGGCCTGGTCTTCGAGCATGCCGCCGAGCCGCCCGAGCTCGCTGCCGACGCGCGTCTCGATCCATGGCCGCCACAAGTCGACCATGTGCCGCGCCGACGGCGGCGGCGGCGCGCCGGTCAACACCTCGCGCGCCAGCAAGGCGATGGCGTCGGTCAAGGTCGCCTGGTCGCGCTCGGTGATACGGGCAAAGCCCTGGTTGCGGCAGCGGTCCTCCAGCGCCGCCCCCAGATTGTCGGCGACGCCGGCCATGCGGCGGGCGCCGATGGCCTCGAACCGCTCCTGCTCGATCGCATCGTAGAGCGCGCGCGCCTCGCCGGAGGTCGGCAGGCGTTGGGCATGGACCTGCGGGTCGTGGTGGCGCAGGCGCAGCGCGACGGCGTCGGCCTCGCCGCGGACGACACTGACTTCCTCGCGTGGCAGCTCGCGGCTTGGCAGCGGCAGGCGCAACTCGCTGCCGTGCAGCTGCGTCTCGTCAGCGCCGAGCGTAACGGTCACGTCCGGCCGCCGGGCGATGGCCCGCACGGCCGCCGCGGTGACGCGGCGAAACTCGTCGACCGGTCCGTCGCTGCCGCTGCTCATGCCGATCGCCGCGGCCGCCCGCTAGGACGGCCGCACGGGGGCGATGACGCCGCCGTCGAGCTCGGTACCGAAACAGCGCTGGTAGTACTCGGCGACAACGGCGCGCTCGACCTCGTCACACTTGTTGAGGAACGTCATCTTGAAGCCGGTGGGCACCGATCCGAAGATGCTCGCGTTCTCGGCCCAGGTAATCACCGTACGCGGCGACATGACCGTTGAGATATCGCCGGCCATGAAGCCGGCGCGCGACAGCTCGGCGACCGCGACCATGGCCTCGATCGTGTTGCGCCCATCGGGTGTGTCGTAGTCGGGACACTTGGCCAGGACGATCGCCTCTTCCTCCTCATGGGGCAGGTAGTTCAGCGTCGTGACGATGTTCCAGCGGTCCATCTGGCCCTGGTTGATCTGCTGGACGCCATGATAGAGGCCGGTCGTGTCGCCGAGGCCGACCGTGTTGGTCGTCGAGAACAGGCGGAACGCGGGATGCGGCGTGATCACCCGGTTCTGGTCGAGCAGCGTAAGCTTGCCGTCGACCTCCAGCACCCGCTGGATGACGAACATCACGTCCGGCCGGCCGGCATCGTATTCGTCGAACACTAGGGCGCACGGATGCTGCAGGGCCCACGGCAGCAGGCCCTCGCGGAAGCGGGTCACCTGCTGACCGTCTTCCAGCACGATCGCGTCTTTGCCGACAAGGTCGATACGGCTGATGTGGCTGTCCAGATTGATGCGCAGGCAAGGCCAGTTGAGACGCGCCGCCACCTGCTCGATGTGGGTCGATTTGCCGGTGCCGTGATAGCCCTGGATCATGACCCGCCGGTTGTGGCCAAAGCCGGCCAGGATGGCGAGCGTGGTTTCGTGGTCAAGGCGGTAGGTCTCGTCCACCTCGGGCACGAGCTCGCGGGCCTGGGAATAGGCCGGAACCACCATGTCGGACTCGACACCGAACAGTTGGCGCACCGAGACCTGGATGTCGGGCAGATCCGCAGTCGCAGCGTCGGGCGCGTTCGCCTTCGCGGCCGTACCGGTGGCGCGCTTCTGGGTGGCGCGCTTGGTCGTATCTGTTGAGACCATAGACTCCGTCCTATCGATTATTTTCCGCTCGGCGATCCCGGTTTGCCGTCGATGCCTCGCCGCTCGCGAACTCAAGCAGGGTGCGATAGGCAATATTGATCGCTTTCAACTTCTCCTCGGCCTTTCTATCACCGCCGTTGGTATCGGGGTGGTGCCGTTTTGCGAGCTCCTTGTAGCGGCGCTTGAGCGCCTCGACCGTGATCGGCGGCGACAGGTCCATGACCGCCAATGCCGCCGCGTGCGGATGTGGCGCGGCCGACCGCCGGACCCGCTCTGCGGGGCCTTCATCGATGTCGTCGAACAGGCCGTGGGTCCGGTACGCGCCGGTTCCATCGGCGGTGCCGTTGCGTTGGCCGAGCGGCCAGGTCGGCCGCCGCCAGTCGATGTCGCGCCGCACCTCGGTCTCGATCTGCGCGGCGTTCATCCCGGCATAGTAGTCCCACGCGCTGTTGTACTCGCGGACATGCTCGAGGCAGAACCAATAGAAGTTGCGCAGTTCGATACGCGAGCGCGGCGTGCGGTGGCCCGCCGGGCGGTCACAGTCTGGAAAGTCGCATGCCAACGGCTGCCCGTCGCGCGCCGGATCGACGACCGAGCGATGGTGCGGCGGGTATCTCTTACTGCCTGCGGCCATGCTCACAATATGCGAGTAGCGCAGCGGACTCGCAACCTTCGGCGCCGGATTCGCGCGGTGGTGATGGCGCCGACGAGGCAGTTGACGCGGGTTTATGGTCGGGTGAGGCATTGTGCAGATCACACGCACGGTCGCAATCAACGGGCGCCGCACGTCGGTGCGTCTGGAATCGGCGTTCTGGGCCGCCCTGGACGGGATCTGTGGCCTTGAAGGGTCGACAGTGGCGGCGCTGTGCGATCGCCTCGAGACACGGCGCGGCACTACGTCTCGGGCCGCGGCCTTGCGGACTTTTGTCATGGCTTATCTCGCTCATCTCGGTCGCTAGGGCAGCACGGGCGGACAATGCCGGAACTCAACCTCGCGGGTCGGCCCGTCTGGTACAGCGACACAGGGGTTGGCGAGACCGTCGTCGCGCTGCACAGCTCGGCCAGCTCAGGCAAGCAATGGCAGGACCTGGGCGCGCTGCTGGCCGGCGACTTTCGCGTCCTGGCGCCGGACCTTTACGGCTATGGCAAGACGGTGGACTGGCCCGGACCGACGCCGCTGCAACTCGCCGACGAGGTGGCGATCGTCGCCGCGCTGGCGACGCTGGGCGATGGGGCGATCCACCTGGTCGGTCGCTCCTATGGCGGCGTCGTGGCGCTGCGCGCCGTCATGGACGGTCACGTGCCGGTGTGCAGCCTGACCCTGTTCGAGCCGGTTGCGTTCTACCTGCTGCGCGACGGCACGGCGGCGGATCAGCCCCTGTGGCACGAGGCGACGCGCCTTGCCGACGCGGTCCGGGCCGCGGTCGAGCAGGGTGACCCGGCGGCCGGCATGGCCCACTTCGTCGACTACTGGAACGGCGTCGGCAGCTGGCAGGAGATGAAGGAGAAGCGCCGCCGGTCGCTGACCCGGCGTACGGCGAAGGTCGCGTCCGATTTCGTCGTGATCGCCGCCGAGTCTACGCGCCTCGCGTGCTACGGCGAGGTCGCGGCCCCGACACTGGTGCTGCGCGGCGAGCGGACGAAGCCGCCGACGCGGCGCATCGCCGACAAGTTGGCCGCCGCGCTGCCGGACGCGGCCTATGTGTCGATCGCCGCGGTCGGGCACATGGCACCGGTGTCGGACCCGGAACCGGTCAACGCCCGCATTGCCGAGCATCTGTACCGCCACCGCACGGCGGCCGTGCGGCAGACCTGACCGGTCAGGCCGTGTTGTCGCCGGTGTAGAAGCGCGGCCAGATCTCCTTCACGACCTCGCCATCGCTGCGCAGGGCGTGGCAGCTGTCGAGGATGGCCGGGCGCGTGCCCTCGTTCTTGCGGTCGCTGTCGCGGCGCGGCAAGATCGTCTGATAGGCGGTCGTCGCCAGGGGGCCGAGCAGCTCGACGAGATGGGTGCAGCCGTGGACGCCGCCGAGCAGCCCGCGGATACGCTTGTTCCAGCCCGGCAGGATGGACAGGCCGACGAGGCGTTGAAACGCGGGCGTGATCGCCGGGCAGACCGGAAACGGGCCCTGGTCGGTGACCGCCTCGACGGCGTGGATCTTCAAGTCGTCGTCGATCGTCAGCCGCAGCCACATCTCATGCACCGGCTCGCCGGGCTGAACCGTGCCGCGGTAGCGGTTGTCGAAGGCATACGCCTTGGTGTCCTTGAGGCGGGCCTCGATGTCCCACAGCCCATCTTCGCGGCGGTAGCCGTGGCACGTCACTTCGCGCGTGTGCAGGGGTTCACGCGTGGCTGGCGGGGTCAGGGGCATCGCTTTCTCTTGGCTGGATTTGCTAGGGTCGTATCTAGGCTATTCCGCGCCCTCGGCAATGCGGGCAACGGCAGCCTCGCGCGGCGTCACGCGGATAGAGGTAATCTGGTTGCCCTGGCGGCGCAGCACGTCGAAGCGAAAGTCGTAGAACGCGAAGCTTTGGCCGACTTCGGGAATGAGGCGTGCCTCGTGCAGCACGAGGCCGGCGATCGTCGAGGCTTCCTCGTCGGGCAACGCCCAGTCGAACTGGCGGTTGAGGTCGCGGATCGTAACCGTGCCGTCGACGATCAGCGAGCCGTCGCCCTGCGGACGGACACCGGCAACCGGGATGTCGTGCTCGTCATCGATTTCGCCGACGATCTCCTCGAGGATGTCCTCCAGCGTCACGACGCCCATGAGCGCACCGTACTCGTCGACGACCAGCGCGAAATGTTCGCGGCGTCGGCGAAAGGCCTGCAGCTGATTGAAAAGACTAGTCGATTCCGGAATGAACCAAGGCAGCGCGGCGAGCGGGCCGATCCTCAACTCATCCAGGTCGTCGGTATGGGCCTGGACCGAACGCAGCAGAGCCTTGGCGTGCACGACGCCGACGATGTTGTCCGGCTCGTCGCGAAAGACGGGGATGCGGGTGTAGGGACTGGCCAGCACCTGCTCGACGATCTCGCTGAATGGCAGATCGGCGTCGATCATGTGCACGGACTTCCGGTGGGTCATGATCTCGCTGACCTCGACCTCCTCCAAATCGAGGATACTGCGCAGCATCAGCCCCTCGCGGGCGGTCAGGGAATCGGTGACGGCGTGGAGGTCGATGGCGCCGCGCAGCTCCTCCTCGCGGGCTTTGCCGCTGAAGCCGGCCCGCCGCTTGGAGCCCAATAGGAAGAGCAGCAGGCGGACGATCTGTTGGATCATGCGCGTCGCCGGCGACAGGAGGGCGATCACCGGGCGTAGAATGGGCGCCGACATGAGGGCGATGCGGTCCGGGTTCCTGATCGCGTAGGTCTTCGGCATGACCTCGGCGAAGATCAGCACCAACAGCGTCATCGCCGCCGTCGCGTAGATGACGCCGGCGTCGCCGAACCAGGCGATCAAGAGGCTGGTCGCCAAGGCCGAAGCCAGGATGTTGACCAGGTTGTTGCCGAACAGGATGCCGCCGATCAGGCGTTCCTGACGGTCGCGCAGCCGATTCACGACCGCGGCACGGCGATTGCCCTGTTTCTCCAGTTGATGCATGCGCGGGCGCGAGGCCGCCGTCAGGGCCGTCTCGGACCCCGAAAACAGGCCGGACAGCACCAGCAGCACGATGATCCCGAGGATCGTGAAAACTGTTTGGTTGCTCATGGCGTCATGTCAGCGAGTGAGGGCAGTGGGTGGTTCATGCCTCCTGCGGCGTTGGTGACAGGCCGATGGCCGCCGCAAGGACTGCTTCGACGGCCTCCCGCGGGACGTCGGCGGTCAGAAAGGCCTGGCCGATGCCACGGCTCAGGACGAAGGTCGGCCGGCCGGCCTGCACCTTCTTGTCGCGGCCCATCAGGTCGCAGAGCCGACGCGGCTGCCAGGTTCCGCCGGCGCGCTCGGGCGGCGCCGTCGGCAGACCGACGTCGCGCAGGTGGCGGCGCACACGCGCCGCGTCTGCGGCGGGGCACAGCTGCAGTCGGGCCGACAGGTCGAAGGCGAGGCACATGCCGATGGCGACGGCTTCGCCGTGCAGCAGATCGTCGCCGTAGCCGATGTCCGCCTCGAGCGCATGACCGAACGTATGGCCGAAGTTCAGCAGCGCCCGTCGGCCGGCCTCGCGCTCGTCGTCGGCGACGATCGCCGCCTTCATGCGGCAGCTCTCTTCGACCGCCCGGACGCGGGCCGCGTCATCGTCGGCGAGCAGCGCATCGCCATTGGCCTCCAGCCAGGCATAGAACGCGGCGTCGCCGATCAGCCCGTATTTGACGACCTCCGCATAGCCGGCAAGGAGCTGGCGGCGCGGCAGCGTGTCGAGCGCGCCGGTGTCGGACAGCACGAGCCGTGGCTGATGGAACGTTCCGATCAGGTTCTTGCCGTGGCTCGTGTTGATGGCCGTCTTGCCGCCGACGGCGCTGTCGACCTGTGCCAGCAGGGTCGTCGGCGCTTGAATGTAGTCAATACCGCGCAGGATGATGCTCGCGGCGAATCCGGCAAGGTCGCCGATGACGCCGCCGCCGAGCGCGATGACGGTCGACCGGCGCTCGACGCCGCGCGCAAGCAGCGCTTCGAGCAGCCGCTCCAATTGAGCATGGCTCTTGGTGAGTTCGCCGGCCGGCAGCACAACGCTATCGCAGGCGATTCCGGCAGCGCTCAGCGAGGCCGTCAGGGTCGCCAGATAAAGCGGCGCGACGACCTCGTCGGTGACGATGACGGCGTGGCCGCGCGCCAGGATCGGGGCGACATGGTTGCCGGCGCCGGCGATCAGGCCGCGGCCGATCACGATATCGTAGCTGCGGTCACCGAGTGCGACCGGGACAATGGCCGGCCCGGCCGCCGGCGGCTCAGTTCTTAGCGAGTTGGTCATTCTTGGCCAGATAAGTATCCAGTGCTGCAACGACCCGATCCACGGTCTGTTCGGCCGGATCGTCGCTGCTGTCGACCACGATATCGGCCTCGGCGTAGATGGGATACCGCTGCTCCATCAGGCGCGTCAGTACGTGGCGCTGCCGTCCGCCCTTCAGGAGCGGCCGGTCGCTGCGCCGTGAGGTGCGCCGGACCAGCGTGTCCAGTTCGGCCCGCAGCCACACCGAAACACCGCATTCGCGGATGTGTTTGCGCGTTTCCGGGTCCATATATGCACCGCCGCCGGTGGCCAGTACGTGGCGCGGACCCTGCAGCAGGCGGGCAATGACCCGGCGTTCGCCGTCGCGGAACGCGGCCTCGCCGTGCAGCTCGAAGATGTCCTCAACCGAGCAGCCGGCAGCCGCCGCAATCTCATTGTCCGCATCGACGAAAGGAAGGCCGGCTCGAGCAGCCAGGCGGCGCCCGATCGAGGTCTTGCCGGCCCCCATCAGACCGACCAAAACAACAGTCTTGGGGAAACTTCGGTGCGCTGTCGCCGGACGGCGTCGACTGTCGTCGTCAATCATGCCTAGTCGTGCTGCAACCCCGAAAACGAGTTTACAGAGTGAGTCGAAATCGCCATGTTGCAGCCTAGCATGAACCCGCAGCATGTGTCGTCCATGTAGGCCATGCCTGTCGGTAACACGCGATATGTCCGGTTTATGTACCAGATGATCTGTCCGGTTTTAGAACGCCTCCAAGCCATGGAGGGAGGCGATGCGTCGGACGGAGCAGGTACAGGGACTGAGATTGATGAAGTTCGAGGAGGTTTACGGGCGCACCCATCGGGGTGGCTTGAGCCAGGCGGAGGCGGCGGAGGTTCTGGGTGTCTCGGAGCGCACCTTCCGGCGCTGGCGCGACCGCTACGAGGCGGAGGGAGCCGACGGTCTCTACGACCGCCGCCTGGGCCGCCTCTCGGCGCGGCGCGCGCCGGTGGACGAGGTGGCGCGGGTGCTGGAGTTGTTCGACACCCGCTACTGGGACTTCACGGCCAAGCACTTCCACGAGAAGCTGGTGGCCGATCACGGCTTCAAGCGCAGCTACAACTGGCTGCGGCTGAGCTTGCAAGCCCATGGGCGCAGGCGCGCGGCGCCCAGGCGTGGGGCGCACCGGCGCAAGCGGCCGCGCCGTGCCCTGCCCGGCATGATGTTGCACCAGGACGGCTCGAGCCACGAGTGGGTCCCCGGTCGATGGTGGGACCTGATCGTCACCATGGACGATGCGACCAGCGATATCTACTCGGCCTTCTTCGTCGCCGAAGAGGGCACCATGTCGAGCTTCCAGGGGGTGTCCGAGGCGATCCGGGCCAAGGGCCTGTTCTGCTCGCTCTACGCCGACCGCGCCAGCCACTACTGGAACACGCCCGAGGCCGGCGGCAAGGTGGACAAGGACACCCCGACCCAGGTCGGCCGCGCCCTGGCGCAGCTCGGCATCGAGTTGATCCCGGCCTACTCGCCCGAGGCAAGGGGGCGCTCGGAGCGCATGTTCGGCACCTTGCAGAAGCGCCTGCCCCAGGAACTCAGGCTCGCCGGCATCACCGACATGGTCGAGGCCAACCGCTTCCTCAAGGAGGTCTTCCTGCAACAACACAACGCCCGCTTCGCGACCCCGGCCGAGGACCAGGGCACCGCCTTCGTCCCCTTCACCGGCGCGCTCGACGACATCCTGTGCATCCACGAGGAACGCACCGTCTCAAACGACAACACGGTGCGCTACAAGCGCCTGGCACTTCAGATCCCCGCCGGCCGCCACCGCCGCCATTACGTCAAGGCCAGGGTCCGCGTCCACGAATACCCCGACGGCACAATGGCCGTCTTCCATGGACCGCGATGTCTGGCGCGATACCACGCCGATGGCCAACCGATCGACAGCCAAACCCGCGAGGCCGCGTGACCCGCTTCGACGCGACCGACCGGCGCCCTGTGGACAAGTGGACAGCCGCTCCGCGACCGACCACTTCCCCACAGGGCCAGAAACCGCAACAGAAGCGGTCAACTCATATGGTACATAAACCGGTCAACTCAGAATGTTCTCGACATAGCCCGATGAGAATGCTCGTCCGACTCATTTTGTTGTTTGTCGTGGTCCTCGTTGCGGGGGGCGCCGTTTTCCTCGCGAACTGGGAGATTCCGGCGCCTGTCGAGCGGATCGAGAAGATCATCCCGAATGACCGCTTTGCGCGCTAGCGCCGCGTCGCTCGCCGCCCTAATCGCCCTCGCCACCGTGGCGCTGCCGGCCGGTGCACAAGTCGGCGCCCCGGTTCGGCTCGGGCCGGCGACGCCACCGCCAAGCAGCGATGCCGACGCGGACACCCAAGGACAGCCGGCCGTCGAAGCGCTGGCGCCCGGCGGCATCCGAGTCGAGGGGCTGGGGGAGCTCGACACAGACGCCGTCGGCACTCTGGGCGACGCGCGCGGCGGCCTCGGCGTCGACATGTGGAACGGCACGACACGGGCGCTTGTCGAGCGCCTGCTGCCGCAGCTGCCGGCGGCCACGCGCAGCCGCGCTGCGCGGAGCCTCATGCGGCGCCTGCTGCTGACCACAGCGAGCCCACCGGTCGGCGACGGCGGCCGGGTGAGCCTGGTCGCGCTGCGGGTCGAGCGCCTGGCCGCGATGGGCGATGTCGACGGCGTCGACGCACTGCTGCGGGCGGCGCCGGCACGGCTCAGTGATCCCGACCTGGCCCGCGCGGCCGTGAACAACCGGCTGCTGCTGTACGACTTTGCCGGTGCCTGCAGCGACGTCGACGGCGTGGCTGCCAGCTATTCGAACCCGTTCTGGCAGAAGGCTCTGATCCTGTGCCAGGCGCTGGCGCAGGAATTTGCCCAGGCGACGCTCGGCCTCGACCTGCTGCGCGAAGACGGCGGCGATTCCGACGCTATTTTCTTCAGCATCATCGAAACGCTGACGAACGGCGGCGAGCTGAGCCTCGAATCGCCGGGCCAGGCGTCAGTGCTCAATCTGGCGTTACTGCGCGCGGCCGGGGGGCAGGTCCCGGGATGGCTGGTCGACGCGTCGGCCCCGGGCATGTTGCGGACGATCGCGCTCAGCCCCAATGCCGATCTGGCCTCGCGGCTCAGCGCGGCGCACCGCGCTGAGGCCATCGGCGCCCTGGAGACGGAAGCCTTGGCCAGCCTCTATGTCGGCATCGGCTTCGCCGCCGACGAGATCAGAAACGCCTTCGATGGCGATGTCGATCAGGTTCGCGCGCCCGCCCTTCAATACCTTGCGGCGCTGGACCAGGCTGTGCCGGCCGCGCGGGCGGAAGCACTGCGCCGCGGCTGGCAATCGGCGCGGGTGCGCGACGACATCGGCACTGCAACCCGGCTTGGCTTGCCGTTGCTGCTGGAGCTCACGCCGTCGGCCGAGCTTGCCTGGTTCGCCGCCGACGCCGGGCGGGCGCTGTTGTTCGGCGACAGGGTCGATGCCGCGCTCGTATGGTATCAGATCGCGCAACGCGAGGCGGTGTTCGACGATTCCGTCGTCGCGACAGAGGCGCTGCTTTGGCCGTTGATCGCACTGGCCGCCGACCCCGAGGCCCTGGCCGGCGATTTGTTGCTGACCCAGGCCCAGACGGCGGATATCGCTGCGCTCGTCGCCTGGGACGAGGCCAGGTTCGAGCGCTGGCGC
>CBDHDN010000066.1:0-12326 GCA_965261585.1 Alphaproteobacteria bacterium
GTCGTTGCTGACCTCGATATCGAACTGTTCGACGGGCATGGGATGTTACCTCTTCGTCGGCGATCCCCCGGCGCGGGCGGTGCCTGGACAGGGCGTATCGCCATTGGTCCGTTGTGCGGCCACTTGGGCAGACCGACGGCCAAATGCAAGCTTCGCGCGTCCCTAGACCAGCGCCAGGCGTGCGGGCCGGCGTGCTTCAGCCGCGGTCTGCGGGCGGTCGACGAAACCCGTGCTGGACCGCCCGCGGACCCGCGTCGTCAATGGTGCCTGATCTCGATCCTCTTCTGCTTCGCCTTCGCTTCCGGCGGCTTCGGCAGGATGACCGTCAGCACGCCCTTGGCGAACTTGGCGTCGACGGCGTCGGGGTCGATCTCATAGGGCACGGGAATCACCCGCTCGAACGCCCCGTAGAGCGCTCGACAACGCGATAGTCCTTGCCCTTGTCCTCCTTCTCCGCCCGTTTTCTCGCCCTTGATCGTCAGCATGCTGTCCGCCAGCGTGACGTCGACATCCTTCTCGTCGACGCCGGGCAGCTCGACGGCGATCTGCGCGTCATGATCGGTCTCGCTGACGTCCACGACGGGTTCGAGAAAGCGTTCGATACCGCCAACCTTCGGCAGCTGGAAATCGGTGGTGAAGCGGTTGAATACCCGGTCGATCTCGCGCTGCAGCGAAAAGAACGGATCATCCACCCGCGCCACGTGCCCGCCTCCCCACAGCGACGGCAACAGGGATCTACGCATCGTCTTCTCCTCTTCGATCTCTGCCTCGACCTCGAGGCTGGCGTACTGTTTCCCGGTCCTCGGCGAAGCCGCATTGATCCCGCTCAAATCGCGGGCGGCGCCAAGGCCGAGGCGCGCGCCGCAGGCCGGCCGCAGACAGGCCGCCGACGGACTTGCTAGGGTTCGCGGGCGTCCACCACCTGCTCTGGCGAGTCGCGGTGACGGCGTTGCAACCTCCGACGGTGATTGCCGGCGATGACGATTCCCCAAATCACGATCATGGCCATCCTGGCCGGGCTATTCGGCCTGCTGGTCTGGGGCCGCTGGCGCTACGACGTCGTCGCCTTCGCGGCGCTGCTGGCGGCGGTCCTCGCGGGCCTGGTGCCGGCACCGCTGGCGTTCTCCGGCTTCAGCCACCCGGCGACGATCACGGTCGCCCTCGTGCTGATCCTCAGCCGGGCGCTCGTGCTGTCCGGTGCCACCGACCTCATCGCGCGTGTGCTGGAGCCGGCGGCACGCGACACCGCGACCCACATCGCCGCGGGCTCCGGCCTGGGCGCGGCGCTGTCGTCGTTCATGAACAACGTCGGTACGTTGGGCCTGTTGATGCCGGTGATCATGCAGACGGCGCGCAGCGCCAAGCGCCCTGTTGGCCTGCTGCTGATGCCGCTGTCGTTCGGCTGCATCCTGGGCGGGCTGGTGACGCTGATCGGCACGCCGCCGAACATCATCGTCGCCGCCTATCGGGACCAGGTCGCCGAGCGCCCTTTCGCGATGTTCGACTTTGCACCGGTCGGGCTGGTGCTCGCCGTGGCCGGCGTCGCCTTCGTCGCGCTCGTCGGCTGGCGTCTGATCCCGCGGCGCGGCGCGGCGCGGCCGAGATCGCGGCGGACGATCTGTTCGACATCGACACCTACCTGGCCGAGGCACGGGTGCCCGAGGACAGCAAGGCGGTCGGTAAGACGGCGCGTGAACTGGAAATCGAGACGAAGGACATCGACGCCCGCATCGTCGGCGTGATCCGACAGCGCCGCCGGACCGTCCCGCCGGGCCGCCTGCGGGTCCGCGCTGACGACGTGCTGATGATCGAAGCGAGCCCACAGAACCTCGACGGCCTCGTCGCCGCGCTCGGCCAGGAATTGAGCGATGCCAGGGGGCGCGAGATCCTGACCGGAGACGCGGAGGCCGAGCTCGTGGAGGCCGTCGTCGCACCCGGGGCGCGGCTGATCGGCCGGACGCTCGAATCCCTGCGGCTGCGCCGCAGCTTCGCCGTCAACCTGGGGTGCCTGCCGCTGCGCCGCCGGGCATCCTCGCCGTATCGCGCCAGGGGACGCCCCATCGGGAGCGGCTGGGGCGCTTTCGCTGCCGGGTCGGCGACGTGCTGCTGCTGCACGGCGATGCCGAGCTGGTCGCCCAGGCGATCGCCAACCTGGGGTGCCTGCCGCTGCGCCGCCGGGCGATCCGCCTGGGCCGGCCGGCCACGCCGGCCCTGTCGATCGCGATGGCCCTCATCGGCCGGACGACAGCCGTCATGAACAAGCGTCCAGCCGCGCCGCCGGCTCACCGCCCGCGCTCCAGGAATTCGATCAGCCGGTCGATGAACCAGCCGACTTCGTCGGGGTCGGTGAGCCTGAACGACGCGGCCGAACGGCGCGGCCGGTCGGCGTTGAGGATGGCGACCCCGCGGCCGCGCAGCGCCGCGAAGGCGTCCTCGTCGGTGTCGTCGTCGCCGACATAGATCGGCACGACGTCGTCCGTCGCCAGGCCAAGCGCCTGCAGCAGCCAGCCGACGGCGCGGCCCTTGTCCCAGTCGACGTTGGGCCGCACGTCGATGACCTTCTTGCCGCCGGTGCAGCGCAGGCGCGGCTGATCGGCGATCGTGCGGGCGACGATCGCACGCAGCTCGCCGACCCGGTCGTCGGCGACCTGGCGATAGTGGACCGGGACGCCATAGCGCTTCGGCTCGACCACCGCGCCGGGCACCTCGGCGACCGCCGCCGCCAGGACCGTCGCCGTGCCGGCGACGAGCGCCGGCATGTCGGCGCCGACCACCTCGGGCACCATGGCCAGGCCGGGCCCGGCAATGTCGAAGCCATGGCTGCCGGCGTAGACCAGCGCGTCGAGGCCGACGATGCGCTCGACATCGGCGCGGTCGCGGCCGGAGACGAGAGCGACGGGACACAGCGCCGCCAGGCGCGCGAGCCGCGCCCGCATCGGCGGCGCCAGGACCGCGAGTTCGGGCCGCGCCACGATCGGCGTCAGCGTGCCGTCATAGTCGAGGAAGACGGCCGGCCGCTTGCCGACCAAGCGCTGCTCCAAGTCGTCCCAATGGGCGCGCAGCATCGGTACGCTGAGCCCGGCCGCGAACCAGCGGTGCAGCGTGGCCGTGTCGACTTCGGCCATGTCGCCAACGACAACGTCGGCGCCGTGCGCCTGCAACTCCACCGCGTTGCCCCCGCGATCGATACCAACGACGAGCCCGAAGCGCCCGGCGCGGCCGGCCGCGACGCCGACGACGGAGTCCTCGAACAGCGCGGCGTGGCCGGCGGACCTGCCGAGTCGGCGCACCGCTTCGAGAAACAGATCGGGCTCCGGCTTGCCGTGCAGTCCCAGCGCATTCAGCGTGTTGCCGTCGACGCAGCCGTCGAACAGCGCTTCGATGCGGGCCACCGTCAAGACGTGGCCGCAGTTGCGACTCGACGAGGCGACGGCGACCGGCAGACCCTCGGCCCGCGGCCCCTCGGCCCGCAGCGCCTTGATCAACGCGATCGTAGCGTCGTCCAGGCAGACGCCCTGATGATCCAGGAGGCGGCGGAAGGCGCGGTTCTTGGCGTTGGCGACGCCCCATTCGGTGGCCGCGTCCACGCCATCGTCGGCCGAGCCCGGCGGCAGCGTGATGCCGCGCGCGGCAAGGAAGCCCCGCACGCCGGCGAGGCGGGGCTTGCCGTCGACGTGGACGCGGTAGTCGACGTCGATGTCGAACGGGGTGAACGGCCCACCGGTGCCCTCCGAGCGGCGTTGCAGGAACGCGTCGAACACCTCCTTCCAGGCGGCGGCATGCTGCGCGGCCGTGCGAGTGACCACCCCGTCCAGGTCGAAGACGGCGCACTCGAGGGCGGTGTCGCCGCGGCCGGGGCCTGCCGGCATGGGCATTCGTGTCCCCAAGGACATGCGGCACAATACACGGGGCCGCGTGGCGGTGCTTGACTTGGCTCACACGTGCCGGTGCGCCATGACGGGCCGCTTGGTAAAACGCCACGCCGTCGAGTACTGTTCGGCGCCCAGCCACCGCCCGCGAGCAACCCTCATACCATGACGGTCCAGCGCTTGATTGTCGGCATGACCGGCGCCACCGGCGCCGTCCTCGGCGTGCGCCTGCTGGAAGCCCTGAAGGACACGGCGGTCGAGACCCACCTGATCGTCAGCAAGTGGGCGCAGCAGAACCTGGAGCACGAGACCGACACTTCGATGCGAACGCTGCGCGCCCTGGCCAGCGCCACTTACGGCCCGGGCGACATGGGCGCGGCGATCTCGTCGGGCTCGTACCGCACCGACGCCATGGTCGTGATCCCATGCTCGGTCAGCAGCCTCGCCGCGATCGCCCACGGCACCACCGGCCACCTCGTGCACCGGGCCGCCGACGTGACGCTCAAGGAGCGGCGGCCGCTCGTGCTGGTCGTGCGCGAGACGCCGTTGAGCGCCGTGCATCTCGAGAACATGCTGCGGCTGGCACGGCTCGGCGTGACGATCCTGCCGCCGATGCCGGCGTTCTACAATCACCCCAAGTCGATCGGCGACATCATCGACCACATCGTCGCCCGCACCCTCGACCAGCTCGGCATAGAGGCCGATTTCGCCCGGCGCTGGGACGGCAAGATGCGCGGCCAGGCGGCGAAGTAGCCCGGCAGGCATCGGCGTGTACGCGCCGCGTTGCGGCCGCGCCGACAGGCGCCGCTGAAAATGGCGTGCTGCTTGGGGTCTAGGTGTTTAGTCCCAGCATTTTATGGATTGGGTCGAGTGTGAATCTTTTGCGGCTCGGCTGTCCAGATCTTGCAGATGTATTCGTAGGGCGTGAGGCCCTTGAGCGTCTTCGGATGGCTCGAACCCGACCAAGATGGCGCTCCCGAGACCGCCTGCGATCAACGGAGTTGTTGTCTCTGCGCTTCAGCCCACGCGCTCAGGATCACATCAACCGCAATATCGCCGTCCTCGACGGTTGTCTCCTGCGAAATCACTGAAATGCGCATCACCCATCGGTCGCGCCATTCTCCGCCTCCGACGAAGAGCTGGCCGCTTGCGACCGCACGTTCGATGACTTTTTGGGTAACAGCCCTCCGGGCCTCGGCGCCGTCGCCCGGTAGCCCGAATTCGACGATCACCTGATTAAGGACCACTTCGTTTAGAACCTCGACTCCCTCGTGTACTGCCAGCCGCGCCGCAATGCGCCGTGCCACTGCACAATGCCGCCCGACCATCTCCGAGACACCGCTGCGACCGAAGCTCTTCAGCCCCGCCCAGGTGGCCAGTCCGCGCGCGCGTCGAGAGAGTTCCGGCACAAGGGAGGACGGTATGCGTTCGTCTGAACCATGCTGGAGCAGGTAGCTGGCCCATGTTGTCATTGCGCGTTCATGCGCCTCGGCGTCGCGAACTATGGCATAACCTGTGTCGAACGGGGTCTGGAGCCATTTGTGGCCGTCGGTCACCCAGGAATCGGCGTCCTCGATCCCCGCGGTCTGTGCTTTGAGATCATCGTTTGCTCTGGCCCAGAGGCCGAAGGCCGCATCTACATGCAGCCAAGCGCCGGCACTACGGGCGATCTTTACTTGTTCCGGAAAGGGATCGAAGGCGCCAGTGTTGATTTGCCCAGCCTGTGAAATGATAATCTTCGGTCCCTCTCGTGCTTCAACTTCTCCGTCTAGTGCACCGATCCAGACAAATGATTCACCGTGCGCTGGAGCAACCCGTTGTTTTGTATTCAGAATCAGGTTTCCACTGTGACGGCTCTGACTGAGTCGGTGCACTAGGGTCCAGACTCAATTAGATCCACCAGATGATGAGTGCGGCGAGGACGACGCCAGCGAGGAAGTTTCTGGTGAGTTTGTCGTAGCGGGTGGCGATCCGCCGGAAGTCCTTGAGACGGCCGAACATGCGTTCGATGAGGTTGCGCTGTCGGTAAGCGACGCGATCATGGGGGATCAGGGGCTTGCGCCTGGCAATCGACGGGATGACAGCTTCCGTGCCCTGTTCGGCAAGCAGACGGCGCAGCTTGTTGGTGTCGTAAGCCTTATCGGCTGTGAGCCGGGCAATCGGGCCAGCGGCATCCAGCAGTTCAGGCGCCATGATCACATCGTGGACGTTTCCCGGTGCAAGCAGCAGAACCCGCGGTCGTCCTGCGCCATCGCTCAGGGCGTGGAGCGTGGTCGTGCGACCGCCACGTGAGCGCCCGATCGCTTGCTCGAAAGCCCCCCTTTTCCGCCAGCGGCCGAGCGATGCGCCTTGACATGAGAGCTGTCGATCGCGGCCGTGCCGATCGTTCCAGTGGTCCCGGTCAGCGCCTCGAACATGCCAAGCCAAATGCCCTGCTTGCTCCACCGATTAAACCGATTGTAGATCGTCGTATAGGGACCATACTCCGGCGGGCAGTCGCGCCATCGCGCGCCCGAGCGCAGCATATGCACGATGCCGCTTATTACTCGTCGGTCGTCTACCCGGTGTGCTCCTTTGCGCCCGCGCGGCAACAAAGGCTCTATGCGAGACCACTCCGTCTCGCCCAGCCAGTAAAGTTTCGTCATTCAAGCCTCCATCAGCTTGGAAGCTTGAATCACAAATCCTGCACCCTGAGAATCGCTAATTGAGTACGGACCCTAGTCTGTCTGGCCTCATGCGCCCTTCGCTGTCCGTATCGATACGGATGACCCGGTCGTGGCCCAACCCAAGATACTGCAGCGCAGAGTAGACGGAGGTGTGCGCGTCATTGCCGATGAAGACGTGGATTTCGGGGGCGCCGAACAGGCCATCTGCGTCCGGATCCCAACCATGCGCGCGCAAGGTCTTGCCACGTGCAGCGGCGAGCGCCACGAAATTGCCAACCGTCGCACCGGTTACGAAACCAATGGACGCCTCGCGCGGCAGATCGAGAAGTTCAAGGAGCCAATTGGCGGCAACCTCCTCGACAGCGGCAGTCGTTGGGGTTGGCGTGTGATACCCAGAATTCTGCCCCCACGCACTGGCCAGCCAGTCGGCGGCTATGCCAGTTGGATGCGAAGCCCCAAGCACCCAACCGAAGAAGCGTGGATGTCCCATCTGCATAAGACCGGGCTCACCAGTTTTGGCGAGTTGGCGGATGACCGCCCTACCGTCCGAACCACCTTCAGGTAGCGCTTCGGCGAAAGCATCGCGCATCTCGTGATACGTACGCTGCGGCGCGCAGCCAAGATTGGCAAGATCCGACCTGTAGCGAAGAGCTTGTTGGAAGGCCTCCTCAAGCGCGTCCAGTGATACTGCCATAGTGACGGACCTCTTCCGACAGATTAAGGGATTGAGGGTCTTAGAACGTGCGATGCCGAGTGCTCGAACTGCAGCGAGCGCGCCCATTCATTCCAAAAGATACGGGTATCAGCGTGCTCCTGTCGAAGGCGGCCGCGCAAGAGTGCTGTCCCAGACGCCGGCGATCCGGGCGAGCTCCTGTGCCAGCGCGTCCGCGAACAGGCGCGCCGGCTGGGACAGCGGACGCCGCGCCGGGCGCATGGCCACGAACTCCGAGGTGATCGGCGGGTCGGCGACGGGGCTTAGCGTAAAGCCCCTGTCGGCGATCTCGTTGGCGCAGATCGTGCCGGGCAGGATCGTGACCCAATCGGAATTGGCGACGAAGTCGAGGGTGCCGATCATCGCATCCATCTCCAGCCGGCGCTCGACCCGGACGCCATGGGTCGCGATGTAGGCCTCGAGCGTCGGGCGCCGCGCATTCTGCGCCAGCGGGACGACGAGCTTGAGCGGCGCCAGGGCGGCGAGGCGGACCGGCTTCAGGTGGGTCAGGTTCGCGGCGGCACTGGACAGCAGGATCTCGCGATCGCGGCCGATCAGGCGCGCTGTCAAGCCGGCCCGGCGCGGCAGCGGCGGCACGACGGCGAAGTCGAGCTGGCCGGCCACGACCTGCTCGGTCAGCGCATTGCTGTAGGCCTCGATGATGCGCAGCTCGACATTGGGATAGCGGTCGACATAGGCCGACAGGACCGGCGCCAGGGCGCCGCGCGTCAAGGTCGGCATGAGACCGATGTCGACGACGCCGCTGACGTCGTCGGACAGTGCGCGCAACTCCTGTTGCATGGCGTCGATGTTGCTGAGTACGGCGACCGCGCGGTCATAGAGGCGCGCGCCGGCAACCGTCGACCGGATACCGCGCGGCGTGCGCTCGAACAGCCGGGCCTCGAGCCGTTGCTCCAGCTTCTGCACCTGCATGCTGAGGCCGGATTGGGTCGCGTTCTCGCGCACCGCGGCGGCGCTGAACGAGCCGCACTCATAGACGGCGACAAAGGCCTTGATCTGACCGAAGTTCATGGCGATCCCCGAAATCCATCAGAAACCCTGATAGCACATTCGGCGCAACGACCTGGTGCCGCCGGCTCGAACGCGCCAACGGCATGCCGCAGCTGAACGGCGCCGGCATGGTCGAGCTGTACAACCACCCTGCGCTGTGGGCGAACCGCCAGCTGCCGCGCGTGCACGGGACGTTCGCCGACATCCAGCACCGAGGCGCTGTGGGTGACGATCGACCGGGCAAACCTGAACGTGCCCAACCGCCCCGGCTTCACGTTCGAAGGTCTGATCCGGAACAGCCGGCTGCCCCATGGGACGAGCCCGAACACGTCGCACCGGCCACGGCTGGCCCAATACATCTCGACGTCGCCGGCGCCGGAGGACAACGCCGCGGCGCGGGCATGGCGCACCGAATCCCAGCTGCACCGCCGCGCGCCCGCGGGCGACCCGTTCCCCGGCGATCCGCGCGGCTGGGAACGCCGGCATGGCACGACGGCGGCGCTGACACCGCTCGATCGCAAGCTCCTCGGCCTCGACACGTGGGCGCCGCCGCGGCCTCGAACGCCGGCGGCAGCGGCACCATGCGGCTGGACCACACCAGCGGCCGGCGCCGCGCAACCCCTGGTTTCGCGAGCTAGAGTAGCGCGCCGAGGCGATCGCGGTCTCCGTGGCCAACCGGTCCGGCAGCCGCTGGTCACCGATCGGCGCCGGGCGCGGGACAATCTTCAGCGGGCTTGAGATGCGGCGATCTCGCCGGCGAGCCGATTTCTTTGCTCGAGCATCTCATAACGCCGGATCATGAGACTGCCGAGAGCGTAAAGGGGCTCAAGGTCTATCGCACCAATACTCTCATCGAGGCTCAAAAGAATCTCCTCTTCCGTCGCCAAGCTCTGCTCGTAGTTAGCTCTGAGGTTTTCCAGCAAGGGGCCCGCATCCGCGGATCGGCCCGCCGGACCCAGCGCTGCCTCCTCAAAATGTGCCGGAATTGATTCCCGTCCCCGTGCGACTTGACCATGACCGAACGCAACGTGCGTTCTTCCCGGTCCGTTGTCTGTGCCTAATGTCCCCAGATTCTTTAACGCCCGAAGGGAGCTAATAACCGCCGAATTGGCTGACATCACGGCGTTCTGAAGAAACAGCTGCGGATGGTCGCGATCGAGCAGCATATTGCCCATCCGTATTGCAGAGTTTTCGGCCTCCAGCAGGGCGATTTGATTGGCGACTACCTTTTCGGATACCGCCGTTGGATCCGTTACGTGACCAGCTTCGACTGACTCGAACAGCGCGACCGACTGCTCCAGCCCCGTCTGAACTCGATCGCTGACCGCGTCCAGAAAGCGGAGGGAGAAAACCATTGCCTGTCGGAATGTATCTCCCCTAACCAGTGGGTCCGGCTGAAGCCCGGACCTTAGATCTTCAAATGCCGCTAGCGCCCGAGCCGCCGAGGTGTGATGCGCCTGAAGCTGTTCTGCAGCAGGCTCGGGAGAGCTAGCGCCCTGCAAAAGTGCCAGCGAAAGTTCGTCAATGCTGTTCGTGGCGTGGAGCGCCCTGAAGAGTTCATCGAGGGCGCGTTCACCCTTTCGCGTCCAGGCAGACAGCCTCACGATATCCGCCACGAGAACCGCGTCGGCCCCGCGATCGCTCTCTACGGATCGAAGCTCTGGTGGCTGCGCATACGTCGGGCGCTCGCCCGTTTGCGCCGCCGCCTGCCCAACAGCCAGATGCACTAGGACTACAAACGCAACATACGCAGCGAGCACGCGCGTGGCCGCGTAGCAACCGGCCAACCGCTCCGGCAACCAACCGATCACATCGTCGGTCCGGTTGCGCCCAGCGCGTCTGCGGTGAGCTCGCGGACAACGTAGTCGCACGCGTTGTCAATCGCGTCGGTGCGATGGAAGAGGTCGACATCCTCGGGACTGATCGTCCCGTGGTCGACCAGCGTGCGCAGATCGAGGGCCGTATCCCAGTATTCGCTGCCGAACAGGACGATCGGCAGTTTCTTTTTCATCTTCAGCGTCTGGATCAGCGTCAACATCTCGAACAACTCGTCCAGGGTGCCAAATCCGCCCGGCATCGCGATCACGGCCTTGGCAAGGTAGGCGAACCAGAACTTGCGTATGAAAAAATAGTGGAACTCGAAGGCGAGCTCGCGGGTGACGTAGGGATTGTCGAACTCTTCGACCGGCAACGAGATGGTGAGGCCAATGCTGAGGCCCTTGGCTTCCGCCGCGCCCCGGTTGGCGGCCTCCATGATGCCGGGCCCACCGCCAGTGCAGACCACGAATCGGCGCCTATCGCCGGTCAGCCACTTCGACCATTCGGTCAGCCGCTTCGCCATCCGCCGTGCATCGTCGTAGTAGCGCGACATGCCGCACAGCCGCTTCAGGCGTTCGAGATCTTCGCCTTCGGCGTCCGTCGCCGCGAGGCGCGCCTTGGCATCCTCCGGCGAGGGGATCCGCGCCGAGCCGAAGAACACGATCGTGTCCTCGATCCTGTAGTGCTCGAACCGCGATTCGGGCTCGATATACTCCGCCAGTATGCGCAGCGGTCGAGCCTGGCGGATGTCCAGAAATCGCTCGCTCTTGTAGGCCTTGTTGGTCATCGGAAGCCGCTGGGCCATCGCGTCCTGGTGGTCTGATCCTAACGCTTGGTCCACAAGCGTTAGGTGATTCAGGCCACTGAATCAACAAGCGGGGTGATTCGATTCAGCCGACGGATGGGAACCATCCGTCAGCATCGAACCACTGGCAAGGCCGCTTCGCGGGCATAATATCGGAACCGACAGGGAGCCGCACTTCCCTGCCACTTCGCCACCGGCATCTTGCGAAGCTCCGCGGCAGGCCCGAGCGATACGCTCAGTAGGCCCGACCTTCGGCGGGGTGACGGCAAGAGCTAAGGCACTGCTCGCCGAGTCGGAGCTACTCGGCCGCAGCCGCAGCTGCCGCAGCGCGCTCGCCGATGGCCTCGTTGACGCGGGGCATGACCTCCGTCGCCATCAGTTCGAGCGAGCGTTTGCCGAGCGCCGGATCGACCCAGTCCATGCTGGGATAGACGAGCTCGCCGAACGCGCCGGTGACCTCGCGGAAGGCGAGGATCTGGTCGACGACGGCGTTGACCGTGCCGCACATCACGAGCTCGTCGAGGATGCCGTCGAGCGTCACCTCGTCGTCGGGCTGGTCCTTGTGGGTCTTGAACACGGCGGCGCGGCCGAGCTTCTTGAGCTTCGTCAGCAACTGGCTGAAATAGAAGCGATACGGGCTGTCGGCGTCGGCGCGGCCATAGTCCTCGGCGACCTTGTCATCGTCGGCGACGAAGATCGAGCGGGCGATGCGCCAGGTCGCCGGGTCGGCGGTGCGGCCCGCCTTGGCATGGCCTTCGGCATAGCCGGCCCAGTGGGAGCCGACCCATTTCGGCAGCAGGAAGTTGGCCGACAGCGGGTGGAAGTCGCGCTCGCCCATGGCGATGACGCCCTTCGAGAACGGCGCGACGACGGTGCCGACGATCTCCGGCCACGGCTTCTGCAGCGGCTTCATGATCTCGCCGACGCCGATCTCGGGAAAGATCGTCTGCTCGGTCGTGACGGTCCAGCGGTCGGTCTTGATGTTGTAGGGCGGCGTGCCCAACCAGATCTGCAGGATCACGTCGATCGCCTGGCCGAACATGTCGTTGCGGTCCTCGTCGAGGATGCCCAGCGCCTCGGCGTCCGAGGCCAGGGCGCCGGGCGAGACGCCGAAAATTAAGCGGCCCTCGCACAGATGGTCCATCATTGCCGCATGGGCCGCCACCAGCGCCGGGTGGCTGTGCGACAGGTTCGTCGTGCCGGTGGCCAGCTTGATGGTCTTGGTCGCATGGATCAGCGTGGCCAGGAAGATCATCGAGTTCGTGATGTTCTCGGCCCTGTCGGTCAGATGCTCGCCGATGAACGCGTCGTAGTAGCCGAGGGCGTCGGCCAGGATCACCGCCGCGCGGTCCTCCTTCAGGGTCTCGGTGGTATTGCGGTGCAGCGGATGCACCGGCATGGCGAAATAGCCCAGTCGCATGGCGGATCCTCGTCCCTGTTGCGTG
>CBDHDN010000067.1:0-11169 GCA_965261585.1 Alphaproteobacteria bacterium
AAGCCCTCTAAGCCATTTTGCGAACGGAAGCCCTGCGGAAGCCTGCGGACGCCCGGTCGCGGGGCGCTGACTTGAGCTGTACCAACAGCGCGCAGGCCGGGGCCGCGTCGGCGGGCAGGCCCGCCGCCCCCTCCAGATGCATGCGCCCGATCAGATAGCTCGCCATGGGGTGTCCGGCGTCCGCGGCGGCCGAGAGCCAGCGCGCGGCACGCGGCTTGTCGATGGCGACCGTGCCGGCGGCCGCCTCGCCGCCCTGATAGTAGGGCCAGCCCAGGCTGAACTGGGCGGCACGCAAGCCGGCGACCGGCCTCCATAGTCGCTACGTTGTGGCCGCGTCGCCGCGGCTCGGTCAGGCGATCAGGTCGTGCACCTGAACGCTGCTGTCGGTATGGCGCAGCAGCGCCGTGCAGACGCGTTTCTCCTGACGGCTGTCGCCGACGGCGACGCAGACCAGCACCGCGCCCTGTTTGATCGCGTCGATGAGCGAGCCGTGCAGACTGAGGCCGGCCAGGGCCCGCCACAGCTCCGCCGCGGCCATCCCGTCCGACACCAGAAGCGGCGCCGCCAAGCCGCCCTCGACGAAGCGCGACCACCTGGCGACCGGGCCGGCGCCGTAGGGGTCGGGCCACGCTACGCGGTACCGGCGCCCGGCGCCGCGCGGGCCTGGGTCGCCGTCGACGCGACAGCCGAAGCGCCGTTCCAGCGTCGGCCGATCCGTCATGAGGGTGACGTCCGATGGCGCGACGCCGGCGACCTCCAGTTCGCCGACGGCGCGTTGCAGCGATTCCAGGTCGTGGAAGACACCGACCGCCACCCGCGCCGTCCGATAGGTGAGGCAGTCCATCGTTTGCGGCCCCGCTGCTCTGCCCGTGCCCCGGCCTCCGGCTGCCTGCGCCAGCATCAGACTAGTTCAGTGTTTCCGAGGATCGAATCATATCAGGCGGCCTCGTTTAGTTTGTAGGACCAGGTGTGGACGACGGGATGTCGGTTGATGTCGTCGATGGCGGCGATGATGCGGTCCTTGAGTTCCTGCTTGGAGGCGACGCGGATGTGCCGGAGCACCGAGCGAGCGAGCTTGGAGAAGAAGCCCTCGGTGAGGTTGAGCCAGGAGCCGTGCTTGGGAGTGAAGACGAAACTGAAGCGGCCCTCTCGCTGGTCGGCGAGCCAGCCTCGGGTTTCCTTGGAGATATGCGCGGAGTGATTGTCGAGGATCAGCGTGATCGCGGTGCTCGGTGGATAGGCCGCGTCGAGGCGTTTGAGAAACGCGACGAACTCGCGCGAGCGATGGCGATCCTCGACGCTGGCGTGAACCTTGCCGGTCAGCAGATCGATGCCGGCGAGCAGGCTGATCGTCCCGTGGCGGACATATTCGTGATCACGCCCGAAGCCGGCATGGCGACCGGGCGCAGGCGGCAGGTCGGGCGCCGTCGTCCCGATCGCCTGCATGCCCGGCTTCTCGTCGTAGGAGATGATCGCCACCGCCTCGATCGGCGCCTGCGGGTTCGCCGCGGCGGCTCGCTTGAGCATTTCGACCTCGCGGTAGACACACAACACCTCGGCCATCTTCTGCTCGAACTCGGGGTCGCGGCGCTCCAGGTAGAGGTATAGCTGAATCTTGTGTACGGCGTTGGAAAGAGGGCGGCGTATCCTGGTGATTGTTGCAGTCACCACTTGACCTAAGCCAAGGAAGGATACGCCATGGAAGAGAATACCGTTGTTGCCTTTCGGAACCCATCGAATTTTCAGGATGACCCGTTGACGGAAGTCCTACGAGCTGGGGCGCGTGAGTTGCTGGCTCAAGCCGTGGAAGCTGAAGTTGCCGAGTTTCTGGAAGGTCATGCGACGCTGGTTGATGACCGGGGCCGTCGCCGGATTGTACGCAATGGCCACTTGCCGGAACGGCTGATACAGACCGGGATCGGCCCGGTGGACGTGCGTCAGCCGCGTGTCCGGGATCGGAGAGCCGGCGAGGGTGCCGGCGCCATCCGGTTCACGTCGGCGATCCTGCCGCGCTATCTGCGCCGCACCAAGAGCCTGGAGGATTTGCTGCCGTGGCTATACTTGAGGGGCATCTCCAGCGGCGATTTCTCGGAAGTGTTGGCGGCGTTGCTGGGGGCACAGGCCCCGGGTCTGTCGGCCTCCACGATCGGGCGACTGAAGGAAGTTTGGCAAGACGAGATGGAGCGCTGGCAACGGCGTGATTTATCGGCCAAGCGCTACGTCTACTTCTGGGTCGACGGCATCTATTTTGGCGCCCGCCTGGAAGAGGAGAAGCAATGCATCCTGGTTATCATCGGCGCCACGGATCACGGAACCAAGGAGTTGATCGCCATCACCGACGGCTACCGCGAGAGCGAACAATCCTGGCGCGAGGTGCTGCTCGATCTCAAGCGGCGTGGTCTCGGCATCGGCCCGGAACTGGTGACCGGCGATGGCGCGCTCGGCTTCTGGAAGGCGCTCCGCCAAGTCTACGGGGCCGCCCGCGAGCAGCGCTGCTGGGTGCATAAGACGGGCAATATCTTGAACAAGCTACCCAAGGGTCGGCAGAACAAGGCCAAGGGTCACTTGCAGGATATCTGGATGGCCGAAACCAGGAAGGACGCGGAGACCGCCTTCGACTTCTTCCTGGAAGCCTACGGACCGAAGTACGAAAAGGCCACGGCCTGCCTGGCCAAGGACCGGGACGCCTTGCTGAGCTTCTACGACTTCCCCGCCGAGCATTGGAAGCATGTGCGGACGACGAACCCCATCGAGAGCACCTTCGCCACGGTTCGCCTTCGCACCTATCGGACCAAGGGTTGCCTGTCACGCAAGACGGCGATGGCCATGGTCTTCAAGCTTTGCCAGGGGGCCAGCAAGAAATGGCGGAGGCTCAATGGATCAGATCAGTTCGCCGAGATCATTCGAGGCGTCAAATTCGTGAATGGAGAACGCCAGGATCGCGCCGCCGCATGACAAACCCATACACAACTTTTGACAATAGCTCGCCGGCAGGCCGGAATGGCGGAACACGATGTTGTAGGAGAGAAACGTGAAGCGGTGCCGCGCGCCGCCGCCGGGGTTGTCCGGGAAGGCGATGACATCGTGGGCGATGCGGCCGAGCACGACCGGCGTCGTCTGGCCCGGGCGCGGCACATGGACGAACGTGGCGTGCGGGTCGTCCTTGTGGGCGTTCAGCACGGCCGGCGTCACGGCATGGCTGATGGCCCGCCCGTCACCGCCGGTAAGACGGCCCTGGGCGATGTAGTCATCGTAGAAGCTGACCGGTCCGACGTGGCCGGGCGGCTGGAAGACGCGCGGACGATGGCGGGCAAGCAGCGCCTGGTCGGCAGCCGAAGGCAGCGTGGCCGGACGCGGATAGGTGGCGAAATGCTCCGCAAAGCCCGGGAATTGAGATAATGTCGCGGCCATCGCCTCCGCCCCCACCCCCGGGGCCGCGGCAGCGCCCGGCCGGCGCGAGCGGTTGCCGGCGTCAGCCGGCCGTCGTCGTATCGACGCCGTGGTTGGTCATCACCTCTTTCAGCTCACCGGTCTCGAACATCTCGCGCACGATGTCGCAGCCGCCGACGAACTCGCCCTTGACGTAGAGCTGGGGGATCGTCGGCCAGTTGGTGAACTGCTTGATGCCCTCGCGCACCTCCGGGTCCGTCAGCACGTCGACCGAGCGGAACTTCACGCCGAGCACGTTGAGCATCTGGATGACGGCAGCGGAGAAGCCGCACTGCGGGAATACCGGGGTCCCCTTCATGAAAAGCACGACGTCGTTCGTCTCGACCTCGTCCCTGATGCGCGCGGAAACCGGATTGCTGGTCATGTCTGGTTTGCCTCTGTTGTCGGGGTTGGGCTGCGCCGCCGGGTCAGCCCTCGGGCGGTGCGCTAGTCTGCAAGGCCAGTGCGTGAAGCTCGCCTCCCATGCGGCCCTGCAGTGCCTCGTAGACCATCTGGTGCTGCTGCACCCGCGACTTGCCCTTGAAGGCCGCGGACGTGACGTGGGCCAAGTAGTGGTCGCCGTCGCCGCGCAGATCCTCGATCTTGATCACGGCGTCGGGCAGGCGCGTCTTGATCATGTCCTCAATTTCATTGGCCGCCATGGGCATTCGCTGATCTCCCGAATCCTGTCCTGATTGCCGCCAGGGCCCTCATGGTGCCGTCATCAGCGATGGAAGCCAAGCGTCGTGGGCCTCAGCCAGTGACACCACGGATATAGGTTTGGCCCCCGTGACTGTCAACGCGCCGCCGCCGGTGCGGCCAAGGATGGCCGCGGGCACGCCGGCCACGGCGGCTGCGGCCAGGACCTCGTCCGGTGAGGCGGTCGTCAGCAGGTAGCGTGCCTGATCCTCGCCGAACCACCAGCCCGCCCGGGACCAGCCGGCCGGTGGTTCGGCGTCGGCCGGGTGCGCGATTGTCGCGCCGAGGCCGCCGGCGAGCGCCATCTCGGCCAGCGCGACCGCCAGGCCGCCGTCGCTGAGGTCATGGCAGGCGCTGACGATGCCCGTGGCGATCAGCCCGCGCACGCAGTCGCCGTTGCGGCGCTCGGCGGCCAGATCGACCGGTGGCGGGGCGCCGTCCTCGCGGCCGTGGATCTCGCGCAGGTAGAGGGATGAGCCGAGCCAGCCCGTCGTCTCGCCGATCAGGACGATCGCCTCGTTGGCCCGCTTGAAGGCCGCGGTGACGTGGCCGGCGGCATCGTCGACGACGCCGACGGCGCCGATCACCGGGGTCGGCAGGATCGCCCGGCCATTGGTTTCGTTGTAGAGCGAGACGTTGCCCGAGACGACCGGAAAGTCGAGGGCCCGGCAGGCCGCCGCCATGCCGGCGACGGCGCCGACCAGCTGGCCCATGATCTCGGGCCGCTCGGGATTGCCGAAATTGAGGTTGTTGGTAACCGCCAGCGGCCGCGCGCCGACCGCGGTCAGGTTGCGCCAGGCCTCGGCGACCGCCTGTTTGCCGCCCTCGACGGGGTCAGCGGCGACGTAGCGTGGCGTGCAGTCGGTCGTGACCGCCAGGGCCCGCGCAGTGCCGTGGATGCGCACGACCGCGGCATCGCCGCCCGGCCCGGCCAGCGTGTCCGCCATCACCGTGTGGTCGTACTGCTCCCAGATCCAGCGCCGCGAGGCCACATCGGGCGCACCCACCATGCGCGTGAGCGTGGCGCCGAGGTCGTCCAGCGGTGGTGCATCCGCCGCCGCCAGCCGCGGCCGCGCCGGTGTCGGCACCCAGGGGCGGTCGTACTCGGGCGCCGCCTCGACCAGCGGCGCCAGCGGGATGTCGGCGGCAACGGCGCCGCCGGCGCGCAGCACCAGGCGGCCGCTGTCGTTCGTCGCGCCGATCAGCGCGACGTCGAGCGCCCACTTCTCGAAAATCGCCATGGCCTGGGCCTCGCAGCCCTGGCGCAGCACGATCAGCATGCGCTCCTGGCTCTCGGACAGCATGATCTCGTAGGGGGTCATGGCCGCCTCGCGCAGCGGCACCATGTCCAGCTCCAGGGTGATGCCGACGCTGCCCTTGCTGGCCATCTCGACCGACGAGCTGGTCAGCCCGGCCGCGCCCATGTCCTGGATGGCGACGATGGCGTCGGTCGCCATCAGTTCCAGACAGGCCTCGAGCAGCAGCTTTTCGGTGAACGGGTCGCCGACCTGCACGGTCGGCCGCTTGGCATCGGCGTCGTCGCCGAACTCGGCCGAGGCCATGGTCGCGCCATGAATGCCGTCGCGGCCGGTCTTGGCGCCGACATAGAGGACCGGTAAATCGACGCCCGTGGCGGCCGAATAGAAGATGCGGTCGGCCGGCGCGATGCCGACCGTCATGGCGTTGACCAGCGGGTTGCCCCGGTATGCCGGGTGAAAGTTCGTCTCGCCGGCCACCGTTGGCACGCCGATGCAGTTGCCGTAGCCGCCGATGCCGGCGACGACCCCGGCCACGAGGTGGCGGGTGTGCGCATCGTCGGGGCTGCCGAAGCGCAGCGCGTTCAGGTTGGCGACGGGCCGGGCGCCCATCGTGAAGACGTCGCGCAGGATGCCGCCGACGCCCGTCGCCGCGCCCTGATAGGGCTCGATGAAGCTGGGGTGGTTGTGGCTCTCGATCTTGAAGACCGCGGCCAGGCCGTCGCCGATATCGACGACGCCGGCGTTCTCGCCGGGCCCGCAGATCACCTGCGGGCCGGTGGTCGGCAGCGTCTTCAGCCACTTGCGCGAGGATTTGTAGGAGCAGTGCTCCGACCACATGACGGAAAAGATGCCGAGCTCGGTGTGGTTGGGCGCGCGGCCGAGCCCCTCGACGGCGCGGTCGTACTCGGCCGGCGTCAGCCCCATCAGGTCGTTGGGACGGGGCGCGGCAGCAGCGCTCATCAGGCGGCCCCCATTTCAGGCGGCGCCCATTTCAGGCAGCCAGGGCGCCGAACAGGGGCGCGCCGTCGACGCCGCCGAGCAGCGCATCGGCGGCGCGCTCGGGATGGGGCATCAGGCCCAGCACGTTGCCGCGGCTGTTGATCAGGCCGGCGATGTTGTTGGCCGAGCCGTTCGGGTTCGCCGCCGCCTCGGCCGCGCCGTCGGCCGTGCAGTAGCGGAAGGCGACGCCGCCGGTGTTCTCGATACGCGCCAGCGTGTCGGGGTCGGCGTGGTAGTTGCCGGCGTGGTGGGCGATCGGCATGCGCGCCACCTGGGCCGGGGCGTAGCCCTCGGTGAACAGCGTATCGGCGCGTTCGATGCGCACGTGGACGTCGCGGCAGATGAACCGAAGGCTGGCATTAGGCAGCAGCACGCCGGGCAGCAGCCCAAGCTCAGTCAGCACCTGAAAGCCGTTGCAGATGCCGAGCACCGGCACACCGTTCGCCGCCCGGCGCGCGACTTCGCTCATGACCGGGCTGAGCGCCGCCATGGCGCCGGCGCGCAGATAGTCGCCATGGGCGAAGCCGCCGGGGATGACGATCACATCGACCCGCGGCAGCTCGGTGTCGCGGTGCCAGACCATGACCGGCGGCCGGCCGCCGGCGGCGGCCAAGGCGACGGCGACGTCACGGTCGCAGTTCGATCCGGGAAAGACGATGACGGCGGCAGTCACGGACGGCACGACTCCAAAGTGCGCGGCCGGGCGAGACTAGCAAGGCGCGGCCCGATGGCAAACCCGCTGGGCGCGGAGCGTCGTCATTGTTGAACCACAGAGACACAGAGGTGGCGTCGTTTCAGGGCGCCAAGACCCTGGTTCTCATGTTTGTTTGTCTTTGGGCCTGACGATGGGCGGGAATTCTTCAAACTGATGCTTCTCTGTGTCTCTGTGGTTCAAACTTTGGGCGCCGGCCTCACAACTGTGAGGGTGATTTGAACGAAACGCCGACACTGCCTCGCCTCGTCTTCGGTGCCGCGGTGCGGGTGGCGATCATCGCCGCCATCTTGGTCCTCTCGTCCGGCCGTTGGGACTGGGGCATGGGCTGGGCGGTCGTCGCTTTGATCGCCGGGGCGATCGCCGCGAACCTGTCGTACATGACTCGGCGGGACCCGGCGCTGCTGGCCGAGCGGTCGCGCATTCATCCCGACACCAAGCCCTGGGACAGGGTGCTGGCGCCGCTTGTCGCCGTCGTCCTGCCGCTGGCGCTGTTCGTCGTCGCCGGGCTGGACGTGCGCTTCGACTGGCCGCCGGCGGTGCCGCTGGCCATGCAGATCGGTGCCTTGACAGTCGGCGCCGTCGCCTACGGCTTCGCGTTTTGGGCGTTCGTGTCGAACACGTTCTTCGCCAGCACTGTCCGGATTCAGACGGAACGCGGCCACCGCGTGATCGCCGGCGGGCCGTACCGCCTCGTCCGGCACCCCGGCTACAGCGGCGCGATCGTCGGCGTCGTGGCGCTGGCGATCGCCCTGGGCTCGCTGTGGGCCCTCGTCCCGGCGCTCGTAGACGTCGCCGCCCTGGTCGTGCGCGCGGCCCTCGAGGACCGTACGTTGCGGGAGGAATTGGCGGGTTATGGGGACTACTGCCGGCGCACCCGGGACCGGCTCGTGCCCGGGATCTGGTGAGATCAGCCGTCGCCGTGCGACAGCTCGATCGCGTAGGTCTCGATGACCGTGTTGGCGAGCAGGCGCTTGCACATGCGCTCGACATCGGCGCGGGCGGCGTCGGCGTCGTCGTGCGTCAGGTCGAGCTCAAGCACCTTGCCCTGGCGGACGCCGCCGACGCCGGCAAAGCCCAGGCCGATCAACGCGTGCTGGATGGCCTGACCCTGGGGGTCGAGAACTCCAGGCTTAAGTGTTATATGAACGCGCGCCTTCAAGCCGCTGCAATCATTGCATCGTTATCGGGCCCTTGAGGTCCCGTGGGCCGGCCTCCGGAAGAATGCCCAGGCGCCGCGCGACCTCCTGATAGGCCTCGGCGACGTTGCCCATGTCGCGGCGGAAGCGGTCCTTGTCCATCTTCTCGTTGGTCTTGACGTCCCACAGGCGGCAGCCGTCCGGCGTGATCTCGTCGGCCAGCACGACGCGGACCTGGTCTTCGCTGTAGAGGCGGCCATACTCCAGCTTGAAGTCGACGAGGCGCAGGCCGACGCCGAGGAACAGCCCGGACAGAAAGTCGTTGATGCGCAGGCTCATCGACAGCATGTCGTCGAGCTCCTGCGGCGAGGCCCAGCCGAACGCGGTGATGTGCTCCTCCGACACCACGGGGTCGTTGAGCTCGTCGGATTTGTAGCAGTACTCGACGATCGAGCGCGGCAGCGGTGCGCCCTCGGCCATGCCGAAGCGCTCGGAGAACGAGCCGGCCGACATGTTGCGCACGATGACCTCGATCGGGATGATCTCGACCTCACGCACGAGCTGCTCGCGCATGTTCAGCCGGCGCACGAAATGTGTCGGGATGCCGACCTCGGCCAGGCGCATCATCAGGTATTCGGAGATGCGGTTGTTGAGCACGCCCTTGCCGGTGATGACACCCTGCTTCTGATTGTTAAACGCGGTCGCGTCGTCCTTGAAGTATTGCACCAGGGTGCCGGGCTCGGGTCCCTCGAACAGGACCTTGGCTTTGCCTTCGTAGATTTTTCTGCGTCTTGCCATGGGTTTTTGGCCCCTCTGGTTGGGGCGGCAGCCTAGCTGGCGCAACTGAGGAGAGAAACTGCCAGAACCGGATTGCCATATTGATTGATATAGCAACTGATTATGACAAGTACAATGCGGCCCCCCGGACGGCCCGGGCTGGCCCCGCCGGCCGCGAGATCACGCGCCCAACGGGGTGCCGAGAGGGGCCAGCCGCCGGCCGGCCCCGGCCGACTCGACTCAGACGATTTGCTGAAAGACCGCGTCCGTCGTCTTGCCCGCGAGGAACAGTCCTTCGGCTTCGGCGATCTCCTCCCGCAAGCTGGTCGTGGGTCACGGGCGGCTCGCACGCGACGGTGCCCCCACCCGACGAACGATCCGATCATAGCCTGCCGCGGCAGCGAATGTGCGGCACCGACCCGCCTGCTATCCCGCGACGTCCGCGAAAGCGGCCTCGCCCGGCCGGCCGTCGGCGAAGCGCCAGACCCGCTTGTTGGCCTCGCGCTCCGGCCCCGGCAGTGCAACAAGGGCGCTCGACACCGTGCCGAAGGCGCCATCGGTGATAACGCACATCGCGGCGTCGATGCCGCCGCCATTGGCGCGTGGCGCGCCGCTGGCCAGCAGCGCCTCCCACGCCTGCCAGTCGCCGGCGTCGGGATCGGGCACCGGCGCGGCGCGAAAGCGCGGCAGGTAGGCCGCGATGCGTGGGCTCTGCGCGTCGTTCAGGTCATGGGCCGTCAGCATGCTGAGGCCGTCGGGCAGCGGCGTGACTTCGATGCGGCCATCACCGGCGTGCTTCAGCCAATATGCGTCCTGGTGGTCGGCGACGACGAGGTTGAACGGGCGATAGGCCGCCGGCACCAGGGCCGCCAGTGCCGTTGCGGCCGCCGCGGCTTCGGCATGATCCAGCGCTTCCAGCACCAATTCGCCGCGCGAGCGCTTGTCGGGGGCCGGGCCAAGGCTGCCGATCCGGTTCATGACCGCGGCGACGACGCCGAAGTCGTTGAGGCCGAGCCACGTGCCGCCGGCGAGCACGTCGAGGCCGGCGACCACCTCCGGCCGGTCGGGCCAATGCCGCCCGGGTGGCCGGGCCGGGCGATCCGCCATCTCGTCCCGATTGGCGGCGAGCAGGACCGGCCAACGGTGACCGCGGCGGCGCAGGACGACGACGGTGCACATTTCCCGTACCATCTGGTCTAGGGCGAGACTATATCTATCAATAGGACCGATCGCCCGAACAGCGAAGGACTGTGCAGCGATGACAAGCTTCAAGGACCGCGAGAGCGCGTTCGAGACCAAGTTCAAGCAGGACGCGGAACTTCGCTTCAAGGTGACGGCGCGGCGCAACAAGCTGCTCGGGCTGTGGGCCGGCGCGCAGTTGGGCCTGACCGGCGACGACGGCGAGGCCTATGCGAAGGAGGTCGTCAAGTCCGACTTCGAGAGGCCGGGTGACGACGACGTGCTGGAGAAGGTGCTGGGCGATTTGCAGGCCAAGGGCATCGAAGCCTCGCAGCACAGCGTCCGCAAGCGCATGGACGAGCTGATGGACGAAGCGGCCCGACAGGTCGAGAGCGAGAGCCAGGAGTAGCGCGCCCGCGCGCTTGCATCTTCTGTTATCCTCGGCCCGCGAGCCGAGGACCCATCGCGCGGTCGGTGCTGGGGTTTGCGTGTGGCTACGCAGCCACGACCGGCGACCACCAAACTTTACGAAATGCGACAGGTTCGGCCCCCTGCCAACGATTCGGGCGAACACGTGCCATGGGTCCTCGCCACAGGGCGGCACAGGGCCGAGGATGACGATCTGGGGTGTTTGGGGCGGGGCGGGGACCACGCGTGAGGGCTGCTTAACCCTCCCCGAACACCCGGGCGAAGATCGTGTCGACGTGTTTCGTGTAATAGCCGAGGTCGAACAGACCCGTCAGCGTGGCGGCGTCCAGGTGTGTCGTCACTTCGCGGTCGGCTGTGAGGCTGTCGAGGAACGGGGCCTCGCCGGCCCAGGCGGCCGCGGCGCTGCGCTGGACCGCGGCATAGGCGGTCTCGCGCGACATGCCGGCCTGGGTCAGCGCCAGCAGCACGCGCTGTGAGTGCACGAGGCCGCCGGTGCACTCGATGTTGGCGCGCATGGCTTCGGGATAGACGACCAGCTCGTCCATCA
>CBDHDN010000068.1:0-21197 GCA_965261585.1 Alphaproteobacteria bacterium
CCGAGCCGGTTGCCGGTGCGGGCGGACACGAGGACGCCGGCGGCCGGGCCCGATGCCAGGGCGCGCACGGGATAGCGCCGCGCCGCCGCCGCGGTCACCGTGCCGCCGCTGGACGTCATGATGTACAGCGCGCCGGTGAAGCCGGCCGCCGCCAGCCCGTCCTCCAGGCGGCCGAGATAGCAGTCGAATATCGGCTGGGTGAACGCGTTCATGGTCGTCGTCGTCCAGCGCTCGTACTCACGCATGAACGGAAAGACGTCGGCCGAGGTGGAGACGTAGAGCGCCGGGAACGCGTCGTTTACGACGGCGCGGATCGCCTGCTCGTGCGCCGCGTTGGCGTAGGCGTTGAGCAGACAGACGGCGAGCGCCTCGATGCCGGCGCCGTCGACCATCGCCCGCACCGCGGCCACGACGGCCGCCGCGTCGAGGGGCCGTGGGATGGTGCCGTCGGCGCCGATCCGCTCGTCGACCTCGGCGCGGAGCGGCCGCGGCACCAGTGGCGCCGGGTAGGCGATGCGCAGATCGTACATGTCGTAGCGCCGCTCCATGGCGATATCGAGCACATCGGCGAAGCCGGCCGTACACACCATGCCGGTCACCGCGCCGCGGCGTTCGATCAGCGCGTTCGTGACCAGCGTCGTGCCGTGGACGACGGTGTCGACGTCGCCGATGGTCACGCCGGCCCGGCCCAGCACGACCGGCACGCCGGCCAGCACCGCCACCGACGAGTCGGCCGGCGTCGTCAACTGCTTGTGGATGACGAGGCGGCCGGTCGCCTGCTCGAGCAGCGCGAAGTCGGTAAAGGTGCCGCCGATGTCGACGCCCAGGCGATAGCTCATGGCGGCTCAGTCGCGCCGGCGCAATGCCGTCACCTCGATCTCGACCTTCATCGATTCGAGAAAAAGCTGGCAGATGATCGTCGTGTTGGTCGGCCGGATATGGCCGAACGTGCGGCCGGGGACGGCGGCGACCGGCTCGACATAGGCCCGGTCGCTCACATAGACGCGCACGCGGACGACGTCCTCCAGGGACGCGTCGGCCTCCGCCAGCGCGCCGGCGATCGTGCGCAGCGCCGTCTCCGCCTGCGCCACCGGATCCTCCGGGATCGCGCCGGTGGCGGCATCGAAGCCGACCGTGCCGGACACGAAAATCCAGTCGCCGTCGACGACGGCGCGGGAGTAGCCCGCCATCTCCTCGAATTTCGAGCCCGAACTGATCGTGCGCCGCGCCATCGCCCCTCCCCTCGTAGTCCCCTGCCAGCAATGCCGCATTCCGGCGGCAAAAGGAAGGCAGACGCGCCTGGGGGGGCTTTTTCTGCCCCCCTCCCCGACCCCCCCCTTGCGGGGGGAGGGAGGAGTGACGGGCCATGCCGGCAGAGTTCCCTCCCCCCGCAACGGGGGGAGGACCTAGACCACGATGCCGAGCTGCCTGCGCACGGCGCGGTTGAGCGAGGCCGCCGGGTCGGCGAGCCCGTCGAGCAGGATCGAGATGTGGTTGGCGCCGGAGACGATCCGGGTCGTGCAGGCATGGCCGGCGGCGGTCCAGGCGGCGGCATAGTCCTCGGTCTGCAGGATGAACTCGCGCGACTCGGCGCCGCCGACGGCAAGCAGCAACGGGCCGGCCGCCTTGGGGATGTGGCGCAGCGGGCTGAAGCGGGCGACGTCGGCGGCCGTCCAGTGCAGCTCGGCGTTATGGGCGCTGAGCCGCACCGGCTCCAGGTCGAACAGGCCGCTGATCGCACAGCCGCCCTTGACCACGTCGGCCGGCAGGTCGAGCGACGCCGGCCAGGCCCGGTCCATCAGCAGGGCACACAGGTGCCCGCCGGCCGAGCTGCCGGCGACATGAATGCGCGCGGCATCGCCGCCGAACGTCGCCGCGTTGCGATGGGTCCAGGCGACGGCGCGACGGCACTGATCGACGATCGTGCCCAAGTCGACGGCGGGGATCGGGGCATAGTCGATGACGACCAGTGCGGCACCGTGGGGCACGAAGCCGGCGGCGAGGAAGCTGAACGTCGCCGCATCGAGGTAGCGCCAGAAACCGCCGTGGATGAACACCAGAACCGGCGCGGCGCGCTGTGTGCCCGCGGCCGGAAAGATGTCGAGGGTCTCGGCCGGTCCGTCGCCGTAGGCCACACCCAGCCGGCAGTCATAGGCCTCCCGCGCCGCCGCGCTGGCTTGCAACCGTCGGGAAAACATCCCCTCCAGGTCCGGCACCGCATCGAGCGTGAACTGGGCCTCGAGGCCCGCCTGGTCGTAGTCGCGGAAGATCGCTGCGGGCACGGTGGGGTATGGCGGCCTCAGACCACCACCGGGCGGCCGCTCTTGACGACGCGGCGGTGGTTGGCGCGCTCGGCGACCATGGGCGATGTCGTCCACCGGATTGCCCTCGACGATCAGAAAGTCGGCGGCGGCGCCGTCGGTGATGCGCCCGGCCGCCGGCAAGTCCATCAGGTCCGCGCCATTGCGGGTGCCGGCGCGCAGCGCGTCCAGGGGCGACAGGCCCGCGGCCACCAGCAGCGCCAGCTCCTGGGCATTGTCGCCGTGGTGGCTGCCGGGCGCGCCGCAGTCGGTGCCCATGGCGATCCAGCCGCTGGCCTCGTGGAAGCGCCGCAGCGACCGCCAGGTCTCGGCCGCGAGGGCGTCCTTGCGTTCGTCCGTTCGACCGGCTCGGCGCCGCGCCGCCGCCATGTTGTGGCGGGCCAGCAGGCTGGGCACCAGGACCACGCCGCGGCCCAGCATCTCGGCCAGCGCCGTGTCGGAGAGCCGCGAGCCCTGCTCGACCGAATCGGCGCCTTCACGCGCGACGACCAGGATATCGCGCGCCGTCTGGGCGTTCGAAGCGACCCGGCGCCCGGCCGCCTTGGCGGCGGCGATCGCGGCCGTCAGCTCGGCTTCGCTGTAGTCATGGGCATTGGCGGACCAACGCGACGTGTCGGGGCCGCTGGGCCGGGCGCCGGTCGCCATGATGTTAATGAAATCGCAGCCGGCCGCGACCAGGTCGTCGACCGGCCGGCCCCTCGGCCACCCGGCCGACGCGCCCGGCATCCTCGGCGCGGCGACAGATGATCGGGCCACAGGTCTGGATCGTCGGGCAGGCGCCGGTCTCGGCCTTCATTTCATCGCGAACGGCCAACATAGCCGCCAAGTCGCCGCCACAGTCGCGGATCGCCGTGACGCCGCCGGCCAGCGTTGCCATGGCCCGGGCGCGGACCCGCTCGACCAGGGCCGCTTGGTCCAGCGCCGACAGGGCCCCATCCGGATCCGGCTCGGCACCGAAGCTCACATGCACATGGCAGTCGACCAGGCCCGGCAGCAAGGTGCCGCCGGCCGTATCGACGACCGTGCCGGCGAAGCCCGTGAACTCGCTTGCCGGGGCGACTCGGGCGACGCGGCCGGCCTCGACGAGCACGCCGTGGCCGGCGAGCGGCGGGCGGTCGCCGTCGAATACACGGCCGCCAATATAGAGCGTTTCGATAGCCATGGATGATTATGAGATCGTTGCTATTTGTTTGCAAAATCATACGTACTCTCCTACTCCAGCGACTGCGAACGGGTACTGGGACGCGCATGGCGGAGCGGAGCTTTCGCAAAGAGGTTGCCGCGTTGCGGCTGGGCGCCGGCGAAACCTTTCAGGGCGAGGGAATCCTTGCGGTCGCCAAGGCGCTGCTGCAGTCCGGGGTTTCCTATGTCGGCGGCTATCAGGGTGCACCGATCTCGCACCTGATGGACGTGTTCGCCGACGCGCGGCCGATCCTCGACGAGCTGGGCGTGCATTTCGAGGCCTGCGGCAGCGAAGCCGCGGCGGCGGCGATGCTGGCGGCGTCGATCAACTACCGGATCCGCGGCGCCGTCACCTGGAAATCGACCGTCGGCACGAACGTCGCCGCGGACGCGCTGTCGAACCTGGCCTCCGCCGGGGTCGACGGCGGCGCCCTGATCGTCGTCGGCGAGGACTATGGCGATGGCGCCAGCATCATTCAGGAGCGCAGCCACGCCTTCGCCATGAAGTCGCAGATCTGGCTCGTCGATCCGCGCCCCGATCTGGAGACCATCGTGCGCATGGTCGAGCACGGCTTCGCGCTGTCGGAGGCGAGCCGGACGCCGGTGATGCTGGAGCTGCGCATCCGCGCCTGCCACGTCTACGGCTCGTTCGCCGCGGCCGACAACCGGACGCCGGCGATCTCGCGCAACGCCGTGCTGGCCGACCCGCGGTTCGACTACAGCCGCATCTGCCTGCCGCCATCGACCTATGCGCAAGAGCAGGACAAGGTCGCCCGGCGCTGGCCGGCGGCCGTCGACTACATCGCCAAGCACGCGCTGAACGAGGTCTTCGACGGTGATATTGCCGAGGTCGGCATTGTCCTGCAGGGCGGCATGTACAACGCGGTCATCCGGGCGCTGCAGCAGATCGGCCTGGCCGACCCGTTCGGCAGGTCGCGCGTGCCGCTCTACGTGCTGAACGTCACCTACCCGCTGCTGCCCGACGAGGTGGCGGCGTTCTGTGCCGGCAAGCGCACGGTCCTGGTCGTCGAGGAAGGCCAGCCCAACTACATCGAGGAGGCGATCAACAGCCTGTTGCGCAAGGCCGACCTCAACACCACCATCGTCGGCAAGCAGGTACTGCCGATGGCCGGCGAGTATACCGGCGAGGTCGTGCTGCGGGGCGTCGTCGCGTTCGTCGAGGGCGCCGTGCCGAAGGGCGTCGACCTGGCCGCGGCCGGCACGGTGACGGCGGCCGTGACGGCGATCAAGGAGCAGGCGGCGACGCTGTTGGGCGAGCCGGTGCCAACGCGGCCGCCCGGCTTCTGCACGGGCTGTCCGGAGCGGCCGGTGTTCAGCGCCATGAAGATCGTCGAGCGCGACGTCGGTGAGCTGCACGTGTCGGCCGATATCGGCTGCCACACCTTTTCCACCCTGCCGCCGTTCAACATCGGCAACACGGTGATGGGCTACGGCCTGGGGCTCGCCAGCTCGAGCGGCCTGGCGCCCAATTTCGGCAAGCGCGTGGTCAGCGTGATGGGTGACGGCGGCTTTTGGCACAACGGCCTGACCAGCGGCGTTGCCGGCGCCGTGTTCAACCGCAACGACGGCGTGCTCGTCATCATGAACAACGGCGCCACGGCGGCGACCGGCGGCCAGGCGATCCCGTCGTCGGACAAGACCAGCGGCCACTGAACGACGAAGTCGAGCATGACCATCGAGCGCGCGTTGAGAGGCGTCGGCGTCGACTGGATCCGCACGGTCCCGAGCTACGGCGTCGCGAACATGACCAAGGCACTGCGCCAGGCGATGACGGCGAAGGCCCGTGGCCTCAAGGTGATCATCGCCGACGGCGAGTGCCAACTGACCCGCCAGCGCCGCCTGCGGCCGTGGATGGCCAAGCGCCTGCAGGCCGGCAAGCGCCTGGTGCGGGTGCGCTATGGCATCGACGAAGACACCTGCACGGGCGATCGGTCCTGCATCCGGCTGTCGGGGTGCCCTTCGCTGACGATCAAGCAGAGCTCGGATGCGCTGCGCACCGACCCGGTCGCCAGCGTCGATAATGGCTGCGTCGGCTGTGGCCTGTGCGGCGAGGTGGCCCACGCGGCCGTGCTGTGCCCGTCCTTCTATCGGGCCGAGATCATCCAGAATCCGAGCCCGTGGGACCGCCTCGTGCATGGCTTCCGCCGTCGCGTCATCGGCCTGCTGCAGGGGCGCGAGCGGCCGACCTACGCCGCCCCGGACCCGGTCGTCGTGCAGAGCCTGGAAGCGGCATGACCATGTCGCCGGATCGGCCGACGACCGTGCTGATCGGCGCCCTTGGCGGCGAGGGCGGCGGCGTGCTGTCCAAGTGGCTGGTCGACGTCGCCGAGACCGCCGGCATGTGGGTGCAGGCGACGTCCGTGCCCGGGGTCGCCCAGCGGACCGGCGCGACGACCTACTATCTGGAGCTCTATCCAAAGGACGAGGCGGCCGACGGCAGCGCGGCCGGGCGACGCCCGGTGATGGCGCTGACGCCGACCCCGGGCAACGTCGACATCGTCATCACGTCGGAGCTGCTGGAGGCCGGACGCGCCGTCCAGAATGGCTTCGTCACGCCGGACCGGACGACGCTGATCACCTCGACCCACCGCGTCTTCGCCGTCGTCGAGAAGAGCGCCATGGGCGACGGCCGCTTCAACGTCAGGCGCATCGAGCAGGCGGCGGGCGAAATGGCGCGGCGGACGGTGCTGTTCGACATGGGCCGCCTGGCGCGCAAGACGGACAGTGTCATCAGTGCCGTCCTGTTCGGCGCCATTGCCGGGTCCGGCGCGCTGGCGCTGTCGCGCGGCCGCTTCGAAGATGCGATCCGGCGCGGCGGCATCGCCGTCGAGGCCAACCTGGCCGGCTTCGCCGCCGGCTTCGCGGCGGCGCGCGAGCGCCGGCCGGCGAAGCAAGAGGCCGCCGCGGCGGCACCCACGGCAGACGGCCTGGCGCTGCCCGATCGGCTGGCGCGGCGCGTCGATGCCTTCCCGGCGCCAGCCCAGCGGACCGTCAATCTGGGCGTCGTCCGCATGCTCGACTATCAGGACGCGGTCTATGCCGGGGCCTATCTCACACGGCTCGAGGCCGCGCTGGCGGCCGACCGCAATGCCGACGGCGAGGCCCGTGGCTTCGCGCTGACCGACGCGGTCGCCCGGCAGCTGGCGCTGAGAATGTCGTTCGAGGACATGATCCGCGTCGCCGAATTGAAGACCCGGCGTTCGCGTTTCGCCCGGGTCCGCGCCGAAGTCGGCGCCAAGGAGAACGAGCCGCTCCGCATCAGCGAGTTCATGAAGCCCGGCATCGAGGAATGGGCGTCGATCATGCCGCCGTTGGTCGGCCGGGTGGTCATGGGCTATGCCGAGCGCCACGCGCTGTTGCAGCGCTACAAGCTGACGATGCGGGTCAAGACCTCGACGGTGCGAGGCTTCCTCCCGCTGTGGCTGCTGGCGAAGCAGCGCTGGTGGCGGCCGCGCACGTTCCGCTATGCCGGCGAGCAGGCGATGATCGACGGCTGGCTCAGCGACGTAACCGGCACCGCGGCCGGCGGCAATTACGATCTGGCGCTCGAGGTCACGGCGCTGGCCCAGCTGATCAAGGGCTATGGCGACACGCACCGGCGCGGCGTCGGCAACTATGCACGCATCGTCGCGGCGCTGCCGGCGCTCGCCGGGCGCGGCGACGCGGCGATGCGCCTGAAGGGTCTGCGTGAGGCGGCTTTGGCGAACCCGGAGGGCGCCCACTTGTCGGTGGCGCTGGCGGCGCTGCACCGGGACGTGCCGGAACCCATCGCCGCGGAGTAGCCGCGCACCACGGACTACGGCTGCGCCGCCGCGCGGCCGCCGTGAAGGTGGGCGGATCTGGGTCTGCCGCGCGGCCTGACGGTCAGGCGTAGGGTTTCTCGCGGATGTTGTCGAGTACCTGGTGCAGCAGCTGCGTCAGGGTGTGCATTTGGGCGTTGCTCAGGCCCTTGATGGCGGCGTTGGCGTGGCTCAGCGCCAGCGGGAAGATGACGTCGAACAGGGCGCGGCCGGCCGCGGTCAGATAGACTTCGACGATGCGGTGATCCTCGCGGTTCGGCCGCCGCTTGACGAGGCCGTCGCGCGCCATCTGGTCGATGACGCGGCTGAGCGACGACTGCTCGATCACCGTATAGGCCGACAGCTCGCCCATGTTGCGGCCGTCGCCGGCCGTCAATACGGCCAACACGCGCCAACGCGGCACGCCGACATTGAGCGGCTTGAGGTCGCGCAGCAGGTTCTGATTGAGCCGGTTGGTGATGCGGTTGAACAGATAGGGCAGAAAACGATCGAGGGCGGCCTGGTCGGTGAACCCGACTGGCGACGCTGGTGCGTCGTCCGGGCGCCCTTGGTCTGGGCGCTCATGGTCTGGTCGCTCCCGATCCCGATCCGGTTGCTCGTGCGGCATGGCCTCAGGGCCTGGCGGACGGATGGCCGTGATCGAAGTCGTTGCCGGCGCGGTCGGTGCCGCGCATGAGGAACAGCGGCTGGTCGCCGATCGGGAACACCGCATCGTTGCCGACGGTGCCGCGCAGGCCGCGGTCGAATAGCGACGACGCCGGCATGTAGCGCTGGATCAGCGCGGCCCGCCGCTGCGGCGACACGTTCGCGGTTGAGCCGTGGATCATGCGCACGTCGTGCAGCGAGACCTGCCCGGGCTCGAGCACCACGTCGACTGCGGCGGCGGCGTCGAACTGATCGTCATCAACCTCCTCGCGCAGCACCACGTCCGGCCGGTCCGTCACGTGGTGCGAGACGAGTTGGGTGCGCTTGTGAGAGCGGGGGATGAAGCGCATGCAGCCGTTCGCCGGCGTCGCCGGGTCGATGGCGATCCAGACCGAGCAGGTGGCAAGCGGCCGGATCGGCCAGTACTGCCCGTCCTGGTGCCACGGCACTTCCTGCCCGTCGCCCGCCGGCTTGGCAAGGATGCGGGTAATCCACAGGATGATGTCCGTCCCGATCAACCGTTCGACCATATCGAGAATGCGGGCGTCGCGGGCCAGCGCCAGGTACGGGTTCGGGCCGTCCGGCCGGGTCAGCATGTGCGGGTTCATCAGGTATTCGGGCCGGGTATCGGCATGCTCGGCTATCGTGCGATCGACGGCGTCGCGGATCCCGGCCAGCTGGTCCGGCGGCAGCCGGTAGGCCGGAATGACATAGCCCTGATCGTGATAGCGCGCGACCTCGGCGTCGCTCAGCGTCGGTGCCGTGATCGACTCCATTGGGTTTGCCTTGCCCTCCTCGCCGGTGTCTGCACAGCATAGCCGGTCGCCACGATACCAGAGCCGGCGGCGAGGCGGGAGAAGACTCATGGCCAACAACCAAGGCGCGGCGTTCATCATCATCGCCGAGTTCACGGTCACGCCGGCACATTTCGAGGAATTCAAGGCCTTGGCGCAGAAGGATGCGCACCTGTCGGCCGGTACCGAGCCGGGCTGTCGCCAGTTCGACGTCTGCGTGCCCGAGGACGAGGCGCATACCACCGTCCTCTACGAGGTCTATGACGATGAGGCCGCGTTCGAGACACATCGCCAGAACGACTATGTCCAGCACCTCGTCGAGGCGGCCGAGCGCATGACGACGGGCGTGACGGTCAGGCGGCTGGCGCGCCAGGCGGGGTGACGGGCCGGGATCCCATGCCCGAGTTGACGATCGCCCGGCTGCAGGTCTTCGTCTTTCGCGCGCCGATCGACGAACCGGTCCGCACGTCGTTCGGCGCCATGACGGACCGTCCGGCGGTGCTGGTACGCCTCGAGGATCGCGACGGCGCCCATGGCTGGGGCGAGGTGTGGTGCAACTTCCCGACCTGCGGCGCCGAGCATCGGGCGCGGCTCGTGGAGACCGTCATCGCGCCGCTGTTGTTGGGGCAGACGTTCGAGGCGCCAGAGGCAGCGTTCGCGTTCCTGTCCGAACGCTGCCGGGTACTCGCCCTGCAGGCCGGTGAGCCGGGGCCGCTGGCCCAGGTCGTGGCGGGCGTCGACATCGCGTTGTGGGACCTGACGGCGCGGCGTCGGGGCATGCCGCTGCGCGTCGCGCTGGGCGGCGCCGAACAGGCCGTCGTGCCGGTCTATGCCAGCGGCATCAACCCGACCGATCCGATGGCGGCGGTCGGGCGCGCCCGGGAAGCCGGGTTCCGCGCCTTCAAGCTGAAGATCGGATTCGACCGGGAGCGCGATGCGCTCAACCTCCGGGCCATCGCGGCCGACCTGACGGCCGGCGAGCAGCTGTTCGCCGACGCCAACCAGGCCTGGGACCTGGCGGCCGCGCGCGCGGCCATCGCCGCGCTCGGCGATGTGCCGCTCGGCTTCCTCGAAGAGCCGCTGCGCGCCGATGCCCGAGCGGCGGACTGGGCCGTGCTGGCGGCGGTCAGCCCGTTTCCGCTTGCTGGGGGCGAGAACCTGTGCGGCGAGACCGCGCTGATGACGGCGGTTGAGCGCGACACACTGCGCGTTGTCCAGCCCGACCTGTGCAAATGGGGTGGCTTCAGCGGCTGTGCGCCGGTGGCGCGCGCCGTGCTGGCCGCCGGCAAGCGCTACTTCCCGCACTATCTGGGCGGCGGCATCGGGCTCGTCGCCTCGGCCAACCTGCTGGCGGCGGCCGGCGGCGACGGTTTGCTGGAGGTCGACTGCAACGCGAATGCGCTGCGGCCGGCGCTGGCGCGGCCCTATCCGGGCGTGCGCGACGGCACGATGCGCCTGCCTGACGGGCCCGGCCTGGGTGTCGAGCCCGACCTGGAAGACGTGCGGCCTTGGCTGGTGGCCGAAGCCGACCTGCGCCAAGCCGACGTTTCCTGAGGAAAAGGCCGAGCCCATGACGGTGATGATCGAGTTCAAGGTTGTGAACAAGTGGTTCGGCGACTTCCATGTCCTGAAGGACATCGATTTCACGGTCCGGCTGGGCGAGCGCGTCGTCGTCTGCGGGCCGTCGGGGTCGGGCAAGTCGACGATGATCCGCTGCGTCAACCGGCTGGAGAAGCATCAGGAAGGCCGCATCGCCGTCGACGGCACCGAGCTCACCGACGACACCAAGAACATCACGGCGATCCGGCGCGAGGTCGGCATGGTGTTTCAGCAGTTCAACCTGTTCCCGCACCTGACCGTGCGCCAGAACCTGACGCTGGCGCCGATGCGGGCGCGCAAGATGGAGCGCCTGGACGCCGACGCGCTGGCGACGCAGTTTCTGGAACGCGTGCGCATCCCCGAACAGGCGGACAAATACCCGAGCCAGCTGTCGGGCGGGCAGCAACAGCGCGTCGCGATCGCCCGCAGCCTGTGCATGCGGCCGAAGATCATGCTGTTCGACGAGCCGACCTCGGCACTCGACCCGGAGATGATCTCCGAAGTGCTGGACGTGATGGTCGACCTGGCGCGCGACGGCATGACCATGGTCGTTGTCACCCACGAGATGGGCTTCGCGCGGGAGGTCGCCGACATGATGGTGTTCATGGATGAAGGCCGCATCGTCGAGGCGGCGCCGCCCGACGACTTTTTCGCGGCGCCGAAGAGCGACCGCACGAAGCTGTTCCTCAGCCAGATCCTGTCACACTAGGCCGGGTCGGGTGGCATCGCACCACGGCGAAAACGCACACCCGCGGACGTCGGATCTCGAAGCGTTCGCGGCGCGGGTCAAGTCCTTGCCCTGCTGGCGCGGTCGCGTTTCTCCGACGCTGCTGGCGGGCGGCATCACCAACACCAACTTCGTCGTGGAGGACGCCGGGGAGAAGTTCGTCGTGCGCCTCGGCGGCGACATCTGCGTGCACCAGATCATGCGTTTCAACGAGCTGGCGGCAAGCCACGCCGCCCATGCGGCCGGCGTGTCGCCGGAGGTGACCTACGCGGAGCCCGAAATCCTGGTGCTGCGCTATGTCGAGGGGCGGGTCCTCGGCGAGACGGACATTCGCGAGCGGCATACTCTGGAGCGGATCGTCGAACTGCTGCGACGCGCGCATCGTGAAATCCCCAAACATCTGCGCGGTCCGGTGCTGGTCTTCTGGGTCTTTCATGTCATCCGCGACTACGCCCACACGCTCGAGCAAGGCGGCAGCAAGCACCTCGACAAGCTGCCGCGTCTGTTGACGGCGGCGGCCGTCGTCGAGCAAGCCGTCGGCCCGATCGACGTCGTCTTCGGCCACAACGATCTGCTTGCGGCGAACCTGATCGACGACGGACGACGCCTGTGGCTGATCGACTGGGACTACGCCGGGTTCAACAGCCCGCTGTTCGATCTCGCCAATCTCGCCTCCAACAACAGTCTCTCACAGGACCAGGAACACTGGTTGCTGGAGGCCTATTTCGACGGCGTCTGCGGTGACGATGCCCGGCGCGCCTATGCAGCGATGAAGTGCGCCTCGCTGCTGCGCGAGGCCATGTGGAGCATGGTTTCGGAAATCCATTCGGAGCTCGATTTCGACTATGCCGCCTATACCGCGGAAAACCTGGCGCGCTTCGAGAGGGCCTATGCGCCCCTGCGCACGGAATTGGCCGCGAGATGACGGGAGACCTGCCGTCACACGCCGCCATCGTCGTCATCGGTGGCGGCATCATCGGCTGCTCGACGGCCTATCACCTGGCCAAGGAGCACAAGGCCGATGTGGTGCTCCTGGAACGCGGCCGGCTGACTTGCGGCTCCACCTTTCACGCGGCCGGCTTGGTCGGGCAACTGCGTGCCAGCGCCGCCATCACCCAACTCCTCAAGTACAGCGTTGAGCTCTACGCGACGCTGGAGGGGGAGACCGGGTTGGCGACCGGTTGGAAGCAGAACGGTGGCCTGCGGCTCGCCAACAATCAGCAGCGCTGGACCGAGATCAAGCGCCAGGCGACCACCGCGCACAGCTTCGGCCTGGAGATGAACTTGCTTACCCCGAAGGAGGCGGCGGCGCTGTGGCCGCTGATGGACACCTCTGATCTCGTGGGGGCGGCCTTCCTGCCAACCGACGGCCAGGCAAACCCCTCCGACATCACCCAGTCGCTCGCCAGGGGGGCGCGTATGCACGGCGCCAGGATGCTCGAGAACGTCACGGTGACGGACATTGCCGTCAGGCACGGTCGGGTCGCCGGCGTCGTCACCACGCAAGGTGAAATCGCCTGCGAAAAGCTGGTCATCTGCGCCGGCCAGTGGTCCAGGGACATCGGCCGTCTGGCCGGCGTCAACGTGCCGGTGCAACCGGTCCAGCACCAATACATCGTGACCGAACCGATCGACACGGTCGCCGGCACGCTGCCGACCCTGCGGGATCCAGACCGGCTGATCTATTTCAAGGAAGAGGTCGGGGGGCTCGTCATGGGCGGCTACGAGCCGAACCCGAAGTCCTGGGCCGACGATGGCATACCCAACGGCTTCATGTTCTCGCTGTTGCCGTCCGATTGGGACCAGTTCGAACAGATCATGGAGCAGGCGCTGATCCGGGTGCCCGCCCTCGAGACTGCCGGCGTCAAGACTTTGACCAACGGGCCGGAATCGTTCACGCCGGACGGCAACTTCATCCTCGGTGAGGCGCCGCAGGTCCGGAACTACTTCGTCGGTGCCGGCTTCAACGCCTTCGGCATCGCTGCCGCCGGCGGCGCCGGCCGGGCGCTGGCGGCCTGGGTGGTCGACGGTGAGCCGCCGGCGGACCTTTGGGTCGTCGACATCCGCCGCTTCGCCAACCTCCATCGCGACGCGGCCTGGGTCCGGCGGCGCACGCTGGAAGCCTATGGCAAGCACTACGCCATCGCCTGGCCGCACGAGGAGTACGACAGCGGCCGGCCACGCCTGACCTCGCCCCTGTATGAGCGCCTGCGGGCACACAATGCCTGTTTTGGCTCCAAGCTTGGCTGGGAGCGGCCAAACTGGTTTGCGCCCGACGGCATGGAACCGAATGACGTCTATTCGTTCGGCCGGCCAAACTGGTTCGCCGCGGTCGGCCAGGAGCACCGCGCCTGTCGCGAGCGGGTGGCGCTGTTCGATCAGAGCAGCTTCGCCAAGTTCGAGTTGCGCGGCAGGGACGCCGAATCTGTCCTGTCCTGGATCTGCGCCAACGATGTAACGAAGCCGGTGGGCAGCGTGGTCTACACCCAGCTGCTCAACAGCCGCGGCGGCATCGAGTGCGATCTCACGGTCTCGCGCCTGGCCGACGACGCCTACTACATCGTCACCGGCACCGGCTTCCGCGGCCACGACTTCCCGTGGATCCGGCGGAACATCCCCGCCGGCAGCGACGCCAGGCTCGTCGACTTAACCGAGGAATGGGGCACGCTTGCGCTCATGGGTCCGCAGGCGCGCAGGGTCCTGGAGAAGGTGGCCGACGGCGATGTGTCCAAAGAAGGCTTTCCCTTCGCCACCGTCCGCGAGCTCAACCTGGCGGGGCACCCGGTGCGGGCCCTGCGTGTGACCTACGTCGGCGAACTTGGCTGGGAGCTGCACATGGCGGCGGGTGCCGCGGGCGATGTCTACGACGCGCTCGTCGCGGCCGGCGCCGCGTTCGGCATCGTCAACGCCGGTTATCGCGCTATCGAGAGCCTGCGGCTCGAAAAAGGCTACCGGGCCTGGGACGTTGAGATCACCGCCGCCGATTCGCCCTTCGAAGCCGGGCTCGGCTGGGCCGTGAAGCTCAAGACTGACATTCCTTTCCTGGGCCGCGCGGCCGCCGCCACGGCCGCGGCGCGGCCCCGCGTGAAGATGCTCGCGTGCTGTGTGACGGACGCGCCCGATATCGTGCTGCACGGACGCGAAACGATCCTTCGCAACGGCGAAGCGGTCGGCTGGCTGGCCAGCGGCGGCTGGGGCCATACGGTCGGCAAGGGCATCGGCTACGGCTATGTGCGCAACGGCGACGGCGTAGACCGTGCCTATCTCGGTGCCGGAACCTACGAGCTGGAGGTCGCCTGCGAACGCATCCCCTGTGCGCTGCATCTCGATCCGCCCGGCGGCCGCTACCGACCCGACCGGTCCGAAAACCGCTAAGCAATCCTTAACGGGTCGGGCCAACACTCCGCAAATTCTCGTGAACCGGCGAACGCGCTGTTGCTTCGCGCCCGAGCTTTGGCACGAGACGCGCAATGGATCGTCCTGCGAAAGCAGACCCGCCGCATTGTCAGACGGCAGAAAACCTGGACCTGTTCCTCGATCGGGCGAGGCCTACCTGTCTGGGCGACGACGGCATCCGGCGCGCGCCGATCGCCAACGAGACGGCGGCTCTGCGCGCCAATCGAGACTACTTCGACAATCCGAAATGGGCGAAGTGCTACTTCGACGGCTGCCACCGAGACCGCCGTTTCGCGGAACTCTGGCGCCGCGCGACCGGCAGCTGGGACGGCAAGATCGTCGTCGACATCGGCTGCGGTCCCGGCAACCTCTTCGCGACCGTCGGCGGCGCGCCGCGCGTCCTGATCGGCGTCGACGTATCGACGGGTGCGCTTCGCATGGCCGCCGGGATCGGCTACACGCCGCTGCTTGCGGATGCGCACGATCTGCCGCTTCGGTCCGGGTTCGCCGACCTCGTCGCGCTCAACGCGACGCTCCACCACTGTGACGCCATGGGCGATGCCCTGGCCGAAGCCGCGCGGCTTGTACGCCCGGGCGGGCGGCTGGTCACGAACCACGAGCCCCAGCGTTCGGCCTGGGATTTCAAAGGGTTCGGCCTACTTCTGTGGCAGGCGCACTTCCCGATCTACCGCATGATGGGACGACCGGGTCACACCTCGATGCGCGAGCAGGGCCTGTTGGTGACGTCCGAGGTGCATCATCGGCCCGGTCGCGGCGTCATGCGGAGCCTGTTTCAGGAAACCCTGGCACCCCTGGGGTTCGACGTCGCAATCTACCCGAACAATCACAACGTCGGGGCCGAAGTCCTGCAAGGCCGCTACGGACTGCCACAACGGCGGATCCGGCTTGCGCAGGCGCTGTCGGGCATCAATCCGCGGGCGCCGGAGGCGACGCTGTCGCTGATGTGCGTTGCGAACAAGCATCGGGAATTCCCGGTGCGCACGACGGCCGCTGCTCCCCCAAACACGTCACCGTGACGATGTGGGTCTGGGACATGCCCCGTCCAGCCTGCTACAATTTGCCGGATTTCCGTCGCCGGGCAGCGCTTCTGCGGGCGAAATGGGAGGCGCAAGGCGGCAGCAAGCCGATTGTGAGCACAACCGAAGGGGCATGAACGAGATGAACTTCTTGAAAACGGCAGTTATCAGCCTGCTGGCGATTTCCATCGCCGGTGCGGCTCAGGCGCAGCAGTCGCGCCTTCACAAGATCCTCGCCGCGGGCGAGTTGCGGGTCGGCACGACCGGCGATTTCAATCCTATGAGCATGGTCGACCCGGCGACGAACAGCTATCGCGGCTTCGACATCGACGTGGTCACCGAGCTGGCCAGCGATATGGGGGTCAAGGTCGTGTTCGTCCCGACCGACTGGAAGTCGATCGTCAACGGCATCGTCGCCGACAAGTACGACATCACGACCAGCGCCTCGATCACGCCACAGCGGATCGCCACGGTGGGCTTCACCGAGTCCTACTTCCAAGTCGGCACGGTGCCGCTGACCCTGAAGAAGAATGCCGACAAGTTCGACGGCTGGGAGTCGATCAACCAGCCAGACGTGTCGGTTGCCGTGACCCTGGGTACGTCACAGGAGCAGCAGGTCAAGCGCTTCTTCCCGAACGCCAGTGTGAAAGCGATCGAGGCGCCGGCGCGTGACTACCAGGAAGTCCTGACCGGCCGCGCCATGGTCTCGGTCACCAGCAACCTGGAAGCCTCGACCCTGATGCAGACCTATCCGCAGCTGACGACCGTTTCGGTCGAAGGTCCGCGCGCACCGGCCGACCTGGCCTTCATGGTCGACCAGGACGACATCGTGTTCCTGAACTTCCTGGACCACTGGATCCAGATCAAGAAGAACCGGGGCTTCTTCGACGATACGATCCAGACGTGGATGCCGTAGCCACGGCGGCAATCCAGTCACCGTCGACCCGTCGTCGGTGCATCGAAACGCGAGAACCGGCGGCCACCCGCCGGTTCTTTGCATTTCGGCCGGCCTCAAGAAACGGTGAGGCGCCCGGCGGTTCGGTTTCGGGGGCCACGCCGATCGTGTAGACTGCGCCGCTTAGAGCCGTGAACCGGCGGGAGGTATCTCCATGCTCCGCACCATGTCTGCCAGGCAGTCGACCCTGCTGTGGCTCGCCATCGCGGCGACGCTGGCCTTCGCGATCTCCTTTTTCGCCGGGCGGGGCGAGGGCGCATATCAGTGGGGCTGGTACATCATCCTGCCGACGACGGAGCAGGGGCTCGTCAATCTGAAGTTCCTGGTGGGCGGCCTGAAGTGGACGATCGTCCTGTCGGCGCTGGCAATGGCGGTGTCGATCACGGTGGGCTTGCTGATCGCCCTGCCCGGCCTGTCGACCCATCCGTTCGCGCGCACCGTCAACCGCGTCTATGTCGAGATCTTCCGCTCGATCCCCATCCTGGTGCTGATCCTGTGGGTCTATTACGGCCTGCCGACGTTGTTCGAGGGCGTCACCTTGAGCGTCTTCTGGGCCGGGCTGGTCGCCCTGGCGCTGTCAGACAGCGCGTTCGAGGCGGAGATCTTCCGCGGCGGCATCCAGTCGATCGAGCGTGGCCAGACCGAAGCGGCCGCATCGCTCGGCCTCGGCTACGTCGACACCATGCGCTACGTCATCCTGCCGCAGGCGCTGCGCCGGGTGCTGCCGCCGCTCGGCAATCAGTTCGTCTACATGTTGAAGATGTCGTCGCTGGTCTCGGTCATCGGGCTGAGCGACCTGACACGGCGGGCCAATGAGCTCGTCGTCACGGTCTACCGACCGCTCGAGGTCTACACCGTGCTCGTGCTCGAGTACCTGGTGCTGATCTTGATTGTCTCGTGGCTGGTGCGCCAGCTGGAGCGTAAGGTGGGCGCCGACGTGCGCGGCGTCGCCGGGTAGGGCATCCCCGCCCAGCCTTACGGCCGCGCCGGCGACTGGCTGGCGGAGGCCGCGGATGCAACTGCAGCACAGTACCTGGGAAGAGGTCGAACGCTACCTCGAGCGGTCGACCGGTATCGTCATTCCGACAGGCTCGACGGAGCAGCATGGGCCGAACGGCCTGATCGGCACGGATGCGATCTGTGCCGAGACGATCGCCCGCGGCGTCGGCGAGGCGGTCGGTGCGCTTGTCGGGCCGACGCTGGCGCTCGGACCGGCCCAGTTCAACCTGGGCTTTGCCGGCTCCATCAACGTGCGGCCATCGACGCTGATGGCGCTGGCCGAAGACTATGTCGCGTCGCTGGCCGCCCAGGGGTTCACGCGGTTCTATTTCCTGAACGGCCATGGCGGCAACATCGCACCCCTGAAGGCTACGTTTCAGGCGCTCTACACGGCAACGAGCCTGGGCCCGGCCGGCAATGCGACGGCCCCGCGCTGCCGCCTGCGCAGCTGGTGGGAGCTGCCGCATACGAACGGGTTGCGGCAGGCACTCTACGGCGAATGGGAGGGCCTGCACGCGACGCCGAGCGAGGTGGCGATCACGCAGCACGCCCTGCCGGCGACGGCCCGCAAGGCGGCGATGGTCAAGCCCGCGCCGTTGTCCGCCGACTTCCTGCGCGACCACGCCGACGACAACCACGACGACGCCCATACGCACCGCCGGCGCTTTCCCGACGGGCGGGTCGGCTCCGACCCGTCGCTGGCCACGCCGGCCGACGGCAGGCGCCTGCTGGACACCGCCGTCGCCGAGCTCGGCGCCGACTACCAGGCCTTCCTGGCCGAGGATTGAGCGCCGAGGCGCCGCGCCATGACGGGCCCAAAGCCGCGGCCCGGTATCCTCGAGATGCCGGAATACATGCGCGGTCTGGCCCGGCTGAATGGCCGGGACCGGGTCATCAAGCTGTCGTCGAACGAAAATCCGCTGGGTCCGAACCCGGCGGCGCGCGAGGCCGCCGCCGCGGCCTTGGCCGAGTCGCACCTGTATCCAGAGGCCGGCGCGGGCGTCCTCGCTGAAGCCGTCGCGAGGCGACACGGGCTCGATCCCGATCGCCTCGTCTTCGGCGCCGGCTCCGACCCGCTGCTGAGCATGCTGGTGCGGACCTACGCCGGGCCGGGCGACGAGGTCGTCTTCAGTGCCACGGGATTCGCCCGCTTTCGGCTGTACACGATGGCAGCGGGCGCCGTGCCGGTGGCGGCGCCCGACCATGACTTCTCGGTCGACGTCGATGCGCTGCTGGCCCGCGTCGGCCGGCGCACGCGCCTGGTCATGCTGGCGAGCCCCGATAATCCGACCGGCAGCTATGTCCCGGCGGCGGCACTGGACGCCTGCACGCCGGCCTGCCCGACGACGTTGTGTTGGTCGTCGACGCGGCCTATGGCGAATACGCCCGCGCCGACGACTACGCATCGGGACGGGCACTGGCCGAGACAGCGGCCAATGTCGTCATGGCGCGCACGTTCTCGAAGATCCACGGCCTGGCGGCGATCCGCCTGGGCTGGCTCTACGCACCCGACGACGTCGTCCGCGCGCTCAGGCTCGTCGAACCTTCGTTTCCGCTGTCAGGACCGGCGCTCGGCGCGGGCATCGCGGCGATGGCCGACACTACGTTCGCCGACGGCGCCCGTGCCCACAACGACACGTGGCTGCCCTGGCTCGTCACCGAGCTGACCGAGTTGGGCCTCCGCGTCCCATCCGTCACAGGCGAATTTCGCGCTCGTGCAGTTCCCGAGCGGGGACGCGGCGGCCGATGCGGCAAACGCCCACCTGCAGGCGCATGGGATCCTGGTGCGCTTGTTCCCGGCGGCGGCCTTCGGGGACTGCCTGCGCATTACGATCGGCCGCGCCGACGAGCTGAAAGCCACGGTGGCGGCCCTGCTGGCCTTTCTCGGCAGCCCGCCGGCCGTTAGCGCTAATGCTATCTAAATATTTTGTGTTCAATAAAGACGGTGTCGTCGACGGTGCCGCTGTCCCTTGGCGATAGACGATGCGAGGCGCTGGAATAGCGAGTCTGTTGCGACGTGGCGCACGTATTACTTCTACACTTGCAGGTCCATCGAAATATTTGCTTCCACATGTATTCACGGTTCTTGTCTGGAGAGGAGAGTGGTTATTTTCACCGACATTTCACGTTTTCTGGCCGCCGGCGACGCCTCGCCTCACGCCGCCAAGAGCCTAACCGCCCGCCCCTGCCCGGTGACCAGCCATGACCGCTGAAAGCATTGCGCCGCCCATCGTCGGCGCCGGAATACGGCCGCGCCTGCTGCGCGACGGCCAGCTCAAACACCTACTGGCCCTGCGCTTTGCCATCGTCAACGTCGCCGCCGTGGCGCTGCTCGGGGCCGCCTACGCACAGGGCTGGGTGACCCGGGTCTTCGACGGTGACACAACGGGCCTGTCGATGGCCATTTTCCTGACCTTTGTCGTCGGCTTCGCGATGTCGATCGCCAAGGCCTGGCGGATCAGCGTTGAGTTGGACCATGTCGCCGACTTCGCGCCGGGCCGAATACGCTGGCCGGCGAGTATCTGGCGTCGATCGCCGGCCGCGACTCCGGCGCGCGCACGATCATTGCCTCGGTCCTGCAGGAGCGGATCGCCGGGCGGATCGCCACGGTGCGACAGTTCGCCAACAGCCTCGTGCTGCTCGGCCTGGTCGGCACCGTCCTCGGCTTCATCATCGCGCTGTCGGGCGTCGACCCGAAGACCGTGGGCAATGTCGAAGCCGTCGCGCCGATGGTCGGCGAGCTGATTCGCGGCATGTCGATCGCTTTGCATACGACACTGATCGGCGCCGTCTTGAGCCTGTGGCTCACGGTCAGCTATCACATCCTGGCCGGCGGCGCGCTGAAGCTCGTGACCCAGCTGGTGAGCCGCGGAGAGGCAAATGCGCCTGCTTGGTCAAGCTGAGGACGCCAACAGCGGCACGGTCTTCCGCGACGTCATAATGCTGGCGCTGCTGGGATTCGCGGCGTTCGTCATCATCCTGCTGCCGCACGTCAACCCGCCGCCAACGGCGACCGCCACGGCCGAGCCGCCGGGCAACGTGCTCGTCGAGGTCCGCTGGCCCGATAATGTCGACGCCGACGTCGACCTGTGGGTCGAGGCACCGGGCGATCGCCCCGTCGGCTATTCGAACAAGAGTGGGCGGCTGTTCAACCTGCTGAGCGACGACCTTGGCCACAGCAACGACGCGACGGCGCTGAACTATGAGGTCGCGTTCAGCCGCGGCGTCACCGCCGGCGGCTACACGGTCAACCTCCACCTCTATCGGCTGCGCAGCGGCGTCACACCGGTGCCGGCAACCGTGATCATCCGCGTCAAGGCGACCGACGAGGCGCCGATGCGGCTAATCGCCGAACGCCGGGTCAAGCTGATGAACGTCGGCCAGGAGTTGACGGTCGTGCGCTTTAACCTGGACGACGACGGACACCTGATCCCCAACAGCGTGCATGCCCTGCCACGGCCGCTGCGCGCCGCGCGGCGGACATAGCCATGGACCGAATCATGCCCTTGTTCGCCGGGCTCGTCGTCATCGGCGCGGCACTGGCCACGGTTGCGATTTGGTCGCCGCGGCGCCTGTCCCTGAGGATCACCGCCGTCGCGATGAGCGCGCTGCTCGCAGCGGTCGCCTATGGCGGCCTTGTCGATCTGCTCGGCCGGCCAAAGCCGGTCGCGCTCGAGTTGACGCCGATACCGCCGTCTGAAGCGACAGTCATTGCCGCACA
>CBDHDN010000069.1:0-158100 GCA_965261585.1 Alphaproteobacteria bacterium
GGCAGCCTCCGACAGGGACAGGATCAGCCGGCGGTCATGTTCGGCCGCAGACGACGCGATGGCAAGAGGCCGTCCCCGTCACGCGAAGGCGTAGGCGGCCATCGAGATCACACCGTAGGTGAAACTGCGGTGGAGTGTCGTCATCACCGGCGCATCGCCGCCGGCGCCGAGCGCAACGAACAGCGGCAGCAGGTGATCCTCGCTCGGATGATTGCGCGGGCCCTCGGGAGCCTGGCGGCGATAGTCGAGGAGCGCCGCGCGAGCGCCGGCGGCAAGCCGGTCGGCGAGCCAGCCGTCGAACGCCTCGGCATACGCGGCGGTCGGTGCGTCGATGGGCTGGCCGCGGAAGTCGGCGAGGTTATGCGTGGCCTGGCCGCTCGTCAGGATCAGGACGCCGTCGTCGCGCAATGGCGCCGATGCCGTGCCAACCGCCAAGTGATGGGCGGGGCCGTCGCGCGCCTGGATCGACAATGGCACCACCGGCACGTCGGCCGCCGGCCAGGCGAGCATCAACGGCGCCCAAGCGCCATGGTCGAGGCCGCGGTCATGGTCGATGGCGGTCTCGAAGCCGGCATGGCCGAGTACGTCGGCGACGCGGCCGGCGAGCGCCGGCGCCCCGGCGGCGGGATAGCGCAGCTCGTAGAGCGATGCCGGGAAGCCATAGAAGTCGTGGATCGTCGCCGGGGCGGCGGCGGCCCCAACCGTGGGGATGGCCGTGTCCCAATGGGCGGAGACGACGACGATGGCCTTGGGGCGCCCGACGATCTCGCCCAGCCGGCTCAGAAAGTCCCGTGCCGGTGCCGCTTCGAGGACCAGGGTCGGCGCACCTTGGCCGATGAAGGTGGCGGGCGGGGCGGGCATGACCGGCGTCGGATCAGCTCACGCGCCAATAGCGCGTGACTCCTTGGATCTCGATCGGGCCATGTTCGGCCGCCGGCTCGGTGATGGCAAGTCGGGGATTGCGGAAGAGCACCGGGCGGATGGCCCGGTGCTCCCCAGCGTTCGGATCGGGTTAGGCCGCCTGCTTGGCCGTGCCCTCGATCACCTTCTTGGCCTTCGCGGCGAGGCGCGACGGCCCGGACGCGGCGATCGCGATGCGCCGCGGCTTCTTGGCCTCCGGCAGCTCGCGCACGAGGTCGATGGTCAGCAGGCCGTTGGCCAGATTGGCGGCGGTTACGCTGACGTGCTCGGCCAGACGGAACTGCCGGTCTAACGTGCGGCCGGCGATGCCGCGGTACAGGTAGTTGCCGCCGGCATCGGTCTCCTTCTTGCCGCTGATCGTCAGCGTGTTCTCGCGCGCCTCGACGGACAGCTCATCCTCGCCGAAGCCGGCGACGGCCAAGGTGATCCGGTAGGCGTCCTCGCCCACCCGCTCGATGTTGGTCGGCGGATAGTTGGGAACGGGGTCGTCGAGACGATGCTGATCGTCGACGATCCGGAACAGCCGGTCAAAGCCAACGGTCGATCGGAATAAAGGGGAGTAGTCGAAAGTCATGGCATCCTCCTAAGAAGCAATGCGTCGATGTCGTGGTTCCCCAACAGCGGCGAACCGGTTTGTCGAGCCCGATTGCGGCATCCGACGCCTATGGATTTGGGGTGTCGTCGCGTCATTTCAAGACTGGCACAGGCGCCGTGTATTGCGGCGCAACAGAACTGATGGGCGATTGCGAGACCCCGGGGATCCAGGGGGTGTCGGACACGCTTACGCCGGATACGGACGGTTCCCGCCGCCTACCGCTGCTGGATGACGGAAGCGCTGAAACGGGTGTCGGCGGAATTTACAGTGCGCGGGGCCTCTCCAACGCCGCCTGTCCTAACACATTGATTTCATTGGATAACCATGAATGGCACGGATCTTGAAACGATCTCGCGAGCGAGGCGGCGAGGGGCGGGATCCATGGGGCGGAGGACGATGGCGGTGCTGGCGGCCCTGGCAGCGTTCGCCCTGTTGACAGCGGCTTGGGGGCAGACCGCGGCGGCCGGCGTCATCCGGTCGATCACGGTTCAGGAGGCGGCGCCGGCCGCGCCGGCGGCACCGGTGACGCTGTCGGGATCGTTGCACGATGCTGCCGAGGACTTGCTCGCGTTCGGCCCGCCGTCGGCCGATGAGGCCGCCGCCGGTGCCGCGGCCGAGGACGCGCTGACCGTCCATGCGCCGGTTCGTTATTTGCACCTCAGCTGGGCCGCCGCGTTTCCGCCGGTAGACAGCGCGGCGGCAGTGGCCGACGCGCTGTCGAACGTGCTGGACGGGTTCACATTCTTGTCGCACGTACCCGACGGGTCGGTCGCCGGCATCGCCGCCCTGCTGCCGGCGCGCGACGCCGGGGGCGTGCGCAACCAGGCCCGCCGGGTCCGCCCGCAACGATGATTGCGATCGCCCATCGCCGGTCCTCGCGCCGATCGACACCTGCGCCGCCGACACCCACGCCGCGCCGCTAGATCTCAGCCGATGGTCCTACCCATTCCTCCGTTTGCGCGATTCAGCCTGGTCCTGGCGGTCATTCTGGCCGCCGACGTGCGCGTCGCCACGTCGCAGCTGATCGAGCGGGCGCAGGTGTATCAGTCACAGGGAAATCTCGACGCCGCCATTGGCGACCTCCGCAGCGTGCTGCGGGACGAGCCGGGCAACGACGGCGCGCGTGCCATGTTGGTCGGCGCCTACATCGACAAGGCGGCGGTGCTGCGCCAGGCAAAACGCCTGGATCAGGCGGTCAGCGAGCTCGAAAATGCGCTGCATTTCGATCGAGAGAACGCCACCGCGCGGGCGCTGCTGGTGGAGCACTATTCGGACCTGGCCGCCGCGGCAAAGAGCGGACGAGACCGCATCGCCTTGCTGAAACGCGCCGTGCAGACGGTGCCGGCGCACGCCGGGGCACGTCTGCGTCTCGGAGAGGCGTTCATCGGCGTCGGCGCGCTGGCCAACGGCGAGAAGGAATTGAGGCATGCGCGCAAGAACGGCCTTGCGGCCGAGCTGATCGTCGAGCCGCTGGCCGACACCCTGATGCGCCAGCACAAATATGCCGACCTGTTGGGCACGTTCGAGCCCGACGACAAGGCTCTCCGGCCGATCAGGCCGCTCGTCCTCGTGTTGCGCGCGCGGGCCCTCGTCGAACTCGGCCGTGTGAGCGAGGCCGAGCTGGCATTGGCGGAGGCCCTGGAGATCGATCCGGGCAATGTACGCGCCGAGGTCGGGCTGGGACACGCCGCCCTGCGGCGCGGCGACACCGCGGCCGCGACGGCGGCGCTGCAGCGCGCGACGGCGATTGTCCCGGTTGTAGCGCACCCGGTTCCTTGGACACAAGTTTGTCTCACGCGGCGGGCCTGATTGAGATCGTGGCGTGCCACGCCTGACGAGCTTGAGCGGGGCTCAGGTAGCCGTTCTTTTCGACGATCCACTGGGCATTGTAGAGTTCGACGAAGTCGCGGACGGCGTCCCGCAGCTCCGCGATGTTGCGGTAGATGCGACCATGGATGATCTGTTCCTTCAGCGTGCGATTGAACCGCTCGGCGACGCCGTTGGTCTGGGGCTCGGCGACGAAGGCGTAGGACGGCTGGATGCCCCAGAACTTGATCTGGTTGGTGAAGTGGTCCGACAGATACTGGGAGCCGTGATCCATCCGCAAGGCCAGCCCCCGAGCCGCGCCGGCCGCGGTCGAGCCATACAGCCCGGCAAGCCCCATGGAGATCGGCTGCAGGGCGGCGAAGCGGTCGCCGCGCTTGCAGACATGCCAGCCGACACACTCGGCGTTCCAATGCTCGACGGCGGTGAAGATCCAGCCCCAGCCGTCGTCCACCGTGAACACCCGAACGCCATCGGTGCCCCACATGAGGTTCGGGGCATGAGTGATGATCTCACCGTCATGGGGATTGCCGCCACGGCGGCGGCAGCGATGGGGCGAGAGCAGATTGTTCTCGCGCATCAGGCGGAGCACCCGCTTGCGGGCAACCCGGATGTCGCGACAGACCCGAAGCCGAGCCCAGACCTTGCGGTAGCCCTCGCCCTCCCAGGGCGATGCCTCCAGGTCGGCTTCGATCGCCACCAGCAGCGCCTGGTCCGAGATCGCGGGCTTCGGTCCCCGACGCTTTGCCGGCGGCTGCTCGGCGTGCTGGCCGGAGGTCATGGCGTAGAACGAGGAGCGGGCCATGCCCCAGGCGGCGCAGACCCGCCGCAGGCCGTAGGCCAGACCCGTGCCGGGCGAGGTGGCGGCACTCATCGCCGCGACCTCCGCCGCCCCAAAGGGCCGAAGGTCTCCGTCTTGGCCTCCAGCAGTTCCACCTGCATGGTCAACTCTCCGATCCGCTTCATGGCGCTATCCAGTTCCGCCTGCACCGGATCGCCCTTGCGTTGCTTGAGCGAGGCGTCGATCCCGCCGATCGCTTTCTCACGCCACTGCTCGAGCCGGAAGATCTCTACGCCCAACTGGCGCGACAGAAGTTGCACCGGCTCGTCACGCAAAAGCCGCAGAACGACCTCACGCTTGCGCGCCACCGTCCATCGCTGGCCAAGTCCCAGCGGGCCTGCCGGCAAAGCCTGGCCTGGGGAAAACGTGGACGAGCCAAGCTCGCCCGCATTTACCACAGGCCCATCAACAGCAACTTTCTTCCCAAAATTATCGGTCATGTTCCGGTCCTCCTTGGACACTTCGATTAAGCCAATTCTGTGTCCAAGGAAATCGGGTCCGACTCAGCGATTGTCCCGGTGGACGCAAACGTGCCGCGCCTGCGCGGTGACCTCAGCTACCGGCGCGGCGACTACGCCGCGGCCGTCGACGCCTACGGCGAAGTGCTCGAGGCCAAGTTCGATCCGCTGGTCCGGATGAACCAGGTATTGTCGCAGATCGCCACCGGCGGAAGCGTGGCCGTCGTGGCCGAAGTAGAACGCGTCTTGGCAGAGGCGCCGCGTCACACCGGCGCGAACTACCTGCGCGCCCTGGCCGCTTTCGACCAGAGCGACTACGAGGCGGCACGCAGGCACATCGCGGCGGTGCAGGCGGTCAAGCCCGACCATGCGCCGAGCCGCCTCATTCACGGCGCGGCGGCCTTCGCCCTAGGCGACTACACGCTGGCAGAGACCCACCTGAACGCTGTTCTGGACTTCAAGCCGGAGCACATCGAGGCGCGGCGTCTCGCTGGCCTGGCGATGCTGCGGCTGGACCGGCCGGACGAAGCGGTCGCCGCGCTCGACGCACTAACGCTCGGGCCGACGGCCGATCCCGATACGGTGGCGCTGGTCGGCAGCGCGGCGGTCCAAGCGGGCTCCCTGGCGGCGGGGCACGACTATTTCACGGCGCTCGCTGCGCTGGCGCCGCTGCGGGCCGACGCGCAGGCCCGGCTTGGCGCCGTCAAGCCCGCGCTCGGCGACTTCGCCGGCGGCAAGCGCGCCCTCCAATCCGCGCTGCAGCGGGACCCGACCCTGGGCCACGCGCAGCTTGCGCTGGCCCTGGCGTTGCTGCGCACCGGCGCCCATGACCTGGCGCTTGCAGCGGCGCACCGGGTGATCGAGCTCGCACCGCAGGATCCGACCGGCCATGTCCTCACCGGTCTCGTCCACTTCATCCGCGGCGAGGCCGGACCGGCGCGGCTGCGGCTGACGCGGGCGCTGGAGATCCGGGACGACGATCACGATGCGCTGGTCGTGTTGGCCGAGGTGCTGGTGTCGGAGGGTGATCTCGCCGCCGCACGGATGCAACTGACCGCCGTGGTGGCGCAGCACTCGGCGGATCTGCGCTCGTGGCTGCGCCTGGCCGAGCTGGACTTCCGGGCCGGCGACGCGTCGGCCGCCGAGGCCCGCCTGTTGGCGGCGGCCGGCGAACACCCGGCCGCGTTGGCACCGCTGGTCATGCTGGGCCGATTGTATTTGAGCGCCGGCAGGCCGGATCGGGCGCTCGACGTGACCGAGGGCCGCCCGCGCGACGACGTCGACAACCTGGCGCTGCGGCACGTGATCGGCCGCGCCCTCGTTGCGTTGGACCGGCCGGCTGAGGCGATCGTCGTGCTGGGACCGCTGGCCGCCGCGCTGCCGGATGTCGCGCCGGTTCACTACACAACGGCGACCGCCCATGCCCGGGCCGGCGACATGGCGGGTCGGCAAGCAAGCCTGCAGCGCGTCCTCGAACTCGATCCCGGCCACATCGCCGCCACCGTCGATCTGGCCCGCCTGGCGCTGCAGCGTGCCGACTTCGAGGCGGCCGACAGCCTGGTCGCGGCCCTGCGCGGCATGGCACCCGCCGCGGTGCTCGAGTTCGACGGCCGCGCGGCGCTCAGGGCAGGGCGCTACGAAGACGCCGTGACCGTGCTGACCGAGGCGTCGCGCAGCGTGGCGTCGACGAGTGTGACCGTGGCGCTGGCCGAGGCCCACGGGGGCATGGGCCGATCGGACACGGCGGTCAGCCTCCTCGAGGGTTGGCTTGCCTGCATGCCGGCGGATCGGGCTGCCCGCTTCGCCGTGGCGACGCACTACATAGACCAGGGGCGGCTGGATGACGCGCTTGTCAACCTGCTGCTGCTGGAAGACGACGGCCGGCAAGAGCTTGGCGTCTCGAACAACATCGCCTGGGTATATCTCGGCCTGGGCAACGCCGCCGGCGCGTTGCCCTATGCGGAGCGCGCGCTGCGGCTGGCCGCCGGGGACGCTGCCGTCACCGACACCGCCGTCCAGGTCTTCCGGGCAGCCGGCGATCCCGACCGGGCGCGCGAATTGCTGGCCCGCGCCGAGGCACCGCCGCAATAGCAGCTATCGGTCCCGGCCTGCGTTGGCCGATCAACCGATGGCACCCGTCGAAACGCCTGGAAGAGACGGGCACCGCCAGGGTAGCCTCAACCGAGGCCCGGACGGACGGTGGGCATGCCATGGCGGCGCAAACCGTTCGCCGTGCCGGTTGCCGATCCTCGCTTCTCCTTTCCCTCTCCGACATTTGCGCTCTTCCTGCCGGGCACCGAGCAGGCCAAGGAAACCGACTCATGAAGTTCGAGAGAGACAATTTCCATGTCGTGACCGGTGGGTCGGGATCGGGCAAATCGATGATCGTAGCTGCGTTGAGAGCGCGCGGGTTCTTGTGTGCGGCGGAAGCCGGACGCCAACTGGTTCAAGCCCGCATTACCCAGATGATCATGTAATTTGACGACACCGCACCCGGATTCTGCTATAAGAATCATACAGTTGGAGCAGATATGGATCAGCGGATATGGCACACCCGATGGGTGAATCGAAACAGGGGTGCCTTCGGGTCGATTTTGACCGTCGACTCAAGCTTGAGTTCCACGGGTCCAAGGTCACTACTGACGCCGGTTTGCTCGCCTATCGAGAGCTTGATGCCTCCGTTGAACTTACTGAGATGGTTGGCGATGTTCTTGCCGACAGTCGTACCGGCATGAATGGGCGGCATGGCATGGTCGGCCAGTTCCGCCAGTCCGTTTTCGGACGCCTTGGCGGCTACGACGACGTGAACGATGCCGACCGGCTCAGCCTCGACCCGGTCATGCGGTGGATCGTCGGCGGCCATGCCGTCACTAAACAGGCGGCCTCGAGCAGTCAGATGGGGCGCTTCGAGACGGAGGTTCTGGCCACCGAGGAAAACCTCGCCGCGCTTGGTGATCTTTCCGGCCGATGGATCGACCGCGTTCATGACCGTTGCCCGCCGAAGAAGATCATTCTCGACATGGACAGCAGCGTCAGCCCAACCCACGGTGCTCAGGAAGGCTCGACCTACAACGGGCACTTCGGTTGCACCTGCTATCATCCCCTGTTCCTGTTCAACCAGTTCGGCGATTTGGAACGGTGCGCCCTGCGTCCCGGCAACGTTCACAGCGCCGATGGCTGGCGCAAGGTGCTGGAGCCGGTAGTGGCACGCTACAAGGAAAGGGATTTGCGTCGGTATTTCCGGGTCAAGAGCAGGTGCACATCGGCGGCGACGCGACGCCGTGGCAGGACCCGATCAAGTTCCGCGAGGCGCTGCTCTCCCGCTCCATCCATATCTTCGAGCAAGTGCCGGAAAGGCACCGGCCCGTGTTCTTCGATCGCGGCATACCGGACGTCGTCGGCTACGCCCGGTTTCTCGACGTTCCGGTCCCCGCCCATCACCGTGCCGCGGTCGCCCTCTACAGGTATGCGTCCACCGTATTCGTCACGCCGCCTTGGCGGGAAATCTACGAGAACGACGCGGAGAGAAAACAGACCTGGGCCGACGCCGTCGCCGACTATCGCGTGAACGCCGAAGCCTATGCCGAAGCCGGCTATCGGCTCGTCGAAGTGCCGCGGGCGCCGGTCGCCGAACGGGTCGAGTTCATCTTGGAACGGGTCGAGGCCGCCCGCTAGGAGTCGGGTGTTGACTGTGGAGGCCCGGGCCGAGCCTCGGATTCCATGGCATAACAACGGGTTGGCCGCTGGTGGGACATCTTACCGTTCCGCAGAGTTCCAGCGCTTTTCGGCTCGACCGTCCCACCGCGTGTTAGCAGGCGAAAGCGTCGACGCGCGCTCATGCCGCGCAGCTGATCACCACCTCATCGACGTAGCCGCGGATCAGCACCTCGCGATGGCCGTAGGCCACGGGCACGGAGTAGTCGTTGTTCCGGTAGCGCACCAGCGACAGCGAGCTCACCCGCCCGGGACGCTTGTCGCAGGCGTCGTAGGGCGCCGGCGGCAACGCCAAGAGGGCGTCGCGATCCCGCTCGAGGCGCTCGCCGATCGTCTCCTCGTGGCCCTGCAGCCGCGCGCCCTGGCGCCGGCGGCACTGCGCCACGAGACCATCGTTCAGGGCATCGATGCTCTCGACCCGCGGCACCGGCACCAGGAAGTTGCGCCGGATGAAGCCTATCAGCCCCTCGACCTTGCCCTTGTCGTTGCCCTTGCCGGGCCGGCCGAACCGGTCCTCGAACAGGTAGTGCGATTGGAGCTCCGTGAAGACACGCGTTCGCTGCCGCGTGCCGTCGCCCAGGATCCGTGCAACCGCCAGCTTCGTGTTGTCGTACAGGATCGAGCGCGGGACGCCGCCGAAGAATGCAAACGCCGCGTTGTGACCATCGCAGAACGCCTCGGTCGTTTCCGCCGGCTAGCCCGGATACTTCATGATGCGAATGATTGTGTCCTGTTGGGCCGGTCATCTGTCTCGAATGAGGCGAATTGGGACGGGTTTTGACCGGGGTTCATGGCCGCGGTGCAGGAGCGAAGCATTACGGTGTTCGGTGGCGGCGAGCGGTCGCGTTTACTGGTTGCCGCGGCACGGCATTGGGATCGTGTAAGGGACCGAAGGGGCGGCCGCTATCCTGGTTCGAGCCTGGTGGCGACCAGTGTGAACAGGGCCTGATCGGGACAGGCCGAGGAGAGCAGGAAGCGGACCCGACGGGTGTTGCGGATGACGACGGCGCCGATCTTGAGCAAGCGCAGGCGGATCGTGCCGACCTGGGCGCGGGCGGCCTCGGTGCCGGCGAGGCCGAAGCGCCGGATCGCCGTCATCAGCACGTAGGCGAGACTGGCCAGGAGCAGGCGGAACTGGTTCGGCCACCAGCGATGGGCCGAGGTGCGGTCAGAGAACAGCTCGAACTGCTCCTTGATGCGGTTCTCCATGTCGCCGCGGGCACAGTAGAGCATGTCGTAGAGCGCCATGCCGTCACCGGCGAGGCTGGTCACCACGAAGCGCGGGTTGGCGCCGCGGGCGGTGTGTTCGAGGCGCGCGATGACGCGCCGCTCGCGGTTCCACGTCCCGGCGCCATAGCGGAGTTCGGCGAAGTGCCGTTGCTTGTCGCCGGTCGTGGCGAACAGTGCGCGCGCCTGGGCCATCACGGGCGCCGCCAGCGCCTCCAGCCGCTTGTTCCTGGCCAGGCCGATGATGTAGTCGACGCCGTGACGCTCGCACCACGACAGCATGCGCCAGCGGCAGAAGCCGGAGTCCGCCCGCACGATGATGCGCACGGCGGGCCAGGCCAGGCGCAGCCGCCGCACCAGCAGCTTCAGCACTGCACCGGCATGCTTCGCCGGGTCGATGTCCGAGCGTCGCAGGTAGGCCGCCAGCAGATGATCGCCGGCGAACACGTAAAGCGGCAGGAAGCAGTAGTGGTCGTAGTAGCCATGGAAGAACCGGCCTTCTTGATGGCCGTGAACCGGGTCGTCCGTGGCATCGAAGTCGAGCACGATCTCGGCTGGCGGATCACCATGCGCGGCGATGAAGGCATCCGCCAGGACCTCGTGGATCGCCCACGCCCAGCTCGCCTCGGCCTGGTTCTCGAAGCGGCACAGCGTCGGCGCGCTGGCCAGCGCCCGGTCCTGCCCCGTCGCCGTCTGCACCGCCACATCGTGGCGCAGCTCGGTGTGATCGTTCAGATCCTCATAGCCCAGCGCGATCGCGAACACCCGCTGGCGCAGCATGTCGACGAAGCGATGCCTGACCTTGCCGCGCTGGCGCCTGTCGCCGAGCCGACGCGCCACCGCCGCCGTCAGACCCAACCGCCGGTCCGCCTGGCGTAACAGCAGCACGCCGCCGTTGCTCGTCACATCGCCGCCGTCAAACGCCGCCTCGATCCGCCGCTTGCGGCAGACTGGAAACAGCACCGTCTCAGGGGTACAATTCGTCACCGCCGGGCTCCTGCGTTTGATCCGATCTAGGCAATTGAATCATAACGCATATTGGGAGTTCGGCGGTGCCTTTCGTGAATCTTTCAGGCTAGGCCTTCACGAAGCAGCCGTCGCTGTGCGGCAGATCCAGTGCAAAGAAGTGCACCTTGCCCGCCACACCGCCGATCACGGCCATCGCCTCGCCGAAGTCCACCTGGGCGTGGCCCGCGGCATGATGCAGCGGCACGAACACCTCCCGAGACCGCAGCCGGCGCTCACGGACATGGTCCTTCACGATGGTGTAGCCGCCCGTGAACCCGTGCTCGTCGCACAGACGCTCGAAGATGCGCTTCGCCGTGTGCCGTTGCTTGCGGTGGCTGGACCGGTCCTCTTCCACGATCCGATCGATGATCCCCGTGAACGGATCCAGCTTCGGCCGTCTCGGCGGCCCAGCTCGCCGATACCCCGGCGGCACCGAGAACGCCAGCATCTTGCGCACCGTCTTGCGGTCCAGCCCGAACAGCCGCGAAGCCTCGCGAATGCTCATCCCCTCGACGTGACAGGTCCGCCGAACCCGCGCGTATAGCTCCACTCGATACATCCCCCCGGCCCTCGGTCGTCTCGTTCCGGCCAAAGGCTACTGGCGGTCCCTTTTTGCGCCGCCGGGCAACGGCCAAACCGGCCGCTTCAGTGGGGGATTATTGCGCCGCCGTTCTCAACTGTGCCCTGGCCCCGGTCGGGGCCGGTTCAGAAGGTCAAAAGCCGAACGCTGAACATGCACGCGGGTGAGAAGTCTGACTCGGCCATAGTACCTGAGAAGCGACTGAACAATGGAAGGCAACTTCCGGCGGAGGACGTGGAGGAAAGGGCCGGGACCAAGGGGAACAGCCGTCAGGCGGCCGCGTCGACGCCACCGCACCCGCCGCTAGAATATGATACCGAGGGGCGAGTGCCGGGTCCTGCCCCTTCGTCGGGCCTGACCCGAGGACCAAGCTCAAATGAGGCCCCACAGCGAGTTCGGCGATAGGCGCTCATGCTAAGCTTGCTGAAGCATGAGCGCCGGCGTCTTCTAGCGCCGTGTTTCTTCCCTTACGCGGCTGCCGCCTTTTTTGCCCAATGCCGCTCCGCCAGCCGCTTGTTCATCCGCTCGTGTGCCTCGTCGGAGCCGTCGTTGAACGTCCCGAACAGGATATCGAACACGGGCAATCCGTCGCCGCCGTAGTTGCACTCGAAGTACTTGTGGTGGAGGTAGTGGCAATAGGTGCCGAACGACACACCCTCGGTGCCCTTGACGGCAAGCCGCTCGAAACCCGTATGCCCCTGCGGCGGGGACAGGGCCGCGTGCTGCATGTGGAAGAGCGCGTGGATCGGGTGCGAGGGGATCACCCAGTGAACCAGCACGCCCGACAAGAACAACACGTGCTCCACCGGGTGCATCGACATGCCCGACCACGGGCCGGGGTTGACGTTGCGATGATGCAGCTTGTGGGCAAGCTCATAGAGCGGCTTCCAGTGGAGCAGGCGGTGGGTCAGGTAGAAGTGGAACTCACGGATCGCCGGAACGAGCAACAGCAGGACCACGAACCACACCGGGTTTGTTCGCAAGTCGACGAACGGCAGCAGGCCGTTGGCATAGGCCCACAGCGTCACAACTTCGTAGGCTGACCAGATCGTCACGCCGCTGGCCAGGGTCCAGAACATGTTGTCGTAGACTTGGTTGTTGAACGTGAAGATCCTGTTGTTCTTCGCCTGCGGCCGCGTCGTGTACTTGTAGTCCGTGCCCTGGCCCTTGAAGACATAGAGGTAAAGGTGCCAAGTGCTGTAGACCAGCACGGCCAGGCCCAAGTTGCGGCCGAAAATGAGTGCGATCCACCAGACCTCGAAGGTCTGCATGCTGACCAGCGCGGGCGTCAGGAAGAACCATGTCACCAGCGCAATGCCCACATACAACGTGTTCCAAGGCCACAGGTAGCCGGGGAAACCGAACAGCCATTTCAGTAAGGCCAACGGCCGCGGCGGCCAGGCCATGACCACCGGCTTCTCTAGGATATAGGACGGCCGCCAGTCACCGCGCTCGTCACGTGGACCGAGTGTGATATCCGCCATCGTCTGTCTCCCCCACTACCCACGCGCATCGCGCGGTCCGGGACATCCGATGGGCTCGATGCGGACCGATGCCCATGATGCATTATGTATGCCCAGAAGAATAGGCCTGCGACAAAACCTTGCAGAGAAAATTACACCGAGATTTCCCAGATGACTCCTCCCAACCACCGAAAACGGTAGCACGATCGAGTATTGTAGCGCACCCGGTTCCTTGGACACAAGTTTGTCTCACGCGGCGGGCCTGATTGAGATCGCGGCGTGCCACGCCTGACGAGCTTGAGCGGGGCTCAGGTGGCCGTTCTTTTCGACGATCCACTGGGCATTGTAGAGTTCGACGAAGTCGCGGACGGCGTCCCGCAGCTCCGCGATGTTGCGGTAGATGCGACCATGGATGATCTGTTCCTTCAGCGTGCGATTGAACCGCTCGGCGACGCCGTTGGTCTGGGGCTCGGCGACGAAGGCGTAGGACGGCTGGATGCCCCAGAACTTGATCTGGTTGGTGAAGTGGTCCGACAGATACTGGGAGCCGTGATCCATCCGCAAGGCCAGCCCCCGAGCCGCGCCGGCCGCGGTCGAGCCATACAGCCCGGCAAGCCCCATGGAGATCGGCTGCAGGGCGGCGAAGCGGTCGCCGCGCTTGCAGACATGCCAGCCGACACACTCGGCGTTCCAATGCTCGACGGCGGTGAAGATCCAGCCCCAGCCGTCGTCCACCGTGAACACCCGAACGCCATCGGTGCCCCACATGAGGTTCGGGGCATGAGTGATGATCTCACCGTCATGGGGATTGCCGCCACGGCGGCGGCAGCGATGGGGCGAGAGCAGATTGTTCTCGCGCATCAGGCGGAGCACCCGCATGCGGGCAACCCGGATGTCGCGACAGACCCGAAGCCGAGCCAGACCTTGCGGTAGCCCTCGCCCTCCCAGGGCGATGCCTCCAGGTCGGCTTCGATCGCCACCAGCAGCGCCTGGTCCGAGATCGCGGGCTTCGGTCCCCGACGCTTTGCCGGCGGCTGCTCGGCGTGCTGGCCGGAGGTCATGGCGTAGAACGAGGAGCGGGCCATGCCCCAGGCGGCGCAGACCCGCCGCAGGCCGTAGGCCAGACCCGTGCCGGGCGAGGTGGCGGCACTCATCGCCGCGACCTCCGCCGCCCCAAAGGGCCGAAGGTCTCCGTCTTGGCCTCCAGCAGTTCCACCTGCATGGTCAACTCTCCGATCCGCTTCATGGCGCTATCCAGTTCCGCGTGCACCGGATCGCCCTTGCGTTGCTTGAGCGAGGCGTCGATCCCGCCGATCGCTTTCTCACGCCACTGCTCGAGCCGGAAGATCTCTACGCCCAACTGGCGCGACAGAAGTTGCACCGGCTCGTCACGCAAAAGCCGCAGAACGACCTCACGCTTGCGCGCCACCGTCCATCGCTGGCCAAGTCCCAGCGGGCCTGCCGGCAAAGCCTGGCCTGGGGAAAACGTGGACGAGCCAAGCTCGCCCGCATTTACCACAGGCCCATCAACAGCAACTTTCTCCTCAAAATTATCGGTCATGTTCCGGTCCTCCTTGGACACTTCGATTAAGCCAATTCTGTGTCCAAGGAAATCGGGTCCGACTCATCTCTTGCAATTCGGCATCGGCGAATGTCCTCGCCGAATTGGGCACATGCAATATCTGACATCCGCAACGGTGTCGAAGCGGCGGGCCGAACAACGCACAAGTGTTGTGCATGCCAACGGCAGCGGGATTATATACCGGTGAGTCGGACCCGATTTCCTTGGACACAGAATTGGCTTAATCGAAGTGTCCAAGGAGGACCGGAACATGACCGATAATTTTGAGAAGAAAGTTGCTGTTGATGGGCCTGTGGTAAATGCGGGCGAGCTTGGCTCGTCCACGTTTTCCCCAGGCCAGGCTTTGCCGGCAGGCCCGCTGCAGCCGATCTCCATGGGGCTTGCCGGGCTGTATGGCTCGACCGCGGCCGGCGCGGCTCGGGGGCTGGCCTTGCGGATGGATCACGGCTCCCAGTATCTGTCGGACCACTTCACCAACCAGATCAAGTTCTGGGGTATCCAGCCGTCCTACGCCTTCGTCGCCGAGCCCCAGACCAACGGCGTCGCCGAGCGGTTCAATCGCACGCTGAAGGAACAGATCATCCATGGTCGCATCTACCTGCGGGACGCCGTCCGCGACTTCGTCGAACTCTACAATGCCCAGTGGATCGTCGAAAAGAACGGCTACCTGAGCCTCGCTCAAGCTCGTCAGGCGTGGCACGCCGCGATCTCAATCAGGCCCGCCGCGTGAGACAAACTTGTGTCCAAGGAACCGTGTGCGCTACAGGATTATATACCGGCACACTGGCGGGGAGCGTAGCCTCGATATGTTTGATCGTGCGCTGCCATTCGATCTCGCCGAGCGGCGCGTGGACGTCTACCGGTTGGCCGCGCGGCGCAATCCGGGACAGCAGGATCGTCATGTAATGGCGTGCTTGCCGTCGCCGGTATCGACGGCCACGAGCGCGCCGGCCCGGATCATTCCCTTGCACCCGGGAGGCAGGAGATTATCGGCAAGGTCAATGGGCATCGGTCGATCTCCGCGGCGGTGGCGTGGAGAGCTACTGAATCCGGGCGTGACACGTAGCGCATCGGCATTTGCGTCTACAGGATATCGTCAGCGATGCTGACGGCGATGCGTTCGGCGGATTCCCTGACCGAGTCGCGCGCGAGATGTGCGTAGCGCGCGGTGGTCTCCACCCGGCGGTGACCGAGCAGCCGGCCGATGATCGGCAGGCCCTCGCCGAGCGCGAGCGCTCGCGAGGCGAAGCTGTGTCGGATGTCATGGATGCGCACGTCGTGCAGTTCCGCCCGCGCGCGATGGTCTCCCAAGCCCCGTCGATGTCGGTCATGTGCGTGCCCGGCTTGGCTCCTGGAATGACCCAGGGATTGCCGGGCTTGCGCGGCAGGTCCGTGAGGACGCGGACCGCCGACGGGGACAGGTGAATCGTGCGGGCGCCAGTTTTCCCATCGGCGAGATGAATCTCGGCCTTGTCGAGATCGACGTGCTCCCAGCGCAGAGTCAGGATTTCGTTTCGGCGGCAGCCCGTCAGCATCAGCAAGCGGATCGTCGCAATCGCGCCGGCGGATATCCGGCTGCCCTTGCCCGAGACTTCGTCGAGCACGTGCCCGAGGCGGGTGAACTCCGCGTCGGTCAGGAACCGCTCCCGTTTCCGCTTGGGGTTCATCGGGATGAACTCGCAGGGATCGTCGCAGTCCTCGGGCGCCATGTCCCAGCCCCTGGCGAGCCCGTACATGTGGCTCAGGGTCTCGACCGCCATATTCGCCATTGCAGGGGTCTCGCACAGGCTCTCGTGCAGCGCCATGACGTGTCGGCGCTGCACTGCGGCGATCGGCAGTTTGCCGAGCGCCGGCACGATGTGGCGGTTGACGACGCTGCGGGCCGTCCGCTGCGTCTTCGGCTTGCAGCGGACAGCGACATGCTCTTCGAGATAGCGGTTGGCCAGGTCGGTCACCGTCGGGCCGCCTGCGTACTTCGCCGGGAGCGGAAGGGGAACAGGGTCCTCCCCGGCCTTGACCCGCGCGATGATGAGCGCGGCCCGCTGGCGCGCCTGCTCGGCGCTGAGCACCGGGTGGCGGCCGACCGTTATCCGCCTTGGCTTGTTCGGCTTGTCCGGCCCGTCCGGACCGCGCGCCTGGGCGACGAAGACCTTACCGCCGGACGGATAGACCCTGACCCCGAAGCCAGTGAGCTCGCGATCCCAGAACACCGTGTCGCGCTCGACGCTCAGCGTCGCGACGGTGCGGTTGGAGAGCGTCCTGTATTGCAGTACCGCCATCGCTTACGCCGCCTCGGCGTCTTGCGGCGCCAGGTGGGCGCCGATGCTGTCGCCGGTGCGGGCGGCGGCGGCCTTCTCGGCGTCGTGCACGAGATGGGCGTAGCGGGCGGTGGTGCCGACCTTGGAATGACCGAGGATCCGGCCGATCATGGTCAGGCTCTCGCCGAGCGCGAGCGCCCGGGAGGCGTGGCTGTGTCTCAGGTCATGGACGCGCACGCCCTCCAGCTCCGCGTGGGCCTGGATGCGGTTCCAGTAGTAGGTGAGGTCCGGCAGGCAGGCGCCGGGCTTCTTGCTCCGGATGACCCAGGGATTGCCCTCGACCCGCTCGATGCCGTCGAGCACCGTCAGGACCGGGGTCGTCAGCGGCACCATGCGCGGGCCCCGCTTCCCGTCCCTGAGCCGGAACTCGCCCGCCGTGCGGTCGACGTCGTCCCAGCGCAGGGTGAGGATTTCGGACTTGCGGCAGCCGGTCAGCATCAGCAGCCGGATCGCCGCGATCGCCGGCGGCCACATCCAGCCCCCGGCTTCCGCTTCCCTCAGCGCCGCGCCGACGTTCCGATACTCCTCGGGGGTCAGGAACCGTTCCCGGGGCTGCTCGCGGTAGTGGCTCACCGCCTTGCAGGGATTGCGGCCCCGGGGCACCAGGTCCCAGGTCTCGGCCAACTTGAACATCTTCGACAGCATCGCGACGACGTGGTTGGCCATCGACGGGGTGTTGCGGAGGCGGTCATGGAGCACGATGACATCCTTCGAGTGGACGTCGTTCACCGCCATGGTTCCGAGCGCCGGAACGATGTGCCGGTCGATGGCGGTGCGGTAGAGCTTCTCGGTCTTCGGCTTGCAATGGACCTTCACATAGGCGCGCATGCACCGCGCGGCGAGATCGGCCACGGTGGGTTCGGGCTCGGGCTCCGGCGGGAGCGGGTCCAGGCCGCGCTTGATGCGGTCGATGATGGTGGCCGCTTCGCGACGCCGCACGTCGATCGCCATCCCGGCGAACGGGCCGAGCGTCACCCGCTTGAGGCCGGCGGGTCCCCGGGACTGGACGACGTAAACCTTGCGGCCGTTGCGCTGGACGCGGACGCCGAAGCCGGCGAGATCGCGGTCCCAGTAGACGGCGTCCTTGCCGGTGACCGGCAGGGCGGTGACGCTGCGGGTGGTGAGGCGGAGGCTGCTTCTCTTGGGCATGACGATCCCCGGCTCGCGCCGGCCCATGAAGCGAGGGATCCGAGGCGTGTAATCAAGCCGCAAACGTGCGGCATCAATCCGTGGGGGTAGCTTAGGGTAGGTGTGGCATCAATTCAAGGGGGCGGGAACGCCGGAAGGACAAAAAACTCTAATCACTATGGTCAGTTAGGCATCACGTGGCACTGAAAGGACTTGACTGGCATCGGAGGGAAATAACCGCCTGTCTTAGCGTCGCACAGCCGAACTACACCATCATTCGACCCCGTCGCCACCCGCGTGCCGTCCGGGCTCGTCGCGACAGAAAGCACGCTGTCTTTATGCTCCAGCACCGCACGAGTTTCGATCGCACCGGTGGTCGTGGCGATTGCAAAGGGTCGCGGGAGATCCAGCGGTGCCCAACGCGTAGGCCCATCGCTAAGAAGCACCCGTCCGTTCGCGCCAACAACAGCTAGTGCACGATCCAGACAAATGATTCACCGTGCGCTGGAGCAACCCGTTGTTTTGTATTCAGAATCAGGTTTCCACTGTGACGACCGCGTCGGCCACGGCCACGGCCACGTCGTGACGTCACTCGACGGCCCCGCTTGCTGGCTTCGGTGCCGGCTCCTATAGTCCCGTTTTGATGAGCGCGAATCGGACACGCCTCGCCTTCCAGCATCGCCACCTGCTGGGCATAGAGGGGCTGTCGCCCGACGAGATCACGCTCGTCCTCGATCTCGCCGACGGCTACGCCGAGCGCAACCGCAAGGGCCACGACAAGCTGGCGACGCTCGCCGGGCGCACGTGCGTCAACCTGTTCTACGAGAGCTCGACCCGCACGCGCATAAGCTTCGAGCTCGCCGGCAAGCGGCTCGGCGGCGACGTCATAAATATCGCCGTCGCCGCCAGCGCCATCAAGAAGGGCGAGACCCTGGTCGACACGGCGATGACGCTCAACGCCATGCACCCCGACGTGCTGGTGGTGCGCCACCCCGACGCCGGCGCCGTCAAGCTGTTGTCGGAGAAGGTGACCTGCGCCGTCATCAACGCCGGCGACGGCAGTCACGAGCATCCGACGCAGGCGCTCCTCGATGCCCTGACGATCCGCCGTCACAAGGGCACGTTGCAGGGCCTGCAGGTGGCGCTGTGCGGCGACATCGCGCACAGCCGCGTCGCCCGCTCCAACATCATCCTGCTGCAGACGATGGGCGCGCGGGTCCGCGTCATTGCCCCGCCGACGCTGCTGCCGCCGGCGGTCGAGCGCCTCGGCGTCGAGGTCTTCCATCACATGCCGACCGGCCTCAAGGACTGCGACATCGTCATGATGTTGCGGCTGCAGCGCGAGCGCATGGCCGGCACCTTCGTGCCGTCGGTGCGCGAGTATTTCCGCTTCTACGGGCTCGACCACGACAAGCTGAGCCACGGCAAGCCGGACGCGCTGATCATGCACCCCGGGCCGATGAACCGCGGCGTCGAGATCGACAGCGACGTTGCCGACGACATCGACCGCAGCCTGATCCGCGAGCAGGTGGAGATGGGCGTCGCCGTGCGCATGGCCTGCCTCGACGTTCTGACGCGCAACTTCGAACAGGACAGCAACGCGTGAGCGCCGCCGCTCCCAATCGCGCCGATCCCGACCGTGTTGGCCCCGACCGCACTGCCCCAGGCCGCGTGGCCTACACCGGCGCCCGCCTCGTCGACCCGGCAAGCGGCCTCGACGCGCCCGGCGGTGTGCTGACCGAGGGCACGACGATCGTCGACGTGGGCGCCGGGCCGTTCGCCGCCCCGGCGGATGCGACGGTCGTCGATTGCCGGGGCCTGGTCCTGGCCCCTGGCCTCGTCGACATGCGCGTGACCCTGTGCGAGCCCGGTGAGGAGCACAAGGAGGACATCGCCAGCGCCTGCCGCGCCGCCGTCGCCGGCGGCGTCACCGCGATGGTCGGGCTGCCCAACAGCGACCCCGTCATCGATGGCGTGGCGCTCGTCGAATTCATCGCCCGGCGGGCCCGCGAGGCGAAGCTGGCCAAGGTGTTCAGCTATGCCGCCGTGACCCGCGGCGCGGCCGGCCGCGAGCTGACCGAGATGGGCTTGCTGCGCGAAGCCGGGGCGCTCGCCTTCACCGACGGCGACCGGGCCGTCGCCGACGCCAAGGTGATGGCCCGGGCGCTGTGCTATGCCTCGGCCTTCGACGCCCTGATCATGCAGCATCCGGAGGAGCCGAGCCTCGCCGCCGGCGGGGTCATGCATGCCGGCGAGATGTCGACCCGGCTCGGCCTGCCCGGCATTGCCCGCGAGGCCGAGGTCCTGCAGCTCGACCGCGACCTGACGCTCGTCGAGATGACCGGCGCCCGCTATCACGCGGCGCATGTGTCGACGGCCGCGGGCGTCGCGTGCCTGCGCGCCGCCAAGGCCCGAGGGCTGCCGGTCACCTGCGACACGGCGCCGCCCTATTTCGCGCTCAACGAGATCGCGGTGGGCGACTACCGCACATTCGCCAAGCTGTCGCCGCCGCTGCGCAGCGAGGACGATCGCCAGGCGGTGCTGCAGGGGCTCGTCGACGGCACCATCGATGCGATCGCCTCGGACCACCGGCCGCAGGATCAGGAATCGAAGCGCCTGCCGTTCGCGCAGGCGGCGCCCGGCGGCGTCGGCGTCGAGACCCTGCTGTCACTGGTGCTCGAGCTCGTCCACAATGGCCATCTCACCCTGACCGCGGCGCTCGCCAAGGTGACCTGCGCGCCGGCGGCGCTGCTCGGCCTGTCGGTCGGTCGGCTGGCCTCCGGGGCACCGGCGGATATGGTAGTGTTCGACCCCGATCGGCCCTGGCGCATCGAGGCCAAGAGCCTGCGCTCGAAATCGAAAAACTCGCCGTTCGACGGCCGGCTGGTGCAGGGACGGGCGGTCCGCACGATTGTCAACGGTGCGTGCGTCTATGCGGCGCCCGATGACGAGCGAGCCATGGAGTAGGGGATGGACCTGCGCTTCCTATTGACGGTCGTCCTGATCCAGATCGGCGCGCCCGACTTGAAGACGATCGTCCACGAGTGGCAGATCTTCCTCGCCGCGTTTGTCGCCGCCTACGCCATCGGCTCGATCCCGTTCGGCATGCTCGTGACGCGGCTCGCCGGCCACGGCGACATCCGCAAGATCGGCTCGGGCAACATCGGCGCGACCAACGTGTTGCGCACCGGCGGCAAGAAGCTGGCCGCGCTGACCCTGCTGATGGACGCGGCCAAGGGCCTCGTCGTCGTGCTGTTGGCAAAGTTCATTGGCGGGCCGGAGCTCACCTGGTTCGCCGCGATCGGCGTCGTCGTCGGCCACATCTTCCCGGTCTGGCTGCGGTTTCGCGGCGGCAAGGGCGTCGCCACGACGATCGGCACGATCCTCGGCCTGTCATGGCTGGCCGGCCTCGCCGTGATAGCGACCTGGCTGATCGTCGCGATTGCCTTTCGCTATTCGTCCCTCGCCGCGCTCGTGGCGCTCGTGCTGGCGCCGGTCTATGGCTGGTTCCTGGCCGACCCCCAGGTCGGTCAGCTGGCGGCAATCTTCGCCGTGCTCGTGTGGCTGCGCCACATCGGCAACATCCGCCGCCTCGTCAGGGGCGAGGAATCGAAGATCGCGCTCAAGCGCGCGTGAGGTCGCACCCATGCCGGGCCAGACCAGCGACGCACCGAGTTGGCAGGAGCGGCGCGACCGGCTGCGCCTGATTCGCTCCGAAAATGTCGGGCCGCGGACATTTCGCGCGCTCCTGGCCGCCTACGGCACGGCGACGGCGGCCATTGCGGCCGTGCCGGCGCTGCCGCGCCGCGGTGGTCGCCGCCGGGCGATCCGGCTCTGCCCGCCGGCCGACGCCGAGCGCGAGCTCGCGGCTCTGGCCGACCTCGGCGCCGACCTGCTGACCTTGGGCGAGGCCGCGTACCCGGCGCCGCTCGCCGCGATCGACGATGCACCGCCGGTGCTGGCCGTCCGCGGCGACATGGGCCTCGTGATGCGGACCGCGGTCGCCGTCGTCGGTGCGCGCAACGCCTCCATCAACGGCCGCAAGATCGCCGAGGACCTGGCACGCGGGCTCGGCACGGCCGGTCTCGCCGTCGTCTCCGGTCTGGCCCGCGGCATCGACGCGGCGGCCCACGTCGGCGCCCTGGAGACCGGCACCGTGGCGGTAGTGGCCGGCGGCGTCGATATCGTCTATCCGCGGGAGCACGACAAGCTCTACGCCGAGATTGTCGAGAGCGGCGCCGTCGTCTCCGAGATGCCGCCCGGCCTGAGCCCCCAGGCACGGCATTTCCCGCGCCGCAACCGCATCATCGCCGGCCTCGCTCTCGGCGTCGTGGTCGTCGAGGCGGCGCGCCGGTCGGGCTCGCTGATTACGGCCCGGCTGGCCCTGGAACAGGGGCGCGAGATCTTCGCCGTACCGGGCTCGCCCCTCGATCCGCGCTGCGGTGGCACCAATCGGCTGATCAGAAACGGGGCCCTATTAACCGAAAATGCACAGGATGTGGTCGATGAATTGCAGCCGATGCTACAGGTGCCGAAAGGCGGCCAGCGGGGCATGTCGCACGCCCCGCCCATGCTGTCGGAACCTGCGGAATCTGCGGTTTCAGCGGCCCGTCAGGTTGTCGTGGACAGCCTGTCGCCCAGTCCGGTAGCGGTTGACGAAATCATTCGGCGATGCCAATTGTCCCCGTCAATCGTGCAAATGGTGCTGTTGGAGCTGGAATTGGCAGGACGTATAGAGCGTCAGGCGGGCAACCGCGTGGCAGCAATTTGAGCCCTCCATTGCGCGTTGCGAGTTGCCCATGAATGTCGTTGTCGTAGAGTCTCCGGCCAAGGCCAAGACCATCAACAAGTACCTCGGTCGGGACTTCAAGGTCCTGGCCTCGTACGGCCACGTCCGCGATTTGCCGCCGAAGACCGGTTCGGTCCAGCCCGACGACGACTTCGCCATGACCTGGCAGGTCGACGACCGCTCCGAGAAACCGATCAAGGAAATCGCCGCAGCCCTGAAGGGCGCCAGCACGCTCTACCTGGCGACCGACCCCGACCGCGAGGGCGAGGCGATCTCCTGGCATATCGAGGAGATCCTGCGCCAGCGCAAGCTGCTCGACCATGTCGAGGTCAAGCGGGTCGTCTTCCATGAGATCACGCAAGGCGCCATCGAGGACGCCTTCAGCCATCCGCGCGCCGTCAATCAGGAGCTGGTCCAGGCCTATCTGGCGCGCCGGGCGCTCGACTATCTGGTCGGCTTCTCGCTGTCGCCGGTACTCTGGCGCAAGCTGCCGGGGGCGCGCTCGGCCGGCCGGGTGCAGTCGGTGGCGCTGCGCCTGGTGACCGAGCGCGAGGCCGAGATCGAGGCCTTCGATGCGCGCGAGTTCTGGACCGTCAAGGTCGACCTGACGACCTGCCGCGGCGTGCCGTTCACGGCCCGCCTGACCCACCTCGACGGCACCAAGCTCGACAAGTTCGCGCTGCCCAACGAGGGCGCCACCGATGCCGCTAGAGCCGTCATCGAGAACGAGGACTTTGCGGTCGGCAAGGTCGAGCGCAAACGGGTCAAGCGCAACCCCCAGCCGCCGTTCACGACCTCGACCCTGCAGCAGGAGGCCTCGCGCAAGCTCGGCTTCGGCGCCACCGAGACCATGCGAGTGGCACAGCGCCTGTACGAGGGGATCGACGTCGGCGGCGAGACGGTCGGCCTGATCACCTACATGCGCACCGACAGCGTCGTCTTGAGCCAGACCGCGATCACCGCCTGCCGCGACCTGATCGCCGCCGATTTCGGGGCCGACTACGTGCCGGCCCAGCCGCGCATCTACAAGACCAAGGCCAAGAACGCCCAGGAAGCCCATGAGGCCATCCGCCCGACCGACATGTTCCGCCGGCCGGCGGCGATGGCGAGCCTGCTCAACGCCCCGGAGGCCAGGCTCTACGAGCTGATCTGGCGCCGTACGGCGGCGTGTGAGATGGCCGAGGCCCAGCTCGACCAGGTCAGCGTCGACCTGCCGTCGCGCAACGGTACCGGCGTTACGCTGCATGCCACCGGATCGACGATCGCGTTCGACGGCTTCCTCAGGGTCTATGAGGAAGGCAAGGACGACGCCAACGGCCAGGGCGCAAACGGCCAGGGCGCAGTCGGTCAACGCGCAAACGGCACGGCGAACGGCGACGAGCGCCGGCTGCCGGAGCTCAACGACGGCGAGGCGGTCGGCCTGGGAAGTATCCTGCCGGAGCAGCACTTCACGCAGCCGCCGCCACGCTATGGCGAGGCGAGTCTGGTCAAGAAGCTCGAGGAGCTGGGCATCGGCCGGCCGTCGACCTATGCCTCGATCATGCAGGTCCTGCAGGACCGCAACTACGTGCGGCTCGAGAAGCGCCGCTTTTTCCCGGAGGACCGCGGCCGCCTGGTCACCACGTTCCTGGCCAGCTTCTTCCAGCGCTATGTGGAGTACGACTTCACCGCGCGCATGGAGCAACAGCTCGACGACGTGTCCGGCGGGCGCATCGACTGGAAGACGGTGCTGCGCGAGTTCTGGGAGGCCTTCTCCGTCGCCGTCGAGGGTACGAAGAACCTGAGCGGCCGCGCCGTCATCGACGCGTTGGACGCGGAGCTTGGCCCGCATTTCTTCCAGCCGAACGGCAGCGGCAATGATCCGCGGCGCTGTCCGGCCTGCGGTGACGGCCGGCTCGGCCTGCGCCTTGGCCGGCACGGCCCGTTCATCGGCTGCGCCAACTATCCGGAGTGCCGATTTACGCGGCGCCTGGCCGTCGACAATGGCGGGGACGAAGATGGCGACCTCGAGGTCGCGGCCGGCCCGAAGCTGCTGGGTATCGATCCCGAGACCGGCAAGGACGTGACGCTGCGCAAGGGACCCTACGGCCTCTACCTCCAGCTCGGCGAGGCCGAGGCAGAGGAGAAGGCCAAGGCCAAGCCCAAGGCCAAGCCCAAGGCCGAGGCCAAAATCAAGCCCAAGCGTGCGACACTGCCCAAGGGCTTCGCGCCGGCCGAGGTCGACCTTGAAATGGCACTGAAGCTGCTCGCCCTGCCGCGCGAGGTGGGCAAGCATCCCGAGGACAGCGAGCCGATACAAGCCGGCGTCGGCCGCTATGGCCCCTACGTACGCCACCGGTCGACCTATGCCACCCTCGAGGATCCGCGCGACGTTCTGACGATCGGCCTCAACCACGCGGTCAGCCTGCTTGCCGAGAAGGCCAAGACGGGCCGCCGCGGGGCGGAGCCGTTGCGCGAGCTCGGCGCCCATCCGGAGGACGGCAAGCCCGTCAACTTGTTCAAGGGGCGCTACGGACCATATATCAAGCATGGTCGCACCAACGCATCGATCCCCAGGGACCAGGATCCCGGCGACGTTACGCTCGAGCAAGCCGTGACCCTGCTGACCGCCCGTGCGGCCGCGCCGAAGCGCAAGAGCGGCGGTCGCCGCACCGCGTCTGCCAAATAGTTCCCAGCCTCTCGACCCGCCGCGCCGGGCGGCGGCGCGCCGCGGCGCCTTGCCGAGCCGTGCCGACCTGTTGCGCCACGTGCGTGAGCAGCAGGGCCCGACGACCCCACGGGACGTCGCGCGTGCATTCGGCCTGCGTGGCGAGCAACGGGCCGAGCTGCGCCGCTTGTTGCGCGCGCTGGAGGACGAGGGTGCCATAGTCCGCGACCACGGCCGCCGGCTGCGGCCGATCGACGGCCTGCCCGCGGTCGGCGTTATCGAGGTCACCGGGACCGACGAGGATGGCGAGGCGACGGCCCGTCCGACGTCGTGGCCGGCGGACGGCGAGCCGCCGCCGCCGATCATCGTTCGCAGCGGCCGGCGCCTGGCCGCGGTCGGCGTCGGTGAGCGGTTGCTGGCGCGGCTGCGCCGCTGTGCCGACGGCACCTACGAGGCCCAGCCGATGCGCCGCCTGCCGCCGCCGCGCGATCGGCTGCTCGGCGTGCTGCGCCGGCGCGCCGACGGCGCCTGGCTCGAGCCGGTACAGCGCGGCGCCCGGGCCGAGCTGCCCGTCCTCGACGGCGATCACAGCGGCGCCGGCGATGGCGACCTTGTGCATGCGGAGCCGGTGCCCGGTCGCCGCCGGGGCCGCCAGGGCGTGCGTATCATCGAGTGTCTGGGCGCCGCCGAGGCCGCTGGCGGCATCAGCCGCATCGCCGTCCATGAAGCCGGTATCCCCCATGTGTTCTCCGATGCGGCGTTGCGCCAGGCGGCGGCGCTCCGCTCGGTCACTGCCGATGGCCGCGTCGACCTCCGCGACGTCCCGTTGGTGACGATCGACGGCGACGACGCCCGCGACTTCGATGACGCGGTCTTCGCCGAGCCCGCCGGCGACGCAGCAAATCCAGGCGGCTGGCATATCATCGTCGCCATTGCCGATGTCGCCGCCTATGTGCGCCCGGGCGACGCGATCGACCGGGAGGCGCGGCAGCGCAGCAACTCGGTCTATTTCCCCGACCTGGTCGTGCCGATGCTGCCCGAGGCACTGTCGAACGATCTGTGTTCGCTGAAGCCACGCGAGGAACGCCCGTGTCTGGCCTGCCACCTGTGGATCGATGATGACGGCCAGCTCAAGGGGCACCGCTTCGAGCGTGCCCGTATGCGCTCGGCCGCCCGCCTGACCTATACCCAGGTCCAGGCCGCCCGCGACGGCCGTCCGGACGAGCAGACAGCACCGCTGATGGCGCCGGTATTGGCCCCGCTCTACGCCGCCCACACCGCGCTCGAGGCGGCCCGCCGCCGCCGTGGCGTCCTTGAGCTCGACCTGCCCGAGCGGCGGGTCGTCTTCGGTCCTGACGGCGCGGTCGCACACATCGGTCCGCAGCCGCGCTACGCCAGTCACCGGCTGATCGAGGACTTCATGATCACGGCCAATGTCGCGGCCGCCCGGGCCCTGGAGGAGGCGCGGCAGCCCTGTATGTACCGGGTCCACGAACCGCCCGATCCGGAGCGCGTCGACGACCTGCGCGAGGCCTTGGCCAGTGTCGGCGTCACCCTGTCGCGCGGGCCGGAGCCGCGGCCCCAGCACTTCAACCGGGCCCTCGAGAAGGTCGCCGGCCAACCCCACGCGCCGCTGATCAGCCAGCTGGTCCTGCGGACCCAGTCCCAGGCGGCCTACAGCCCCGACAATGCCGGTCATTTCGGGCTCGGCCTGCGGCGCTACGCCCACTTCACGTCGCCGATCCGCCGCTATGCGGACCTGCTGGTCCACCGGGCGCTGATCGATGGCATGGGCCTTGGCGATGACGGCCTGCCGGCGGACGCGTCGGATACGTTCGCCGTGCTCGGCACCGCCATCTCGAGTGCCGAGCGGCGGGCCGCCGCGGCGGAGCGCGGCGCGCTCAACCGCTATGCGGCTGCGTTCCTCAGCGGGCGCGTCGGCGCCACCTTTGCCGGCTTCATCAGCGGTGTCAGCCGCGCTGGTCTGTTCGTGACGCTGGCCGAGGTCGGCGCTGACGGCTTGGTCCCGGCGTCGCGGCTGCCGCGCGACGACTACCGGCGCGACGATGCCGGTACCGGCCTGATCGGCCGGTTCCATATCTTCCGGGTTGGCGAGGCCGTCGAGGTGCGGTTGGCCGAGGCGCGGGCGGTCTCCGGCGCCATTGTCCTCGACTTGCTGGCTGGCGGTTCGGCTGCCACCGGCGAGCGGATCCAGCGGCGTGGCGGGTCGCCAAATGGCAAGACGCGGCGTGGCCGGCCGCGCCGCCGGCGTTAATCCCACGGTAATGGCGGGCGCGGCACTCACCCGATCGTGAGACCGCGTTCCGGCTTGTTCGTGCCGCAGACGCTCAACCGCTTTGCTCTGGTTGATAAACGGTGCAAATATCACCGCGCAATGACGAGTCGTGACCCCCTGATCGGGCGACCTGGCCGGGACCTGAGTGTTCGGCGTGCCTGGCTGCGCGGCTTCGCCATCACCGTGGTGCTGGCATTCACGCTGGCCGCGTGCACGCGGTTGGGGTCGCCCGGGCCGCAGCCCTACAGCACGGCCTACGCCGGCGACGTCCTGACTGCCGCTTATGTCTACATTGCCGACCGTTACATAGAGCCTCTGTCGCTGCGTCGGTTCACAATCGACGGGCTGCGCGGCCTGCAGGAGATCGAGCCGACACTGACGGTCACGGACAACGGCGGCTCCTTCGACATCGTCGTGGACTCGACGCTGGTGCTCCGCCAGCCGACACCGGCGGACGGCGACAGCAGCGGCTGGGCGGCGCTGTCGGTGGCGGCGATCGAGGCGGCGCGCAGCCGCTCTTCGGCGCTCGGCGAGGCCGATTCGGAGCTTCTGTTCAAGTCGGTATTCGTCGCCGCTCTGACCGGGCTCGACGACTTCTCCCGCTACGCCGGCGCCGAAGAGGCGAAGGATTTCCGGGCCGTGCGCGAGGGCTTCGGCGGCATTGGCATCAGCGTCCGCATGGCTAGCGATGATGCCTTCGTCGTGCGCATCGAGGATGATTCGCCGGCGCAAGCCGGCGGCTTGGCGGCGAACGATCGCATCACGCGGATCGACGGCGTGCCGATCGCCGGCTGGACCCAGAGCGAGCTCATCCGCACGCTGCGCGGACTGATCGGCATGCCAGTGCACCTGCTGATTGTGCGCGACGAGCCGCCGCTCGAGTTCGGCACAACCCTGACGCGGGCTCGTATCGTGCCGACGACCGTGTCCGTCGAGCGTCGCGGGCCGGTCGCGGTGGTGGCCGTGTCCAGCTTCAATCAGCAGACCGGATCGTCGCTGGCCGAGACCATCTCGGGGCTGCGCAAGGAGGCCGGGCGGGACGTTACCGGCATCATCCTCGACCTGCGCGGTAACCCGGGCGGACTACTGGACCAAGCGGTTGAGGTTGCCGACGTTTTTCTGGCCGACGGCGAAATCGTTCTGACCCGCGGGCGGCACCCGCACGCGATGCAACGCTTTACCGCCACCGGCGCCGACATGTCCGGTGGCCTGCCACTGATCGTGCTCGTCAACGGCAACTCGGCGTCCGCGTCAGAGGTCGTCGCGGCGGCGCTCCAGGACCTCGGCCGGGCCGTTGTCATCGGCACGAACTCCCACGGCAAGGGCACCGTGCAGACAGTCTATCGCTTGCCAAACGACGGCGAGCTCACGCTCACCTGGTCGCGCCTGCATGCGCCGTCGGGCTATTTACTGCACGGGCGGGGCGTGCTGCCGACGGTCTGCACCCGCGACTATCAGCAGGTCGCGCCGGCCGGCCTCGTCGATGCTCTGCGGGCCGGCGAGGCGGCGGCCCAGGAGACCCTGCCGCGCTGGCGCAAGGCGAACTCGACGGATCGGGACTTGCTGCGCAGTCTGCGCCAGATATGTCCGTCGGACACGCGGGTCACGCAGACGGACATCGAGATCGCGGCGGCTCTGATCGGTGATCCGTCGCTCTATGCCGAGGCGGTGTCGACGGGTGATACGGCGGTCGCGACGACGGACCGCCAGTAGCGGCGCTTGACAGGCGGTACGCCGCCGGTATGGTGCCCGCCTTCGCGGACGAGGAGGGCCGGCGGCGATGGCCAAATCGAATACGATCCTGGTGAAGCTCGTAAGCACGGCTGACACGGGTTATTTCTACGTGGCCAAGAAGAACCCGCGGAAGAAGCCGGATAAGATGTCGCTGAAGAAGTTCGACCCGCGTGCCCGCAAGCACGTCATGTTCAAGGAAGAAAAAATGCGGTAGCGGGCCGCCTACCGCATGCAACGAAGGCCGCCGATGGCGGCCTTTCCCATTTGGCAACCGTGCTCGCCCAGCGGGCGCATTTCGCTTCGCCGACGCGCCGGCCCACGGTCAGCGCGCGGCGCCGACCTGCCGGATGGCGAGCTCCTCGTGAGCGATCGACCGGTTGCGGCCGGTTTCCTTCGCTTTGTACAGCGCCTCGTCGGCTCGCCGCAGCAGCGCATCCGGTGTATCGCCGGGAAACGATGTCGCCACGCCGATGCTGACCGTCGTGCGGATCTCCTGACCCTCGACTTGGACGGCCAGCTGCTCGATCATCGTGCGCACCCGTTCGGCGACCGCCATGGCCTTGTGGATTTCCTGATTCGGCATGACCACGACGAACTCCTCGCCGCCGTAGCGCACCAGCGTGTCCGAGCTGCGCAGCTGGTCGGCGACCTGGCCCGAGACCACCTTCAGCACCTCGTCGCCGGCCGCGTGGCCGTAGGTATCGTTGACCCGCTTGAAAAAGTCGATGTCCAACAACAGCACCGCGGCGCTGTCCGGCGACTCGCTCGACCGCGCCAGCAGCGCGTCTAGCCCGGCTTTCTCACACGGAGTAGTGCATCGGGGCCCCGAATCAGCGAAAGTGATTGTTGCAACAAGAACTTAAGCTGAGACGGAGTAACAGGGGCAAAAGGCCGGGCGGTCAGGCGGCGGTGCGCTGGCGGATGAGGTCTGGCAAGGGGAGGATGGGCGGCGCGCCGGGGATGTCGAGCCGGCTGCCGAGGTAGTCCCAGAACGAGACGCCGAGCTTGTCGCAGGTCTTCATCAAGCCGAGGAAGGCGTCGCGGCAGTCGCGGCCGGTCTCCGAGCGGGTGCCACCGCTGATTTTGCGCCTTGTCACCTGGCAGCGGATGTCATTCTCCGAGCCGTTGGTGTGAAGCGGGATATCCGGCCGTTCGAGGGCGCGGAGCAACTCGACCTTGTTGGCGTGGAGCCTGGCGAGCAACCGGTCGAGGGTGGCAAAGCCGGTGGTGGTGGTGAACAGCCGGTCAAAGCGGGCCTGAAGCTCCCGCTTTCTGCGCGGAGTGGGATCGCGGCAATATGCCTTCAGGTCGGCGTAGAACCACCACACCCGCGCCCGGATCCGCGCACACGCCTGCCGCTGGCGGTGGTTGAAGCCGACCAGCTTGTGGATGAGCCGCTCGGCGTGGACCCAGCACAGCGCGTGAGAGCCGACGTTGAACTGGCCGGCGTCGTCGCTGACGATGACGGCATCCTTGAGCAAGCCATGGGCGACCACGCTGCCCCACAGCGCGCCTTCGGTGGCGATCTTCAGCGGATCGGGATGCACCCGGAGCCGGGTGATGCCGAGGCGCTCGAGATGGGCCATCCACGCCTCCTGGTCTTTGAGGCGCTTGCTTTTGTGCCCAGCGAGCCGGGCGATCACCAGCCCCGAGAGGCTCCGGCCGCGCATGTAAGCCAGCGCCTCGTCGTTGATCACGTAGTCGGTGGCGCCAGCCCGCAAAAGCGCCAGGAAGTTCAGCCGGCTCTTCGCGCGGGTGGTGGCGAACCAGGCAAAATCAGTGTTGCCGATGTGCGTGCAGGCGCCGTTCATGCCCTTGTAGCGGGCGCCGGTGTCATCGACCGTGATCCACGCCGCGCTCTCGAGCCCGCTCTTAAGCACACCGGCCGCCTCGGCCAGGAAGTCCTCCTTGCCGGCGATGAGAAGACGCACGACTTGGCGCTTGGAGATCGCCATCCCGAGGTCGCGCAATTGCGCGACGATCCGCGGTACCGTCACTTGGCCCGGGTGATACTGAGCGAGCACGAAGCGCCTGAGCTCGGGGCCGAAGTGGCCGACCGTCCCCGCGGGCAGAGCCGCCACCACCGTCCGACCATCAGGGGTGATCCAGCGTTCACGGCGGTAGCGGATCACGTGAGGACGCAGGATCAGCTCCTGGACCACGTAGGTCTCGTATCCCTTGAACCGCGAGCCGGGGGGAACGGCCGCCTTGAGCACCCGCTCCTCGTCGATCACAAGCCGGTCGATCTTGCCACCCCGGCGGCCCGCCTTGCGTTCCGCGCGCGCCGGCTCGGTGGCCTTCTCCATGCCGCTCGGTTTGAGCTTCGGCGGCCCCTTGAGCCCTTTCAGCCGCGCAATCTCTTCGCGTAACGCAGCGTTCTCGGCCTTCAGCGCGACAACATCCTCAAGCAGCTGTAACACCAGCCCCTTGAGGTCATCAGGCGCCAGAGCCTCAATATCTGGTAAACATCCGGCCATGCCCGGATCGAATCAGAATTAAAGTCGCCCGGACTTTTGCCCCTGTTACGAGACGGAGGATCTCCCCGATGCCAACAGAGTGTATCTCGGATCTGTTCGGATTTGCACGCGTTGAGAGCCGGCGCGTTGAGGCAGCGTTTGACGGCGGTGCGGTGACGTCGAACGGCGGCGCGCTTTTGCTGGGGGCCCCGGAGCGGGCGATTGGCCTGGTCGCGGGTTTTGCGCGATGTTTCCAGGACGGCCGCGATCCGGCGTTGACGGAGCACAGCGTCGCGACGCTGGTCGGCCAACGTGTGTTCGCCCTGGCGCTGGGTTACGAGGACCTGATCGACCACGACGAGCTGCGCCATGATCCGGTGATGGCGGTGCTCGCCGGCAAGCTCGAGGCGCGGCGGGCGGACTGCGCGCCGCTCGCCGGCAAGTCGACGCTGAACCGGCTGGAGCACGCGCCGTCGGGGGCGCCGTCGCGCTATCACAAGATCGGCCACGACGCGGCGGCGATCGAGCGCCAGTTCGTCGCGCTGTTCTTGGCCGCGCACCGGCGGCCGGCGAAGCAGATCATCATCGACCTCGACGCGACCGACGATCCGTTGCACGGCGAGCAGAAGGATCGGTTCTTCCACGGTTACTACGATTGTTACTGCTATCTGCCGCTGTACATCTTCTGTGGCCGGCATCTGCTGGCGGCGAAGCTGCGGCCGGCCAATATCGACGGCGCCGCCGGCGCGATCGAGGAGCTCGCCCGGATCGTCGAGCAGATCCGCGACGACTGGCCGGACGTGCGTATTCTGGTGCGCGCTGATTCCGGCTTCGCCCGCGAGGCGCTGATGGCGTGGTGCGAAGCCAACCGGGTCGACTACGTCTTTGGGCTGGCCAGGAACAAGCGGCTCAGCGGCGCGATCGAGAACGCTCTCGCCGCCGCCGCCGCCGACAGCCGGCGCACCGGCAAGCCGGCCCGCCGCTACCAGGAGCTGGTGTGGACGACGCGTAAGAGCTGGAGCCGCGAACGCCGCGTCGTCGCCAAGGCCGAATGGACCCACGGTAAGGCCAATCCGCGCTTCGTCGTCACCTCGCTCGGCACCGGCGAGGTCAAGGCCCGCCGGCTCTATGAAAAGGTCTATTGCGCCCGCGGCGACATGGAGAACCGCATCAAGGAATGCCAGGGCGATCTGTTCGCCGACCGCACTTCGGCTGCCACCATGCGGGCCAACCAGCTGCGCTTGTGGTTCGCCGCCATGGCCTATGCGCTGCTCTGCGCGCTGCGCCGCATCGCCCTCAAGCACACCCGCTTCGCCCGCGCCACCTGCGGCACCATCCGCTTGAAGCAGTTGAAGATCGGCGCCCAGGTGCGCCGCTCCGTCCGCCGCGTCAAGTTCGCAATGGCGTCTTCGTTCCCCTACCAGCAGGAATACCGCCTGGCTCACCATCGATTATGCAACGCCACCGGCTGACCCCAGCAGCCGGCCTCCGCCCGTCCCGTCAACCACACAGGATCAACTCCAGCCTCAGACCACCGCCAGCAGCCGGCGGAACCCTCCAGACTGCCTGCTTCACAGCAACCCATCAACAGTGCCCAAGATGAACTGGCTCTCGGCCACCACCAATCCCGCTGTGAGAAATCCGGGCTAGGTGGGCGTCCAGGTAGCGGCGGTTGTAGAAGCCGGTCAGGGGGTCGGTCAGGGCCATCGACAGGCTACGCTGATAGTCGGCCCGCAGGCGGTCCTGATAACGCTTGCGCCGGATCTGGGTACGCACCCGGGCCAGCATCTCGTTGCGGTCGATCGGCTTCGCCAGATAGTCGTTAACGCCCAGCTCCAGCGCCTTGGCCAGGCGCGGTTTGTCTTCGCTGTCGACGATGATCAGGATCGGCGTGTGCCGGGTCTTGTCGTCCGCACGGATCTGCGAGCACAACCTCAGAGGGTCGTCGCCCTGCAGGCCCAGATTGACCAGAATCAGGTCGAAGTCCTGCGCATGGGTCAGCCGCGCCACGTCCGCGGCGGTCTCGGCCGGGGTCGTCGTGTCGTTGTCTGTGGCGAGGATGTCTTGAATCTTGCGCCGCTGCAGCTGGCTGCTCTCGACGATGAGCACGTTGGCGTTCGTTGTGTCCTGATCGCTGACCCGGCGCTCTTCCTCGGTGACGCCGAAGCTCCGCCCGGTATCCAGCCGCAGCCGCAGCTCGTCCGACATCATCTTCAGCCGCACCAGCGACTTAACGCGCGAAAACAGCGCCTGGTCGTCGAGCGGCTTGGTCAGAAAGTCGTCGGCTCCGGATTCCAGGCCGCGCACTCGGTCGCTGACGGCTGACAGCGCCGTCACCATGACGACCGGCAGGTGCTGGGTCTCCGGGTTCGACTTGATGCGGCGGCATGCCTCGAAACCGTCCATGCCCGGCATCATCACGTCCAACAGCACGATGTCCGGCTCGCAGCGCTCGATGGCATCCAAAGCCTGCTGGCCGTCGCGGGCGGTGACGACGTAGAAGTACTCGGTGGAAAGCTTCGCATCGAGCAACTTTACGTTGTGCTCGATGTCGTCTACGACAAGGATCCTGGCCGACATGCGGGAACCCCTAGCTCAGGAATTTCTGAACCGTCTCGAGGAAGTGAGACACTGAGATGGGTTTGGCGATATAGGCCTCGCAGCCGCCCTGCCGGATCTTCTCCTCGTCACCCTTCATGGCGAACGCGGTCACGGCAATCACCGGTATGGCCTTCAGCTCGTCGTCTTCCTTAAGCCATTTCGTGACTTCCAGGCCCGACACCTCCGGCAGCTGAATGTCCATCAGGATCAAGTCGGGACGGTGCTCGCGGGCGAACTTCAGCGCCTCCATCGTCCTTGGTTTGCAGCGTCGTGTAGCCCTGCGCTTCCAGCAGATCGTGGAAGAGCTTCATGTTGAGCTCGTTGTCTTCGACGATGAGGACGGTCTTTGCCATTGGTAAGGGGCCCTCAACTCGTCCGTCGCATCGGGCCACGCTGGTCATGGCCTGGGCGCAGGGCGGTCGGCATGCTGGGGATCACCTTTTCTCGGGCGTCAGGTTGGGGCATTATCATGCGCGAAGTTAAGATTGCGTAAGTTCTAACCCGTTGGGGCAGATTGGGTTTTCCGGTCCACCCGGCGGCAGGGGGATCCGGAATGCGCATTGGTATCGACCTTGGCGGCACCAAGATAGAGGCGATCGCCCTCGCCAACGATGGGCGCGAGCTCTATCGCAAGCGCACGGCGACGCCGCGTGGCGACTACCAGGCGACGACGGATGCCATCAAAATACTCGTCGATGGTGTAGAGAGCGAGCTCGGCGGAACCGGCAGCGTCGGCGTCGGTATTCCCGGCAGCGTCTCGCCGGTGACCGGCCTGGTGAAAAACGCCAACTCGACCTGGCTCATCGGCCAGCCGCTCGACAAGGATCTCAGCCACCTGCTCGATCGCCCCGTGCGGATCGACAACGACGCCAACTGCTTCGCGATCTCAGAGGCGGTGGACGGCGCCGCCCGTGGTGCCCGCACGGTTTTCGGGGTCATCGTCGGCACCGGCTGCGGTGGCGGGGTCGTCGTCGACATGCGCGGTCTGACCGGGCCGAACTACGTCGCCGGCGAATGGGGCCACAACGAGTTGCCGCGCATGACGGCCGATGAACGGCCCGGCCCTGACTGCTATTGCGGCCTCAACGGCTGCATCGAGACCTTCATTTCCGGCACCGGGCTCGAGCGGGACCATTTGCGCGCCACCGGCATGTCGGTCGGCGGCCCCGACATCGTCGCCCGGGCGGCGGCCGGCGATGCCGCCGCCGGCGCAACGCTCGGCCGCTACGAGGACCGCATGGCGCGGGCGCTGTCCGGTGTCATCAACATCCTCGATCCCGACGTCATCGTCCTCGGGGGTGGCATGTCGAACGTGCGCCGGCTCTATGAGAGAGTGCCGCGGATCTGGGACCGCTACGTGTTCTCGGACCGCGTAGACACCCCGCTCGTGCCGCCGGCGCACGGCGATTCGAGCGGTGTCCGCGGGGCGGCGTGGCTGTGGCCGCCGGGCGAGGACGCTTGACCACGGCCGGCCGGCCGACCAGGCCCGGCCTGTGCCGGGACTGTGCGGCCGAGCTTGTCGACAGTGCCGGCCGGTGTCGCGCCGGCCGGTGTCGCGAGTGTGGCTCGCCGCGCCTCGTTTTTCACGACGAACTGACGGCGCTGCACATCGCCCACATCGATTGCGACGCCTTCTATGCCAGCATCGAGAAGCGCGACGATCCGACGCTGCGCGACAAGCCGGTCATCGTCGGCGGCGGCAAGCGCGGCGTCGTCTCGGCCGCCTGCTACATCGCCCGCATCAAGGGCATACACTCGGCGATGCCGATGTTCAAGGCGCTCAAGGCCTGCCCCGAGGCGACGGTCGTGCGCCCCGACATGGCCAAGTATGCGGCCATCGGGCGCGACGTTCGGGCGCTGATGGAGGCGGTCACGCCGCTCGTCGAGCCGCTGTCGATCGACGAGGCATTTCTCGACCTCGGCGGCACCACGCGCCTGCATGGCGGCAGCCCGGCGCGCACGCTGGTGCGCCTGATCCGTCGTATCGAGGACGAGGTCGGCGTCACCGCCTCGGTCGGACTCAGCCACAACAAGTTCCTGGCCAAGCTGGCCTCGGACCTGGACAAGCCGCGCGGCTTCGCGGTGATCGGCCGCGCCGAGGCCGCACGGTTCCTCGCGGATCTGCCGGTCACGAAGATCTGGGGCGTCGGCGCGGCCATGCAGCGCCGGCTCAAGAGCGGCGGCATTACGCGGATCGGCCAGCTCCAGAACTACGACGAGGCGGCGCTGATCGATCGCTACGGTGCCATGGGGCGGCGCCTCCATGCCTGCGCCCGCGGCCGCGACAGCCGCCACGTCGTCGCGCGTGCGTCCGCCAAGGGCATGTCGACCGAAACGACGTTCGTGGACGACATCGCCGATCTCGACGAACTGAAGCGTCGCCTGTGGTCGCGCTGCGAGACCCTCGCCGACGGGCTCAAGGCCAAAGACCTGGCCGGGCGTACGGTGACGCTGAAGCTGAAGACCGCCGGCTTCCGCCTGCTGACTCGCCGCCACAGTCTGGCAACGCCGACACAGTTGGCGGAGCGCATCTACACCGCCGCCTTGCCGCTGCTAGAGCGCGCGGCCGATGGTACGCCCTATCGGCTGATCGGTATCGGCGTGGCGCCCCTGGTCGCCGGCGTGGATGCCGATCCAACCGACCTGGGCGACCCCGAGGCGGGCCGTCGCAAACGGGTGGAAGGGGCCATCGACGCCGTCCGCGCCAAGCTCGGCCGGGACGCCATCGGCAAGGGCCGTTCCCTGCCGCTCACGAAGGGTTCGGCGTCACGGTCCTGAATAGAATCTGAGCGAAGCCCGGGCTCAGTCCACTGTTGTCCGGTTGGATTTCGCCAATGCAGCCGGACGGCGCCGTGAGTGCCCTGTGCACACCACCTCGACCGTTGAGAGCAACGAAAACAAAGATGTCACCCCGGCCTAGTACCGGGAATCACAAATCGCGATGACGTGGTTTGAGCCTCTTCTGATGGAAGTTGGTGCTGACCCAACGGAAAGGCTTGGCGGTCTTGTTGTGGGCGTGGATGAAGGCATCGATGGCGTCCCTGAGTTGTCGGGGCGAAGTGAAGCTGGCGCCGTGCAGGGCGGCGCGGCTGAGGATCGAGAACCAGATCTCGATCTGGTTGAGCCAGCTGGCGTAGTTGGGCGTGAAGTGGAAGTGGACATGGGGATGCGCCTTGAGCCAGCGGTCGCGCTTGGGCTTGTGGGTGTTCAGGTTGTCGAGAACGACATGGATCTCGCGGTCGGGATAGGCGGCCACCACGCGGTTCATGAAGTCGAGGAACTCACGGCGGCGCCGCCGTTCGTAGTGTCCGGCCTGAACCTCGCCGCTGGCGACGTTGAGAGCGGCAAACAGCGTCGTCGTGCCGTGTCGCTTATAGGTGTGGCCATGGCCGATCAGGGCGCGCCCGTTCGGCAGCTTCAGATAGCCCTGGGCGCGCTCCAGCGCCTGGATGTGCGGCTTCTCGTCGACCGCCAGCACGATGGCGTCCTCCGGCGGGTGCAAGTAGAGGCCGACGATCTCGGCCGCCTTGGGGACGAACTCGGGATCGTTGCTCTGGCACCAGGATTTACGGCCGGCCAGGTCGATCTTTTGCCGGCGCAGGAAGCGCCAGATGTACTGGTCCGACACATCGCCCAGCGCCCGGGCCAGCAGTGGCGCCGTCCAGCGAGCGAAGCCGGCGGGCGGCGGCTCGTCCAACTGCGCCAGGATGCGCCGGCCCGTCTCGGCCGTGTAGATCGGCGTCGCCCCCGGCCGCGCTCGATCCGACAGCCCGGCCAGCCGTTCCGCCGCGAAGCGCGTGCGCCAGCGGCTGACCCGCCCCGGCCAGGTGCCAAGCGCCGCCGCAATGGAGCGCGTCGAGCGGCCGTCCGCCGCCAACAACACCATGCGGGCGCGCTCGCTCACGCCCTGTTCCGTCTTCGGAGATCGGACCATGCTCTCAAGCACCGCCCGCTCCTCCTCCGTCAATATGATCGGAGTCGCGTCCTGGATGTTCATCCATCCTTTGAATCACGACTCCGCCGCCAGCGATAGCCGGTACTAGAGCCGGGGCCCAGGAACAAGGAACTTAGGCGCAAAGCGAAAGCGCGCCGACCGCGACTCTTCCAATCCAACGGCATTGATCTGATCGGAGGCTCTTCGCGGCCTCACGCCTGTTTCGTGTTCCTGGGCCCCGGCTCGAGGCCGGGGTGACGCTTCTTATTTCGAGTCCCACCATCGGTCGATGGCTGCAAACTCGGCGCGGCGCGCACGGCCTACTGGCAGGCCGGCACCTCGAGTGCCTCGATGCGCACGAGTTCGGCCTCGAGGATGAAGTCGCCGTAGTCGAACTGGTAGGCTCGGACGACGCCGTTGTCCTGGAAATCGGCGGCGAGCTCGAAGTCGGGCTCCGGTTCGTTGCTGCCGCCGGGGAAAAACGCGACGCGGACGGGCCACCACCGGCGCTCCGTAATCGGGCCCAGGCCGGCGCCGGTGCCTTCGCTGGCCGCGCGTGCCTCGCCCAGGATCAGGGCGTTGGCCTCGAACGGGCTGTCCTGTGGCCGCGGACCGTCGAAGAACGGCAGCGACAGCCGCGATTCACCGCTTTCGGCCGCTGCCAGCAGCCGCCGCGTATGCTCCATCGGGAACACCGTATTGGCGGGCATCAAGCGCGTTTCACCCGCCGGCACCGAATATGACGCCTCGACCTCGGCGCCCGGCTCGGCCCGACTGGCACGGCCGCGATATTCGTCCGTGACCTCGCCGTTGGTCACTGTTCGCGAGGTGAAATTGTATTCGCTGCTGTCCGTGCTCTCGAAGCTCGAGAAGTGGACCTCGGTGCTGACGGCCACGCCGTTGCTGGCCTCGAGGTTCAGCAGCATGCGTTGACTGACCGCCCAACCCTCGCACGACTGGTTCCACTCCTGGCTCATCACGCCCTTGGCCGACGAGATGCTCGAGCCCTGATCCGCCGAGCGCAGCTTGATGCTGTAGAACGCCTGATGGGGCACCAGGTTGGTCGCCGCAACGGCGTTCCATGACGCTGTGGCCAGCAATGCGGCGGAAACAATTGCCAACGATCTGGTCATTACACACTCCTTACGTCAGCGGACCCGCGCCGGTTGGGTCGGACTAGCATCGGCACCATGGCTTGGCCACAAACTTTCCGGTGAGTCGTCGATCGACCGGCGCGCGTCAAAGCACGCTCGCCGCGATCGAGTCGTCGAAGCCGTCGGCGCCGGCGCTTGCTGGAGGCAGGCGCAGCGGCCACATGTCGGCCAGCCCCGCCGCCGACACGTCGTCGGTCATGGCATGGGTGACAACACGGTAGTGGCGCTCGCCGTTGACGAGCGCCGGCACGATCATGGGTTCTAGGGCGGCCTGCGCCGCAATCAGCTGCTCGGCATGGATACGCTCTCGATAGCTGCCGATGACCAGCACCGTCTCTGCCGCCCGCGCCGGGCGGGGCGGGGCACGGTCGTTGTGTTGGTGTCGGGATCGAGGGACGCCGGCGCGGTGGCCAGCGCCCCGTCGTCGAGTTGGCCGGCTGCCGGGCCATAGATCGTGTCCAGGGTCGGCCGCGGCGCCCGCGAGGCGAGGGTGATCGGCGCGCTCGCGCCGCCGTCTGCCGCCGTCGGCGCCTGGCTGTCAAGGGCCAGCGTCGGCCCGATCGAAGCCGCCGGCTCGTTGCAGGCCGCGCCCTGGGTGAAGATACGGTGTAGTGCGCAGTCGCGCTGTGATATCTGCGAGATCGCGTGGTCGCCGACGCCCTTGCCGGTGGCCAGATAGCTGAACCCGGTAATCGCCGACGTTGCGATGGTCACGGCGGGGGGGAGCACGCAGCCTGTCAGCAACAGTGGCACACCGAGTGCGAACAGACGCTTCATGCCGGGCTCCCGCGGGGGTGGTCCGGCCTACCAAGTCTTCGTTAAATCCGCGTTAAGTGTCCGGTCTGTGCAGCTAATTCGTGGCGCGCTATCCCGGCGCTTTGCCCGGCTGCCCGGCGACGCGCAGCGACAGCTCCTTCAGATGGCGTTCGGAGACCGCCGCGGGGGCGTGCATCATCAGGTCCTCGGCCCGCTGGTTCATCGGGAACATGATGACCTCGCGCAGGTTCGCCTCGTCCGCCAGCAGCATGACGATACGGTCGATGCCCGGGGCCGAGCCGCCATGCGGCGGCGCCCCGTATTTCAGCGCGGTCAGCATGCCGGCGAACTCGCGCTCCACCTGCTCGGCCGAATAGCCGGCGATCTCGAACGCCTTGTACATGATATCCGGGCGGTGGTTGCGGATCGCGCCGGAGCTCAGCTCCAGGCCGTTGCAGACGATGTCGTACTGCCACGCCTTGAGGGTCAGCGGGTCCTCGTTCACCAACGCGTCCAGGCCGCCCTGGGGCATCGAGAACGGGTTGTGGCTGAACGCGATCTGGCCGGTCTCCTCGTCGCGCTCGTACATCGGGTAGTCGACGATCCAGCAGAACCGGTACTGTTCGCGCTCGATCAGGCCCAGATCCTGGCCGATGCGCGTGCGGGCCAGGCCGGCCAGCCGTGCCGCGGCGGCCGCCGTGTCGCTGGCGAAGAACACGGCGTCGCCGTCGCCCAGGCCGGTCAGTGCCCGCAGCGCCGCGACCCGGTCCGGCGCAATGAACTTGGCGATCGGCCCCTTGGCCTCGCCGTCGGCGAATGTCACGTAACCCAGGCCCGGCGCGCCTTCCTCGCGGGCCCAGTCGTTCAGCTTGTCGAACCAGCTGCGCGGCTGCGCCGCCCCGCCCGGCGCCGGGATCGCGCGCACCACCTTGCCCGCCTCGGCAGCCCTCGCGAAGATCTTGAAGTCGCTGCCGCGGAACACCTCGGTCGCGTCGCCGATCTCCAGCGGATTGCGCAAATCGGGCTTGTCGCTGCCGTACTTCAGCATCGCCTCGGCATAGGGGATACGCGGGAACGGCGGCTTCGTGATCGGCCAGGGGCGGTCGCGCTCGAAGGCAGCGAATTCCTCGAACAGGCCGCTCAGGACCGGCTCGATCGCCGCGAACACGTCCTCTTGCGTGACGTAGCTCATCTCCAAGTCGAGCTGATAGAACTCGCCGGGCGTGCGGTCGGCGCGCGCGTCCTCATCGCGAAAGCATGGCGCGATCTGAAAGTACCGGTCGAAGCCGGCGACCATGATCAGCTGCTTGAACTGCTGCGGCGCCTGGGGCAGGGCATAGAACTTGCCGGGGTGCTGGCGGCTCGGGACCAGGAAGTCGCGCGCGCCCTCCGGGCTCGTCGCCGTCAGAATCGGCGTGTGGAACTCGGTGAAGCCGGCTTCGATCATGCGCCGGCGGATCGAGGCGATAATCTGCGCCCGCAGCAGGATGTTGCGGTGCATCTTCTCGCGCCGCAGATCCAGGAAGCGATAGCGCAGCCGCACGTCCTCGCCATAGTCCTCGTCCGAGTTGACCTGCAGCGGCAGCGGCTCGGCCGCGGATTCAATCGCCAGCTCGCTGATCTGGACCTCGACATGGCCGGTCGGCAGGCGCGTGTTGATCGTCTCTTCCGAACGTCCGACGACCGTGCCCGTCACCGTCAGCACCGACTCCAGCCGGGCCCGCTCGGCGATCTCGAACACCGGGCTCGATGCGTCGACCACGCATTGGGTCAGGCCGTAATTGTCCCGCAGGTCGAGGAACACGAGGTTGCCGTGGTCGCGGCGCCGGTGGAGCCAGCCCGACAGGCGCACGACCGCGCCGGCATGTGACTGACGCAGCTCGCCACAGGTATGGGTCCGATAGGGATGCATTGCGGTGCCTCGAGGGGGTAGTGGTACAGTTTCGATCTCGCCGAGCTATTGTCAAAAGTTGTGTATGGGTTTGTCATGCGGCGGCGCGATCCTGGCGTTCTCCATTCACGAATTTGACGCCTCGAATGATCTCGGCGAACTGATCTGATCCATTGAGCCTCCGCCATTTCTTGCTGGCCCCCTGGCAAAGCTTGAAGACCATGGCCATCGCCGTCTTGCGTGACAGGCAACCCTTGGTCCGATAGGTGCGAAGGCGAACCGTGGCGAAGGTGCTCTCGATGGGGTTCGTCGTCCGCACATGCTTCCAATGCTCGGCGGGGAAGTCGTAGAAGCTCAGCAAGGCGTCCCGGTCCTTGGCCAGGCAGGCCGTGGCCTTTTCGTACTTCGGTCCGTAGGCTTCCAGGAAGAAGTCGAAGGCGGTCTCCGCGTCCTTCCTGGTTTCGGCCATCCAGATATCCTGCAAGTGACCCTTGGCCTTGTTCTGCCGACCCTTGGGTAGCTTGTTCAAGATATTGCCCGTCTTATGCACCCAGCAGCGCTGCTCGCGGGCGGCCCCGTAGACTTGGCGGAGCGCCTTCCAGAAGCCGAGCGCGCCATCGCCGGTCACCAGTTCCGGGCCGATGCCGAGACCACGCCGCTTGAGATCGAGCAGCACCTCGCGCCAGGATTGTTCGCTCTCGCGGTAGCCGTCGGTGATGGCGATCAACTCCTTGGTTCCGTGATCCGTGGCGCCGATGATAACCAGGATGCATTGCTTCTCCTCTTCCAGGCGGGCGCCAAAATAGATGCCGTCGACCCAGAAGTAGACGTAGCGCTTGGCCGATAAATCACGCCGTTGCCAGCGCTCCATCTCGTCTTGCCAAACTTCCTTCAGTCGCCCGATCGTGGAGGCCGACAGACCCGGGGCCTGTGCCCCCAGCAACGCCGCCAACGCTTCCGAGAAATCGCCGCTGGAGATGCCCCTCAAGTATAGCCACGGCAGCAAATCCTCCAGGCTCTTGGTGCGGCGCAGATAGCGCGGCAGGATCGCCGACGTGAACCGGATGGCGCCGGCACCCTCGCCGGCTCTCCGATCCCGGACACGCGGCTGACGCACGTCCACCGGGCCGATCCCGGTCTGTATCAGCCGTTCCGGCAAGTGGCCATTGCGTACAATCCGGCGACGGCCCCGGTCATCAACCAGCGTCGCATGACCTTCCAGAAACTCGGCAACTTCAGCTTCCACGGCTTGAGCCAGCAACTCACGCGCCCCAGCTCGTAGGACTTCCGTCAACGGGTCATCCTGAAAATTCGATGGGTTCCGAAAGGCAACAACGGTATTCTCTTCCATGGCGTATCCTTCCTTGGCTTAGGTCAAGTGGTGACTGCAACAATCACCAGGATACGCCGCCCTCTTTCCAACGCCGTACACAAGATTCAGCTATACCTCGATCTCGCCGGTTTGAGCCCTCAGCCCAAATCGTGTCATACTGCGACTATGACAGGAAATCGCCTCAAACGACCGCGCGACCCCGTTGAGCTTGGCAAATTGGTCGGTGACATTCTCACTGGCCAGGTCGAAGATAGCGCGCCTACACCGCCTATAGACCCAAACAAGAACCAGTCAGCGGTCGAATTGGGCCGAAAGGGCGGACTGAAAGGAGGTCGCGCCCGAGCAGATTCACTCACCCCTGCTCGCCGCAAAGAAATCGCTCAAGAAGCCGCCAATCGGCGCTGGAAACAATCAAAACCCCAATAAATGGGTGCCGCGTCGTGTGCTGGACGCATTGGGGGGAACAAAAGTAGCCCGACAAGTTTGTCCCTATCAATCTCACCTATCCTATTGACAGCCAGCCCTGCCTATCATATTGGTAGGTATGGCAGGCGTAGTTGTCCCATTCCGGGCAAGGAACCTCCCCCCTTCGCTCGACGAACTTGTCGAGCATGTCCGGGGGCTGGCTGCGGACACACGCAATATGCACTTAGATTATCCCCACTTCCGGGACAGGATGTCGGAGCGTGGGGTCTCGATGAGGCAGGTGTTGGAAGTGCTGAGGAAAGGAAAGGGTGTAGTTGGGCCTACGCTTGATGAATATGGCGATTGTCGTATCAAGCTTAAGCGGAAGGTTGCTGGTCGCCGTATTCAAGTCGTTGTCGCCGTGAAAGAGACCCACTTCGTCGCGGTGACCGTTATCTAAAGAAGGGGAGAACGCGAGAAAAAGGGAGAACCCGCAATGACCGGCAACGAATACCACTACACTGAATGCGGATTAGACGATACCTATCTCGTGAACGGTTTCGAGTTCGTCGATACGCCTCAAGGCAGGCGAGTGATTATTACAAACATCGATGGACTACATGAAGTAATCGGAGAATCTTTGGTAAATGAAAAAAAGAATTTGAATGGTTCGGATCTCCGATTTCTGCGTCACGAGATGTTGATGTCACAAGCGCGGTTAGCGGGTTTGTTCGACGTGAGTGAGCAAACCGTCCACAGATGGGAGTCTAGAAAGACTGACATATCAAAGCCAGCCGAATCTTTAGTTCGGTTGCTCTACACGGAGCATATCGGCAGGAATAATAAAATCCATGAGTTGCTAAAGCGCCTCGCTGATCTAGAAGACGAAATCGACGAACTGAGACTTGAGGCGACAGTTGGCGGATGGGGGGTTAAGCGGGCTGCTTAGCGTTGGCTTGGAGAAAACCAAATCAGAGTCTCTCCGAGAGGAGGAACCGAGCCCGGGGGCCGGGCTCGGTCAATCGGTCCAACCATTTGAAAAAGTGAAGTGGGTTCTCGCAAGGAACCTCGAAAGGGCTATGGGGAACATGACATAGAGCTACGCCATCTGGCCCCAAAGAACCCCGTGCCTCGGCTGTGAAGAGCCTCGGCACGGGGTCCTTTTACCACCATCCACAAGGAATTGGAATCCCCCCTATGCTGTTATTTTATGCTTGACCGCTCAGGCATGGTGGTGCACTATCATGTCTATGAACAAGCTTCCTCACGAAAAGCGCGCCCAAGCCCTCCAAATGATGGCGGAAGGTATTTCGCTCCGGGCAATGACGCGGCTGACCGGCATAAGCCGAACCACGCTGATTAAACTCTTGGAGGATGCTGGACAGGCGTTCTCCGAGTATCAAGACCGCGCACTTGTGAGCCTACCCTGCAAGCGCATCCAGGTTGATGAGGCATGGGCCTTTTGCTACGCAAAGCAAAAGAATGTTCCGACCGCGAAGGCAGCCCCAGAAGGGGCTGGCGACATTTGGACGTGGGTGGGGCTTGATGCCGACACAAAACTTGTTGCGTCTTGGTATGTCGGCGAGCGCGACAGCGGAGCGGCAGCGACGTTCATAGATGATCTTGCGCCACGCCTAGCGTCCCGCGTTCAACTCACCAGCGACGGTCATAAGCCCTATCTAGAAGCGATTGAAGGCGCATTCGGTGCCGATATTGACTACGCCATGTTGGTGAAGATTTACGGCGCAGCCCCGGAGGGCCAGCGCCGCTACAGCCCCGCGATTTGCACTGGAGCGCACAAGCATCGCGTCGTAGGCAACCCCGACCCAAAACATGTGAGTACGTCGTTTGTGGAGCGCCAGAATTTAAATATACGCATGGGCAACCGACGCATGACGCGCCTCACGAATGCGTTCTCGAAGAAGGCTAAAAACCACGAGCACATGATGGCTGTCTACTTCATGCACTACAATTTCGTTCGCATCCACCAAACCTTGCGAGTCACGCCAGCGATGGCGGCCGGGGTCACTCCCAAGCTTTGGGAAATGTCCGATCTCGTGAAGGTGCTGGACTGGGAAGCGTCACGGGACGCATCATGACCAAACTGTACCACTACCCTCGAGGGACGTCTCTTGCAGGCCGGAACTACGGCCGGCCACAGGGCATGGATGGGTCGCGATTGTCAAGCGAGGCCGGGCGTGTCCGCCGCTTCCGCGCCCTGGCGAAACGGTGTATAGCTGCGCCATGACGTTGATTGCCGACAGCGCCGCCGTGGCGGCGCTTTGCAAACGGCTCGGCCGGGCCGACTACATCACGGTCGATACCGAGTTCATGCGCGAAAAGACGTTCTGGGCGAAGCTGTGTCTGATCCAGCTGGCCGGCCCGGACGAGGCCGCGGCGATCGACCCGCTGGTCGAGGGCCTTGACCTCAAGCCCTTCTTCAACCTGCTCGCTAACAAGAAGGTTCTGAAGGTCTGCCACGGCGCCCGCCAGGACGTCGAGATCTTCTATCAGATGACCGACCGCATCCCGGCGCCGCTGTTCGACACGCAGATCGCGGCGATGGTCTGTGGCTTCGGCGATCAGGTCGCCTATGAGACCCTGGTCGCGCGACTGGCCCACCAGCACCTGGACAAGACCTCGCGCTTCACCGACTGGTCGCTGCGGCCGCTGACCGACAAGCAACTGACCTATGCGCTGGGCGACGTGACCTATTTGCGGACCGTCTACGAGGCGCTGTGCGAGCGGATCGAGGCCGACGGCCGCGCCGCCTGGCTCGACGAGGAGCTTGCGGTACTGACCGATCCGGCGAGTTATACCCTAGAGCCGGCCACGGCGTGGCAGCGCCTCAAGCCACGCAGCACCGACCGGCGCTATTTGGCGGTGCTGCAGGCCCTCGGCGCCTGGCGCGAGGATGAGGCGATGGCACGCGACGTCCCGCGCAACCGCGTTCTGCGCGACGAATCGCTGACCGAGATGGCCGCCCAGCGGCCGCGTGACGAGGCGGCGCTGAAGCGCATTCGCGGGCTTCCCAAGGGCTTTGCCGGCGGCAAGTATGCCGCCTCGCTGCTCGCCGCCGTCGGGCGCGGGGCCGAACTGCCGCTCGACGATGCGCCGTTGCCGCGCCCCAGGGCCGACCTGCCCCAGGGCATCGGTCCTGTAGTCGACCTGCTGAAGGTGCTCTTGAAGCACAAATGCGAATACCACCATGTCGCCCAGAAGCTGGTCGCGACGACGGCGGATCTCGAGCGCATTGCCGCCGACGATGACGCCGACGTCGCCGCCCTGCGTGGCTGGCGCCGTGAGGTGTTCGGTGCGACCGCGCTCGACATCAAGCACGGCAGGCTGGCACTCGCCGCGAACGGCCGTCAGGTGCGGCTGCTGCCGGTCAACGGCGCCGGCGAGGCCGAGACCACCGGTGGGATCACCGTGGCCACCACCAAGCGCCGCCGGCGCCGCCGCCGCGGGTCGGGGCCCGGTACCGCCAACTACCCCAAGGGAGCCGACGCGGCACCGTCATGAGTTCGGCGCCAGCGGACGGCGCGTTGCGCCGAGGCGCCTCCCAAGGAATGAGATTGATGGGCCGGTGCGACTTCAACGAACGGCACGATAACGCATGAAGCGCCTGTACGTCCTGCGCCATGCCGATGCCGAGGCGCCGGGCGACGGTGTTCAGGACTTCGATCGGCCGCTGTCCGGCCGCGGGCGGCTGAATGCCCTGCGCGTCGGCCGGGCCATGGCGGCACGCGGCGAGCGCCCGGCGCTGGCGCTGTGTTCGCCCGCGGCGCGCGCCCGCGAGACGCTGGAGCGGCTGGACGATGCCGCCGCCCAGGCCGTGCACCGTCTCGATGAAGAGTTTTATCTGGCCGGCCTGGCACAGCTGCACGGCATCCTGACGCAGCTCGACGACACGTTCGCGACGGTTCTGCTGGTCGGCCACAATCCGGGGCTGGCCGCGCTCGTCGCCTTCCTCACCGGCTCCGGCACCGCCGAGGCGCGGCTCGGCAGCGGCCTGCCGCCGGCCGCCCTGGCCGTGCTGGAGTTTGCCGACGGTGATTCCAAGCCGCTGTGGTCGGCGGTCGACCGCGGCACGGCTCACCTGGCCGACTACCGGCTGCCGAGCGACCCGATCAGGCCGGCGGCGGACTGAGCCCGCCAGCGCTCAGTACGTCGCGCACCAGCGGCGTCGTGATCCGGCGCTGCGCCGCCAGCGCCGCCTTATCGAGAGCGTCGACGAGCGCCCGCGCGGCGGCGAACGAGCGTTCGATGCGCGGCAGCACATATTCGATCACCTCCACACTGATGGTCAGCTGACGGTCGGCAAACAGCTTGACCAGCACGGCCGCCAGCAGCCCGTCGTCGGGGCGCTCGATCGTCACGGCGGGCAGCGCCTTGACGCGCGAGGCCAGGTCGGCGAGGGCAACCGGCCAGCGTGCCGGCGGCTGGCGCGCCGTCATCAGCAGCGCGCCCCCGCGTTCGGCAATGACGTTGTAGAAATGCAGCAACGGCCGTTCCAAACCGTCGTCGGGCAGGGCGCTGTCGACGTCTTCGACCGTCGCCCGACCGGTGCCGTCGAGCAGCGCCGGCGGCTCGCTGCCGGCAACCTCGCCCGGCGTCAGCAAGGGACCGCCGGCGCGGTGCCGCCACACGGCCGCCAGGTGGCTCTTGCCGCAGCCGGGCGGTCCCCATAGCACCATGCCCGGCGCCGGCCAGTCCGGCCAGCGGTCGATCCAGCGGACCGCGGCCTCGTTGCTCGCGGCCACGAGAAAGTCGTCGCGGCCCAGGGCCGGCCGATGGCGGAGGTCGAGCGCCAACTGTCGCGCGTTCACGCCCCGGCGTCCTTGCCCTCGTCCGTGTCCTCGCCGTCGTCCCCGGCCGGGGGCAGGGCGCGGATGTCCCCGGCACCGTGGTAGAGCACGCTCGCGCGATAGCGCGTGATCGCAAACGCGACGAGGACGCCGATGACCGCGGCCAACGGGACCGCCAGCAGCATCCCGACGAGACCCAGCAGGCTGCCGCCGGCCAACAGCGCGAAGATGACCCAGACCGGGTGCAGCCCGACTTTGTCGCCGACCAGCTTCGGCGTCAGGAAGTTACCCTCGACCAGCTGGCCGACGCCAAAGATCCCGGCGACGATCGCAACCGGTGGCCAGGTGTCGAATTGCACCAGGGCCAGCGCGACTGAGACGACAAAGCCGCTGACCGACCCGACGAACGGAATGAACGAAATAGCGCCTGCCGCCAGGCCGATGACGAGTCCGAACTCGAGGCCCGCCAGGCTCAGCGCGATCGCATAGAACGAACCTAGGATGCCCGCCACGATCATCTGGCCGCGCACGAAGCCGGCGAGGCGGCGGTCGATCAGCGCCAGTTGCTCTCGCACGGTGTCGGCATAGTGGAGCGGCAGCAGGTCGTTCAGCTTTGCCATCATGCGGTCCCAATCGCGCAACAGGTAGAACGTGACGATCGGGGTGATGAACAGCAGCGACAGCAGATTGATGAGAAACAGGCCGCCGGTGACGACGCTGCCGACGAAGCCGCCGACTTGCCGCGCGATCGTGCCGCTCAGTTGCGTTGCCGCTTGCCGCAGCGCCTCCATCTGCTCGGCCGGCAGACGGGCCTGCAGGTCGGTCAGGGCGCTCTCGAGCAGGCCGCGCAGGCTCTCCGCATAGCCCGGCAAAGCGGCCACGAGCGACAGCACCTGCGACTGCAGCAACGGTAGCAGCAGCACGATCGCCGCCACGAGCACGACGATGAACGCGGCTGTGATGATCGTCGTCGCCAAGGTCCGCGACAGCTTCCAGCGTTCCAGCCGGTCGGCCACCGGGTCGAGCAGGTAGGCGATCGCCATGCCGGCAACGAACGGCAACAGGATCGCCCGCAGGGCGAACAGCAAGACCGCCGCGACGACGAACGCGCCGGCCCAGAAGCCGAGTTGGCGGGATGGCCGCATCGTCGCCCCCCAAAAGTTCGCTGGCGGCCCCGGTCCTGCTGAGCCAGGGCGCCCGCGTCAATCGGCCGCCCGGCCGGCCCGCATCCCCCGCGACCCGCCGGCTCAGCGCCGTGTCAGGCGGATCACGCGTATCGGCGGCGGCAGCACGGCGCTCGCATCCAGGCTGGTCAGCGCCGGCGCCTCCAGCGACAGGTCAGCCTGTGCCAGGGCGTCGGCCAGCTGGTCCTCGTCGCCGATGAAGGTCAGCTCCACATGCGCCGCATCGCGTGTCAGCGACAACAGTCGGTTGTCCGAGATCACGGCAACGCTTGCCAGGCGGTCGCGGACGACGATCCAATCGCCGAGCTGTTCGAGCTTGACCGCGGCCGTCAGCCGCTGCTGCTGCCCGAAACGCAGCAGGTTGGCCTCGATCCACGCGTTCTCGACCGCCTGGACCGTCGCCGCCACGGCCTTGGCCATCAGCCCTGCGGCGTTCTGTCGCGAATCGCCGACGACGCTCAACAGGATCGGCGCCTGCGTCGTCACGCCGACCCGCGAGACCGCGATGTCCAGCTTCGGCAGGCTGCGTGACGATTCCAGTCCCAGCGCCGCCAGAGCGACCAACGTATCGCCGGTGTCGTAGCGCGACGCAATCGCCGTCAGCCGCTCGACCTCGCCGCTCGCCGCCTGCTCGGCCGAGACGTCGGCGATGTCGGCGAGGTCGCCGAACGGTATGCGCATCGGCACCAGGCCGGTCCGCGGCGGCAAGTCGGCCCAGGCCTCGCGCCACGGATTCGGATCGTCCCACAGCAGCAGCGTGCCGGCCCGGCGCAGCACCGGCAGCACCAGCACCGGCTTGCTCGTCGTCTCGGCGGACGGAATGTCGTTTTGCCGCAGCAGGTCCCGCACGGCCGCCGGTTTGAACCGATAGGTCAGCGTCGCTAGGTAGCGCACGGCCGACGTCCGTTCCTCGATCACCTCGAGATCCTGGACGACGAAGGCGGCGGTCGCCGGATCGATCGGCGGTAGCCCCGCCCAGTCGAGCCGCCGGGTCAGTCGGCGCAACAGCGTGCCCAGCGCTTCCGCCTGGCCACTGACGAGGGCGAGTTCACGCGCGTTGGTGGCATTGTCCGCGGTCACGTCGACCTCTACGCCGCTGACCGTATACACGTCGAGGTTCGGTTGTGCCGCCGCCGGCACGGCCAACAGGGCGATGACGCACACGGCGCCGAAGCGGGCGAAGCATTCGATGCCTGACCTCAAGCGCATTGCAAACCGCCGCAGGAACCGTGAAAAAGGGAAATCACGACTATGAACCCTCATCTGCCGGACGCCGGTGGATGAAGTCAAGTACCGGGGGGCGTCATCGCGGTCAGCTACAAGGACGCCGGGGTCGACATCGACGCGGGCGACGCCCTGGTCGAAGCGATCAAGCCGCTTGCCGATTCGACCCGGCGTCCCGGCGCCATTGCTGGGCTGGGCGGCTTCGGCGGCCTGTTCGACCTTGCCGCCGCCGGCTACCGTGACCCGCTGCTCGTCGCCGCGACCGACGGTGTCGGCACGAAGCTGGAGGTCGCGGCCCAGACCGGACGCCACGATACGATCGGCATCGATCTGGTGGCGATGTGCGTCAATGACCTGGTGGTCCAGGGCGCCAGTCCTCTGTTCTTCCTCGACTATTTCGCGACCGGCCGGCTCGCCGCCGAGGCCGAGACGGTAATCGCCGGCATCGCCGCGGGCTGCCGCGCCGCCGGCTGTGCCCTCATTGGCGGCGAAACTGCGGAGATGCCCGGTTTCTACGCAGCCGGGCGCTACGACCTCGCCGGCTTTGCCGTCGGTGCGGTCGAGCGTGACGCCCTGCTGCCCCGGCGCGCGCCGGGCGTCGCGCCCGGCGACACGGTGCTGGGCCTGGCCTCGGCCGGCCTGCATGCCACCGGCTTCTCGCTGGTGCGCCGGCTGGTCGCCGTTGCGGGCCTGGACTGGAGCGCGCCGCCGCCCTTCGAATCGGATGCGCCGACGCTCGGCGCGGTCGCGCTGACGCCGACCCGGATCTATGTCGATGCCTGTCTGCAGGCGGCGCGGCTGTCGGCGGTCAAGGCGTTCGCCCACATCACCGGCGGCGGCCTCTGCGGCAACATCCCGCGTGTCCTGCCCGACGATTGCGCCGTCGAGTTGAGGCTCGCTGGGCCGGCCCGGGCGCCGTTGTTCGCGTGGCTCGCGCGCTCGGTCGCGCCGGCCGAGATGGTGCGTACCGTCAACTGCGGCGTCGGCATGGTCGTGATCACCGGCGAGCCCGCGGCCACGACCGCGGTGCTGCGCGACCGCGGTGAGACTGTGTATTCGCTCGGCACCGTCGTTGGCCGCGCGGCCGACACGCCGAGCGTCCGCATCCTCGATCTGGCGGCGCTGTGGCGCGGCTGAGGCTGGCGGTCCTGATATCGGGGCGCGGCAGCAATCTGCGGGCCTTGATCGACGCCTGCGCGGTGCTGGCCTATCCGGCCGAGATCGTCCTCGTGATCAGCGATCGCGGCGACGCCGCGGGCCTCGGCCACGCCCATAGGGCCGGCATCGCGACCACGGTCATCGAGCGCGCCGGCCACCCCGACCGCGCCGCGTTCGAGGCCACCATGGACGCCGCGCTGGGCGCCGCGGGGGTCGAGCTCGTCTGCCTGGCCGGCTTCATGCGGCTGCTGTCGCCGGCGTTCGTGACCGCCTGGCGCGACCGTGTCGTCAACATCCATCCGTCGCTGCTGCCGGCGTTCCGCGGGCTCGATGCGCCGGCCCAGGCGGTGGACGCCGGGGTCAGGGTCAGCGGCTGCACCGTACACTTCGTCCGCCCGGCGATGGATGCCGGCCCGATCATCGTGCAGGCCGCCGTGCCCGTGGACGGCGGCGACGACGCCGCAGCGCTGGCCGCCCGTATCCTGACCGTCGAGCACGAATGCTATCCGCTGGCGGTCCGCTGGATCGCCGAGGGTCGCGTGCGTATCGAAGGCGACCGTGCCGTCGTCGCCGGGTCCGGGAACCCGGCCGTCACCTTCATCAGTCCGGGCGGACCGGCGCAAACGGACTTTCGTCCGACGCCGCGACGCTCTATATAACGTTGCCGCGACGGGATGGCGCAATGTCGGGGGTATGCGTGTCCATGAGCTCAGACGATTTCGACGGTCGATCGCACTGGATCTTCTGGGTCCGCTTCCTGAGGTTCTCGTGGATCGCCTTCGCGTTGATCGTGGTCGCGCTGATACTACTGGCGCTCTTCGTGGCCTAGGTTCTGTACCCATAAAGGGGATTCCCCTTTTCGGGCGGATGTGATTCAAGCTCCCGAACTGGGGGAGCTATCAAATGGCACGTTTCGATCTGAGCGATCGGGAGTGGGCGATGATCGCGCCGCTGCTTCCGAACAAACCACGCGGCGTTGCGCGGGTGGACGACCGGCGCGTGGTGAACGGCATCTTCTACATCCTGCGGACCGGCTCGCCGTGGCGCGATCTGCCGGAGCGCTATGGCCCCTACACGACCGTCTACAACCGCTTCAACCGCTGGGCCAAGGCCGGCGTGTGGCTGCGTGTTTTCGAGACATTGGCCGCGCAATCGCCGGATTCGCTTCATCTGATCGATACCTCGATCGTGCGTGCGCACCAGCACGCCGCGGGCGGAAAAAAGGGGGCCCGGATCACGCCATTGGCCGTTCTCGTGGCGGACTGAGCACCAAGATCCACACCGTGGTTGACGCTCGCGGCCTGCCGCTGCGCTTCCTGGTCAGCCCCGGCCAGGCCTCTGACAAGGCCGGCGTCCCAGCGCTGCTCAACGGGCTCGCACCGGCACGCCACACCGTCGCCGACCGCGGCTACGACGCCAAGGCCATCGTCGAGATGATCGCCGGCCACGGCTCCGAGGCGCATATCCCGACCCAACGAGGCCGCAAGATCCAACGCTCGGTCGACCCCGAACTCTACCGCCAACGCAACCTTGTCGAGCGCTTCTTCAACGAGATCAAACACTTCCGCCGGATCGCCACGCGCTACGACAAACTCGCTCGAAACTTCCTCGCCGCCATTGCAATCGCATCGATCCGACTCTGGCTCAGGCATTATGAGTCCACGACCTAGGCCCGCTGCCGCCACCCAGGAAAGCGTCATCCTCGGGCTTGCCTATGCTTGTCAAGGCTTGTCCCGGGGACCCTACCGAGGACAACAGGAATTCCGGAATTCCTCGCGGCCTATTGCGTGCGGCCGGCCGTGCCGGCTCAGCCGACGATATCGACGCCGGCAAAGAAGAACGCGATCTCCTGCGCCGCGTTCTCGGCGCTGTCCGAGCCGTGCACGGAGTTCGCCTCGATTGATTCCGCGAAATCCTTGCGGATCGTGCCGGCGGCAGCCTCGGCCGGGTCCGTCGCCCCCATCACCTCGCGGTTGCGCGGGACGGCATCCTCGCCCTCCAGCACCTGCACGACGACCGGCCCGGTGGTCATGAACGCGACGAGGTCGGCAAAGAACGGGCGCGCCTTGTGCACGGAGTAGAACGCTTCGGCCTGGCCCTTCGTGATCCGGATCCGCCGTTGCGCGATGATGCGCAGCCCCGCTGCTTCGAGGCGCGCGTTGATCTGGCCGGTCAGGTCTCGCCGCGTCGCATCGGGCTTGATGATCGACAGCGTGCGTTCGATCGCCATGGCGGATCCATGTCTCAGGTCAAGGGGTGCGCGTTATATCCCGCCGCCTCCCAGGCGGCAACCGCCGCCCGTGCCGCGCGTCACTCGGTGGTGCCGCCGCGGCTGCGGATCGCCCCATAGAGCCGCGTCGGCATCTCGCTGACCGGCACCGCTTCGGCGCAATCCGGCTTGGCCCGGCCCATCGCTGCGGCGCTGCGGGCATAGAGCGCCGCCCCGGGCGCCGCCGTCAGCCCGTGCAGGACGACGCTCAACAGGACCGTGGTGACGACGATGGCCAGGAAGTCGGCGCGCGCCGCCACCGCCGATTCCTCGACGACGAGCAGCGCGAACAGGATCGAGGCCAGCCCGCGCGGCCCGAACCAGCCGAGGAAACCGACCGTGGGCGCGCTGACCCCGCTGCCGATCAGGCTGATCGCGACCGGCACCATGCGGATCAGGGTCAAGCTCAGCACGGCGTAGACGAGCACGATCGGATCGAACCCGGCGATCGCGGGCGGCACCATGACGGCGCCGAAGACGAGGAACGTCAGCAGCGTCAGCAGCTGGCCTTCGGTTTCGGCGAACTCGAACAGGAACGTGCAGGCCGAGCGCACGACGTTGCCCAGGGTCAGGCCGGCGACGAACGCGGCGATGAAGCCGTTGCCGCCGACCACCTCGGCCGCCGCGAAGGCGATGATGGCGAGGCCAAGTGCGCTCAACCCCTGAAACGGCAGCGTCATCCAGCCGGCGCGCGCGGCGCTGTCGACCAGCCGGCCGCCGATGCCGCCGACGGCGGCGCCGACCACCGGGCCCAGCACCAGCTGCAGCGCGACGAAGCGCACCCAGAAGTCGACCCCGGGCGACGCCTCCGCGTGACCCGCCGAGGCAAACGACGCCAGGATCACGACGACCGGCAGGGCGATGCCGTCATTGAGCCCGCTCTCGATGCTCAGCGCCTGGCGGATGCGCACCGGCACCCGCGCGCTCGACACGACGGCCTGGCCGAGCGCCGCGTCGGTCGGCGCCAGCACCGCCGCGATCAGCGCCGCCTCCAGGAGGCCGAACTGATCGAACAGCGCCATGGCGACGCCCAGCCCGGCCAGGATCGTCAGCGGCATGCCGATCGCGAGCATGCGCACCGGCAGGTTGTGATCGCGCCACAGCAGGCGCAAGTCGATGCGCGCCGCGTCGGTGAACAACACCAGCACCAGCGTCAGCTCGGCCAGCGTGTCGATGACGGCGGTGTCGACGTCTAAATCGGCAACCGCCAGCACACCCGGTCCAATGATCAGGCCGAACGCGACGAACACCATCGGCGGCGTGATCGCAGACTGCTGCAGCCGCCCCGACACGAGGGCATAGCCCAGCAGGCCGAACGCGACGATGACGAACGTCAGCGATTCCACGCGCCGTTTCCTTTGAGGTTGTCGCACACCCCCCACCCCAACCCTCCCCCCCTTGGGGGGAGGGAGTGTGACGTGCCACGCTCGTCCTGGCCCCCTCCCCCCAAGGGGGGGAGGGTTGGGGTGGGGGGTAGTTCAGGATACGGCAACGGATCCCCCTAAACGTGGCGTGTCGGCGCGCCGCCGGACAGCCGCCGGTCCAGATCGTAGGCGGCGCTGATCAGGCCGAGATGGGTGAAGGCCTGGGGAAAGTTGCCGAGGTGCTCGCCATGCGGCCCGAGCTCTTCGGCGTAGAGGCCGAGATGATTGGCATAGCCCAGCGCCTTCTCGAAGTTGAGCCGCGCCTTCTGTAAATCGCCGGCCCGCGACAGGCATTCGACGTACCAGAACGAGCACATGTTGAACGTACCTTCTTCGCCGGCGAGGCCGTCATGGGCCGCGTCGCCAACCCGGTAGCGGAAGACCAGGGGATCGTCGACCAGCTCTTCCTCGATCGCTTTCAGGGTGGAGAGCCAGCGCGGATCGGTCGGGCTGATGAACTTGACCAGCGGCATCAGCAGGCTCGCGGCGTCCAGGGTCGTCGAGCCCTTGTACTGGATGAACGCGCGGCGCTCGGGGTTCCAGAAGTGGGTGAAGATTTCCCGGTAGATCTCGTCGCGAACCTTGTGCCAGCGGGCCAGCGGCGCCGGAAACGAGCGTTTGTGCGCCAACCGCACCGCGCGGTCCAGCGCGACCCAGCACATCAGCCGCGAATACAGGAATTCCTGCTTGCCGCCGCGGACCTCCCAGATGCCCTCGTCCTTGAGCCGCCAGTTGGCGCAGACCCACTCGATCGTCGGCACCAGGCGCATCCACAAATCGTGCGAGATCGGCTCGGCGTACTTGTTGTAGAGATAGACCGTGTCCATCAGCTCGCCATAGATGTCGAGCTGCAGCTGGTCATAGGCGCCGTTGCCGATGCGCACCGGCGTCGATTGGCGATAGCCCTCGAGATGGGAAAGCTCGGACTCCACGAGTTCGCTCCGGCCATTGATGCCGTACATGATCTGCAGCGTCCCGTCCGGCCGGCAATCGCTGCAGCGCTGGCACAGCCAGTCCATGAACGCGGCGGCCTCGTCGGTGAAGCCGAGGCGCAACAGCGCATAGAGCGTGAACGAGGCGTCGCGGATCCAGCTGTAGCGGTAGTCCCAATTACGCACGCCGCCGATCTCTTCCGGCAGGCCGAACGTTGGCGCCGCGACCAGCGAGCCGTGGCGTTGCGACGTCAGCAGCTTGAGCACCAGGGCCGAGCGGTTGACCGTCTCGCGCCAGCGCCCGCGATAGGTCGATCGGGCGACCCAGTTGCGCCAGAAGTTCATCGTCTGCTTGAACGTCTCGGCGACGTAGTGCGGCGCCCCGCTGTGGCTCTCGACCCGGCCGTCTTCGAGGATGAAGGACGCCGTCGCGCCGGCGCCGAGCGTGAAGTCGGCGACGCCGTCGCCACCGACCACATCGACCGGCACGCTCGCGCGCAGGCGCAGCACCGTGCCGTCCGGCCCGTTCGAGCGGAACACGAGGCCGCCGTCGATGCGCTCGACCTTGTGGTCGGCGCGGCCATAGTCGAAGCGCGGCGCACAGACCATGCGAAAGCGGATCTCGCCGCGCACGGTCTTGACGCGGCGGACGACGTCGTGGGCAATCGGCCCGGCCTCGATCGGCATGAAGTCGGAGACCTCGGCGACCCCCTCGGCCGACAGGAAGCGCGTCAGCAGGATATTCGTGTCGGGCAGATAGAGCTGCTTGTGGGTGACCCGCTCGAGCTCCGGCGCGATCTTGAAGCGGCCGCCCTTCGCGTGGTCGAGCAGCGCCGCGAAGATCGTCGGCGAATCGAAATGCGGAAAACACATGAAGTCGATCGACCCGTCCAGGCTGACCAGCGCAACCGTGTTCAAGTCGCCGATGATCCCGTGGTCCTCGATCGGCCGGTAGTTCATGCTGCCCCTGCCCCTCGGTGCCATCCGCGGCCTCGTGCCGAGGATCCATGACACGTTACGCACATCCACCGGATCGCGCACCGGCTCCCCGGTCTGCGCTCCACAACGAGCCACCGACAGCGCCGCCCGAAAAACGATTGAAATTTGGATAGTTCTCGGCACCTGCGCCATCCAGCAGCTGCGGGATTGCCTGCGTTATCAGGTGCTCCCAGTGGTCGTGATATCCCAGGTAAAGACGGCTCCAGCCGGCGTGCTCAAAGTTTCGAAATGCCTCTGCATCGAATTCGGCTGATCTGCCATTGGCAATTCCAATCGATGTCCACGCGTGACGCGTTGCTTAGGCCGGCTCGCTCGCCTCTTTGTCGGCGGCGACCCGCGTCTCGGCGACCCGGGTGATCGCCTCGCGCAGGTCCGCGTCGGCCTCCAGCAGCTCGTTGAAGTCTTCCGCGTCGAGCGCCAGCAGCCGGGCGCGCGTGATCGTCCGCACCGTCGCCGAGCGGCGGCTGTGGCGCAGCAGCGCCGCCTCGCCGAAGAATTCGCCGTCCTCCAGCCGGATCGCGTGCGGCGCCAGGTCCGCTTCGACCTGGCCGGAGGCGATGAAATACATGCAGTCGGCCTCGTCGCCCTTGCGGAACACCACCGTGTCCGGCGGCACGACGCGCGCCCGCAGCAGGTTCGTGATGCGCGAGACCGACAGGGCATCCAGCTTGGCGAACAGCGGCACCCGGGCGACCATGCCCCAGGTGACGACGAAGTCGCGGCGGTGGATCTCGCTGGCGAAGCCCGAGGCGATGATGCCGATCGGCAGGGCGAACATGCCGAGCCCGAAGACCATGACGACGACGCCGAGCACGCGGCCGAGGCCGGTGATCGGAATGGCGTCGCCATAGCCCACGGTGGTCAGGGTCGCCGCCGCCCACCACATCGCCTGGGGGATGCTGCCGAACACGTCGGGCTGCACGTGGCGCTCGACATTGTACATGGCCGTGGCGGCGAGGGTCAGCAGCCCCACCATGATCAGCAGCGCGGCGACGAGCGCCCGTCGCTCGTCGGCCAGGACCCGGCCCAGGGTCGCCAGCGCCGGCGAATAGCGGGCCAGCTTGAACAGGCGCAGCAGGCGGAAGATCCGCAGCATGCGCAGGTCCAGGAACGGGAAGAACAGCGCGATGTAGAACGGCAGGATCGCCAGCAGATCGATGATCGCATAGGGGCTCGCGGCGAAGCGCAGTCGTGCCTTCAGCGGCGACAGGCGGGCCAGTGGCAGGTGTTCGACGCAGACCCAGACGCGCAGGGCGTACTCGACCGTGAAGATGGCGACCGAGACGGTGTCGAATACCCGGAAGGCCGGCCCGTAGCGCTGCGCCAGGGACGGCACGGTCTCCAGGGTCACGGCGACGACGTTGGCGACGATCAGCACGATCAGCCCCCAGTCAATGGCGAGGCTCGGCCAATCCTTGGGGTGCGAGGTCTCGAGCAGCTCGTAGAGGCGGCGCGGCGCCTTCATGCGGGCCGCGTGTCGAGCGCGGCGAAGGCCCGGCGCAGATCGTCGTCGTTGGCGTCGAGCAGTTGCCGCCCGGCCGCTTGCGTGAGGCCGCGCAGCACCAGGGCCGCGAGCTTGACGCTGCCGTCGGCCTGTTTCAGAGCGTCCGCGGCACGGCCGGCGTCGACGCCGGCGATCTCGCGCACCATGCGGACGCGGCGCTCGGTCAGCTTCACGTTGCCGGCCTGCACGTCGACCATCAGCCCGTCATAGACGTGGCCGAGCCGGATCATGATCAGCGTCGACAGCAGGTTGAGCGCAACCTTCTGTGCCGTGCCCGCCTTCATGCGGGTCGAGCCGGCGATCGCCTCCGGTCCGGTCGCCAGCAGGATCGCGTGGTCGGCACCGTCGAACAGCGGCGCGTCGGCGTTGTTGGCGATCGCGATGGTCAGGGCACCACACTTGCCGGCCGCGGCGAGCGCGCGTCGGGTGTACGGTGTGCGGCCACTGGCGGCAACGGCGATCAGCACGTCGTCGGCGCCGAGGCCCGCGTCGGCGACGGCGCGCGCGGCCGCGGCCTCGTCGTCCTCGGCGCCCTCGACCGACGTGGTCAGCGCTGGCGCGCCGCCGGCGATGAACCAGCCGAGCCGGTTTTGCGGCCAGCCGAACGTGGGCGTCAGCTCGACCCCGTCCAGGACGGCGAGCCGCCCCGAGGTGCCGGCGCCCGCGTAGCACAGGCGCCCACCGGCGCGCAGCCGCGCCACTGCCGCGGTCGCTGCCGCGCCGATCGCCGGCAGCGCCGGCCCGACTGCGGCGACCGCCGCAAGCTGCCCTTCGAGCAGGGTCTGCAGGATATCCGGCGCGTCCCAGCAGTCGATCCCGCGATAGCGGGGCGAGAACGCCTCGGTGCTCCGCACCTCGGTGCCTGGCGCCTCGGCGCTTGTCCTGGCGGTGCGGTTTGGGGTACGCGTCGGCGCGCGCTCCGCCGGCATGGGCTGGCCTCCGTATCGTGGCAGGGCGGCGTACTGTAATACCAGTGCCGTCCGGATCAGCAAGGGGATTGGCGTTTGGCCCAAGCGCTCAGCGGCAGAATTCTCGGCGCCGATGGCTGGGTCGACGGCCGCCTGCGCTTCACCGACCGCATCACGGCGATCGAGCCCGCGGCCGTCGCGGCCGACGCGCCGGCGATCCTGCCCGGCTTCATCGATCTGCACGTGCATGGCGGCGCCGGCGCCGACACCATGGAGGGCGCGGCCGCCGTGCGGGCCCTGGCGCGGGCGCACGCCGCCCACGGCACGACGAGCCTGTTGGCGACGACCGTGACGGCGCCGCTGCCCGAGGTCGAGGCGGCGCTCGCCGGCATCGCCGAAGTCGCCGGCGACCGCCAGGCCGACGAGGCGCGGGTACTCGGCGCGCACCTCGAGGGCCCGTTCATCAGCGGCGACAAGCTCGGCGCCCAGCCGCCCCACGCCATCGCACCCGATGTGGCGACGCTCGACCGCCTGCTGGCGCTGGCGCCGATCCGCGTCGTGACCCTGGCGCCCGAGGTCGCCGACGGCGCGGTCATCCGCCACCTCGCGCGGCAGGGCGTCCGGGCCCAGCTCGGCCACACCGGCGGTACCTATGAGCAGGCGGTCGACGCCCTGGCCCACGGCGCGGCCGGCTTCACCCACCTCTACAACGCCATGAGCGGGCTCCACCACCGCACCCCGGGCATGGCCGGCGCGGCGCTCGCCAACGCCGAATATGCCGAGCTCATTCCCGACCTCATCCACGTCCATCCCGGCGCCATCAAGCTCGCCCTGCGGGCGATCCCCCGCCTCTATTGCGTGACCGACGCGACGGCCGCGGCCGGCATGCCCGACGGCGACTACCGCCTGGGCGAGCTCACCGTGACGCGCTGCCTCAACGGCGTCTATCTTGCCGACGGCACGCTCGCCGGCAGCACGCTGACGATGGATCAGGCGCTCGGCAACCTCGTGACGCTCGGCCTCGACATCGCCGACGCGGCGGCCCGCGTGGCCACGAACGCCGCCGATTATCTCGGTCTTAAGGATCGCGGCCGCATCGTCGAAGGCGCCTGGGCCGACCTCGTCGTGCTCGACCCGGCCCACGCCGTACAGGCCGTCTATGTCGAGGGCGAACCGGTCGCCGCCGGTCCCGCGGCCGTGAGGCCGCCAGTGTGAAAGCCGCCGCGCGGCCGTGAAGCCCCCGGGCCGCCCATTGGGCTGCTAGGAGAGAGCCATGAACGTCGACGATCTGCTGGCGTCGCTGCATTTGGATCCGGCCGCGTTGAAGGCCGGCGACCTCGCCGTGACCAGCCCCATCGACGGGGCCGAGATCGGCCGCGTCGCCACCGACACAGCGGCCGACGTCGACGCCAAGATCGCCGCCGCGGCTGCCGCGTTTCAAGTCTGGCGAACGGTGCCGGCGCCGCGCCGCGGCGAGCTGATCCGCCTGTTCGGCGAGGTGCTCCGCACCCACAAGGAGCCGCTGGGCCGCCTCGTCACCCTCGAATCCGGCAAGATCGCCCAGGAGGGCCTGGGCGAGGTCCAGGAGATGATCGACATCTGCGACTATGCCGTCGGCCTGTCGCGTCAGCTCTACGGCCTGACGATTGCCTCGGAGCGGCCGGGCCATCGCATGATGGAGACCTGGCATCCGCTCGGCGTCTGCGGCGTCATCAGCGCCTTCAACTTTCCCGTCGCCGTGTGGGCCTGGAACGCCTCGCTCGCCATCGTCTGCGGCGATACCGTCGTCTGGAAGCCGTCGGAGATGACGCCGCTGACGGCGCTCGCCTGTCAGCGCCTGTTCGCCCGCGCCGCCGAGCGCTTTGCCGCCGCGGGGCTCGGCGCCGCGCCGCCGGCGCTGAGCCAGATCATCGTCGGCGGCCGCGACGTCGGCGAGCGGCTGGTCGACGACGCCCGCGTGCCGGTGATCAGCGCCACCGGCAGCTGCCGCATGGGCGCTGCCGTGGCGCCGCGCGTCGGTGCCCGCTTCGGCCGCGCGATCCTCGAGCTCGGCGGCAACAACGCCATGATCGTCGCGCCGACGGCCGACCTCGACCTCGCCGTGCGGGCGGTCCTGTTCAGCGCCGTCGGCACCGCCGGCCAGCGCTGCACGAGCCTGCGCCGGCTGATCGTGCACGAGTCCATCAAGGACACCCTCGTCGAGCGGCTCCGCGGCGCCTATGCCGACGTGCCCATTGGCTCTCCGGCCGATCCGGCGCAGCTCATGGGCCCGCTGATCAACGGCGGCGCCTTCGACGCCATGCAGGCGGCACTCGACCGCGCCCGCGCAGACGGCGGCCGGGTCACCGGCGGCGAGCGCCAGTTGACCGAGCGCTACCCAAACGCCTGGTACGTCACGCCCGCGATTGTCGAGATGCCGGGCCAGACCGAAATCGTCGAGACCGAGACGTTCGCGCCGATCCTCTACGTCATGGGCTACGCGGGCCTCGACCAGGCGATCGCCATGCACAACGCCGTGCCCCAGGGCCTGTCGTCGTGCATCTTCACGAACGACGTGCGCGAGGCCGAGCAGTTCCTGTCGGCGACCGGCAGCGACTGCGGCATCGCCAACGTCAATATCGGTCCCTCGGGCGCCGAGATCGGCGGCGCCTTCGGCGGCGAGAAGGAAACCGGCGGCGGCCGCGAGTCCGGTTCCGACGCCTGGCGCGGCTACATGCGTCGCCAGACCAACACGATCAACTACTCCCGCGACCTGCCGCTCGCCCAGGGCATCAACTTCGGCGGCTGACCGGCCGCGCCGCGGCCGCGCGGGGAGCTCGTCCTCCCCTGCCGTCATTGCCGGGCTTGACCCACTGCTGTCCGGTTTAGAACATTTCAGGTTTGCGAGGCCCATAGCCGGCATTGGTGATGTAGTTCCAGCACTCATCGGGCTGGAATTGATCGATGATCTCAGCGATTGCGGCCCAGACATCGTGCGTGGGCTCCCGGTCGGATGCAGGAAGTCCAATTTGGTATTTCCCGTCACCCTCGTGCTTGACACGAGGGCCCATCGCACGGGCTCACACCACTGTGCGGGCGCAGGCATGGGTCCTTGGGACAAGCCCAAGGACGACGAGAGTAGGGAGATTCTAGAGAGCAACACCGCCTCGAGCCAGCCAGATCCCGCGGGGCGTAGAACGGCCAGCAGATTAGGCGATGGCCCGCCTCATCGGAACTTCACGATCCGGTCTGCAGAGATGTGTGCATGCCGTAGGCTCGAGGCTGGGGTGCGGGGTTCGTTTTCGCGTCCATCTATCGATGATCCGTCGCAATCCCCCGTCCACATCGGCAGTCAGCCGGCCGCCGCCCTTTGCAATGCACGCCGGCGGGCGAATCGGGCTTGCACGTCCCGGCCGGTATCCCTGAGATTGCGCGCAACATCGGCTGCGCAGAGGGATCGCCCCCAATGCCTGAGATCATTCGCACCATGTACGTGCTCGCCGTGCCGAACGTGACGGACACGGCGCGCTACTTCCAGGACGCGCTGGGCTTCGAACTTCTACCGATCGAGGATGGCCAAAGCAAGGGGTGAACCACAGAGACACAGAGGCAAAGAGGAACCCCAGGAGAGACGAAACCCCGGACTTGATCCTACGAGATTCACACATCGTGTGTGGGCCACCGTTCGGATGCAGGAAGGGAATAATGCCGTCACCCTCTGAGTCGGACCCGATTTCCTTGGACACAGAATTGGCTTAATCGAAGTGTCCAAGGAGGACCGGAACATGACCGATAATTTTGAGAAGAAAGTTGCTGTTGATGGGCCTGTGGTAAATGCGGGCGAGCTTGGCTCGTCCACGTTTTCCCCAGGCCAGGCTTTGCCGGCAGGCCCGCTGGGACTTGGCCAGCGATGGACGGTGGCGCGCAAGCGTGAGGTCGTTCTGCGGCTTTTGCGTGACGAGCCGGTGCAACTTCTGTCGCGCCAGTTGGGCGTAGAGATCTTCCGGCTCGAGCAGTGGCGTGAGAAAGCGATCGGCGGGATCGACGCCTCGCTCAAGCAACGCAAGGGCGATCCGGTGCAGGCGGAACTGGATAGCGCCATGAAGCGGATCGGAGAGTTGACCATGCAGGTGGAACTGCTGGAGGCCAAGACGGAGACCTTCGGCCCTTTGGGGCGGCGGAGGTCGCGGCGATGAGTGCCGCCACCTCGCCCGGCACGGGTCTGGCCTACGGCCTGCGGCGGGTCTGCGCCGCCTGGGGCATGGCCCGCTCCTCGTTCTACGCCATGACCTCCGGCCAGCACGCCGAGCAGCCGCCGGCAAAGCGTCGGGGACCGAAGCCCGCGATCTCGGACCAGGCGCTGCTGGTGGCGATCGAAGCCGACCTGGAGGCATCGCCCTGGGAGGGCGAGGGCTACCGCAAGGTCTGGCTCGGCTTCGGGTCTGTCGCGACATCCGGGTTGCCCGCATGCGGGTGCTCCGCCTGATGCGCGAGAACAATCTGCTCTCGCCCCATCGCTGCCGCCGCCGTGGCGGCAATCCCCATGACGGTGAGATCATCACTCATGCCCCGAACCTCATGTGGGGCACCGATGGCGTTCGGGTGTTCACGGTGGACGACGGCTGGGGCTGGATCTTCACCGCCGTCGAGCATTGGAACGCCGAGTGTGTCGGCTGGCATGTCTGCAAGCGCGGCGACCGCTTCGCCGCCCTGCAGCCGATCTCCATGGGGCTTGCCGGGCTGTATGGCTCGACCGCGGCCGGCGCGGCTCGGGGGCTGGCCTTGCGGATGGATCACGGCTCCCAGTATCTGTCGGACCACTTCACCAACCAGATCAAGTTCTGGGGCATCCAGCCGTCCTACGCCTTCGTCGCCGAGCCCCAGACCAACGGCGTCGCCGAGCGGTTCAATCGCACGCTGAAGGAACAGATCATCCATGGTCGCATCTACCGCAACATCGCGGAGCTGCGGGACGCCGTCCGCGACTTCGTCGAACTCTACAATGCCCAGTGGATCGTCGAAAAGAACGGCTACCTGAGCCCCGCTCAAGCTCGTCAGGCGTGGCACGCCGCGATCTCAATCAGGCCCGCCGCGTGAGACAAACTTGTGTCCAAGGAACCGGGTGCGCTACAATGCCGTCACCCTCGTGCTTGACACGAGGGTCCATCACACAGGCTCACACCACTGTGCGGACGCAAGCATGGGTCCTTGGGACAAGCCCAGGACGACGGATGTGGGGAGGTTCGTGAGAACTGCACCCGTTCGAGCCAGCCAGATTCACTTATTCCGCGTCGCCTAGCGCGGCCAACAGATTACGTAGTGGCCCGCCTCTCGCGATCCGGTCTGCAAAGATGTGTGAATCTCGTAAGACTTGATCCGGGGCCCATCGCTCATTCAACGGAGCTGGCTGCGAGCGTGAGCGCGGGACCAACCTTCTCGTCACAGCTCATGGCGAGCCGCGGAATCGGTTCCGGATCAAGTCCAGCCTCTGTGTCTCTGTGCCTCTGTGGTTCCCATTCTTACTGTGGCGCGAACCCTCAGCTATGTTCCTGGACGCGCTCCCACGCGCTCCATAGGCTGGCCGCCATGACGGCACATGCCCCTGCGATCCGCCACCCGTCGGCGCTGGCCGGCGTTGGCCTGACGGTCGTCTCGATGCTGTTGTTCGCGCTGATGGACGGTGTGTCCAAGCACCTGATCGGGACCTACAGTTTCGTCCAGATCATGTGGCTGCGCAACCTGCTGTTCGTCGCCTTCGGGGTCGTCGTGGCCTGGCGCAGCGGCTTCGCGGCGACGGTGCGGACGGGCCATCCGTGGCGCCAGCTCGTGCGCTCGGCCGTGCTGATCGTCGAGACCATGACGTTCCTCGCCGCGTTCAAGTTCCTGGCGCTCGCCGACGCCCATGCGATCGCCGCCGTCGCGCCGCTGATCGGCACTGTGCTGGCGATGCTGGTGCTGGGCGAGGTCGTCGGTCCACGCCGGCTGGCGGCGGTCGCCGTCGGCTTCGTCGGCGTCGTGATCATCATCCGGCCGGGTGCCGGGGTGTTCGACCTGGCCGCGCTGATACCCCTGTTCGCGGCGCTGCTGTTCGCCGTCTATCAGGTCATGACGCGCGCCCTTGCGCGAGATGACGGGCCGGCGACCATGCTGCTCTACACCGGCGTCGTCGGCGCCGTCGCGCTCACCGTGGCGGTGCCGTTCAGCTGGCATGCGCCGACCGCCATCGACTGGCTGCTGCTCGCCCTGGTCGCCGTGCTCGGCACGGCCGCCCACTGGCTGCTGATCCTGGCCCTGGCCAAGGCCGAGGCCTCGGTCATTCAGCCCTTCACCTATGCCCTCGTCGTCTGGGCCGTCATCGTCGGTTTCGTCGGCTTCGGCGACTTCCCCGACGCCTGGACGCTCGTCGGCGGCGCCGTCGTCATCGCCAGCGGTGTCTACGTCATCGTCCGCGAGCGGCGGACAGCGAGAAAAGTCGCCGCCCCCGTCGTCGTGGAGCGCTAGGGTAGGGGCGACGACCCACAATATCCGAGCATGCCCATGTGTGGTTTCTGCAACCTGCTGACCGGCGAGACCCACTGGACCGAGGCCGGCACCGATGCCGGCCGCGACGTCGCGCCGCCGACCGGCCACGCCCGTTACCTCGACCGCCACACCCGGGTCGCGCTCGTCAACCGCATCCTCGAGCACTACGGCTGCACGGTCGCCAGTTGGGGCCGGAAATACATCGTCCGCAGCCGCACCGGGCAGACCGCGCTCGTCGACCACCTGCCGCAGATCTGGGCGAGCATCGAGACCATCGCGAGAAAGCCCGTCGACCCGCTCGACCCAGCGCTGCTGGCCCGGCTGCGCCGCGCGGCACCGGTCGCCCCCGGCTGACACCGACTGCCCCTGCCGCGATGGCCTACAACGCACTCATCCCGATCATCGTGCTGACCGGCTTTCTCGGCAGCGGCAAGACGACGCTGTTGAACCGCATCCTCAAGCACCCGTCGCTGCACGACGCGGCCGTGCTGATCAACGAGTTCGGCCAGATCGGGCTCGACCACATGCTGGTCGAACGCATGGACGAGAACACGGTGGTGCTGGAGAGCGGCTGCCTGTGCTGCACGATCCGCGACGATTTGAAGACCTCGATCCTCGAGCTGCACGGCCGCCGCGCGCGCGGTGAGGTGCCACCGTTCCAGCGCATGGTCATCGAAACGACCGGCCTCGCCGACCCGTCGCCGATCCTCTACACGCTGACGGCCGACACGATGCTGCGCCACCACTACCGCGTCGGCAGCGTCGTTGTGACCGTGGACGCGGTCAACGCCGCGCGCCAGCTCGACCGCCAGCCCGAGACGGTCAAACAGATCGCCGTCGCCGACCGCATCGTCGTGACCAAGACGGACATCGCCACGCCCGGCGCGACGGACGCCCTGGGCGCCAGGCTCGCCCAGCTCAATCCCTCGGCCGCGATCCAGACCGCGCTGTTCGGCGACGTCGACATCGACGAGCTGCTGCGGGCCGACGTCTACGACCCGGCGGCCAAGGGCGGCGAGGTCGCGCGCTGGCTCGCCGCCGAGCGGCTTGCCGCGGAGGGGCTCGCCGCCGCCGCGCCCAAGCACGGCCACGCCCACGACGTCAGCCGCCATGGGCCCGACATCCAGACCTTCTCGCTCGTCTATGACGAGCCCATCGACTGGACGGCGTTCGGCATCTGGCTGACCATGCTGCTGCACAGCCACGGCGAGGACGTGCTGCGGGTCAAGGGCCTGCTGCGGGTCAAGGACGCCGACACACCGGTCGTCATCAACGGCGTGCAGCACATCGTCCACCCGCCGATGCACCTCGACCGCTGGCCCGACGGCGACCGCCGCTCGCGCATCGTCTTCATAGTCCGCGGCATCGACCGCGAGCGCCTTGCCGCCTCGCTGGCCACGTTCGCCCGACTCGGCGGCACGCCCGAACCCGCGACGCTCGCCTGAGCGCCGGGCGGGCCCACAGCGCGCCTCCATCCGCGCGGCCTTCGCATAGTGGCCTTGGGCCCTATGGAGTCCACGGCCTAGTTCCCGCGTTTGGACCGCACCAATGTGAGACCCTGCTGGGCCCTTTCGTGGGCGGCAGCGTGGGCCGGATCGGTGGCGGCTTCGACTGCCTTGGCGAAACGGTCTTCCGCCAAATCAAGGCAGTCCATTTCCAGCGCCGCCGAAGCCAAATCGAGAAAACTGTCGACCAACGAGGCGGTGAGTTTGAGTACCTCTCCAGGTTCCGTTTTCTTGACCTCCTCGATTTTCCCTTCCAGGGTGGCTTGGGCGCGCGCGGCGTCCCCGCCGTCTCGCGCTTGGCATCTTCCAGCGGTCCTGAACCGGATCACCGCATTGTCGACATATTCGAGAATTCGCCCAAAGGAAGAAACGGCTGACGGTTTCAGCAGCCTGGCCAACGACTAGAGCACATCCGGTTTAGACGGAATATCCTGCATTGACGAGGTAGTTTCTGCATTCGGTTGGAGAGAATTCATCGAGGGCGTTTCCAATTGCCCGCCAGAGGTCATCGACGGTTCTGGCGCCGACCTTGCGGAGAATGGCTTTGAGCTTGGCGAAGACCTGTTCGATGGGATTGAGATCGGGGCTGTAGGGCGGCAGGTAGAGCGGGGTTGCGCCGACCGCCTCAATGGCCTCGTGTACGCCGGCGACCTTGTGGGAGGAGAGGTTGTCCATGATGACGATGTCGCCCGCGGACAGGGTCGGGACCAGGGCTTGCTGGACCCAGGCAAGGAAGCTTGCGCCGTTGATCGGGCCATCAAAAACGCAGGGCGCGGTGATCCGGTCGTGACGCAGGGCGGCAATGAACGTGGTTGTCTTCCAGTGGCCATGGGGAATGGCCGCCACCACCCGTTCGCCGCGCGGTGCCCGGCCATAACGCCGGGCCATGTTCGTCCGCGCCCAGGTCTCGTCGAGAAAGACCAGCCGTTCGGCAATCAGCCCAGGTTGCTCGTTGCGCCAAGTGGCTCGCGCCGCCGCGACGTCAGGGCGCTCCTGCTCGGCGGCGTGGGCTGTCTTTTTTTGCGACTCAGCCCCTGAGCCAGAAGAAAGTCGCCAAGCGTCGAGCGCTTCGCATCGATCCCCTCGGCGGCCAGCAAGACGCAAAGCTTGTCAATGGTGATGTCGCAATTCTCCATCACCAGAGCCCGAATGCGATCGCCATGGGGAGCCAGTTTCGATTTCTTCCAGCCACCGTATTTGTCGGCTTTGATCGTGCCCCGCTGCTTCCAACGCTGCATCAGCTTCACAACAAAGCTGATGCTCACATCAAATTGCTTCGCCGCCGCATTGCGAGAGGTCCCCGATTCAACAACTCGAACAACTCGTTCACGAAGATCTTCCGAATAAGGTCGTGTCATCCATGGCTGGCCTCCTTTAACCCAGCTCATAGCTTGAATCACTTTTTGCGACCCTTGGGAATCCCCTTTTTGATTCTGTCTATGCCGGACCCGCTCTAGCTGGCTCCCTGTCGAATCCCCCTCGAAGTCTCAGGTCCACATCCGCCCTCGCAAGGCCCTTCCTAACCTCGTCGAAATAAGCGATTTGGGTTGGAACGCGCCCGCCATATCGGCCGACGAACGAGCGATACACACCATACTTGAACTGAATTGGCTCGTTATTGTATGTATTTCTGCCATTTACTTCCGCCTTCAACTCCCCATTGACCCAAACTTTGACGAAACCGCCTCCTCCGGTGCACCACTTCGCGTGAACCACGATATCGTGCCATCTACCCCGGAAGTCGTTCTTGTTGATCAACATCTTAAATGCGCTGATCTTTCCAACAGTTTGAGTCATATCAAGCCAATAACCGCCAGTATGGTTTTGGAAACTAACTGGTGGAGTTCCCACATCACTCTGTTTAAACTGGCCCAGGGTTACTTTCGTCGGGTACACATTGGGGTAATCTTCAGGGACATATAACGACCAGCCATACCAATATTCCCTTCCCACCGAGGAAGATGTTGGGACTCCAGGTATTATTGGCGTGACCTCACGAAATTCTGAGCGCTCTGCGTCCATCGCACAGTCGCTCCACCCGCTGCTCTCACCGCAATCCCCCGGCCTGACCTCGAAACGGTCCGCGGTCTCGCCGTCGCGGACGGGATGAGGAGCCTCCACGACCTGATAGCCGTGTGGCGTGGTGTTCAGGCTTCTGCGAAAACGGATGAAAGACGTGTCAACACGTGTGTAGCCGGTATTCAGGGAAGCTTCCTGTTCGGCGCTGACACAGCCGTCTTGTGCGGTGGCGCAACCACTTAGTGTAGCGCACCCGGTTCCTTGGACACAAGTTTGTCTCATGCGGCGGGCCTGATTGAGATCGCGGCGTGCCACGCCTGACGAGCTTGAGCGGGGCTCAGGTAGCCGTTCTTTTCGACGATCCACTGGGCATTGTAGAGTTCGACGAAGTCGCGGACGGCGTCCCGCAGCTCCGCGATGTTGCGGTAGATGCGACCATGGATGATCTGTTCCTTCAGCGTGCGATTGAACCGCTCGGCGACGCCGTTGGTCTGGGGCTCGGCGACGAAGGCGTAGGACGGCTGGATGCCCCAGAACTTGATCTGGTTGGTGAAGTGGTCCGACAGATACTGGGAGCCGTGATCCATCCGCAAGGCCAGCCCCCGAGCCGCGCCGGCCGCGGTCGAGCCATACAGCCCGGCAAGCCCCATGGAGATCGGCTGCAGGGCGGCGAAGCGGTCGCCGCGCTTGCAGACATGCCAGCCGACACACTCGGCGTTCCAATGCTCGACGGCGGTGAAGATCCAGCCCCAGCCGTCGTCCACCGTGAACACCCGAACGCCATCGGTGCCCCACATGAGGTTCGGGGCATGAGTGATGATCTCACCGTCATGGGGATTGCCGCCACGGCGGCGGCAGCGATGGGGCGAGAGCAGATTGTTCTCGCGCATCAGGCGGAGCACCCGCTTGCGGGCAACCCGGATGTCGCGACAGACCCGAAGCCGAGCCCAGACCTTGCGGTAGCCCTCGCCCTCCCAGGGCGATGCCTCCAGGTCGGCTTCGATCGCCACCAGCAGCGCCTGGTCCGAGATCGCGGGCTTCGGTCCCCGACGCTTTGCCGGCGGCTGCTCGGCGTGCTGGCCGGAGGTCATGGCGTAGAACGAGGAGCGGGCCATGCCCCAGGCGGCGCAGACCCGCCGCAGGCCGTAGGCCAGACCCGTGCCGGGCGAGGTGGCGGCACTCATCGCCGCGACCTCCGCCGCCCCAAAGGGCCGAAGGTCTCCGTCTTGGCCTCCAGCAGCTCCACCTGCATGGTCAACTCTCCGATCCGCTTCATGGCGCTATCCAGTTCCGCCTGCACCGGATCGCCCTTGCGTTGCTTGAGCGAGGCGTCGATCCCGCCGATCGCTTTCTCACGCCACTGCTCGAGCCGGAAGATCTCTACGCCCAACTGGCGCGACAGAAGTTGCACCGGCTCGTCACGCAAAAGCCGCAGAACGACCTCACGCTTGCGCGCCACCGTCCATCGCTGGCCAAGTCCCAGCGGGCCTGCCGGCAAAGCCTGGCCTGGGGAAAACGTGGACGAGCCAAGCTCGCCCGCATTTACCACAGGCCCATCAACAGCAACTTTCTTCCCAAAATTATCGGTCATGTTCCGGTCCTCCTTGGACACTTCGATTAAGCCAATTCTGTGTCCAAGGAAATCGGGTCCGACTCACACCGCAAAATTGAGGATCGTGCGGTAGGCGCGTAGGCATCGGTCCAGGCCGCTTTTACTGCCGTCGTCCAGGGCGAGCCGAGGCAGCAGCGGCGGCGTGACGCCCGCGTAGTCGGGGCCACTGGCCCTATTTGGGGACCCCGGCCTTGCGCAGTCCTTCGAGATAATGGTCCATCGACGCTCTGTCCGTGTAGAGATGGCCGTCGCGAACCAGCGAGATCGAGAAATCGGGTCGTGCCGCGAGGCACTCCGCGAGAAAGCGCCGGGCCTCTTCTTGTTCCCCGAGGAAGCCGAGGCTGGACAGCAGGGCGGCATAGCGCGACCACTGGAACCCCTGCTGCTGCAGCGCCTTGCGCGCCCAGGTGGCGGCGTCGGGATACTCTCGTTTCACCAGATACGCCTCGGCCAGACGCACCATGAATGAGCCCATGTGCTGATCGCGCGGGCTCAGTCGAATGGCCCCTTCGAGATGGGCTATGGCCTCGTCGGGCCGGCCGGAGAACGTGGCGGCCGCGCCCAGCCCGTAGTGGGCCCAGGCGAGACTAGGATTGAGCTCGATCGCCAGCTGCAGCTCGGGGATCGCCTGGGCATGCTCGAGCCTGATCATGCGTGCCTTGCCCATGGCACAGTGGGCGGCGCCATCGTCAGGGTCCAGCTCGACCGCCCGCCGGGCGATCCGCAGCGCCATATCGCGGTTCGCCTTCTTCGAGTCCGCCAGACCGAGCACGACTTCGTAGTAGTAGGCGTCCACGAGTCCCGAACATGCCGGGCTCAAGGCAGGGTCCAACGCCAATGCCGCCTCGAACAAACGGCGCGCCTCCGCCAGGTCTTCCTTGGTGCGCTGATAGAGGTGCCACATGCCGCGCTGATAGAGTTCCCAGACCGTCAGGTCGTCCGCGGTCTTGGCGGTAGCGCGCTGCTGTTCCGCCTTGCCCAGCGCGGCGACAATGGCCTCGGTGATCTCGTCCTGGACCGCGAAGACATCCTCCAGCACCCGGTCGAAACGGTGCGCCCAGATCTGGTTGCCTGAGCCCGTGTCGCTCAGCTGCGCGGCAACACGGATGCGGTCGCCACCCTTGCGGACAGTGCCGTCCAGCACGTAGCGCACGCCGAGTTGGCGGCCGATGTGCCGCACATCGGTCGTGTGGCCCTTGTAGGTGAAGCTGGAATTCCGCGCGATGACCGTCAGCCACCGCATTCGGGACAGGGCCGTGATGATGTCCTCGGACACGCCGTCGGCGAAGTATTCCTGAATTGTCCGCATCGCCGCCGAGGTTCCTGAAGGGCAACACGGCGATCGTCGGTTTTTCATCCGCCGCCGGGATGTCTTCCGCGCCGGCCGTGGGTGCCGCCGCCGCCCGCAATGCCTTCGGCGCTCCCGGCAGCACCATGTAGGCGTCGACGGGCTCGGCGATGTTCTTCAGGGCCTGCGGGCCGATGTCCTTGAACGCGTGGCCCGTCTTGTTGCGAACCTGTTCGTAGACGCTGCGCGATACGCAGATGCCGTCCGGTTCGGCCAGCGCCTCCAATCGGGCCGCGACGTTCACGCCGTCGCCGTAGATGTCGTCGCCTTCGATGATGACGTCGCCCAGGTTGATGCCGATACGGAACCGGATGCGTGTGCTCTCGTCGCGACCGCTTTCGCCCGCTGGGACTTGGCCAGCGATGGACGGTGGCGCGCAAGCGTGAGGTCGTTCTGCGGCTTTTGCGTGACGAGCCGGTGCAACTTCTGTCGCGCTAGTTGGGCGTAGAGATCTTCCGGCTCGAGCAGTGGCGTGAGAAAACGATCGGCGGGATCGACGCCTCGCTCAAGCAACGCAAGGGCGATCCGGTGCAGGCGGAACTGGATAGCGCCATGAAGCGGATCGGAGAGTTGACCATGCAGGTGGAACTGCTGGAGGCCAAGACGGAGACCTTCGGCCCTTTGGGGCGGCGGAGGTCGCGGCGATGAGTGCCGCCACCTCGCCCGGCACGGGTCTGGCCTACGGCCTGCGGCGGGTCTGCGCCGCCTGGGGCATGGCCCGCTCCTCGTTCTACGCCATGACCTCCGGCCAGCACGCCGAGCAGCCGCCGGCAAAGCGTCGGGGACCGAAGCCCGCGATCTCGGACCAGGCGCTGCTGGTGGCGATCGAAGCCGACCTGGAGGCATCGCCCTGGGAGGGCGAGGGCTACCGCAAGGTCTGGGCTCGGCTTCGGGTCTGTCGCGACATCCGGGTTGCCCGCAAGCGGGTGCTCCGCCTGATGCGCGAGAACAATAGGACTGCTCTCGCCCCATCGCTGCCGCCGCCGTGGCGGCAATCCCCATGACGGTGAGATCATCACTCATGCCCCGAACCTCATGTGGGGCACCGATGGCGTTCGGGTGTTCACGGTGGACGACGGCTGGGGCTGGATCCTCACCGCCGTCGAGCGCGGCGACCGCTTCGCCGCCCTGCAGCCGATCTCCATGGGGCTTGCCGGGCTGTATGGCTCGACCGCGGCCGGCGCGGCTCGGGGGCTGGCCTTGCGGATGGATCACGGCTCCCAGTATCTGTCGGACCACTTCACCAACCAGATCAAGTTCTGGGGCATCCAGCCGTCCTACGCCTTCGTCGCCGAGCCCCAGACCAACGGCGTCGCCGAGCGGTTCAATCGCACGCTGAAGGAACAGATCATCCATGGTCGCATCTACCGCAACATCGCGGAGCTGCGGGACGCCGTCCGCGACTTCGTCGAACTCTACAATGCCCAGTGGATCGTCGAAAAGAACGGCTACCTGAGCCCCGCTCAAGCTCGTCAGGCGTGGCACGCCGCGATCTCAATCAGGCCCGCCGCGTGAGACAAACTTGTGTCCAAGGAACCGGGTGCGCTACACGCATAGCTCGTATGACCATGCCTTGAGGACCGCGTGTTGCAAGGCGCCGTCCGGTCCGAAGGTCAGTCGCCGAAGCGGTCGACGAGGAAGTCGACGAACGCGCGGACCTTCGCCGACAAATGCTGGCGGTGCGGGTAGACGGCGTAGACGCCGTGCGGCGGGCGCTCGTATTGCTCGAGCACCGGCTCGAGCAGGCCGGCGGGCGGGTGACGCCGAGCCCGGCGATGGCGAGGCCGGCTTCCATTTCGGCGCTGTTGCACAGGACGCGGGGCTTGATGTTGACGCCGATGCGGCCGCCCGCCGGGTCGTCGAACTCCCAGCGGTTCGGCCGCCTGTTTATAGGTGTAGCTAGTGCCCATCCATAAACGACTAGATTTAGTGTAAGGCTGCGCGTTTGAGCGACGTGTTTTGTGGGTACGGGGGCTGTAGATGCGTTCCAGAGTCCAGTGACGGGGTGCCGGTGACGAGCGGCGCGTGATCGAGGCAGGCCGGCGGGATCGGCGGCCGTCGGTGCTGGTGGATCGGACGTGTCGGGTTGGCGGCTATGCCGGTTTGCGGCGGGCCAGCACGGCGAGGTTGTGGGCGACGACGGCGGCCCAGACGTAGGACTTGAAGTGTTCGAGCCCCTTCCAGGTGCAGCGGCCCAGACCGTAGGCGCGCTTGAGGCATGAGATGGCGGCCTCGATGCCGGCGCGGAAGTTGCGCAGTCGGCGGTAGACCCAGCGGCTCTTGACCATGTCGGTGATGGCAAGGCCGCATTTCTTGTGGAAGGCGACGTCCTCGACGCCCTTGTTCTTGGCGGCGGCGAGGTTGCCGGTGCTGGCGCAGCCGCCGTCGGCGGCGAGTTGCCTGGGCGGCCGGCCGTAGATCGCGATCTGGCGGTCGACCATGGGTACGAAGCGCTCGGCATCGGCCGGGTTGCCCTGCTCGACGACGATGTCGAGGATGAGACCGCTGGCGCCGCTGGCCAGGTTGAGCTTGTGGCCGTAGGAGACCTGGCGGCGGCTCTTGACGATGATGTCGCTATGGGGCTCGAACAGACTGACGAGCTTGTCGGCGGCCGGCACCTTCTCGCCATGCAAGACACGGCGCTCGGTCTGGTCGATGATGCGTTCGATCAGCGGCACGAAGTGTTCGGCCTCGGCGCGCCAGGCCGCGGCCACCGGCGCGGGATCGTCGGCCAGCCGCGCCATGGCGTCGTGCAGATAGGCGAGCGTCGCGCGGGTCTTGGCGAGCAGCTCGCGGTACAGCCGCTGCCGGTTGTTGCCACGACTGTACTCGATGGCGCGGGCGCGCTTCTTGGCCAGGCGCGTGTGGTCGCGCCAGGGCAAGGCGGGTAGCACGACGTCGGCTTGACGCAACAGCCGCACCATGACCCGCACGGCATCCCACAACAGGCTGGAGTCGGTGGGCGCATGGATGGCGGTCTCGGCGACCGTGCTGTCGAACCGGACCTTGGCGCCGCTCTCCAGCTTGGCCGTCGCGGCGCGCGCCAGCAGCATCCGGTTGAGGCACTCGAAGGTGGCGGCGGCGATGGCGCCGATGGCGCTGTGCAGCGCCGACTTCTTCGGCGACCAGCCGAACGGCAGTCGAGCGAACGCGCGCAGCGATGCCGAATCCGACAGCAGAAAGGCCAGCTCCTCGTAGCTCAGCTGGAAGTACTGCTTGAGCAGCGCGCAGCGCAACGCCGCATCGGCGCTCAGCCCGTGGCGCCCGGTCTGCCTGACCCGACCGATGCCGAGGTCTGCGGCGACCAGGCGCACCACCGCGGCCTCGCCGTCGAGCCAGGCAGACATCGCCGCGAGTTCACGACCGATCTCGTGCGGCGAAAACAGATCGAATATACTGCCCTGGACGGTGCGCTCTTCGCGCATGGTCACCTCCGGCGGTTTGGTGTTTGCCTTTGGGTACAGTGGCTTGTTCCCAACAGCATAGCCGAAACCGCCGGAGCCTGGCTCCGAAAATAGACGATTCACTCAGTTATTTCAGTGTTTTAGCGTTTCCGGATGGGCACTAGCTAGTGCAGTCGTGCGCGGCCAGGTCAGCGGGGTGGGCCGGCCGGCCGCGGCGGTCCAAATAGGCCGGCGCCGCCACCGTCAGGCCGCGCGATGCGGTGATGCGCTGGCTCACCAGGTTCGAGTCCTTGAGCTCGGCGACGCGGATGACGACGTCGAAGCCCTCGTCCTCGCCGTCGCGCGACATCCCGATCACCGGCCGGTTCACGTTCAAGGACATGCGCAGCCTGTTCATCCGCGACCCCGACCGCAATGTCATCAAGCTCGACGAATACCCCGGCGCCAACCCGGAATCCCGCATGACCGCGGCCGGCGAGGCCATCGAGGCCTACGACGGCCACCCCTGACGGGGGCCTCCGGCCGGCGACGGGCCCGACCTCAGAGTGTCAGGTGGGGCCGGGCGGCGCGGTAGACGGTGTCGGTCAGGCCGTGGCTGCACAGCGCGACCTTGGCGGCGGAGACCAGGTGCACCCAGCGATAGGGCGGGCGCGTCGTCGCGTATTCCTCGACCGCCGCCTGATTGTGCTTGAGCGCGTGCATCTCCGAGAAATCGTCTCGGCAGATCACCTGAGCCAGTCGCGCAAAGTAGGCCGCCGCCTCGAAGCCGGCGTCGGCATAGCACTGCGCCAGCGCCAGCGTGTCCCGCGCCTCGGGGCCGAGCTGGATCCGCTCGACATGGCCGTCGGTCACGGCCAGCGCCGCGCCGCTGTCGCGCTCGCCGATCGCCGCACACAACGCGTCGATGAGTCCCTCTGCCGTATCCGGTATGTCCGGCCCCGTGTCAGCGTCGCCGCGTACCGGCCAGACCAGCCGGCCCTCGTGGAACCACACCTCCGGGCCGGTCGGCCAGCTCAGCAAGGCCAGCAGCTTGTGCCGCCGGCTGACGCCCCTCAGGCGCAGCAGGTGGCGGCGCGCGTTGACGCCGGTGTGCAGGTGCACGTCGAACGGGTTGCCGCTGTTGCTGCGCAGGTGCAGCAGGCCGGCGGCGATCGACAGCGCCTCGCCGGCGCCCCCCAGTGACAGCCCCGCGGCGAGCGCCTCGGCAACCGGCCCTGCGACGTCGGCAAGCGTGTCCACGGCGCCGAGGCGCGCGCCGAGCGTGCCGACCACCTGGTCCTCGTCGTCGCCGGTCCGTTCCCTGAGGTCCGTGTCCAACAGGGCGTAGGTGTCGACCAGCGCCTCGATCGCGGTGAAGCGCTCGTAGGAGCGGACCCGCCCGGCAATCTCATCCCGCCGCTCGGTGTGCGGGCTGGCCAGCGCCCGTGGGTTCGTCGCCAGGTAGCGGACCGGTGTGCGCAGCAGCACCGCGGCCCATTCCCAGCCGATACAGTCGAGCGCGCGCATCGTGAACAGCGGGTAGAGGAAGTAGTGGTCGTCCAGCGCGTTGCGCCGCAACGCCTCGCGCAGCATCAGGTCCAAGAGCTCGCCCGGCCCGTGGCTGGCGACGAGCGCCGGCAGCGCCCGCTCCGCGACGGTCGGATGCAGCCCCTCGATAGCGTGGGTGAACCCCTCGGGGTCCGGCGCGCCACCGCTGGCGGCGCCGTTGGCCCCGTTCAGCGCCGGCATGATCCACGGCCCCATGTCGGGCGCGTGGATGTGCTTGTTGGCGAGGGCGACGTTCTGCACCACCGGCAGCAGCGCCCAGTCGCCCGGCAGGCGCCGCGCCGTGTTGTAGACGGCATGGATGCCGGAGACCGGATGCACGGGGCCGCCATGGTGGTCCGCCGGCAGTTCCGTGGATCGGCTGACCGCGAGGGCCGACGCCGCCAGCAACTTGGCCGGCGGCTCGCCCGCCCGCAGCCGCGCGATCGTCGCCGCGACGATCTCGTCGGGCGCCGTCTCCTCGACCAGCCGGACGGCCGCCTCCATCGGCTCAGCAAACCTGACGGGCTCTGCCATCAACGCTACCTTGTTGCGGTTCCTACGGAAATTTGATGCATGATCTAGGGCAAACTATTACCTGATTGTCCAGCGTCGACCGGGTCCTGAACATATCGACCCGCGCCGGCTCAGGCCAAAACGCGTTTTGGCGGCGCCGCCGACACGCCCTCCAGGCCGCCGCTCACGCGCACGACTTCGCCGGTCATCCAGGCCGCCTCCGGCCCGCACAGGAAGGCGACGACGCGGGCGATATCGCCGGCCTCGCCCCAGCGGCCCAGCGGGATCGCCGCGCGCACCCGCTCGATCATCTCGTCTTCGGTGATGCCCAGGCTGGCGCAGCGCTGCGCCATGACGGTGCGGTTGAACGCCGTGTAGACCGGCCCCGGGCAGACGGCGTTGACCCGCACGCCATAGGCCGCGAGCTCGAGCGCCGCCGTGCGCGTCAGGCTGATCACGCCGGCCTTCGCCACGTTGTAGGCGGCGACCAGCGCCGCCGGGTTCTGGCCGTTGATCGAGGCGACGTTGACGATCGTGCCCGCCTCCTGCGCCTCCATCAGGCGGCCGCCGGCGCGGCAGCAATAGAACGTGCCGGTCAGCGTGACGCCGATCACCCGGCTCCATTCGGCGTCGGTCAGCGCGACGATCGGCGCCACACTCTGGCCGACGCCGGCGTTGTTGACCAGCACGTCGAGCCGGCCATGCGCTGCCGCCACCGACGCGAAGAACGCGTCCACCGCGGCACTGTCCGCGACGTCCAGGGCGGCGGCCTCGACAGCCAGCCCGGCGGCGGCGAGGCCATCCGCCGCCGCCTGCGCCGTCGCCAGCTGTAGATCGGCGATGATCACGTTCGCGCCCCGCGTCGCCAGTTCCTCGGCGATCCCGAGGCCCAGCCCCCTGGGCCGCGCCCGTCACCACCGCCACGCGCCCTCGCTGATCGTTCATCCCACTGTTCCTCCCGGTTGCACCCCCGACTACCGGCCTCTTGCCGCAGGGTGTCGCAGACTTGGCCGTCTCGTTTCGCCGTGCCCGCGGCTTGCGTTTCCGGCCCGACGCGCAATACCCTGCGTTCCGATCCCCCGGGAATGCAAGCCGTCGGCGCAGGACCAGGATGCTCAGCGAGATTAGGGCGATCTACGAGAACCGCGGCGCGGCGCTCTATGGCGAGGAGGCCGTCTCTCAGCTCCAGCACGGGCTGCAATGTGCCGCGCTGGCCGTGGGCGAGGGCGCGCCGCCGGCATTGATCACGGCGGCGCTGCTGCACGACATCGGCCATCTGCTCGGCAGCGGCGACGCCGGGCTCGCGCTGCGCGGCATCGACGGCCGCCATGAACGGACCGGCGCGGCCTTTCTGCGCCGCTGGTTCGGTCCCGAGGTGACCGAGCCGATCCGCCTGCACGTCGCCGCCAAAGCCTATCTCTGCGCCACCGAGGACGGCTACCTCGGCTCGCTGAGCGCCGTGTCGGACCGGTCGCTGGCGCTGCAGGGCGGTGTCATGTCGCCGGCCCGGGCCGAGCAGTTCGGGCGAACGCCCTTCGCCGCCGGTGCCATCAAAGTCCGGCGCTGGGACGACCGCGGCAAGGACCCGGCGGCCGAGACGCCGGATTTTGCAACGTTCCTGTCGATCGCCGAGGCCGCCGCAACCGGTCCGGCGGCGTCTTAGCGCTCGGTAGTCGCGTCACCCGCCGACTCGATGCCCGCCAGGTCCAGCTCGTGGGCCCGGTGGCAGCTGACGAAGTGGCCGGGCGCTGCTTCCTCCAGCACCGGCTGCTCGCGCTTGCAGCGGTCGGTCGCGTAGGCGCAGCGCGGGTGGAAGTAACAGCCCGACGGCGGATTTGCCGGGCTCGGGACCTCGCCCTCCAAGGGCGTCATGCCGGAGCGGACGCGCGGGTCGGCGACCGGTACGGCGGACAGCAGGGCCGCCGTGTAGGGGTGCTTGGGCGCGGCGAAGAGCGCGTCGGTCGGCGCCATCTCGACGATCTTGCCGACATACATGACCGTCACCTGGTCGCAGATGTGCTTCACGACGCTCAGATCATGGGCGACGAACAGGTAAGTCAGGTTGAGCTCGCGCTGCAGCTTCAGCAGCAGGTTCAAGACCTGGGCCTGCACCGAGACATCGAGGGCGGAGACCGGCTCGTCGGCGACGACCAGGCGCGGGTTTGAGCGCCAGCGCCCGGGCAATGACGATGCGCTGGCGCTGGCCGCCGGAGAATGCGTGGGGGAAGCGCTGCATGTATTCCGGCCGCAGCCCGACGATGCGCAACAGCTCCGCGACCCGTTCCGTGCGCGCCGCCCGATTGCGCATGTGGTTGATGACCAGCAGCGGCTCGCCGACGATGTCCAGCAGGTTCATGCGCGGGTTGAGGGACGCATAGGGGTCCTGGAAGATCATCTGCATCTCGCGGCGCAAGGCGCGCATCTCGCCCTCCGGCAGGGTGGCGATGTCGACGACCTCGCCGGAGCCCTTGCGGAACAGGATCTCGCCGCCGGTCGAGCCCATGGCGCGCAGGATGCAGCGCGCCGTCGTCGTCTTGCCGCAGCCGCTTTCCGCCGACCAGGCCCAGCGTCTCGCCTTCGTTGATGGCGAACGTCACGTCGTCGACGGCGCGCACCTGGCCGACGACCTTGCGCAGGAAGCCCTTCCTGATCGGGAAGTATTTCACCAAATTGTTGACCCGCAGCAGTGCCCGATCGGTCGCGCCGGATGCGTCGACTGGCATCAGCGTCAGGCCTCCTCGGCCGCGTCGTGATAGAGGAAGCAGCTGGCGGACTGCACGGCGTTGACGGGTTGCAGGACCGGCAGGCGGCGGTCGCATTTGTCGGGTATGAACGCGGCGCAGCGCGGCGAAAACGGACAGCCCGCCGGCCTGTGCAGCGGGTGCGGGATCGAGCCGACGATCGTCGGCAGCTCTGCCTTCGACGGCGCGTGCACCGTCGGGATGGATTTGAGCAGCGCCCGCGTATAGGGGTGCTGAGGGTCGTGGAAAATAGCGTCGACCGGCCCGGTCTCCATCACCCGGCCGAGATACATGACGACCACATGGTCGGCGATCTGGGCGATCACGCCGAGGTCGTGGGTGATGAAGATGATCGCCATGTGGTGATGTTCCTGCAGCCCGCGCAGCAGGTTGAGGACTTGTGCCTGGGTCGTCACGTAGATCGCCGTCGTCGGCTCGTCGGCGATCAGCAGGCTCGGGCTGCACGACAGCGCCATGGCGATCATGGCGCGCTGGCGCAGGCCGCCGCTCAGCTCCCATGAATACATCGGCATGCGCTCCTCGGGGCGCGGCACGCCGACCTCGAGCATGCGCGCGATGGCGATTTCCTCGGCCTGCTTCTTGCTGACCCGTCGGTGCAGCCGCACCGCCTCGATGAGCTGATTGCCGATAGTGTGCACGGGGCTGAACGCCGCCATCGGCTCCTGCGGGATCAGGGCGATCTCGCTGCCGCGGATCGCCCGCATCGCGGCGCCGCGGGCGTCCAGCGTGACGAGGTCGACGGCGTCCGCCGGCGTGTCGCCCGGCCCGTTGGCCGGCCCATCGGCCGGGCGAGGCCGGAACAGGATCCGGCCGCCGACGATCTTGCCCGGCTTCTGGATGATGCGCAGGATCGACTTGATCGTGACGCTCTTGCCGCAGCCGCTCTCACCGACGATGCCGACGACCTGGCCGGGATCGACGTCGAACGTGACGCCGTCGACGGCCTTCGCCGTGCCCTCGTCCATCATGAACCAGGTCTGCAGGTCCTGCACCGACAGGAGGGGGGCGGGGCTGTTCGCGTCCAAGTCAACGCGCCTAGTGATACGGGTCCGCGGCGTCGCGCAGGCCGTCGCCCAGGATGTTCAGCGCCAGCACCGTGATGATCACCGCCAGGCCCGGCAACAGCAGCCACGGCGCCAACGCGATGGATTGCAGGTTCTGGGCCTCCTGCAGCAGCGTCGTCCAGCCGATCAGCGCCAGGATCGCCGTGATCGCCAGATAGGTCTGCTGGACCGACCAGGTGCGCGGCATCGCCGCGGTCAGCGCCAGCCAGATCGGGATCGGCGGGATCGACTGCAAGAGCTCGACGAAGCGCTGGATGACCATGTCGGCGAGGCCACCGAAATAGCCGGAGATGCCGCCCAGCGTGATGCCCAGGATCGTCGAGAGGGCGACCGCGACGAGGCCGATCGACAGCGACACCTGGGTGCCGTGCATCAGGCGCGACCACTGATCGCGGCCCAGCCGGTCGGTGCCCAGCACATGCACGGCCGGGTCCTCCGGATTGGCCGGGACGATCAGGTGAATGTTCGTCCGGATCAGCCACAGCGCCTTGTATTCATAGCCCGTGCCGAACAGGCGCAGCGGGATCTTGCGGTCCTCGTCGATCGTCCACTCCATGCGCAGCGACCGCGGATTGCGCGCGCCCGTGACGGCCTTGGCGAAGAGGGTGGGTCCACCGTCCCAAAAGTGCAGGCCCTGCGGCGGGATGAACGAGCCCTTGGTTTCGCTTTGCTGCGGCGGCTGGGTCGAGAAAAAGCCGGGCAACAGGGCGACGATGGCGATGAAGATGACGATCGCGCCGGCGATCGGGGCCAGCCGGTGCTTCTTGAAGCGCCACCAGACGAGCTTCCAGTTCGGCGCCACCGAAACAGCGTCGGCCGCCTCGGGCACGTCCGCGGCGATGGCCGCCGGCGATGCGTTCGGGCTCGTCGTGTCCGCCATGATCTAGGCCTCGCTCCTGGCGGTTGGACCCCCCACCCCAACCCCCCCCCCCCTTGGGGGGAGGGAGGAATGAGGACGGGTTGGACGTCTCCCTCCCCCCAAGGGGGGGAGGGTCGGGGAGGGGGGTGAAAAGGAAAGCGCGTCCGAACACTACGACTTCCCCATGCGGATGCGCGGGTCGAGCCACGCCAGCAGGATGTCGGACAACAGCGTGCCGAGGACCGCGATGGCGAAATAGATCAACACGATCGTGCCCGCCAGGAACATGTCCTGGCTGATCAGCGAGCGCAGTAGCATCGGCCCGATCGTCGGCAGGTTGAGCACCGTGGCGACGATCAGGCTGCCGGAAAATATCAGCGGCAAATACCAGCCCAGGCTGCTGACCAGCGGGTTGATGGCCAGGCGCACCGGGTACTTCAGCACCAGCCGCAACTCCGACATACCCTTGGCGCGCGCCATCTCCATGTACGGCTTGTTCAGCTCGTCCAGCAGGTTGGCGCGCATGATGCGGGCGAGCCGCGCGGTGCCGTCCAGCCCCAGGATGACGATCGGCAACCAGATGTGCTTGCCCAGGTCGGCCAGCCGGGCGGCGCTCCATGGCGCGTCCAAATACTCCGGCGAGAACAGCCCTGTTATGGTGATGCCGAGCTTGGAAAAGGCCAGCCACATCAGGATCAGCGCCGTCATGAACGTCGGCGTGGCGACGCCGATGTAATTGAACACGGTGAAGAAGTAGTCGAGGAACGAGTACTGGCGGGTCGCCGAGACGATGCCGATCGGCACCGCCACCGCGAACGTGAACAGCAGCGTGAACAGGCGCAGCAGGACCGTCAGCAACAGCCGCTGGCCGATCAGCTCCGAGATCGGCTTCTGAAAGTCCAACGAGACGCCCAGGTCGCCCTGGAGGATGCGTGTGAACCACTTCAAGTATTGGACGTAGAGCGGCCGGTCGAGGCCGTAGAGCTCGCGCAGGGCGTCGATCTGGAGCTGATCCATCGACGATCCCGAGGCCGCGAGCTCGGCGACATAGCTGGTGACGAAATCGCCCGGCGGCGCCTGGATGATCAGGAAGGCGATGATCGAAAAGACGACAATCAGCAGGGGCAGGAGCACGAGCCGCTTGGCGATGTAGGCGAGCATGCGCGCCGCAGCGTATCGCTATTCAGGTCGCGGGCAAACCGTCAGCCTATTGATCTTGTGGGCTGCAACCGCCCGCCCGGACCCTGGTGGGTCGGGCGGGCGGCTTGAAGCTACGTGTTGTGCACGCGGCGTTCGCTCACCGGGCGAAGAAGTACTGCTCGGGTCGCGTGTTGCCGGGCGTGCGCAGCGGCCAGTCGTTGCCGGCCACCTCGGGCACGTTCTGCAGGTCGGCATTGACGACGATGACGCCCTGCACCATCGGCGTCAGGCCGACCGTGCCGATCTCCCAGACGTTGTCGGCCCAGATCCGGAACAGCTGCTGGGCGAGCTCGATCTGACGCTCGCGGCCGGACAGTTTGGCCTCGTCGATGATGTCCATCAGCTGCTGCAGCTCGGGCGTCGGCGGGACGCCTTGCGCGCCGTTCGTCTTGATCCACTGGCGCACCAGCGGTGCCAGCGTGAGGCTGACCTCGGAGCGCGGGTCGAACTTGGGCTGGCCTGAGAACGGGAAACCGGTCGTGTCCTCGTTCCAGATCTCGATCTGCAGGTCGTTGGTATCGCGCATCGCGAAGTGGGGCGTGCGCTCGCGGATCTCGATATGGGCGCGGACACCGACCTTGGCCCAGTCCTCGACGACCAGCTGGCCGATGTCGCCCCAGCTGGCGAATGCAGGCACGACGCCGACCTCCAGGTCCATCCGATCGCCGCCGTTCGGCAGCAGGCGGAAGCCGTCGCCGTCGCGCGCCGTCAGGCCGATCCCGTCGAGGATCCCGTTGGCCTTGGCGAGGTCGCGCTGGGTGTACTTGAAGGCGTACTCGTCGCCCGGATAGTACGGGTGGAACGGCGCCGGCACGCCCTGGCGGGCCTCGCCGATGCCGAGGAACGCCAGCTCCTTGATCGCCTCGCGGTCGATCGCGTGGGACAGCGCGATGCGGAAGTCCCGGTTCTGCAGGATCGCGCCGACGGCCGCGTCGTTGTTGTAGGTCTGGTTGAACATCAAGACCGCGTCGGAGCCGCCGAACGTCGGATAGGTGACGACGCGATAGCCGCCCTTGTCCTCATTCTCGATCAGGACCGGGAAGTTGCTCATCGCGATGTGGCGGCCCTGCATGTCGATCTGGCCACCGACCGCGGCGAGGTTGAGCGTCTCCTTGTCGGAGAAGAACGTGAATCGCACCTCGTCGAGATAGGGCAGCTGGTTGCCGTCGGCATCGACCGCGAAATAGTACGGGTTGCGGCTGATGACGAAGATCTCGTCGGCGACCGTCGAGCCTTTGGGTGCCCAGGCGGCCGTGCTCGGGCGGTTGCCGCTCAGATGCGGCAGCGCCTCGACCGCGAACAGCTCGACCCAGGTCTCGAAGCCGGCGGCCGAGACCTTGGCATCGAGCGCGGCCTTGTCCGCGAACGATGTGTGGAAATCGCGCAGGTAGTGGGCCGGCGCGTAGGTCAGGTTGTTGATCGACTTGTCGGCGCCGTCCTTGGAGCTATTGTCAAAAGTTGTGTATGGGTTTGTCATGCGGCGGCGCGATCCTGGCGTTCTCCATTCACGAATTTGACGCCTCGAATGATCTCGGCGAACTGATCTGATCCATTGAGCCTCCGCCATTTCTTGCTGGCCCCCTGGCAAAGCTTGAAGACCATGGCCATCGCCGTCTTGCGTGACAGGCAACCCTTGGTCCGATAGGTGCGAAGGCGAACCGTGGCGAAGGTGCTCTCGATGGGGTTCGTCGTCCGCACATGCTTCCAATGCTCGGCGGCGAAGTCGTAGAAGCTCAGCAAGGCGTCCCGGTCCTTGGCCAGGCAGGCCGTGGCCTTTTCGTACTTCGGTCCGTAGGCTTCCAGGAAGAAGTCGAAGGCGGTCTCCGCGTCCTTCCTGGTTTCGGCCATCCAGATATCCTGCAAGTGACCCTTGGCCTTGTTCTGCCGACCCTTGGGTAGCTTGTTCAAGATATTGCCCGTCTTATGCACCCAGCAGCGCTGCTCGCGGGCGGCCCCGTAGACTTGGCGGAGCGCCTTCCAGAAGCCGAGCGCGCCATCGCCGGTCACCAGTTCCGGGCCGATGCCGAGACCACGCCGCTTGAGATCGAGCAGCACCTCGCGCCAGGATTGTTCGCTCTCGCGGTAGCCGTCGATGATGGCGATCAACTCCTTGGTTCCGTGATCCGTGGCGCCGATGATAACCAGGATGCATTGCTTCTCCTCTTCCAGGCGGGCGCCAAAATAGATGCCGTCGACCCAGAAGTAGACGTAGCGCTTGGCCGATAAATCACGCCGTTGCCAGCGCTCCATCTCGTCTTGCCAAACTTCCTTCAGTCGCCCGATCGTGGAGGCCGACAGACCCGGGGCCTGTGCCCCCAGCAACGCCGCCAACGCTTCCGAGAAATCGCCGCTGGAGATGCCCCTCAAGTATAGCCACGGCAGCAAATCCTCCAGGCTCTTGGTGCGGCGCAGATAGCGCGGCAGGATCGCCGACGTGAACCGGATGGCGCCGGCACCCTCGCCGGCTCTCCGATCCCGGACACGCGGCTGACGCACGTCCACCGGGCCGATCCCGGTCTGTATCAGCCGTTCCGGCAAGTGGCCATTGCGTACAATCCGGCGACGGCCCCGGTCATCAACCAGCGTCGCATGACCTTCCAGAAACTCGGCAACTTCAGCTTCCACGGCTTGAGCCAGCAACTCACGCGCCCCAGCTCGTAGGACTTCCGTCAACGGGTCATCCTGAAAATTCGATGGGTTCCGAAAGGCAACAACGGTATTCTCTTCCATGGCGTATCCTTCCTTGGCTTAGGTCAAGTGGTGACTGCAACAATCACCAGGATACGCCGCCCTCTTTCCAACGCCGTACACAAGATTCAGCTATACCTCCCGTCCTTGTTTGCCAGGTCCAGCAGGAACGCCGTATTGGGCTGACCGAACGTCCACTTGACCGTCGTCGGGTTCAGCTTCTCGACCCGCACGACGGAGCCGTCGCCGTTCCGCATCCAACCCGGGACCGCCGGCGTCAGGTCCTTGTTCAGCAGGATGTTATCGTACCAGAACACGATGTCGTCGGCGGTAAATGGCGCGCCGTCCGACCACTTCATGCCCTCGCGCAGGAACACGGTCCATTGCGTAAAGTCGTCGTTCGATTCCCAGCCCTTGGCGACGTGGGGGATGACCTCGCCGCCGTCGGGAGCATGGCGCACCAGGGCGTCATAGACGACACGGGTGTAGTTGTTGTGGTCCGACGGGCCCAGGAAGCCGCGGCGCAGCGTGCCGCCATATGTGCCGATCCGGTCGGCCACGTCCTGCACCAGCGGCTCCGCCGGCAGGCGCTCGGCCACGGGCGGCAAGCTGCCGCCGGCGACAAGCGCGGCGAGCGTCGGCGCTTCGCTGTAGGACTGTGCCGCGGCCGGCGCCGCCGCGCCAAGCGCCAAGCCGGCAATCAGCGACAGGTGTCGGTAACACGCGATATGTCCGGTTTATGTACCAGATGATCTGTCCGGTTTTAGAACGCCTCCAAGCCATGGAGGGAGGCGATGCGTCGGACGGAGCAGGTACAGGGACTGAGATTGATGAAGTTCGAGGAGGTTTACGGGCGCACCCATCGGGGTGGCTGTGTGCCGTGGAAAGGCACCATCCTTCAGCGGGTGAAAATCCCGCCCGGCAACTGTCGTTCCAGCCGGTAGCAATCAGAGCGAATGATGGAGGTAACGACATCGTTTGAAGCACTCCGAGAAACGGACCGCCCTGGGCGGTTCAGCGACCATGCGGGCCGCAACGCGAGTGAACACCGAGCAGGCCTCGAAACTTGGAATGCGGAAGCCGACCCGTCAGCTACTCGGGGAAGGCTGCCACCGGCCGGGAAGAGAACGACACGCGCACCGGCCGGCTCCGCCGGGGTAATGGTGGCTGCACGCATGGAGCAGGAGGATGGGAGCAACACGGGAAGCCCTGTCGGTGGTGTGCACTCACCAACCGGAACCCCGTGAGGGGCAGGCCGGGCCGGCAGGGTGGCGGATGGGCTCGTAGTACCGCGGAGGCCGGGTAATGCCGGCGGAGGAAAGGAGCCCTGGTTCGAGAGCAATACGGAAAGGAAGCAAGACGTGACCACTGGCGAGAGCCTAACAGGGTCAGAAAAGGTTCGGAAATTCCAGACCGTGTTACATGCGAAAGCTAAGGAAGAACCCGGACGGCGGTTCCATTCGCTGATTGACAAGGTGTGGCGCGAGGACTTCTTGATGGAAGCCTGGAGGCAGGTTCGCCGCAATGGCGGCGCTGCCGGGGTGGACGGAGAGAACTTCGCGGACATCAAGGCGTACGGCGTGGACCGCTGGCTCGGGGAACTGGCGCGGGAACTGAGGGATGCCACCTACACACCGAAGCCGGTGCGACAGGTTCTGATCCCGAAGAAACAGCCCGGCAAGTTCCGGCCATTGGGCATTCCCTGCATACGGGACCGAGTGGCGCAGACATCGGCCATGCTCGTGCTGACACCGATGTTCGAAGCCGACTTGCAACCGGAGCAGTACGCCTACAGGCCGGAGCGGAGCGCCCTCGGCGCGGTACAACGCGTTCATCGTCTCCTGTACAGGGGGCACAACGAGGTGGTTGATTGCGATTTGTCCAACTACTTCGGCGAAATTCCGCACGCCGAATTGATGAAAAGCCTCGCCCGGCGCATCAGCGACGGGCGGATGCTCGGACTCATCAAGGCGTGGCTGGAGATGCCGGTGGAGGAGGACGACGGCAAGGGCGGCACCAGCCGCACGAACCGGGCGCGCAGGGAGCGGAAAGGAACCCCGCAAGGGGCGCCGATCTCGCCGCTGCTCAGCAACCTCTATATGCGGCGCTTCATACTGGGTTGGAAGGTGCTGGGCTATGCCCGGCGCTTCCGTTCGGAAATCGTGAACTACGCGGACGACCTTTGCGTGCTCGGCAAGGCCCCGGCGGCGGAAATGCTGACGGCGGTCGAGCGGCTCATGGAGGGTCTGAAGCTGCCGGTCAACGAACGGAAGACCCGATGCTTGCGGTGCCCGGAGGGGCCATTGGAGTTTCTGGGCTACCGCATCGGACGCAACTACCGCCCGACCGGGGAGGGGACCTACACTGGAACCCGACCCAGCAAAGCGAGCGTCCAGAGCATTTGCCGCACGATCAGCGATATCACCACGCCACGCTACCAGCTGCTGCCGTCGGAAATGGTGGTGGAACGCCTGAACCGGACCATCGTCGGGTGGGCGAACTACTTCTGTCTTGGTCAGGTCAGCCCAGCTTATAGCGCGGTCAACCAACACGCGGTCAGGCGGCTCCGTCAGTGGCTCTGTCGAAAGCACAAGACGCGGTTCGGGAAATTCGTGCATTTCCCGGACGCCCGGCTATACGATGAATATGGCCTCACGCGTCTCACGCGGCAGACGATAGGCCTTCCGAGTGCGAAGGTATGATCTCGTCCGAAAGCCGGATGCGAGAGATCCGCACGTCCGGTTTGATGAGCGGGGGACTGGAAACGTGGCCACGGGAGCCGGACTGAGGCCCGGAGCGAAAGCGACGGAACCGCCACCGGACCCTTAAAGCTGGCGCGCCAGCCCCCGACTCTACTGAGCCAGGCGGAGGCGGCGGAGGTTCTGGGTGTCTCGGAGCGCACCTTCCGGCGCTGGCGCGACCGCTACGAGGCGGAGGGAGCCGACGGTCTCTACGACCGCCGCCTGGGCCGCCTCTCGGCGCGGCGCGCGCCGGTGGACGAGGTGGCGCGGGTGCTGGAGTTGTTCGACACCCGCTACTGGGACTTCACGGCCAAGCACTTCCACGAGAAGCTGGTGGCCGATCACGGCTTCAAGCGCAGCTACAACTGGCTGCGGCTGAGCTTGCAAGCCCATGGGCGCAGGCGCGCGGCGCCCAGGCGTGGGGCGCACCGGCGCAAGCGGCCGCGCCGTGCCCTGCCCGGCATGATGTTGCACCAGGACGGCTCGAGCCACGAGTGGGTCCCCGGTCGATGGTGGGACCTGATCGTCACCATGGACGATGCGACCAGCGATATCTACTCGGCCTTCTTCGTCGCCGAAGAGGGCACCATGTCGAGCTTCCAGGGGGTGTCCGAGGCGATCCGGGCCAAGGGCCTGTTCTGCTCGCTCTACGCCGACCGCGCCAGCCACTACTGGAACACGCCCGAGGCCGGCGGCAAGGTGGACAAGGACACCCCGACCCAGGTCGGCCGCGCCCTGGCGCAGCTCGGCATCGAGTTGATCCCGGCCTACTCGCCCGAGGCAAGGGGGCGCTCGGAGCGCATGTTCGGCACCTTGCAGAAGCGCCTGCCCCAGGAACTCAGGCTCGCCGGCATCACCGACATGGTCGAGGCCAACCGCTTCCTCAAGGAGGTCTTCCTGCCACAACACAACGCCCGCTTCGCGACCCCGGCCGAGGACCAGGGCACCGCCTTCGTCCCCTTCACCGGCGCGCTCGACGACATCCTGTGCATCCACGAGGAACGCACCGTCTCAAACGACAACACGGTGCGCTACAAGCGCCTGGCACTTCAGATCCCCGCCGGCCGCCACCGCCGCCATTACGTCAAGGCCAGGGTCCGCGTCCACGAATACCCCGACGGCACAATGGCCGTCTTCCATGGACCGCGATGTCTGGCGCGATACCACGCCGATGGCCAACCGATCGACAGCCAAACCCGCGAGGCCGCGTGACCCGCTTCGACGCGACCGACCGGCGCCCTGTGGACAAGTGGACAGCCGTTCCGCGACCGACCACTTCCCCACAGGGCCAGAAACCGCAACAGAAGCGGTCAACTCATATGGTACATAAACCGGTCAACTCAGAATGTTCTCGACAGCCCGCGGCGCGCCTGACGCGGGCGATCGCGTTGACGACCAGCAAGTCCGTGCCCGGCGTCACGTCCAGTCACAGGCCGCCATTGGCTTCGGCGAAGGCGATGCCGGTGGTCCGCCGCTTGCTGAAATTGGTGGTCGGTTCTCCAGGCAGGCCCCAGCCCTACTCGTACCGCAGCGCCTCGATCGGGTTGAGGCGGGCGGCCTTGCGGGCCGGGTAGTAGCCGAAGAAAACGCCGACCGCGGCCGAGAAGGCGATCGCGAGGACGACGGCGCCGGGCTCGAGCCGGAGCGGCCATTCGGCCAGGTTGGCGATCGCCTGGGAGGCGGCGATGCCGGCCACCGTGCCGATCAGCCCGCCGATCAGCGACAGCGTCAGCGCCTCGACCAGGAACTGGCTCAATATGTCGCGGCCGCGCGCGCCCAGGGCCATGCGGATGCCGATCTCGCGCGTCCGCTCGGTCACCGAGACGAGCATGATGTTCATGATGCCGATGCCGCCGACCAGCAGCGACACCGATGCCACGGCGGCCAGCAACAGCGTCATCACCCGCGACGATTCCGCCCGCGCCGACAGGATTTCGGCGATGTTGCGGATGCGGAAGTCGTCCAGCGCGCCGGGCCGGATGTCGTGGCGCACGCGCATCAGCTCCGCCACCCGGTCCTCGACCGGGCCGACCGCCTCCGCCGTCGCCGTCTTGATGGCGATGTTGGCGACCGTGCGGCCGCCCAGGTTGCGGCCGCCCAGCACGCGCCGCTTCGCCGTCGTCAACGGGATGAAGACGACGTCGTCGAGGTCGCGGCCGAACGTCGTCTGCCCCTTGGCGCCGAGCACGCCGACGACCTCGAACGGGATGCGCTTGATGCGGATGGTCTGGCCGACCGGGTCGCCGCCGCCGAACAGCTCCGCGGCGACGCTGGTGCCGACGAGCGCCACCTTGGCGCCGCCGGCGACCTCGTCCGGCTGCAGCGTCCGCCCGTCGCTCACGGCCCATTCCCGCGCCACCATGTAGTCCGTGCGGATGCCGCGGACCTGGGTCAGCCAGTTGCGGTTGCCGAACACGATTTGGGCCGAGCCGGAGACCGAGGGCGCCGCCGCGATCACCGCCGGGATCTCGTCGCGGATCGCATCGGCGTCGTCGATCGTCAGGGTCGGGTTCGAGCCGGCGCCCAGGTGTACCCCGCCTGACGTGCGGCTACCCGGCACGACGATCAGCAGGTTGGAGCCGATCGATTCGATCAGCCGGTCGACCCGCTCCTGCGCGCCGGAGCCGACAGAGACCATCGTGATCACCGCGCCGACGCCGATGATGATGCCCAGCGTCGTCAGCACGCTGCGCAGGATGTTGACCCGCAGCGCCCGGAACGCCGCCAGCAGCCCGTCAAGAAACGTCACCGATCGCCTCCTCGCGGGCACCGGTGCCCGCTTTCTCAAGAGACTGAGTCGCGTGGCGCGCGGCCCTCATCCCTTCGACCAGCCCCGGACTAAATCCGGGGATGAGGGCCTCACCCTGAGCCTGTCGAAGGGCGGCTTGTCGCACGCTCCTACGATGGTCGGCACTCGTCAGCGGGGCGACGGGTGCCGCCCGGGCACCGCTGTCGCGCTCCAGCCGGCCGTCGCGAAAGTGCAGCACGGGCTGCGCAAAGCGTGCGACCTCGGCCTCATGGGTGACGATGACGATCGTCGTGCCGGCGTCGTTCAGCCGCTGCAGCAGCGTCATGATCTCGATGCCCGTCTGGGTGTCGAGCGCCCCCGTCGGCTCGTCGGCCAGCACCAGGCGTGGCGTCCGCACGATCGCCCGGGCGATCGCGACGCGCTGCTGCTGGCCGCCCGACAGCTGGGTCGGTTGCCGGTGCATCTGGTCGGCCAGGCCGACCGCCTCGAGCGCCGCCGCGGCCAGCGCCGGCCGCTCGGCCCGCGGCACCCGGCCATAGGCGAGCGGCAGCTCGACGTTCTGCAGCGCCGTCGTCCGCGCCAGCAGGTTGAACGTTTGGAACACGAAGCCGATCCGCGCGTTGCGGATCGCGGCCAGGGCGTCGCCGCTCAGCGCCGATACCTCGACCCCGTCCAGCAGATACTGCCCGGCGCTCGGCACATCGAGGCAGCCCAGCAGATGCATGAACGTCGACTTGCCCGAGCCCGACGGCCCCATGACGGCGACGAACTCGCCGACGCCGATCGTGACGTCGATGCCGGCCAGGGCGTGCACGGTCTCCGGGCCGACGGTGTAGTCCTTGGCCAGTGCCCGGGTGGCGACGACCGGCGGCGTGGCGTTCGCGTCAGCCGCCATCTCAGAAGCCGAACCGAGGCGGTCTACGTTGCGCCTCGTCGGCGGCCGAGTTGGCGCCGACGATCACCTGCTGGCCCGGCGTCAGGTCGCCGTCGACCAGGGCCGTGAAGCCGCCGTCGGAGATGCCGACGGTCACCGGCACGGCCGCCGGCTCGCCGTCGGCGCCGACGACGAAGACACGGGCCCCGCGTCCGCCGTTGCCGCGGCCTCTGCCGGCCGGCCCGGCGCCCCGGTTCCGCTGCGTATTGGCGAAGCCCTCGGGGCGATAGCGCAGCGCGGCGTTGGGGATCTTGATCGCCGCGGGCTCGTCGGCGACGACGATGCGCACGTTCGCCGTCATGCCCGGCAGCAGGCGTCGGTCGCCATTGTCGACCGACGCGATCACCCCGTAGGTGACGACGTTGTCGACCTCCTCGGGCGACAGGCGCACGGCCTGGATGCGGCCGGCGAACTCGCGCTGCGGATAGGAGTCGACCGTGAACAGCGGCTGCTGGCCGGCCTCGATGCGGCCGATGTCGGCCTCGTCGACGCTGACCTCGACCTGCATCTTGCTCAAGTCCTGGGCGATCGAGAACAGCTCCGGCGCCTGCAGGCTGGCGGCCACGGTCTGGCCGATGTCGACCTGGCGCTGCACGACGACGCCGTCGATGGGCGAGCGGATGACCGTGTGCTCCAGGTCGATGCGGGCGATGTTGAGGGCGGCCTCGCGGCGCTGGATCTCGGCATCGGCGGTCAACAGGCGCGCCGTCGCGATCTCCTGCTCGGCCTGGCGCGCCGCCAGCGTGGAGCGCGCGGCCCGCACGCGCCCACGCGCCGCCGCCCGCTGCGCCACGGCGCGGTCATGGGTCGCCTGGGCCGTGTCGACCTGGGCCTGGGCGACGACGCGGTTGTCGCGCAGCTCCGCCTTGCGGGCCAGGTCCTTCGCCGCCTCCTCGACGGCCGCGTCCTCGTTCTGGATCTCGGCCTCGGCGACCTCGATCGACGCGATCGCGTTGTCGACGTCGGCGCCGGCGCGGTCGACCGACGCCGTGTTGATGGCCAGCTCGGCGCGGGCCACCGCCAGCCCGGCCGCGGCCTGGCGGACGCGCGCCTCGAACACCGCTGGGTCGATCCGCGCGATCACCTCGTTCGCTTCGACTTCCGTGTTAAAATCGACGAAAATCTCTTTGATTTGTCCGGATATTTGCGAACCGACGAGCACCGTCACCACGGGCTCCAGCCGGCCCGTCGACGACACCGTGCTGACGATCGGGCCCTGCTCCACCGTGGCCAGCCGAAACACCGGCGTCTGCGCCGCCCGGTCCGGCAGCACGAACGTCGACGCGACGCCCAGGGCGACGACCGCGGCGGCGACGGCGGTGATACGCAACAGGCGCATGGCGGCGGCGGTCCTCCTCGTCAGCACGGGGGCCGGGCGACCGCCCGCTTCGGTCGCGCAGCGGCCGCTACCCCATGCACGCGGCCGGCGGGCGATATCCGTCGCGCGGGCCTCGGCCCAGTCTACCACACGGACGCACGCCCGGCCGTCGCCCGCTCGGGTGGTTGGCAGGATCGCAAGCCTGCCCCACAATGCGCGCGCGACACTGGCGAGGGGGCTTGGCGCCATGCACATCCGATGATCGTCGGCGGCAAACCGCAGCGCACGATCTGGATCAACGACGACGGCTGGTCGGTCGCGATCATCGACCAGACGAAGCTGCCCCATGCCTTCGAGACCGTGGCCCTGCGCGGCCTCGACGACGCGGCCCACGCCATCAGGACGATGCGTGTGCGCGGCGCGCCGCTGATCGGTGCGACGGCGGCCTACGGCGTCTGCCTGGCGCGCTGCGCGACGACGCCTCCGACGAGGCCATCGGCCGCGCCTACGACACGCTGATCGCGACCCGGCCGACGGCCGTCAATCTGCGCTGGGCGCTCGACGAGATGCGTGCCGTCCTGCGCAACCTGGCGCGCGAGGAACGCCTCACCGCCGCCTACGCCCGTGCTGCCGAGATCTGCGACGACGACGTCGCGATCTGCGCCGCCATCGGCCGCCACGGCCTGCCGCTGATCCGCGACATCGCCGCGGCCAAGCCGCCGGGTGCGCCCGTCAATGTGCTGACCCACTGCAACGCCGGCTGGCTCGCCACGGTCGACTGGGGCACGGCGACGGCGCCGCTCTACATGGCCCACGACGCGGGCATCCCGGTGCATGTCTGGGTCGACGAGACGCGGCCGCGCAACCAGGGCGCCGCGCTGACGGCGTGGGAGCTGGTCAATCACGGCGTGCCCCACGCCATCGTCGCCGACAATGTCGGCGGCCATCTGATGCAGCACGGCATGGTCGATCTGTGCATCGTCGGCACCGACCGCACGGCCGCCAACGGCGACGTCGCCAACAAGATCGGCACCTATCTGAAGGCGCTCGCCGCCCACGACAACGGCGTGCCGTTCTATGTCGCCCTGCCGTCGACGACGATCGACTGGACCGTCGGCGACGGCGTCGCCGAGATCCCGATCGAGCAGCGCGATGGGGCGGAGCTGTCGCGCATGACCGGCCGCACCGACGCCGGCGACATCGTCACCGTCGCGATCACGCCGGCCGACAGCCCGATCGCGAACTACGCGTTCGACGTGACGCCGGCCCGCCTCGTCACCGGCCTGATTACCGAGCGCGGCATCGCCGCGGCCTCGCGCGACGGCCTGGCGCGGCTGTTCCCCGAGCATGCCAAGGCCGCCGCGTCGTGACGACCTACACGATCACGGCCGCCGACCGGCAGTGGATCGATGAGTTCCGCCAGCGCCCGATCGGCCCGCACAGCCCCCAGCTGCTGCGCGTGCTCAACGCCCTGCGCGGGGGACCCACGGCCGGCAAGTACTGCCTGATCTGCACGCAGCCGTTCGCCGAATGGCAGCTCGCCCGCATGACCGGCGAGCGTGGCCGCCCGGCCGAACCGATCGCCGGCGAGCTCTTCCACGACCTCGCCAGCGCCGAATGGGCCGTCTTCCGCCGCCGCTGGCGCGAGCACACCGGCGAAGACATCAACTGAGGCGGCAAGAGCGATGAACCACAGAGGCACAGAGACACAGAGAACAAAAACGTATGAAACCCCAGCCTTGAGCCTACGAGCTTCACACATCGTGAGTGGGCTACCGTTCGGATGCAGGAAGGGAACTATGCCGTCACCCTCGTGCTTGACACGAGGGCCCATCGCACAGGCTCACACCACTGTGCGGGCGCAAGCATGGGTCCTTGGGACAAGCCCAAGAACGACGGATGGGGGGAGGTTCGTGAGAACCACACCCGTCTCGAGCCAGCCAGATTCACTTGTCCCGCGGCGCGTAGCGCGGCCAACGGATTACGTAAGGGCCCGCCTCATCGAAACTTCACGATCCGATCTGCAGAGATGTGTGAATGCCGTAGGATCGGGTCCGGGGTTTCGTTTTCCCACGGTCTCCCTGTGTCTCTGTGCCTCTGTGGTTCAAGGAAGCGGTAGCGCCCGATGACCGAACCGGCCCTGCGCCTCGTCGGCTATAGCGACGAGATCAGCGTCGCGCCGGGCGAGACCATCACGTTCATGGTCTCGGCCGACGGCGTCGCGACCTACCGGGCCGACATCGTCCGCCTGATCCACGGCGACGCGAACCCGGCCGGCCCCGGCTTCAAGACCGGGCCGGCCATGCCCGTCGGCGAATTCCCCGGCCGCAAGCAGGAGACGTTCGCCGGCTCCTACGTCGTGGTACCCGAGCATCAGGCGATGAGCGGCGCCACGAGTTTCACGTTCGCGGCCCTGGTCTGGCCGACGACGCCGGTGAAGGCGGGGCTGGCACGGGGACCCCAGGCGATCGCGACGCGCGCTTGGCTCGGCGCCGGCGCGGCCGTCATGCTGGCGCTCGACGACGACGGCCGCGCCGTGCTGCGCTTTGTCAACGGCGGCGAGGCGGTCGACGTCGTCCGCGGCAAGCCGCTGCTGGCGCGCCACTGGTACCTCGTCGCCGCCAGCTACGACGCGACGACCGCTACGGCGCAGCTCCTACAGCACCCGCTCACGCGCTACCCCGGTATCGACGACGCGGCCACCGTCGGCGCGCGCGCCGCCCAGCCGCCGCCGCTGGCGGCGCCGCTGACCATCGCCGCCACACTCGTCGAGGAGGCGGGCGAGCGGCTGCGCACAGCGCTGCACTTCAACGGCAAGATCGAGGCGCCGGCGCTTTTCGCCCGCGCCGTGCCGGTGGACGAGCTCATGGCCTACTATTGCGGCGGCGGTGAGCGCGCGGCCCCGGCCGACCTGGTCGCCGCGTGGAACTTCGCCCGCGAGATGTCGTCCGTCACGATCGTCGACGAGGGCCCGCACGGCCTGCACGGCACCTGCGTCAACCTGCCGGCCCGCGCCATGAAGGGCGCACGCTGGACCGGCGAGGAGATGAACTGGGCGCGCCGGCCCGAGCACTATGCCGCCATCCACTTCCACGACGATGACCTCTACGACGCCGGCTGGCAGGCCGACTTCGCCTGGACGGTGCCGGCGGATACGCCCAGCGGCGTCTACTGCGCCCGCCTCGCGTCGCCCGACGGGGCGCGCGAGGACCTGGTGCCGTTCTGTGTGCGGCCGCCGCGCGGCCGGGCGACCGCCGACGTCGCGGTCCTGCTGCCGACGGCGAGCTACATGGCCTACGCCAACGACCACAACTCCGTCGACGTTGCCGCGGCCGAGATGATGATGGGCCGGCTGATCGTGCTGCAGCCTGCCGACCTCTATTTCGACGAACACCGCGAATACGGCCTGGCGCTCTACGACACCCATTCCGACGGCAGCGGCGTCTGCTACTCGTCGCGGCTGCGCCCGATCCTCAACATGCGGCCGAAACACGCCGCCTGGGTCGGCGGCGCCGGCTCCGGCCTGTGGCAGTTCAACGCCGACACCCACCTGATCGACTGGCTCGAGGCCAAGGACATCACCTACGACGTCGTCACCGACGAGGACCTGCATGCCGAGGGGGCGAGCCTGCTCGCGCCCTATCGCACGGTCCTCACCGGCACCCACCCGGAATACCATTCGACGGCGATGTGGGACGCCACGCGCGCCTACCTCGGCGGCGGCGGGCGGCTGATGTATCTCGGCGCCAACGGCTGGTACTGGCGCATCGCCTGGCACGGCCAGCTGCCCGGCGTCATCGAGGTGCGCCGGGCCGAGGACGGCATCCGCACCTGGGCGGCCGAGCCCGGCGAGTACTATCACAGCTTCACCGGCGAATATGGCGGCCTGTGGCGGCGCCAGGGCCGGCCGCCCAACGTGCTGCTCGGCACCGGCTTCACGGCCCAGGGCTTCGATGTCTCCGGCTGGTACGAACGCCAGCCCGACAGCTTCGATGCGCGCGCCGCGTTCATCTTCGAGGGCATCGGCGCGGACGAGAAGATCGGCGACTTCGGCCTCGTCGGCGGCGGCGCCGCGGGGCTCGAGCTCGACCGCGTCGACCCCCTGCTCGGCACGCCGCCCCACACGCTGAAGCTCGCCTCGTCGGTCGGCCACACCGACCTCTACCTGTTGGTGGCCGAGGAGATCCTGGTGACGACGCCGAACCTGTCCGGCACCCAGAAAGAAAACGTGCGTGCCGACATGGCGTTCTTCGAGGGGCCTGAGGGCGGCGCCGTGTTCTCGATCAGTTCGATCGCCTGGTGCGGCAGCCTCAGCCACGACGGCTACGCCAACAACGTCTCCCGCATCACCGAAAACGTGCTCCGCCGCTTCCTCGACCCGGCCCCTTTCACCCGTGAGTAGGCCGTCTTCCCCTCCTCCCTGCCGGAGCGGGACGCGCCCGTGACGAAGCGATGGGTGAGGGGGGGGGGCATGAGGAGGCGTAAATCGGCCATCCCAAAGCCGTCATCCTCGGCCAACGAGCAGCCAACGAGCCGAGGATGACGGATTGTTGGTGCGGGATGGCGGCGGGAAAACCCGCTATCTGCCCCGCCGCGAGCGCCGGCACCCTGGCGATGTCGGATTTTTCAGTACGGGCGATCGTGGGGACGCTAGTTTCGGCGCCATGGGCCAACCACGAATGCAGGAACCGCTATGGAACAACGCGTCAGCATGATCGCGCTCGGCGTCGCCGACTTGGCGCGCGCGAAGGCGTTCTACGAGGGCGTCGTCGGCTGGCGCGCCGCCGAAGGCCCGCCCGAGATCGTCTTCTTCGACCTCGGCGGCGTCATCCTCTCGCTCTATCCCCACGGCGCGTTCGCGAAGGAGATGACGACCGATCCCGCCGCCGTCGACACCGCCAACGCAGCGCCGGTCCGCGACGGTGCCTACGAGGGCTTCGCCCTCGCCCACAACGCCCGCAGCGAGGCCGAGGTCGACGCCATCTTCGCCCGGCTGCAGGAGCGCGGCGCGACGATCCTCAAGCCGCCGGAGCGCGTTTTTTGGGGCGGCTATTCCGGCTATTTCGCCGACCTCGACGGCCACAACTGGGAGGTCGCCTACAACCCGTTCTGGACGATCGGCGACGACGGCCGCATCGCCATGACGCCGCCCTGACGTGCGGTCGTTACTGGGCCCGACGCAAGCGGCGATGCCGAGTGGCCCGTCCGACCATGCTCATGACATACGGGCACCCAGGCTGCCGCCATCGACACCGGCGCGCCAGGCCGCGGGCGACCTCGCGCCACAGCGTCGCGGACTCGGCCATCAGGTCGACCAGCGGGAACTCGGTGCGGCCGCCACGGGCGCGCCCGATACCATTGCGGGATCGCTGTTCAGCTTGGCGGACAGGGTGGCGATCCGCAGGTGGCCGGTCGGCGGGGAGGTGGGACGCCCCGCCGCCTCGGCTGTTTACTCCGCCGCGGCCGCCGCCTGGCTCGTCACTTCCAGGTCGAGCTCGACCGGGACGGGCTCCTTGATGATGTCGAGCACCGGGCAATGCGTGTTGACGATCCCACGCAATTGCTCGAGCGCCTCGGGGCTAGCGCTGGACACGATCCGCACGGTGCCCTTGATGCTCTGGTATCCGGGTCGGACGCCCTCGTCCACGGCAAAGAAACCGCGCAGGTCGATATCGCCCTCGAGCTTGACGGACACGGACTCGATGGGGATGCCGAGGGTTGCGGCAAACGCCTTGTAGGTGATCTCCTGGCAGGAGCCGAGCGAGGCCAGGATCAGCTCGACCGGGTTGGGGCCGGCATCGGTGCCGCCCAAGCTCTCCGGCTCATCGACGGTCAGGCGATGGTCCCGCAACTTTACGTCGGAGCGCAGACCGTCCGTCAGCAACGAGACGGATTCGAAGGTTGCCAGCGCCGTCTCGGGCTGTTCGCGAAAGGACTGCTGGGTTTCGGCGATAAGCTCGCGCAGATTGTCGCTCATTTTTCGCAAGCTGTCGCTCAAATCGGCGCTGATCTCAGAGTAGGACAAGCGAGCAAAGCTGTCAAACTGACGACCCGCGAACGGGGCCGCTTTTGGCGGCCCCGTTTTCATCTGAGCCCCGACGCGGCGCATATGCGCTCGACGAGGGCCGCTGGTTCCGAACCATGACCCTTCAAACAGGCCCGCGACGAAGCGCTCCAGCCCCGGCGCGGACGCTTGGGCCGCCAGACGCGATCAACCAATGAGCCCTCACCCTGAGCTTGTCGAAGGGTGAGCTTGGTCCGCGGTTCAGGCCCGAGGAAGGGCAAGGGCCGTACTCAGGAACGTGCCACGACCCGAAAAGGCTGCGGCCTAGGACAGGCCCTCGCCCTTGGTCATGAAGCCCATATGCTTGTTCGCTTCCTTGAGCCCGCCTTCGCCCTCGACCCATGTGACCTTGCCGTCGCCGTTGGCGTCGACGCCATCGAGCAGCTGTTGGGCCAGCACCTCGATCTGTCGCAACAGCGCCGCCGCTTGGGTCGCGGACGTGGCGCCCTCGACTTGGCCGCCGAGGTCGACGATCTGGTCGATCCACGGGCTCACATTGCCGGTGCTGGTTGCGACGTGCATGGCATGGAGCTTCACGTTGTCACTGGCGTCATCGCTGCCGGCCGCGAAACCGACATGCGTTGCGGCCCCGTCGGCGGCGCGGCGCAAGCCGTAGCCCAGTCCGGGGCCCTTTGCCATCCCGTCGGTATCGACGGCGTGCAGGATGTGGGTCGTATGCAGCTTCAGCCAATCGAGGTTGTCCGGCTGCTTGAGGGCCAGTCCGGCGTGGACCACGGCGATCTCCGCTTCGGCCATCGCGGTCGGCAACAGGCCGCGCTCGTCGGGCGTATCCTTCCAGCTGTCGAGGACGTGGCCGATGTGAAGGTGGGATGCTTTCTTGTCGTCGGCCGCCGCCGTGGTGGCGGCCGCGCCGGCAAAGGCCGTCAGCAGAACGGCGCCGATGGCGATATTGGTTAGCCTTACCATGCTCGATCCTCCCAGAAGCTTCATGTCATCGGAAGACGGCGTTTGCGCATCTCCCTACAAGCACGACACGGCAGGGGGCGATATTATTCCGGCCGGCGCTTCAAAACACTCCGGGCGCGCCGACATCCCGACCCTGGATATCGGCGCTCCGACGGATGTTCCCGGTCTTGCGCGATCCCGCGGGCGACGGGTCGTCAGCGCCGCCGCCGGCATGCTACGTTGGACTATGGGCGCGCATGGGAGTGCGGCGGCAGGCAATGGGGCGAGGCTCGTTGTGGGACGGGCGGTTGCGCTTCTCGTTCTCGTTCTTGCGGCGTCGGCCCATGCCCAGGCGCCGCTGCCGCCCGATCCGGCGCTGTCGCCCGCGGCCGTCGTCCGCATCCAGCTCGAGGCGCTGCAGCGCAACGACGTGCCGACCCCCGACGCCGGCATCCGTCAGACATGCGCCTTCGCCCATCCCGACAACAAGCGCCTCACCGGCCCGCTCGCGCGCTTCGGCCAGATGATCAAGGGCCCCGCCTACCGCCCGCTCATCGGCCACGCCGCCCACACGATCGAACGCCTCGGCGCGACCGGCGACGAGGCGACGTTCAGGGTCACGATCGAGACCCCTGAGGGGGCGGTTCTGGAGTACCTCTGGGTCGTCGCCCGAGTCCTCGACGGCCCCACCAAGGGCGCCTGGATGACGACCAGCGCCCCCCCTCCGCGCCCATCCGGCCGCGCGATCTAAGGCCGCTGCGGCCCTGTACCATCACCCTTGGACAGGCTCACCCTTCGACAAGCTCAGGGTGAGGTGTTCGATTCTGCTCCATCGTGGCGGCCCCGTTCGATCCACCGATAAGCCCTCACCCTGAGCCTGTCGAAGGGCGAGGGCGACGCGCCTACCCCGCTGGCGGCGCCACCAGGGCCCAGATCACCAGCGAGCGCATGTTCATGACGGCGCGGAAGGCCGTCCCTTCGGGGTCGTAGGCGGCCGGCGTGCGGAACCACAGGCCACGCTCCTCATAGACCGCGCGGTGGATGGCGGCGAGCACGCGCTCGGCCTCGTCGGTCATGCCGGCGGCGGTGAGCTGATTGGCGAGCGAGCAGTTCAGGCCGATCAGCACCTCGTCGGACTGGTGGCGGGCATAGCCGTGGGCGTCGGCGTCGGCATGGATCGCTTGCGTGAAGCCGGCGATATTGACAGCGCCCATGCGGCCGCCCGCGACCGCGTCCAGGTTCTCCCGGCAGATCGTCGCCAGCGCCTGGCGCATGCGCGCCGGTGGGACGACGTCGCCGAGGCCGAGCCGGCGCGCATACCACGGCCCGAACAGCTGCTCGACGAAAACCGCCTCGCCATACGGGCTGTCGGTGTCCCAGCGATAGTGCGTGCCGCACCACAGCTTCGCGTCGAACGCTCGCGTTCCGCGGCTGAGCAATCCCCGCCAGCGCGCCGCGTGCTCGTCCTCGCCCACCTTGTCCGCCAGCCACGCCGCCGCCGCCAGCGCGGCGAGCCACAGCCCGCCGCAATAGGCGCTGGGCCCGCGCGTCGGGATGTTGTCGATCGTCTGGTCGGGGAAGCCGTCATTCTCGATCAGGCCGTCGCCGTCACGGTCGAAGGCCTCGAGCCGCGTCATCGCCGCCACGACGGCCGGCAAGCAGGTCCGCGCCAGGTCCGGGTCGTCGAGCGCCTGCGCGTCGCGCGCCACGGTCAAGACGAACATCGCCGGCAGGTCCTTCCACGGGATCGGGTCCTGATAGGTGTAGGCGTTGACGAGCACGCCAGGGTCCTCTTCCGGGCCGCCCAAATCATGCGGCACGGCGCCGACCTCGTCGGTCGGAAACAGATGGCCCGTGCGCGTGCAGCGCCGCCGGGTCGCATCGTCGCGCACCACCTGCTCGGCATAGGCCGTGATGACCTGGCGTTCCAGATCGGGCCAGTGGGCGACGAAGGCGAACGAGCCGTAGACCCACAGATCGAACGTGTCGTAGAGCGGATAGTCCGGGCATTCGATGACGCCGAAGAACGGCGGCGCCGGGTCGCCGGCCGCAACCGGCCCGTCGGTCCAGGCCGTGTAGCCGTCGACCAGGTGATAGAGCTGGTTGAACATCATGCCGTCGATCCACGGCGCCAGGCCGTGGGTGCGCGCGTGTGCGTCGTGCCAGGCGTCGATCGCGGCGGCCCAGGCGGCGGCGTTGTCGAGCGCCAGCTTGACCAGGGCGCCCGCGTTGTCGCCGCCGCGGCCGATCTCACGCGTGTAGCGCCGCCTGCCGCCTGCCGAGCCCGAACTACACGACCGGCAGATCCCAGACCAGCGCCATCGGCACGACCAGGGCCTCGCCGGGTGCCAGCGTCACGGTGGCGCTGACGGCACCGCCCAGCGTGTGCTCCTGGGTGTCGGTAAAGCCGAAGCCGCCGAGCCACGCCGTGTCGTCCTCCGGCACCGCGCCGGTCGCCGCGAACGCGTCCCAGATGGCGGCGCCGTCGCCCAGGGCATCGAACGTCACCGTGCGGCCGACGGCGACGCGCTCGTCCGCGGCCGCGGCGATCGCCCACTGGCCGCGGTTCTGGTCCGGCGCATCGCCGACGCGGGCCGTGTCGAAGATGACGCCGCGCGCCGCGCCAGCACCGGCGGTGCCACCGGCGGTGCCGCCGGCGGTCGCGACCTCCAGGGCGGCGTTGATGTTGCCGGCGTTGCGCCGGAACGGCTTGTCGCGGCCGAACTCGTCGAACCAGCCATTGAGGTTCGTGAACGCGAACATCAGGCCGATCTTGACCGGCCGGTCGGCAGTGTTGCGCAAATGCCAGCGGAAGACGCCGACGGGCAGCGCCGCCTCGGCATAGCGGTAGGGCAGGGTGGGCGAGAACTGCTCGCACACCATCTCCACCGGCCGCGCCGCGGTCGCCGGGTAGGTGAACCACGCCTTCGGGAACAGCGCGGCGTAGTGACCCGCCGGCGCCGCCGTCGGCCAGGTCCAGGCGCCCAGCACGTCGCCGTCGGGTTCGCGCGGCTGCAGCACTTCGGCATGCGCCGGCCCGCCCGCGGCCTGCTGGAACACGGCGAAGCCGTTGGCCGGCTCGACGAAGTGCTTGAGCGCACCCGGCTTCACGGTCCAGCACCGAAACGTGCCGCGCCAGTCGCGGCCGATGCCGCCGGTGCCGAAGCCGCCGAGCGGCAGGCCCTGCAGGGCGCCGCCATCATGCTGGATCGCCAGCTTCGCGTGGTGGCCGAGGTCGCTGGCCGCGTCGAACGCGCGGCGCCAGGCCGCCGCCGGAATGCCGTGGCCGTCGCGCGCGCTCGGCGCATCTGGTGTTGCGGTTGGCATAACGATACTGTTCCTCCCTGGCTTGGTTCCCGCGCCCACACTAGGACTCCGCGCGGCCGGCCGCCAAGGGGGAGACCCATGAAGAAGATCCTCAACGAGCCCTATGACTATGTCGACGAGATGCTGGCCGGCCTGTGCGCCGCCCATCCGGAGTTCTACACGCAGCCGAGCCCGCGGGTGATCCGGCGGCCCGATGCGCCGATCGAGGGCAAGGTCGCGATCGTGTCGGGCGGCGGCTCCGGCCACCTGCCGATTTTCACCGGCTATGTCGGGCCGGGCCTGTTGGATGCCTGCGCCATCGGCGACGTGTTCGCTTCGCCGTCGGTCGAGCAGATGGCCGAGGCGATGCGGGCGGCCAATGGCGGCGCCGGCGTGCTACGCCTCTACGGCAACTACGGCGGCGACATCATGAATTTCGACATGGCCGGCGACATGCTGGAGATGGAGGATTTGCGCTCGACGACCGTGCTGCTCGCCGACGACGTCGCCAGCGCCAAGCCGGAGGAGCGCGACAAGCGCCGCGGCGTCGCCGGCATGGTCTATGCCTTCAAGATCGCCGGCGCCGCGGCCGACACCGGTGCCGACCTGGACGAGGTCACGAACATCGCCCAGAAGGCCGCCGACAGCTGCCGCTCCATCGGCGCCGCGCTCACCCCCTGCATCGTCCCCCAGGCCGGCAAGCCGACGTTCGAGCTCGCCGCGGACGAGATGGAGATGGGCATGGGCATCCATGGCGAGCCCGGCGTCTGGCGCGGCAAGCTGCGCCGCGCCGACGAGATCGCGGCGGAGATGTGCGATCTGCTGTTGGCCGACATGCCGCTGGGCCCCGGCGACCGCGTGTCGCCGCTGGTCAACAGCCTCGGCGCGACGCCGCCGGAGGAGCTCTACATCCTCTACCGCGTCGTCGCCCAGCGCCTGCACGACGCCGGCGCCACAATCGTCATGCCGCTGGTCGGCCGCTACGCCACCTCGATGGAGATGACCGGCGCCTCGCTCACGTTCTGCAAGCTCGACGACGACCTCGAGCGGCTGCTGGGCGCGCCGGCGGCCTGCGCCACCTGGACGGTCGGCTAGATGGCGCTGACGACCGCGGCCCTGCGCCACGGCCTCGAGCGCATCGCCGCGGCGATGGAGGCGGCGGCCGACGAGCTCAACACTGCCGACGGCCAGCTCGGCGACGGCGATCTCGGCATCACCATGGTGCGCGGCGGCCGCCAGGTGATAGCGGCCGCGCCGGACCTGCCCGACGACGTCGGCATGGCGCTCATGCAGTGCGCTCAGGCGTTCACGAAGGTCTCGGGCTCCAGCTACGGCACGCTGCTGGCGACCGGCCTGATGAGCGCCGCCAAGGCGACCCGCGGCCGCACGGACGTGCCATGGGGCGAGGCGTCCGACCTGCTGGCCCAGGCACTGGCCGCCATGCAGGCCCGCGGCAAGGCTGCGCTCGGCAACAAGACCGTGCTCGACGCCCTCGACGCCGCGCGCGCCGCGACCGCCGGTCTCGACGACCCACAGGCGATCCTGGCCGCCGCCACCGAGGCCGCCCAACAGGCGCTCGACGCGTTCCGCGACAAGCCGAGCCAAATCGGCCGCGCCCGCATCTTCGCCGAGAAAAGCGTCGGCCTCGACGACCCCGGCATGCTCGCCTTCAAGCGCATGCTCGACGGCCTGGCGGACTGATGCCAGAGATGGGAGATCAAACACCGGCGCACCAGAACGAGGACGAGCCATGCCCGGCCCCTACGTGATCGGCGTTGACGGCGGCACGGAGAGCCTGCGCGCCGGCGTGTTCGACCTGGCCGGTACGCCGCTGGCCTTCGCCGCCAGTCCCTACGAGACGACGTTCCCTCACCCCGGCTGGGCCGAGCAGGATCCCGCGGACTGGTGGCGCGCGCTCGGTGAGGCCGTGCGCGGCGTCGTCGCCGAGGCCGGCGTCGCCGCCGCCGACATTGCCGCGCTCGCCCTCGACACGACGTGCTGCAGCGTCGTCGCCCTCGACGCCGCCGGCCAGCCGTTGCGCCCGGCGCTGATCTGGATGGATGTGCGCTCCGGCCGCCAAGCCGACCGCGTCGCCGCCTCGGGCGATGCGGCGCTGCGCGTCAACGGCGCCGGGCATGGTCCCGTGTCGGCGGAATGGATGATCCCCAAGGCGCTGTGGCTGGCCGACAACGAGCCTGCGACGTTCGCCGGCGCGGCGACGATCTGCGAGTTCCAGGACTACCTGAACTACCACCTCACCGGCCGCATGGTCGCCTCCATCACAAACGCCTCGGTGCGCTGGCACTATGGCGCCGCCGGCGCCGGTGCCGGCTACGCCGCCTCGTTGGTCGATCGCCTGGGCATCGGCGCGCTGCACGACAAATGGCCGGGTGAGGTCTTGCCCCTGGGCGCCGTCATCGACGGCCTGACGCCCGCCGCCGCGGAGCACCTGGGGGTCTCAAGGCCGGAACGCCGGTCGCCCAGAGCGGCTCGGACGCGTTCATCGGCATGATCGGCCTCGGCGTCGTGCGGCCCGGCCAGCTCGCCTTCGTCACCGGCTCCTCGCACCTGCATCTCGGCGTCAGCGCCGCGCCGTTCGACGGCCGCGGCATCTGGGGCACCTATGCCGACGCGGTCATCCCCGGCCGTCACATCGTCGAGGGCGGCCAGACCTCCACGGGCTCCGTCGTCAACTGGTTCAAGGGCCTGCTCGACCCGGCCATGTCCTACGAGCGGCTGAATGCCGAGGCGGCGAAACTGCCGCCGGGTGCCGAGGGGCTCGTCGTGCTCGACCACTTCCAGGGCAACCGCACGCCCCACACCGACCCGAACTCGCGCGGCGTCATCTCCGGCCTGACCCTGAAGCACGGGCCCGCGCACATCTTCCGCGCCATCATCGAGGGCGTCGCCTGCGGCACCGAGCTGATCCTAGAGACCATGCGCGGGGCCGGCTTCCAACCGTCCGACGTCGTCATCTGCGGCGGCGCCACGCGCTCGGACTTGTGGCTGCAGATCCACGCCGACGTGTCCGGCATCCCCCTGGTCCAGACCGCGGTCGCCGACGCGCCGGCGCTCGGCAGCGCCATGCTCGCCGCCATCGGCGCCGGCCTCTACGACGACATGGCGACCGCCGCCGAGGCCATGGTCAAGACCGTCCGCACCATCGAACCCAACGCCCGCGTCCATGCCGGCTACGCCGAGGTCTACCAGGCCTACAAGGACACCTACCCGGCGCTCGCCGACATCCTCCACCGCCAGGCCGCGATGGTTTAGACCTCGTGGGTCAACCGACCGTCACCCTTCGACAAGCCCAGGGTGAGGCGTTCCATTTTGGCCGCAGCGATGGCTTGAACAGGGCACAATCCCGCGATGAGCCCTCACCCTGAGCCTGTCGAAGGGCGAGGGCGACACGCCGCACCGTCGGCCGCTATGCGCCCCCTGGCGCCCGCGCCCGGGCGACGCCGATCATGGAGTCCCGCGTGACCAGCGCGGCGAGGGCTTCCTCGCTCATGCCTTCGGTGCCGGCGGGACGTTCCGGCAGCACGAGGTAGCGCATGTCGGCGGTGCTGTCGTGGACGCGGACCTCGACGGCATCGGCGACCGCGGTGCCGAACTCGGCGAGCACGGCCCTCGGCTCGCGCACGGTGCGGGCGCGGTAGGCCTTGGACTTGTACCACTCGGGCGAGCGGCCCAGCACCATGACCGGGTAGCACGAGCACAGCGTGCAGACGATCAGGTTGTGCACACGCGCTGTGTTCTCGACGACAACCAGGTTGGCGACGCCGACGTCGATGTCGAACTCCGCCGCCGCGGCCTTGCCGTCGGCGAGCAGCCGCGCCTTGAACGCCGGGTCGGTCCAGGCGCGGGCGACCAGCTTGGCGCCGAGCGCCGGCGTCCGCCCGTCGACGGTCTCGATCATCTCGCGCACGGTGGCGGCCGTGAACACACCCTTCTCGACGAGCAAGTCGTGCACCGCGGCGGCCAGGATCTCCAGCTCGCCCGGCGGCCCGTCGTCATGCTCGATCGGCGCGTGGTCGTGATCGTCGTCGTGCATGGGCTATCCCTCAAGCCGGCTGCAGCCAGTGTTCGTAGAGCTCGATATCGACCGTGTCATGTGCCGGCCCGCGATAGTCCGGCCACAGCACCTGTTGCGCGAAGCGAACCCGGTAGAGCGGCTGCAGCGGCGCGCCGTCGCCGCCATAGGCCAGGCTTTCCAGATTGCCGAAGACGCCGCAGAGGCGTTCGACGACGCCGGTCTTGGCGCGGCAGTAGTGGGGCGTGCGCACGTGGCCGGGTGTGTCCAACTCGCGGACGCGGACCCGTGCGCCGACGGCGAAGCGCGCCGTCATCCCTCGGCCACCGCGCGCAGCTTAGCGACCCGCGCGTCGACCTCGTCGCGCGTCAGCACGCCACGCTCGATCAGGATCTTCGTCACCGACCGGATCCAGCGCGCATAGTAGCCGTTGCTGTCATAGGTCGCCGGCGCCAGGGTCTCGATGCCGCGGCGCAACTCGTCGACCGTCAACACGCCGTGCCGGCCGAGCACCCGCAGCATCGCGTCGACCCGCCGCTCCCAGTGCGCGTAGTCGTACTCGGTCCGGTCGATCGGGCCTGCCGGCAGGCCGCCGATGTCATGATGCTGGCGCATTCCGCGCTCCGCCCATTGGTGCCCTTTACAGGCTACTGCAAGGCGGACCGGCCGTGCTAGCCTCGTGCCCATGAAGCCTCATATCTGGTTCCGGCCGCTCTATCGGCGCGTCATCGTCACGTTCTTCTGCGCCGGCTGGGTCGCGTTCGAGATGTTTCAGTCCGGCGGCGACTTCTGGATTATTCTCGCCATCGGCGCGACGGTCTATGCCGTGTGGTCGTTCTTTCTGTCCGGCCACTACCGCGCCGACGCCGAGTGGCCCGAGGAGGCCGAGAAGTAGGCGAACGGCACGCTTCGTCCCTCGACAAGCTCGGGATGAGGAGGCCCCCTGGTCACTCGGCGCCCCAATCGGTAACAGCTACGGCCGCGCGCCGGCCTGCTCCAGGATCGCGACAATCGCGTCGTAACCACGCTGGCGGGCCAGGGTGAGGGGGCGCGTGCCGGGCCCGTCGGCCAAGTCGACGGCGGCGCCGGCGTTGACCAGCGCGCGCACCGTCGCTACGTGACGCGGGCCGCCGTCGCCCAGGACGATGGCCTCGATGAGCGCCGTCCAGCGCAGATTATTGACATGGTCGGTGGGCGCGCCGCCGGCGAGCAGCGCCTGCACCACCTCGACATGGCCCAGATGCGCGGCGGCGATCAGCGCCGTGCCCTCGAAGGGACTCGTCACCAGGGCCGTGTCGGCGCCGGCGGTCATGGCAAGCCGCACCATGGCGACGTCGTCGCGCACGGCGGCGATCGTCAGCACGTCGTAGCGGTCGCGATCGAACGCGTTGACGTAGGCGCCGGCGGCGATAAGAGCGCGGGCCACGGCTGCGTCGCCACGGTGGGCGGCGACCATCAGTGGTGTCCGCCCGTGCCCGTCGCGGCCGTCGACGTCGGTGCTGGCGGCGATCAGCGCCGCGATGGCGGCGACATCGCCCGTCGCGGCGGCGGCGTGCAGTCCGTCGTAGCGGCTCGACTCGGCGGGCGAGGGCGCGCGTTGCGCCGCCGCCCCGCCGGCACCGGTTACAACCAGCATGGCGCAAACGAGGCAGCGCAGCGTGCTCATGGCGCGCCGCCAAGCATGAAGCCGCCGCCCGAGGCGTCGATACAGGCGCCGGAGATAAACGAGGCCTGCTCGGAAAGCAGCCACAGGATCGGCTGAGCGATCTCGTCCGCCTCGGCGACACGGTTCATGGCGATCGTGTCGGCAACGCTGGCCGCGAGCGCCGGGTCTTGGCGCAGCGCCCCGGTCATGTCCGTCAGGGTCATGCCGGGCCGGATCGCGTTGGCGCGGATGCCCTCGCGCGCCACTTCCCGGGCCAGACCGACCGTGAACGCGTCGACGGCCGCCTTCGAGGCGGCATAGGCGCTGCGCCCGGGCCGCCCGCCGATCGTGCCTGCCATCGACGACACGTTGACGATCGCGCCGCCGGCGCCGCCGTGGCGCGTCGACATGCGCCGCACCGCCTCGCGGCAGCACAGCATCGTGCCGACGACGTTGACGGCCATGAGCCGTTTCAGGTCGTCCGCCGTGAATTGGTCGACCCGCGCCTTCGCGCCGCTGACCCCGGCGCTGTTGACGAGCGCCGTGATCGGGCCGAGGGCGGCGTCGGTCTCGGCAAACAGGCGGACAACGTCGTCCTCGCGGGCGACATCGCCCCGAACCGCGACCGCGCGTCGGCCGGCGGCCTTGACCGCCGCGGCCACGCTCTCGGCAGCCGCCGCGTCTGCCCGATAGTTGACCGCGACGTCGAAACCGGCGGCCGCGGCAAGCCGCGCGGTCGCCGCACCGATGCCCCGCGCGCCGCCGCTGACCAGCAGAACCCCACCCATCGTCATCTCGCCTCCCAAGTTGCGCCTTCCGTCCCCTAGCAGGTCACGAATGAGGAATCCAAGTCACGCATGGGGCGTTCACAACCGCCTCGCCGGGGCGCTATGATCGCTGCGATGAGCGTGGCCAGCGAAACACTCGCCGCTTCGGCGGATTTACCGATCGATCCGCGGGCGCGGCGCCTGACAGTCGCCGAGCAGGCGCAGTTCGAGGCCTCGGGCTACGTCAAGAACCTGCCGGTGTTCGATGCCGGGGCGGTGCCGGTGCTGCAGGCCAAGTTTCATGAGCTGGCGGCGCTGCAACCCGCCGACGTCGACATCAACAAGACGAACAACTGGCACAAGGCCAACCGCTGGTACCACGATCTGTGCCGTACGCCGGCGATCCTCGATTATGTCGAGGACCTGCTGGGCGGGGACTTCTTTCAGTGGGGCGGCCAGTTCTTTGTCAAATATCCCGGCGACGGGTCGGTCGTGCCCTGGCACCAGGATGCCCAGTACTGGCCGCTCAGCCCGCGCAAGACCATCACCGTCTGGCTCGCCGTCTATGACGCCGACGAGGAAAACGCGGCAATGCAGGTCGTGCGCGGCAGCCACCGCGGCGGCGTGCTGCGCCACCATGCGGTCGACGGGCCCGAATACGTCCTCGAGCAGGAGGCCGACGCCGGCCAGATCGACCCCGACAGCATCGTCACGTTCGATCTCAAGGCGGGCGAGATCTCGCTGCACGACGACGGCCTGCTGCACGGCTCCGGGCCGAACCGGTCCGACCGCCTGCGCTGCGCCATCACGATGCGGTTCTGCCCGACCGAGGTGCAGGGCGACCTGCGCGTCTGGCCGACCTTCGAAGTCATGATGGCCCGTGGCATCGACCGCCACGGCCACAACCCCGTCGCCAAAATACCGACCGGCAACGGCTTCCCGGTGCGCCGCTTCCAGCCCTCGTCCGACTTCGCCTGAGCGACAAAGTCCGGGGTGGCGGGCGCCGCCACGCGTCGCAGCGCCCGCCATTGCAACTACGCCGCCTGCGCCGCCGCGATGGGCTCGCTCTGCGTCGCCTTGTTCACCGCCCGCACCTTCAGGAACACCGACAGGTGGAGGATGATGAAGAACGGCACGATCAGGCTCGGGAACAGGTTCAGCGGCCACACCTCCATCGCCCCGCTGGTCAATAACCCGGGCACCAGTGCCGGGAAGGCGCCCGACGTCACGGTCGCGGCGGCAACGGCGACGACGAAGTCGAACAGGCCGAGCGCGTGGAACGTCACGAAGCGCCAGCTCCGCGCGAAAGCCGGGTCGTGGGCGAGGCGCAGGACGACGAACGGCGCGGTCAGGCCGATAGCCACGTCGCCGACCCCGGCCGGGAACGCGAACGAGGCCGGCAACGCGTCGGCGGCATAGAGCAGCAGGAACGAAAAGCCGACGACGCGCCACGCCTGCAGCATCGTCAGGCCTCTCAGGTCCTGGGCCAGGACAAAGCCGCGGAACTGTGGCAACGCGCGATAGGCAATGGCGAACAGCGCGACCGGAATCAGCACCGCCAGCCCGATCGGCCGAAACAGAGCGTCGGCGGGTGCGGCCGCCACACCGGTCAAGCCGGTCAGATAAGCAATGCCGGCCCAGGCGATGAGCAGTGCGGCCGCTGTGCGCTTGGCGGCCGGTGTCCAGGGGGACTGTCTCGATGTCATCTCTCGCTCTCCTTTAGGTGTAAATACACGTATAAGCCATACAAAGACCTATTGAACCGCGGCCACGGCGGCGTCGAGATCGTCCAGCAAGCCCGCCCAGCGCGTCTGGCCGAACCGTTCCACCAGGCCGGCTTGCGCCCGTTGCCACAACGGCAGCGCCGTCTCGAACGCCTGCCTGCCGGCCTTGGTCAGATGGACACGCCGGATGCGCCGATCCGCGTCGGCGGCGACCGCGACAAGTCCCTCGCCGACGAGCGGCTTCAGGTTGCGGGTCAGGGTCGTGCGATCCATGACCAACCGGTCGGCCAATTGGGTCAACGGCGCGTCGCCAATCGTCGCCAGTGCGGCCAGCAACGTGAACTGCGTCGCCCGCAGGCCCGACGGCTGCAGCATCGCGTCATAGGTCTGGGTCACCGCCCGCGCGGCCATGCGCAGCCGCGTGCAGGTGCACGCCGTTACGTCGGTGATGCTGGGTGGCGCTTGATTTCGATCCCGTGTTTCCATAATAAGTGTATATACATGTTATAGCCGGGCTTGTCAAGGCGAAAAACGGCGAAGCCCTTCGATGGGCGCGTCGGCGGCGCTAAACTATGGCGTTCGATGTCCATCCACGAGGGGGGGGGGCCGTCCATGACCGCCATGTCCCGCTTTGTCGCCGGCCTGCCGAAGGCCGAGCTGCACGTCCACCTCGAGGGCACGCTCGAGCCGGAGCTGAAGTTCGCGCTGGCCCGGCGCAACGGCATCGCACTGCCCTATGACTCGGTCGTGGCCATGCGCGCGGCCTATGCGTTCGACGATCTATCGTCCTTCCTCGCCGTCTACTACGAGGGCATGACGGTGCTGCGGGCCGAGCAGGACTTCTACGACCTGGCCACGGCCTATTTCGCGAAGGCGCACGCCCAGAACATCGTCTATGCCGAAATGTTCTTCGATCCCCAGGCCCACACGACCCGCGGTGTCGCGTTCGACGCCGTCATCGGCGGGCTCCGCCGCGCCCAGCAGGATGCGGCCGATACGCTGGGCCTGAGGAGTGGGCTGATCATGTGCTTCCTGCGCGACATGACCGCCGCATCCGCGGTTGCGACACTCGAACAATCGCTCAGCCATCGCGACTGGATCATCGGCGTCGGGCTCGACTCCGACGAACGCGACAACCCACCCGTCAAGTTCACCGACGTCTTCGCCCGCGCCCGCGCCGAGGGCTACCGCCTGACCATGCATTGCGACGTCGACCAGCAGGACTCGGTGCAACACATCCGGCAGTGCCTGGACGTCATCGGCGTCGACCGCATCGACCACGGCGTCAACGCGCTCGAGGACGCTGCGCTGTGCGCCGAGATCAAGCGCCGCGGCCTCGGCCTGACCGTGTGCCCGATCTCCAACAGCTACGTCGCCGGCAGCCTCAAGGCGGCCGAGGTCAAGGCGATGCTGGATCAGGGTCTGTGCGTGACCGTCAACTCCGACGACCCCGCCTACTTCCCGGGCTACATGAACGAAAACCTGCTGGCGGCCCAACAGGCCGCCGACCTCAGCACGGCCGAGCTCGTGCAGCTCACCCGCAACGCCTTCGCCTGCAGCTGGCTGCCCGCCGACGACAAGGCCGCCTACATCCGCCAGCTCGAGGCCTACGCCGCGGCCTCTCGCTTGCCTCAAGAAAGCGGTCGTCTCGGGCATTAAACGGTGCCGGTGAAGGGGCGAGTTCGGCCGGCATTTCCGACTGTACCGCTGTCCGGTTTTGACGGGGAAGCGGCCGCGTCAGTTATGCCAAGGCATGTCGCACTAACGGGGGTCAACTTTGCACGTCGTTCCACAAGTGCCATACTTGGTTGGCTTCTGCGGCTCGAAGCGGCAATATTCTCCGCTAAGTGAATACCCCTTGGTTCGAAGAATCGGCCTCGCTCTGCACATGTCGTTGTGAGTCGGACCCGATTTCCTTGGACACAGAATTGGCTTAATCGAAGTGTCCAAGGAGGACCGGAACATGACCGATAATTTTGAGAAGAAAGTTGCTGTTGATGGGCCTGTGGTAAATGCGGGCGAGCTTGGCTCGTCCACGTTTTCCCCAGGCCAGGCTTTGCCGGCAGGCCCGCTGGGACTTGGCCAGCGATGGACGGTGGCGCGCAAGCGTGAGGTCGTTCTGCGGCTTTTGCGTGACGAGCCGGTGCAACTTCTGTCGCGCCAGTTGGGCGTAGAGATCTTCCGGCTCGAGCAGTGGCGTGAGAAAGCGATCGGCGGGATCGACGCCTCGCTCAAGCAACGCAAGGGCGATCCGGTGCAGGCGGAACTGGATAGCGCCATGAAGCGGATCGGAGAGTTGACCATGCAGGTGGAACTGCTGGAGGCCAAGACGGAGACCTTCGGCCCTTTGGGGCGGCGGAGGTCGTGGCGATGAGTGCCGCCACCTCGCCCGGCACGGGTCTGGCCTACGGCCTGCGGCGGGTCTGCGCCGCCTGGGGCATGGCCCGCTCCTCGTTCTACGCCATGACCTCCGGCCAGCACGCCGAGCAGCCGCCGGCAAAGCGTCGGGGACCGAAGCCCGCGATCTCGGACCAGGCGCTGCTGGTGGCGATCGAAGCCGACCTGGAGGCATCGCCCTGGGAGGGCGAGGGCTACCGCAAGGTCTGGGCTCGGCTTCGGGTCTGTCGCGACATCCGGGTTGCCCGCAAGCGGGTGCTCCGCCTGATGCGCGAGAACAATCTGCTCTCGCCCCATCGCTGCCGCCGCCGTGGCGGCAATCCCCATGACGGTGAGATCATCACTCATGCCCCGAACCTCATGTGGGGCACCGATGGCGTTCGGGTGTTCACGGTGGACGACGGCTGGGGCTGGATCCTCACCGCCGTCGAGCGCGGCGACCGCTTCGCCGCCCTGCAGCCGATCTCCATGGGGCTTGCCGGGCTGTATGGCTCGACCGCGGCCGGCGCGGCTCGGGGGCTGGCCTTGCGGATGGATCACGGCTCCCAGTATCTGTCGGACCACTTCACCAACCAGATCAAGTTCTGGGGCATCCAGCCGTCCTACGCCTTCGTCGCCGAGCCCCAGACCAACGGCGTCGCCGAGCGGTTCAATCGCACGCTGAAGGAACAGATCATCCATGGTCGCATCTACCGCAACATCGCGGAGCTGCGGGACGCCGTCCGCGACTTCGTCGAACTCTACAATGCCCAGTGGATCGTCGAAAAGAACGGCTACCTGAGCCCCGCTCAAGCTCGTCAGGCGTGGCACGCCGCGATCTCAATCAGGCCCGCCGCGTGAGACAAACTTGTGTCCAAGGAACCGGGTGCGCTACACAATTAGGGGATTCCCCTTAACCAGTGAGTTGTGATTCAAGACTGTTTTTGGGGGGAGGCAGTCTTGGTTCGCACGATTCTTTCAGACCCGCAGTGGGATCGGATCAAGGATCTGGTGCCTGGCAAGGCGACGGACCGCGGCGTGACCGGCCGCAACAACCGGCGGTTTGTCGAGGCCGTGCTTTGGGTGGCCCGCACTGGTTCGCCATGGCGCGATCTGCCCGATGCGTTCGGTCCCTGGTACACCGTCTACACCCGCTTCTGGCGCTGGTCGCGGCACGGGGTCTGGAAGCAGGTGTTCAAGGCCCTGGCCGACGACCCGGATTTCGAATACCTGATCATCGACTCCACCATCGTGCGGGCGCATCACCACGCCGCCGGCGCAAAAGGGGGACTCAAAATCAGGCCATCGGACGCTCGCGCGGCGGGCTAAGCAGCAAAATCCATATCGTCGTGGACGGGCTTGGCAATCCCCTGCGCTTCGTTCTCACCGCCGGCCAAGTGCATGACAGCACCCAGGCAAGAGCGCTCGTCGAGGGCCTGACCGGCGCCTACCTGCTCGCCGACAAGGCCTATGACTCCAACGAGTTCCGCGACGTCATCGCCGAGCACGGCATGGTCGCCGTGATCCCGTCCAACCGCTCCCGGTCGATGGCGATCCCCTACGACAAACACCTCTACAAAGAACGCCACCTCGTCGAATGCTTCATCAACAAGATCAAGCAGTTCCGAAGGCTCGCCACCCGCTACGACAAAACCTCAGCCTCTTTCCTGTCCATGCTATGTCTGTGCGCTGCCATAATCTGGCTGCGTTAATTGTAAACAGGCCCTAATGCAGCTCAAGTAAAAAACAACACAACGTCAAACTTTATAGGGCTGCCAGGTATGGCCGACACTCCACGCCACCCGGGCGACAACGGGAGCGCCGACGCGTTCATCATCGATGCCGCCGATCAGGAGATCGAGCGCCCTAGCGAGAGTGACGCGGCTTCCTTGGGCACGGCACCGCGCCAGGAAATCGAACCCGACAAAACGCTGCAGAACATGAACCCTGCTGGTGGCCCATCCGAGGCGCTGGCTGACGCCGACGGTGGTACGGGACGTCCGTTGACCGCGCCTGTTGAACTCGAAATCTTACGCACTGAGCAGCCGGACGAAGGGCAGTCGGTGGTTCTTGGGCCAATTTCCGACGACGCCGGCGTGACACTCACCAGTGTCTTCATCGAAAATGGACTCGGCGCGATCAGCAGCAACGGAGACAGCCTAGTCTTCGAGCCAGGCGAGGACTTCAAGCAGCTGCCGCCCGGGGAAGCCGCCGATGTGGTGATCCAGTATACGGCCACCGACGCCCTCGGCCGCGAGACGCAAGGCACGACCAAGTTGACGGTGACGCAAACCGAGGGTGACCTTCAGTTCGGGGTCGCGGTCCCACCCGTGGATGACACCGCCAGCGCCGAGTCGGAGCGAACGAGCGATTTCGGTGCGGATCCGGCCGCCCTCGCGACGTCGGAAGTGGAGCTCGATGTTCAGCGCGGTTCGGACATGCCGTCGGCCGGCGGTGATGCGCCGGGCCACGACGTGGCGGCCAGCGCCCCGGGCAAAGCCGGCGACGCGCCGGGCCACGACGTGGCGTCCAACGCCCCGGGCAAAGCCGACGACGCGCCGGGCCACGACGTGACGTCCGCCGCGCCCGGCAAAGCCGGCGACGCGCCGGGCCTCGACGTGGCGTCCAACGCCCCGGGCAAAGCCGACGACGCGCCGGGCCACGACGTGGCGTCCGCCGCGCCCGGCAAGGCCGGCAACGCGCCAGGCCTCGACGTGGCGTCCAGCGCCCCAGGCAATGCCGGCGACGCGCCGGGCCTCGACGTGGCCGCCAACGCCCCGGGCCATGCCGGCGACGCGCCGGGCCTCGACGTGGCGTCCAGCGCCCCGGGCAACGCCGGCGACGCGCCGGGCCTTGACGTGGCGGCCAACGCCCGTGGCAATGACGGCGACGCGCCGGGCCTCGACGTGGCGTCCAGCGCCCCGGGCCATGCCGGCGACGCGCCAGGCCTCGACGTGGCGTCCAGCGCCCCGGGCAATGCCGGCACTGGCGGCCGGAGTAGCGCCGCGGCCTCCGGCAGTACCGCCGACCCGACCGGGGGGCCAAGCAGCACCGCGGCCGCCGGTCCCGCCGCCAACGCCACGACCACGACCGGCGGCGCCGATGCGCCTGCCAGCACCGTGGCATCCGGCAGCGCCGGCGCGACGGAAGGCGGCAACGCCGATACCAGCGCCCCAAGCAGCACCGCGGCCGCCGGCCCCGCCGCCAACACCACGACCGGCGGCGCCGATGCGCCTGTTGGCACCGCGGCATCCGGCAGCGCCGCAGGTGTAGCGGCCGCCGGCCCCGCCGCCAACACCACAACCGGCGGCGGCGATGCGCCGAACACCGGCGCGACGGAAGGCGGCAACGCCGATACCAGCGCTCCGAGCAGTGTCGCGGCCGCCGGTCCAGCCGCCACCAACACGAGTGGCGCCGACGCGCCTGCCAGCGCCGTGGCGTCCGGCAGCACCGGCGCGACGGGCGGCGGCAACGCCGATACCAGTGCTCCGAGCAGTGTCGCGGCCGCCGGTCCCGCCGCCAACGCCGCCACCACGACCGGCGGCGCCGATGCGCCTGTTGGCACCGCGGCATCCGGCAGCGCCGCAGGTGTCGCGGCCGCCGGTCCCGCCGCCAACACCGCCACCACGACCGGCGGCGGCGATGCGCCTGTCAGCACCGTGGCATCCGGCAGCGCCGCGGGCGTCGCGGCCGCCGGCCCCGCCGCCAGCACCACGACCGGCGGCGGCGATGCGCCTGGCAGCACCGTGGCGTCCGGCAGCGCCGCCGGCATCGATGCGCCAGGCACCGTTGTGCCGTCCGCCGGAACGACCGGCAACGATGGCGGCGCCGGCACTCCCGACGGCAATGCGGAATTCGTTGGCACCACTGGAAACGACGGCGGTGCCGGCACTGCGAGCGCCGCCCCTGGCGGCGATACCTGGGTTGGCACACTGGAAGCCGACGGCGCCGGCATCGCTCGTCGAAACGGCGATGAGAGCAATAATTCGCTCCCTGGTGGCGTCGGCGGCGACCGGCTGATCATTGAGGCCAGCGACGCCCGACTGGCCGGCGGCGACAGCAACGATCGCGTCGGCGGCGGCGGCACCAACGACGTGATATTTGGCGCTGCCGGCGGCGAAGCGATCTTCGTCGCCGACAATGACCCGCTGCTCCTGGGCGGCGTTGGCGAGGAGACGCCCGATGATGTCGCCAAGCATAGCGTTGGCGCCGATGCGGACAACGACGCGACATTAGCCGCCATCGGCAACGACGTGGCACTGGGTGGGACCAGCAGCGAGCAGAACATCACCGATGCCGGTATCAAGAGAACGAAGCACCGCGGCGGCAAGGATCGGCACGACCGCCGCGCAGACGCCGACACGCTCGACGGCACCGACATCCTTCAAGGCAGCGACGGCAACGACCGGCTTGAGGGCAGCGAGGGCAGCGATCAGCTGACCGGCGGCGGTGGCATGGACACGCTGACCGGCGGCGCCGGCAACGACACTCTGGACGGCGGTAAGGGCGATGATACTCTGGACGGCGGCGACGGCGATGATCAGCTGGTTGGCGGCGCTGGCAAGGGCAAGGACACGCTGACCAGCGGCGCCGGCAACGACACTCTGGATGGCGGTAAGGGCGATGATATTCTGGATGGTGGCACCGGCGGCGACAACCTGGTCGGCGGCGATGGCGATGACACGCTGACCGGCGGCGCCGGCGACGACACCCTGGATGGCGGTAAGGGCGATGATATTCTGGACGGCGGCGACGGCAACGACCTGATCGTTGACAGCGGCGGTGGCAAGGACAATGACACGCTGACCGGCGGCGCCGGCAACGACCAGCTCGTTGGCGGCGATGGCAAGGATGTCCTGATCGGCGGCGCCGGCGACGACACCCTCGACGGTGGCGATAAAGACGATGATATGTGGGGTGGCGAGGGCGCCGACGTCTTCATCACCGGCGCCGACCTGGGCAACGACGTAGCCTACGGCGGCGACGCCGGAGGGTGGACCGACACGATCGACCTCACGGGCTTCGCTGGCAATGCCGCCCAGGATGGCTGGACGCTCGTCCTCGACGGCGGCGCGACGGTGTCCGGCGCCGGCGCCGACTACCTCCAACTAACCCAGGACGCCGCCGGCACGATCACCTTCGATGCCGGCGGTCAGATCACGTTCGAAGGCATTGAGCGTATCGATTGGTGAGCACTCTCATCGCCTGCGATGGCCTCTCTCTCCGATACAGCCGCCGCGCGAGTGGCGAAGCGGATCTGTCGGACACCGACCATCTCGACCTGGTCGAGCCGGCTCAGGCTCTGCAGAGTTCAAACGATGACGGCAAAGTCGACATCGAATCCTCTGGGCGGCGCGGCGTAACCCATCTCAAAGCCCGTCGATGGTGACTTCTTCAGCAGCCTACTAGAGCGTTCCGTGACCGCATCGTCGATCAGACGGCGAGCGCAACACGCGAGAGCGTGCGAACGTGGTCGACGCCATCGAACAACAGGCGCGGGACGCTGAGGGCAACGGCTTTGATATCGACGCGGTGACGGAAGAAGACCTCACCCTGGCTGCGCGCCCGCCATCGTCCGTCACCATGGAGGATCTCGACCGGGTCCAAGAAACCGGTGTTGCGGATCATCGAGACTGGCCACCCGCCTGATCATCGAGGAAGGTCTTGAGGCGGAAGTTCGCGACACTCTTGGCCGAGACTATTACGAGCACGAACAGGCGGCTGGCCAGGGCTATCGCAATGGCCTTCGCAAGGGTCGTCTCAAGGGCGGATTGCCGCGGTCATCACCGACGGCCGTGGCATGGGCAAGGCGACGCTGTCCGTCCGGACCGGCTCGATCACCTCGCAACGCGTCGTCTTTGACGCCGGTGCGCTGCTGCCGCCGGGCTCCGCCAAAGCGCCAGCGTTTGCCTTCTGACGTGGCTGCGCTGTACAGTTGTTGCGCGCCCGTGATAGGGGAGAGGGATGAGACAGCGTTGCTTGGCCGTTGCCGCCGCCCTGATCGGTGGGTCTATTGCCGTGGAAGGGGCGATGGCGCAGACGCTCCCCGACGTTATGGTCGAGGCCTACACCAATAACCCCCGCCTGCTGTCGGCGCGCGCCGCCCTGCGGGCGACCGATGAACAGGTGCCCCAGGCGCTGTCGAACTGGCGGCCGCAAGTGATCGTTGACGGCGGCGCCGGCCTCAGCTCCACCGATCGTGACCCCGGCGTCGATACGGACACCGAGCCCCGGGACATCGGCATCACGCTCGCGCAGCCGGTGTTTCGCGGCTTCCGTACCGTCGCCGAGCTGCGGCGTGCGAGGAACCGCGTCGCTGCGCAGCGCGGGTCGTTGTTGTCGACGGAACAAGGTGTTCTGGAGGACGTCGTCGTCGCCTTCTCGAATGTTGTGCGCGAACAGGCGGTGCTCGACCTCACCCGGAGCAACGAGGCGGTGCTGGCACGCAATCTCGAGGCTACGCAGGAGCGGTTCCGCGTCGGCGAGCTAACCCGCACGGACGTCTCTCAGGCCGAGGCACGGCTGTCACGCGCGACCTCGGACCGGTTCCAGGCCGAGGGCGACTTGGCCGTCGCTCGGGCCCAATTCAAGAACGTCGTCGGCTTCGAGCCCGGCAACCTGGTCGCTGCCGAAGAGCCGACCGGCCTGCCTGGCGGCAAGGCCGACGCCGCGGCGGCGGCGCGTGCCAACAACCCTGCCGTGATCACGGCCGAGTTCACCGAGCGGGCGGCGAGCGACGACATCGGACTGGTCCAGGGCGAGCTGTTTCCGACGATCGACCTCAACGCCCGCGCCAACAGAAGCGAGGATGTCGGCGGCGACGGCGTTGCGCTGACGACCACGTCGGTTACGGTCAATTTGACCGTACCCTTGTATCAGTCGGGCGATGTGTTCTCGCGCACGCGCCAGGCCAAGCAGACGGCGAGCCAGCGCCTGCAGGACCTGGCGCAGGCCCGACGCGATGCCGAGAACCGGGGCTCCGACGCCTGGGACAACCTGCAGACGGCGCAGGCGCAAGTCCGCGCCTTTCAGTCCGAGGTCGACGCCCAGACAATCGCACTGGAGGGCGTTCGTCAGGAGCAGCGAGTCGGTTCGCGGACGATCCTCGACGTCCTTGACGCCGAACAGGAGCTGCTTGACGCACAGGTCAACCTGGTACGAGCCCAGCGGGATGAAATCGTCACCTCGTTTCAGCTGTTGTCGGCGATCGGCACGCTAACGGCGCGGGATCTGGGGCTGCCGGTGGACGTCTACGACTTCGCCGACAACTTCAACGCTGTCCGCAATCGCCTGTTCGGCACCGGCATTCCCGGGGAGTAGCCTGCCGGCCAAACCAGGGCTTGACTTGGATCGTGGCGAGCGCGATCAAGCTGGTGCGGCGCTGGCGCGAGACGGGCGGTTATGCGGCGTATGGGCGCGGCGGTATGTCTGCGTGAAGAGCGAAGAGTACGCCCAGCCGCTGCACCGGGGTAGTGGCAGCAGCATGTACACAAGGAAAGCACAAGCAACATGGGAAGCCCCAAGGTGTGGTCGGGGACGACCAACCGGATGCCCGCGAGGGACTAATCTCCTGGATCTATTCGTTTGTTTCGCAACGTTAAAGGCCCGGGGGCTTCTTTGTCAGGCCCAATCGGTCTGCTTTACGCGAAGGTAATTCCCCAAAGTCACAATGTGAGTGCCCTTGGTTGCGACGAGTCGCACTTCTGAGCTGTCATGGTGGGTTGAAGCAGCATTATGTCCCCCGATCCGCGCCGCATGCGATCGACGGTCGCCGGCTGGGCCTTCACATTGGCAGGCCTGGTGGCTGTCGGGTCAGCCATGGCGGGTCAGTCCGCCAACGTTGCTCAAGTGTCGCCGGTCGACCGCGAGGGAAGCGAAGGCGAGGCGCAGCGCCCGGCCAATTTCGACTACTACGAGGACGCCCTGGAGCGATTCACGCGGGGTGACCACGCGAATGCGATCATCCAGCTCAAGAACACGCTCAGGAGGAACCCCGATAACATCTCTGCGCGTGTCCTCTTGGGCAGGGCTTACATCGAGGTTGGCGGCGGGACATCGGCGGAAAAGGAGCTCCGGCGGGCGCGGCGGGCCGGCGCGGATGAAGCCCTGATCCTTGTACCGCTGGGCAGCGCCTACCTGCTGCAGGGGAAGTTCGAACAGATTCTGGCGGAGCTGCGCAGCGGCGCGCGGGACGCGGAGGTCGAGGCCGACATCCTATTGATTCGTGGCGAAGCGCACTTGGCCCGGCGTGAGTTTGCCGAGGCCGAACGGGCCTTCGCCGCCGCCGGACGGCTAAACCCGCAGTCCGTCGGATCACTCATCGGCCGGGCCAACGTCCTGCTCGCGCGCGGCGCCCACGACGAGGCGGGGGAGATGGCTGATCGCGCCGTGATTCTGGCGCCGGAGGATGCCAGCGCGTGGTACGTGCGGGCCGAAATAAGCCGCGCCGCGCGTCGGCTGCCGGAAGCGGTCGTATTCTACGACAAGGTCATCGAGTTCGATCCGAACAGCCTAATTGCGCGGCTGGGCCGCGCGGCCTCGCTGATCGACCTCGAACGCTATCCGGCCGCGTTAAAGGATGTGGAATTCGTCCAGAGTCTCGTGCCTCGTCACCCGCAGGCCCTGTATTTTCAGGCGCTTCTTCTGGTCCGCCAGAACGACCTGACACAGGCGCAAATGGTCCTCCAAGAAGCGGCGGCTTCGGTTCGATCCGGCGGCGCCGGGTCGTTCGAACGCAATCCCTCCGTCCTGCTGCTGGCTGGGGTCATCGACTACGCTCGGGAAGACTTCGTCGACGCTGCCAACCATCTCGAGCGGTTCATCGAGTTGCGGCCGGATAATCTTGGCGCACGCAAGCTGATGGCCAGTGTGCTGCTGCGGCTTGGTCAGCCGGCGGCGGCGATCGAACTGCTGCGCCCCGTCGCCAGCAACGAGCCGAACGATCCCGAAATCCACAGCACACTGGGCCTCGCTTACCTGCGCAACCAGCAGCCCGCGGTGTTGTTAAGCGTGGAAAATTGACCCCCTGTTGGGGGTAATCGGCGTCCAAAATTGACCCCCCCATGGTTTGTGCCCATGAACGCGCCTTGTCATTGGACGGACGAGGTGAGGGGGAGATGCTGGTAGTGGAAACGATCGCGAAGATCCGTCTGGATCATCTGGTGAGGGGCGTTCCGATCAAGAAGATCGCCCGGGATTTGAGGGTTTCGAAGAACACGGTGCGCAAGGTGGTGCGGGGCGATGAGACCTCGTTCAGCTACGAGCGCAAGATCCAGCCGATGCCGAAGCTGGGGCCGTGGGTGGAGGAGCTCGAGCGCCAACTGGAGGCCAACGAGAAGAAGGCACGCAAGGATCGGCTGTCTCTTCTGCGGATTCATGAAGACCTTGCGTCGCTGGGCTATGAGGGCGGCTATGACGCGGTTCGGCGCTATGCCAGGGCCTGGCGGCGCCGGTGGCGGCTGTTGTCGCCGTCGCAGGCCTTTGTGCCGCTGAGCTTCGATCCCGGCGAGGCCTACCAGTTCGACTGGAGCCACGAGTACGCGCGCCTGTCGGGTGTGACGACCCGGGTAAAGGCGGCGCACATGCGGCTCTGCTACAGCCGGATGCAGCTGGTTCAGAGCTTCCCGCGCGAGAGCCAGGAGATGGTGTTCGAGGCGCATGAGCGCGCCTTCCGCTTCTTCGGCGGGGTCTGCCGGCGAGGCATCTACGACAACATGAAGACGGCGGTGAGCACGGTGTTCGTGGGCAAGAAGCGGGACTACAACCGCCGCTTCCAGGAGATGTGTATCCACCATCTGGTGGAGCCTGTGGCGTGCACGCCAGGGGCTGGCTGGGAGAAGGGGCAGGTCGAGAGGCAGGTGAGTGACGTTCGCGGCCGCCTGTTCGTGCCCAGCCCGCGGGGCCGCTCCTACGCCGAGATCAACGAGTGGCTGATGGATCGGTGCATCAAGGACGCCAAGAAGCATCCGCATCCGACGATCCCGGGCAAGACGGTGTGGCAGGTGTTCGAGGAGGAGCGGCCCTTCCTGACGGCGTACCGCGGCCCCTTCGACGGTTTCCATGCCACTGAGGTAGCGGTTTCCAAGACCTGTCTGGTGCGCTTCGACAACAACCAGTACAGCGTCGCGGCACGCGCGGTGGGGCGACCGGTGGACGTGCGGGCCTATGCCGATCGGATCGCCATCCGCCAGGACGGCGAGATCGTCGCCGAGCATCCCCGCAGCTTCGGGCGCGGCCAGGTCGCCTACGATCCGTGGCACTACGTGCCGATCCTGACGAGGAAGCCCGGCGCGCTGCGCAATGGCGCGCCCTTCAAGGGCTGGCAGTTGCCCAACGCGCTCGGCCGCCTGCGAACCCGGCTCGCGGGCCACGACGACGGCGACCGGCAGTTCGTCAAGGTGCTCGCGGCCGTGCTGGAGGACGGACTGGAGGCGGTCGAGGCGGCCTGCGCCGAAGCGCTCGACTGCGGCGCCTGCAGCGCCGACGTCGTGCTCAACATCCTCTCCCGGCAGCGCCAGCCGGCGCCGCCGGCAACCATCCCGACGCCCGAGGGCCTGCAACTCCGTCACCAGCCGGTTGCCGATTGCCAGCGCTATGACAGCCTGAGGGAGGCCGGTCATGGAGCGTCATGAGGTGCTGGCGATGATGACGGCGCTGAAGCTCGCAGGCATGCGCGCCGCCTACGACGATATCCTCGCCGACGGGCTCAAGCGCCGCCATCCGGTGCAGCAGATCATCGGTACGCTGCTGCAGGTCGAGATCGCCGACAAGCAGGCGCGCTCCATCAAGTACCAGATGGCGTCCGCCAGGCTGCCGACGGCCAAGGAGCTGGCCGACTTCGACTTCGCCGCCTCGCCGGTCAACGAGCCCCTGATCCAGGAGCTCGCCGGCGGCGGCTTCCTGGAGGGCAAGCGCAACATCGTCCTGGTCGGCGGCACCGGCACCGGCAAGACCCATCTCGCCGTCGCCATCGCGCGGTCCTGCATCCGAAAGGGCGCACGCGGCCGGTGCTACAACGTCGTCGACCTGGTCAACCACCTCGAGGCCGAACTCCGTGCCGGGCGCCAGGGCCGCACCGCAGACCAGCTCGTCCGACGCAACTTCGTCATCCTCGACGAACTCGGCTACCTGCCCTTCGCTCAGGCCGGCGGGCAGCTGCTCTTCCACCTCATGAGCCGGCTCTACGAGCGCACTTCGATCGTCATCACCACCAACCTCGCCTTCGGCGAATGGCCATCCGTCTTCGGCGACCCCAAGATGACCATCGCGCTGCTCGACCGTCTCACCCATCATTGCGAGATCATCGAGACCGGCAACGAGAGCTGGCGCTTCAAGAACCGCTCCTGAGCCTGCGCCGGCCGTGCCTGCGGCCCGGTTGCCCCGGTGGGCCAACAGGCACCCCCCACGCGGCTTCGCTCCGCGTAGCGCAGGGCGCTACACGAAGCCGCGCGGGTCCCCCCTATTGACTACCGGGACAACCTCCGCCGTGCCGCTCAGGGGGGTCAATTTTGCACGCCGATCGGGGGTCAATATTGAAAGCCGTTTGACACTCGACGACCCAGCGGCCCTGAACCATGACCCGGTCGGCCCGGTGGGCACCGCACATGACGAGGGCGGCGAGGGGGTCGTCGTAGCCGGAGAAGCGCGGTTCGTCGAGCCGGAACAGGGCCAGGTCGGCCTGCTTGCCGACGGCGATCTCGCCCAGGTCGTCGCGGCCCAGGCAGCGGGCGCCGCCGCGGGTCGCCCAGCGGAGGGCATCGGTGTGGCTCGGCCCGTCGATGCCATGGCGCAGCCGTTGCACGAGGAAGGCCTGGCGGGCCTGCTGCATCGGGTTGCTCATGCCGGCCGCCGCGCCGCCGTCGACGCCGAGGCCGACGGCGACGCCGGCGGCGCCGAGCCGGGCGACCTCGCCGTCGTCGAAGTGGATGCCGTGGGCGAGCCAGACATTGTCGGCCAGCCAGCCCGTCCGCTCGAGGAACTCGACCGGCCGGCAGCCATGGGCGTCGCGGCAATAGGCGATCTCGTCCGTCGTCTCCCCGAGATGGGTGTGGCAGCGCACGCCGTGGCGGCGGGCCAGGGCCTGGGTCCGCGTGAACAGATCGGCCTTGGCGCTGAACAGGGCGCCCGGCGCCAGGGCGATCTGGACCATGGCGCCGGCGCCGGCCTGATGGTTCGCCGTGATCAGGCGCTCGCTGTCGGCGAGGATCGCGTCGGCGTCCTGAACCAGGCGGTCGCCGGGCAGGCCGGACTCGGCGGACCGGAGGTCGATCGACCCGCGGGTGACGACGGCGCGCAGGCCCATCTCGCGCAGCGCCGCGACCGCGATGTCGATCGGGTCGGGCAGCGTGTCGGTAAAGACGTAGTGATGGTCCGACGTCGTCGTGCAGCCCGACAGCAACAACTCGGCCGCGCCGAGGCGGACGGCGGCGTCCAGCTCCGCCGGCCGCAGGTCGACCCAGACCGGCAGCAGCGCCGCCAGCCAGGCGAACAGCGGCTTGTTCAGGCTTGGCGCGAAGGCGCGTGTCAGGTTCTGGAACAGGTGGTCGTGGGCGTTGATCAGCCCGGGCAGGACGACGTGCGCGCCGGAGTCGAACACGGCGGCCGAGCGCCTCGGCGCGCCGCCGGACGGCACGAGCTCGACGATGACGCCGTCGGCTACGACGATGCCGCGGGCCGCGCCCTCGGCGAGGATGCCGAGCGGGTCCTTGAGCCAGACCGGGCCGGGCGCGGCGGTCATGCCCCCTCTCGCTCCCATCGCTGCCGCGACGGGCCCCTCCTTCTCCCGCGAGGGGACAGGGAAGGCCCGTGGTCGAAAGCCCCTCTCCCCTCGCGGGAGAGGGGTTGGGGTGAGGGGGAAAACCGAAGACGGTCGCTAGGCACCCTGGTTGAGCTCGACGACGTTGCGGTCGGGGTCGCGCACGAAGATCGAGACGGCGCCGCCGGGGAACCTGACCGGGCCCTCCGTGATCTCGATCCCGCTTGCTTCGAGCGCGGCCTGGGCCGCCGTCACGTCGCCGACGGCGAGCGCGACATGGGTATAGCCGGCATGCTTCTCGGCCACGTCCATGAGGATATTGGCGTCCGCCGCTTTGGCGGCATTGAGGATCAGGTTGACCTCGACCCCCGCCGGGTGAATCAGGATCGCCACGGGCTCGGGCCCGACCGGCCCGACGATGAACCGGAAGCCCAGCAGCTCATAGAACGCCCGGGCGCGCGCCAGGTCGTGCACGCGGATGCCGATATGGGCGACGCCGGTGATGCCAATGTCGTTTGCCATGCGCTCATCCTAGTCCGGGGCCAGTGCTTTTGCATCGGCCGGGTGCGTTATACCCTGTCCCGACGGAAAGGGAGGCGGCCATGGATACGAGCGAAGACACGCGCGTTGCGCTGGTGACCGGCGCCAGCAGCGGCATCGGACAGGCGACGGCGCGGGCGCTGGCCCGCGACGGCTTCACGGTCGCCGTCTGCGCCCGCCGGCGCGAGCGGCTCGAGGCGATGTCCGGCGGCTCGATTCATGCCTATGTGTGCGACGTCACCGTTGGCGAGCAGGTGCGGGCGACGGTCGCCCGCATCGTCGCCGATCACGGGCGGCTGGACGCCCTCGTGAACTGTGCCGGCGGCGTCTTCAACGCGCGGCTCGAAGACACGACGGCGCAGCAGATCCACGACCTGCTGGCGCGCAACCTGCTGGGTGTCATCGACATGACGCGCGCCGCCATCCCGGCGTTGCGCGAGGCGAAGGGCGCGATCGTCAACGTCAGCTCGACCCTGGTGACCCGGCCGATCGCCGGGGTGTCGATCTACAGCGCGACCAAGGGCGCCATCGAGGCGCTGTCGACGGCGCTGGCACTCGAGCTCGGCGAGGACGGCATCCGCGTCAACGTCGTGCGGCCGACGCTCGTGCACACGGAGATCTGGGAGGCCGCCGGCATGCCGCGCCCGGTGTTCGACGCCATGATCGACGAGCTCGGCCGCAAGTACCCGGCCGGCCGGCCCGGCGAGCCCGAGGACGTGGCCGAGCTGATCGCCTACCTGGTCTCGGACAAGGCCGGCTGGGTGACGGGCTCGATCGTCACCGTCGACGGCGGCCATTCCGTCGGCGGCGTCGAGCGGGGTTAGGGGTCGCCGGACGCGGAACTTCCCCACCCCGTCAATCCGGCCTTGAGCCGGGATCCATGCCCCGGCTCGTTATCCGGCGGCGGTGGTGTGCGCCGCGGCAGCGCCGGGCTGACCGCGGCAGCGAGCCGGGCCTGTTGAATGAGTTGTCGCTCGCCTGCTACAGCTCCGCAATCACCGCCTGGAACACGTCCGGTCGATCCAGATTGAACAGCTCGGCGCCCAAATCGATGAGGCGGCGAAACTCTCCGGCGTTATCGCCGCCATAGAACGCCATGGCCTGGAGGCCGTGGCGGCGACACAAGGCCACGCCTCTTTGGGACAGGACTGCCGCTTCGTATTCAACGATAGCTGGCCGGTACGTGGCGATGGCCGCCTCGAGATCGGCGTAGTCCTTGGCCCGGATCATCAGCGGAGGCGGCTCCGGCAGCGCCGCTAGTGCACCGACTCCGTCAGAGTCGTCACAGTGGAAACCTGATTCTGAATACAAAACAACGGGTTGCTCCAGCGCACCGTGAATCATTTGTCTGGATCGGTGCACTAGATCCTCCAGGATCGCAGCGCCACCGGACCAGAAGAAACAATCGGCCAGGATGCCGGCACCCTCGGTCATATCGACGACCGCGGCTGCATCCGCCGCCTTGATCTCGACATAGAGGCCGCCACGCCCGCGCACGAGCGACAGCATCGCATCGAAGCGCGGCACTCGCTCACCGGCGAACGCGGGGTCGAACCACGACCCGGCGTCGAGCGCCGCCAGCTGCGCCATCGTCTTGTGGGCGACCCACCCGGTGCCATTCGTCGTTCGATCGACGGTTGGGTCGTGGATCACGACCAGCTCGCCGTCGGCCGTCGTGCGCACGTCGATCTCGACGAACGCGGCACCAAGGTCGAAGGCCGCCCGTGCCGCTGCCAGAGTATTCTCCGGCGCGATGCGGTTGGCGCCGCGGCGGCAGACCATGGCCGGGGTCGGTCGGGTCATGAGATGGACGCGTCGGCCAGCGCCCGCGGCGTGTTCGTGGTGATCTGGTCGACGCCGGCTGTCACGGCGGCCTTGAGATATGCGTCGTCGGACGCGCCGGCGTCGATGGTCCAGCAGTCGACCCAGACGCCGCGCTCCTGCAACGCGGCGACGACGTTGGTGTCGTGCTCGAGGGCGGCCTCGACGATCTTCTTGTAGAGGTAGATCCCCTTCGCCGCGGGCGCCGTGTCGAGCACAACGTCGCGAAACCGCAGGAACGATTCGCGGCTGTCGAAGGTCCAGTCCCGCGCGAGGTCGAGGGGATCGTAGCCCAGCGCCAGGTGCTCGACGCCGCCACCCAGCCGCTTGACCGCGGGCCAATCGAGCGCCGAGAGGATGAACGCCGCCGCGACCGGCTGGATCAACCGGGCAAAGGCGGCGACGGCATCGTCGGTCAGCCGGGCCGCCGCATCCTTGAGGTCGAGCTGCACGAACAGGCCCGGCATCGTCGGCTTTGGCGCCTCGGCGATGGCGGCGACCAGATCGTCGAGCAGCATGGGCGGCGCCCCATCGCCACCGCGCACATGCAGCCGCCGCACCACGCCAGCGTCGGCGTCGGCCCCGGGCCCGTGGCCATCGGTCTCGGAGTCCAGCCGGTCGTCATGCAGGCAGACGAAATGCCCGTCGGCAAGCTGCTGAATGTCGACCTCGACGCTGGCACCAAGGGCCAATCCCGCCGCCAAGTTGGCGCGCAGGAACGGCGCCTCATCGGCGGAGCGGCGCAGGCTGTGCCACTTCAGCCGGATGTCCCGGCCACCGTGGGAGAGGATCAGGCCTTCGTTCATGCCGCTCAACTTCCTCTCGTCCAGGACCGTCAGGAATTATTGAACCACAGAGACACAGAGGCACGGTGACATAGAGGCGTGTCATGGGCCGCCGCCTACCCTCGGGTGATGGCCGGGCTTGACCCGGCCATCCAGGAAAACGGCCAGGCGCCTGGATGCCCGGATCAAGTCCCTGCTGTCCGGTTAGGTTGATCAGCCACGTCGTGAAACCAAGTCTTCTCTTGTTGTCATCGCCGGGCTTGACCCGGCAATCCGCCGCGGCGTCGCCGTCATCCTGGATTCGCGGGTCAAGCCCGCGAATGACTCGAAGGAGGAGAGCTACCTCTCGCCAGTGGATACAGCCGTTCCGAGCCCCAGTCCAGGCCAAGTGTCCCGATCCGGCTCGAGCCAACACCTTCCGACCGTACATCACGATCTAAACCGGACAGCAGTGGATCAAGTCCGGGCATGACAGCCAACAAAGGATCCCTCAACTCTGTGTCTCTGTGCCTGTGTGGTGACTTTCCTTCCTAGCCGATGCCGTGCGCCGCCGTGGCCAGGTTTTCGAGCTTGGCCTTGGCGGTCGGCCGGTCGAGCATGATCAGGCCGCAGTCCGGCCCGGCGATCAGCCGGGAGCCATCGATGTGATCGAGTGCCGCCGCCAACCGGTCGCGGATCTCGTCGACCGGTTCGATGCGGCTGCGTGCGATGCCGACGACGCCGAGGATGACCTTGGTCGTGCGGAAGCGTTCGAGCAGCGACAAATCATTGTGGCGGTGGGCGTCCTCGATCGAGACGGCATCAACCGGCGCCGCCTCCAGCGCATCGGCCAGCGCCATGTAGGACTGCGGGTCGGCCTTGGGAAAATCCTCAACGTCGAGCTCGGTGGGATAGCCGCAACAAATGTGGACGGCGCGGTTGACCGGTGCCGCGATGCCCTGGAAGCAGCGGGCCAGCGCCTCGATGCCATAGGCCAGCGCGCGTTCGGGCCGCCGCGCGAAGATCGGCTCGTCGACCTGGATCCAGCGGCAGCCGGCCTCGGCGAGCCGCCGGACCTCAACGTTCAGCGCGTCGGCCAGCGCGAAGGCGAGCGTCCGTTCGTCGCCGTAGTGGGCATCCGCGGTCGAGTCCATGATCGTCAGCGGCCCGGGCACCGTGATCTTCACGGGGTTGTCGGTCACGGCCTGAGCCCGGCGCCAGTCGTCGGCCAGGAACGGCGCGCCTGCCCCGAGCGGCGCCACGACCGTCGGCACCTCGGCCTGCCAGCTGCCGCCGCGCATGGTTTGCACCGTCAGGTGCTCGAAGTCGAGGCCCTCGAGATGGCGCAGGTGATAGTAGACATAATGCTCGCGCCGGACCTCGCCATCGGTCGGCACGTCGATTCCGATGGCCGCCTGCTCGCGCACCACTTCGGCCGTCGCCCCGTCGAGGCGCTCGGCCGCGCCGGCCGGCTGCTCGCGCAGGAACGCCGAATAGGTGCGCGTCGGCTGTGGCCGGTGCACGTCACGAATGGCGAACCAGCCCGGTACCGGCGTGTCGTCCGGCTTCGGGTACGAGCCGATCGTGGTGGTCAGCAGCGCCATGGCGGCGCCAGCCTAGCACCTCGTGCGCGACGTTGGCAGGGCGCCGCGGCCCGGCCGCAGAGGGGCGTTCAGGCGGCGCCCTTCGTCTTCTTCCGCGGGACGACGAGGCCCAGCACCAGCTTGCCGCTGGCCCATGCGAGCCGCGGCGCCAGCGTCACGAGCGCCCAGCCGTAGCGCAACATCATGAGCAGCGGCCGGCGGACCAGCCACACGGACAGCTTGCCAGCGCCCTGCAGGAGGCCGATGGCAACGTTGACCACGGCACTCAACAGCGTCTGCACAGCGCCAAGGATCACGTTCACGAGCATGTCCGCCACCTCTATCAGCCCACCAGGCCCGGAGTGTCGGCGGGCGGCGCCTAACGGGTGCTTAAGTCCCCGGGGATTTTGCCTGACATTGCGCTGGTCTTGGCGGGGCGGGGGACCGCGTGCCGCAAACCGTCCAAGACCCGCGACACTTCTGTGAACTTTGGTCACTATCTAGCGATATTGAGGCAACCATGACGACGCTACGAAACACCGGGGAGAACACCGTGGGGACCAAGCGAAACCGCGCCACGTTGCTGCTGCGACTGTCACCGGTCGCCGGGCTGGCCATTGTGATCGCGCTGTTCTTCGCGCTTGGCGGCGACAGCTACCTGATGGTTCAGACCCTCGCCGACAACCGGCACGAACTGATGGCGTTCGTGCACGACAACATGGTCGGCTCGGTCGTCCTGTTTATCGCCGCCTACGCCCTGATCACGGCGATCGCCGTGCCCGGCAGCGCCGTCCTTACGATCGCCGGCGGCTTCCTGTTCGGCATCGCCTTCGGCACCGCGTGGGTCGTCATCGCCGCGACCGCCGGCGCCACCGCGCTGTTCCTGATGGCCCGGACGGTGCTCGGCGACGGCCTGCGCAAGCGTGCCGGCACTGCGCTCAGGAAGATGGAAGCCGGCTTCAGCGAGAATGCGTTCAGCTACCTCTTGTCACTGCGGCTGATCCCGGTGTTCCCGTTCTTCCTGATCAACATCGTGCCGGCCTTTCTCGGCGTCTCCTTACGCACCTATGTCGTGGCGACGCTGATCGGCATCATCCCCGGCGCCTTCGTCTTCGCCTCGATCGGCGCCGGCCTCGGCTCGATCTTCGACATGATGTCCGACTTCACGCTCGCCGGCGCGCTGACGCCGCAGGTCATCGTCGCGCTCGCGTCCCTGTCGGTCCTGTCGCTGGTGCCGCCGCCGCTCTACAAGAAGCTCAAGGCGCGGCGGCGGCAGCCGGCCTGAGCGTTCACCCCTGCCAGCGTTCAACCACGATGCGTGGCAAGCAGGTCGCGCGATGCCGCGGTCAAATGAAAGTGGTCGCTGCTCGGGCTCGTGCGGGCAACGAGCCCGGCATCGACGAGGCCGGTGAAAATCGGCATCGTCAGGCGCGGGCTGTGCCGGTTCGGCGGCGCCCAATAGATATAGGGCGGGGAACGCCCGCCTTCGGCCTCGGGCTCATAGCCGATGCGGAAACCGTGGGCGAGCCACTCGAGCACGCGCCATTCCCGCTCGTCCAGTTCGTTCACCCCGGCAGGCTCAACCGGGCCCTGCCAGGTCGTCGAGGATCGGGCAGTCCGGCCGGTCGTCGCCGTGGCAGCTCTCGATCAGGCCGGCGAGCGCGCCTCGCAGGCCCTTCAACTCGGCCAGCTTGCGGTCGATCTCGGCCAGCCGCGCCTCGGCCAGTGCCTTGACGTCGCTGCTGGCGCGGCTCTGGTCCTCGTAGAGCGACAGCAGATGGCGGCACTCGTCGACGCTGAAGCCCAGGGAGCGGGCGCGCTGGACGAAGCGCAGCTTGTGCAGGTGCCGCGCGTCGTAGTCGCGGTAGCCGTTGTCGCGCCGGTTGGCAACGACGAGGCCGATGTCCTCGTAGTAGCGGATCGTCTTCGCCCGCAGGCCGGTCTCGCCGGCCGCATCACCGATGTTCATCGCCGGATCCCTTCTGCTCCGGATATGGCTTCCAGTAACTAGAAGGTCAAGCCGTCAGGCCGGCTTCTCCCGTTGCGGCCGCCGCTGCGCCCCGGTCAGCGCACGGCCCGCGACCATGAGGACCGAGCCGAGGGCGACGATCGCCGCCGGCCGCGACAGCAGATCGAGCATCGTGTAGGCGCCGAGGATCGGACCGGCGCCGAGGCCGGTGGCGAACTGGAAGTAGGCGATCTCCATGACGCCGGTCAGCACCGTCCAGCCGACGCCGAGGCCGATCAGGGTCCGGCCCGACAGCGCCGGATAGAGGCGCCGCCGGCGCCGCCGCCAGACCAGCACGCGGTAGGTCAGCAGCCAGCCGAGGAAGCCGCTGAGGTAGATCGCCTCGCGCGGGTCGATCCGGGTCGACAGCAGGAAGTGGACGAGCGCCAGGACGGCAATCGTGTAGACCAGGGAATGCAGGCGCCGCCAGTTCTTGCCGCCCAGCCGCTTCACCATCCAGTCCATCGACGTGACGACCAGCGGCACCAGCAGGACCGTCGCGATCGTGCCGATGGCGAAGAACAGGCGGCCCGAGATCTCGTCCCAGACGTAGAGCCAGTCGAGCTCCCACTTGTCGGCGTAGGCCCAGAAATGCACGAACGCATAGAACGCCGCCGACAGGCCGATGACCCGGCGGTACGGGTGCAGCCAGTGCCAGCCGAACACGTCGCGGATCGGCCTGAGCGCCAGCACGGCGACGAGCAGGCGCATCGACCAGTCGCCGGTCAGCAGAATGATCTCCTGTGCCGGTACGCCGCCCAGATCGTCGTTGACGAACTGCCACGCGACCTTCAGCACCGGGAACACCAGCGCCAGGAAAATGGCGACACGCATGGTCTGGATGAACGCCGGCGTCTGCGTCACGCGTACGATCCAAGCACCCATGCGGCCTCCCTGATTAGCCCCGCCGATAGTCGCCCCAATTTCTCACGAAAGTATCGCCCGCCCAGTCACCAGCCCGTGGCATTTGCACCGGCATTTGCCATCCGCGCGCCGCACGCGCGATCCTGTGCCTGGGATCAAGGACACCGAGAGTGGAGGAACCATGGGCCACACAACCATAGCAGAGCCGCCGGACCAGGTCCACCCGCCGATGGCACCCTACACCCATGGCCTGGAAGTCGCGCCGAACCAGCGCTTCGTCTACATCTCCGGCCAGGTGCCGCTCGCCGCCGACGGCACGATCCCCGACGGCATCACGGCCCAGACGGAGCAGGCCTGGCAGAACCTGCTCAACACGCTGGTCGCGGCCGACATGACGATGACCGACGTCGTCCGGCTCACCCACTACATCGTCGGCCGCGCGCACCTCGACGGCTACAACGCCGCGCGGGCCCGGTTCATGGGCGGCGTCAAGCCGGCCTCGACCCTGCTGCTGGTCGCCGGCCTGGCCGACCCGGCGTTCCTCGTCGAGGTCGACGCCGTCGCCGCCAAGCCGGCGTGAGTCAAGGATGGGAGCGAGCGACGGCCGGGCCAAACAAAGCTCGTCATCCCGGTCTTGAGCCGGGATCCATTCAACGTGATTTGTCCGATGGGGCCTACCGCCCGTCCCCCCAGCCGCGCATCTTGCCGGGGTTCATCAGGCCGTAGGGGTCGGCGGCGCGTTTGAAGTCGAGCTGGTTGTGGTCGACCTGCTTCATGCCGCCATCCTCGAGCACATAGGTGTGCGGATTGAAGATCGGCACGCCGTTGGCCTCGTGGTAGGCGATGATCTCGTCGAGGCGCGCGGGTGTCGTGTAGCGCACGAGCTGTAGTGCCAGGCCACCGACGCGACCGCCCAGATTGGCGAACTCGACGTGCATCGGCACCTCGTCGCCAAACGTCTCGATCATGTGGTGGATCTTGGCCAGATGGTCGGGCGGCGCAAACATCGACTGCAGGTAGGTGATCGTCTTGTCGGCCTTGAGCGCCTGCAGCGTCGTGTGGTTCCAGGTGTATTCGTAGAGCGGCAGCGAGCGGTCGGCCGCCACGTCGGCCTCGGACTTGGCATAGACCTCCACCCCGCCGTGCTCGGCCACGAGGCCGCGGGCGGCGACGAGGCTGGACTCGGCGATCATCAAGATCACCAGGTGCCGGCCGTCCGGCAGGTAGCGGCGCAGCTGCGTGAAGTATTGCGGGATCGGCCAGGCGACCGCCGTCACCAGCTTCTTGACGATCGTCGGGCACTCGCCGAGCGCCTGGCAAAAGCCGCAGGCCGCCATGAAGTCGTCGAACGTCACCATCAGCTCGTGCCACACCATCGCCGGCGCCATCGGCAGCTCGATCTCGGTGATGACGCCGTTCGTGCCGTAGGCGTGGCCGGCCTTGAGCACGTCGTCGCCGACCAGCTCGACGATACGCGGCGCCTCCTCGCAGGTGACGACGCGCAGGCGGTTGATCGCGCCGCGGTCGAGCAGCAGCCCATAGGTGATCGAGCCGACGCCGCCGGAGCCGCCGGCGACATAGCCGCAGATCGTCGCCGTCCGGCGGGTCGACGGATAGGTGCGCAGCTCCCACCCCTGGGGCCGCGTCCGCGCCTCCAAATCGTTCATCTTCAGGCCGGGCTCGACGCACAAGACGCCGCCTTCCAGCCACCTGATGCGGTCCATGCGCGTCGTGTCGAGGATGACGCCGCCGGCCAGCGGCATCGCCTGGCCGTAGTTGCCCGTGCCGGCGCCGCGCACGGTAAGCGGCACGCGGGCGCGCGCGCAGGCACCGGCCACGGCGATCACCTCGGCCTCGCTGCGCGGCAGCACGACCATGTCGCCGACGCAACCGGCCAGCTGCTCCTTCAGGATCGGGCTGTACCAGTAGAAGTCCTGCGACTTCTTCTTGACGGCACCGGCGTCCGTCACGACCTCGACGTCGCCCAACGCCGCGGCGAAGGCAGCCCAGTCGACGTCGCGGGCGCGCGTCATTTGCCTGTTCCGCCCCCCACCCCAACCCTCCCCCCTTGGGGGGAGGGAGCAAGGCGGCGCCGTGCTCGACCACGTCTCCCTCCCCCCAGGGGGGGGGAGGTTGGGGTGGGGGGCGAACCTTCAGCAATAAGGGAGAGCGAGATGCGCGTGGCGGCCCCTGCCTCCCTCCCCCCTTGTGGGGGAGGGTCGGGGTGGGGGGTGAAACGCCCAACATCAATCGCAGTCCTCAACCTTCCTGCTTGATCGCGCTTTCGTGCCACTTGCGCAGCAGCAGGTGGCTCAGCAGCGAGAACGCCATGAAGATGATGATGCCGGAAAGCGAGATCAGGAACAGCGCGGCGAACATGCGCGGGATGTTCAACCGGTAGCTCGCCTCGAGGATGCGGTAGGCGAGGCCCGAGCCGGTGCCGCCGGTGCCGGCCACGAACTCGGCAACGACGGCGCCGATCAGGCTGAGGCCGCCGGAGATCTTGAGCGCGCCTAGGAAGTACGGCATGGCGCCCGGCAGGCGCAGCTGCCACAGTGTCTGCCAGCGGTTGGCGCCGTACAGCCGGAACAGGGCGACCAGATTGTGGTCGGCGCTGTTGAGGCCGAGCGTCGTGTTCGACAGGATCGGGAAGAACGCGACGATCCAGGCACAGATCAAGAGCCCGACCTGCACGTTTTTCACGTAGATCAGGATCAGCGGCGCGATGGCGATGATCGGCGTCACCTGCAGGATGACGGCGTAGGGGAACAGGCTGAACTCGATCAGGCGCGACTGGTTGAACAGGATCGCCAGGCCGACCCCGCCGATCGTCGCCACGGCCAGCGCCGCGAACGTGATCTGCAGGGTGACCATCAGCGAGCCGGACAGCGTGCCCCAGTCGTTCCACAGGCTCAAGGCGATCAGCGTGGGCGTCGGGATGATGTAGTACGGGATCTCGTTGACGCGCACGAGGACCTCCCAGCCGACCAGCACCAGCGCGCCGATAAGGAACGGCAGCGCCCATCTGCCGAGCATGGACAGGCGCTGCGACTCGCGCGCCGCGCGGCCGCCCCGGCGCGCCTGATTTCGCGCCGCGGCCGCGCCGGCCCGAACTTCGTCGGCCCGAACATCGGACGTCACTGGGCGGCCTCCTGCAGGTCCGTGTTGGCCAGCATGGCGCCGTGCAGCGCCGCCGAAACCTGACGGCAGTAGTCGTTGTAGGGCGCCGATATGCGGAACGCGTCGTCGCGCGGATAGGGCGCGTCGATCGTAATCTCGTCGACGATGCGGCCCGGCCGCGCCGCCGTGACGGCGATGCGCATCGACAGGAAGACGCTCTCGAAGATGCTGTGGGTGACGAAGATCACCGTCCACTTCTGGTGCTGCCACAACTCGAGCAGGTCGTTGTTGAGGCGGAAGCGCGTGATCTCGTCCAGTGCCGCGAACGGCTCGTCCATCAGCAGCAGCTTCGGCTCGGTGACGAGCGCGCGGGCGATCGACACCCGCATCTTCATGCCGCCCGACAGCTCGCGCGGATAGACGTCCTCGAACCCGGTCAGGCCGACCCGCTCGATCGCCCGCTCGATACGGCCGGCCGCCGCGGTACGCGACATGCCCTTCAGACGCAACGGCAGGTAGACGTTCTTGAACACCGTCGCCCACGGCATCAGCGTCGGCTCCTGAAACACGAAGCCGATGTCGGTGTCGCCCAGATGGTGCGCGCCGCCCTGCCCGAGCCAGTCGATCGCACCGTCGGTGACGTCGCCGAGACCGGCAATCATGCGCAGCACCGTTGACTTGCCGCAGCCCGACGGGCCCAGCAGGCTGACGAACTCGTGCTCGCCGATCGTCAGGTCGAGGCCCTGCACGGCCACGGTGCCGTTGGCAAAGCCCTTGCCGACGCCGCGCAGGTGGATGAGCGGGTTCTCAGTCATAGAAATTTGAACCACAGAGACACAGAGACACAGAGAAGATTTCTTTCGCGACTGTTCTCTCTGTGCCTCTGTGCCTCTGTGTCTCTGTGGTTCAACCTTCATGTGCTGCCCTCGCGGCCTTGCAGGACGGTCAGCGGCAGCCGGTCGACCTCCTCGAGCAGCGCGACCAGGCGCGCCGCGGCATGTTCGATCGTCTGCCGGCCACGCGCGGCGTCGGCCGTGCTGGCGTCACCGGCGGCGCCGGCGGGGTGCAGGTCCTGGGCCTGCCAGGCGAACGCCGCCGGCCCCGTCGCCGAGAGAATGTCGTAGTCGCGCGCCAGCGCCACGGTCACCGGCTCGAAATCCCGCGCCTTGTCCATCTGCACGAGGTCGGGGCGCGCGTGCAGCATCATCGCCGTCTCGATCGTGCCGGCATGGATGCCGTGGCGCACCTCGTCGGCGTCGAACAGGCCATCGGGCAGGCCGAGGCCGAACCAGCTCACCGACACGACGAGCATGCCGAGCCGCACGCGCAGGTCACGGGCGACGATGTCCATGATCTGCGGCTGGCCGCCGTGGCTGTTGAACAGCACGAGCTTGCGCACGCCGGCCCGGGCGACGGATTCGCCGAGCTCGGTCCACAGCCGGATCAGCGTCTCGGCGCTGAGGGTCAGCGTGCCGGGGAACGCCTGATGCTCGTTCGACTTGCCCACGGGCATGGCCGGCAGGACCGTCACCGGCAGCGTCTCCGGCATGGCCGCGACGGCGGCCTCGACGATGACCTCGTTGAGGCAGGCGTCGACGGCGACCGGCAGGTGCGGCCCATGCTGCTCGATCGCGCCGACCGGCAGCAGCGCAATGACCCGCGCCGCGTCGAGGCCCGCGAACTCGTCGGTCGTCATGTCCTGCCAGTAGCGCCGCAGCGTCATGACGCCGCCGTACCCTCCAGCATTTGCCGGGCCACCTTCATCATCAGCCACTCGCCTGATTTGACCGGTTCGTACCTTGGCGGATTGTCCGCATCCTGGCACGTTTCGATGCAGGCGATCGAGGCGTCGTGGTTCGGCTGGTGGAAGAACACGAGCGACCGGCGTGCGCGCGTCGCCTGCTCACGCGGCGGGTTGGCGACCCGGTGCATGGTCGAGACCCAGCGGTCGTTCGTCCACACCGCCATCAGGTCACCGAGGTTGATGACGAACGAGCCCGCCACGAACGGCACGTCCTGCCACGTGCCGTCCTTGGCCTGGACCTGCAGGCCGCCCGGCGCGTCCGTCGGGCAGACGATCGTCAGGCTGCCATAATCGGAATGGGCGCCGGCGCGCAGCTGGCCCGGCAGCGGCGGTGTCGCCTGCGCCGGATAATGGGTCAGCCGCAGGTGACTGATGTGGCGGTCGAGGACGCCGTCGAAGGCGGCCTCCGGCAGGCCGAGCGCGCGCGAACAGGCGCATCAAGATCGCCGCCAGGTCTGCCATGGCGCGGTAGTAGGCGCGGATCGCCGGCTCGAAGTCGGCCGGCGCCGGCGGCCACAGGTTGGGCTCGAAGAACGTCGCCGCGGCGGCCCGGTGATAGGCGTCGGCGGGCACGTCGACCTGGCCCAGGCTGAAGCCCTCGAACAGATCGGGCGGCGTCTCCTCGCCCAGGCTGTGGGCCAGCCCCTGGCCGCCGAGCACCTGGTAGCCGCGCGTGCCGGTCGCGTTGGCCGTGCGGCGCTTGTCCGCCGACGGCAGGGCGAAGAACGCCTCGCACGCGCCGAACGCGCGGGCCAGCAGCGCCGGCGCGACGCCGTGTCCGGTGATGACGATGAAGCCGGTATCGCGGCAGGCCCGGTCGACCGCGGCCGCAACGCGATCCTTGTCGGCCTCGCCGCCCGTTCGATACGGGGCGATGTCGATGATCGGCACGACGGGCAGCGCGGCGTTCGCCATGGGCCCATTGTGCCGAAGAATTGGCCGGCTGGCCAACCGGCCGCGGTGGCCAAACGGCGCGGGCCCGGTCTATCCTGGCAGGCACGCAGTTCAAGGAGGCATCAGCAAATGAACATCAGACACAGCATGAAGCGCGTGGCGGCGACTTCGGCCACGGCGGCCGCGGCCCTGGCGCTCGCCGGCACGCTGGCGACGGCGGCGGCGCAGGACAAGATCACGTTCGCGACCAACTGGGTCGCCCAGGCCGAGCATGGCGGCTGGTATCAGGCTCTGGCCAACAGCTACTACAAGGACGCCGGCCTAGCCCGGATTTCTCACACGGAGTAGTGCATCGGGGCCCCGAATCAGCGAAAGTGATTGTTGCAACAAGAACTCAAGCTGAGACGGAGGATCTCCCCAATGCCAACAGAGTGTATCTCGGATCTGTTCGGATTTGCACGCGTTGAGAGCCGGCGCGTTGAGGCAGCGTTTGACGGCGGTGCGGTGACGTCGAACGGCGGCGCGCTTTTGCTGGGGGCCACGGAGCGGGCGATTGGCCTGGTCGCGGGTTTTGCGCGATGTTTCCAGGACGGCCGCGATCCGGCGTTGACGGAGCACAGCGTCGCGACGCTGGTCGGCCAACGTGTGTTCGCCCTGGCGCTGGGTTACGAGGACCTGATCGACCACGACGAGCTGCGCCATGATCCGGTGATGGCGGTGCTCGCCGGCAAGCTCGAGGCGCGGCGGGCGGACTGCGCGCCGCTCGCCGGCAAGTCGACGCTGAACCGGCTGGAGCACGCGCCGTCGGGGGCGCCGTCGCGCTATCACAAGATCGGCCACGACGCGGCGGCGATCGAGCGCCAGTTCGTCGCGCTGTTCTTGGCCGCGCACCGGCGGCCGGCGAAGCAGATCATCATCGACCTCGACGCGACCGACGATCCGTTGCACGGCGAGCAGGAGGATCGGTTCTTCCACGGTTACTACGATTGTTACTGCTATCTGCCGCTGTACATCTTCTGTGGCCGGCATCTGCTGGCGGCGAAGCTGCGGCCGGCCAATATCGACGGCGCCGCCGGCGCGATCGAGGAGCTCGCCCGGATCGTCGAGCAGATCCGCGACGACTGGCCGGACGTGCGTATTCTGGTGCGCGCTGATTCCGGCTTCGCCCGCGAGGCGCTGATGGCGTGGTGCGAAGCCAACCGGGTCGACTACGTCTTTGGGCTGGCCAGGAACAAGCGGCTCAGCGGCGCGATCGAGAACGCTCTCGCCGCCGCCGCCGCCGACAGCCGGCGCACCGGCAAGCCGGCCCGCCGCTACCAGGAGCTGGTGTGGACGACGCGTAAGAGCTGGAGCCGCGAACGCCGCGTCGTCGCCAAGGCCGAATGGACCCACGGTAAGGCCAATCCGCGCTTCGTCGTCACCTCGCTCGGCACCGGCGAGGTCAAGGCCCGCCGGCTCTATGAAAAGGTCTATTGCGCCCGCGGCGACATGGAGAACCGCATCAAGGAATGCCAGGGCGATCTGTTCGCCGACCGCACTTCGGCTGCCACCATGCGGGCCAACCAGCTGCGCTTGTGGTTCGCCGCCATGGCCTATGCGCTGCTCTGCGCGCTGCGCCGCATCGCCCTCAAGCACACCCGCTTCGCCCGCGCCACCTGCGGCACCATCCGCTTGAAGCTGTTGAAGATCGGCGCCCAGGTGCGCCGCTCCGTCCGCCGCGTCAAGTTCGCAATGGCGTCTTCGTTCCCCTACCAGCAGGAATACCGCCTGGCTCACCATCGATTATGCAACGCCACCGGCTGACCCCAGCAGCCGGCCTCCGCCCGTCCCGTCAACCACACAGGATCAACTCCAGCCTCAGACCACCGCCAGCAGCCGGCGGAACCCTCCAGCCTGCCTGCTTCTCAGCAACCCATCAACAGCGCCGAAGATGAACTGGCTCTCGGCCACCACCAATCCCGCTGTGAGAAATCCGGGCTAGACGTGACGATCCGCATGGGCGATCCCAGCGTCAACACGGCGCAGCTGTTGGCCGGCGGCGCGGTCGATATCGCCGTCGGCGGCAACGATTTGATGCTGCTCAACTTCGTCGAGGGCAACATCACGATGGTGGCGATCGCGGCGACCTATCAGAAGGACCCGCAATGCTTCATCGCCCATCCCGGCAGGTTCGACTCCATTGCGGCGATGACCGATGCCGAGATCCAGATCTCGGCCGACGCGCGCGCGACGTTCTGGCAGTTCCTCAAGGCCGAGCACGGCCTCAGCGACAATCAGGTGCGGCCGTACAACTTCGACATCCGACCGTTCCTGGTCAACCAGGACGTGGTGCAGCAGTGCTACGCGACCTCGTCACCGCATACCGCGCGCGACGGCGGCATCGATCCCGACGTGTTCATGTTCTCCGATTATGGCTGGTCGAGCTATTCGGCGATCCTCATGGCCGCGCGCCAGCTCGTCGACGACAGCCCCGAAATCGTCCAGCGCTTCGTCGATGCCAGCGCCAAGGGCTGGTACAGCTATCTCTACGAGGATCCGGCCCCGGGCAACGCGCTCATCACGGCAGCCAACCCCGACATGACGCAGGAGAATATCGACCGCGGCCTGGCTTCGCTGCGGGACTTCGGCATCGTCGATTCCGGCGAAGCGCTCGACATGGGCATCGGCGCGATGTCCGACGCGCGCTGGCAGTCGTTCTTCGACGTCGCCATCAAGGCCGGCCTCTACGCCAGCGACCTGGACTTCAAGCAGGCCTACACGCTCCAGTTCGTCAACAACAAGGCCGGCATGGACCTGAAGCAGTAGGCGCACAGCAGCGCCGGTGCCCGATGAAAACCCCTCTCCCCTCGCGCGGGAGAGGGTCGACGAACTTCATTACGGGCCGGCCGCGGCGAGGAACACCGCGAGCCCGGCGAGGTCGTCGGTGTTGATCAGGTCGACACCGGCGTCGACAAGGACCCGCCACCGCGCGTCGCGTCGCGGTCCGGGCGCGTCGGGTGTTGCCCAGAAGCGGACGCGCCGGCCGGCGGCGTGCGCCTCGGCGACGATGGTGTCGAGCCGGGCCCGCTCGCCGGCCGGCATGGCGCCATTGCCGCGCCAAGTGAAGTGCCGGGTCCAGCGGTCGCTGATCAACGGGATCAGGGTTGCCGGCGCGGTCGTCGCAAGGTCGGCGAGCCGCCCGTCATAGGCGGCGTAGCGGACCTCCTGACGCGCCATTTCGGCGCTCGCGCGGTTGCCGGAGACGATCGCCACGACCGGCCCGGGACGCATCGCGTCGCCGTCGTAGACGGTCATGATGCGGCCATAGCGGGTGAGCAACGGATGCAACGACCGGTACGTCGGCCCGGCGTCGGTCTTGACGTCGATCAGCAGCGTGAACGGCCTGCCATCGCCGTGGACCGAGCCGCCGTTCCGCGCGATCCGCGCCGCCAGCGGCGCCAGATAAAGCGACTCCAGCGTCCGCGCCGGATCGAGGTCGGCGGCCTCGTGGGCGACAAGCAGCTGCCCGTCGCGCAGGTGAATGTCGGCCTCGACGCTGACGAAGCCGTGGGACAGGGCGTCGTGGAGGGCCCGCCGGTGGGCGTAGTCGTTGTGGGCGTGGCCCGCGGTCTGCGCGGTCGCCGGCGCGGCCGCGACGACCGCGGTGGCAATGATCAGCAGAGCGCGCGCGAGGTGGCCCACGAGTGGGTGGCGCATGGCGGGAGGCGAGGGGGCCCCGGTTGGTCGGGCGTGTCGCTGTGCTCAGGCGCCGTTCAGCGGCCGGACGTGGGCGTTGGGCAGCAGCGCCTCGGACTCCGTGTCGAAGACCAGCGAGCTCGCCGCATCGAAATCGACGTGGGTCTGGGCGCCGATCTGATGGGCCGCCGTGGCGCCGGCCTCGAGCACCCGGACGAGGCCGAGCGGGGTGTCGCAGACGTAGAGGATCTCGCGGCCCATGGGCTCGCGCTGGGCGATGCGGCCGGGAACGCCCGTGGCGCCCAAGCGCAGATGCTCCGGCCGCAGGCCGAGCGTCACCTTGGCCCGCGTGTCACCCTCGAACGGCAGCTGCGTCTCGCCGACCTTGATGGTACCGTTCTGGGCCTCGCCCTCGAACAGGTTGATTGGTGGCGAGCCGATGAAGCTGGCGACGAAGACGCTCGCCGGCCGCTCGTAGAGGTCGTCCGGGCTGCCGATCTGCTCGATGTGGCCGGCCCGCATGCAGATGATGCGGTCGGCCATGGTCGTCGCCTCGATCTGGTCGTGGGTCACCAGGATCGTCGTGACGCCGAGGCGTTCCTGCAGCGCTTTGATCTCGGTGCGCATGGTGAGGCGCAGGGTCGCATCGAGATTGGACAGCGGCTCGTCGAGCAGCAGGAGCGCCGGGTCCTTGACCAGCGCGCGGGCCAGCGCGACGCGCTGTTGCTGGCCGCCCCGACAGCTGGCTCGGCCGGCGCTCCATCAACTCGGTGATCTGGACCAGCTCGGCGGCCTCCTTGATGCGCCGCTCGGCCTCGTCCGCCGGCGTCTTCTTGAAACGCAGCGGGAAGCGGATGTTTTCCTGCACTGTCAAATGCGGATAGAGCGCATAGGACTGGAAGACGATGCCGACGTTGCGGTCGCGCGCCTCGACCTCGTTCACGCGATCACCGTCGAACAACAAATCGCCGTCGGACGGCAGGTAGATCCCGGCCAGCATGAACAGGCTCGTCGACTTGCCGCAGCCCGACGGGCCGAGCAGCGACACGAACTCGCCATCGTTGATGAGCAGGTTCATGTCCGGGATGACCATGACATCGCCGAAGCGTTTCTCGATGTGGCGGAACTCGACTGTCGCCAATGGCTTCAGTCCTTTGGGATCAGCCCTTCACGCCGCCGACATTCATCTGCAGCAGGTATTTCTGCGCGACCGTGTAGAGAACAAAACTGGGCAGTATGTAGAAGAAGGCGACCGCGGAAACGAGGCCGAAATCGATGCCCAGGTTCGTCTCCTCGGTGACGAAGAACATGTAGAGGCTCATCGTCCACTTCGCCTGTTTGGTCGCCAACACCAGCACGAAAATGAACTCTTCCCAACCGCGGATGAAGACGAACACCGAAACGGCGATCATGCCGTTCTTGACCTGGGGCAGCACGACCTTGACGAAGGCCTGACGCCGGGTCGCCCCGTCGGTCAGCGCGCTCATCTCGATCTCCCAGGGCACGGCGTCGAAAAAGCCCTTCATGATGAACACGGCGAACGGCAGCTCGATGCCGACGATCACCAGCATCACCCCGACCAAGGTGTTCAGCAGGCCGATCTTCCACATAATGAGAAAGATCGGAATCAGCAGCACGGTCGTCGGAAAGGCGTGCAGTATCAGCATCGCCGCCAGCGACTTGGTGCGGAAGCGGTACTGGAAACGGGAGATGTAGTAGCCGGCCAGACTGGCGATGGTGATGGTGATGATCGTCGCCAATCCGGCGATGAACAACGAGTTGCCGAACGCGGTCCACACCGATGGGAACGCCGTGACGCTGAAGCCGGGCCGGCTCTGCTCCGCCACTATGTTGTCGTTGGCGGTGTTGAAGTTCGGGTTGAACAGGAACCGGAAGTTGTCGGTGTGCAGGCTGGGCCCGAGGACGACGGCGTAGATGACGGCCGTGACGAGCGCGATGACGCCCCAGCCGATCATTGCCCGTCGTCGCGTCCCCGCGATCGTCGACCACACCCAGATCGCGATTACCGCCGGTACCAGGATGAAGATCGAGGGCCACAGGACCTCGGTGTTGATGTCGTCCAGGCGGGCCGAGAACGCCAGGGTGACCAACCAGAAATAGGGTATGAAGACCGGCAATGACGCCACGATCAGGAATGCATAGAGCGACAGGTTCTTGGCGCGGCGTCCACGGCGAGCCTTGGCGGCGAGGTTTGTCCCATTGGGTCTGGGTCGACGCGCGTGGGGCTGTTGTCGCAACCATGGCTCAATGCACCTCGATCCGTGGTTCCTGCATCAGCTTTTGCATGTTGGAGAGGCGCCACAGGACAAGGGCCAGGATCACGCCCGGGATGATCAGGAAAAACGCCAAGGCTGAGCCGTAGGCATACTGGCCGGAGGCGCTGAAGGCGCGTTGAAAGATGAAGATCGCATAGACCGTCGTCGCCCTGAACGGGCCGCCACCGGTAATCAGCAGGATGTACTCGAAGCTCGTCATGAGCGAGAGCGTCTGCCAGATGATGATGTATGTCAGCGGCCACCTGAGTTGCGGCAATGTGATGTGGCGTACGATCGACCAGGACCCGGCGCCGTCGCATCGCGCGGCGTGGAACAGGTGCTCGGGGATGCCGCGAATGGCAGACGTCAGGATGATCATGCCGAACGAGGCCCCGACGAACCCGTTGGCGAAGATGATCACCCACATGGCCTGGCTTTGCCGCAGATCGATCGCTTCCGTAACGCCAAAGACGTGGAACAGGACCTGGTTGACCAAGCTCGTGTCGCCGCCATGGACCGACCAGGTCCACAGAACGGCGTAGACGACCGACGGGCTCATCCGCGGCAGCAGCCAGACGGCGCGGAAGAACGTGCCCGAGCCCTGTGGCAACGCCGTCGTCATCAGCGCCAGGACGAGGCCGAACGTGACGTTGAAAATCGCCAGCGTGCCGCCGACGTAGAGCACCGTCCGCAGGATCACACCAGGCAATTGCCGGTCGGTGCTGAACACGCGTTGGTAGTTCTTGAAAGTGAACTCGGTGATCCGCAGGTTACGGCCGAGGTCGGTGAACGAGATCACGATGTCGACAATAACCGGCAAAACAAAGAACAGGCCGACGATAACGACCGCCGGCCCGAGGAAGAACAGCATGTTGACGCGCCGGCGCAGGTCCATGGCGCGCAATGCGTTTGCGCGGACCGCTAGGTCTTCCGTGATCGTTGCCAACGCAGCCCCCTGTCGGCGGTGGTGCCTCGGTCCTAGTCCTACGGTTTGATGCTAGCGCCGAACGGCACCGTTGAAAAGGCCATGGGGGAACCCATCGGGTTCCCCCACGGCAAAGTCTCGAACAGGGTGCTACTGCACCATGATGCTGTCGGGGATGCGGGCCTCCGCTTCCTCGATCACGAACGAAGCTGCCTCCTTGGAGGAGATCTGACCGGTCTCGACGCCCTGCAGGGCCTCATAGATGATCTGGTTCAACGCGCCGAAGTCGCCGTGGTTCGGCATGTACTTCGTGATCTCCAACAACGGCGTCGGCAGCGCCAGCGCCCACTGCTCCTGATAGCGCGGATCGTCGAGCTGCGAGCGGTTGATGCCCAGATGGGTCGTCGACACGGCATGGTCGGTGTTGAGGTCGGCCGCCGAGGCGAAGCCGACGACGCGGGCCGCCAGCTCGGCATTCTCGGAGAGCGCGCTGACGCCATAGACGATCGGGTGCGTCAGGCTGCCTGGCTGGCCGCCCTTCACGGACGCGGCCGCGGCTGCCCAGCCGAACTGCTCGAAGAACGCGCCCTGTTCGCTCGGCACGCCGCGCGGGAACGCGTTGGAGCCGAGGTCCCAGATGCCGTACATCCACATCGCCGCGTTGTTGTCGCGATAGAACTGGTCGCGGATGAAACCCCAGTCGAGCGATGTGTTGTTGGCTGGCGTCACGCCGTTCTGCACGTTGCGCTCGAACCAGCCATAGGCGCCGGCCAGCTTGTCCTCTTCGAGCAACAGCTTGCCGCTGGCCTCGTCGACGAACGTATTGCCGTACTGGTTGAACACCATGATGTAGTCGGGGCCGCGTGACGGGCGGTGGAAGATGCCGTACTCGGCATCGGTGTTGTCGACGACCTGCTTGGCGATGTCGGACATGTCGTCCAGCGTCACCTCGCCGGCCATTACGCGCTCATCGAGGCTCTCGATGAAGGCGTCGTCGTATCCGGCCTGGCGCATCAGACCCTTGTTGTAGAAGAACATGCGCGCCTCGGCGTCCTGGGGCACGGCGAAACGGCGGCCGCCGCATTCGGTCGAGGCCCACAGCGACGGGAAGATGTCGCCGAACAGATCGGGGTTCGCCTGGGTGAAGTCCGTCAGGTCGTAGGCGAAGCCGGAGTCGGCGAACGCACAGATCCATTCATGCGCCGCGTGGAACAGGTCCGGCCCATCGCCGATGGCGAAGGCGCGCAGCATGCGCTCGGCATCGCCGTCGTAGCCGCCGTCGGCGGGCTGTTCGAGCACGTTCACCTGGACGCGGAAATCGGCGCCTTCGGCGGCGAGCTGCTCGTTCAGTCGATCGGCGCCCTTGAGGATGTTGCCGGGGCGTAGCGGCCCTGAATTGTCGGCGCGCGACCAGAGCGTCAGCTCGATCGTCTGTTGGGCGACCGCGGTGCCGGTAAACAGCGGCGCCACGAGCGCGAGCGCCGCAACGGCGCCCGTCAGTGTGTAGCTAAGCTTCATGGGTAGACCTCCCGTTGAATGACATGCGGCTCGCGTCCTATCGAGCCAAACCAGTGTATTTTTGTGACAACTGCGTAGCACCAATAGCATACGTTGACGCTGGACCACTCCGCAAATGAGTCCGTCAAGGCCGGTGCGGTCGCGCGCCGCCTCAGAATTCACCTATGCCGGTGACGAAAACGGGTGCAGGCGGGATCCGGGCGTGCGGGCGGAAGGCTCGCATTGGTCTGGCGTGTGACGGCGAGCAGGCGATAGCGGCCCGCTTTGGCGCATTTCGGCCGGCTCGGCAGATGTCGGCGTCACGGGTTGTCGTCGAGAGGAGGCCCGCCGTGTGCACGGCGCCGGCATGCTCTGGTAAAGTGCAGCGCAATGAAGCCGATTGGGGAGAGCCGCACCGATGAAATACCTGCACACGATGGTCCGCGTGACCGACATCGACGCGTCGCTGGCGTTCTACCGCGACAAGCTCGGTCTCGAAGTGGTCCGGCGCACCGAGAACGAGAAGGGGCGCTATACGCTGGTCTTTCTGGCGGCGCCCGGCGACCACGACGCCCAGGTCGAGCTGACCTACAACTGGGACCCGGAGAAATATGACGGCGGCCGCAACTTCGGCCACCTGGCCTATCACGTGGAGGATATCTATGCCGCCTGTCAGCGGCTGATGGACGGCGGCGTGACGATCAACCGACCGCCGCGCGACGGCCACATGGCGTTCGTGCGCTCGCCCGACGGCATCTCGATCGAGCTCATTCAGGCCGGCCAGGCCCTGCCGCCCCAGGAGCCCTGGTCGTCGATGCAGAACACCGGGGCCTGGTGAGGGCGGCACCCGGCGAGGAGCGATCCCGCGGCGGTAGGTCGTTCTCCCCCCGTGTCATTGCCGGCCTTGAGCCACTGGTGTCCGGTTTGCTGACGCCGCAACACTGGTTCGAAACCCCGGCCCTGAGCCGGGGCCCAGAAACACGGAACCCAGGCGTACGGCGAAGGCGCACTGATCGCGGCTCCCCCAATTCAACGGCCCTTGATGTGATCGGGGGCTCTTCGCGGTCTCACGCTTGTTCCGTGTTCCTGGGCCCCGGCTCAGGGCCGGGGTGAAGCATCTGATTTTCGAGTCCCACCATCGATCGATGGCTGCAAACGCCTGCGCGTCCAGCGGCATCCGGCGGTGCGCCTCGACTTAGGCCGGACAGCAGTGGCTCAAGGCCGGCAATGACGGCAAGAGATGAGTGCGCTTGCCGACGTGGCCGATCCTACACTGTCCGGTCGCCGGCGTGGCTCGATGTCACCGTGATGCGGTAGCCGTCGGGCCCGTCGATCTGGAAGTAGCGGTGAAAGCGGCTGGCTTCGATGTCCGATGGGTTGTGGCCCAGCCCGGCGTAGTAGGCGTGCGCCGCGTCGACGTCGTCGACCATCAGGTCGAATGGCGCCGGCGTGTCCGGCGCGATCGGCTCCCTCGCGGCGTGGACCACCAGGTGCGTGCCGCCACGCAGCTCGAGCACGGCAACCTCGTCGCCTTCGGCGATCGGGCGCAGCCCCAGATTGACGAACAAGGCGCCGGCGGCGCCGACGTCGTTCACCGGTATCGAGACGTGACCGACCGCCACTGGCGGCCGGGTCGCGTTGTCACTTGCCGGCTCGAACGCCATACCACACTCCGATGTGCTGTGTGCCTGAGCAGGGCGCTTCCAGGTCTGACTCACTCCGCGGCTGGTTTGACTCCGCGGGCCGGGCGCACGACACGTGCGCGGCGAAGGTCTTCGTCGGTCATCTGCGGCGCGGCGTCCGGATCGGCTTCAATCTGTCGCCTAATGTCTTCGTCGGTCAGCACGTCGAATTTGGCCCGGTCAATCTGGCTACTGTCCTTCGGGACGCCCTGATCCGATGACTTCCGTCTGGTAGGCATCGCGCTCTTTCCTGTTCGCCTTGCGGGCCGAGATCAATCGGCGCAGTACGCCTCGCCACGTGTAGATCACGACCAATGTGTCACTCGCCACCTGGCCGATCGCAATGAATCGAGCTTCACCATAGCTGCGCCTGCCATCGATCCATTCTAGCACGGCGCGGTCAAAGATCCGAGCCGCGTACGCGAAGGAGACTTGGTGTTTCTCCAAGTTCAATCGGCTTTTTCTCCTGATCGTACTCGATGTCCACGTGGAGCCTTCAGGCACTGGCCATCTCGCTGACGCCCCATTGTAAGGCTGCCGCGCGCCCGCGTCAGCGTCACTGGCTGCGACCTGCCAATTGAACGCGGCGGCCCGGCCTGCCACGATCGTGGCCATGCCGGAGCTGCCCGACGTCACGGTCTACATCACCAGCCTGGAGCGCCATATCGGCTGCGCGACGCTGGAACGGGTCAGGCTGTTCAGCCCGTTCATCCTGCGCACGGTGGAGCCGCCGGTCGCCGCCGTAGAGGGCCAGCCGGTGCGCACATTGCGCCGCCTCGGCAAGCGCATCGTCATCGGTTTCCCGGACGACGTGTTCGTGGTGATCCACCTGATGATCGCCGGGCGGCTCTACTGGCAGGCGCGCGACGCCAAGCCGCCGGGCAAGCGCGGGCTCGCGGCGTTCGACTTTGCGAGCGGCACGCTGATGTTCACCGAGGCGGCAACGAAAAAGCGCGCGTCGCTGCACGTCGTGCGTGGCGTGGCGGCGCTGGCCGAGCACGATCCCGGCGGCCTCGAGGTCGTGGACTGCGACGCCGCCGCCTTTGCGGCGGCGCTGACGCGTACCAACCACACGCTGAAGCGGGCGCTCACCGACCCGCGGACGTTCTCCGGCATCGGCAACGCGTACTCCGACGAGATCCTGCACCGGGCGCGGCTGTCGCCGATCAAGTGGACGCAGAAGCTGACCGACGAAGAGGTCGCCCGCCTGCACGCGGCGACCCAAGACGTCCTGCGCGAATGGATCGCGCGCCTGACGGCGCAAGTCGGCGAGGGCTTCCCGGAAAAGGTGACGGCGTTCCGGCCCGAGATGGCCGTGCATGGCCGCTACCGCCAGCCATGCCCGGTCTGCGGCGCCCCGGTGCAGCGCATCGCCTATGCCTCGAACGAGGCGAACTACTGCGCGCGCTGCCAGACCGACGGCAAGCTCTTGGCCGACCGCTCGTTGTCGCGCCTGCTGAAACGCGACTGGCCGCGCACGCTGGAAGAGTTGGAAGAGCTGCGCGCCGGTGGATGAATCGCCGGCGCGGGGAGGCCTGGACCCCCGGCTAGCCGGGGCCTAGTGCACCGATCCAGACAAATGATTCACCGTGCGCTGGAGCAACCCGTTGTTTTGTATTCAGAATCAGGTTTCCACTGTGACGGCTCTGACTGAGTCGGTGCACTAGCCCCTGGTCTCCTGCGCCACGGTGAAGCGGGCGTGGCACAGGCTCGAGGTCTCGGCTGCGAGGCGGCGCCACACGGCGAGCGCGCTGTCGCGGCTGGCGAAGGGACCGGCGATGCGCTCGGTCCCGACAACTAGCGTCTCGAAGCTGGTGTCCGTGTATTCCCCGCCGATGATCCAATAACGCGTACTCATAACACGCCCTTTCCTGGCGGCGCCTCCCCCGGCACCGCTCCCTTTTTCGTTTATTCCGCCGGCGCGAACTGTGCCGCTTCGGTCGAATCCTTCAGTGCGGTGGTCGCCGCTTCGCCGCCGGCGATGGCATTGGCGACGGCGTCGAAATAGCCGGTGCCGACCTCGCGCTGGTGGCGCGTCGCCGTGTAGCCCGCGGCCTCGGCCGCGAACTCGGCGTTCTGCAGCTCCGAGTAGGCCGCCATGCCGCGCTCGCGGTAGCCGCGGGCGAGCTCGAACATGCCGTAGTTCAGGGCGTGGAAGCCGGCCAGGGTGACGAACTGGAACTTGTAGCCCATGGCGCCGAGCTCGCTCTGGAAGCGGGCGATGTCGGCGGCGTCCAGGTTGGCCGACCAGTTGAACGAAGGCGAGCAGTTGTAGGCCAGCAGCTTGCCCGGGAACGCGGCGTGGATCGCGTCGGCAAAGCGGCGCGCCTGTTCGATGTTCGGCGTCGACGTCTCCATCCAGATGAAGTCGGCGTACGGCGCGAAGGCGAGGCCGCGGGCGACGCAGCGCTCGAAGCTGGTGCCCTCGGCAAAGCGGTAGAAGCCTTCGGGCGTGCGGTTGCCGCTGAGGAACTGGCGGTCGCGCGCATCGACATCGCTGGTGATCAGCTTGGCGCTCTCGGCGTCGGTGCGGCAGACGATCAGTGTCGGCACACCGGAGACGTCGGCGGCTAGGCGCGCGGCGTTCAAGGTGCGGATGTGCTGTTGGGTCGGGATCAGCACCTTGCCGCCCATGTGGCCGCACTTCTTCTCCGAGGCCAGCTGGTCCTCGAAATGCACGGCGGCGGCGCCGGCCTCGATATAGGCCTTGGTCAGCTCGAAGGCATTCAGCGCGCCGCCGAAACCGGCCTCCGCATCGGCGATGATCGGCGCGAACCAATGAATATCGTCGGCGCCTTCGGAATGCTGCATCTGGTCGGCGCGGAGCAGCGTGTTGTTGATGCGGCGCACCAGCTCTGGCCCGCTGTTCGCGGCATAGAGCGACTGGTCGGGATACATCGCGCCGGAGACGTTGTTGTCGGCCGCGACCTGCCAGCCCGAGAGATAGATGGCCGGCAGCCCGGCGCGCACCTGCTGCATCGCCTGATTGCCGGTGACGGCGCCCAGCGCGCACACCTGAGGCTCGCTGTGCAGCAGCGACCACAGCCGCTCGGCACCGGCGCGGGCCAGCGTATGCTCGATGCGCAAGCTGCCGCGCAGGCGCTCGACGTCGGCGACCCCAAAGTCGCGGCGGATTCCAGCGAAACGCTGATCCGCGGTGGCGACGAGGCTGGCAAACGTTTCCGGCATGGTCCATATCCTCCGAACGGTGTTCAGCAGTCACTGTAGTTGACAATACATGCAAATGTACATAACTTGTTGATTTTAAAAGAGTTAGTTCGGAAATTTTGAAAACTTCTTAACCATGTTTTAGTAAATATTGTAAATATTGGGCTCCACGGGGGCCCTCGATGACGGCACCGGGAGGGGCCGATGGACAAGAAGATCATGCTCGGCCACAAGATCCGCCGGTTTCGCCAGGATCAGGGCCTGAGCCAGACCCAGATGGCCGAGCAACTTGGTATCTCGCCGAGCTATCTGAACCTGATCGAGCATAACCAGCGGCCGGTCACCGTTCCCTTACTGTTCCGCCTCGGCCAGGCCTTCGACATCGATTTACGCGAGTTCGCCGAGGACGAGGAGGCGCAGCTCGTGGCCGGGCTCAGCGAGGTCTTCGGCGATCCCCTGTTCGAGGGCCAGGCGCCGCGCCAACACGACATCCGCGACCTGGCGTCGGCGAGCCCGCCGGCCGCCCAGGCCGTGCTGACGCTCTATGAGGCCTACCGCAAGCTGTGGGAGGACGCCCAGGCGCTGACCCACCGCATGGTCGACCGCGACAAATTCCAGGCGAGCGACGGCGCCGCCTTCCCGGCCGAGGAGGTGCGCGAGTTCCAGCAGGCGGAATCGAACCATTTCCCCGATTTGGAGACCGCGGCCGAGCAGCTCTGGGAAGACGCCGGCCTCGAGCCCAACGACGTCTATCGCGGCCTCGTCGAACACCTCGACAAGGTGCTGTCGATCCGCGTCAAGGTCATGCCGATCGACGTCATGCAGGACACGCTGCGGCGCTACGACCACCACGGCTGCCGCGTGCTGCTGTCCGAGGCGCTGCCGCCGTCGGGCCGCAGCTTTCAGCTGGCGACCCAGCTGGCGCTGATGAGCCACCGCGAAGCCCTCGACCGGGTCGTCGAGCGGGCCGGGCTGCAGGGCGAGGACGCGCGGTCGCTGCTGCGGGTCGGGCTCGCCAGCTATTTCGCCGGCGCCGTCATGATGCCCTACGAGCGCTTCCTGGCCGCGGCGCGCGACCTCACATACGACATCGACCTGCTGCAGCACCGTTTCGATGCCGGTTTCGAGCAGGTGTGCCACCGCCTGACGACCCTGCAGCGCCCCGGCGCCCGCGGCGTGCGCTTCTTTTTCATCCGCGTCGACAATGCCGGCAACGTCTCGAAGCGGCTGTCCGGCGGCGGCTTCCACTTCGCCCGCTTCGGCGGCACCTGCCCGCGCTGGATCATCCATGACGCGTTCCGCGCGCCCGGCGTCATCCAGACCCAGGTGGCGGAGATGCCCGACGGCACGCTGTTCTTCACGATCGCCCGCACGCTCGATCCGCTGGGCGGCTGGCAGCGCGCCCTGCAGCCGCAGTTCGCGATCGGCCTGGGCTGCGATCTGAAGGACGCCGCGCACCTGGTCTATGCCGAGGGCATCAATTTGAAAAAGCCCAGCCCGGTGACGCCGATCGGCGTCAGCTGCCGCGTCTGCGAGCGCCTCGACTGTGCCCAGCGCGCCCATCCGCCGCTCAACCACCGCCTGCGCGTCGAAGAGCACGTCCGCCGCACGACACCCTTCGCCTACGCGAACTGAGGGCGGGTTCCCCAAATTGAATCCCCGGACCTGATCCGGGGCCCATTCTGCGGCCCGCACGAATTAAGCGTTGCCGGCGATGGCCCAGCCAAGCGCGCCCGTGTGGTGGGACCCGGGCGGGAACACGCCGGCGGGAAGCGTCACTGTGGGGTGCCGGCGTCGGCGGGCCATCCGTCGCAGATAGCGAGAGGGTGGGCAAACTGAGGTGGCCCCGGAAATTCGGACAGGTCGTTAAGGTGTATTCCACTGTCTGACGGAGGAATACAGATGAGCAGCAAGCGACGGAGATTTTCAGGGGAGCTGAAGACGAAGGTGGCGCTGGAGGCGCTTCGGGGCGAGCGGACGCTGCAGGAGATCGCCTCGCAGCACCAGGTCCATCCGAATCAGGTGGGCGCCTGGAAGCGCCAGGCGATCGAGGGTCTGGTCGAGGTGTTCTCGAAGGGCGCCGAGCGGCGGGTCCGGGACCATGAGAGCGAGGTCCGCGATCTTCACGCCAAGATCGGGGAGTTGATCGTGGAGCGGGATTTTTTATCGCGCGGGTCCGGTCGATGAGCCGGGCGGAGCGGCGCGCGATGGTTGTGCGCGACCACCCGGCGTTGAGCCTGAGCCGGCAATGCCGCCTGCTGTCGGTCGGACGTTCCTCGCTCTACTACGAGCCGACGGGGGAGAGCGCCGAGACGCTCGCACTGATGCGGCGGATCGACGAGCTCTTCCTGAAGTATCCGTTTTACGGCGCCCGTCGGATGGCACTTCACCTGCGCCGCGAGGGCGTGCGTATCGGGCGCCGCCGGGCCGGGCGGCTGATGAGCCTGATGGGGCTTCAGGCGATCTATCGGGCGCCGCGTACCAGCGATCCGCAACTGCTGCGGGGCCTGGCGATCGAGCGGGCGAACCATGTCTGGTGCGCCGATATCACCTATATCCCGGTGCAGCGCGGCTTCCTTTACCTGGTGGCGATCATGGACTGGGCGAGCCGGTACGTCCTGGCCTGGCGGCTGTCGAACACGCTGGACGCGAGCTTCTGCACAGACGCTCTCGAAGAGGTCCTGGCCCGGCATGGCGCGCCGGAGATATTCAACACCGACCAGGGCAGCCAGTTCACCAGCTTCGCCTTCACCGGGCGCCTGCAGGCGGCCGGCATCCGGATCTCGATGGATGGCAGGGGCCGGTGCATGGACAATATCTTCATCGAGCGGCTGTGGCGCTCGCTCAAATACGAGGCGATCTATCTCCACGAGATCGCCGACGGCTTACCCGGTTCCTTGGACACAAGTTTGTCTCATGCGGCGGGCCTGATTGAGATCGCGGCGTGCCACGCCTGACGAGCTTGAGCGGGGCTCAGGTAGCCGTTCTTTTCGACGATCCACTGGGCATTGTAGAGTTCGACGAAGTCGCGGACGGCGTCCCGCAGCTCCGCGATGTTGCGGTAGATGCGACCATGGATGATCTGTTCCTTCAGC
>CBDHDN010000070.1:0-17285 GCA_965261585.1 Alphaproteobacteria bacterium
CGGCCAGCGCGGCATCGGTGACAAGTCCCGTGGCTGACGGTGACCCGTTGATCAGGCAGAGCACGTCCTTGGCCGCCGGTTTCATCCTTTCTGCCAGACCGGCGAAGAGGTGGCTCAGTGAAAGGATCTCGCCCGCTCCGCCCTGACCCTGCACCGGGACCGCCGGCAACCCGTCCTCGGCCAGCATGGCGGCGACACCCTCGGCGATCTCCGGCGATATCGCGGCATGGCCCTCCACGAAGTTGGTCAGCCGCGCGAGCACGATTGCGCGTACGACGCGTTCGGGTAGGGGATCGCCCCAGGATGCGGCGATGCGCGCCATCGACAGGTTGGCCCACTGCTCGCGTTCGTCGGACGAGAGCTTCTTCCGGGCGTAATGGCCGACACCCGTTGTCACGCCATAGATCGTGACCTCCGGGTCATGGTCGAGAATGCGTTCCAGCCGCTGCCGCCCCTGCTGCATTGCCGCGAGGGCCTTGGTACCGAGTTCGACGCCTTCGCCGTTCCAAGCCACCCGCCGGGCGGTTTCGAGCGTGAAATCGGCCCGGGTTTCCACGAGTACCGTCATGATCCAGTGCCCTATCGGTAGGAGCGCGTGATGTCGCCCGCCGCGCGGATCTGGCGTCGGGCAGGGGGCTCACTTATTGATGTCTTGTCGACTCTGCTGAGCGGGCGCATCGGCCGGTCAGGCCCCTCACCCGTCAAGAAAGGGCAGGTTCAGCTTGTGCTCGCGAGCGCAGGCGATGGCCTCTTTGTAGCCGGCGTCGGCGTGGCGCATGACGCCGCTTGCCGGATCGTTCCACAGCACCCGCCCGATACGCGTTGCCGCTTCGTCAGTGCCGTCGCATACGAGCACCATGCCGGCATGCTGGGAAAAGCCGATGCCGACGCCACCGCCATGGTGCAGGCTGACCCAGGTCGCGCCCGACGCCGTGTTGAGCATCGCATTGAGCATGGGCCAGTCGGAGACCGCGTCGGAGCCGTCGATCATGCCTTCGGTTTCGCGGTTCGGGCTGGCGACCGATCCGCTGTCCAGATGGTCCCGGCCGATCACCACCGGCGCCTTCAACTCGCCCTTTGCGACCATCTCGTTGAAGGCGAGGCCGAGGCGGTGCCGATCGCCCAGCCCGACCCAGCAGATGCGCGCCGGCAGGCCCTGGAAACGGATACGTCGACGCGCCATGTCCAACCAGTTGTGCAGATGCGGGTTGTCCGGCATCAGCTCCCTGACCTTTTCGTCCGTCCGGTAGATGTCCTCTGGATCGCCGGATAGCGCCACCCAGCGGAACGGCCCGACACCGCGGCAGAAGAGCGGGCGGATATAGGCGGGCACGAAGCCGGGAAAGTCGAAGGCGTTGTGAACGCCCATCTCCTGCGCCATCTGGCGGATATTGTTGCCGTAATCGAGGGTCGGCACGCCCTGCTCCCAGAAATCGAGCATGGCGCGGACCTGGACGGCCATCGACTGCTTGGCGGCCAGCATCGTGCCGTCGGGATCGCGCTCGCGCCGCTCCTCCCATTCGGCGAGCGACCAGCCGGCCGGCAGATAGCCGTTCAGCGGATCGTGGGCGCTGGTCTGGTCGGTCACGACGTCGGGCCGGACGCCGCGTCTCACCAGTTCCGGATAGATTTCGGCGGCATTGCCGAGCAGGCCGACCGACACAGCCTCCTTCCGCCTGCAGGCGTCGTCAATCATCGCCAGCGCCTCATCCAGATCGGTCGACTGCCGGTCGAGATAGCCGGTCTTCAGCCGCATCTCGATCCGGCTCGGCTGGCACTCGACCGAGAGCAGAGAGGCGCCGGCCATGGTCGCCGCCATCGGTTGGGCGCCGCCCATGCCGCCCAGGCCGGCGGTCAGTATCCAGCGGCCTGAAAGATCGCCGCCGAAATGCTGCCGACCGACCTCAACGAAGGTTTCGTAGGTGCCCTGAACGATGCCCTGGCTGCCGATATAGATCCAGGAGCCGGCTGTCATCTGGCCGAACATCATCAGGCCGGCGCGGTCGAGCTCGTTGAATTTCTCGAGCGTTGCCCAATGAGGCACAATGTTGGAATTGGCGATCAGTACGCGGGGCGCATCGGCGTGGGTGCGAAAAACGCCGACCGGCTTGCCCGACTGGACCAGCAACGTTTCGTCGAATTCCAGCACCCGCAACGCCGCGACGATCCGGTCGTAGCTCTCCCAGTTGCGCGCCGCCCGGCCGATGCCGCCATAGACCACCAGCTCCTGCGGTTTCTCGGCGACCTGGGCATCCAGATTGTTCATCAGCATGCGCATCGGCGCTTCGGTCAGCCAGCTCTTGCAGCTCAACTCGTCGCCGTGCGGCGCACGGATCTCGCGCGTGTTGTCGAGGCGGATGTTCCCGGCAGGCCGGTCGGTCACGGCATATGCTCCGGTTGAGGGGATCGCGGCAGACCGGCATCGTGGGCGAAGCGGGTCGCCAGGTAGAAGCGGTCGCCCGGATGGGTCAGCCAGGCGCGTGAGGCGACTCGTCCGCCGGACCAGGTGCGCCGGTGCAACAGCAGGCAGGGCTGATGCCGGTCGATGCCGAGCAATTCTTGTTCCATCGGGCCGGGCAGCACGGCCTCGAGCCGGTGTTCGACCTCGCTCAAGGGCGCGGCGCGCATCAGGTATTCGTTGGGGGTCTGTCGCGTGAGATCGATACCGAGATAGTCGGGCGCCGCCGCCGGATTGACCCAGCGGTCCTCCAACTGGAACGGCGCACCGTCAAGACGGTGGACCAGCCGGCTATGGAACAGGTCGGCGCCCGGCTCCGTCTCCAGTTCTTCGGCGATGTCGGCCGGCGGTTGGCTGCGCTCATGCAAGACGACGTCGCAGCCATAGGTGCCGCGGCTGCGGATGACGTCGGCGATATTGCGGATTTCCAGCAGGTCCAGGCGGGCACGACGGTCGGCCACGAATGTCCCCTGCCCCTGGACCCGGCGCAGCCAGCCATCGTCCTTGAGTTCGCGCAGGGCGCGGTGCACGGTCATCCGGCTGGCGCCGGACAGCCGGACCAGTTCGCTCTCCGATGGGACACGATGATCGACCGGCCATGCCCCGGTCAGGATATAGCCGCGGACATAGTCCTTGACCTGCTGGTAGAGCGGCGTCGAGTCGGCCGCGTCGGAGGGCAGCGTGGGTGCGGATCCGCTCATCCCGCCAGCCCCGGATAAGTTTCGACCAGGGCCAGGTCCCCGCGCGCGGTCTCGCCACTACCGCTCCATGCCGCCCGGCCAAACGCGACGTCGCCCGCGGCACCGGCCATATCGAACGCACGCTGCGTACTCTGCTCGACCGGCACGACGCCCCGCGGTACCTGGAAGCCGACACCGGCGAGCGCGCCGCCGCCGCCGAAGCGCACCGAGACGCCGGTTATGGAGAGCAGCGCATCCATCACGGCCCTACCCCGCCTCTCCGTTGCCGAAGGCCCGGCTCCGGAGCGTCTTGCCAGTGGAAGGCAAGTTATATATACAACTTTAAGGCAAGTTGTATGTACAAGTCAACGGCTCCGTAGATCGGCATTGGCCGGACCGCGAGGTCGGCGGCTCGTGCCGCCGGAGCAGGGGTGAGCAGGACTCCGCAATGGCCGCCGACCACCCAACCGTCACCCTGGCGTCGAGCGCATGAACCCCTACCGCTTCACGCCATACAAATTCGCTCCGGGAGATGCCCCACTGTTGATGAGCATTCCCCATGTGGGGACCGCCATCCCGGCGACAGTGGAAGCGCGGATGACCGAGCGGGCGCTGATGCGGCCGGATACCGACTGGCATCTCGACCGGCTCTACGATTTCGCCAACGAACTCGGCATCCCGACCCTGCAGGCGGTCTGGTCGCGCTATGTCGTGGACCTGAACCGGCCGCCGGACGACGCGCCGCTTTATGCCGGCCGGCCATCGACCGGCCTGCTTCCGGAGCAGGATTTCGCCGGCAATCCGATCTACCATCCAGGTGCGGAACCGGACGACGAAGAGCGGGCGGACCGTTTGCGGACTTGCTGGCTGCCTTACCATCAGCGGCTCGAACGGGAATTGGCGTCGATCCGCCGCAAGCACGGCATTGCCATCCTGTTCGACTGCCATTCGATCCTGTCGCAGGTGCCGCGGCTGTTCGAGGGCAAGCTGCCAGACTTCAACCTGGGCACCGCGCACGGCGGCGCGTGCCATCCCGGCTTGCGGCTGCGACTGGCCGGGGCCCTTGGCAACTACGGCGAAGAACGGCTGGTCGTCGACGGCCGCTTCACCGGCGGTTTCATCACGCGCCAGTACGGCGACCCGGACAACCGCATCCATTCCTTCCAGCTCGAGCTGTCCATGGCGACCTATTGCGGGGAGCTGCCGCCGTGGAATTATGCGCCGGACAAGGCCGCCGAAGTGCGGCCCGCCCTTCGCGCGATGCTGGAGGCGACGCTCACCTGGGCGCGGGAGCACGCCCAGTGAACCGGCTATGCGGCGTCGGAGAGGCCGTTGCCCGCCACGAGCACCCCGTTCTTCACAACCGCCCGGCACGGGTTGAAACCGGCAGGATAGGCCAGTTCGCCGGGGCTGCCGATGTCCCACAGGGCAAAGTCGGCCGCCTTGCCCGCTTCCAGCGTTCCTATCCGGTCCTGAAGGCCAAGCGCGCGCGCCGCGTCGCGAGTCACCCCGGCCAGCGCCTCCGCCGGGGTCATGCGGGACAAGGTGCAGGCCATGTTCATCGTCAGAAGCAGGGAGGTGACAGGCGAGCTGCCCGGATTGCAGTCGGTCGCCAGCGCGATGCGGACGCCGTGCCGGCGGAACAGGTCGATCGGCGGCAGTTGCGTCTCGCGGAGGAAATAGAAGGCGCCGGGCAGCACGACCGCCACTGTCCCGGCACGCGCCAAAGTGCGCACGCCATCCTCGCCGACAAATTCCAGATGATCGGCCGACAGGCCATCGTATTCCGCAACCAGCGCCGCGCCGCCGAGATCGTTCAGTTGTTCGGCATGCAACTTGACCGGCAGGCGATGATCGTGCGCCGCCCGGAAGACCCGCTCCGTCTGTGCACGCGTAAAGCCGATAGATTCACAGAAAGCGTCCACCGCGTCGGCCTCGCCGGCCTCGGCAACCGCCGGGATCATCTCGCCGCATACCAGATCGACATAGCCGTCGGCGTTGCCGGCGTACTCCGGCGGCAACGCGTGGGCGCCGAGGAAAGTCGTCGCAACATCGACCGGCAGATGGTCCGGGAGGCGCCGGGCGGCCTGCAGCATGCGACGCTCGGTTGCCGTGTCGAGGCCGTCGCCCGACTTGATTTCGATAGTCGTCACGCCCTCCCGGAGGAGCGAGCGGACGCGCGGCAGGGCGCTTTCGACCAGCGCGTCGACCGAGGCCTGCCGGGTCGCCCGCACGGTCGAGACGATGCCGCCGCCGGCCCTGGCAATCTCCTCGTACGTCGCGCCGTTCAGCCGTTGTTCGAATTCAGCCGCCCGGTTGCCGCCATAGACGATATGGGTGTGACAGTCGATCAGCCCCGGTGTGATCCAGGATTGGCCGGCGTCGTGAACCGGCACACCCTGTACCTGCGACCGGTCCAGCTCCACCGTCGGACCGACCCAGGCAATAACCCCGCCGGCCACGGCGATCGCGCCGTCCGCCACAGCGCCGTAAGGGTCTTCGCCGGCCGGCACCATGGTAGCGATCCGAGCGTTGGTCCACAGGCTGTCCCAGGTGCTCACGATCAGACCTCGCAATCCCTTGCGCTATGGTATTTCTCGGGAGTGTATTGCCGGGCAATGGAAATTGCTGCCCCATTCGTCGAGCGCACAGCTGCGACGCGGCCGTGACCGGCACGGCAGCCCGACTCTGGTGCCCACTCTGCCTGCTGCCGACCGGCTGGGCAGAGCGAGTGCTGCTGCACCTGGACGACACGGGAACGATCCGGCGGATCGAATCCGGCGTGCCCGCCGGCGGCCATTCGCGGCTTCCGGGCGTGGTGATCCCCGGCATGCCAAACCTGCACAGCCACGCCTTCCAACGGGCGATGGCCGGGCTCACCGAACGGGGCGGAGGCGCTGCACAGGCCGATTTCTGGTCGTGGCGCCAGACCATGTACAGTTTCGTGAGCCGCCTGACGCCGGAGCAGGTCGAGGCGATCGCCGCGCATCTCTACGTCGAGATGGTGAAGGCCGGCTATACCGGCGTGGCGGAGTTCCACTATCTTCACAACCCGCCGGGCGGCGGACGCTACGGCGATGTTGCGGAGTTGGCCTGGCGTGTCGCGGCAGGCGCGGCTGCAGCCGGCATCCGCCTGACGCTGCTGCCGGTGCTCTACCGGGAAGGTGGTTTTGGCGGGGCCCCGCTCGATGCCGCCCAGCAGCGATTCCGGCTGGAGACAGACGAATGGGCCGCAATGATTGCGGCGCTGGCCGGGACGTCCCCCACGCAAACCGCAGGCGCGGCTCTGCACAGCCTGCGCGCAGTCTTGCCAGCGAATATGGCGGACGCGCTCGCGGCCTATGACGCCATATGCCCCGAAGGACCGATTCACATCCACATCGCCGAGCAGGAACGGGAAGTCGCCGAGTGCATCGCCTGGTCCGGCCGGCGGCCGGTCGAATGGCTGCTGGATGGTGCCCCGGTCGACCGTCGCTGGACCCTGGTTCACGCCACCCATATGACAGCCGACGAGAACCGGCGCGCCGCTGCCACCGGCGCGATTACCGGCCTGTGCCCGACCACCGAAGCCAATCTGGGCGATGGCTTGTTCGCCCTGCCGGACTGGCTTGCGGAAGGGGGCACGTTCGGCGTCGGCAGCGACAGCAATGTTTCGCTCGATCCGCGGGAAGAGTTGCGCTGGCTGGAATATGCCCAGCGGCTGGTCCTGAGACGCCGGCTGGTGGCGCACAACGCAGCGCCGCCCTGCACCGCCAATGCGGAGGCATCGCCGCCCTCTCTGGGCGTGGCGCTCTGGCTCGGCGCCACCGCTGGCGGAAGCCGGGCGATGGGCCAGCCCTGCGGCGCGCTCGCCGAAGGCCGAGCAGCCGACTTCCTTGTCCTCGATCCGGATCATCCGACGCTGGCGGCACACCGCCCCGACACGTTACTCGACGCCTGGGTCTTCACGCATGCCGGCTCGGCGCTCAGGGAAGTCTGGATCGCCGGGCGGAGAGTCGTTGCGGACGGCCGCCATCCGGGTGAGAACGCGATCCGTGCGCGCTTCCAAATCGTCATGTCCGATTTGATGCAGAGTCTGTGATGCCCGAAGCGGTTACGACACGCACAAGAGACGCGCTCACCCACGCGTGGTCTGCGAGCGCCTTGAGGCCATTCGTATCGCCGCTCTGCCCGCCCTCCGCGCTGCCGCCTCCGCGCGGAGTGGGGGGAATAGAGCAGTGGCTCCGGGAAGGAAAGAGCCCCTCGCCCCCCTCCGGGGAGAGAGGGTTGGGGTGATGGGGCGGGGCGCGGCGGGGAGGTCACTTTATGCGGCCCGAATCAGCAGCCCGCAGACCGTGTGCAAGCGGTCGCGACCCACCTTGTCCCTGCCGTTGTTCACCGTCGTGGTGAAGCCCACGGCCTCCGGGCGCTTGCGCCGCCAGGAGAACTCCGTCGTGTCATGGAGCACCAGGATCGGGCCGTCGCGCGCGGCGATCGATTCAGGTGGCGCTGTGATCGAGTGCGATACCGTGAGCGCGAATCCGGAGTTGGCGTAATTCCCTGCGGTAAACGGCGACAGGTTGGTCGGGTTGGCGGGAGACGTCGATCTAGCTTTACGCCCGACATGACCGACCACCAGGAAATCTGGGTGAACCAAGCGCGTTGGCGCGACAGTTGGGTTGCGGTCCGCAAGCTTCCGGGAGGTGGACAGGGCAATGCCTGGCGGGTTCGCCGAAAGCGAGACGACCGGGATGGGTTTCTGAAGGCGATCAAGGCGAAGCGGGTTCCGGAACGGCGAGCGCGCTTTTCAAGAGAGGCCAATGCGTACGGCACCCGGCTTACCTTCCGGGGAGACGCCCCACTATGGCAGAACGCAGGCCATGACATGGTGCAAGGCCAACGGCGTCGACTACATCTTCGGCCTGTCGGGCAATCGCGCGCTGCACCGCCTCGCATACGATGTCGCCAATGCCGTCAGGGTGCGCCGCGCCGAGGCCAGCGCGGACAAGATGCGAGGCTTCGCCGCCTCGCCTACGCCGCCCGTTGCGGGGCTTCAGCCGGTTCGGCAACCTTGCAGTGCTTGCGAAAATCCAGAATGAGCTACGCCAACCAACCCCCATTTGTTGAATTCAGCGTGCTCCGTCAGAAGCTTCGATGCCTGACAGGATCTGACAATAGCTGCCGCGGTCAGACTGAGGCCGTCACAAATGCGAGATCGTGTAACCCTGGAACAAAGTCGGAGTGAATTGCCCACAATTCCGGTAACGCATTGTTATTATGTACGAAAAAACCTTTCCTCTGAGAGCGCTGAAACGGAAATGCAGGATCAGTAATCAAACCGAATGCAGATTTTTTCAATACTGGGACCCTCGCTGACTGCGTTTGTCATCGGAATACCATTTCGAGCTTCCGAGCAAATTTGCACGCCGTGCACGGCGCCGCATCCGTCGGCGCCAGCATACCCTATTCGCCGAACCGATAGACGATTCCCAGGCGGACCACGCCCAGCCTGTTCCTGACGGTATAGCGGCAGAGCGTCATGGCGCCGCCGGGCCCGCATGAATTGTTGCCGGACAGGTTCACGCGATAGGTCTTGCTGCCGAAGTCCAGATGCGAACCGTCGAACCGGAGCGCCCAGCTCGCGGCCAGCGGCAACTCGAAACCGGTGCCGATCGACCATCCGACTTCCGTCGAACCGCGGCGAAACGAGTCGTCGGCGTCCAGGCGCAGATCCGTTTTCAGACATGTACTCCCGCTGTAGTCGGTATCGGTGACCGAATTGACGATCCGGGCCAGCGCCGGCCCGCCGGACACGAACGCATCGACATCGCCTATTGTCTCTTCCACCGCGACACGCACCGTGGCGATCCACCGAAACCGCGATGCCGCCGCTTCGTCGGTGCATCCCGGATCGAGCCGGTTCGTACCCGCCGACAGGTCGCCGAACATCGTGTCGGCCTCGACCCGGAACGGGAGGCACGAGACTGCAGCCAGTGTTCGTGCGAGACGTCGCGGAAGCCTGCGTGAGGGTCCTGGCCGATCCCTCCACTCGATGCCGCGTCTACGAACTCGGCGGACCGCGGGTCTACGCGTACAGAGAGCTGGTGCGATTGGTGCTCGAAGGGATCGGCAGGCGTACGGTCATGATCCCGGTCCCCTTCCTCGTGTGGAACATCCTCGCGGCCGTGACGGCATTTCACCCCGATCCGCCGCTGACCCGCGATCAGGTGAAACTGATGTCACGGGACAATGTCGTCGGGCGGCAGGCGTTGACCCTGGAAGACCTGGGCATTCGCCCTACCCCGGTGGAAGAGGTCTTGTCCGCCTGCATCGGCGTGACCCCCTCCTGATAGCTGTGGGGCGGCGCGCAGATTCGACGCCGACCGGCGCCTCAAGCTATTGATCTGATTCGAATCCAAGGGATCGAACTTGCGCGCCGGACAATGGCCTCGCGTGAGCGGCCGCATCCCGTCCGCCAATGATACACGCGGGGTTGCATCCTGTTGGAGAACTCACCCGGGGAACTCACAAGGACACCATCGTCCCGAACAGGCCCGTAGAGCCGTATTGGGGGACGGGCTCCGCTTACCCGCCCTCCTGCCCGCGCGGCGAGACGTCGGCGACGCGGCAATAGGCCGCGATCCCGGCTGCGAGCACGAGCGCGAGGAAGCCGAAGGCGGCGCGATAGGCGATCTCCGGCGCCTCGATGCCCTCGGGTGCGAAGGCGCCGACGATCACCCCGGCGATCGCTTGCAGCACGAACACGCCGAGCATCACCGAGAGGTTCTGGAGGGTGAGCCCGCGGCCGATCAGCCGGTCAGGCAGGATCGCGCGGGCATGCGCGTGGATCAGCATGAAGAACGCGCTGGCGACAGTGAACAGGCCGAGCAGGCCGAGCGCGGCCCAAAGGCCGAGGTCGGGGACCAGGGCGAGGACAATCAGCAGCGCGACCGCGAGGCCGCCGCCGCCCAGGACCGCGGTCTTGCGCGAATCGAGCCAGCGCTCGACATGGCTGAACAGCAGCACCGAGCCCAGCAGCACGATGTTGAGGCCGAGCAAAGCGTTGCTGCGGTCGACCCCGCGCAGCCCGTGGACGTCGTTGAGATAGGGGCCGGCCCACAGCCCGACGATGGTGATCATCGTGCCGTAGCTCACGAACTGGACGGCGCAGATCCAGCGCATATCGCGGAGCGCCAGCACCCGGCCCAGCCCGCGCCACATCTCGGCCGCGGTCTCCACCCCGGATTCCGCCGGGGCGGCGCCCGGCGTCGCGTCGCGGACGACCACGAAGAGCAGGATCGCGATGACGCCGGTGACCGCCGCCATCGCCAGGAACGCGCCGCGTCAGCCGATCGTCTCCGACACCGCGGCGAGCGGGGTCGAGGCCATCAGCGCGCCGAGCCCGCCGATGGTGAAGAGGAGCGAGATTAGCCTCGCGTAGCGCTCGCGCTCGAACCAGCGGGCGATCACCACCATCGGGCCCATCAGCCCCAGCGCGCAGCCGATGCCGATCAGGGCACGACCGGCGATCAGCTCCGGGCCGCTCTGCGCCCAGGCGTAGAGCAGCGAGCCGGCGACGGCGAGCAGGAACAGCCCGGGCACCATCCGCCTGGCACCGTAGCGGTCGAGCAATATCCCGGCCGGGATCTGCATCGCCGCGAAGGCGAGGAAGTAGGTCCCGCTGACCACCCCCATGGTCTCGGTGCCGATCGCCAGCTCGACCATCAGCTCGGGCGCGATGACGGCGTTGGAGACCCGGAAGAACTGGCTCGCCACCAGCCCGGTGCAGAGCACACGCGTAGATCACGTAGCCTTGGCGGATGAGCGTTCGGTCGGAGGAGGTTACCGGATCAGGTGCGCGCCCGCGCGCCCGACGCCTGGGCGACGAGATCGTCGGGGATGTCGTCGAACGAGGCGTAGTTGAACGCGTACAGCCTGGCATAGAGGCCCTGGGCCTCGATCAGCGCCTCGTGGTTGCCGCTCTCGACGATCCGGCCCTCGTTGAGGACGACGATGCGGTCGGCGCCGCGCACGGTGGCGAGGCGGTGGGCGATCACGATGCCGGTGCGCCCCTCCAGCAGGCGTGCCAGCGCGATCTGGATCTGGCGCTCGGTGTAGGAATCGATATTCGCGGTCGCTTCGTCGAGGATCAGGATCGGCGTGTCGGCGACCAGCGCGCGGGCGAAGCTCAGCAACTGCCGCTGGCCGAGCGAGAGGTTGCGCCCCTGCTGGTCGAGGACGGTGTCGTAGCCGTCGGCGAGCTGGACGATGAAATCATGCGCGCCGACCGCGCGGGCCGCGCGCTCGATGTCCTCGCGGGTCGCCTTGTCGGTGGAGAAGCGGATGTTGTCGAGCACCGTGCCGGTGAACAGATAGGGGTCCTGGAGGACCATCGCGATGTGCCGCCCGAGCGCCGCCTTGGCGTATTCCCGGACGTCGTGCCCGTCGATCGAGATACGTCCTTCCCAGACATCGTAGAACCGGTGGAGGAGGGCGGTGATGCTGGTCTTGCCGGAGCCCGTCGGACCCACCAGCGCCACCGTCTCGCCCGGCGCCACCGAAAAGCTCACCTCGTGCAGCACCGGCTGGCCGGGGGCGTAGCCGAATGTGACGCAATCGAAATCGATCGCGCCCCGCACCCGCTTGGGAAACAGCGCGTCCGGCTTGTCGGTGATCGCCAGCGCCACGTCGAGCACCTCGAAGATGCGCTGCCCCGACGCCATCGCGCGCTGCATGATGCTGTACTGGATGGTGAGCGAGCGGATCGGGTCGAAGAAGCGCTGGACGTAGAACAGGAAGGCGACCATCACCCCGATTTCGAGCGCGCTGTCGAGCACCAGCGAGCCGCCCAGCACCACCACGATTGCGAGCGCCGCCCCGGTCAGGGTGTCGACCACCGGCACCATCGCCTGGGCGTATCTGGCCGCGCGCAGATGGGCGTCGAGGTTCTCGCCCGCCTTGTCGCCGTAAAGCAGGAAATTGACGTCCTCGCGGCGCATGCCCTGGACGGTGCGCACCGCGTGGATCGCCTCGGCCAGCGCGCCGTTGGCGATCGAGTTGGTCTCGCGCGCGCGGCGGAAGGCGATCTTCGCCCGCGGCAGCCAGACGATGCGGACCACCGCCAGCGTCGGCACCAGCACCAGGGTGAGCAGCCCGAGCTCCAGGTTGAGCGTCAGCATGATGACAACGATGCCGACGAGCAGCAGCAGGTCGCCGAAGGCGGTGACCGAGTTTTCGAGGAATTCCTGCAGCGAGTTCACGTCGCCCTGCAGGCGGGACATCATCCGCCCGACCTCGGTCTTGTCCATGAAGGAGAGCGACACCTCCTGGAGATGGGCGAACATGGCGCGGCGCAAATCGAAGATCACCCGCTCGCCGATATGGCCGACCAGGCGGTCCTGGAGGTAGCTGGCGGCGTAGCTGACCAGGATCACCACGCCGAACACGGCGGCGGTGAGCTGCAGATGCACGACGTCGCCGCCATCGGCGAGGATCGCCTCGTCGATCGCGTGGCGGATGACCAGCGGGATCAGGAGCTGGGCCGCGGTATAGACCAGCACCGCCCCGAGCGCGATCAGGAGCCAGCGCGTATAGGGCCGGACATAAGCCATGAAGCGGCTCGCCACGCGGCGATCGTAGGCGGCGCCGAATATCTCCTCGTCGCGGCTGATCTGCGAGCCGACGACGGCGCGTGGCGGCCGGGCCGATCCGACGGCGGCGCTCATTCCGCCGCCCCCTGCAATCCGCCGTCGAGGCTTTCGCGGGCCTGCAGGGCAAAAATCCTGGCGTAGTTACCACCCCGGGCGATCAGGGTCTCATGCGTGCCGCGCTCGATCACCCGCCCCGCTTCCAGCACCAGGATCTCGTCGGCGTCGCGGATCGCGGCGAGCCGGTGCGAGACGACGATCCGCGCCGTGTCCTCGGCGCGTTCCGCCAGCGCCTCGCGGATCTGGCTCTCGGTCGCCGCGTCGATCGCCGCCGTCGAGTCGTCGAACACCAGCACCGCCGGGTAGAGCAGCGCGGTCCGCGCGATCGCCACGCGCTGCTTCTGGCCGCCCGACAGAGACACGCCGCGCTCGCCGACCAGGGTCTCGTAGCCCTCGGCGAGGCGGCCGATGAAGCCGTCGATCTGCGCCAGCCCGGCGGCGTCGCGGATCGGGGCTTCCTCGGTCCACGGATCGCCATAGGCGATGTTGTTGTCGATCGAGGCGGTGAACAGGAACGGGTCCTGCTGCACCACGCGGACGGCGCGGCGCAGGCTGTCGAGGGTGACGCCCCTTATGTCCTGCCCGTCGATGGCGATGCGCCCGCCGGTGACGTCGTAATAGCGGGGCAGCAGATGGGTGATGGTGGACTTGCCGCTGCCCGGCGGGCCGACGATGCCGAGCATCCGCCCGCGCCGGACCTCGAAGGAGACCCCGTCGAGGGCGAGCGGGCCGTCCTCGTCATAGGCGAAGCTGACATTCTCGAAGCGCAGCGTGCCTTCGGTCACCGCGAGCTCGCGCGCGTCCGGGGCATCGCGGATCGTCGGCTCCAGATCGATCACCGCGAACAGCCGCGCGCCGCAGGACGTGCCCCGCGCGAAGGAATTCACCACCAGCCCGAGCGAGCGCACCGGGAGCTGCAATATGGTGATGAAGGTGAGGAACTCGGTCAGCGTCCCGAGCGTCATCGTGCCCGCGATCACCCGCTCGCCGCCGACCCAGAGCACCAGCCCCATGGAGACGAAATAGGCAAAGGTCATCTCCGTGGTCGAGGCGACGCGGACATTGATGCGCCGCGACGACAGAAGCAGCGCCTCGGCCGCCGCCTCGTCGTACTTGCCGAGCTCGAACGGCTCGGCGCCGAAGGCGCGGACCACCCTTATGCCGGTCAGGTTCTCGTCCATGATGCGGCCGAGCACCGCCATCCGGTCCTGGAACAGGGTCCACAGATAGCGCAGCCGGAGCCGCGTCGTCGTCGACCGCCAAGCGATATAGGGGACGAAGCTCAGGCTCAAGAGCCCGAGGACCGTGTCGGTGGTGAGCAGCAGCGCCGCGCCGGCGCTGACCAGCACAACCATCTGCACCGCGCGCAGCAGCCCCGCGTTGATCAGCGTGCGCACGCCTTCGAGGTCGAGCATGCCGCGGGTGATCAGCTCGCCGGTGTGGATCCGGTCGTGGAAGGAGAAGCCGAGGCGCTGGAGCTTCTGGTAGAAGGTGAGGCGGAGGTCGTGGGCGAGGCGGTGGCCGATCGCCTCGCCGCTATAGTTGTGGGCGAGGGTGAAGACCCCGCGCAGGATCGAGGCGCCGAGCAGCAGGAGCGCCGCGTGGTAGAGCGCCGCGCGTGCGGTCTCCGGCGTCGCCGCTTCGTCGTCGAGCAGGCTGAGCGCGCCGTCCACCGCATCGCCGACCAGGCCGGGAATCGCGAGCTGGAAGGCCGACGCGGCCAGGGTGGCCAGCAGCGCCACCGCGATCCCGGCGCGGTAGCGCAGCGCGATCCTGACGATCCGCCAGACGATCTCCGCATCGCCCGGCGCCGAGCCGCCCCCCTCCATGCCCGCATACGCGCGGGCATAGGCGCGCGGCTTGATGTCCGTCGCCGGGTCGCGGTCGGAGCTGCCGCCGTGTGAGGAACTGCCGTCTCGACTCATTTCCGACCGGAACGCTCGCACCGAATGCCCTGGATCGGGCGCTCGGCGGACAAACGTCCATATAGGCAGCAACCCGCCGAAATGCCAAACCGCCAGGCGCGTTTCCCGGTTTCCCCGGACCCCGGTTCGAGCCCCGGGGTGAGATTGCGGTACTTGCCCGCGCTTACGCTATCCGCGCCTCGGCCGCCGTTGAGCGCCCATGGCAGCGGTCGAAAGCCGGCGCCACCTCGGCCTCGAATCGCTCCTTTTGCTCGCGGACCATGGCATCCGCCAAACCCGGAGCGGTTCAATCGTTAAGGAATCGGGAAGACCTTTCGATATCGCAAACCCAAACGACACCCCGGCGGCGGCTAAAAGTGAAGCTAGTATCTTTCCTACTTGAACCCAGATTTTAGTATGAGCCCAACCGAACACATAGGCGGAGATCCCGCATGTCATCCCGCAGCGTTCCTACGTCGGCATGGATCGCGCGCAAATGTTCGAGGACCAGGCTCTCGGTTTCGGCATTCATCGGATGTGCTCCCGCTCCGCAGTCTACCGCATTTCCTGCGCCCGGCGGCCCTGAAACACTATTGGCCATTCTGTTTCACGGGCGGGCCGTGATTCACTGGAATTCCCGCTGCGAGCCCGGCGCGGGCGGGTTTTCCGGCCCTGGAGTGGGGCAGTTGTCGGGGACTACGTTTCAACTCCACGGCGCCGCCGGACAGTGCAAGTACCTCATCAGGGACGAGCGCGACGCCTTCCTTGAGGCCGCCGGACGGGCCGAGGGCCAGGCCCGCACGTTCTGCATGAAGCTCGCCTACGTGGGCTCCAGCATCGGCGAGGCCCTGGCGCTTACCGCGGACCGGGTGGACCTTGCCGCAAGGCGACCGTGTTCGAGAGCCTCAAGAACCGCCGGAGTGGCCTCTACAGGGCCGTGCCCGCGGCGATCCTCGATGATCGAGCAGCTGCCCGATCATGGAGAGGCTCTGGCCGAGGGCGAACGCCCGCGAGGCGAAAGAATAGCGTAGATCGTGAGTTGTCCATTTCGGCGGTACGCTATCCGCGACAGGCAGGTCGCTGACGAAGCCCCAAATCCGATTACGAGGTCATGGAAAGCCAGCCGTGGTCGGGAGTTTGAATTCGACCGCTTACGGCACGATGACGGGCGCTCGCGCCCGTTTCTGTGGATGGGGTGATTAATCGAGGAAATGCACTGCGTTAGGCGGGCCCTAGTCGGATCGGACCGCCCTAGTCGGCAAAACAGGCACGAACGTGCGCAGTGGAAAGCGGTTCGGGGCGGCTCACGGACTCAGGCTCTGACGCAGCGGAGCGGCAGGGACTGGAGCCCCCGCAGCACGACGCCGTTACGGAACCGCGGGCGTTCGTCGAGCAGGCCGATCTCCGGGAAACGCTCCAGCAGCGTCTCGAACACGATCCGGCCTTCGAGCCGCGCAAGCGGCGCGCCGAGGCAGTGGTGGATGCCTCGCCCGAGGGTCACCGGCGCGCCCTGCACAAGCGACGGGCGCGCGCTCTCGGAGACGCTGACCGTCACCGTGCCGGGTCCGGAGGAGGAGACGTCCGGAACGCCGCTCACCGCGCGCATCGACGACTTCCCGGCCGAGCATGACGGGTCGAGCGAGTTCCCGGTCCGCATCGCCTTCAGCGCGCCCATTACGGCGAGCCAGAACAAGTTTCCGCAGGCGTTCGACGTCCAGAACGGCAGGATCGCGAGCGCCCGGCGCGAGGGCGGTCGCAGCGACCTGTGGACGCTGACCGTCGTGCCCGGCGGCGTGGAGGCCGTGAGGATCGTGCTCCGTGGCAACAGGCCCTGCAGCAGCGGCGGCGTGCCGTGCGCGACAACCCCGGACGGCAACGGGCGGATTCGGCTCTCGAACACGGTCTCGATTGAGATCCGGGGCCCGGCGGCGATTTCGATCGCCGATGCCGAGGCGACCGAGGGCACGGACGCGAACATGGCGTTCCAGGTAACGCTCGACCGGGTGGCGCTCAAGACGATCACGGTCGACTACGAGACCCGCGACGGCACCGCGACGGCAGGGGCCGACTACACGGCGACGAGCGGCACGCTGACTTTCACGGTGGGGCAGCGCTCGAAGACGGTGCGGGTGCCGATCCTGGACGACAGCCACGACGACGACGGCGAGACCTTCACGCTGGTGCTGTCGGACGCGGCGGAGCGGCACCTAACTGCCGGGCCATGAGCGGCACGGTCCCGGACCTTGCCCGAATTCCGATTTCATCTCTCTGCGGTCGGGGCTCGGCCCGAAAGTGCCAAGCGGCGCCGAAGGAAGTCAAAGACGGTCAGATGAGCCTCTTGCAAAACTCTGATCGATTCGGAGCGGCGCAAGAACACCCAAACTAGCAACGACGTCCGGGCACGGCAATTGGTGCGATTTTGATGGCGACCATGGTCGGATCAGCGTTGGCATAGCCTCCGATTCGGTATTTTCGTCGAACTTCGGGCGCGTTTGGCCGCACCGTCTTTCGAGAAGTGCGGCCACCGTGATGGCGAAGGAGACGAGCCGGACTAGAT
>CBDHDN010000071.1:0-118079 GCA_965261585.1 Alphaproteobacteria bacterium
GCATCGGCCGACGAATCGGCGGCCAGCGCCAGCCAGTCCGCCAATGCCTGCTCGCGGCGGCCGGACTGATAGCTGCCCAGCGCCATGTAGAAGCGGGCGCGTGGATCCGCGGGGTTGTCGGCCAGCACCGTGTTGAACTCCCCGCGCGCGCCCTCGGTAACGAAGCCATCGGCCGCCAGCACGAGGGCCTCGCCATAGAGCGACGTTGTCACTGGATTCGGCTCGGCCAGGGGCGTCGCTCGTTCCAAGGCCGCGACGGCGTCGTCGTAGCGCCTGGCGATCATCAGCTCCCGGCCAAGTTGCGCCCAGCCCTCGGTGTCGTCCGGGCGTTCGGCAAGGCGCGCGACCAGGGCATTAATCGCCTGCGCGGTGTCGCCGTCCGGCACGACCGGTGCCCGCGCCGACAACGGCTGATCCGGCACGCCCGGCGAGCCGAGCTGCAAGTAGATGGGCACGGCGACGGCCGGCAGCGCCACCGCGATGACCGCGGCCAGCATCCGCCGCGGCGGGGCCGCCGCATGGGAGCGCCCGCGCGACGCCGCGTCGGCGGCCAGCAGGCGGCGCTCGATCTCACGCTGGGCGGCGCCGGCCTCGTCCTCGCCCAACAGGCCGCGCTCGCGGTCCCGCAGGACCTCGCTCAGCTGGTCCCGATAGATCGCAACGTCGTAGGCGTGGCCGTCCGGTCCGCGCGTGCGCAGCAGCGTCGGTAGCAGCAGGGCGAGCAGCGCCGCCGTCAGGATACCGACAACGATCCACACGGAAGTGGCCGCTCCGACCATGGCCATGTCAGGCCTTCCCGTCGGCTGACGGCGGCGGCGGTGGCCGGTCGGGATCCTCGTCCACGGCGACGAGTTCCTCCACCAGCGCGTCGAGCCGGCTGCGCTCGGCCGCGCTGAGCGGCGCCACCTCGGTCGTCATCCGGAATTGCGCGCTGCGGTACCAGACGAAGACGCCCAGCAGCGCCAGCACCAGGACGGCCGGCGGGCCCAGCCACAGCGGTGTCGTCGCCAGCCGGAACCGCGGCTTCAGCAGCACATAGTCGCCGTAGCGGGCGACGAAGAAATCGAGCACCTCCTGATCGCTGTCGCCGACGACCAGGCGCTCGCGCACCAGCAGGCGGAAATCGCGCGCGATGTCGGCGTTGGAATCGTCGATCGACTGGTTCTGGCAGACGACACAGCGCAATTGCCTGGAGAGCTCGCGCGCCCGTCCCTCCAGCACCGGGTCGGCCAGCGCCTCGCCGGGCAAGAAGGCCTCGGCATGGGGCGCCGGCACGAGCACGACGAGCAGCAGGGCGGCGACGAGACAGCGTCCAAACGCGGCCATCATCCGGCGAACTCACGCAGGCGCGGCAGCACCTCGTCCTCCAATAGCTTGGGCGTCAGCGGGCCGGAGTGTTTGTAGCGGATCATGCCGGCGCCATCGACGATGAAGGTCTCGGGCACGCCGGTGACGCCAAATTCGATGCTGACGCGCGCGTCACGGTCGGCGCCGATGCGCGCGTAGGGGTCGCCATGGCGGGCCAGCCAGCGTGCGGCGTTCGCCGGCTCGTCACGGTGATTGATGCCGTAGATCTCATAGCCCTCTTCGGCCAGCCGGGTCACCAGCGGGTGCTCGGCCAGGCAGGGCACGCACCACGACGCGAAGATGTTGACGACGCGGACGCCGTCCCGCAGGTCGGCCGTCGCGAAGCCGCTCTCGGCCGGCCGGCCGTCGAGCGGCGCCAGCACGAACTCGGGCACGGGTTCGTCGATGAACTGCGACGGGACCAGGCTCGGGTCACGGTTGTCCTGGACCAGGAGGAAGCCGAACAGGCCGGCCAGGCCCACGAACACCGCGACCGGTGCGATAAAGACCAGACGGCCCATTCGATGCTACTCTGCTGCCGCCGCGACAAGCGGCATCCGCTGCCGTGCCGGCGCTCCGACCCGGTGCCGGCGATCGGTGAGCGACAGGAAGCCGCCGCCCGCCATGACCAGGGTACCCCACCACAGCCACGGCACCAGCGGGTTGATGAAAAAGCGGGTGGTCCAGCCGCCGCGTCCGTCGGCTTCGCCGAGCACGGCATAGACGTCGGCCATGCCGGTCGTCCGGATCGCCGCCTCCGTCGTGACCTGCTCGGCCACCGGGAAGACCCGCCGCTCGGGCGTCAGCGTCTTGATCACCCGGTCGCCGCGTCGCAGCGTCATGGTGCCGCGCTCGAAGCTGTAATTCGGACCCTCGCCCGTTGTGACGCCTTCGAACGTGATTTCGTAGGGGCCGAGCGTGACGCTCTCACCTGGGTTGAGCACCTGGATGCGCTCCACCTGCCAGGCCGATGCGCCGGTGATGCCGGCAATCATGATGGCGACGCCGAGATGGGCAACGCTCATGCCCAGCGCGGCGCGCGGCACGCCCTTGAAGCGCCGCCAGCTGTCGCCGGCCGGGACCTCGAACAGCTTGATCCGCAGCGCCAGCTCGGCCAAAACGCTGAACGCCAGCCAGGCCGCGAGGCCCATGGCGAGCGGCGCCAGGGACCAGCCGTTCTCCCGGTGGGTGAACCAGGTCAGCGCGATGACGGCGACCGTCGCGACGGCGACGAACCTGAGCTTGCGCACAACCGCCGCCAGATTGCCGCGCTTCCAGGCCAACAACGGCCCGAACGCCATCGCCAGGACGAGCGGGATCATGATCGGCACGAACGTCGCATTGAAGAACGGCGGTCCGACCGAGACCCGGTCCTGGCCGCCGCTCAAGGCCTCCAGGAGCAGGGGATAGAGCGTGCCCAACAGCACGGTCACGCAGGCCGCGCTCAACAGCAGATTGTTTAATATCAAGCCGCCCTCGCGGCTGATCGGGCGGAACAGGCCGCCGCCGGCAAGCCGTGGCGCGCGCAACGCGTACATGAAGAACCCGCCGCCGATGGCGACCACCAGAATGCCGAGGATAAAGACGCCGCGCGTGGGATCGGTGGCGAACGCATGCACCGACGTGAGTACACCGGAGCGCACGATGAAGGTCCCCAGCAGGCTAAGCGAGAAGGTCAGGATCGCCAACAGGATCGTCCAGGATCTGAGGGCGCCCCGCTTCTCGACGACGATCGAGGAGTGCAGCAGCGCCGTGCCGACGATCCATGGCATGAAGCTGGAGTTCTCGACCGGATCCCAGAACCACCAGCCGCCCCAGCCGAGCTCGTAGTAGGCCCACCAGCTGCCGAGGGCGATGCCGGCCGTGAGGAACGTCCACGATGCCAGCGTCCACGGCCGCACCCAGCGGCCCCAGGCGGCGTCGACCTTGCCCTCGATCAACGCCGCAATAGCGAACGAGAACGCCATCGAGAACCCGACATAGCCGACATAGAGCAGCGGCGGATGGAACGCCAGGCCCGGATCCTGCAACAGCGGGTTGAGGCCGCTGCCATTCAGCGGCGCCGGATCGATGCGGATGAACGGGTTCGAGGTGAACAGCATGAACGCGAGAAACGCCACGGCGATCATCGCCTGGACCGCCAGCACCCGGGCCTTCAAGGGCGGCGGCAGGTTGCCGCCGAACTGGGCCGCTGCACCGCTGAACAAGGTCAGGATCAGCACCCACAGAAGCAACGAGCCCTCGTGGTTCGCCCACACGCCGGTGATCTTGTAAAGCATCGGCTTGGCCGAGTGGCTGTTCTGGAACACCGTGATCACGGAGAAGTCGGAGACGACGAAGCTGTAGGTCAGCGCGCCATAGGCCAGCAGGACCAAGAGGAACAGGGCCTGCGCCGCTGGCTTCGCCAACGCCATCAAGACGGCGTCGCCGCGGTGCGCCCCGATCAACGGCACCGTGGCCTGCACCACGGCGACGAGCAACGCCAGGACCAGCGCAAATTGTGCTGTTTCGGCGATCATGATCCGGCCTCACCGGCGGCCGCGCCGGCGGCGCCTTCACCGCCGCGCCATTGCCCTGATTTCTGCAACGCGTCGGCGACTTCCTTGGGCAGGTAGGTTTCGTCGTGCTTGGCCAGGACGTTCGACGCGACAAAGCTGCCGTCGGGCTGCAGCTGACCTTCGGTGACGACACCTTGGCCTTCGCGGAACAGGTCGGGCAGGATGCCTACGTAGTGCACGGCGACGCTGCGGCGCAGGTCGGTGACCATGAATTGGATGCTTGCGCCGTCGCGCTTGACGCTGCCTTCCTCGACCAGTCCGCCCAGGCGGAACCGGCGGCCCGGCTCAACCGACCGCTCGACCAAATCGCTCGGGCTATAGAAGAACACCAGGTTGTCGTCGAACGCCGACAGGACAAGCGCCGTCGCGGTGCCCAGCGCCGCGACGCCGGACAGCAGCCAGACCATGCGTCTGTGTTTCGCCTTCATCGGCCGCGCCGCGGCCGCCGGTCGCCCTCGAGCTCGCGCAGCGCCGCCTCGCCGGCGCGCAGCTGACGCAGGGTCGTGAGGAGGAGACCGACGAGCACGATGGTCGTGATCGCCATGGCCGGCCAGACGAAGCCGGCATGGCCCCCCATGAAAAAGAAACTCGCTATTTGTTCGCTCACAAAAACGCTCCAGAACACACGGTGAGAGAGTCGAGCCTACAACACATCGGTTCTAGGTCGTTTTCACGAATCATTGAAGGGCCATTTTGGGATGCGGACGCTGAGCCACGGTCCGATCTCATCCTATTGGGCCGGCGTTTCAATCGCCGCCGCCGCCATCAACTGCAGCGTCCGCACCCGTCGCCCGGCGAGCTCCGCGCGCATGCGCAGCAGCAGCAGCGTGATAAAGTAGCTGGTGAAGGCGAGGGACATGAGTAACAACGGCGTCAGCATTGCCGGGTGGATTGCCGGCGCCGCCAGACGGCTGATACTGGCCGGTTGGTGCAGTGTGTTCCACCAGTCGACCGAGAACTTGATGATCGGCAAGTTGACCATGCCGACGAGCGCCAGCACTGCCGCCGCCCGCGCGCCACGCACCGGATCGTCGAATGCATGGGTCAGCGCGATGTGTCCGAGGTAGAGGAAGAACAGCACCAGGACCGAGGTCAGCCGCGCGTCCCACACCCACCAAGTGCCCCACATCGGTTTGCCCCACAGCGAGCCCGTCAGCAGGACGATCAGGGTGAAGCCGGCGCCCAGGGGCGCGGCGGCGCGGGCCGCCACGTCGGCCAGCGGGTGCTTCCAGATAAGCGCCGCGGCGCTGGCCACGGTGATCACGGAATAGGCGAACATCGCCATCCAGGCCGCCGGCACATGGACGTACATGATCCGCACGGTTTCGCCCTGCTGGAAATCGGCGGGCGAGAGGAACAGCGCGAAGTAGAGGCCGACTGCGAACAGCGCGATGGTCACTGCCGTGGACCAGGGCACGATGGCCCTGCTCAAGCGCAGAAATCGACCGGGATTGGCGAAGCGATGAAGATTTGCCACGGGTCTCGTCCTTTAGAGCCTCTCCGGTTTACACGGGGGGGGGCCTAGTGCACCGATCCAGACAAATGATTCACCGTGCGCTGGAGCAACCCGTTGTTTTGTATTCAGAATCAGGTTTCCACTGTGACGGCTCTGACTGAGTCGGTGCACTAGGACCGTAAACCCGCAAACACGGTAGTTGAGGCCCTACTCCAGCGCTTGGCGCAACGCTGCCGCCCCGGCCCAGGCCGCAAGCGGCACGCTGCCCAGCAGGAGACCGCCGAGAATCATTAAATGGGGCCGTACCGACAGCTGTGCAACAGCCGCGTCCACGGCCGTGACGCCGAAGATCAGCACCGGAATATAGAGCGGCAGCACGAGCAGCGACAGCAGGATACCGCCGCGCCGCGCGCCGACAATCAGGGCGGCGCCGATCGCCCCGATCAGGCTCAGCGTCGGCGTGCCCAGCAGCATCGAGGCCACCAGCACTGGGAACGCCTCGCCCGGCAGGTTGAAGAGCACCGCCAGCACCGGCGCAACGACGATCAGCGGCAGCCCGGTCGTCAGCCAGTGGGCGATGACCTTGGCCAGGACGACGAGCTCCAGCGGTACCGGCGAGAGCGCCAGCAGGTCGAGGCCGCCATCCTCGTAGTCGGCCAGGAACAGGCGCTCCAAGCTCAGCATGGCGGCGAGCAACGCCACGACCCAGATGACGCCGGCGCCGATCCGCGCCAGCACGGTGGCCTCGGGGCCGACGCCGAACGGAAACAGGATGGCGGCCAGCACGAAAAAGCCGACCGCCATGGCGTTGTCGGCGCCGCCGCGCATCGCCAGGTGAATGTCGCGGCGGATGACCTCGAAGACCCCGGTCATGGCGCCAGCCCGCCGGGCGCCCTGGCCATGAAGTCGCCGACCTCCAGGGTTCGGACGTCATCGGCCAGCGGCGCCTCGTGGGTCGCCGCGACGACGATGCCGCCCTGGCCGCGCTGGTCGGCGACGACCTCGCGCAGCGCCGCCAGGGCGTCCTGATCGAGGCCGACCGTCGGCTCGTCGAGCAGCCACACCGGCGCCGGCGCCGCGACCAGCTGGGCCAGGATCAGCCGCCGCTTCTGGCCGGCCGAAAGGAATCGCCCCGGCACGGCGGCCAGCCGCGCAATCCCGAAACGCGCCAACGCCGCCATCACCCGCGGCCTCACCTCGGCACCGTTGCCGCCCGCGAGGCGGGCCCAGAACATGAGGTTCTCTTCGACGTCCAGCACCGGCTTCACGGCGTCGAGGTAGCCGACATAGCGCAACCGGCCGCGGTGCGCTTCGATGTCGGTGCGCACGTCGACGCTGTTCCAGGCGATGGTCCCCGCCGCCGGTTTCAGCAGGCTGGCGATCAGGCGCAGAAGGCTCGACTTGCCGCTGCCGTTGGCGCCGCGCAACTGCAGGAACTCGCCCGGTGCGACAGTGAAATCGAGGCCGGCGAAGACCAGACGCTCGCCACGCACGCACGTCAGTCCGCTGCCGCTGAGCCCGTCCTTGCCCGCCACCTAGGCCCTCGCTCGATTGCCCCCGCGCGGGCCGCACCATAGCCCAGGCCCCAAATGGTGCCTACGGCGATGCGAAAAGCCTCATGACCGCGCACCAACGCGACCGACAAGCGCCGTGAGGGGCGCGATCGGTTGCCGCCACGCTATTGGAAAATGCTTTCCCGGGAGCAAAGAAAGTCGGCCGCCGGTGGGGGGAACCGGCGGCCGACGAGGACCGCTTCAACCCTTTTGCAAGGGTTGTCGGAGGCTGCCAATGGCCTTCCGGTCCGGCGGCAGGCATTGGCTGGTTACTATTCAGTGCGACAGGTGTGGCAGGACTTGGTTTGGATTGCGGCGAGATTAAGGCTTTTGCCATGCCGCGTCGGCGTCTTGGAGTCGGCCATGAATTACCGTATAGAGGCGCTCGCCGGGGCATCGAGGCCGCACCGCGGCCATCCGCCCCAGCTGGGAGCACGACCATGACAGTGATGGGCCGTGACAGCCTGAACACACGCCGCACGCTCGACGTCGACGGCACCGTTTACGACTATTTCAGCCTGCCGGCGGCGGCCGATCAATTGGGCGACATCTCGCGCCTGCCCTATTCCCTGAAGGTCCTGCTGGAAAACCTGTTGCGCAACGAGGATGGCCGCACGGTCACCCCTGACGATGTATGTGCCGTCGTCGATTGGCAACGCGAGCGCCGCTCGACCCGCGAGATCGCCTACCGGCCGGCCCGCGTGCTGATGCAGGACTTCACCGGCGTGCCGGCGCTCGTCGACCTGGCCGCGATGCGCGACGCGATCCGCGCGATGGGCGGCGATGCGCAGATGATCAACCCGCTGAGCGCCGTCGACCTGGTCATCGACCACTCGGTCATGGTCGATCAGTTCGGCGATCCCAAGGCCTTTGCCGCCAACGTCGCCCGCGAGTTCGAGCGTAATCGCGAACGCTATGCCTTCCTGCGCTGGGGCCAGCAGGCGTTCAAGAACTTCCGTGTCGTGCCGCCGGGCACCGGGATCTGCCACCAGGTCAATCTGGAATACCTTGCCCGCGTCGTCTGGTCCGAAGCCGATCAGGGCGGCAAGCTGGTTGCCTACCCCGACACGCTGGTCGGCACCGACAGCCACACGACGATGGTCAATGGCCTGGCCGTGCTGGGTTGGGGCGTCGGCGGCATCGAGGCCGAGGCGGCGATGCTCGGCCAGCCGGTGTCGATGCTGATCCCCGAAGTCGTCGGCTTCAAGTTGACGGGCCAGCTGAAGGAGGGCGCGACGGCGACCGATTTGGTCCTCACGGTCGTCGAGATGCTGCGCCGGAAGGGCGTCGTCGGTAAATTCGTCGAGTTCTTCGGCGACGGGCTCGACCGTCTGACCCTCGCCGACCAGGCGACGATTGCCAATATGGCGCCGGAATATGGCGCGACCTGCGGCTTTTTCCCGATCGATGCGGAGGCCTGCGCCTATCTACGCTTCACCGGCCGTGACGAGCAGCAGGTCCGGCTGGTCGAGGCCTATGCACGCGCCCAGGGCCTGTGGCGCGATGCCGGCTCGCCGGACCCGGTATTCACCGACACCCTGGCGCTCGACCTGGGCGCGGTCGAGCCCTCGCTCGCCGGGCCGAAGCGGCCCCAGGACCGGGTGCTCCTCAGCCAGGCAGCGGCAGAATACGGACAGGCCGAAGCCACCCTCGGCGGCAGCGGCCGCAGCGCCACCGTGGCCGGCGCCGACTACCGGCTCGCCGACGGCCATGTCGTCATCGCCGCGATCACGAGCTGCACGAACACGTCGAACCCGTCGGTGATGATCGCCGCCGGCCTCGTCGCCCGCAACGCGGCGGCCAAGGGGCTCAAGGTCCGCCCGTGGGTCAAGACCTCGCTCGCGCCCGGCAGCCAGGTCGTCAGCGACTACCTGGAGGCCGCCGGCCTGCAGGACGATCTCGACGCCCTCGGCTTCAACCTGGTCGGCTATGGCTGCACCACCTGCATCGGCAACTCCGGGCCGCTGCCCAAGCCGATCGCCGCGGCTGTCGACGGCGCCGATTTGGTCGTCTGCTCGGTGCTCAGCGGCAACCGCAACTTCGAGGGCCGCATCCACCCGCAGGTCAAGGCCAACTACCTGGCCTCGCCGCCGCTGGTCGTGGCCTATGCGCTGGCCGGTTCGTTGAAGCACGATCTCTACAACGACCCGCTCGGCGAGGACGGTGCCGGCCAGCCGGTCTATCTGCGCGACATCTGGCCCTCGAACGCCGACATCGACGCGACCCTGCGCCGCTCGCTGACGCCGGAGATGTTCCGCCGGCGCTACGCCAACGTGTTCGAGGGGCCCGAGGAGTGGCGCGCCGTCACCGTCGCCGGCGGCGAGACCTACGGCTGGCAGGATGGCTCCACCTACGTGCGCCATCCCAGCTTCTTCGAGGACATGGCGCCCGAACCGGCGCCGGTTGCCGACATCATCGGCGCCCGGCCGTTGGCCATCCTCGGCGATTCCGTGACCACCGATCACATCTCGCCGGCCGGTGCGATCGGCCGCGAGAGCCCGGCCGGCGAGTACCTGATAAGCCATCAGGTGCGGCCGGTCGATTTCAACTCCTACGGATCGCGCCGCGGCAATCACGAAGTGATGATGCGCGGGACGTTCGCCAACATCCGCATCCGCAACGAGATGGTGCCGGGGACCGAGGGCGGGGTCACGATCCACCAGCCGTCGGGCGAGCAGATGACGATCTACCAAGCGGCGATGCGCTACATCGACGAAGGCGTGCCGCTGGTGGCCGTCGGCGGCAAGGAATACGGCACCGGCTCGTCGCGCGACTGGGCGGCCAAGGGGACCCGCCTGCTGGGCGTCAAGGCGGTCATCGCCGAGAGCTTCGAGCGCATCCACCGCTCCAACCTGCTTGGCATGGGCGTGCTGCCGCTGCAGTTCCCCGCGGGAACCGACCGCAAGACACTGGCGCTCGACGGGACCGAGACGTTCGACCTGACGGGCCTGGCCGGCGGCGTGACGCCGCAAATGCAAGTCGCTTGCCGCATCGCCTTCACCGATGGCTCGACGAAGGAGGTGTCGCTGCTGTGCCGGATCGACACGCTCGACGAGGTCGAGTACTACCGCAACGGCGGCATCCTGCAATACGTGCTGCGCAACATGGTGGCTGCGGCCGCCTAGCCCGTCGAGGTCGCCCCAGGGTTGCTACGCAAACCGGCCCGTCGAGGCTCACCCCTAATTGATTCGTCCGTGGGTCTCCGCATCGACATACTCCCGCCCATGCTTCTCAGGGCAATGCGCGCAACTGCGGCGGCGGTTTTGGCCGCGTTTTCCGTTCTGGCCCTCCAGGACGGGGCCGCCGCCGAGCCGCGGCTGACGGTCGTCGAGCTGTTCACGTCGCAGGGGTGTTCGTCCTGCCCGCCGGCCGACGCCCATCTGGCCGACCTGGCAAAGCGCGACGACGTGCTCGCCCTCGGTTTCCACGTCGATTACTGGGACTACATCGGCTGGACCGACAAGTTCGGCGACCCAGCCCACACCCGGCGGCAGCGGACCTATACCCGCAGCTTCGGCCTCGCATTCGTCTATACGCCGCAGATGATCGTCGACGGCGTCTGGCAGGAGGCCGGCTACAGCCGCGACAAGATCGCCGCCCGCATCAAGGAGGCGGCGGCGCTCGAACGGCCGCCGGTCGATATTCAGCTCGCCCGCATCTCGGACTTGGAAGTTCGCGTGCGCATCCCGGCGGTCGACTACGCCGATACGGCCGAGGTCATTCTGATCCGCTACGACGTGTCGCACGAGACGCGCGTGACCCGCGGCGAGAATGGCGGCCGCCGGCTGGTCGACTACAACGTCGTCCGCCAGGTCCTGCCGATCGCCAGCTGGAAGGGCCAGGCGATGGATCTGTCGATCCCGCTCGAGGACCTCGGCGACGGCGGCGAATACTGCGCCATCATCCTGCAAGTGCCCGGCCAGGGCCGCATCATCGCCGCCGGCCGCGTCAACATGCGCCGCCCGGCGGGCTAAGCGCGCACCAACCGCCGATTCAAAACAGACTAGCCGGCGAGCCGCCGTTCCAGGACGGTCGCGAGGCGGCGTGAGAAGGCCGTCGGGTCGGGGATCGGTTCGCCCTCGACGATGCGGGCCTGGTCCAGCAGCAGGTAGGCGACGTCGGCGACGTCGCCGGGGTCAAGCGCGCCCTTGTCGGCCGCGTCGCCGCCAGACAGCGAGGCCGCGAGTTGCCGGATCAGCGGGTGCTTCGGGTTGAGCTCGAGGATGCGCTTGGCCGCCGTGTCAACCTGCTGGTGCTGGCGCAGCACGCGCTCAATATGCATGTCCATGTCGCCATCGTCGGCCACCAGGCAGACGGCGCTGTCGGTCAGGCGCTTGCTCGTGCGCACGTCCTTCACGTCGTCGTTGAGCGTCAGCTTGAACGAGGCGATCAGCTTCGACAGGTCCATGGGGTCCGCCGCCTCGGCGGCCTTGCCGCCCGCCGCCGGCGCGTCGTCCTCGCCGCCGATACCGTCCAGATCCACGGCGCCTTGGGTGACGGAGCGGAACGCCTTGCCGTCGAACTCGTGCCGTATCGGCACCCAGAACTCGTCGATCGGGTCGGTCAGCAACAGCACCTCGACGCCGCGGGCGCGGAACGCCTCGAGCTGCGGCGACTTGGCGAGTGCCGCGGCGTCCTCGCCGGTGATGTAGAAGAGCTCGCTCTGCCCTTCGGCCATGCGCCCGGCATAGTCGGCGAGCGACGCCCAGCCGGGCCCCTGCGTCGTCTGGAAACGGGACAGCTTGAGCAGCGTCTCGGCGTGGCCGTTCTCCTCGTACATGCCCTCCTTGACGACGGCACCGAACGTCTCCCAGAACTTGGCGTAGTCGTCCGGCTTCTTGTCGGCCGACTTCTTCAGTTCGCCCAAGACGCGCTTGACCAGACCGTTGCGGATCTTGGTCACGACCGGGTTCTTCTGCAGCATCTCGCGGCTGATGTTGAGCGGCAGGTCCTCGGAATCGACGACACCGCGCACGAAGCGCAGCCAGGCCGGCAGCAGCTCCTCGCAATTGTCGGTGATGAAGATGCGCCGCACATAAAGCTTCAGCCGGTTGCGGCGCTCCGGATGGAACAGGTCGAACGGCCGGCTCGACGGGATGAACAGCAGGTTCGAGTATTCGATGACCCCCTCGACGCGGTTGTGCAGGGTCAGCCAGGGCTCGTCGAAGCCGTGGCTGACGTGGTGGTAGAACTCCTTGTACTGCTCCGCCGTGATCTCGCTCTTCGGCCGCATCCATAGGGCCGAAGCCGTGTTGATCTGCTCGTCCTCCTCGCCGGCCAGGACGATCGGCAAGGCGATGTGGTCGGAATAGGTGTGTACGATCTGGCGGATCCGGGCCGGCTCGGCAAATTCGCGGTGGTCCTTGCCCAGGTGCAGGACGACCCGGGTGCCGCGCGGCGTGTCGGCCGGGCCATCGGCAACCGTAAAGTCGCCGCCGCCGGGGCTCTCCCAGTGCCAGGCCGCGTCTTCGCCGACTTTGCGGGTGATCACCTCGACGCGGTCGGCGATCATGAACGCGGAATAGAAGCCGACGCCGAACTGGCCGATCAGGCTCACATCCTTGGTCGCATCGCCGCTCAACTGCTCGACGAAAGCCGCGGTGCCCGAGCGGGCGATCGTACCCAGGTTCTCGATCAGCTCATCACGGCCCATGCCGATGCCGTTGTCGGCGACCGTCAGCGTACCGGCCTTGGCATCGGCCGTGATCGTGATCTTCAGCGCGGCGTCGTCGCCCAACAGGTCGGGCTGCGTCAGGGCTTGATAACGCACCCTGTCGCAGGCGTCCGATGCGTTTGAGACCAGCTCCCTGAGCGCGACATCCTTATTGCTGTAGAGCGAATGGGCCACGATATCGAGCAGGCGCGATACCTCGGCCTGAAACTCGTGCTTCTCGGTGCTCATCCTCGTCTCCGCTGGATCGCGTACATGCCCGAGATATGTGCCAACACCGCCGATCCTGCAAGGGGCCCCGCTGGGACCCGTCGTCTCTTCGCGATCCCGTGGCTTGCATTGATCGGCGAGGAGGCCGATTTTTAGGGCATGCGTTTGTCCGTGCGGGCTCCTCGCGTTATTGCCGTTCTGGGGCCGACCAATACCGGCAAGACACATCTGGCGATCGAGCGGATGCTTGGTCATCGCAGCGGCATGATCGGCTTCCCGCTGCGCCTGCTGGCCCGCGAGAACTATGACCGCGTCTGTCGCCTGCGCGGCACCGGGGTCGCCGCGCTGATCACCGGCGAAGAGCGCATCGTCCCGCCCAGCCCGCGCTACTTTCTGTGTACCGTCGAGGCGATGCCGCTCGACCGCCCGGTCGAGTTCCTGGCGATCGACGAGATCCAGATGTGTGCGGATCGCGAGCGCGGGCACGTCTTCACCGACCGCCTGCTGCACGCCCGCGGGCGCGAGGAGACGATGCTGCTGGGCGCCGAGACCATAGCGCCGGTGGTGCGCAAGCTTGTCCCCGATGCGGCCTTCACCACGCGGCCGCGCATGTCGCAGCTCACCTACGCCGGGCGCAAGAAGGTAACCCGGCTGCCGCGGCGCAGCGCCGTCATCGCCTTCTCCGCCGCCAACGTCTATGCCATGGCCGAGTTGATTCGGCGCCAGCGTGGCGGCGCCGCGGTCGTGCTCGGCGCCCTTAGCCCGCGCACCCGCAATGCCCAGGTCGGCATGTACGAGGCCGGCGAGGTCGACTACCTGGTCGCTACCGATGCCATCGGCATGGGGCTCAACATGGCGATCGATCACGTTGCCTTCTCGGCGCTCGGCAAATTCGACGGCCGCGCGCCGCGGCGGCTGAGCGCGGCCGAGATCGCCCAGATCGCCGGCCGCGCCGGCCGCAAGATGGCCGATGGTACGTTCGGCACGACCACCGAGGTGCCGCCGCTGGAACCGCAGCTCGTCGAGGCGCTCGAGGCGCACCGGTTCGAGCCGCTGCGGAGTGTGTACTGGCGCAATGCCGAGCTCGACTTCCACTCGCCCACGGCGCTGCGCTCGAGCCTGACGGCGCGGCCGCCGCTTGCCTCGTTGAAGCTGGCGCGCAACGCCGACGATGCTGCGGCCCTGGCGGCCGTGCTGGAGGATGCCGAGGTGCAGCGGTGCGCCGTCGGCCCGGACGCCGTGCGCCTCCTGTGGGACGTCTGCCGCATTCCCGACTTCCGCAAGGATCTGAGCGACAGCCACGGTCGTCTGGTCGCCCGTATCTTCCGCTATCTGACCTCCAGCAGCGGCGTCATTCAGGCCGACTGGGTGAAGCGCGCGATCGACCGGCTCGACCGCGTCGAGGGCGACATCGACACGCTCGTCGCGCGTATCGCCCACACCCGCACCTGGACCTACATCTCGCACCGCAGCGACTGGCTTGACGATGCGGTCGGCTGGCAGGAACAGACGCGGGCGCTCGAGGACCGGCTGTCCGATGCCCTGCACCGGCGCTTGACTCAGCGCTTTGTCGATCGCCGGACCGCCGTGCTGGTCAGCCGCCTGCGCCTGCTCGACGCGGCGCCGGTCGACGTGTCGGCAGCCGGCGATGTCGTCGTCGCCGGTCAGCGCGTCGGCCGTATCGAGGGCTTCAACTTCGTCGCCGACGACATGGCGCTTGCCGAGGCCGGGCCGGTGCGGGCGGCGGCCAACCGTGCCTTGCGCGACGGCATCGCCGGTCGTGTCACGGCCTGCGAGGCCGCGCCCGATGGCGACTTTCGGCTGACCGACGACGGGCGCCTGATCTGGCATGGCTCGGCGGTCGCCCGCCTCGCTGCCACGGCCGAGCCGTTGAAGCCGGGGATCAAGATGCTGCCCAGCGAGCTCCTGGATCCGGCCTCGGCGGAACGGCTGCGCCGCCGCCTGGACGGCTGGCTGACCGGGCACCTGCGCGCGGTTCTGGCACCGTTGTTTGCGTTGCAGGAAGCACCGCTGGCCGGTCCCGCCCGCGGTCTCGCATTCCAACTGGTCGAGGGTCTCGGCGCGACGACGCGCTATGGCGCATCCGGGCAGACAGCCGTCCTGTCGCGGTCCGACCGGCGCCACCTGGCCGGGCTCGGCGTCCGGTTGGGGGTGCAGGCAATCTACCTGCCGGCGCTGCTGCGGCCCCGGCCGCTCGCCCTGCGGGCGCTGTTGTCGTCGATCAACACCGGTCGGCCACCCATCGCAATCGACGGCGTACCGCCGTCTCTGCGCGTCGACGACGCCGACCGGCCGGCCACGGACTATCTGGCGCTGGGCTATTGCGCCGCCGGCCCGTTAGCGGTCCGCGCCGACGTCCTGGAGCGTGTGCTGGCCAGCGTCCGCCGGTTCAGCAGACAGGGGCCATTTGTCGTGACGCCGGCGCTGCGGGCGCCGCTCGAGGCCAGCGTCGACGACTTTGCCGCGGTTTTGCTGGCCTGCGGTCTGGCAACGGCCCGCGACGGCGAGACACTGACGGTTCTGGGCCGGCGCAAGCCCCGCGGTGACCGGCCTGCCCGGCCGACAAAAGGCAACAGTCACGATGGCGACGAGCATCCACGGACACCGCGGCCAAGGCGTCGGCCCCGCCGGGCACCGGCGCTCGATCCGGACTCGCCGTTTGCACGGCTCAAGGTGCTGCGCGACCCGAAGCCGCCGGGGCGCCCTTGAACGACGGCACGATCCGCCTCGACAAATGGTTGTGGTTCGCCCGGCTCCTCAAGACGCGCGGTCTCGCATCGCGGCTGTGCAAGTCCGGCAAGCTGCGATTGAACCGGGCGACGGGCGGCAAGGCCAAGGCACAAGTCCGCGCCGGCGACGTCCTGACGTTCCCGCTCGGCCCGCGCATCCGTGTCGTCCGCATCGTCGCGCTGGGCGTGCGCCGCGGCCCGGCGGTCGAAGCGCAACAGCTCTACGAGGACCTGTCGCCGCCGCCCGATGAGGCCGCCCAACAGTGGTCGCCGCGGCCGACCAAGCGCGACCGCCGTGCCATCGTCCGCCTCAAGGACCCGGACGAGCACAGGTGATCGGCCACGCCCGGCCCGCCGACGGTCGCGCCGCGGGCTTGAGCGGGGCCGTTCGGCCATGCTACTCGGAGTACCCATGATCAACCGCATCAAGAACCTGTTCAGCGACGCCGGCCGCCGCCGCGAGGCCGCGCCCGCCCACCACACGGCCGACGAGCTGCACTTGGCCGCGGCGGCGCTGCTGGTCGAGGCGGCGCGGCTCGACGATCGGTTCGACCCAGCCGAGTGGGAGACGATCCGGCGGCTCGTGCAGCGCCGCTTCGCTCTTTCGGAAGAGGAGGCCGAGACGCTGGTCGAGACGGCCAACCAGGAGGCCGAGCGGGCGGTCGAGCTCTATCGTTTCGCCCGCATCGTCAAGGACCGGTTCGATCATGCCGAACGGATCGAGATGATCGAGATGTTGTGGGAGGTGGTCTACGCCGACGGGAGTGTCGATCACTACGAAGCCAACTTGTTGCGGCGGGTCGCCGGACTCATCTACGTTAGCGACCAGGAATGCGGCGGCGCCCGCAAACGGGTCCAAAGTCGTCTAGGGGTCGCCCGAGCCGGCGATTCGGAATAATCTGTCGCGCGGGTCGGCAGCCGCGGGCAAGCAGGCATCTGCGAAGGGGAAGCAATGACGTACGTGGTCACGGAACAGTGCATCAAGTGCAAGTACATGGACTGTGTCGAAGTCTGTCCGGTCGATTGCTTCTACGTTGGCGAGAACATGCTGGTCATACACCCCGATGAGTGCATCGACTGCGGTGTCTGCGAGCCGGAATGCCCGGCGGAAGCGATCGTTCCGGACACCGAGCCGGCCATCGAGCAATGGCTCGGGTTGAATCGGGAGTATTCCGAGAAGTGGCCCAACATCACCAGCAAAGGTGAGGAAGCAGCCGACGCCGACTCGTTCAAGGGCATGGAGGGCAAGTTCGACAAGTACTTCAGCGCCGAGCCCGGCAGCGACTGAAGCGCGCCGCTGAGCGCGCCGGCACCGCGGCCGGTGCATGATATGTACGTTTACATGCCGCTGAGTCCTGTTAAATCGCTCTCGGTAATGCTATATTAACTTAACAACATCTAAGATGGGGCGGTCGCGGGCCGTCCCTTCTTTTTGATCGGGATGCGCCCTTGCGGAAGCGCGCGCCGGCGGGCGGCGTTTGCGCCCGAGTGTGGCCCGATGCCGTGTGGTCCGGTGCCATGGCGGCCGGTACGATGCCGGTGCGAGCCTGTGGGCCCGGATCCGCTAGGAACAGCGGGATGAATAAGAGCGAGTGAGCATGTCAAAAGCCAAGGACCTGGAGTTTACCGAGGGCGACTACGTCGTCTACCCGACGCATGGCGTCGGCAAGGTTACCGGCGTGGAAAAGAAGGAGATCGCGGGGCAGGAGCTGACCCTGTTCGTCATCCAGTTCGAGAAGGAGCGCATGACGCTGCGCGTGCCGATCAGCAAGGTCAAGGTGGCTGGCTTGCGCAAGCTTTCGAACCGCCGGGTGATCGAATCGGCGCTCAAGACCTTGAAGGGGCGCAGCCGTGTGAAGCGCACCATGTGGAGCCGGCGCGCCCAGGAGTACGAGGCGAAGATCAATTCCGGCGATCCGGTCTCGATTGCCGAGGTCGTGCGGGACCTGTACCGCAACGCCGACCAGCCCAATCAGTCGTACTCCGAGCGGCAGATGTATCAGGCCGCGCTCGAGCGCTTGGCGCGCGAGCTGGCCGCGGTCGAGAAGATCGACCACGACACGGCGACGGAAAAACTTGAAAGGCTGCTCGAAGCGGCCTAGTGGTTCGATGCGGACGGATGGTTTCCATCCGTCCGCTGAATCGGGTCACCAGCTTGCTGATTCTGTGGGCTGATTCGCCTGACGCTTCCGGCCCGCTACCCCCTTCGGCGCCGCCCTGCGCTAGCGTGTTTGGGATGCCCGGACAGGGCGGCGGGCTGGCTCGTTTAGGGGGGAGGGGGCGGTCGATGAGTGTCCGTGCCCTTGCGCGCATTTCACGTCGGGGTTTGGCAACTGCTTATTAGCGTCACGACTATAAAACCGTACGCGGCTGTACCACGCTGTAATGCCGGGGCGGGTCAATAATGGCGGACACGGCGAAATTCGCGATCTTTCGGCGCCCGCAGCGCATCTGGGCGGTCGCCTCGGTTCATGCCGATGCCGACCGCCTGGCCAAGGTTCATCGCGAGCTCGCGACGCGCTTCGAGGTCGGCGACCGCCTTGTCTATCTCGGCAACGTCATCGGCCGCGGCAGCTATCCGCTCGAGACCGTCGAGCATCTGCTGGCCTTTCGCCGCACCGTGATCGCCAGCCGCGGCGTGCTCGTCGGCGATGTCGTGGTGCTCCGGGGCGCCCAGGAGGAGATGTGGCAGAAACTGCTGCAGCTCCACTTCGCGTTGAGCCCGTCCGAGGTCCTGGAATGGATGCTGGACCAGGGCGTCGCGGCGACGCTGAGGGCCTATGGCGGCGACGCCGACGATGGCTTCCGCGCTGCCCGGTCCGGCGCCGCGGCGCTGTCCCGCTGGACCGATTCGCTGCGCGCGGCGATGCACGCGGTCGCCGGCCACCGCCAGTTCATGAACGCCCTGCGCCGCGCCGCCTTTACGGAGGATCCGGACGGCGGGGCGCGGCTGCTGCTGGTCAACGCCGGCCTCGACTTCAGTCGCCCGTTGGAGGCCCAAAGTGACAGCTTCTGGTGGGCGACCAAGGATTTCGATCAGCTGAGCGAACCCTACGGCGACTACAACAAAGTCGTGCGCGGCTACAATCCGCGCCACGATGGCGTCCTCACCGGTGACTACGCTATGACCCTGGACGGCGGTTCCGGCTTCGACGGCCCGCTCGTCGCCACCTGCCTGTCGCCGGCCGGCGAGGTCCTCGACATGCTCGAGGGCTGACGCGGGCCCGCGCTACTGGGCGACCACCTTGACCAGGCTGCCGACGCGCGGCTGCCGGGCCGGCGCCAGGCCGTTCAGCACCTGGAACCACTCCTCCTGGAACCGCGGCAGCGCCATGCGCGCCGTGAAATGGTCCAGATCCTCGCCCGGATCGACGGCCTCGATACTGATCCGCAGGGGCTTCAAAGACGCCGCCTCGGCCGCCGTCAGGCGGCGGAAACTGAACGTCGTGCGACGCAGCAGCACCGACAGGCGCTCGGTCAACGCCGGCAGCGTCAGGAAGGCAAAGCGGAAGATGCTGTCGCCGTCGAGGCGAATGGCGACGAGCCGCAGGTCCATGGTGGCGTTGCCCCGGACGATGCGCGCGCTGCCCGTGGCCGCGTCGAGGCCGCCGATGTCGAGCGCCTGCAGCCCGCCGAGCGACAGGTTCTGCGCCCAAACATCGTGCACATAGCTCGTCATCCGCCCGCCGAACGGCTCCGGCGCCCCGTCGAAGCTCATGATCGCGTCGCTCGGCCCGCGCGCCACGACCTGGCGGACACCGTTCGACAGCGTGAACCCGGGCGGCACCTCGAAGCGGAAGCCGAGCTCCGGATGGGCGAACTCGCGCCCGCGCACGAACCCCTGCTTCGGCGAGTCGCCATAAACGACGCCGTTGATCCGGCGCAGATATTCCACCGGCCCGAGGTAATCGCCGGTCGCGCCGGCCGTCTGCGCCGTCTGGATGGCGGCGGCGACGCGGTCGCCGGTGCGCGGATGGGTCGACATCAGGCTGAACCGGTCCGCCGGGTTGGCCCGGCCGCTTACCCGCGCGCTGAGCGCGCCCTCAGCCTGCAGCTGGCTCAGGAACGTCGCCATCGCCACACTGTCGTAGCCGGTGCGCGACAGGTAGCGCACCACGCCCAGGGTATCGGCCTCGAACTCCTGGTCGCGGGAATAGGCGCTCAGATAAGTCGCGGCGCCAAGCTGCGCCAGCTGGCCCGCCGGCGCGCCGACGACGGCACCCAGCACGTTGGCGCCGAGCCCGGCGATGATGGTCTGGCTGTAACGCTGGGCCGAGTGTCGCGCCGTCACGTGGCCGATCTCGTGCGCCAGCACGCCGGCCAGCTCGGCCTCGTTGCGGGCCAGCGCGAGCAGCCCGCGGCTCACATAGACATAGCCGCCGGGCAGCGCGAACGCATTGACGATGCTGCTGTCGAGCACGGTGAACGTGAACTTCAACTCGGGCAAATCGGAGTTGCGGGCGAGCCGCTGGCCGACCTCGTCGACATAAGCGGCAATGCCGGCATCGTCATAGGCGCCGCCGAACGTGGCGAGGATCTTCGGGTGCTCCTCGGCGCCGATCTGCAGCTCCTGTTGCGGCGACATAAAGCCGGTGAAGCTGTTGCGCCCGGTAGCCGGGTTGGTCGTGCAGGCCGCCAGCGCGACGAGCGCCAGCGACAACGCCGGGACGCGGATCGCCCGGCGGTCTCGGTTCGCCTTCGAGCTCATTCCACAAGCACTTCTATCTGTTCGGGGTGGGTGACGTCGATCATCGGACCGTTCAGTGATCTTAGCCAGCCGCGCACGCGGACGCGACGGCCTTCATAGTCGTCGACGGTGATGCCGTCGGCGCGGAACCGGCGCATGTCCCCCGGCGCGATGCTGATCGTGAAATCGGTCCGGTAATCGGGCCCGAAATTGAGATAGCCGCGGCCGCGTACCGTCGCCGCATAGACGATGCGGCCCTCGACGAGGGCGAACCGGCCGACATGCGCCGGCGCCCCCGCCGGATCCAGCAGCGCATAGTACGGGTGGGTCCAGATGCCCCGCGCCGTCGTGCGCGCCATCTGCTCGCGCGTCAGCAATTTGGGGATCAGCGCGCGGTTGTCGTCGAAGGTATAGACACGGGCGAGGCCGCGGCCGAGCATCGCGCCCTGCAGCCAGGTGCCGTCGTCGAGGTAGAGGTGGGCGAGCGCCCGGCCGTAGCGGTCCTCGCGCCGGCCGCCGTACCCGAGTGTCACACGCCGGCCCAGGGCCAGCGCTTCGAGCGCCGCCTTGGCCCCGTCGGCGAGCGGCCATGGCTCGAAGTCGGGCCGGCCGAGCGGCAGCTTCGGCGCCTGAATGCCGACGATGCGGACCTGACGGCCGTCGGCCAACACGACGGTGTCGCCGTCGACGACCTCGACGACCATGGCCGTGCCGCCGTCGATCAGCGGCGCCGGCAATTCCGTCGCCGCCGCCGCTAATGCCAGCGCCCACGCCAGGACGCCGCAAAGAGCCGCCCACCGCATCCCGGCACTATAGCCGAAATCCCGTGCGGCCCGGGGATGCCGCGTCACACGCGGCCCTTGTCCAGGCTTGGCCGGGCCCGGCCGCCGCCCTACACTCGGCCGCGCGAATTTGCCGGGATCAGCCGCGCGTGGCCAAACTTTATCCGCCGATCGAGCCGTACGAGACGGGCATGCTGCCCGTCGACAGCCTGCATACGATGTACTGGGAGCAGTCGGGCGCGCGCGACGGCCTGCCGGTCGCGTTCCTGCATGGCGGCCCCGGTGCCGGGACGACGCCGACCCATCGGCGTTTTTTCGATCCGGCGCGCTTCCGCATCATCCTGCTCGACCAGCGCGGCGCCGGCCGCTCGACGCCATTGGCCGAGCTGACGGACAACACGACGGCCCACCTCGTCGCCGATCTGGAGGTGCTGCGCCGGCATCTTGGGCTCGAAGGCTGGTTCATCTTCGGCGGCTCATGGGGCAGCACGCTCGCCCTCGCCTACGCCCAGGCCCATCCCAAGCACTGCCGCGGCCTTGTGCTGCGCGGCATCTTCCTCTGCCGCGAGCGCGAGATCGACTGGTTCCTCTATGGCATCCGGGCTATCTTCCCCGAGGCTTGGCGCGCCTTCGCCGACTACATCCCGGCGGACGAGCGCGGCGATCTGCTGGCCGCCTATCACCGGCGGCTCGTCGACCCCGACCCCGACGTGCATATGCCGGCGGCGCTGAGCTGGGCCGAGTACGAGGGCGCGTGCTCGACGCTGCTGCCGAGCCCCGAGACGGTCGCCGCGTTCCGTGACCGCGCCATGGCGCTGGGTCTCGCCCGTATCGAGGCCCATTACTTCGCCAACGGCGTCTTCGTGGCCAACGATGCGCTGCTCGCCGACATCGAGCGGGTGCGCCGCATTCCCGCAGTGATAGTGCAGGGCCGCTATGACATGGTCTGCCCCATCGTCACCGCCGACGAGCTGGCGCGGGCCTGGCCGGAGGCGCACTATATCGTCGTTCCCGATGCCGGCCACTCGGCGATGGAGCCCGGCATCCGCGCCGCCCTGATCGCGGCGATCGGCGAGGTCGCGGGTGCCTGAGGCGAACCGCGGCGCCATCGTTACCGGCGGGGCCAAGCGCATCGGCCGCGGCATCGCCGACGCGCTGGCCGCCGACGGCTGGCGCACGGTCGTGCACTACAACACCTCGCGCGCGGCGGCCGACGCGGCGGTCGCCGAGATCCAGGCGGCCGGCGGCGACGCCGTCGCTCTCGGCGCCGATCTGGGTGACGCGGCGGCGGCCGCGGGCCTGATCGCCGCCGCCGAGGCCGCCGTCGGGCCACTCGGCTGCGTCGTCAACAACGCCTCGATCTTCGAATTCGATACCGCCGACACGTTCACCGTCGACGGCTGGGACAAGCACCTGGCGGTCAACCTGCGTGCGCCGGCGCTGCTCGCGCGGCGCTTCGCCGCGGGCCTGCCGCCGGGCGCTGGCGGCGTCGTCGTCAACCTCATCGACCAGAAGGTCGAGAACCTGAACCCGGACTTCTTCTCCTACACCGCATCGAAGCTGGCGCTCCACGGCCTGACCCGGCTGCTCGCCGTGGCGCTGGCGCCGGCCGTGCGCGTCTGCGGCATCGCGCCGGGGCTGACGCTGCCCAGCGGCGACCAGGCCGAGGCTCGGTTCGCCGAGGTCCACGACCGGACACCGCTGGGCCGCGGCAGCACGGTCGCCGACATCGTCACGGCCGTGCGCTATGTCCTGTCGGCCGCGTCGCTGACCGGCCAGACGATTGTCGTCGATGGCGGCGAGCATCTGCGGCCGCGCCCACGCGATGTTATGTTCGAGCCGATCGAGGGGGCCTAGGCCTCGGCTCTTGGGGGAATGACGATGGGACGAACGGCGCTGACCGCCGGCGTCATGCAGGCGTGGCTGGCCTATCAGGCGAAGGAGCTGCGGACGATGTTCTTCCGCGACCTGATCGTTGACGTGCCCATCGGCATTCATGCCCGTGAGCGCGGCCGCACCCAGCGGGTCGCCATCAACGTCGAGCTCGTGCTGGCGCCGCCTGCGGCCGCCCATGGCGACGACATCACCAAGGTGCTCGACTATGACGGTGTGCACGACGGCATCAAGGCGCTCGTTGCCGGCCGCCACATCAACCTGCAGGAGACGCTGGTCGAGGCGGTCGTCGAGCGCTGCCTGGCGTTCGACGGCGTGCGCGCCGTCCGCGTGTCGAGCGAGAAGCTCGACGTCTATGACGACTGCGCCGGCGTCGGCCACGAGATTGTGCGCATCAAGGAGTAGGGCTGCCCCGGCTCGACGTTGCGCCTCACCTGGAGACGGATTGCGCCGCTATACCCCGAACTCCTCCAAGTCGACGGGACAACGTTCCGCGATGGAGCGCTCGGCGGCGGCGCCCATCGCCACGGACATGAGGCCGTCCTCCAGCGTCACGGCCGGCTGGCTGCCGTTGCGGATGGCGTCGAGGAACGCCGCGTGCTCGTAATAGGTCGAGCCATGGTGGGTCCCGGCGGCGAGGATCCGGGCCTCGACCTTGCCCAGATCGCCGGTTGCGACGACCTCTTCCTCCTCGCGCGACGCTTCGGCGAACATGCACAGGTCAAGCACCCCGCGGCAGCCGTTGTCGAAGTCGACGATGACAAACGCGTTGTCGATGATATCGGGCCGTTCGCCGTCGTAGGTCTCGTCCAAATGGTTGACGTCTTGGGCGCCCGATGCATAGACGCGCAGCGGCCGGGCGTTCGCGACGAGGCACATCAGGTAGAAGAAGTGGCAGCACTCCTCCACCAGGGTGCCCCCGGTGTTTCGCGCAAAGCGGTTCCAGTCGCCGACCTTGTGCAGGAAGGGAAAGCGATGCTCGCGGATGGCGAGCATGCGCAGGCGGCCGACCGTACCCTTGCGCACCTCCTCGATCAGCCGTGCAACCACGGGTATGAAACGGTGTTCCAGGCCGACCCAGACGATGCAGCGGCGGCCGGCGGCCATGGCCGCGACGGCGCGGCAGTCCTCCACCGTGGTGCATAGCGGCTTCTCGACCAACACATGCTTGTCCGTCGCCAGCACGTCGGCCAGCACCGCGCGATGCGTGTGGTTGGGCGTGGCGATCACCAGGGCGTCGGTCGGTGCCTTCGCCAGCAGGTCGCGGTAGTCCGCATAGAGCGCGACATCGGCGCCAACGACGGCGCGGACCGCGGCGCGCGATGCCTCATGTGGGTCGGCGATCGCGGTGACGACGGCGCCGGGAAGCATGCCCAGGTTCCGGGCATGCTCGCAGCCCATCATGCCGGTGCCGATGATCCCATAGCGGATCGGCGCGCCCATCTGCCCGCTCACCCGCGTTACGAACGACCCGCGGTGTCTATCCCCATCGGGGCCCCTCGGCAAGGCGGGCGGCCATGGTCACGGGGGCGCCCGCGCGGCCCCCGAACCGCGACGTTGCGCCGAAACGTGCGCCCCAAGCCCGTCGAAGGGTGGGTACACGGGCCCGCGTGAGACCGTGAGTCGGCGATCTTTACACTTCGGTAAGGACTACGGATATGCGTGTAACTATCTGAAACCAGTGTGTTTTATCGGTCGCGCTGCCATATCGCCAGGGGTCGCGCGGCGCCTTCGGGCGGGCATTGTCGGGCGCCACTGTCGGCACGGCTTACACCAAACGGGTGATGCAGGCAGTGCGTGGCGTACCCTGAATGCGGTATGCGGTCGCAATCGGCGGTCAACGGTGTCGGCGGCGTTTACAGCACCGCGGTGAGCCGCCATTGCCGGCGGCCCGGTAACGCTTTGAAAACCATGGGCCGCGGGTGGCTTGGCCCGGAAGTTGCACTTGACAGCGGCACGGGAGGAGCACTGATTTCTCAGCAAAGGACGGGTGACGCATATGGCGCGCAAGACAACCAAGCCCACGAAGATCTCCGGCCTGATGGCATTTTTCCGCCGCATGCGCCCGGTCGAGACCGAGCTGCCGCCGGCGATGCGCAGCGAGTGGTCGGGCGCCGGCTGCAAGGTACTGGCAATCCACATTTCCGAAGCGACCCCTGGCGGCGCCTACTAGTCCTAGTCTGGTGGTCCGATCCTGACGCTTGGGGGCCCCAAGCGTCAGGTGAACCAGCCCACAGAATCAACAAGCGCGGTGGTCCGATTCAGCCGACGGACATCGCCCTCACCGATGACGAGCGCCGCTGGCTCGTGGCCTGAACCGCGGGGGCCTCAGAGCCAGCGCCGGACGGTCGCCTTGTAGCCGCGGTAGGCATCGCCGAAGCGGCGCTCCAGATGTGCCTCCTCGCGCACGATGACGCGGCGGTTCATCCAGTGGATCACCGCTACGACGAAGCCGAGGATCCACGCGCTGTCGACCATGATGGCGGCACCGACATAGAGGATCGTCGCGGCGACGTAGCCCGGGTTCCGCGAATAGCGATAGAGGCCGCCGGTCACCAGGGCCGTCGCCGGCTTGCGCACGTCGAATTTGGTGCCGGCGCGGCGGAACCGGCGCACCGCAAGAAAGGCGATGGGAAAGCTGACGACGACCAGCAGGCCGCCAACGGCATACTGCACGCCGGCCGGCAGGAACGCCGCCGGGATACGCGTGTCGATCGCCAGGCCGGCCAGGAACCACGCCGCGTAGACCAGCGGCGGCGGCACGGGGATGTTCGGCTTGTCGTCGCCGGTGTCGGCCATGGGTCAGTCCCTCGTCGCGCGGATACGAGGTGACTGTAGTAGCAGATATGGACCCGCGCCGGCGCGGGTTCATGTCGGGACGCGCCTCGCGTTGGCGGCACGCCCGACGGCCTGTCCAAGGCGGCCGTGATAGGGCCGGCAGATGTCCAGGCTGCGGGATCTACGGCACGGCGGCGACGGCGGCGTTGATCCGGCCGGACACGGCCGTGAACATGCCGGCCAAAGAATTGCCCATCGACGTCAGGGCGACGATGGCCGCCCCCGACACGAAGCCGGCGATTAAGCCATACTCGACGGCGGTGGCGCCGGACTCGTCGCGCAGAAAGTTCTCGAGGAACTTGAGCATCGCTCTACTCCGGGCTCGCGACGAAGAGAATTGACTACATTTAAGTAAAGTGGCTTAACACGAAATAAATTGTGGAAACGAAAGCTTACGATTACTATGGTATGTCTGTGGAATTCTATCTAATCTAGTTGCCACTGCAGCCTGCGCGAGAACGATGAGCGATCCCACTGAAGACTTGGCCAATTTCGGCTGGAACGCCCATTACCAGGCCCAACTCGGCCGCGAGGACCTGGCGCACGCCGTGCCCGTCCGCGTCATGGCCGTGCACCGCGGCGGCCACGACGTGGCCGGGCACGGCATCGCCCGGCGCATACCGCCCTTCGTGGACGACTCCGACGACGCCAACGGCGCGGAAGCCCGGACCACGGTGGGCGACTGGCTGTTGCTCGACCGGGCGACCGGCCGGACGGTACGCCGCTTGGCGCGCGCCAGCCTGTTCAAGCGCCGCGCCGCCGGGGCGACCAGCGGCGTGCAGCTGATCGCGGCCAACGTGGACACGCTGTTCGTCGTGTCGTCCTGCAATCAGGACTTCAACGAGGCCAGGCTGGAACGTTATCTGGCGCTGGCCCGTGACGCCGCGGTGACGCCGGTCGTCGTCCTGACCAAGGCCGATCTGACCGACGCACCGGGCGACTTCACCAGCGCCGTCGCCCGGCTGCTGCCGGGCCTGCTGGTGGAGCCGGGCCTGCTGGTGGAAGCGGTCGACGCACGCGACCGCGCCAGCCTCGCCTGCCTCGAGCCCTGGTGCGGCCGCGGCCAGACGGTCGCCCTCGTCGGCTCGTCCGGCGTCGGCAAATCGACCCTGGTCAACACCCTGACCGGCAGTGCGCGGCAGGCGACCCAGGCGACCCGGGCCGACGACGACAAGGGCCGGCACACCACGTCTGGCCGCTCCTTGCATCGGCTGCCGTCCGGCGGCTGGCTGTTGGACATGCCGGGCATACGCGAGTTGCAGCTGACCGAAGCCGCCGACGGAGTGGCGGACGTATTCGCCGACGTTGTCGCCCTCGCCCGAGACTGCCGCTTCGCCGACTGCCAGCACGAGCGCGAACCCGGCTGCGCGGTCCGCGCCGCGATCGCCGGCGGGCAGCTCGACGCCGACCGCCTGCGGCGCCACCGCAAGCTCGCCGCCGAGGACGCCCACAACAGCGAAAGCCTAAGCGGGCGCCGCGCCCGCGGCCGCGCCTTCGGCAAGATGGTTCGGGGCGTCATGCACGAGAAACGTCGCGGCGAGGACGGCTGAAGCCGGCCCCCTCACCATCACCGAAGCAACGGCTCGCGAGCGCGCCGTCGCCCATCCGCTTGACAATGCGGCCCGTGAAGGCGGCGATCGTCGGGTCGATAATGTCGCGCCGCAGGGCTTGCAGCCGCGCCAGAGTCCCGGCCTCGTCCTTCCCCATCAGGCGCGAATAGCCGACCACGTCGGCCGACAGGATGGCCGCAAGCCGCCTCTGGACGCGTTCCTCGGCCACACGTTTTCCCGCAAGAACCTTAGGAGTTCCCGAATTCTATGTGTTGCGGGGTGGCGGTGTCCATCGAGCCCGCGGGCGGCCGATGGCCGCACCGACGCCTAAGCGAAGCAGCCGGCGGCGTCGGCTTCGGGGAAGGCGGCCGGGCGGTCGATTTACGTCGCGATGTCGATGGGGCGGCCATCGGCGCTGCCGGTGACGATCGCGAGCATGACTTCGAGCGCGTGCAGGGCCAGCCGGCCGCTGGCGCGATGGGCGCCGCCGCAGCGAACGGCCAGCGCCAGCTCGGCGACGCCGAGCGCGCGGTAGTTGGCGAGCCGCGGCGCCTCGGCCGGCCAGTTCGGCGCGCCGATCGGCATGGCCGCGCCATCGTGCGCCGCCCAGTCGCCGCCGCGCGCCGTGGCCTCGACGACACCGCCGAAGAAGTTGGGGCCGGGCAGGCGCAGCGAACCCTCGGTGCCGTAGAGCTCGAGCGGCGGGTGACCGTGTCGCCAGACGTCCCAGCTGGCGGCGAACACGACCTGCGCGCCGGCCGCGAATTCGAGGATGGAGAGCGCGGTCGTCGGTGTCTCGACGGTGATGCGCTCGCCGGTGTGCGGGCCGTCGGCCGTGATCAGCCGCTCGGCGAAGCCCGTCGCGGTGACCGAGCGGACGCGCGCCACCGGCCCCCGCAGGTTGATCAGCGCGTTCACGTAGTAGGGCCCGACGTCGAGCACCGGCCCGCCGCCGGGCTTGTAGAAGAACGCCGGATCGGGGTGCCAGTGCTCCATGCCGTGGGCCATGAAGATCGCGGTGCCCGCAAGCGGGCGGCCGATCGCGCCGTCGTCGATCAGCGTGCGCGCCAGGCGGCCGCCGGCACCAAGGAACGTGTTGGGCGCGCAGCCGAGGCTGAGGCCGCGCACCTCGGCCTCGGCGACGAGCTTGCGCCCGGCATCGAGGTCGGTCGCCAGCGGTTTCTCCGAGAAAACGTGCTTGCCGGCCGACAGCGCGTCGGCCGACACCGCGGCGTGGGCCGCGGGGACCGTCAGGTTGATGACGATGTCGATGTCGTCGCGGGCCAGCAGCGCATCCGCGGGCATGGCCGGGACGCCGTACTTCGTGCCCTGCGCCGCCGCCACGTCCGGCCGCATGTCGGCGACCCCGCGCACGGCGAGGCCGCGGCAACGCGCCAGGTTGCCGAGATAGATGTCGGAGATATTGCCGCAGCCAACCAGGCCGACGCCCAGTGTATTCACGGCGAGCGTGTCCACGAGCCGCCCCCCCTACCAGGCGGCGATGGCCACGCGCGAACGCCGCGCGAAGCGTTGGAAGTCGCTGGGATTGTCGTGCTCGGCGACGAACAGCCGCGCCCGCGTCGCCGTGATCGCCGGCACCAGGCGCGCCCAGTCCAGCGTGCCGTGGCCGATGTCGGCCCAGCCGTCCTCGTCGGCATGCTCGCCGGCCGGCGCCAGGTCCTTGAGGTGGACGGCGACGATCCGTTCGGCATGGCGGTCGAGCCACGCGGCGACGTCCTCGCCGGCCCGGGCGATCCAGCCGATGTCGGCCTGCCACAGCAGCGCCGGCGCGGCTTCCAGCATCAGGTCGAGCGGCGCCAGGCCATCGCCCGTGCGCGCGAACTCGAAGTCGTGGTTGTGCCAGGCGAGCCCGATTCCGTGCCCGGCGAGCGCCGCCTGCAGGCCGGCCAGGGTGTCGCCCAGCGCGCGCCAGCCGGCCGCGTCCTTGGCGCGCTCCGCCGGTGGGATCGCCGGGACGATCAGCAGCGCCGCGCCGATCGTCCGGGCCGCCTGCACGACGGCGTCGAGGTCGCCGGTCAGCGCGTCGAGCCCGACATGGCAGCTCGGCGCCGCGATGCCATGGGCGCGCAAGGCGCCGCTCAGCACGTCGGCGTCGGCGAGCATGGCGCCGTAGGGCTCGACCTGCCGGTAGCCGAGCGCCGCGAGTGTCGCCAGCTGCGCCTCGAGCGGCGGGAAGTTGCGCGCCGAGTAGAGCTGGAACGAGAGTCGATCGAGCATGGTCACCGGGGCGTCCTATTCGCGGCCAGCGGCGGTTGCCGGAAACTGAGGTCGCCAGCACCGTCGCGCCGCGCAATCGCGGGGGCCGGGCGCCTATGCATGGTCGTTGTGCTCCGAGAAGAGTGTGCAACAATCCGCGCCTGACAACCGATCCCTCCCGGGGTTCTCAGGCGGCGGTCCGGCCCGGTGCTTGTAGTCGATAGGAGGCAATCGATCCAGATGCCCACAAGCCAAGCCCTGATCCCGTTTATCGAAACGATCAGCGGCGCGCTGCCCGGCATCGTTGCCGGCTTGGTCGTCATCGTTGCCTTCTTGATCGTCGCTGCCATGAGCCGCCGGCTCGTGCGTCGGATGTCGACACGGGTCGACATTGACAAGCGCCCGTTGGTCCAACTGGCCGGCGAGACGCTGCGCTATGCCCTGTTCGCGGTCGGCCTGATCTCAGGCCTCGGCACGATGGGGATCGATATGTCGGCGCTGATCGCCGGCTTGGGCCTGACCGGCTTCGCGCTCGGCTTTGCGCTGCGCGATGCGGTCTCCAACCTGATCGCCGGCGTGCTGATCCTGCTCTATCAGCCGTTCGGCCATGGCGACCAGATCACGGTCGGCGGCAACAGCGGCACGGTCGTCGCCACCAACATCCGCTACCGGTGCTGGAGGCCGACGGCGGGGCCATCATCCACGTGCCCAACAGCACCATGTTCACCAACAGCGTCACGGTCGCCGCGCGAACGGAAGCGGCGCCATGAGCCAGCGAGGTCAAGTTGAAGCCCCGGTCAGCGGGCCAAGGCCTGCAGCCAGCCCAGCCCGTCCTCGGTGCGGCCCCGCGGCATATATTCACAGCCGATCCAGCCGTCGTAGCCGACGTCGTCGATGAGGGCGAACAGGTAGGCGTAGTTGATCTCGCCGACGTCGGGCTCGTGGCGCCCGGGCACGCCGGCGATCTGGATGTGGCCGGTGATCGGCAGCAGCTCGCGCAGGTGGGTCGCCAGGTCGCCCTCCATGATCTGGCAGTGATAGAGGTCGAGCTGGAGCTTCAGGTTGGGCTCGCCGATCGCCTCGATCAGGCGCCGCGCCTGGCCCGTGTTGTTGATGAAATAGCCGGGCATGTCGCGGGTGTTGAGCGGCTCGATCAGCACCGTGACGTCGTGCGCCGCGGCCTTGACAGCGGCGGCGCGCAGGTTCGCGGCATAGACGGCCTCGTAGTCGGCGCGGGCGGACCCATCGGGGGCAGCCTCGGCCGGCACGACGCCGGCCATCGCGTGGGTGCGCGAGCAACCCAGGACCGTGGCGTAGTCGAGCGCCAGGTCGATCGAGCGCGCGAACTCGGCCTCGCGCTCCGGGATCGCCGCCATGCCGCGGTCGCCGGCGTCCCAGTCGCCGGGCGGCATGTTGAACAGCACCTGGGTCAGGTCGTGGTAACGCAGCCGCTTGGCGATGGCGGCCGCCGGATGGGCGTAGGGGAACAGGAACTCGACGCCGGCAAAGCCGGCCGCCACCGCCGCGGCAAAGCGGTCGAGGAACGCGACCTCCCGAAACAGCATCGACAGGTTCGCGGCGAATCGGGGCATCGGTCCACTCCGTGACAGCGCTTGTCGGCCGGGGCCGCCGGCCCCATCATAGCGCCCTATCATAGTGCAAGGCTCCAGTAACGCGCCGCCGGCGGCACCGACAGGGTGGAGGCAGGATGCTCAACGAGCACCAGCTGAACCAGCAACAGATCGAGCACTATCGCGAGTATGGCTGGCTGGTCGTGCCCGGCGCCGTCAGCGCCGCGCGCGTGGCCCAGCTGCGCGCCGTCGCCGACCGGCTGATGGCCGGCGCCGCCGGGCGCACCGCCAACGACGACGTCTACGATCTGGAGGACGGCCACACGCCCGCGGCGCCGCGCGTGCGCCGCATCAAGCTGCCCCACAACGTCGATGCGGCGTTCTGGGATTTGGCCCGCAGCGCCGCGATCACCGGCCCGCTCAAGCCACTGATCGGCCCGAACATCCGCCTCAACACGAGCAAGCTGAACGTCAAGGCGGCCGGCTATGGCGCGGCCATCGAGTGGCATCAGGACTGGGCCTTTTATCCCCACACGAACGACGACATCCTGGCCGTCGGCGTGTTCCTCGACGACGTCGACGAAGCGAACGGGCCGACCTTGCTGATGTCGGGCACGCACCGCGGGCCGATCTATTCCCACCACCGCGACGGGATGTTCTGCGGCGCCATCGACCCGGCCGCCTGCGACATCGACTTCGCGACCGCGGTGCGGGCGACGGGGCCGGCCGGCTCGCTCTCGATCCACCATGTGCGCCTGGTGCACGGCGCGGCCGTCAACCGCTCGGACCGCCAGCGCCGCTTCGTGTTCTACGAATGCCGCGCCGCCGACGCCTGGCCGCTCAGGGGCGTCGACGATCTTGACGCGTTCAATGCGCTGATGCTGTGCGGCGAACCGACACTCGAGCCGCGGCTCGCGCCCGTGCCCGTGCGCATGCCGATGCCGGGCTACGAGAAGGGCCGCTCGATCTATCAGGTCCAGCGGGCCGCCGGCGCCCGCTTTTTCGACGACGCCCCGGCGCGAGCGACGACTTAGTGGTTCGATGCTGACGGATGGTACCCATCCGTCAGCTGAATCGAACCACCAGCTTATTGATTCCGTGGGCTGATTCACCTAACGCTTGGGGTACCAAGCGTTAGGATCAGACCACTAGCCCGGATTTCTCACACGGAGTAGTGCATCGGGGCCCCGAATCAGCGAAAGTGATTGTTGCAACAAGAACTTAAGCTGAGACGGAGGATCTCCCCGATGCCAACAGAGTGTATCTCGGATCTGTTCGGATTTGCACGCGTTGAGAGCCGGCGCGTTGAGGCAGCGTTTGACGGCGGTGCGGTGACGTCGAACGGCGGCGCGCTTTTGCTGGGGGCCACGGAGCGGGCGATTGGCCTGGTCGCGGGGTTTGCGCGATGTTTCCAGGACGGCCGCGATCCGGCGTTGACGGAGCACAGCGTCGCGACGCTGGTCGGCCAACGTGTGTTCGCCCTGGCGCTGGGTTACGAGGACCTGATCGACCACGACGAGCTGCGCCATGATCCGGTGATGGCGGTGCTCGCCGGCAAGCTCGAGGCGCGGCGGGCGGACTGCGCGCCGCTCGCCGGCAAGTCGACGCTGAACCGGCTGGAGCACGCGCCGTCGGGGGCGCCGTCGCGCTATCACAAGATCGGCCACGACGCGGCGGCGATCGGGCGCCGGTTCGTCGCGCTGTTCTTGGCCGCGCACCGGCGGCCGGCGAAGCAGATCATCATCGACCTCGACGCGACCGACGATCCGTTGCACGGCGAGCAGGAGGATCGGTTCTTCCACGGTTACTACGATTGTTACTGCTATCTGCCGCTGTACATCTTCTGTGGCCGGCATCTGCTGGCAGCGAAGCTGCGGCCGGCCAATATCGACGGCGCCGCCGGCGCGATCGAGGAGCTCGCCCGGATCGTCGAGCAGATCCGCGACGACTGGCCGGACGTGCGTATTCTGGTGCGCGCTGATTCCGGCTTCGCCCGCGAGGCGCTGATGGCGTGGTGCGAAGCCAACCGGGTCGACTACGTCTTTGGGCTGGCCAGGAACAAGCGGCTCAGCGGCGCGATCGAGAACGCCCTCGCCGCCGCCGCGCCGCCGACAGCCGGCGCACCGGCAAGCCGGCCCGCCGCTACCAGGAGCTGGTGTGGACGACGCGTAAGAGCTGGAGCCGCGAACGCCGCGTCGTCGCCAAGGCCGAATGGACCCACGGTAAGGCCAATCCGCGCTTCGTCGTCACCTCGCTCGGCACCGGCGAGGTCAAGGCCCGCCGGCTCTATGAAAAGGTCTATTGCGCCCGCGGCGACATGGAGAACCGCATCAAGGAATGCCAGGCCGATCTGTTCGCCGACCGCACTTCGGCTGCCACCATGCGGGCCAACCAGCTGCGCTTGTGGTTCGCCGCCATGGCCTATGCGCTGCTCTGCGCGCTGCGCCGCATCGCCCTCAAGCACACCCGCTTCGCCCGCGCCACCTGCGGCACCATCCGCTTGAAGCTGTTGAAGATCGGCGCCCAGGTGCGCCGCTCCGTCCGCCGCGTCAAGTTCGCAATGGCGTCTTCGTTCCCCTACCAGCAGGAATACCGCCTGGCTCACCATCGATTATGCAACGCCACCGGCTGACCCCAGCAGCCGGCCTCCGCCCGTCCCGTCAACCACACAGGATCAACTCCAGCCTCAGACCACCGCCAGCAGCCGGCGGAACCCTCCAGACTGCCTGCTTCACAGCAACCCATCAACAGTGCCCAAGATGAACTGGCTCTGAGGTATAGCTGAATCTTGTGTACGGCGTTGGAAAGAGGGCGGCGTATCCTGGTGATTGTTGCAGTCACCACTTGACCTAAGCCAAGGAAGGATACGCCATGGAAGAGAATACCGTTGTTGCTTTTCGGAACCCATCGAATTTTCGGGATGACCCGTTGACGGAAGTCCTACGAGCTGTGGCGCGTGAGTTGCTGGCTCAAGCCGTGGAAGCTGAAGTTGCCGAGTTTCTGGAAGGTCATGCGACGCTGGTTGATGACCGGGGCCGTCGCCGGATTGTACGCAATGGCCACTTGCCGGAACGGCTGATACAGACCGGGATCGGCCCGGTGGACGTGCGTCAGCCGCGTGTCCGGGATCGGAGAGCCGGCGAGGGTGCCGGCGCCATCCGGTTCACGTCGGCGATCCTGCCGCGCTATCTGCGCCGCACCAAGAGCCTGGAGGATTGGCTGCCGTGGCTATACTTGAGGGGCATCTCCAGCGGCGATTTCTCGGAAGCGTTGGCGGCGTTGCTGGGGGCACAGGCCCCGGGTCTGTCGGCCTCCACGATCGGGCGACTGAAGGAAGTTTGGCAAGACGAGATGGAGCGCTGGCAACGGCGTGATTTATCGGCCAAGCGCTACGTCTACTTCTGGGTCGACGGCATCTATTTTGGCGCCCGCCTGGAAGAGGAGAAGCAATGCATCCTGGTTATCATCGGCGCCACGGATCACGGAACCAAGGAGTTGATCGCCATCACCGACGGCTACCGCGAGAGCGAACAATCCTGGCGCGAGGTGCTGCTCGATCTCAAGCGGCGTGGTCTCGGCATCGGCCCGGAACTGGTGACCGGCGATGGCGCGCTCGGCTTCTGGAAGGCGCTCCGCCAAGTCTACGGGGCCGCCCGCGAGCAGCGCTGCTGGGTGCATAAGACGGGCAATATCTTGAACAAGCTACCCAAGGGTCGGCAGAACAAGGCCAAGGGTCACTTGCAGGATATCTGGATGGCCGAAACCAGGAAGGACGCGGAGACCGCCTTCGACTTCTTCCTGGAAGCCTACGGACCGAAGTACGAAAAGGCCACGGCCTGCCTGGCCAAGGACCGGGACGCCTTGCTGAGCTTCTACGACTTCGCCGCCGAGCATTGGAAGCATGTGCGGACGACGAACCCCATCGAGAGCACCTTCGCCACGGTTCGCCTTCGCACCTATCGGACCAAGGGTTGCCTGTCACGCAAGACGGCGATGGCCATGGTCTTCAAGCTTTGCCAGGGGGCCAGCAAGAAATGGCGGAGGCTCAATGGATCAGATCAGTTCGCCGAGATCATTCGAGGCGTCAAATTCGTGAATGGAGAACGCCAGGATCGCGCCGCCGCATGACAAACCCATACACAACTTTTGACAATAGCTCCGCCATCGTCGTCGACAACCACTATGTCAACAACCCGATCTTCAACCTGATCGAGCTCTATCGGCCGGAGCCACTGCCACAGGCCGTTTGGGACCAGGTCGAGCGCATCCGCGCCGCCGTGCTCGAGACCGTGGCGACGCTGTCGCCGCGCGACTGGAGCTTCGTCTTAACCATCGCCGACGAGCCGGGGGAGCTGGCCTTCTACGACGACATCGTCGGGGTCGCGCGCTGCCGCGACAGCAGGTTCGTCCCGGTTCACCTGTGTTGCGAAACGGAAGAGCTGTGCCGCCGGATCGTTTTGCCGGGACGGCGCGAGCGGCTGAAGGACGTGTCGGCCGAGAACGCGCGCCGGAGCAATCGCGTGCCGGCATTCATTCCCGACCACGCGAACGCCTTCACGCTCGACGTGACGTCGCTCGCACCGGGCGCGGCGGCCGAGGCGATCGTGGCGAAGGCGCGCCGGCACTAAAGTGCTGCCGGCGCGGGGCGGCGCCACAGGGCGAGCGCCGAGTGGGCGGCGAGGGTGCCGAGCACGATGGCGCCGCCGGCCACCGCCGTCGCGGTCGGCAACTCGGCGATCAGCAGCCAGCCCCAGAGCGGGCCCAGCACCGCCTCGGCCAGCATGACCAGGGCGACCTCCGGCGCCGGCAGGTATTTCGGCCCGAGGGTGATCAGGGCGAACGACACCGGCAGGACGAACAGGCCGAGCACGGCAATGGCGACGAGGTCGCTGCCGGCAATGGCGAGCGTCGGTGCGATCGGCCATGCGACGAGGGCCAGCAGCAGGCCGCCGATGGCGATCGTCGGCGACGGGTCGTCGAGCTGCTGCCGCCGCAGGATCACCAGCAGGCCGGCCCAGCCGGCGGCGCTGGCGACCGCCGCCAGGTTGCCCCCGGTGCCGCCGCGGCCCAGCCCGTCGGCGAAGATCACGCCCATGCCGGCGACGACAAGGGCGGCGGCGACCCAGGTGCGGGTGGCCACGCGCTCGCCCAGGAAGATGCGGGCGAAGGCGGCGGCGAACAGCGGCGCGACCGAGAGGATGACCAGGGTGTTGGCGATCGTCGTCGTGCGGATCGCGGTGACGAACATCGCCGTCGACAGGGCGAACAGCGCCGCGACTACCAGCCCCGGCACGCCGATGGCACGCACGCGGGCGACCGTGCCGGCGCGGTAACGCACCAGCAGGTACGCCGACAGCGCCAGCCCCAACAGCAGCCCACGCCAGAACATCAGCGTCCACGCGTCGGTCGACACGAGCCGGGTCAACACGCCATCGGGGCTCAGAACCAGCACGCCGAGGCCGGTGATCACCAGCCCGCGGAGGTAATTGTCGGGTTGCGCCATGCCGGCATCCTAGTCCGCATTTGCAGCGCTTGGGCAGGTCGACCCTAATTGTTATCCCGGCCTTGAGCCGGGATCCATGGTGCGCTCAGACGGCGTGACACGAACGCCTGCACCGTGTTCGATCCTGCCACGGGCTCCCAACGGACGTAAGCAATCCGTGCGATGGATCCCGGCTCCGCGGCCGGCATGACGACAAAGGTGTAAACGCGTGCCGCGTTTGACAACGCCGGCGCCGTGGCTATAGTCGCGGCGCCTATTCCCGGGAACGAGGGCGATGTCGCCCCGCCGCATGGGCCTACCGGGACAACAACAACGGAAATAAGCGATGACCAAGCGCGTCTCCGCCAAGCACAAGATCGACCGCCGGCTCGGCGTCAACCTGTGGGGCCGGCCGAAGAGCCCCTTCAACCGCCGCGAGAACCCGCCGGGCGAGCAGGGCCGCCGCCGCCGCAAGCCGTCGGACTTCGGTATCCATCTGATGGCCAAGCAGAAGCTGAAGGGCTACTACGCCAATATCGGCGAGCGCCAGTTCCGCCGCTACTACCAGAAGGCGACACGGCTGCGCGGCGATACCGGCGAGCTGTTGGTCGAGCTGCTGGAACGCCGCCTCGACGCCGTGATCTATCGTATGAAGTTCGTGCCGACCGTGTTCGCGGCGCGCCAGTTCGTCAGCCACGGACATATGCGCGTCAACGGCAAACGGGTCAACATCCCATCCTATCAGGTGCGCGACGGCGACGTCATCGAGATCAAGCAGAAGTCGCGTGAGCTGCCGCTCGTGCTGGAAGCCGTCGGCTCGTCCGAGCGCGACTTGCCCGACTATGTCGAGGTCGATTTCGACAAGATGCGCGGCACCTTCGTGCGCGGACCAAAACTCGCCGACGTGCCCTATCCCGTGCGGATGGAGCCCAACCTGGTCATCGAATACTACTCGCTCTAATCGTCTGATCTTGGCGCTTGGGAACCCAAGCGTCGGGTCAAACGACCCGCTGAGGTCGGCCCGGCGCCGCGACCCTCAGTGTGCGCGGCCGGAGATCAGAGCACCGAGGTGGGCGACGCCGCGCAGTGGCCGGGTGAGGCGCCAGGAGACCGACGTGCGCGCCTCGCGGTTGCGATTTTTGACGAACGACAACCGCCGATGCAAATCGGCGATGTGGGCGAGCGCGACCGGGTCGCGGCGCGCCTCCAGCTTGTCGAAGCGCTCGGTGAGGTCGCGCAGCGCCTCGTCGACCGGCTCGCCCCGACTAGCCGCGTCCAGGGTCTGCTGGCTGCGCTCGATCAGCGCACCGGTCCAGCCATAGGGAAGCGTCGATCGGCCCTTCGTCGGCGCCGGCCTGTGCCGTAGCTGGGGGCTGAGGAACGCCGCGATGTCGGGCATGGCCTCCGCCATGGGGCGCGGCCAGGCGACGCCGAGGGTCCGGCCGACCCGGTCGAGCGTGGCCTCGGTGTCGCTCAATACCTGGTCGAAGGAGGCGAAGACCCGCGGGTAGCCGCGGCTCGCGCGCTCGGCCGCCAGGTTGTGGTCGAGCCACAGATAGGCCGCCTTCTCCGCCGTGAAGCCGTCGCGCCGCTGCAACGAGGCTACGACCTCGGCCGCGTCGCGGAACATGTGCACGAACACGGGCCGACAGCCGCATTCGGCCAGCAGCTCGTGCCACAGGCCCATCAGCCGGCACATGCGCGGGTCCTTGAGGCCCCACAGCCGGGTCGCGGCAAAATCCTTCGCAAGGATGGCCCGCAGCTCGGTCCGGAAGGGGACGACGCACGCGTCCTGCCACCATTTCGTGGGCAGCGGCCGCACGTCGTCCCAGGTGTATTCCAGCGCGTCGAGCAGCCTGTCGTGCAGGTCGACGATGGCATGGTGCTCCCAGAAACCGCGCTCGTTGACCCCGGCCTGAGCCGGCAGCAGGTCGGCGCCGAGCTCGATGCCCAGCCGCTGCAGCGCGCCCGTCACCGCAGACGTGCCGCTGCGATGCATGCCGAGAACGATGATCGCCTGCTGGCTTATGGGCACCCTGTCCGACCGGAACGCGGTTGCGGCAGCCAATCGTGTTACTTGTTCGTTGAGATTTCGCAAATCGGCCCGCTTCGCAGGGCTCAGGCACTAGGCGGCCAGCCAGGCGGCTCGGAATCGGCGGGCCAGGAGGGCGCGCAGGCTGTCGTCGGGCGCGCCCGCGAACAGGCCGCGGCGCACCAGGTCGACATAGTCGCGCTGGCCCTCCTGCCAGTAGAAAGCCAGCAGCTGCAGGGCCGGCGGCTTGAACGCCGGCAGCGTGTTGTAGTCGGCGCCGGGCGGGCCGTCGCGGCCGGGCAGGCGGCGGCGAGCGCCGAGCCGGCCGGCGAACGTGTAAAAGGCGTCGTCCGGCGGCAGGAAGTCCAGCCGATAGTCGACCTCGTCGACACCATGGGTGATGTCGTCGCCGCGCAGGCGCGGCGGGTCCTCGCCGGTGACCAGGTAGTTCACCGTGCGCGGACCGAGGAACGCGACGGCACGGCGGACGACGCGCTCGGGCCGAAAGCCAAGGAAGGATACGCCATGGAAGAGAATACCGTTGTTGCCTTTCGGAACCCATCGAATTTTCAGGATGACCCGTTGACGGAAGTCCTACGAGCTGGGGCGCGTGAGTTGCTGGCTCAAGCCGTGGAAGCTGAAGTTGCCGAGTTTCTGGAAGGTCATGCGACGCTGGTTGATGACCGGGGCCGTCGCCGGATTGTACGCAATGGCCACTTGCCGGAACGGCTGATACAGACCGGGATCGGCCCGGTGGACGTGCGTCAGCCGCGTGTCCGGGATCGGAGAGCCGGCGAGGGTGCCGGCGCCATCCGGTTCACGTCGGCGATCCTGCCGCGCTATCTGCGCCGCACCAAGAGCCTGGAGGATTTGCTGCCGTGGCTATACTTGAGGGGCATCTCCAGCGGCGATTTCTCGGAAGCGTTGGCGGCGTTGCTGGGGGCACAGGCCCCGGGTCTGTCGGCCTCCACGATCGGGCGACTGAAGGAAGTTTGGCAAGACGAGATGGAGCGCTGGCAACGGCGTGATTTATCGGCCAAGCGCTACGTCTACTTCTGGGTCGACGGCATCTATTTTGGCGCCCGCCTGGAAGAGGAGAAGCAATGCATCCTGGTTATCATCGGCGCCACGGATCACGGAACCAAGGAGTTGATCGCCATCACCGACGGCTACCGCGAGAGCGAACAATCCTGGCGCGAGGTGCTGCTCGATCTCAAGCGGCGTGGTCTCGGCATCGGCCCGGAACTGGTGACCGGCGATGGCGCGCTCGGCTTCTGGAAGGCGCTCCGCCAAGTCTACGGGGCCGCCCGCGAGCAGCGCTGCTGGGTGCATAAGACGGGCAATATCTTGAACAAGCTACCCAAGGGTCGGCAGAACAAGGCCAAGGGTCACTTGCAGGATATCTGGATGGCCGAAACCAGGAAGGACGCGGAGACCGCCTTCGACTTCTTCCTGGAAGCCTACGGACCGAAGTACGAAAAGGCCACGGCCTGCCTGGCCAAGGACCGGGACGCCTTGCTGAGCTTCTACGACTTCCCCGCCGAGCATTGGAAGCATGTGCGGACGACGAACCCCATCGAGAGCACCTTCGCCACGGTTCGCCTTCGCACCTATCGGACCAAGGGTTGCCTGTCACGCAAGACGGCGATGGCCATGGTCTTCAAGCTTTGCCAGGGGGCCAGCAAGAAATGGCGGAGGCTCAATGGATCAGATCAGTTCGCCGAGATCATTCGAGGCGTCAAATTCGTGAATGGAGAACGCCAGGATCGCGCCGCCGCATGACAAACCCATACACAACTTTTGACAATAGCTCCTCCAGGTAGTAGCGCACCTTGTGCGGCTTCACCGCGTGCTGGTCGAGCAGCTTGCACACAGTGCCCTGGGCCAGTTTGGCAAGACACCCATGGCCTGCCGCCGGGCCGTGGGAGCGCGCATGCCGCGCCAGCAGCCGCGTCGTCCACAGCTCATGCGGATAACCCAAGTCCTTCGCCTTGCGGCAGGCCGGATCGACCAGCCAGGCGCGCGCCGCCTCGGTGATCCGCGGCTCGCGTCCGGGCCGCGGACTGTCCGCCAAGGCCGCCATCAAGCCATGGCGCAGCGCTCGCTCGACGCAGCGCTGCACCGTCTGATGGTGAACGCCCAGCGCCCGGCCAACCGCGAAGTACGACGCATCATCGCGATAGCGCAGCAGCATGCGCGCCCGCGTCACCCGGCATGCCGCTTCCGTGCGCGACCGGGCGATCGCCCCAAGCTGCTCAACCTCTTCTTCCGTCATCCGCAAATCAACAGACCGCCGAGGCGCCGCCATGACATGTCTCCCTGCCCATACACGCCTTCACCCTACCAAATCTGGTAGGTGGTCAGGAACCCCACACAAAATGATCCGTTTCATGGAATCGATGTACTAGTTCGCGTTGTGATCAGCCATATCCCGGATGCCCGCCACCGGCTCGCCATCCTGTTCCCCGACGATGGGCCACCGGTTCGGGTCGGCGAGTTTGATACGAACCGTGAGGCGCTGGAGGCGATGGCGGTTAAGACCGCCAAGCTGGGCGTGCCGTCAGTCGGCCGCGTCTATGATGCTGTAGGGCGCATGGTCGTGAAGGCCGACTTCTGATAAGTAGGCGATCGACGTCGACGGAATTAGTCGCGACCCCGATGGCGGATTTATTCGGACCCGTAGGTCTACTAACGCGTGTTGCCCAGCTTGGGCATCGATCGCGGCTGGCCATCCCCGAATTTCGACCGCCGGAAAGACTAAGGGGCCGAGCCGTATTTGTCATGGTGGCACATCCCAGTAACGATCAGGCCATCGCGTTATCTTCGAAAGGTCGAGATCGCCCGGTGCAGTCCTTGGCTGATGGCTGCGCGCGGCGGCGGTTCGGGCATCATAATGCGTTGGCAGTCCCGAGACGTCAGAGAAGGCAACTCTGAGACAACCATCGAAGCCGGGCGCATCTATTTTGTCCCGATTGCACTCCGAGACGAGAGGCGCGAAGACGGGGAGGCGATCATCACCAACCACGCGCACCTAGTCGACCACCAGGAAAAATGGCGGGTTGTAGATGACACATGGGCGTTCAGGCTGGAGCTCCGGTCTGGGAGCACGAAGTGGGTCAGCCCTCACTGGTATGCCTTGCGGGTCCCGCGCGCAGGCGTTTCCAACGGCCATTTTACGCTACAAGTCCATTACCCGGACGCCAACTACTGATCTCAGCCTGGCTAGCGAGACTTCACCGCCGGACGCCATGGTGGGCTGACGGCCCCCATCTACACGGGGCGCTCCCTACCCGCGCGCCCAGGATTTCCCCCGGTGCCCCCGGCGGGCCTGAGGCGGCCGGTGGGTCCCTCTGGCGCCCACAACGGCAGCACAAACCGCAGCACGCGTGTAACAGGGGCAAAAGTCCGGGCGACTTTTCATTTTAGGGATTCACAAGGCTTCCGAATTCTGATTCGATCCGGGCATGGCCGGATGTTTACCAGATATTGAGGCTCTGGCGCCTGATGACCTCAAGGGGCTGGTGTTACAGCTGCTTGAGGATGTTGTCGCGCTGAAGGCCGAGAACGCTGCGTTACGCGAAGAGATTGCGCGGCTGAAAGGGCTCAAGGGGCCGCCGAGGCTCAAACCGAGCGGCATGGAGAAGGCCACCGAGCCGGCGCGCGCGGAACGCAAGGCGGGCCGCCGGGGTGGCAAGATCGACCGGCTTGTGATCGACGAGGAGCGGGTGCTCAAGGCGGCCGTTCCCCCCGGCTCGCGGTTCAAGGGATACGAGACCTACGTGGTCCAGGAGCTGATCCTGCTTCCTCACGTGATCCGCTACCGCCGTGAACGCTGGATCACCCCTGATGGTCGGACGGTGGTGGCGGCTCTGCCCGCGGGGACGGTCGGCCACTTCGGCCCCGAGCTCAGGCGCTTCGTGCTCGCTCAGTATCACCCGGGCCAAGTGACGGTACCGCGGCGTCGCGCAATTGCGCGACCTCGGGATGGCGATCTCCAAGCGCCAAGTCGTGCGTCTTCTCATCGCCGGCAAGGAGGACTTCCTGGCCGAGGCGGCCGGTGTGCTTAAGAGCGGGCTCGAGAGCGCGGCGTGGATCACGGTCGATGACACCGGCGCCCGCTACAAGGGCATGAACGGCGCCTGCACGCACATCGGCAACACTGATTTTGCCTGGTTCGCCACCACCCGCGCGAAGAGCCGGCTGAACTTCCTGGCGCTTTTGCGGGCTGGCGCCACCGACTACGTGATCAACGACGAGGCGCTGGCTTACATGCGCGGCCGGAGCCTCTCGGGGCTGGTGATCGCCCGGCTCGCTGGGCACAAAAGCAAGCGCCTCAAAGACCAGGAGGCGTGGATGGCCCATCTCGAGCGCCTCGGCATCACCCGGCTCCGGGTGCATCCCGATCCGCTGAAGATCGCCACCGAAGGCGCGCTGTGGGGCAGCGTGGTCGCCCATGGCTTGCTCAAGGATGCCGTCATCGTCAGCGACGACGCCGGCCAGTTCAACGTCGGCTCTCACGCGCTGTGCTGGGTCCACGCCGAGCGGCTCATCCACAAGCTGGTCGGCTTCAACCACCGCCAGCGGCAGGCGTGTGCGCGGATCCGGGCGCGGGTGTGGTGGTTCTACGCCGACCTGAAGGCATATTGCCGCGATCCCACTCCGCGCAGAAAGCGGGAGCTTCAGGCCCGCTTTGACCGGCTGTTCACCACCACCACCGGCTTTGCCACCCTCGACCGGTTGCTCGCCAGGCTCCACGCCAACAAGGTCGAGTTGCTCCGCGCCCTCGAACGGCCGGATATCCCGCTTCACACCAACGGCTCGGAGAATGACATCCGCTGCCAGGTGACAAGGCGCAAAATCAGCGGTGGCACCCGCTCGGAGACCGGCCGCGACTGCCGCGACGCCTTCCTCGGCTTGATGAAGACCTGCGACAAGCTCGGCGTCTCGTTCTGGGACTACCTCGGCAGCCGGCTCGACATCCCCGGCGCGCCGCCCATCCTCCCCTTGCCAGACCTCATCCGCCAGCGCGCCGCCGCCTGACCGCCCGGCCTTTTGCCCCTGTTACGCACGCGTCACGTAACCCATTGGTATCATTGGGTGCACCACAAGATTGTATGTCTTGCCTGGGGTGTTGGGGGCTCACCCCTGGCTCACAAAGGGCAGCGTGGGTCATGGCCGACGCGCGCCACAACGCGCGCCTACCCTGGTGACCCATAGTTCCACCTAGGCCCCTTGGGGTTGACCACGGCCGCTCGCGCGCGTCGAGAGACCGCGAAATATGCAGCGAGGCACGGGAGACGCGGCGGGACCCATACTAGGCCGGGAGGGTCCACCCCACCCCCTGGGGGAAACGCCCGGCATGTCGGCAGGCAGAAGCCCAGGGCGCAGCAGCCCACAACGCACAGCGGAAGCTTGCGCTCAGGGGGTGCGGGCAGGGCCCTCAAGCCGCAGCGCCCCCCAGCGCACAGGGGTTTTCGGTAAGGCAAACCCTCGCGCGCGAAGGGCGACCTGCGGACCGCGCCAAGCGGAAGCGTGCGCTCAGGGGGTGCGGGCAGGGCCCTCAAGCCGCAGCGCCCCCCAGCGCACAGGGGTTTTCGGTAAGGCAAGCCCTCGCGCGCGAAGGGCGACCTGCGGACCGCGCCCATACTAAAACATCGATTCCATGAAACGGATCATTTTGTGTGGGGTTCCTGACTGCCTACCAGATTTGGTAGGGTGAAGGCGTGTATGGGCAGGGAGACATGTCATGGCGGCGCCTCGGCGGTCTGTTGATTTGCGGATGACGGAAGAAGAGGTTGAGCAGCTTGGGGCGATCGCCCGGTCGCGCACGGAAGCGGCATGCCGGGTGACGCGGGCGCGCATGCTGCTGCGCTATCGCGATGATGCGTCGTACTTCGCGGTTGGCCGGGCGCTGGGCGTTCACCATCAGACGGTGCAGCGCTGCGTCGAGCGAGCGCTGCGCCATGGCTTGATGGCGGCCTTGGCGGACAGCCCGCGGCCGGGACGCGAGCCGCGGATCACCGAGGCGGCGCGCGCCTGGCTGGTCGATCTGGCCTGCCGCAAGGCGAAGGACTTGGGCTATCCGCATGAGCTGTGGACGACGCGGCTGCTGGCGCGGCATGCGCGCTCCCACGGCCCGGCGGCAGGCCATGGGTGTCTGGCCAAGCTGGCCCAGGGCACGGTGTGCAAGCTGCTCGACCAGCACGCGGTGAAGCCGCACAAGGTGCGCTACTACCTGGAGCGCCGTGACCCCGAGTTCGAGCAGAAGATGGCCGAGGTGTTGTGTGTCTACCGCGAGGTCGAAATGCTCAAGCGAGCCGCCGCGGCGAACCCGCAGGCGCCGATCGAGGCGGTGGCGATCATCTCCTACGACGAGAAGCCGGGCATGCAGGCGATCGGGACGACGGCGCCCGACCTGCCGCCTGCGCCCGGTCGCCATGCCGGCTTCGGGCGTGATCACGAATATGTCCGCCACGGGACGATCAGCCTGCTCGCCGGCATCGATCTGCTGACCGGCAAGGTTCACGCCAGCGTCGAGGATCGCCATCGCTCGCGCGAGTTCGTCGCGTTTCTCAAACGCCTCGACGCGGCCTATCCACCGAGCACCGCGATCACGCTGATCCTCGACAATCACTCCGCGCATATCTCCAAGGAAACCCGAGGCTGGCTCGCCGACCAGCGAGAGGGCCGCTTCAGTTTCGTCTTCACTCCCAAGCACGGCTCCTGGCTCAACCTCACCGAGGGCTTCTTCTCCAAGCTCGCTCGCTCGGTGCTCCGGCACATCCGCGTCGCCTCCAAGCAGGAACTCAAGGACCGCATCATCGCCGCCATCGACGACATCAACCGACATCCCGTCGTCCACACCTGGTCCTACAAACTAAACGAGGCCGCCTGATATGATTCGATCCTCGGAAACGCTGAACTAGGGTCCAGACTCAATTAGATCCACCAGATGATGAGTGCGGCGAGGACGACGCCAGCGAGGAAGTTTCTGGCGAGTTTGTCGTAGCGGGTGGCGATCCGCCGGAAGTCCTTGAGACGGCCGAACATGCGTTCGATGAGGTTGCGCTGTCGGTAAGCGACGCGATCATGGGGGATCAGGGGCTTGCGCCTGGCAATCGACGGGATGACAGCTTCCGTGCCCTGTTCGGCAAGCAGACGGCGCAGCTTGTTGGTGTCGTAAGCCTTATCGGCTGTGAGCCGGGCAATCGGGCCAGCGGCATCCAGCAGTTCAGGCGCCATGATCACATCGTGGACGTTTCCCGGTGCAAGCAGCAGAACCCGCGGTCGTCCTGCGCCATCGCTCAGGGCGTGGAGCGTGGTCGTGCGACCGCCACGTGAGCGCCCGATCGCTTGCTCGAAAGCCCCCCTTTTCCGCCAGCGGCCGAGCGATGCGCCTTGACATGAGAGCTGTCGATCGCGGCCGTGCCGATCGTTCCAGTGGTCCCGGTCAGCGCCTCGAACATGCCAAGCCAAATGCCCTGCTTGCTCCACCGATTAAACCGATTATAGATCGTCGTATAGGGACCATACCCCGGCGGGCAGTCGCGCCATCGCGCGCCCGAGCGCAGCATATGCACGATGCCGCTTATTACTCGTCGGTCGTCTACCCGGTGTGCTCCTTTGCGCCCGCGCGGGAGCTATTGTCAAAAGTTGTGTATGGGTTTGTCATGCGGCGGCGCGATCCTGGCGTTCTCCATTCACGAATTTGACGCCTCGAATGATCTCGGCGAACTGATCTGATCCATTGAGCCTCCGCCATTTCTTGCTGGCCCCCTGGCAAAGCTTGAAGACCATGGCCATCGCCGTCTTGCGTGACAGGCAACCCTTGGTCCGATAGGTGCGAAGGCGAACCGTGGCGAAGGTGCTCTCGATGGGGTTCGTCGTCCGCACATGCTTCCAATGCTCGGCGGGGAAGTCGTAGAAGCTCAGCAAGGCGTCCCGGTCCTTGGCCAGGCAGGCCGTGGCCTTTTCGTACTTCGGTCCGTAGGCTTCCAGGAAGAAGTCGAAGGCGGTCTCCGCGTCCTTCCTGGTTTCGGCCATCCAGATATCCTGCAAGTGACCCTTGGCCTTGTTCTGCCGACCCTTGGGTAGCTTGTTCAAGATATTGCCCGTCTTATGCACCCAGCAGCGCTGCTCGCGGGCGGCCCCGTAGACTTGGCGGAGCGCCTTCCAGAAGCCGAGCGCGCCATCGCCGGTCACCAGTTCCGGGCCGATGCCGAGACCACGCCGCTTGAGATCGAGCAGCACCTCGCGCCAGGATTGTTCGCTCTCGCGGTAGCCGTCGGTGATGGCGATCAACTCCTTGGTTCCGTGATCCGTGGCGCCGATGATAACCAGGATGCATTGCTTCTCCTCTTCCAGGCGGGCGCCAAAATAGATGCCGTCGACCCAGAAGTAGACGTAGCGCTTGGCCGATAAATCACGCCGTTGCCAGCGCTCCATCTCGTCTTGCCAAACTTCCTTCAGTCGCCCGATCGTGGAGGCCGACAGACCCGGGGCCTGTGCCCCCAGCAACGCCGCCAACGCTTCCGAGAAATCGCCGCTGGAGATGCCCCTCAAGTATAGCCACGGCAGCAAATCCTCCAGGCTCTTGGTGCGGCGCAGATAGCGCGGCAGGATCGCCGACGTGAACCGGATGGCGCCGGCACCCTCGCCGGCTCTCCGATCCCGGACACGCGGCTGACGCACGTCCACCGGGCCGATCCCGGTCTGTATCGGCCGTTCCGGCAAGTGGCCATTGCGTACAATCCGGCGACGGCCCCGGTCATCAACCAGCGTCGCATGACCTTCCAGAAACTCGGCAACTTCAGCTTCCACGGCTTGAGCCAGCAACTCACGCGCCCCAGCTCGTAGGACTTCCGTCAACGGGTCATCCTGAAAATTCGATGGGTTCCGAAAGGCAACAACGGTATTCTCTTCCATGGCGTATCCTTCCTTGGCTTAGGTCAAGTGGTGACTGCAACAATCACCAGGATACGCCGCCCTCTTTCCAACGCCGTACACAAGATTCAGCTATACCTCCCCGCGCGGCAACAAAGGCTCTATGCGAGACCACTCCGTCTCGCCCAGCCAGTAAAGTTTCGTCATTCAAGCCTCCATCAGCTTGGAAGCTTGAATCACAAATCCTGCACCCTGAGAATCGCTAATTGAGTACGGACCCTAGGCCGGGAGGGTCCACCCCACCCCCTGGGGGAAACGCCCGGCATGTCGGCAGGCAGAAGCCCAGGGCGCAGCAGCCCACAACGCACAGCGGAAGCTTGCGCTCAGGGGGTGCGGGCAGGGCCCTCAAGCCGCAGCGCCCCCCAGCGCACAGGTTGTTTTCGGTAAGGCAAGCCCTCGCGCGCGAAGGGCGACCTGCGGACCGCGCCAAGCGGAAGCGTGCGCTCAGGGGGTGCGGGCAGGGCCCTCAAGCCGCAGCGCCCCCCAGCGCACAGGGGTTTTCGGTAAGGCAAGCCCTCGCGCGCGAAGGGCGACCTGCGGACCGCGCCTTAGCCTCAGGATATCAGCCACTTGCAAGCGTGGCGTGGCGCATACTCCGGGATGGGGCGCAGCGGTTGCTCCATGAAGATGCGGAGCGGAAATGGCGTTTTTGGGGTCTCCTTGGGGTCTAACCAAGAAAAAGGCTTTCCAAACCCGCAAACCCGTCGGTAACCCATTGAAAAGAAATGGTGCCGCCGGAGTGAATTGAACACTCGGCCCCACCCTTACCAAGGGTGTGCTCTACCCCTGAGCTACGGCGGCATGTGGCGGCGTTGTGCCACAGGGCCGGGCGGGGCGCAAGCCGGCCGTGGGCCGGCTGGCGGTCGTGGGGCATCTTCGGGGACGAATCCGGCTCAACATCCGTTAGGGTTGTGTCGGGATTGAACGGAGTGAAATTGCAATGGCTGTACTCAAGGTCGCCCTGCTGCAGCTGGCGGCGGGCGAGACCCTGGACGAGACGCTGCACAAGGGACTGTCGGCCTGCCGCGAGGCGGCGGCCAATGGCGCCGACATCGCCCTGTTCCCGGAGGTGTGGAGCCACGGCTACGACTTCGGCGACCTGGAGGATCCCGTGGTACGCGAGGCCTGGCTGGCGGGGGCGGTGTTCCGCAGCGACGCCTTTGTCTGCGAGCACCAGGCGCTGGCCCGCGACGCCGGCCTGGCCATCGGCCTGACCACCCTGGAGGCCGATCCGGGCGCCCCGCGCAACGCGTTCTGCCTGATCGACGCGGCCGGGGCGATCGTCCTGGAATACGCCAAGGTCCACACCTGCGGCCACGCCATGGAGCGCTTCTGCGCCGCCGGCGACGGCTTCTCCGTCGTTTCGCTGGCGACGGCCAAGGGCCCGGTCGATGTCGGCGCGATGATCTGCTTCGATCGCGAGTTCCCCGAGAGTACGCGCACCCTGGCGTTGCAGGGCGCCGAGCTCGTTCTCGTGCCAAACTGCTACAATATCGAGGCCCATCGCATCGCCCAGATGAAGACCCGGGCGTTCGAGAACAAGATCGCCGTGGCCATGACCAACTACCCGGCCGGGCATCCCGAGGCCAACGGCCGCTCGCTGGGCGTCGTACCCATGGCCTTCGCGGCGGGCGGCGAGGGCAACGGGCAGGGCACCTATCGCGAGACGCTGATCCTCGAGGCCGGGCCGGAGCAGGGCATCTACTACTGCGAGTTCGACCTCGACGAGATTCGCGACTATCGCCGGAACGCGATCTGGGGCGCCAACTTCCGCCGGCCCGACGCCTACGGCGCGCTCGTCGACGCGGCGCCCACAGGCGACTTCCTGCCGGACCGTATCGTGCATTAGGATTGCGGGAATGAGCGATGATACCGCCGAACCCACTGATCCCGGCGCCGCGCCGGCCCGGCCGCCCGGGCGCAAGCAGGCCGACCGGTTCGACCGCCGGGCCGCCGCCCTGCGCGAGAACCTGCGCCGGCGCAAGCAGCAGCAACGGACCCGGACCGACGGCGATGGCGGCACCCGGCGCGACGTGGACGGGGCGGCGGCGCCCGCCGATCCCGACTAGAGCGGGTCCGGCATAGACAGAATCAAAAAGGGGATTCCCAAGGGTCGCAAAAAGTGATTCAAGCTATGAGCTGGGTTAAAGGAGGCCAGCCATGGATGACACGACCTTATTCGGAAGATCTTCGTGAACGAGTTGTTCGAGTTGTTGAATCGGGGACCTCTCGCAATGCGGCGGCGAAGCAATTTGATGTGAGCATCAGCTTTGTTGTGAAGCTGATGCAGCGTTGGAAGCAGCGGGGCACGATCAAAGCCGACAAATACGGTGGCTGGAAGAAATCGAAACTGGCTCCCCATGGCGATCGCATTCGGGCTCTGGTGATGGAGAATTGCGACATCACCATTGACGAGCTTTGCGTCTTGCTGGCCGCCGAGGGGATCGAGGCGAAGCGCTCGACGCTTGGCGACTTTCTTCTGGCTCAGGGGCTGAGTCGCAAAAAAAGACAGCCCACGCCGCCGAGCAGGAGCGCCCTGACGTCGCGGCGGCGCGAGCCACTTGGCGCAACGAGCAACCTGGGCTGATTGCCGAACGGCTGGTCTTTCTCGACGAGACCTGGGCGCGGACGAACATGGCCCGGCGTTATGGCCGGGCACCGCGCGGCGAACGGGTGGTGGCGGCCATTCCCCATGGCCACTGGAAGACAACCACGTTCATTGCCGCCCTGCGTCACGACCGGATCACCGCGCCCTGCGTTTTCGATGGCCCGATCAACGGCGCAAGCTTCCTTGCCTGGGTCCAGCAAGCCCTGGTCCCGACCCTGTCCGCGGGCGACATCGTCATCATGGACAACCTCTCCTCCCACAAGGTCGCCGGCGTACACGAGGCCATTGAGGCGGTCGGCGCAACCCCGCTCTACCTGCCGCCCTACAGCCCCGATCTCAATCCCATCGAACAGGTCTTCGCCAAGCTCAAAGCCATTCTCCGCAAGGTCGGCGCCAGAACCGTCGATGACCTCTGGCGGGCAATTGGAAACGCCCTCGATGAATTCTCTCCAACCGAATGCAGAAACTACCTCGTCAATGCAGGATATTCCGTCTAAACCGGATGTGCTCTAGTGGCCGGAATCGCACCAGAATCGGAAATGGGTGATTTACCCCCCCACCCCGACCCTCCCCCACAAGGCCCCACAAGGGGGGAGGGAGCAACACCTCGGCCACTGGCCGACCGCCCCGCATCCCACGAAAAAACCTGGACAATGCGGCGAATTGTTAACGCAACGTAAGTCGACTTGCGGGTAAACTTGGCCGTGCGTTACAAAGCCGGCGCGAGCCAAGGGACGCCCATCATGTCCGTCATGCCCGATCACTGGATCCGCACCATGGCGCTCGAGCACGCCATGATCGAGCCGTTCGTCGATGCGCAGCAGCGCGACGGCGTGATTTCCTATGGCGTGTCGTCCTATGGCTACGACGCGCGCGTCAGCCGCGAGTTCAAGATCTTCACGAACGTCAATGCCGCGACCGTCGACCCCAAGGACTTCAATGACGCCTCGTTCGTCGACCGCACCGCCGACGTCTGCATCATCCCGCCGAACAGCTTCGTGCTGGCCCGGACGGTCGAATATTTCCGTATCCCGCGTGACGTGCTGGTCATCTGCCTGGGCAAGTCGACCTATGCGCGCTGCGGCATCATCGTCAACGTCACGCCGCTGGAGCCGGAGTGGGAGGGCCACGTGACGCTGGAGTTCTCCAACACCACGCCCCTGCCGGCCCGGATCTACGCCGACGAGGGGGCCGCCCAGTTCCTGTTCCTCCAGGGCGCCGGCCCGCCGGAGGTCTCCTATGCCGACCGCAAGGGCAAATACATGGGTCAACGCGGCATTACCGTGCCACGGCTCTAGCCCTGCTGTTGCCACAATGGGGCCGCAGACTGCCCCGCCGATATATCGAACGAGAAGACCGCAACATTATGGACAAGATCTGCATTCGTGGCGGGCGGCCCCTGCAGGGCACGATCCGCGTCGGCGGTGCCAAGAACGCCGCCTTGCCGGTCATGGCGGCGTGCCTCCTGACCGACGAGACCCTGACGCTGAGCCGTATCCCGCATCTCGTCGATATTACGACCCTGGCGAACCTGCTGGCCCAGCACGGCGTCGATATTGCCATGGACGGCGGCGCGCCGAACGGCGGCAATGCCGGCCGCGTACTGTCGCTGACGGCCGGCGAAATCACGAACACGACCGCGCCCTACGACCTCGTGCGAAAGATGCGCGCGAGCGTGCTGGTGCTCGGGCCGCTGCTCGCGCGCTGCGGCGAGGCGCTCGTGTCGCTGCCCGGCGGTTGCGCCATCGGCGGCCGCCCGGTCGACCTGCACCTGAAGGGCCTGGCGCAGCTCGGCGCCGAGATCGAGGTCGAGGGCGGCTTCATCCACGCCAAGGCCCCGGGCGGCCTGACCGGTGCTCACATCGTCTTCCCGCAGCAGTCGGTCGGGGCGACCGAGAACTTGTTGCTGGCGGCGACGCTGGCCAAGGGCGAGACGGTCCTGGAGAACGTCGCGCGCGAGCCCGAGATCACCGATCTGGCCGTCTGCCTTATTGCCATGGGCGCGGATATCGAGGGCATCGGTTCGGAGCGCCTGACAATCCGCGGCGTCAAGCGGCTGCACGGCGCCCGCCATACGGTCATGCCGGACCGGATCGAGGCCGGGACCTACGCCATCGCCGCGGCGATCACCGGTGGCACGCTGGAGCTCGAGGAGGCCCGGATCGAGCACATCGACGCGCTGGCCCGTTTGCTCGACGAGGCCGGCGTCACGATCGAACAGCGCAACGGCGCCGTCTACGTCTCGCGGGCCAATGCACCGCTGCGCGGTGTCGACGTGCTGACCGAGCCGTTTCCGGGTTTTCCCACCGACCTGCAGGCTCAGGTCATGGCGTTGATGGCGACCGCCGAAGGCGCTTCGATGATCACCGAGACGATCTTCGAGAACCGCTTCATGCACGTGCCGGAGCTGCAGCGCATGGGCGCCAGCATCAACCTGCACGGCCGCTCGGCCATGGTCCGCGGCGTCGACCGCCTGACCGGCGCGCCGGTGATGGCCAGCGACCTGCGCGCCAGCGCATCCCTGGTGCTCGCCGGCCTCGTCGCCGAGGGCGAGACGACCGTCCATCGCGTCTATCATCTCGACCGCGGCTATGAGAGGCTGGAGGAGCGGCTGGCCGCCGTTGGCGCCGATATCGAGCGGGCTGAAGACGACGCATGAGAGACGACCGCCCGAGCCGGACCCAGGCCGCCCTGAAGCTGCGGGCGGAGAGCACCGAGGATCTGGGCATCATCGCGGCCTGTCTGCAGGACGCCTTGGTGCCGGTCGCCGATGTGGAATACCTCACCGGTGAGCGGGAGTTCGTGATGGTCGCGAACCGCTTCCGCTGGGAGGTCGGCGAGCGCCGCGATGCCGAGGCGTCGTTCGAGCGTGTCCTCTGTGGCCTGACGTTCGACCAGGTCACGGCCGTGCGGGCGCGCAATGTCGACCGGCGCCAGCCCGGCGGCTTTCTGAACCTGCTGACGATCGAGGCTCATCCGGCGGCGGTGTCCGGCGTCGAGATCGATCTGACATTCTCGAGCAACGCCTGCATCCGGCTCGAGGCGGCGGCGCTGGTCTGCCGGCTCGAGGATTTCGGCGAGCCCTGGCCGACCCAATGGCGTCCCCGGCACGACAACGGGTCCGGGACCGTCGGGTCCTAGAGGATGGCCATCAACCTGGCGACGGTGCGGCGTGAAGCGTGACGACCGGCTTGTGCTGGCCCTGCCGACGGGCCGCATCCTGGGCGAGGTCATGCCGATCCTGCGGCGTGCCGGCATCGAGCCTGAGCCCGCGTTCGATGACCCGAAGGCACGACAGCTGCGCTTTCGCACGGCGCTGCCGAACCTCGAGATCATCCGCGCCCGGGCGTTCGACGTCGCGACGTTCGTCGCCTTCGGCGCGGCGCAGCTCGGCGTCTGCGGCAGCGACGTCGTGATGGAGTTCGACTATTCCGAGCTCTATGCGCCGCTCGACCTCGGCGTCGGCCGCTGCCGCCTCGTCGTCGCCGCGCCCCAGGCGCTTGCCGCGGTCGACGAGCCGGCGCGCTGGAGCCACGTGCGGGTGGCCACGAAATACCCGAACCTCACGCGGCGCCATTTCGCGGCGCGCGGCGTGCAGGCGGAGTGTATCAAGCTGAACGGCGCGATCGAGTTGGCACCGACACTTGGCCTGTGCCGGCGTATCGTCGATTTGGTGTCGACGGGGGCGACGCTGCAGGCGAACGGGCTCGTGCCGCTGGAGACGATCGCCGAGGTGAGCGCCCGCCTCGTCGTCAACCGGGTCGCCCTGAAGACACGCGCCTGCGAGGTCGGCGGCTGGGTCGACCGGATCCGCGGTGCCCTGCCGGGTTCTCAAGATGCGGCCTGACCCGGCGCTCTTGCCGCGGCCGTCCAGCCGGCCCGATCCGAAGTAGCGGCGCCCGTGTGCGACGAGACCGACCGCATCGCTAGTGTGACCCTCGATGACCGCGGCATCGTGCGCTACAACCCGGACGTTGCGCGCGAGCGGGCCGTCGCGATCTACGATCTGGTCGAGGACAACCGTTTTCGCCTGCTCGATGCGGTCGGGCCGTATGCGCTGCACCTGGCGGCCCAGGACAACCGGCTGGTTTTCGACATCCGCTGCGCCGACGGGGCGCCGCTGCGCAAGGTCACGCTGCCGCTGACGCCCTTCCGCAAGACCATCAAGGACTACTTCACGGTCTGCGAGAGCTACTACGAGGCAATCCGCTCGGCCACGCCGTCGCAGATCGAAGCCTTCGACATGGGCCGGCGCGGCCTGCACAACGAGGCCTCGGAGCGCCTGCAGGCCCGCTTGGCAAGCGACATCGAGATCGACTTCAACACCGCCCGGCGGCTGTTCACGCTGATCTGCGTGTAGCGCACCCGGTTCCTTGGACACAAGTTTGTCTCATGCGGCGGGCCTGATTGAGATCGCGGCGTGCCACGCCTGACGAGCTTGAGCGGGGCTCAGGTAGCCGTTCTTTTCGACGATCCACTGGGCATTGTAGAGTTCGACGAAGTCGCGGACGGCGTCCCGCAGCTCCGCGATGTTGCGGTAGATGCGACCATGGATGATCTGTTCCTTCAGCGTGCGATTGAACCGCTCGGCGACGCCGTTGGTCTGGGGCTCGGCGACGAAGGCGTAGGACGGCTGGATACCCCAGAACTTGATCTGGTTGGTGAAGTGGTCCGACAGATACTGGGAGCCGTGATCCATCCGCAAGGCCAGCCCCCGAGCCGCGCCGGCCGCGGTCGAGCCATACAGCCCGGCAAGCCCCATGGAGATCGGCTGCAGGGCGGCGAAGCGGTCGCCGCGCTTGCAGACATGCCAGTCGACACACTCGGCGTTCCAATGCTCGACGGCGGTGAAGATCCAGCCCCAGCCGTCGTCCACCGTGAACACCCGAACGCCATCGGTGCCCCACATGAGGTTCGGGGCATGAGTGATGATCTCACCGTCATGGGGATTGCCGCCACGGCGGCGGCAGCGATGGGGCGAGAGCAGATTGTTCTCGCGCATCAGGCGGAGCACCCGCTTGCGGGCAACCCGGATGTCGCGACAGACCCGAAGCCGAGCCCAGACCTTGCGGTAGCCCTCGCCCTCCCAGGGCGATGCCTCCAGGTCGGCTTCGATCGCCACCAGCAGCGCCTGGTCCGAGATCGCGGGCTTCGGTCCCCGACGCTTTGCCGGCGGCTGCTCGGCGTGCTGGCCGGAGGTCATGGCGTAGAACGAGGAGCGGGCCATGCCCCAGGCGGCGCAGACCCGCCGCAGGCCGTAGGCCAGACCCGTGCCGGGCGAGGTGGCGGCACTCATCGCCGCGACCTCCGCCGCCCCAAAGGGCCGAAGGTCTCCGTCTTGGCCTCCAGCAGTTCCACCTGCATGGTCAACTCTCCGATCCGCTTCATGGCGCTATCCAGTTCCGCCTGCACCGGATCGCCCTTGCGTTGCTTGAGCGAGGCGTCGATCCCGCCGATCGCTTTCTCACGCCACTGCTCGAGCCGGAAGATCTCTACGCCCAACTGGCGCGACAGAAGTTGCACCGGCTCGTCACGCAAAAGCCGCAGAACGACCTCACGCTTGCGCGCCACCGTCCATCGCTGGCCAAGTCCCAGCAGGCCTGCCGGCAAAGCCTGGCCTGGGGAAAACGTGGACGAGCCAAGCTCGCCCGCATTTACCACAGGCCCATCAACAGCAACTTTCTTCTCAAAATTATCGGTCATGTTCCGGTCCTCCTTGGACACTTCGATTAAGCCAATTCTGTGTCCAAGGAAATCGGGTCCGACTCACACGCTGATCTGCGTGCTGCATATCCGGAGCTGACGAAAGTGGCAGCGATCCCCGCCAGCATTCTGCTCGCCTGCACGCGCAACATCATCCGCTCGCCGATGGCCGAGGCGATGATGAAGCGGCTGCATGGCACGCGGGTCTTCGTCGACAGTGTCGGCGTCGAGCGCGAGGAGGCCGGCGCCGACCCGTTCGCCATCGAGGTGATACGCGAGATCGGTCTCGACATCAGCGGTCATCGGCCGCTGGCGTTCGACGATCTGGACGACATGTCGTTCGACTTGATCGTCACGTTTACGCCCGAGGCGCGCGCGCGGGCCGAGGCGCTGACGCGGGCCATGGCCTGCGAGGTCGCCTACTGGCCGACCGTCGATCCAACGCTGGTCGTCGGTAACCGGACCACCCTGCTGGCCGCATATCGCGAAGTCCGCGACGCCATCGGGGCCCGTCTCGAACGAGAATTTCCCGCCCTGCCGGCATCGTCCGGATGAGCGCGTGGGCTCGGCGGGTGCCTTAAGGGCCAGGCGCGCCCGTAGTTGCATTGGGGGTTGAATTCAGCGGCAAACTCGTGGCGTATAGCCGCCTGGTGCCGCCGCTGACGGCGCCTCTTTGAAAGACGGACACGGAATGGCGAAAGAAGACCTGCTGGAGTTCTCGGGAACGGTCGTCGAGGTCCTGCCGAACGCGATGTTTCGTGTCAAGCTGGACAACGAGCACGAGGTTCTGGCGCACACGGCAGGCAAGATGCGTAAGCACCGTATTCGTGTCCTGGCCGGCGACAAGGTCAATGTCGAGATGACGCCATACGACCTGTCCAAAGGCCGCATTACCTTCCGCTTCAAATAGTGTGCCCGCCGGCTCGCCCGGCTAGTGGCCAGAAGCCGGCGCTTGGTACTCAGGCGCCGAAATCGCCGCTGCGACAGCGCCGCGCGATCGTTCGTGCGCGCCCGGCATGAACCGCGGGACCGAGACGGCGACCCTCGTGCTGGCGTCCGCTTCGCCGCGGCGGCGGGCGCTGCTGGCGCAGATCGGCGTTGCACCGGACGCCATCGATCCGGCCGATATCGACGAGACTGCGGCGCCGCGCGAGCAGCCGGTGGCGCTGGCCCGGCGCCTGGCGGCGGCCAAGGCGGCGGCGGTCGCGGTGCGTCATCCCGGCGCCTATGTGCTGGCCGCCGACACGGTCGTCGCGGTCGGCCGGCGCATCCTGCCGAAGGCCGCCGATGCGGCGACCGCGCGGCGCTGCCTCATGCTGCTGTCCGGCCGCCGCCACCGCGTCGTCGGCGGCATCGTCGTCGTCGCGCCCGACGGCCGCCGCGCCGAGCGCCTCGTGACCACGGCCGTCAAGTTCAAGCGCCTGACAGCCGACGAGATTGCCGACTACGTGGCGACCGAGGAGTGGCAGGGCAAGGCCGGCGGCTACGCGATCCAGGGCGCCGTGGCGGCGTTCATACCGTGGCTCAACGGCTCCTACACGAACGTCGTCGGCCTGGCGCTGCCCGAGGCCCGCGACGCGCTCTGCGGCCTCGGCTACCGATGCTGATCGACACGATCGTGCTGGAGCGCAGCCCGGGCGAGCTGCGCGCGGCGTTGCTGGCCGGCGACGCGGTCTGGCAGGTCGACCATTTCCGCGATCATGCGCCCGTCCGCGTCGGCGCCCTCCATCGTGGCCGCGTCACCCGGGTCAACCCCGGGGTCAACGCCGCATTCGTTGCGCTGGGCGATGGCCCGGACGGCTTCCTCAGGGCCCGCGACGCGGTCGGCGCCGGCGGCGCCGGCAAGCTCGCCCGCATCGCCGAGTGCGTGCATGAGGGCGCGGCGCTCGTCGTTCAGATCACCGCCGACGCCCACGGCACCAAGGGTCCGCGGGTTACGGCGGCCGTACGGCTGTCCGGCTATCTGCTCGACCTGCTGCCGGCGTGCCGCCGGGCGAGCAGGATGCCCTGATCACGGCTGCCGCCGCGGCGCTGCAGCCCGGCGAGGGGGCCAGGCTGCGGCGCCCGCTGGTCGGGCTCGTCCGCCACGCGCCGGCCGAGGCTGCCGCCCAAGTGGCGGTGGAAGCGGCGGCCCTGCGGGCCCAGTGGCAGGCGGCCCTGGCCACGAGCGAGGCGGGCCCGGCCTGCCTCGACGGCGGGCCGCCGCCGATCGCCCGCGTGCTCGGCGAGCATGCCCACCCGCGCCTTGCCGCCATCGTCGTCGGCGATCATGCGACGCGCGCGGCGGCGCTGCGCTGGGCCGAGCGCGCGCAGCCGGCGCTCGCCGAGCGCATTGTGCTCGACGCCCCGGCGCCCTTCGCGGCGCACGACGTCGACGCGGCGATCGATGCCGCCCTGGCGCCGTGCGTGCCGCTGGCCAGCGGCGCGGCGCTTATCTTCGAGGCCGGCGAGACGCTGACCGCCATCGACGTCGACACGGCCCAGCACCTGGGGCGGGCAGGCTGGACGGCGCGCGACGTCGGCCACGAGGCGGTGCCCGAGATCGCCCGCCAGTTGCGCCTGCGCTCGATCGGCGGCGCCATCGTCATCGACCTCCTGAAATCAAGCCGTGGCGGCGACCGGGAGGGCGTCCTGCGGGCGCTGCGGGCGGCGCTCGCCGGCGATCCGGCACGCTGCCACGTGCTTGGCGTCTCCCATCTCGGCCTGGTCGAGCTGACCCGGCAGCGCCGCGGCCCGACGCTCGCCGCCACCGAACACCGTAATGCTTCGCTCCTGCACCGCGGCCATGAACCCCGGTCAAAACCCGTCCCGATTCGCCTCATTCGAGACAGATGACCGGCCCAACAGGACACAATCATTCGCATCATGAAATATCCGGGCTAGTGTACCGACTCAGTCAGAGCCGTCACAGTGGAAACCTGATTCTGAATACAAAACAACGGGTTGCTCCAGCACACGGTGAATCATTTGTCTGGATCGGTGCACTAGTGCCCACCATCGTAGAAGCATGCGACGGTCCCCACCCTTCGACAAGTTCAGGGTGAGGCCCTCGTGCTGAGCCTGTCGAAGTATGATGGGATGGACCTTCCCGACCCCACGTACGGGCTCGATAGTGGCCCATTGATTGCAGCGGCAATCATCCAGCGAGAGGAGGGAAGGTCCATGAACGACTCTACGGTAGGTAGGGATTGATTTGGGGGATGTCCCGGGCTCTGTTGAAAAGCTGAAGTAGGCGTCGTCCGCCTGGAGCCGTTAGGCTCTGGGTGCTGATTCCATCAAGGAGAACGACGCCATGACCAAGACTACACGCAACGACCGTTCCTCGGAACCATCCTGTCGGCTCTTGCCATCGATGCCGGAGGCCTTCGACGATCTGCGCATGAGCGTCGATCGCTTCTGCCTTTTGGCGGGCCTCGAGTCTTTGAACGAGATGATGTCGGCGGACGCGGAAGCCTTGTGCGGTTCGCGCCACGCCCGCTCGGGCGAGCGCAAGTGCCATCGATGGGGCACGACCCGGAGCGAGATCGCCTACCACGGCGGCAAAGTGAAGGTCGAACGCCCTCGGGTGCGGGACTTCGCGGGTCGGGAGATGAGCCTGCCGAGTTGGGCGCTGCTGTCGGAACCCGAACTCTTGCAAGCCTGGGCGATGAATCTGATGGTGATCAACGTCTCGACCCGCAAGTATGCCCGCGCGGTGCGCCCGCCGGACGATGCGGGCGGCGATCTGCCGGCGGCATCGGGTGACGCAACCTCGAAGTCGGCGGTCTCGCGCCGTTTCGTTGCGTTGACGCGAAGCAAGCTGAAGGCCTGGCTGGCGAGCCCGCTCGACGATCTCGATCTCGTGGTGCTCCAGATCGACGGGCTCCATGTCGGCGATCACCTGATGGTGGCGGCGATCGGCATCGACACCGGCGGCGCGAAGCACGTGCTGGGCCTGGCCGAGGGCGCGACGGAGAACGCGGCCACGGTGCAAGCCATGCTCGACAACCTGATCGAGCGCGGTCTCGATCCCGAACGGCCTCGGCTCTACATCGTCGACGGCGCCAAGGCGCTCTCGAAGGCGATCCGGCGGACCTTCGGGCGGGCGGCGGCCCTCCAGCGCTGCCAGGTGCACAAGGGGCGCAACATCACGGACCGGCTGGACGAGAGCCTCCATGCCGGCGTCAGGAAGGTCTTGCGGCAGGCCTGGCAGCAGGACGACGCGGCCAAGGCCGAACGGCTCTTGCGCAACCTCGCCCGCCGTCTGGAGCATGACGCACCCGGCGTCTCGGGCTCGATCCTGGAGGGCCTGGACGAGATCCTGACGGTGATCCGGCTCGGCCTCCCGCCGCAACTTCGACGCTCGCTGGCTTGCACCAACGCCATCGAGAACGCGATCGGCACCGTCCGGACGGTGCAGCGGAACGTCAAGCGCTGGCGCAACGCCGAGATGGCGCTGCGTTGGACCGCCGCCGGCCTCTTGGAGGCGCAAAAGACCTTCCGCCGCCTCAAGGCCTACCGCCAGCTCCCCATCCTCGACGCCGCCCTGCGGGAGGCGGTGAGAAAGGCCGGAGCAAAGTCCGTCATTGAAGACATCGAGGTGGCCGCGTAGCCTCTCGATCAGAAGATGCCTATCTCGCACTTTTCAACATTGGGTGGGACATCGCCTTGATTTGTCCAAGCGCGCGATGCAGCTTTGCGTGCAGACTGGCGACGACACGATTGTCGAGGAGACGCGAGTGCCGCGCGACGCGTTTGTCGCTGCCGTACAGCGATATCCAGGAGCGATCGTGGTGATGGAAGCGTGTGGCGGCGCGCACCATTGGGGACGGACGTTGCAGCTGCTGGGCCACGAGGTGCGGTTGATTGCGCCTTACGTCGCGAAGGCCTATCGCGACCCAGCATTGTAGCGCACCCGGTTCCTTGGACACAAGTTTGTCTCACGCGGCGGGCCTGATTGAGATCGCGGCGTGCCACGCCTGACGAGCTTGAGCGGGGCTCAGGTAGCCGTTCTTTTCGACGATCCACTGGGCATTGTAGAGTTCGACGAAGTCGCGGACGGCGTCCCGCAGCTCCGCGATGTTGCGGTAGATGCGACCATGGATGATCTGTTCCTTCAGCGTGCGATTGAACCGCTCGGCGACGCCGTTGGTCTGGGGCTCGGCGACGAAGGCGTAGGACGGCTGGATACCCCAGAACTTGATCTGGTTGGTGAAGTGGTCCGACAGATACTGGGAGCCGTGATCCATCCGCAAGGCCAGCCCCCGAGCCGCGCCGGCCGCGGTCGAGCCATACAGCCCGGCAAGCCCCATGGAGATCGGCTGCAGGGCGGCGAAGCGGTCGCCGCGCTTGCAGACATGCCAGCCGACACACTCGGCGTTCCAATGCTCGACGGCGGTGAAGATCCAGCCCCAGCCGTCGTCCACCGTGAACACCCGAACGCCATCGGTGCCCCACATGAGGTTCGGGGCATGAGTGATGATCTCACCGTCATGGGGATTGCCGCCACGGCGGCGGCAGCGATGGGGCGAGAGCAGATTGTTCTCGCGCATCAGGCGGAGCACCCGCTTGCGGGCAACCCGGATGTCGCGACAGACCCGAAGCCGAGCCCAGACCTTGCGGTAGCCCTCGCCCTCCCAGGGCGATGCCTCCAGGTCGGCTTCGATCGCCACCAGCAGCGCCTGGTCCGAGATCGCGGGCTTCGGTCCCCGACGCTTTGCCGGCGGCTGCTCGGCGTGCTGGCCGGAGGTCATGGCGTAGAACGAGGAGCGGGCCATGCCCCAGGCGGCGCAGACCCGCCGCAGGCCGTAGGCCAGACCCGTGCCGGGCGAGGTGGCGGCACTCATCGCCGCGACCTCCGCCGCCCCAAAGGGCCGAAGGTCTCCGTCTTGGCCTCCAGCAGTTCCACCTGCATGGTCAACTCTCCGATCCGCTTCATGGCGCTATCCAGTTCCGCCTGCACCGGATCGCCCTTGCGTTGCTTGAGCGAGGCGTCGATCCCGCCGATCGCTTTCTCACGCCACTGCTCGAGCCGGAAGATCTCTACGCCCAACTGGCGCGACAGAAGTTGCACCGGCTCGTCACGCAAAAGCCGCAGAACGACCTCACGCTTGCGCGCCACCGTCCATCGCTGGCCAAGTCCCAGCGGGCCTGCCGGCAAAGCCTGGCCTGGGGAAAACGTGGACGAGCCAAGCTCGCCCGCATTTACCACAGGCCCATCAACAGTAACTTTCTTCTCAAAATTACCGGTCATGTTCCGGTCCTCCTTGGACACTTCGATTAAGCCAATTCTGTGTCCAAGGAAATCGGGTCCGACTCATCGCGACCCGGCGTGCAAGGACGATCGGCGCGATGCCCGGGCGATCACGGAAGCGGGTGGACGTCGGCACGTCCGTGCGATCCCGGTCAAGGACGAGGCAACGCAAGCACTGCAGTCGCTGGAGCGGATCGAGGCGCTCTATGCCCGCCAACGCACCCAGCTCGCCAACACGCTGCGAGGCCTGCTTGCGGAGTTCGGCATCGTCGTGCCGAAGGGACCCGCCCAGTTGACCCGCCGGCTTCCGGAACTGATGGCTTCGTGGCGTTGGGCGGTGGTGCCGGCGACGCTGCAGGAAGGGCTTTGCGATCTCTTCGGCCAGTTCGTGGCAACGGGCGAGAAGCTTGCTGAGGCGAAGCAGCGTCTGACGGCGGTGGCCGCACATGACGAGCGGGCGCGCCTGCTCACGAGCATACCGGGCTTCGGCCGGCTGGTCGCCGCGGGCTTCATCGCCGCGGTCGGCGATGCCTCCCGGTTCGCCTGCGGTCGCGATCTCGCCGCCTGGGTCGGGCTCACGCCGAAGCTCTATCAGAGCGGCGAGGCCCGGTTACTGCTCGGCATCTCCAAGCGCGGCAATGAGCGGCTCCGCAGCCTGCTCGTCATCGGCGCTCAATCGATGCTGCGACGCTACGGCGAAGGCCGCCATCCCGACGACCCGCTTGCCCAGTGGGCCCGCGCACTCCTCAAGCGAAAGCCCCGCAACGTGGTCGCCGTCGCGCTCGCCAACAAGCTTGCCCGCATCGCCTGGCGCGTCGCCGTCAGCGGGCAGCCCTATCGAGCCCGCCGCGCGTAATCGAAACTTGCGACACAAGGTGACGGACCGCCGTGCAGAACACGCAGCCGCATAGGCCGAAATCCTCATGGGCCGTTTCTGGCCGTAAGTATGATCGGGTCAACGCGGCCAGAGCGAAGCTCCATCTTGGCCCGGGCATGCTCAAAAGCCCATCTCTCGTGGCCGAATACATGTACGTCGCACAACGTCCCCGCCTTGACCGGTCGGGAAGGTCCATACATGAGGGCCGGGTGCTCGGCGACTCACTCTCTTATGAAAGCGGGCACCGGCCCAAACTTGGTGAGCGATGAATACGAAGCCGCCGCCGCGCAAGGAACGCTCCTGTCCGATCTGTGGACGGCCGACGGCCGCCCGCTATCGGCCGTTCTGCTCGTCCCATTGCGCCAATGTTGATCTCGGCCGTTGGGTCGGCGGGCACTACCGCATTCCGACCAGCGAGGGGCCGGCCGACGGCGACGACCACGGCGGCCACGGCACCGACGACGCCTGATCGGCCCGCGGCGGCGAGGCTGGACAGCTCAAGTGAAAGTTCCTATACCGCGCTTTCGCTTGCGACGCCCAGGTAGCTCAGCAGGTAGAGCAGGGGACTGAAAATCCCTGTGTCGGTGGTTCGATTCCGCCCCTGGGCACCACTCCCCCTTCCCGCCTATTCCGCTGACGTTCCAAAAAGCCCTGATTCTCTAGGGGCTTCCGGCCTTTTAGTGCTTGCTTGTTCCGTTCGATTCCCATAAATTCCCCGATAGAACGTTGGGGAAAGTGTGGGGAAAGTGAACAGATTATTGGCCGCCAAGGTCAAGAAAATCACCGAACCGGGCCTGCATGGTGACGGTGGGACCCTCTATCTGGCCGTCGCGCCAGGCGGGTCCAAGAGCTGGATTCAGCGACTCACAATCGACGGCAAGCGTTGCGACGTCGGACACGGCGGCTGGCCGCTGGTCTCGCTGGCCGAAGCGCGCGAGGCCGCATTCGCCAATCGAAAGCTCGCGCGCGCCGGCGGTGACCCGCTCGCGGAAAAGCGCCGGTCCAAGATGCCGACGTTCCGACAGGCCGCCGAAAAGACCTTCGAGGCGAACCGGCCACGCTGGCGCAATGCCAAGGTCGAGAATAACTGGATGCAGCAGTTGCAGCGGTATGCCCTGCCGGCGCTCGGCGATATGCGGATCGACCGGATCGGCCGCGAAGACGTGTTGCGCGTGCTGACGCCAATATGGGCGGCGAAGCCGGAAACCGGGCGCAAAGTCCGCCAGAAAATCCGCGCGATCATGGCTTGGGCTCATGCGCACGGCTACATCGAGCACAACGTGGCCGGAGACGCCATCGCCGGCGCGCTGCCTACCATGCCTGCGGTCAAGGAGCATTTCCGCGCCTTGCCCTATGAAGAAATCCGCGCGGCGCTCGAAACGATCGAAGCGTCCGCCGCGTCCATGTCCGCGAAGCTGGCCTTCCGCTTCACGGTGTTGACGGCCGCGCGTTCGGGTGAAGTCCGTGGCGCGACGTGGGACGAGATCGATCTGGACGCTCGCCAGTGGCGTTTTCCGGCAGGCCGGATGAAGGCCGGCGCCGAGCATCGCGTCCCGCTGCCCGATGCCGCGCTGGCGGTGCTCGAACAGGCGCGTCCGTTGCGCGACAAGTCAGGTCTGGTCTTCCCCTCCCCGTCCCGTCCCGGCCGGCCGTTCAGCGATATGACTTTGACAAAGGTGCTGCGGACGACCGGGCTTGCGGGCCGCGCCACCGTCCACGGTTTCCGCTCGAGCTTCCGAGATTGGTGCGCCGACACCGGCAAGCCGCGCGAGATTGCCGAGGCGGCGCTGGCGCACACCGTCGGCGGTGTCGAGGGCTCGTATTTCCGAAGTGATTTATTCGAGCGGCGGCGCCGGCTGATGGCGGATTGGGCCGCGTTCCTGACCGGTGCCGACGCGAAGGTGGTGCAGTTCCGTGGATAGGGCGGAATTCGCTAGGGCGAAGGAATGGGCCCGTTTCTTTCTGCGTCACTCGCCAATGGGCAATAAGTCTTCTGGCGAGGCTCTTCTGGCAGTGCCCGACAATGGAGATCCATCCATCAAGTGTAGCGCACCCGGTTCCTTGGACACAAGTTTGTCTCACGCGGCGGGCCTGATTGAGATCGCGGCGTGCCACGCCTGACGAGCTTGAGCGGGGCTCAGGTAGCCGTTCTTTTCGACGATCCACTGGGCATTGTAGAGTTCGACGAAGTCGCGGACGGCGTCCCGCAGCTCCGCGATGTTGCGGTAGATGCGACCATGGATGATCTGTTCCTTCAGCGTGCGATTGAACCGCTCGGCGACGCCGTTGGTCTGGGGCTCGGCGACGAAGGCGTAGGACGGCTGGATGCCCCAGAACTTGATCTGGTTGGTGAAGTGGTCCGACAGATACTGGGAGCCGTGATCCATCCGCAAGGCCAGCCCCCGAGCCGCGCCGGCCGCGGTCGAGCCATACAGCCCGGCAAGCCCCATGGAGATCGGCTGCAGGGCGGCGAAGCGGTCGCCGCGCTTGCAGACATGCCAGCCGACACACTCGGCGTTCCAATGCTCGACGGCGGTGAAGATCCAGCCCCAGCCGTCGTCCACCGTGAACACCCGAACGCCATCGGTGCCCCACATGAGGTTCGGGGCATGAGTGATGATCTCACCGTCATGGGGATTGCCGCCACGGCGGCGGCAGCGATGGGGCGAGAGCAGATTGTTCTCGCGCATCAGGCGGAGCACCCGCTTGCGGGCAACCCGGATGTCGCGACAGACCCGAAGCCGAGCCCAGACCTTGCGGTAGCCCTCGCCCTCCCAGGGCGATGCCTCCAGGTCGGCTTCGATCGCCACCAGCAGCGCCTGGTCCGAGATCGCGGGCTTCGGTCCCCGACGCTTTGCCGGCGGCTGCTCGGCGTGCTGGCCGGAGGTCATGGCGTAGAACGAGGAGCGGGCCATGCCCCAGGCGGCGCAGACCCGCCGCAGGCCGTAGGCCAGACCCGTGCCGGGCGAGGTGGCGGCACTCATCGCCGCGACCTCCGCCGCCCCAAAGGGCCGAAGGTCTCCGTCTTGGCCTCCAGCAGTTCCACCTGCATGGTCAACTCTCCGATCCGCTTCATGGCGCTATCCAGTTCCGCCTGCACCGGATCGCCCTTGCGTTGCTTGAGCGAGGCGTCGATCCCGCCGATCGCTTTCTCACGCCACTGCTCGAGCCGGAAGATCTCTACGCCCAACTGGCGCGACAGAAGTTGCACCGGCTCGTCACGCAAAAGCCGCAGAACGACCTCACGCTTGCGCGCCACCGTCCATCGCTGGCCAAGTCCCAGCGGGCCTGCCGGCAAAGCCTGGCCTGGGGAAAACGTGGACGAGCCAAGCTCGCCCGCATTTACCACAGGCCCATCAACAGTAACTTTCTTCTCAAAATTATCGGTCATGTTCCGGTCCTCCTTGGACACTTCGATTAAGCCAATTCTGTGTCCAAGGAAATCGGGTCCGACTCCATCCATCCATCAAGGCAGGCTGGATAGCGATGTCTTTTACAGAGCGTTGGGCGTGGGATGCCACACTCGCAATGGCGCAGGAATGGATCCGAGCAGAAGCTTGGATCCCACGGCAGGAAACCCTTCCAGATTCGGTGCGTAGCATGTTGGCGAACTGGACGGCGGACGTCCTCGCCAAGAAAATGAAGCCACCGCCCAAGGGAGGAAATCGACTGGCGAATCGGGACGCCTTGATCGCCGAAGTCGTGTATCTGTTGACCGTCCTCTTCAAGCTCAAACCAACACGGAATAGCAGGAAGAAGCGCTTCTCGCTTCCCGAATCATGCGCCGAAGGGGGTTCGGCCTGCGACGTTGTCGGCGACGCCCTCTGCATGAGTTACAAAGCCGTCGAAAAGGCCTGGACCCGCTATGGCGGATCTGTCTCCGAACGTTTGGATGGGAAGCACGTGGGACAAATTCTTAGCGACTGGGCGAAAGAGTCCGCTTTGTCCTCCGCGAAATCGTGGAACAAATAGGACCACGCACCCGGGAACGCATGGAATCCTACGGGAAGATTGACCCGGAGGACCGCCATGAACGACACCGACCGCCTGCTCCGCCGCGAGGAAGTCGAGGCACAAACCGGCCTTAGCCGCAGCACGATTTACCGCTTGATGCGCGCGGGCCAATTCCCCGAACCGATCAAGATCGGCCCGCGTGCCGTCCGCTGGCCGCAGTCCGAACTCAACGAATTCTTGGCCAGTCGACCGAGCGCGACCGGCGAGGCCGCATAGGGAAACCCCGGCGGGGTGCGCCGGTCGCGAGCTCGTCGGGCCATGCCCATCATGCGGCGGGATCGATCGCTTCGCCGTCAAGCCGGTCGAGGGTGGCGCGGCCGTGGTCCACTGCCGGCAATGCAAGGGCTTCGTCGACATCTTGAGGGCCGCCGGGTTCGCCGAGGATCGCCCGACGAACGGGGCGGCACCCCCGACAACGACCTACACCTACTGCGACCCGAGCGGCGCGGAATACCACCGCGTCTATCGCCAAGGCGACGGCCCGGACAAGAAGGTCTGGCAGGAGCGCATCAACGAGGTTGTCGAGGAGGCCCACAAGCTGGGCATCGAAGCCAAGGTGCCGACGGATCTACCGGCGACGGTCGAGCGCTGCATGAAGGAAGCCCCAGCCACGACGTGGGACGCCATCGTGCGTGAGATTACCGAAGGTGACGCTGGGGACGGGCAATGAACGCCCGCGCCCTCGTGAAGGGTGCGAGTCTCGCATGGCAGTGATGTCTGCGGCTTGGTTCGTTGAGTTCAGGCAGCGATTGCCATGGCTGCTGCACGTGGACTGATGTTGTCGTTGGCCGGTGTGTCGGTTGCGCTGATCAGGGCCTTCCATGCCCGCTCGAAGCGGCCGGATTTGATCCGGGCGCGGAAGGTCAGAACAGCCTGTCCGCCGACGATCCGCCAGCGCATGCCGGAGCGCTTCATGCGCTGTGTCACCAGGGTCTTGTTGGCAGCCTCGACCACGCCTGAGCCGATGGCGATGCCCTCTTCCTTCAGGGCGTGGTAGCGCATGCGATGGCGATGCTTGCGGAAGAAGGCGAGTTCCCGCTCGGTCTCGGCCCGGTCCGGCGCAGCGGCGGCATCGCGAAGGTGGCGCAGCGCCCGGATCACCTTGGCGACGCCACGGGGATCGTGACGGAGGATCTCGCGGTACTTCTCGAACCAGCCGGGCGCCACGGCATGGTCGGACGCGGTTTGCAGATGTTCGCAAGCATGCCAGAAGTCGATCACCTCGGTTTCGGGCGACAGGGTCTCCAGGAAGGTCCAGTTGTCGGCGGCGCCATCGGCGATAGCGACGATCCCGATCTCGGGGCGTGCTCGCCTGATGTGTGCGACTTCGCTTGCAAGCTGCGCCTTCAGCGTGAGCTTGCCGCTCTCCGGCATGCGGCCGAGATAGAGGGTCTTCAGGCGCTTGCCCTCGGCGTCGTGGAAGGAGACCGTGCCGCAGGCGGCCTCGCGCCAGGAGGCCTTGGCGCGACCGTCCTCGCCGGGTCTCAGCGGCACCATGACGCCGTCGAGGGAGACCGAGGCGGTGGTCGCGTCCTGCGGTATGCCCTCGGCCTCACGGATGCTGCCCAGCGTCTCCGGGCCGAGGCTCTCCCAGCATATTCGTGCATGCTCATGGTCAGGCGCTGCAGGGTGCTCACCGACGGCGTCATGGCGCCGGTCTTCGCAAAGAACGCCGCCGCTTCCCGGGCCGTGCAGTGACCCATCGTCAGCAGACCGAGCTCGGCCGCCGGCCGCGTCAGGTAATCGTCGACGAGGCCCAGGCTCTCGTCGACCGGCACCGGCGATGCCCCGCTCGCGCCGCTGCGGTAACGCGCTCGCCGGTAGGTCACCGGACCGAGCGAGGTCATGATCGTCTTCGGCGTCACCGCGACCCGGAACCAGCTCTGCCCGTCCCGCTCGATCCGGGAAGCGCCATCGTCCCGGTTCTCGATGACGGCGCCCATGACATCGCGAGCGAACTCGTTCGTGGCCTCACGCACCCGCAACTCGACCTCCTCGGGCGCCTCGGGGCGCGGCTCGGAACGAAGCTCCTCGCGACACAGTGCGAGCACCCGGGCGGCCGCCTCGACGACCCGAGGAGGCAGGCCGGAAAGATCGATGGACGAAGGCGCCGGAGGCGGGGATACTGCCATGGGAATGCTCCCGATGTTGGGTTTCGAGACACGGCATCGTACCGCTTCTGGCGGTGCGGAGCGTTCCCACCTTCCCCTGCTCGACCCTGCCGTCGTGACAAAATCCTGCCTTGGAGCGGCCCATTGTCACGAATAGCCGCTTTCGGCCGTTCGTCTCGACACAAAAAACGCACTAAATCAATGACTTAGATTTTCCATACCAGACCCACACCCCTCGTGAAGGCCCTCGGCGGCCATTGGTGCGGCTCGTATGGGATGGCGCATTGCCCGAGCCACGACGACCCAGAGCCGAGTTTGAAGATCCGTGACGACGGGCGAAAATCGGATCACATCGACGTACACTGCTTCGGCGGCTGCGATTGGCGAACCGTCAAGGATGCGTTGCGGCGGCGGAGCCTGATCGACGGCAACGGCCAGTCTGGCACCGAGCGCGAACCGTCCACGGTCGAAGTGATCGACAGGAAGGCCGAGCGCAACCGCGAGATCGCCTTGGCGACATGGCGGGAATGCCGTCCGGCGGCAGGCACCGTCGTCGAGGCCTACTTGCAGGCGCGGGCCATCACGATCCCGATCCCACCGTCGCTGCGGCATCACGCCACCCTCAGACACACACGCACCGGCCTGCTGATCCCGGCCATGGTGGCAGGCGTGCAGGACGCGGCCGGCGACGTCGTCGCAATCCATCGCACGTATCTGCGGCGCGACGGCAAGGACAAGGCGCCGGTTAGCCCGGACAAGATGGCCCTCGCCCCGATTGCCGGCTGTGCTGTGCGGCTCGGGCCTGCGCAGGAAGAACTCGGGTTCAGCGAGGGTATCGAGACCGGCTTGAGCTGCATGCAGCTCTACGACGGCTCGGTGTTGGCGACCTGTGGCCCGCACGGCGACAAGATCCAGCTACCCGATGTCGTGCAGCGCGTCGTCGTCTACCGCGATGTCGGCAACCCTGGCCGTGCCATCGCCGAGCGCTTGGCGGCTTCATTCCACAAGCAAGGCCGCAAGGTGACGATCGTGACGCCGACCATCGGCGCCGACTTCAACGACGTGTTGCGAGCCACCCGAAGCGAGGCGGCGCAATGACGCACGAGCACGCAACCGAAGAAACGTGGGTGCCGCCGGAAGACGGAGCGGACGACATCGCCAAGTTGGCCGCGCTGGACCCCATGGAATACGACAAGGTGCGGAAGGACGAGGCCACACGGCTGAATGTCCGTCCGTCGACCCTTGATACTGCAGTAAAGAAGCTACGTCGCGACAATGGCGCCGACGCACGCCCGTCTGGTGGGCGCGCCCTCAATTTGCCGACGCCGGAGCCATGGCCCGAGCCCGTCGACGGCGCCGCACTTCTCGATGGGCTCACGGCGGTGATCAGCAAGTACGTGGCGCTGCCATCGGGGTGCGCGGAAGCGATGGGTCTGTGGATCGTCCATGCCCACGCGTTCGATTGCTTTCAGATTTCGCCGCGCCTGGCGCTCACCAGTCCGCAAAAACGGTGCGGCAAGACGACAGGCCTGGGGACGCTGTACCACCTCGTCAACAAACCCCTCATGGCGGCCAGCATTACGCCATCGGCGGTGTTCAGGACGATCGAGGCCGCGAGGCCGTGCCTCATCATCGACGAGGCCGACACGTTCCTGAAAGACAATGACGAGCTGCGCGGCGTGCTGAACAGCGGGCACGGCCGTATTTCCGCGTCCGTCATCCGCACGGTTGGCGACGATCACGAGCCCCGGCAGTTCAGCGTTTGGGCGCCCCTGATCATCGCGATGATCGGACGCTTGCCCGACACCCTCGAGGATCGCTCGATCCACATCCAGATGCAGCGGCGTCGACCCGACGAGCCGGTCGCGCGGCTTCGTCATGACGTGACGCCGCCGGAGCTGTCGGGCTTGGCCAGCCAAACCGCCCGTTGGGTACGCGACAACGAGCACGCCCTGAGAAGTGCTGACCCGACCATGCCGGGCAGCTTGCACGATCGGGCGCGGGACAACTGGAGACCACTTCTCGCCGTCGCGGATCTTGCCGGTGGTGGTTGGCCCGACCTGGCCCGGCGGGTTGCACTCGAGCTGTCGGACGAGGGTGTCGACGACGCATCAGTGCAGGCCATGCTGCTGTCCGACATCCAAGACATCTTCGAAGGGGAGCGGATCGACCGTATCGCGTCCGCCTACCTCTGCGACAAGCTCAAACTGATGGACGACAGGCCATGGCCGGAATGGCGCCGGGGGCAGCCGATCACGACACGGCAGGTGGCGAGGCTGCTCACACCATTCGGGATCGTCACCAGCTCGGTTCGGTTCGACGACAGGGCGACGCTCAAGGGGTACTACCGGAAGGCCTTCAACGACGCGTTTGCCCGCTATACCCCCTCTCCATCCGGCACAACGGCACAAACCAATCCCAGCAACGGTTGTGCCGTTGTGCCGGATGAAAAGGGGGGTACGGGCACAAACGCGCGTTCTCCCGACTTGGATCGGGCCGAAATGGCCATCGCCGAAGACGACGAAGACGAGCGCGCGGCACTTCAAGGACAATCGTAACCAGCGTAACCGGAGACGAAATTGGGCAGGCGGCGGAAGACCAGGAAAACGGACCCGCGAAACATGTTGGCTTTGGCTTCTCGCGCTATGAAAAAATCGCGTGAGCTCGACGCGGACGGCGACCATCGCGGGGCGCGGGAAATGCGGGCGGCGGCGGGCGTGGTCAAGGGCCGGGCTGAATATTTGTTGAAGCGGCGCGCGCGGAAATTCTCGATAAGCGAACCAGAATCGGCCCCGACCTGATGTCAGTTGCAAACTGGAAATGATGCCTTGAAAAGATATCTGGGAAAATCGAGCGAGCCCATCCAGGTGGTTCGCGGCGGCACGATGACGCCGGCCACCTGGCTCACTCGCATGGAGCCGCATACCGTTGTTGCTGGCATCGCGGTCCAGACGCGCTTCGCGTTGACCTACTACCCGGTCCGGTCGGGAGACTGCATCGTCGACTCGAAGGGCCGCCGATGGCTGGCGCTCGAGGTCGCTGCGTCAAAGTCCGGCGGCAGTGAGCCCGCGATCTTCGACGTTCGCATGGGCGGGCTCGACTGACGGGCAGGTCGCCATGTCGCTACTTGGCGAGCCAAGCGTTGAAACGCTCGTCGAGTTCGGCCCTGTGATCCGCCCACCAGACGTAATCGAAATTTAGCACGGTCCTGGCGTTTTTCGCGTCCGTCGGCATGTGCGGTTTCATATCGATGCCGAGTTCAGCGTGCTGCCCGACCAGCTGCGTCGACGAATAACGCGCCGGGCCGTACGAGATGAACTTGGCTTGATCGGCCAACCGCTGGCTGTCGGTAGCGAAATAGAGATAATCCTTTACGGTATCTATGTCCTTGACACCCATCGGTACGACCCAACCGTCAAGGTCGAACACCTGCCAGTCCCAAAGCATGGCGATCGGCTGGTTCTCCTCGACAATGGCAGAAAACAGTCGGCCATTGTATGCCGAGGCTATCACAACTTCTCCATCAGCTAGGAGCTGCGGCGGCTGCGCACCCTCAACCCACCAGACCACATGGTCTTTGATTGTGTCGAGCTTGGCGAAGGCGCGATCTACGCCCTCAGGCGTGCTCAGCACCTCGTAGACATCCTCGCCCGCAACACCATCGGCGATCAGCGCCCATTCCAGATTGCCGATTGGTCTTTTTTCCAGCGAACGCTTGCCAGGGAATGACGCTAGGTCGAAGACATCGGCGATCGTCGAAGGCTGCGCGCCTTCGAAGGCGTCGGTGCGATAACCGAAAGTCGTGGAATAGACGATTTGCGGAATAAAACAGTTTGTTCCACCCGGGGTTAGCGTACCTATGAAGAAATCTTCGGACGCCTGCGTACCATCAGGGGCCGGAGCCAACCAGGTATTGGGATCAATTTCCATGATCAGGCCTTCATCACATGCCGTAATCGCGTCCGCGGCAACCATGTCGACAATGTCCCAAGTAACGTTGCCGGACTCGACCTGTGCCCTGAGCTTGGCCAGGCCTATGGGCGCCGAATCATCGTTGATGATATTGACATCCGGATTCATCGCCATGTAGGGGTCGTGATAAGCCTTTTGCTGACTTGCTGTGTAAGCACCGCCCCAGGACACGATGGTCAGGTCGACTGCCTGGGCATGAAAACGTGGCGCGTTGGCGGACCCGCTTCCCGAGGCGATTGCAACAACTGCCGCGATCGCCGACACATGAAATAGTTGTTTCATCGGTAACGTCCTCCTTGTTCCACTACCGGCTACTCTTCCAACGTTGCGCTCGCCGATGCAATAGGTTCTCTTTGTGTAGCGCACCCGGTTCCTTGGACACAAGTTTGTCTCACGCGGCGGGCCTGATTGAGATCGCGGCGTGCCACGCCTGACGAGCTTGAGCGGGGCTCAGGTAGCCGTTCTTTTCGACGATCCACTGGGCATTGTAGAGTTCGACGAAGTCGCGGACGGCGTCCCGCAGCTCCGCGATGTTGCGGTAGATGCGACCATGGATGATCTGTTCCTTCAGCGTGCGATTGAACCGCTCGGCGACGCCGTTGGTCTGGGGCTCGGCGACGAAGGCGTAGGACGGCTGGATACCCCAGAACTTGATCTGGTTGGTGAAGTGGTCCGACAGATACTGGGAGCCGTGATCCATCCGCAAGGCCAGCCCCCGAGCCGCGCCGGCCGCGGTCGAGCCATACAGCCCGGCAAGCCCCATGGAGATCGGCTGCAGGGCGGCGAAGCGGTCGCCGCGCTTGCAGACATGCCAGCCGACACACTCGGCGTTCCAATGCTCGACGGCGGTGAAGATCCAGCCCCAGCCGTCGTCCACCGTGAACACCCGAACGCCATCGGTGCCCCACATGAGGTTCGGGGCATGAGTGATGATCTCACCGTCATGGGGATTGCCGCCACGGCGGCGGCGGCGATGGGGCGAGAGCAGATTGTTCTCGCGCATCAGGCGGAGCACCCGCTTGCGGGCAACCCGGATGTCGCGACAGACCCGAAGCCGAGCCCAGACCTTGCGGTAGCCCTCGCCTTCCCAGGGCGATGCCTCCAGGTCGGCTTCGATCGCCACCAGCAGCGCCTGGTCCGAGATCGCGGGCTTCGGTCCCCGACGCTTTGCCGGCGGCTGCTCGGCGTGCTGGCCGGAGGTCATGGCGTAGAACGAGGAGCGGGCCATGCCCCAGGCGGCGCAGACCCGCCGCAGGCCGTAGGCCAGACCCGTGCCGGGCGAGGTGGCGGCACTCATCGCCGCGACCTCCGCCGCCCCAAAGGGCCGAAGGTCTCCGTCTTGGCCTCCAGCAGTTCCACCTGCATGGTCAACTCTCCGATCCGCTTCATGGCGCTATCCAGTTCCGCCTGCACCGGATCGCCCTTGCGTTGCTTGAGCGAGGCGTCGATCCCGCCGATCGCTTTCTCACGCCACTGCTCGAGCCGGAAGATCTCTACGCCCAACTGGCGCGACAGAAGTTGCACCGGCTCGTCACGCAAAAGCCGCAGAACGACCTCACGCTTGCGCGCTACCGTCCATCGCTGGCCAAGTCCCAGCGGGCCTGCCGGCAAAGCCTGGCCTGGGGAAAACGTGGACGAGCCAAGCTCGCCCGCATTTACCACAGGCCCATCAACAGTAACTTTCTTCTCAAAATTATCGGTCATGTTCCGGTCCTCCTTGGACACTTCGATTAAGCCAATTCTGTGTCCAAGGAAATCGGGTCCGACTCATTCGCTGTTGCAGCCATGTTTCTCTCCTATGACATATTGCAACGATGGAGTGCCCTGTCCGGCCCACCATGTCATGATTGCGTAACGGAGTTTCATTACCAAAGTACTAAAATGCCCTGTTCTGTGTACGAACTTGCCGTATCTTCTTGGTCATTGTTTTATTTGGCCCAACGTTCAAGCGAGTCTGCCGGCGCTTGTCGTTTCTCCGACAGCCGCCCGGCGCCGGGATTGCCCGTACCATTCGAGAGGGAACGAACCCATGAAGCGCTCCACAATCAATGCGGTCATGGCCGAGGCCGACGCTTTCATCGGCGCATGTGGCTTTCATCTGCCGCCGTTCGCCCATTGGACGCCGGCCGAGTGGGCAGAGAAGGACGACGACGTCTTTGAAATCGTCGATCGCCGGCTCGGCTGGGACATTACCGATTTTGGCCTTGGCGATTTCCGCCGCAACGGCCTGGTGCTGTTCACGATTCGCAACGGCACCATGGCCGACTTGCGCGCCGGCCATGGCAAGGTCTATGCCGAGAAGATCCTGGTCATCGAGCCGGACCAGGCGGCGCCGCTCCATTTCCATTGGACGAAGATGGAGGACATCATCAACCGCGGCGGCGGCCGGCTGATGGTTCAGCTCTACAACTCGACGCCGGACGGTGGCCTCGCCGATAGTGACGTCACAATCAGTGCCGACGGCGTCCGGCGAACGGTGGCGGCTGGCGACGTGGTGTCGCTGGGGCCCGGCGAAAGCGTGTCGCTGCCGCCCGGCTGCTACCACAAGATCTGGGGTGCCGAGGGCCGCGTCCTGGTGGGCGAGGTGTCAGTCGTCAACGACGACTTGCAGGATAACCGCTTTCACGAGGAGCTCGGCCGTTTCCCGCCGATCGACGAGGACGCGCCGCCGCTCTACCTGCTGAGCCAGGATTACGCCGACCGCTATCGCGGTGCCGGAGCGTCTTCCGGTTAGAGTTTTTCGGTGCGATTTTCGGCGAAGCGCGTCAGCGTTGAGTCAGCTTGAACTCGATCCGGCGATTGCGGCGGAAGGCGATCTCGTCCTCGCGCGGGTCGAGCGGATGAAACTGGCCGAAGCCGGCGGCGACCAGCCGCTCGGCGGCGAGGCCCTCGTCGATCAGGAATTTGACGACCGATGTCGCGCGCGCCGATGAGAGTTCCCAGTTCGACGGAAATTGAGGGGTGCTGATCGGCCGCACGTCGGTGTGGCCGTCGACCCGCAGCACCCAGTCAATGTCGTTGGGGATCGTCGCGCCGATGTCGCTCAGGGTCGTCGCCAAGCTGTGCAGCTGCTCCCGGCCGCCATCCTCGAGCTCCGCCGATGCGGTCGGAAACAACACCTCGGACTGAAACACGAAGCGGTCGCCGACGACCTGCACGTCGGTGCGGTTGCCCAGGACCTCGCTCAGGCGGCCGAAGAATTCGGAGCGATAGCGCGCCAACTCCTGGACCTTCGTCGCCAGGGCGGCGTTCAGCCGGTTGCCGAGCTCGACGATCTGGACCTGCTGTTCCGCGTTCTTCACCTCGGCGGCGTCGAGCGCGCCGCTCAGGGTCGCGATCTGGCTGCTCAGCTGGGAGAGCTGCCGGCTGAGCAGGGCGACCCTGTCCTCGGCCGTAGTCCTCAGCTGCTTCTGCTCGTCGATCGCCTGCTGGGCCGCCGTCAGGCGCTGCGTCACCTCGCTCAGGCGGATCTCCCGTCGCTCCAGCTCGGTCTGTGCCAGCAATGTGCGCTCCTGCTCGTCGGCGAGGCGCGCTTCGAGCGCCAGCGTGCGGTCGCGCAAGGCACCCGCCGCAGTATTCAGTGCCGCGACCCGTGCGTTCTCGGCCGCCAGCGCCTCCTCCAGCTTGCCGCCGCGGGCGACGGCGCTTAGCAGGTCTTCCGCGGCCCGCGCGCTCTCGGCCGCCAGCGCCTCCTCCAGCTTGCCACTGCGGGCGACGGCGCTTAGCAGGTCTTCCGCGGCCCGCGCGCTCTCGGCCGCCAGCGCCTCCTCCAGCTTGCCACTGCGGGCGACGGCACTCAGCAGGTCCTCCTTCGTCACGTCCAGCACCGCCGCCAGGGAGGCGACCTGGCTTTCGAGCTCGTCGCGCACGCTGCGCAGGGCACCGATGTCGCGGCGCAGGCTCTCGATCTCGCTCAGCTGGGCGATGATGCGTTCCTTGTCGACGAGCTGGTCGTCGCGCAGGCTCGTCAGCTGGCCGATCAGCCCGTCGCGCTCGCTCAGCGTCGCCCGCAGCTCGCCCGTTAGGCTCTCGATAGACTGCTGCCGCTCATCGGCCGAGCGCCGCTCCAGCGCCAGCCGGTCGGCAAGTTCGGCAATGCGTGCCTCGAGCTCGGCGACGGCGGCCGACCGTTCCTTGGCCAGCCGGTCCAGCTCGTCACCCAACTTGCGCTGGGCGTCGGTGACCGTCCGCAGCTGCGAGTTCAGGCCGCTCGTACGGTCGCGCAGGGCCGTGTTCTCGTCGACCCGCGCGGTGTCGCGATCGAGCGTCTTGTCGATCTGCTCGCCCAGGAAATCCAGCGCCTCGTCCGTCTCCGCCGCCGCGGCGCCCATGCGGTCGATGCGCGCCTGCAGATCGTCGATCAGCGACTGGATGTCACCGAACGTGCCGTTCGGTTCGGCGGCCGCGGCCGGCGGCACGGGTGGCGCCGTCGGCCCGGGTGGCGCGGCGTTGTCGTCCTGTGCCAGCGCACCGCTGGTCAGTGCCAGGATGGCGAAGATCGGCAGAAACCCGGCGTTCCGCATCAATCAGCCTGCTCAACAGTGTCCGGTCACGCGCAAACTGCGCCGACGACGGGGCGGCGTCGCCGAAGCGATCGTTGATCTAGCATAACCGCGCCGACCGCGTGGGCGTAACCCCCGCTGTGGGTATTGTGTCGGTAACACGCGATATGTCCGGTTTATGTACCAGATGGCGATGTCCCACCCAATGTTGAAAAGTGCGAGATAGGCATCTTCTGATCGAGAGGCTACGCGGCCACCTCGATGTCTTCAATGACGGACTTTGCTCCGGCCTTTCTCACCGCCTCCCGCAGGGCGGCGTCGAGGATGGGGAGCTGGCGGTAGGCCTTGAGGCGGCGGAAGGTCTTTTGCGCCTCCAAGAGGCCGGCGGCGGTCCAACGCAGCGCCATCTCGGCGTTGCGCCAGCGCTTGACGTTCCGCTGCACCGTCCGGACGGTGCCGATCGCGTTCTCGATGGCGTTGGTGCAAGCCAGCGAGCGTCGAAGTTGCGGCGGGAGGCCGAGCCGGATCACCGTCAGGATCTCGTCCAGGCCCTCCAGGATCGAGCCCGAGACGCCGGGTGCGTCATGCTCCAGACGGCGGGCGAGGTTGCGCAAGAGCCGTTCGGCCTTGGCCGCGTCGTCCTGCTGCCAGGCCTGCCGCAAGACCTTCCTGACGCCGGCATGGAGGCTCTCGTCCAGCCGGTCCGTGATGTTGCGCCCCTTGTGCACCTGGCAGCGCTGGAGGGCCGCCGCCCGCCCGAAGGTCCGCCGGATCGCCTTCGAGAGCGCCTTGGCGCCGTCGACGATGTAGAGCCGAGGCCGTTCGGGATCGAGACCGCGCTCGATCAGGTTGTCGAGCATGGCTTGCACCGTGGCCGCGTTCTCCGTCGCGCCCTCGGCCAGGCCCAGCACGTGCTTCGCGCCGCCGGTGTCGATGCCGATCGCCGCCACCATCAGGTGATCGCCGACATGGAGCCCGTCGATCTGGAGCACCACGAGATCGAGATCGTCGAGCGGGCTCGCCAGCCAGGCCTTCAGCTTGCTTCGCGTCAACGCCACGAAACGGCGCGAGACCGCCGACTTCGAGGTTGCGTCACCCGATGCCGCCGGCAGATCGCCGCCCGCATCGTCCGGCGGGCGCACCGCGCGGGCATACTTGCGGGTCGAGACGTTGATCACCATCAGATTCATCGCCCAGGCTTGCAAGAGTTCGGGTTCCGACAGCAGCTCCCAACTCGGCAGGCTCATCTCCCGACCCGCGAAGTCCCGCACCCGAGGGCGCTCGACCTTCACTTTGCCGCCGTGGTAGGCGATCTCGCTCCGGGTCGTGCCCCATCGATGGCCCTTGCGCTCGCCCGAGCGGGCGTGGCGCGAACCGCACAAGGCTTCCGCGTCCGCCGACATCATCTCGTTCAAAGACTCGAGGCCCGCCAAAAGGCAGAAGCGATCGACGCTCATGCGCAGATCGTCGAAGGCCTCCGGCATCGATGGCAAGAGCCGACAGGATGGTTCCGAGGAACGGTCGTTGCGTGTAGTCTTGGTCATGGCGTCGTTCTCCTTGATGGAATCAGCACCCAGAGCCTAGCGGCTCCAGGCGGACGACGCCTACTTCAGCTTTTCAACAGAGCCCGGGACATCCCCTACCAGATGATCTGTCCGGTTTTAGAACGCCTCCAAGCCATGGAGGGAGGCGATGCGTCGGACGGAGCAGGTACAGGGACTGAGATTGATGAAGTTCGAGGAGGTTTACGGGCGCACCCATCGGGGTGGCTGTGTGCCGTGGAAAGGCACCATCCTTCAGCGGGTGAAAATCCCGCCCGGCAACTGTCGTTCCAGCCGGTAGCAATCAGAGCGAATGATGGAGGTAACGACATCGTTTGAAGCACTCCGAGAAACGGACCGCCCTGGGCGGTTCAGCGACCATGCGGGCCGCAACGCGAGTGAACACCGAGCAGGCCTCGAAACTTGGAATGCGGAAGCCGACCCGTCAGCTACTCGGGGAAGGCTGCCACCGGCCGGGAAGAGAACGACACGCGCACCGGCCGGCTCCGCCGGGGTAATGGTGGCTGCACGCATGGAGCAGGAGGATGGGAGCAACACGGGAAGCCCTGTCGGTGGTGTGCACTCACCAACCGGAACCCCGTGAGGGGCAGGCCGGGCCGGCAGGGTGGCGGATGGGCTCGTAGTACCGCGGAGGCCGGGTAATGCCGGCGGAGGAAAGGAGCCCTGGTTCGAGAGCAATACGGAAAGGAAGCAAGACGTGACCACTGGCGAGAGCCTAACAGGGTCAGAAAAGGTTCGGAAATTCCAGACCGTGTTACATGCGAAAGCTAAGGAAGAACCCGGACGGCGGTTCCATTCGCTGATTGACAAGGTGTGGCGCGAGGACTTCTTGATGGAAGCCTGGAGGCAGGTTCGCCGCAATGGCGGCGCTGCCGGGGTGGACGGAGAGAACTTCGCGGACATCAAGGCGTACGGCGTGGACCGCTGGCTCGGGGAACTGGCGCGGGAACTGAGGGATGCCACCTACACACCGAAGCCGGTGCGACAGGTTCTGATCCCGAAGAAACAGCCCGGCAAGTTCCGGCCATTGGGCATTCCCTGCATACGGGACCGAGTGGCGCAGACATCGGCCATGCTCGTGCTGACACCGATGTTCGAAGCCGACTTGCAACCGGAGCAGTACGCCTACAGGCCGGAGCGGAGCGCCCTCGACGCGGTACAACGCGTTCATCGTCTCCTGTACAGGGGGCACAACGAGGTGGTTGATTGCGATTTGTCCAACTACTTCGGCGAAATTCCGCACGCCGAATTGATGAAAAGCCTCGCCCGGCGCATCAGCGACGGGCGGATGCTCGGACTCATCAAGGCGTGGCTGGAGATGCCGGTGGAGGAGGACGACGGCAAGGGCGGCACCAGCCGCACGAACCGGGCGCGCAGGGAGCGGAAAGGAACCCCGCAAGGGGCGCCGATCTCGCCGCTGCTCAGCAACCTCTATATGCGGCGCTTCATACTGGGTTGGAAGGTGCTGGGCTATGCCCGGCGCTTCCGTTCGGAAATCGTGAACTACGCGGACGACCTTTGCGTGCTCGGCAAGGCCCCGGCGGCGGAAATGCTGACGGCGGTCGAGCGGCTCATGGAGGGTCTGAAGCTGCCGGTCAACGAACGGAAGACCCGATGCTTGCGGTGCCCGGAGGGGCCATTGGAGTTTCTGGGCTACCGCATCGGACGCAACTACCGCCCGACCGGGGAGGGGACCTACACTGGAACCCGACCCAGCAAAGCGAGCGTCCAGAGCATTTGCCGCACGATCAGCGATATCACCACGCCACGCTACCAGCTGCTGCCGTCGGAAATGGTGGTGGAACGCCTGAACCGGACCATCGTCGGGTGGGCGAACTACTTCTGTCTTGGTCAGGTCAGCCCAGCTTATAGCGCGGTCAACCAACACGCGGTCAGGCGGCTCCGTCAGTGGCTCTGTCGAAAGCACAAGACGCGGTTCGGGAAATTCGTGCATTTCCCGGACGCCCGGCTATACGATGAATATGGCCTCACGCGTCTCACGCGGCAGACGATAGGCCTTCCGAGTGCGAAGGTATGATCTCGTCCGAAAGCCGGATGCGAGAGATCCGCACGTCCGGTTTGATGAGCGGGGGACTGGAAACGTGGCCACGGGAGCCGGACTGAGGCCCGGAGCGAAAGCGACGGAACCGCCACCGGACCCTTAAAGCTGGCGCGCCAGCCCCCGACTCTACTGAGCCAGGCGGAGGCGGCGGAGGTTCTGGGTGTCTCGGAGCGCACCTTCCGGCGCTGGCGCGACCGCTACGAGGCGGAGGGAGCCGACGGTCTCTACGACCGCCGCCTGGGCCGCCTCTCGGCGCGGCGCGCGCCGGTGGACGAGGTGGCGCGGGTGCTGGAGTTGTTCGACACCCGCTACTGGGACTTCACGGCCAAGCACTTCCACGAGAAGCTGGTGGCCGATCACGGCTTCAAGCGCAGCTACAACTGGCTGCGGCTGAGCTTGCAAGCCCATGGGCGCAGGCGCGCGGCGCCCAGGCTTGGGGCGCACCGGCGCAAGCGGCCGCGCCGTGCCCTGCCCGGCATGATGTTGCACCAGGACGGCTCGAGCCACGAGTGGGTCCCCGGTCGATGGTGTGACCTGATCGTCACCATGGACGATGCGACCAGCGATATCTACTCGGCCTTCTTCGTCGCCGAAGAGGGCACCATGTCGAGCTTCCAGGGGGTGTCCGAGGCGATCCGGGCCAAGGGCCTGTTCTGCTCGCTCTACGCCGACCGCGCCAGCCACTACTGGAACACGCCCGAGGCCGGCGGCAAGGTGGACAAGGACACCCCGACCCAGGTCGGCCGCGCCCTGGCGCAGCTCGGCATCGAGTTGATCCCGGCCTACTCGCCCGAGGCAAGGGGGCGCTCGGAGCGCATGTTCGGCACCTTGCAGAAGCGCCTGCCCCAGGAACTCAGGCTCGCCGGCATCACCGACATGGTCGAGGCCAACCGCTTCCTCAAGGAGGTCTTCCTGCCACAACACAACGCCCGCTTCGCGACCCCGGCCGAGGACCAGGGCACCGCCTTCGTCCCCTTCACCGGCGCGCTCGACGACATCCTGTGCATCCACGAGGAACGCACCGTCTCAAACGACAACACGGTGCGCTACAAGCGCCTGGCACTTCAGATCCCCGCCGGCCGCCACCGCCGCCATTACGTCAAGGCCAGGGTCCGCGTCCACGAATACCCCGACGGCACAATGGCCGTCTTCCATGGACCGCGATGTCTGGCGCGATACCACGCCGATGGCCAACCGATCGACAGCCAAACCCGCGAGGCCGCGTGACCCGCTTCGACGCAACCGACCGGCGCCCTGTGGGGAAGTGGACAGCCGCTCCGCGACCGACCACTTCCCCACAGGGCCAGAAACCGCAACAGAAGCGGTCAACTCATATGGTACATAAACCGGTCAACTCAGAATGTTCTCGACAGTCCCGCTGTGGGTATGGCGGATGCGAGCGATCGTCGCGAGCGCACGGCGGCTCACTTGTGGCGACCAGTAGTATCGTCGTCCGAGGACGGCATCGAGGGGCTTGATCGCGTTAACGTTTCGTTAACCATTTCCGCAGAAACTGAGATGTGCCCAGCCATGGGCATTTCCTCCCTGAACTTGGGCCGCGCCTGTTCTTGGCGCGGTCCTTTTCTTTGCCGCCGCGCCGGACCGGTGGTTCGCTTGACACTCCGCGGCGGCGGCGCTACATCAGCCGCGCCCTGGGGGTGTAGCTCAGTTGGTTAGAGCGCCGGCCTGTCACGCCGGAGGCCGCGGGTTCGAGTCCCGTCACTCCCGCCACGCTCCAGATCCCATTTGACAGTCCCGACTTGAGCGGCCGGCAATGCGGCTTGGCGGCCGAACCGCCCATCGGCGAGGCTGCTGCCCGCGCGTTCTACGGCGCGCTCTTGGGCCTGCCGGAGCGACCGAAGCCGCCGGCATTGGCCGCGCGCGGCGGCGCTTGGTTCGAACGGCCGCCGCTCCGCGTCCACCTGGGCGTCGATGCGGCCTTCGTGCCGGCGAGAAAGGCCCACCCGGCCTTCGTCATCGACGACCTTGCGGCCTTGCGCACGCGCCTCGCCGACGCCGGCCACGTGGTCAAGCCGGCCGGACCCGTCGACGGCCACGACCGCTGCTACGTCGACGACCCGTTCGGCAACCGCCTGGAGTTCATGTCGCCCGCTGCCGTCACTTGACGGCTGAAGACGGAGCCGGTTCTGAGCTCCCGGGGCCCGGCATGGTCGACGCGCAAGCCATGCACGCCGCGTATGTCGAGGGTAACCTCGAGGCGCTGCGGGCGGCATTGGGAAATCCGCCAGATTTTCTGCCGAGGCCCCTTCGGCGCCGGCGAGATCTGCTGAAAAACGCGATCTATCACAGTCCGCTTCCGTTCATTCGCACGCTCGTCGAGCTCGGCGCCGATCCCGACTACGGCGACCACGCACGCTTCCCATCGGTGATCGCGGTAGCGCCGGGACAGGCTGGAGGTCGTCGCACTGCTGCTCGACGGTGGCGCCGACATCCAGCAGCGCGGCATCAATGACCACACGCCGCTGCACTATGCGGCGACGGCCGGCGACACCGTGGCCGTCGATCTGCTGCTCGCCCGCGGCGCCGACCCGAACGCACGGACCCGCATCGACGACTACGCGACACGCCTGGAGGAGGCCGAGTATCTAGGCCTGTCAGCGATGGTGCGGCACTTGCGCGCCCGGCTGGATCCCTGAGCCGCAGGCAGGCGGCTTGCAACGGTGCCGCCATCGCTCCTAATTTGTGGCGGATCCCGCCGCCAGCCGGGTGGAGAAATGCGCGAATCGCGGAGGAGTGCTCGTGACCGAAGATCAGCTTGAGTGGCACGTTGTTGCCGGCGTGGACGACATCGACGAGGAAGACGTCATGCGCTTCGATCATGGTGGCGGGACGTACGCGGTCTATCGCATCGACGACGGCTTTTTCGCGACCGACGGGATGTGCACCCACGAGGCGGCTCACATGGCCGACGGCTTCGTCATCGGCGACATCATCGAATGCCCGATGCACCAGGGGCGTTTTCACATTCCCACGGGCAAGGCCAAGGGCGCGCCGGTCTCCGTCGACATCCGCACCCACCCGGTGAAGGTCGAGGACGGCAAGGTCCTGATCGGTCTGCCGGCCAGCCAGGGCTGATCCAGCCAGGGCTGAGCCAGCCGGATCGCGCCGGTGAGCGAGACCTACGTCATCGTCGGCGCCGGCCATGCCGGCGGCCGGGCCGCCGCCGCGCTGCGCCGCCATGGCTTCGCCGGGCGGCTCGTCGTCGTCGGTGCCGAGGCGCATGCACCCTACGAGCGGCCGCCGCTGTCCAAGGGCCTGCTCAGCGGCGTCCAGCAACCCGCGGACTGCGCCCTGCAGCCGCCGGGTTCTTATGAGGAGCAGGGCATCGAGCTGCGGCTCGGTACCCGCGTCGAGGCGATCGATCGCGGCCGCCGGGTCGTTGCCATGGCGGGTGCCGAGGCGGTTGTCTACGACAAGCTGTTGCTGACGACCGGTGGCGACTGCCGGCGGCTGGGGATCGACGGTGCCGCGCTGGGCGGTATCCACACCCTCAGGACGCTGGAGGATTCTGCCGCGATCGCCGCCGAGCTCGGCGCCGGCCGCCGGCTCGTCGTCATCGGCGGCGGCTTCATCGGGCTGGAGGTCGCGGCCAGCGCAATCGGCCGGGGCTGCGCGGTCACTGTCGTCGAGGCCGCCGATCAACTGATGGGCCGCGTCGTGCCGGCCGCGTTCGCGCGCATTGTCGCCGCGGCGCACGAGGCCCGCGGCGTTCGGCTCGTGATCGGCGCGCGACCGGTCGGCTTTGTCGGCAATGGCCGGGTCGCTGGTGTGGCACTGGCCTCGGGTGAGGAGATCGCCGCCGATGCGGTCGTCGTCGGCATCGGTATCGTTCCCGCTACGGCCCTGGCCGAGGCGGCGGGGCTCGCCGTCGACAACGGCATCGTCGTCGACGCGCAGTGCCGGACGTCGGACCCGAACGTCTTTGCCGCCGGCGACGTCGCCAGCTTCCATCACCCCGTGTTCGACCGCCATGTCCGCCTGGAATCGTGGCGCCACGCCGACGTGCAGCCCGACACGGCGGCCCAGGCCATGCTGGGGGCGGGCGGGCCCTACAGCGAAATCCCTTGGCTGTGGTCGGACCAGCACGACCTCAACCTGCAGGTCACCGGTCTGACCGACCGCTACGATGACGTCGTCCAGCGTGGCGGCGACGTCGCCACCGGCGTCGTCTGTTTCCTGCTCACCGGCGAGCGCATGATCGGCGCCTGCGGGATCGGCGTCGGCGGCGTCATCGGCCGCGACATCCGCGTCGCCCAGCGGCTCATCGAACGCGGTCGGCCGGTCGACCGCGACAAGCTTGGCGACACCGCGTTTCCGTTGAAGCAACTGCTGCGCGCGCAGTAGGTGCACACGCAGGCGCCATACCGGCGGCGCGCGATGCTGCACGGCCGGCGGCCGACGCGTCCTCCGAAGCTGGCTTTGGGCGCCGTTTCGCCGCGGGCGCGTTGCCTTGCGCCGGCAGGTGTGCTGGTGTATTGCTGCGCCGCGAAAAACCGGGCTGCCTGTCGCGTCGCGGGGGGGCGTGACGTTCCGTGCGGTTGCACGGCAGCGCGTTCCGATCGCGTGATGGATTGACGTTCAGGGCTAGATGGCGGGCGCATGGAAGAACTGCTGCGCGAATACCTGCCGATCCTGATTTTCGTCGGCCTCGCGACCGCGTTGGCCGCCGCGATGGTGTTGGCCTCCCTGATCATGGGCGCGCAACACCCCGATGCGGAGAAGAACTCGGCCTACGAATGCGGCTTCGAGCCCTTCGAGGATGCGCGCATGCGCTTCGACGTGCGCTTCTACCTCGTCGCCATCCTGTTCATCATCTTCGACTTGGAGGTCGCGTTCCTGTTTCCCTGGGCCGCGGCGCTGGGCGACATTGGGCTGTTCGGCTTCTGGTCGATGGTCGTGTTCCTGCTTATCTTGACCGTGGGCTTCGTCTACGAGTGGAAGAAGGGCGCGCTGGAATGGGAGTAGAGGCCGGCACCGCAGGCGCATTGCAGCCCCGGGGCAGCCAGGACGCCGCCCTGCGCGCTGTGACCGACACGCTTACGGACAAGGGCTTCGTGCTGGCCCAGATGGACAAGCTGGTGGCGTGGGCGCGCGCCGGCTCGCTGTGGCCGATGACGTTCGGTCTCGCCTGCTGTGCCATCGAGATGATGCACACGGCGGCGTCACGCTATGACCTCGACCGTTTCGGTGCGGTGTTCCGGCCGAGCCCGCGGCAGTCCGACGTCATGATCGTCGCCGGCACCCTGACCAACAAGATGGCGCCGGCGCTGCGTAAGGTCTACGACCAGATGCCCGAGCCGCGCTGGGTCATCTCCATGGGCTCTTGTGCCAATGGCGGCGGCTACTACCATTATTCCTATTCGGTGGTGCGCGGCTGCGATCGCATCGTTCCCGTCGACATCTATGTGCCGGGCTGCCCACCGACGGCGGAGGCGCTGCTCTACGGCATCATGCAGCTGCAGAAGAAGATCCGTCGCACGACGACGATCGCGCGCTAGACCAGGCGGCCGACGGACCCCACGATGACCCAGGCGCTTCAGGATCTCGGCGAGTACGTGTCGGCTGCCGTGTCGCAGCACGTCGCCGGTGCCGAAGTGCGCCACGGTGAGCTGGTCGTCGCGGTACAGCTTGCCGGCATCGTGCCGGTGCTCAAGTTCCTGCGCGACGACACGAACTGCCAGTTCAAGATGCTCGTCGATCTCTGCGGCGCCGACTACCCGGAGCGTGAGGAGCGCTTCGATGTCGTCTACAACCTGCTGTCGCTGAAGCATAATCAACGGATCCGCCTGAAGGTCCGGACGGACGAGAACACCCCGGTGCCAACGGCGACAGGCGTGTTCTCGGCGGCCGGCTGGTTCGAGCGCGAGGCCTGGGACCTCTATGGCATCTTCTTCTCCGACCACCCCGACCTGCGGCGCATCCTCACCGACTATGGCTTCGAGGGGCATCCGCTGCGCAAGGACTTCCCGCTCACGGGCCACGTCGAGGTGCGCTATGACGAGACCCACAAGCGTGTCGTCTACGATCCGGTCAAGCTGACTCAGGACTTCCGCACGTTCGACTTCCTGAGCCCGTGGGAGGGCATGGACCGCGTCCTGCCGGGCGACGAGAAGGCAACCGCCGACGCGCCCGATGGGGCCGGCAAGGAAGCCGCGGGCTGATGGCCGAAGTCTCGATCAAGAACATGACGCTGAACTTCGGGCCGCAACACCCGGCGGCGCACGGCGTCCTGCGGCTGGTCCTGGAGATGGATGGCGAGATCATCGAGCGCGCCGACCCGCATATCGGCCTGTTGCATCGCGGCACCGAAAAGCTGATCGAATACAAGACGTACCTGCAGGCCGTGCCCTACTTCGACCGGCTCGACTACGTCTCGCCGATGTGTCAGGAGCACGCGTTCGCGCTGGCCACCGAGAAACTGCTCGGGGTCGAGGTGCCGCCGCGCGGGCAGTATGTGCGCGTGTTGTTCTCCGAGATCACGCGCCTGCTCAACCACATACTCAACCTGACGACCTATGCGCTGGACGTCGGCGCCATGACGCCGTTGTTTTGGGGCTTCGAGCAGCGCGAGACGCTGATGGAGTTCTACGAGCGTGTCTCCGGCGCCCGTCTGCACGCGGCCTATTTCCGCCCCGGCGGCGTCCATCGCGACCTGCCGGCGGGGCTGGTCGACGATATCGCCGCGTTCGCGGATGACTTCCCCAAGTTCATCGACGACATGGAAGGGCTGCTGACCGACAACCGGATCTTCAAGCAGCGCACCGTGGATATCGGCATCGTCACGGCCGAGCAGGCCCTCGACTGGGGCCTTACCGGCCCGGTGCTGCGCGCGTCCGGCGTGCCGTGGGACTTACGCAAGGCGCAGCCCTACGACGTCTACGACCGCATGCAGTTCGACGTGCCGATCGGCAAGACCGGCGACTGCTATGCCCGCTACCTCGTGCGGGTCGAGGAGATGCGCCAGAGCATCCGCATCATCAAGCAGTGCCTGGCCGAGCTGCCCGAGGGGCCGGTCCATGTGATGAACAGCAAGATCGCGCCACCGGCCCGCGACGAGATGAAGCGCTCCATGGAAGCGCTGATCCACCACTTCAAGCTTTATACCGAGGGCTATCACGTGCCGGCCGGCGAGACCTATTGCGCGGTCGAGGCGCCGAAGGGCGAGTTCGCCGTCTACCTCGTCGCCGATGGGACGAATCGGCCGTACCGCTGCAAGATCCGCGCGCCTGGCTTCGCCTTCCTGCAGGCCCTCGAGTTCCTGACGAAGGGGCACATGCTCGCCGACATTCCAGCCGTCATTGGCAGCCTCGACATCGTCTTCGGCGAGATCGACCGATGAGCGCCCCAGACACCATTGAAAGCGGCATGATCGATCGCGCCGACACCGTGGTGTTCGCGTTCGACCCCGACAATCGGGCCCTGGCCGACCGCATCGTTGCCCGCTATCCCGACGGCCGGCAGGCCAGCGCAGTGCTGCCGCTGCTCGACCTGGCCCAGCGCCAGAACGGCGGCTGGCTGCCGCAAGCCGCGATCGAGTTCGTCGCCGGCTACCTCGCCATGCCCAACATTCGCGTGCACGAAGTCGCGACCTTCTACTCGATGTTCAATCTGCGGCCGGTCGGCAAATATTTCGTGCAGATCTGCCGAACGACGCCCTGCTGGCTGCGCGGCTCGGACGGGATCGTCGCCGCCTGCGAGCGCTTCGCCGGTTGCCGCTTGGGCGAGACCAGTGCCGACGGGGCGTTCACGCTGGTCGAGGTCGAGTGCCTGGGCGCGTGTTGCAATGCGCCGATGGTGCAGATCAACGACGACTACTACGAAGACCTGACGCCACAGACGACCGAGGACCTGCTTAATTCGCTGAAGCACGGCAAGATCGTGAAGCCGGGGTCGCAGGCGGCCCGCCGGGGCTCCGAGCCGATCGGCGGCCGCACCACACTGCTCGATACGACGCCGGCGGCGGCACCGGCGGAGGACGCCGAGCCGATCGACGCCGAAACCGCGCAGGCCGACGAGCCCGAGGGGGCGTCGGCGTCGGCGACCGGGATGGTTCCGGCGACGATTGACGCGCCGGTTGCCGACAAGGCCCCGGCCGCTGTGGAACCGGAGGACAAACGGCCGGCAGTGGCGGAGGAGCCGGCCGAGCCGGAGCGAACGGCCGCGGCGCCGGAAGAACGGCAGGAGACGCCGGCGGCGATCGAAGGGCCAAAGAACGGCGATGCCCCGGCAGCGATCGAAGACAAGCGTGGCGACAAAGCCTCCGGCGGCGAGCGGGGCGCGTGATGCTGCGCGACAGCGACCGCATCTTCCGCAACCTCTACGGCCAGGACGATTGGCGCCTCGCCGGGGCCCGGCGTCGCGGCATCTGGGGCGACACCAAGGCGATGCTGGCCGTGGGCCGCGACACGATCATCACCGAGATCAAGGAATCGGGCCTGCGGGGACGCGGCGGCGCCGGCTTCCCGGCCGGTGTGAAGTGGTCGTTCATGCCCAAGGAGATCGGCGACCGGCCACACTACCTTGTGGTCAACGCCGACGAATCCGAGCCCGGCACTTGCAAGGACCGGGAGATCATGCGCTACGACCCGCACATGCTCCTGGAAGGCTGTCTGGTGGCTGCTTTCGCGATGGCCGCCCATGCCGCATACATTTACATCCGCGGTGAGTTCTACGGCGAGGAGAGCCACATTCAGCAGGCCATCGACGAGGCCTATGCGGCCGGGCTCTTGGGCAAGAACGCCTGTGGCTCCGGCTGGGACTTCGATGTCTATCTGCACCGTGGCGCCGGCGCTTACATCTGTGGCGAGGAGACGGCGCTGCTCGAAAGCCTCGAGGGCAAAAAGGGCCAGCCGCGGCTGAAGCCGCCGTTCCCGGCGGCCGCCGGCCTCTACGGTTGCCCGACGACGGTCAACAATGTCGAGACCATCGCCGTTGCCCCGACGATCCTGCGGCGCGGCTCGGCCTGGTTTGCCGGCCTCGGCCGGCCCAATAACACCGGTACCAAGATCTTCTGCATCAGCGGTCATGTGAACAAGCCATGCAACGTCGAGGAGGAGATGGGCATCCCGCTGCGCGCGCTCATCGACAAGCACGCCGGCGGCGTTCGTGGCGGCTGGGAGAATCTGCTGGCCGTGATCCCCGGCGGCTCGTCGGTGCCGCTGCTCCCGAAGTCGATCTGTGACGACGTGCTGATGGATTTCGACAGCCTGCGCGAGGTCAAATGCGGCCTTGGCACGGCGGCCGTGATCGTCATGGACAAGTCGACGGACATAGTCGCCGCGATCGCCCGGCTGGCGCATTTCTACAAGCACGAGAGCTGTGGCCAGTGCACGCCGTGCCGCGAGGGCACGGGCTGGATGTACCGCGTGCTCACCCGCATGGTCCGCGGCGAGGCCGAGATCGAAGAGATCGACCTGCTGGAGAGCGTGACCTATCAGGTCGAGGGGCACACGATCTGCGCCCTCGGCGACGCCGCGGCCTGGCCGGTCCAGGGTCTGATCCGGCACTTCCGGTCGGAGCTCGAGCGGCGCATCGTTCAGCGCAAGACGGGCGAGGCCACGCCCGCCGCGCCCGCCGTAGCGGCGGAGTAGGGCGATGCCGAAGCTGACGATCGACGATGTCGAGATCGAAGTCCCCGCCGGCGTGTCCGTGCTGCAGGCGTGCGAGGCCGCCGGCCGGGAGATACCCCGCTTCTGCTATCACGAACGGCTGTCGATCGCCGGCAATTGCCGGATGTGCCTGGTCGAGATGGAGCGCTCGCCGAAGCCCATCGCGTCCTGTGCCATGCCGGCCGGCGAGGGCATGATCATCCGCACCGACACCGAGAGCGTGCGCAAGGCGCGCAACGGCGTCATGGAGTTCCTGCTGATCAACCACCCGCTGGACTGCCCGATCTGCGATCAGGGCGGCGAGTGCGACCTGCAGGACCAGGCGATGGCCTATGGCTTCGACCGCTCGCGCTATCAGGAAAACAAGCGCGCCGTGTCGGACAAGCACATGGGTCCGCTGGTCAAGACGATCATGACCCGCTGCATCCACTGCACACGCTGCGTCCGCTTCGCCACCGAGGTCGCCGGCGTGCCCGACCTCGGCCTGCTCGGCCGCGGCGAGAACGCTGAGATCACCACGTACCTGGAGAAGTCGCTGGCGTCCGAGTTGAGCGCCAACGTCATCGACCTGTGCCCGGTCGGTGCCCTGACCTCGAAGCCCTATGCCTTCAACGCCCGCCCCTGGGAGTTGGAGCACACGGAATCGGTCGATGTCCTCGACGCCGTCGGCAGTGCCATTCGCATCGATACCCGTGGGCCGCAGGTCTTGCGGGTACTGCCGCGGCTCAACGAGGCCGTCAATGAGGAGTGGCTCTCCGACAAGTCGCGCTATGCCTGCGACGGCCTGCGCCGGCAGCGCCTCGACAAACCCTATCTGCGCGAATCCGGCAAGCTGCGCGAAGCGACATGGGCCGAGGCGTTCGCCGCGATAGCCGGCCGCGTCAGGGGATTGGCCGGCGAGCGCATCGCCGCCATCACCGGTGACCTTGTCGATGCCGAGGCCATGGTCGCGCTGAAGGACATGATGGCGGGCCTGGGCTCGCCGAACCTCGACTGCCGCCAGGACGGCGCCCGGCTCGACGCGTCGGTGCGCGCGTCCTACCTGCTGAACTCGACGATCGCCGGGCTGGCCGAGGCCGATGCGGTGCTGCTGATCGGCACCAACCCGCGCTGGGAGGCGCCGCTGGTCAACACCCGGCTGCGCGCGGCCTGGCTGAACAACACCATGGCCGCGTCGCTGATCGGCCAGCAGGTCGATCTGACCTATCCGGTCGAATATCTCGGCGCCGGCCCCGAGACGCTGCAGCAGGTCGCCGGGGGTGGCGCGGTCGTCGATGCGCTGCGCCAGGCCGAGCGGCCGGCGGTCATCGTCGGCATGGGCGCCCTGGCGCGCCCCGATGGCGCCGCCGTGCTGGGCGTGGCCCGCAAGATTGCCGATGACGCCGGCCTCGTCCGCGACGGCTGGAACGGCTTCAACGTCCTGCACACGGCGGCCGCCCGGGTCGGCGGCCTCGACCTCGGCCTCGTGCCCGGCCCCGGCGGCCGCGACGTCGCCGGCATCCTCGCCGGCGCCACCGCCGGCGACATCGAAGTGGTCTACCTGCTCGGCGCCGACGAGGTCGACATGGCGGCGCTCGGCCAGGCCTTCGTGATCTACCAGGGCCACCATGGCGATGCCGGCGCGCACCGTGCCGACGTCGTCCTGCCCGGCACCGCCTACACCGAGAAGGATGGCACCTACGTCAACACCGAGGGCCGGGTGCAGCTGGCGCGCCTGACGATGCACCCCGTCGGCGATGCCCGCGAGGATTGGACGATCCTGCGCGCGCTGTCCGACGCCCTCGACATCGGCATCGGCTTCACCACCATAGGCGACGTGCGGCGGCGGCTGGTCGAGGTCAATCCCGTGTTCGACCGGGTCGACGAGGTCGTGCCCGCAACGTGGGACACGTTCGGCGACGCCGGCGGCACCCTGGACGCCGCGCCGTTCGTGTCGCCCGTCGCCAATTTCTACATGACCGATCCGATCAGCCGCGCCTCCGAGACGATGGCCAAATGCACCCGGGAGTTCGTGCAGACCGGCGCGCCGAGGACGGGCACCGATGACTGAAATCTGGGCGACGTATCTGTGGCCCGGGATCCTGATCCTGCTGCAGATCCTGCTCGTCGCCGTGCCGCTGATCGTCTCGGTGGCCTATCTCACCCTGGCCGAGCGCCGGGTCATCGGGGCCATGCAGCTGCGCATCGGGCCCAATGTCGTTGGCCCGTTCGGCCTGCTGCAGCCGTGGGCGGACGCTTTCAAGCTCATGTTCAAGGAGACCATCGTGCCGATCGGCGCGAACCGTGTGGTCTTCATGCTGGCGCCGATGCTCACCTTCATCCTCGCGATCGTCGGCTGGGCGGTCATCCCGTTCGACGATGGCCTGGTGCTGTCGGACATCAACGTCGGCATCCTCTACCTGTTCGCCATCAGCTCGCTCGGCGTCTACGGCATCATCATGGCCGGCTGGGCCTCGAATTCGAAATACGCCTTCCTGGGTGCGCTGCGCTCGGCGGCGCAGATGGTGTCCTACGAGGTCTCGATCGGTTTCGTCATCGTCACGGTGCTGCTGGCCGTCGGCTCGCTCAACCTGTCCGACATCGTGCGGGCGCAGGAGGAACGCGTGTGGTTCGCGTTCAGCCCGCTGTTCCCGATGTTCGTGATCTTCCTCGTGTCGGCGCTGGCGGAGACCAACCGGGCGCCGTTCGACCTGCCCGAGGCCGAGGCCGAGTTGGTGTCCGGCTACAACGTCGAGTATTCGGCGATGACGTTCGCGCTCTTCTTCCTCGGCGAATACGCCAACATGATCTTGATGAGCGCGATGACGGTCATCCTGTTCCTCGGCGGCTGGCTGCCGCCGTTCGCGGTGGTGCCGTTCACCTGGGTGCCCGGCGTCATCTGGTTCCTGCTGAAGATCGCATTCATCCTGTTCGTATTCCTGTGGGTGCGCGCGACGCTGCCGCGCTATCGCTACGATCAGCTGATGCGTCTCGGCTGGAAGGTCTTCCTGCCGTTTTCGATGCTGTGGATCGTCGTAACCGCCGGTGGCCTGATTGCGTTCGGCTGGCTGCCGACGCCGGCTTGAGGGGGCGAGGCCATGGCATTCCTGGACCGCAGTGCCCGCAGCCTGTTGCTGGTCGAGATCGTGGCCGGCATGTGGCTGACCCTGCGCTATTTCTTCAAGCGCAAGGTCACGCTCAACTATCCCTACGAGAAGGGGCCGCTGTCGCCGCGCTTCCGTGGCGAGCATGTGCTGCGCCGCTATCCCAATGGCGAGGAGCGCTGCATCGCCTGCAAGCTGTGCGAGGCGATCTGCCCGGCCCAGGCGATCACGATCGAGGCCGAGCCGCGCGACGACGGCAGCCGCCGGACGACGCGCTACGACATCGACATGACGAAGTGCATCTATTGCGGCTTCTGTGAGGAGGCCTGTCCAGTGGACGCCATCGTCGAGGGCCCGAACTTCGAGTTCGCGACCGAGACCCGCGAGGAGCTCATGTACAACAAGGACAAGCTGCTGGCCAACGGTGACCGCTGGGAGAGCGAGATCGCGGCCAAGCTGCTGGCCGACGCTCCGTACCGGTAGGCCGGTGCGCGGCTCGGTCGGGGGGACGACATCGTGATTATCCAGGGCTTGGTGTTCTATCTGTTCTCCACTGTCGCGGTGGCGTCGGCCGCCATGGTGATTGCGGCTCGCAACCCCGTGCATTCCGTCCTGTTCCTGATCCTCACCTTTTGCAACGCCGCCGGCTTGTTCGTGCTTCTGGGGGCGGAGTTCCTGGCGATGATCCTGGTCGTCGTCTATGTCGGCGCCGTCGCCGTCTTGTTCCTGTTCGTCGTCATGATGCTCGACATCAACTTCGCCGAGCTGCGTCAGGGTTTCCTGCAGTATCTGCCGATCGGCGGCCTGATCGGCCTGGTACTGCTGATCGAGCTCGTCTTTGTCGTTACCAGCTGGACGATCGCGCCGGAAGCAGCCGCGGTCTTCGGCGCGCCGCAGCCGGCACTGTCAGACGTGGACAATACGCGTGCGCTCGGCCAGCTGATCTATACGGACTTCATCTACCTGTTCCAGGCCGCCGGCCTCGTGCTGCTGGTCGCCATGATCGGCGCCATCGTTCTGACCTTACGGCGTCGGCCCGGCGTGCGCCGGCAGCGTATTGCAACGCAGGTCGCGCGCCGCGCCAGCGACGTCATCGAGGTCAAGGACGTGCCGACCGGGAGCGGCGTGTGATGCTGGAGATCGGCCTTGGCCACTACCTGACTGTCGCCGCGATCATCTTCACGCTGGGCGTCTTCGGCATCTTCCTCAACCGCAAGAACGTCATCATCATCCTAATGTCGATCGAGCTGTTGCTGCTGGCGGTGAACATCAACCTCGTCGCCTTCTCGGTCCATCTGCAGGACCTCGTCGGCCAGGTCTTCGCCATGTTCGTGTTGACGGTCGCGGCCGCCGAGGCGGCGATCGGCCTCGCCATCCTCGTCGTCTATTTCCGCAACCGCGGCTCCATCGCCGTCGAAGACGTCAACATGATGAAGGGGTAGGGCATGTACGCGCTCGCCATCTTCCTGCCCCTGACCGGCTGCCTGATCGCCGGCTTCTTCGGCCGCCGCCTTGGCGACCGCGGGGCGCAGCTGGCGACCGTGGTGCCCATGCTCATCGGCGCCGTGCTGGCCTGCGTCATCCTCTACGACGTCGCCTTCGCCGGCAACGAGCGCACGATCCAACTGTTCACCTGGATCGAGTCCGGTGTGCTGGAGGTCGGCTGGGCGCTGCGTTTCGACACCCTGTCGGCGGTGATGGTGTTCGTCGTGCTGGTCGTGTCGTCGATGATCCACGTCTATTCGATCGGCTACATGGCGCATGACGCGTCGATCCCGCGCTTCATGGCATATCTGAGCCTGTTCACGTTCTTCATGCTGACGCTGGTGACGGCGGACAACTTCCTACAGATGTTCTTTGGCTGGGAAGGTGTCGGTCTGCTCTCCTATCTGCTTATCGGCTTCTGGTTCGAGCGGCCGGCCGCCAATTCGGCGGCGATCAAGGCGTTCGTCGTCAACCGCATCGGCGACTTCGGCTTCGCGCTGGGCATCTTCGGCGTCTTCTTTGCGTTCGGCACGCTCGAGTTCGACCCGGTGTTCGCCGCGGCCGAGGGGCTTGCCGGCCAGAGGTTCGAGTTCCTCGGCTTCCAGGTCGACGTGCTGACGACGATCACCCTGCTGCTGTTCATCGGCGCCATGGGCAAGTCGGCGCAGATCGGCCTGCACACGTGGCTGCCGGATGCGATGGAGGGACCGACGCCGGTCTCGGCGCTGATCCACGCCGCGACAATGGTGACCGCCGGCGTCTTCATGGTGGCGCGCCTGTCGCCGATGTTCGAGTACGCGCCGACGACGCTCATCGTCATCACCGTCGTCGGCGCGGCGACGGCATTCTTTGCCGCGACGGTTGGCCTGGCCCAGACCGACATCAAGCGTGTCATCGCCTATTCGACCTGCAGCCAGCTCGGCTACATGTTCTTCGCCCTCGGCGTCTCGGCCTATTCGGCCGCGATCTTCCATCTGATGACCCACGCGTTCTTCAAGGCGCTGCTGTTCCTCGGCGCCGGCAGCGTCATTCACGGCATGCAGGGCGAGCAGGACATGCGCAAGATGGGCGGCCTGTTCCCGAAGATGCGCGTGACCGCGTCGCTGATGTGGGTCGGCAGCCTATCGCTCGCCGGGTTGCCCTTCTTCGCCGGCTTTTTCTCGAAGGACATCATTTTGGAGTCCGCCTTCGCCAGGGCGACAGGCGCCGGCAACTTCGCGTTCTGGCTCGGCATTGTCGTGGCGTTCCTGACGGCGTTCTATTCGTGGCGTCTGCTGATCCTCACGTTCCACGGCAAGACGCGGGCCGAGGCGCACGTGTTCGACCACGTCCACGAAAGCCCGCCGGTAATGATCGTGCCGCTGCTGGTGCTCGCGCTCGGGGCCATCTTCTCCGGCTGGCTTGCCTTCGACAGTTTCGTCGGCGCCGATTTGGAGGCGTTCTGGCGCGAATCCATCTTCGTCCTGCCGATCAACCGGACCATCGAGGCCGCGCACCACGTGCCGGAGTGGGTGCCGATACTGCCGAGCGTCGTCGCGGTCATCGGCATCGCGTTCGCCTATGTCGCTTACCTGCTCGTGCCGGCGTTGCCGCGGCTCGTGGCGACGATATTCAAGCCGCTCTACTTGTTCGTGCTCCACAAGTGGCTGTTCGACGAGCTGTATGACTTCCTGTTCGTGCGCAGCGCGTTCCTTCTGGGCCGCGGTTTCTGGAAGGCCGGCGACGGCGCGCTGATCGACGGGGTTGGGCCGGACGGCGTCGCCGCGACGGCGCGCGCCCTGGCCGTGCGCGCCGGTCGGCTGCAGTCTGGCTACGTCTACCACTACGCCTTCGCGATGCTGATCGGCGTTGCGGGGTTCGTCACCTGGTACGTGTTCCGGCAATCGGCGTAGCGCAGGGATTCCGATGGAAGGCTTTGCGATCCTCTCGCTGACGACGTTCCTGCCGCTGCTCGGTGTCGCGTTCATCCTGCTCGTGCGCCACGACGACGAGGAGCGGGTAAGCGCCAACGTGCGCTTCATTGCGTTGTGGACGTCCCTCGCGACGTTCCTGGTCAGCCTGTTCCTGTGGTTCAACTTCGACCCGACGACGGCGGACTTTCAGTTCGTCGAAAAGGTGCCGTGGCTGCCCGCGTTCGGTATCTCGTATCACCTGGGCCTTGACGGCATCTCGATCTTCTTCGTGCTGCTGTCGACGTTCCTGACACCGCTGTGCATCCTAGCGTCATGGAAGTCGATCACGGTGCGCGTGCGCGAGTACATGATTGCCTTCCTGGTGCTCGAAACCCTGATGATCGGCACCTTCAGCGCCCTCGATTTCTGGCTGTTCTACGTGTTCTTCGAGGCCGTGCTGATCCCGATGTTCATCATCATCGGCGTCTGGGGCGGCCCGCGCCGCGTCTATTCGGCCTTCAAGTTCTTCCTCTACACCCTGGCCGGCTCGGTCCTGCTGCTGGTCGCGATCCTGGCGCTCTACTTCCAGGCCGGCACGTCCGACATTCCGACGCTGCTCATGGTCATCGCCGATCCGCTCAATGCACAGGAAGGCCAAGGGTTCAGCGTGCCGCTCGGCCTGCAGTTGTGGCTTTGGCTGGCGTTCCTCGCGTCGTTCTCTGTCAAGCTGCCGATGTGGCCGGTCCATACCTGGCTGCCCGACGCCCATGTCGAGGCACCGACCGCGGGTTCGGTCATCCTCGCCGGCGTGCTCCTGAAGATGGGCGGGTACGGCTTCCTGCGTTTCTCCTTACCGATGCTGCCGCTCGCGTCCGAGGTCTTCACACCGCTGATCTACACCCTGTCGGTGATCGCCATCATCTACACCTCCCTCGTCGCCCTGGCGCAGGAGGACATGAAGAAGCTGATCGCCTATTCCTCGGTCGCCCATATGGGCTTCGTGACGATCGGCATCTTCTCGGCGACCCATCAGGGCGTGCAGGGCGCGATCATCCAGATGCTGAGCCACGGCATCCTGTCGGCCGCCTTGTTCCTGTGCGTCGGTGTCGTCTATGACCGTGTGCACTCGCGTGAGATCTTTGTCTACGGCGGCCTCGTCAAACGGATGCCGCGCTATGCCTTCGTCTTCATGGTGTTCATGCTGGGCTCTGTCGGGCTGCCCGGGACGAGCGGTTTCGTCGGTGAGTTCCTGGTCCTCGTCGGCGCGTTCCAGGACAACACCTGGGTCGCGCTGTTGGCGACCACCGGCATCATCCTGGGCGCCGCATACATGCTCTACCTCTATCGCCGCGTCATCTTCGGCAAGCTAGATAAGGAGAACCTGATGGCGCTGCTCGATCTCGACCGCCGCGAGTTGCTGGTGATGGTACCCCTCGTGCTGGTCGTGCTGTGGATGGGACTCTATCCGCGGCCGTTCCTGGCCGCGACGGAAGCTTCGGTGGCGAACCTGATCGTCAACGTGGAAAAGGCCCAGAGGGCGCCCGACGGCGCGCCAGTGGTCGCGCCAGACGAAGTCGCGGCGCGGTAAGGGAGACGGCATTGCCCATCGTACCCGATCTGCTGTCGGCCGTGCCGGAGCTGTTCATCGCCGTCGCGGCGATGGCCGTGCTGCTGTTCGGCGTGTTCCGCGGCGAGGGATCGGCCCGCGCCGTCTCATGGCTCTCGGTCGCCATCCTCATTGTTGCCGGCGTCCTCGTGATCGCCGGTCCGACCGACCGCATCATTGCCTTCAACGGCCTGTTCATCGTCGACTATTTCGCGGCGTTCACGAAGGTGCTGATCTTGCTCGGCGCGGCGTTGGCGATCGTCATGTCGGTCGCCTACAACACGCGCGAGGGCATTGCCCGCTTCGAGTTCCCGGTGCTGATCCTGTTCGCGGCATTGGGCATGATGATGATGGTGTCCGCCAGCGACCTGATTGCGCTTTATCTCGGCCTCGAGCTGCAGAGCCTGGCGCTGTTTGTCGTCGCCGCCTATCGGCGCGACTCGCTGCGCTCGTCGGAAGCGGGCCTCAAGTTCTTCGTCCTGGGGGCGCTGAGCTCGGGCCTGCTGCTGTACGGCGCATCGCTGGTCTATGGCTTTGCCGGGACGACAAACTTCGAGCGGTTGGCCCAAGTCTTGATCGAGGCGCCCGGCGCCAACCCGGCGATCGGTATCATCGTCGGCATTGTCCTCATCGTCGCGGCACTTGCCTTCAAGGTCTCGGCGGTGCCGTTTCACATGTGGACCCCGGACGTCTACGAAGGCGCGCCGACGCCTGTCACCGCGTTCTTCGCGGTGGCCCCCAAGATTGCCGGCATGGCGTTGTTTGCGCGGGTCATGCTCGGGCCGTTCGGCGACCTGGTCGCGCAATGGCAACAGATCCTCTGGCTGATTTCGCTGGCGTCGATGATCCTCGGTGCCCTGGCCGCGATCAATCAGACGAATATCAAGCGTCTGATGGCCTACAGCTCGATCGGCCACATGGGTTACGCCCTGGTCGGCCTGGTCGCCGGCAGCGAGCTCGGCATACAGGGCCTGCTGCTCTATCTGACCATCTATCTGTTCATGAATGTCGGTGCGTTCGCGTGCATCCTCTCGATGCGCCGCGACGGCCGCATGGTCGAGGGCATCAACGATTTGGCGGGGCTCAGCAAGACCAACCCGCCGATGGCCCTGGCGCTCGGCATCTTCATGTTCTCGATGGCCGGGATCCCGCCGTTGGGCGGTTTCTTCGGCAAGCTCTACGTCTTCCTGGCGGCCGTCGAGGCGGGGCTGTTCATACTCGCCGTCGTCGGCCTGCTGACCAGCGTCGTCGCCGCCTTCTACTATCTGCGCATCGTCAAGCTCATGTATTTCGACGAGCCGCTGGAGTCCTTCGACCGGCCCGTCGGCCGTGAGATGTCTGTCATTCTGATCGGGACGAGCCTCGTCACGCTGTTCTTCTTCGTCGTTCTGGGGCCTGTGCTGAACACGGCTGGCCGCGCCGCTGCTGTGCTGTTCACGGCATGAGTACCAGCCCCGCAGTGCCGCTGGGCTGCCGCCTGATTGCGCTCGACAGTATCGGCAGCACGAACGAAGAAGCGAAACGGCTGGCGGCCGATGGCGCCGCCGACGGGACGTTCGTGTGGGCGCGCGAGCAGACGGCCGGGCGCGGCCGCCATGGTCGCAGCTGGCATTCGCCGCCGGGCAATCTCTACGTGTCCGCCATACTGCGGCCGGCCTGCGCCGCGGCAACAGCCATGCAGCTGGGCTTCGTCGCTGCCGTCGCCCTGCGCGCGGCGATCCTGGAGCTGGCGCCGGACCTGCCGGGGCTGTCGCTGAAGTGGCCCAACGATGTGCTTCTGAACGGCCGCAAGCTCGCCGGCATTCTGCTCGAGAGTGCGGCCGGTCCTGAGGGCACCCTCGAATGGCTGGTCGCCGGCAGCGGTGTCAATATCGAGCACTGCCCGACAGGCGGCGACACGGCAGCGACGAGTCTGTCGCTGGCCGGTTGTACACTCGGCGTCGAGGCGCTGTTGAGCGCCTACGCCGACGCACTTTGCGATTGGCGCGAGCGCTGGGTCGGCGCGGGCTTCGCGCCGGTCAGGCAGGCCTGGCTGGCGGCGGCAACCGGGTTGGGGCAGCCGGTCCAGGTCCGCCTCGCGGGGCAGCGCTTGGCCGGCGTGTTCGCCGACCTCGACGGCGCCGGCGCCCTGGTGCTCGACCAGCCCGGCGGTCGGCGTGCCATTACGGCCGGTGAAGTGTTCCCGGTGGAGGCCGTCTAGCCCATGCTGCTGGCAATCGACTGCGGCAACACGACCACCGTCTTCGCGGTGATGGACGGCGATACCGAACGTGGCAACTGGCGGGCGTCGACCGATCCCGGACGGACCGCCGATGAGTACTCCGTCTGGCTGACACACCTCATGGCGCGCAGCGGCTTGGATGGGTCCGACATTGATGGCGTCATTATCGCGACCGTCGTGCCCAATGCGCGGGAGGCACTGACCAGGCTCGCGGAGGATGAGTTCGGTATTACCCCGCTGGTCGTCGGCGACGCCAACGTCAGGCTCGGTCTCAAGAACCTAATGGACCGGCCCGAGGATGCCGGTGCCGACCGTCTGGTCAACGCCGTCGGCGCCCATAGTCGCCATCCCGGCGACCTGATCGTCGTCGACTTTGGCACCGCTACCACGTTCGACGTGGTCGATGCCGCCGGCAACTACCGCGGCGGCGTCATTGCACCAGGCATCAACTTGTCGGGTGAGGCACTGCACATGGCCGCGGCGCTGCTACCACGCGTATCCGTGCGCAAACCCGAACGGATCATCGGCAGCAGCACCGTGGCGGCAATGCAGTCCGGTATCTTCTGGGGTTACGTCTCGATGATTGAGGGCATGGTGGCCCGAATTCAGCAGGAGTATGGCGCCCACATGAGGGTCATTGCGACCGGCGGCCTGGCACCGCTGTTCGTCGACGCCACCGACGATATCGACGTTGTCGACGCCGACGTGACGGTGCGCGGGCTGGTCGAGATCTACCGCCGGTCGACGGCTGCATGACCGACCGGGACGCAGCCGCAGCCGGCACCGACGATCTGCTGTTCCTGCCGCTCGGCGGATCCGGCGAGATCGGCATGAACCTCAACCTGTATGGCCACGCCGGCAAGTGGCTGATGATCGATTGTGGCATTACGTTCGGCGACGACGAGACGCCGGGCTTGGACGTCATCATGCCGGACCCCCGGTTCATTGTGGAGCGCCGGCGCGATCTCGTTGGCCTGGTGCTGACGCACGCGCATGAGGACCATATCGGTGCCGTGCCCTATCTGTGGCCGCGCCTGCAATGTCCGATCTATGCGACGCCGTTTACTGCCGCGGTACTGCGCCGCAAGCTGGCCGACGCGGACTTCACTGTCGACATCACCGAGATCCCGATGTCCGGGCGCTTTACGATCGCGCCGTTCGAGCTGGAGCTCGTGACGCTGACCCATTCGATACCCGAACCCAGCGCGGTCGTCGTGCGCACGCCCGTGGGCACCGTCTTGCATACCGGGGACTGGAAGCTCGATCCCGAGCCGCTCGTGGGTGACACCGCCGACATTGCCGCGTTGCGCGCGCTCGGCGACGAGGGTGTGCTCGCGATGGTCTGTGATTCGACGAACGCCCTCGTCGATGGCGAGTCCGGCTCCGAGGCCGCGGTGCGCGACAGCCTGCGCACAATCGTCGGCACGCTCGGCAACCGGGTCGCCGTGACCTGCTTTGCCAGCAACATCGCGCGGGTCCGCACGATCGCCGAGGTCGCCGCCGCCAACGACCGCCACGTCTCCCTGGTCGGCCGGTCCCTGTGGCGCCTGACCGATGCGGCGCGGGAGACCGGCTATTTCGACGGCGTCGGCACCTTCGTCGGCGAGCATGACGCCGGCTATCTGCCGAAGGACAAGGTGCTCTACATCTGCACCGGCAGCCAGGGCGAGCCGCGGGCGGCGCTGTCGCGGATTGCTCGCGACAACCATCCCCACATCGTGCTCGAACAGGACGACACCGTCGTCTTCTCCTCACGCATCATCCCCGGCAACGAGAACTCGATCGGCCGCTTGCAGAACCAGCTCGCCGCCATGGGCGTGCGGGTGATCACCGAGAAGGACGCGTTCGTCCACGTCTCAGGGCATCCCGCGCGCGGTGAGCTGGTGCGCATGTATCAATGGGTGCGGCCACGGATCGCTGTCCCGGTGCACGGCGAGATGCGCCACATGTTGGGCCATGCCGATTTGGCTGCGGGGTGCCAGGTGCCCCACACGCCGGTCATCGCCAACGGCGACATCCTGCGCCTGTCCGCCTCCGGCGCCGAAGTCGTCGGCCAAGCTGCCCATGGCCGGCTGGCGCTCGACGGCACGCGGATCGTGCCGGTGCAATCGGAGGACATACGCAGCCGCCAGCGCATGCTGTGGAACGGCAGCGTCGTCCTGACACTGGTCGTCGATGGCGACGGCGTGCCGCTGGACGACACTCAGCTGTCGGCGTCCGGGCTGCTCGGCGACGGGTCGGCGGACCGTGCTCTACGCGACACCATCGTCGACGACGCAATGGACGACATCGTCGCCCTGTCGCCCGCCAAACGGCGCGACGACGCGGCCCTGACCGAGGCCGCGCGCCGGGCCGTCCGGCGCGCCGTCAAGGCTCATCTCGGCAAACGACCACCGACCGAAGTTCACCTCGTCCGATTGTAACGTCAGGCCGCGCCCCGAAGAATGCGCGGGCGTTACTGGTTTCGCCGGGCCATGCGAATGCATAGTGTAGCCGGGCGGATTGCCGCGTCGGAGGGCCCTTGCTGCTGTGATCGGACGCTTGAATCATGTCGCCATCGTCGTGCCGGACCTGGCCGCGGCGCGGCTGACCTACAGTGAGGCCTTGGGCGCCACATGCTCGGAGCCGGTCGACATGCCGGCGCACGGCGTCACGACCGTGTTCGTCGAACTGGCGAACACCAAGATCGAGCTGCTGCAGCCGCTCGGCGACGCATCGCCGGTGAGCCGCTTTCTCGGCCGCAACCCGGCCGGCGGCCTGCACCATGTCTGCTATGAGGTCGACGATATCTATGCGGCCCGCGACCGGTTGGCTTCGCGCGGTGCTCGTGTCCTGGGCGATGGCCGGCCGCGCACCGGCGCGCACGGCAAGCCGGTTCTGTTCCTTCACCCCAAGGACTTCTCGGGCACGCTGATCGAGCTCGAGCAGGCCTGACCGGACCGCCGATGAATCCCGTCTCGGCGATTGTTGTGTTCCTGATCATCTGGTGGCTGGTGCTGTTCATGGTGCTGCCCTTCGGCATCCAGCGCGAGGATGCGCCGCTGCCGGGCAACGATCCCGGCGCGCCGGTCAACCCGCGGATGTGGACCAAGATCGGCGTCACGACGGCGATCACCGCCATCGTCTTCGGCATTACATTCTGGGTCGTCCAGTCCGGTCTCGTCTCGTTCCGCGGTCTGACCTTCGACGGCGTCTGACAGGCGCGGCGGTGAGCGGTTACTGCATGGCCGGCCCCAGGGCACGAGTGGCATGGGCCCTACCATGACAGCGAGTATGGCTTCCCGGCGCGCGACGAGGCCGTGCTGTTCGAGCGGCTTGTCCTGGAGATCAGCCAGGCCGGCCTCAGTTGGCTGACAATTCTGAAAAAACGCGCCGCCTTCGATGCCGCCTATGACGGTTTCGACGTCGAGACGGTCGCCGCCTATGGCGATGCCGAGCGGGCCCGGCTGCTCGCCGACTCCGGCATTATCCGCAACCGGCTCAAGGTCAACGCGGCGATCGAAAACGCCCGGCGCCTGCTGGCGCTGCGCGCCAGCCATGGCGGCTTTGCCGCCTGGCTCGACGTGCACCACCCACGCGCCAAGGCCGACTGGGTCAAGCTGTTCAAACAGACCTTCGTCTTCACCGGCGGGGAAATCACCGGTGAGTTCCTGATGAGCCTCGGCTACCTGCCCGGTGCTCACGCCGAGGACTGTCCGGTCTTTGCCAGGATCGCCAAACTGGCGCCACCGTGGATGCGCGATTGATCGCCGGCGACGGTGCGCGGCCAGCGCGGCGCTCGGCGACGGGATGGTGATGGGGATGACCCTAAAAGTGCCACAATGCGCAAGTAAAGGCCACAAAGGCCGTCAAATAGCCACAAAGTCTTCGGCGACTAGACAGAAAAATCGGCAAGGCCTCGATTCAGCCTTGCTATGAAATCGTTCACGTTATATTGATCAGATGTCGGTGCTTCATGACCGCGACACCGATCTCTTGCTTTTCCTCCCAACCTGGGCCGCGCGTACGTGCGGTCCTTTTTTTGAATGAGCCGAGGATAGGTAAAGTCGACCGGCCGTTCAAGCCTCATGGGATTGCCGGTCGCGGCAATCGTTGTGCTGGGTTGGGCGTTTCATTCACGCGTACCCATGCTGCCGCAACCGCTTGAATTACGCGTTTATTAGGCGCGGCCTCGTATCATCTAGCAATGCGCAATATGATGCTTGTGGCGGTCCTTGGATTATTGCCCATGGTTGTGGTGGCGCAAGAGGTCGTCGTCACCCGTGGTGTGTGCCGGCAGCTCGTTGCGCATGAGGCCCGCGCCGACACCGAATACCGTCTCGGCGCCGACGTGCGCGGACAGCCGGTCGCGCCGGCGGATTTGCCGGGCGCGTCCCGGATCCGTGTTCCCGATAGCTTCGGCGTGCCAATTACCGTCGAGCTCGACGCCCGCTTGGGCATTCCACCCGGCGGCGACTCGCAGTTTACGGCCGCGGCCCGAATCGGCATGGTCGAGGTGGCCGAAGACGGCGCGCTGACGTTCGACGGCCAGCCCTTGATCGACGAGGATGCACGCCGGATTGCCATTGCCTGTCGCCAGACGTTCTCGGGCCTCTAGCCGCCCCGGTGCTCGACGGTCGCGGGGGTGACAGCCGGGCGCGCTTTGCCTACTCTCGCGCCCGCCTGAAACTGTGCCGCGGCACGAACGACGACGGTGGGACCCGGGGATGCTGCGCTCGCGATATTTTCTGCCGACCATGAAGGAGACGCCGGCGGACGCACAGATCGCGTCGCACCGGCTGATGCTGCGCGCCGGCATGGTGCGCCAGTCGGCCGCCGGCATCTACACCTGGCTGCCGCTCGGCCTGCGTGTGCTGAAGAAGATAGAGCAGATCGTGCGCGAGGAGCAGAATGCCGCCGGTGCGCAGGAGATCCTGATGCCGACGATCCAGTCGGCCGACCTGTGGCGCAAGTCGGGCCGCTATGACGACTACGGCAAGGAGATGTTGCGCATCCGCGACCGGCACGACCGCGATATGCTCTACGGCCCGACGAACGAGGAGCTGATCGCCGACATCTTCGCGACTGAGGTGCACAGCTACCGCGACTTGCCGCGCAACCTCTACCATATCCAATGGAAATTCCGTGACGAGGTGCGCCCGCGCTTCGGCGTCATGCGCGGCCGCGAGTTCCTGATGAAGGACAACTACTCGTTCGACCTGGACTTCGCCGCTGCGCGACGGTCTTACAACCGGATGTTCGTTGCGTATCTGCGCACGTTCGCCCGCATGGGGCTCCAGTCGATCCCGATGCAGGCCGACACGGGGCCGATCGGCGGCGATTTGAGCCACGAGTTCATCATCCTGGCGGACGCGGGTGAGAGCCAGGTCTACTGCGACAGAGCGTTGCTGGATCTGGAGCCGCCCGATGCCGATGTCGACCTGGACGCCGATCTGCAGCCGCTTATTGATCTCTGGACCAGCTATTACGCCGCCACGGACGAGAAGCACGATCCGGCGAACTGCCCGGTGCCGCCGGACCGTCTGATCGAGGCCCGCGGCATCGAGGTCGGCCAGGTGTTCTATTTCGGCACGAAGTACTCCGAGCCCATGGGCGCGGTCGTCCAGGGCCCGGATGGCGAGCGTGTCGCCGTCGAGATGGGCAGCTATGGCATTGGAGTGTCGCGCCTTGTCGGTGCCATTATCGAGGCCTGCCACGACGACAACGGCATCATTTGGCCGGAACCGGTGGCGCCCTTCACCGTCGGCCTGATCAACCTCAAGAGCGGCGATGCGGCCTGTGACAAGGCCTGCGATGCGCTCTATGCGTTGATGCGAGAGGCCGGCGTCGACATGCTTTATGACGATCGTGGCGAGCGCGCCGGCGCCAAGTTCGCCGACATGGATCTGATCGGTCTGCCCTGGCAGGTCACGGTCGGCCCGCGCGGTCTGGCCCAGGATCGGGTCGAGCTGAAGGCCCGCGCCACGGGCGAGCGCCAGGAGCTCTCGCTTGCCGCCATCAAGGATTGGATTGCAAGCCGGCGCTAACATCCCCACGTTCGCTGGCGAACCCCGTCGATGTCGATCCGGGCGAAAGGGAGAGCTGGCGCCGTGATCTTTTCAACGGCCGAGTGGATGGTGGCCGCCCGCTACATGCGGGCGCGGCGGCAGGAGAGCTTCATTTCCGTCATTGCCGGCTTCTCGTTGCTCGGCATCGCGCTTGGCGTGGCGACGCTGATCATCGTCCTGTCCGTGATGAACGGCTTTCGCTCCGAGTTGCTGGGCCGCGTCCTCGGTCTCAACGGCCACATGACCGTGACGGCCGCCCAGGGTCCGCTCGTTGACTACGAAGCCATGCTGGCCGAGGTCGCCCAGGTCGGCGGCATCGTCTCCGTCGCGCCGCTGATCGAGGGCCAGGTGATGGCGACGAACAACGGCGCCGCGGCGGGCGCGCTGGTCCGCGGTGTGCGTCCGGCCGACCTGCAGGCCCGGCCCATCGTCGCCGACAACGTCCAGTCGGGCTCGCTGGACCGGTTCGAGGGCCGTGACGCGGTGTTCGTGGGGGCGCGGCTGGCGCGCCGGCTCGGTGTCGTCGCCGGCGACAAGGTCACGCTGATCTCGCCGCAGGGCACCGTGACGGTGTTCGGCACCGTGCCGCGCGCCCGCGCCTACACCGTCGTCGGGACGTTCCAGGTCGGCATGTTCGAGTTCGACAACAGCTTCATCTACATGCCGCTGGAGGCTGCGCAGATCTATTTCGACCTCGACGGCGCGGTTACCCAGCTGGAGGTCATGGTCGACGACGCCGACCGGGCCGCCGCCTACCGCCGCGCGCTGACGCCGGTGGTCGGCCAGGGCGGCCGGGTGTTCGACTGGCAGCAGGCCAACTCGAGCCTGTTCACGGCGCTGCAGGTCGAGCGGAACGTCATGTTCCTGATCCTGACGCTGATCATCCTGGTCGCCGCGTTCAACATCATCTCCAGCCTGATCATGCTGGTGAAGGACAAGGGCGGCGATATCGCCATCCTGCGGACCATGGGCGCCTCGCGCGGCATGGTCATGCGCATCTTTTTCATTGCCGGCGCCAGCATCGGCATCATCGGCACGCTGTTGGGCACGATCCTCGGCTTGCTGTTCGCCAACAATATAGAAAGCATCCGGCAGATCCTGCAGAGCCTGACCGGCACCGAGCTGTTCTCGGCCGAGATCTACTTTCTCAGTCAGCTGCCGGCCGAGGTCGATCCGGGCGAGGTGGTCATGGTGATCGCCATGGCCATAGGGCTGTCCCTCCTGGCGACGCTGTATCCGAGCTGGCGGGCGGCGCGGCTCGATCCGGTGGAAGCGCTGCGCTATGAGTGAGGCGGCGACGGGCGGCGCCGGCCTGGAGCTCAGCGGTATCATCCGCACCTTCGTGCAGGCCGGCCAGCCACTGCACGTGTTGCGCGAAGCTACACTCAATGTCAGCGCGGGCGAGGTTGTCGCGCTGGTCGGGCCGTCGGGCGCCGGCAAATCGACGCTGCTTCACATCGCCGGGTTGCTCGAGCGGCCGGATGGTGGCGAGGTGCGCATCGGCACGGCCTTGTGCTCGCGGCTCTCGGAGGCCGAGCGCACGCGTCTGCGCCGCACCGGGCTTGGCTTCATCTACCAGTTCCACCATCTGCTGCCCGAGTTCAACGCGCTCGAAAACGTCATGTTGCCGCAGATGATCGCCGGGCGCAGTCGCCGCAAGGCGCGATTGCACGCGGCCGAGTTGCTGGAGCAGGTCGGCCTGGGACAGCGGCTGACCCATCGGCCGGCTCGTCTGAGCGGCGGCGAGCAGCAGCGCGTCGCCATCGCCCGCGCGCTGGCGAACGCGCCCCAGGTGCTGATCGCCGACGAGCCGACCGGCAACCTCGACCCCCAGACGGCCGAGGATGTGTTCGGCCAGCTGCGCGCGGCCGTGCGCGAGACCGGCCTCGCCGCACTGATTGCGACCCACAACATGGAGCTTGCCCGGACCATGGACCGCGCCCTGGCCATGCACGAGGGCAAGATCGTCCCGACGCAGCTTTAGGCCGGTGGCCATCCGGCGCCCGTTTCTAGACGGCGTCTTCCAGTTCGACCCTTAGGCGCTTTCCCACCGCTGCGGCGGCCCGGTCCATCGTTTGCAGGGTCACCGAGGTGTTACCGGGGTCGAGCAGTCGGTCGAGTGCGGGCCTGCTGGTCTTCATGATCTGGGCCATCTTGGTCTTTGACAGTCCGCGGGACCGCATGGCTTGGGCGACCTGCCAGGCGAGGACGCGCTTAACGGCGGCCGCCGTGGCCTCGCCCAGCAAGCCCTCTTCCGCCAGGAAGTCATCAAAGCTGGCGCCAATGTGCTTCTTGCTCATCGCTTCACCGTTCGCTGTCGTACCCGCGCCAAATCCAATTCCTGTTTCGGGGCCTTCGGAGATTTCTTGATGAACCCATGGAGCAGGATCATCTGGTTGTCAGCGATACAGAAAAGGACACGCGCAATGCGGTTGCCCGGCAGTGCCGATCGCACTCCATACAGCCCATTGCCCATTGGGCGGCACACCGGCATGCCAATCGGCCATCCAAACTCCACCGTCATAATGTCTCCCGATGGCCTGCCGATCCTTCTTGGAGAGGCTCAGCAGCCATGCACGGACGGGCTCTGTGCCGGCGTCGGTTCTGAAGAAGGCCGCCTTCAGTTTCTTCATATAACGCACCAAAAATGATGCGTTTAGTCAAACCGCATTCGACCTGTCGAGACACATATGCGGTTCACCCGAAGCGTTGCATTTCGATCCTTGTCCACAGACGGGACTCGTGACGTCCGACTATGATGGCGCTCAGGCAACCGCGAAAAAAATGACCCACGCACCGTTCGTACACCTGCGCGTTCACTCGGCCTACTCGTTGTCGGAAGGCGCCATTCGCGTCGGTGAGCTGGTCGAGTTGTGCCGGCGCCATGCCATGCCGGCGGTCGCGATCACCGACACCGGCAATATGTTCGGGGCTCTCGAGTTCGCCATGGCGGCAGCGGCGGCCGGGGTCCAGCCGATCGTCGGCTGCCAGTTGGCGGTGCGTCGCCCCGACCATCTGCCGGGCAGCGTCGGCAGGGGGCTCAACGGCAACCTTGCGGTGCCGGACCAGCTCATCGTCCTGGCCCAGAGCGAGGCCGGCTACAATAACCTGCTGCGCCTGAGCAGCAGGGCGTATCTGGACAGCGATCCGGCCGACGGGCCACAGCTGTCCCTGGCCGACCTGGACGGGCTGAACGATGGTCTGATCGCACTGACCGGTGGCGCCGCCGGGGCGGTCGGCAAGCTGTTGGCCGACGGTCAGGCCGCGGCGGCTGCGATCGCGCTTACCGACTTGCGGGCCCGCTTCGGCGACCGCTTGTATGTCGAGTTGCAGCGCCATGGGCTGCCGGTCGAGCAGCTGATCGAGCCCGGCCTCGTCGACTTGGCCTACCGCCACGATCTGCCGCTGGTAGCAACGAACGAGGCGTTTTTCGCCGACGCCGACATGTTCGAGGCGCACGACGCGCTGCTTTGCGTCGCCGACAGCGCCTACGTCGCCCAGTCCGATCGCCGGCGCGTCACCGCGGAACACCGCTTCAAGAGCGCCGAGGAGATGTCGGCGCTGTTCGACGATCTGCCGGAGGTGGTCGCCAACACCGCCGTCGTCGCCAAGCGCTGCGCCTATATGCCGGTGCCGCGCAAGCCGATCCTGCCGACTTTCGAGACCGCCAGCGGTCGTAGCGAGGTCGATGACCTACGCGCACAGGCCGAGGCCGGGCTGGCAGCGCGCGTCGCCATGGCGTTGCCCGATCCCGGCGACGGCGCCGCGGCCAAGCACTACCACGACCGCCTGCACTACGAGCTGGATGTTATCGAGGAGGTCGGCTTTGCCGGCTATTTCCTCATCGTTGCGGACATCATTCAGTGGGCGCGTCGCCGGGGCATTCCAGTCGGCGTGCGAGGCTCCGGGGCCGCCTCCATGGTCGCCTGGTCGCTGACCATCACCGACCTGGATCCGCTGCGCCATGGCCTGCTGTTCGAACGCTTCCTCAATCCCGAACGCGTGTCGATGCCCGACTTCGACATGGACTTCTGCCAGGAGCGCCGCGACGAGGTTATTCATTACGTGCAGGACAAGTACGGTCAAGACCGGGTCGCCCAGATCATCACGTTCGGCAAGCTCCAGGCCCGCGCCGTCCTGAAGGACGTCGGCCGCGTTCTCGAGCTGCCCTACAGCCGTGTCGATCGGATCAGCAAGCTGGTGCCCTACAACCCGGCGAACCCCGTGAGCCTGGCGCAGGCCATCGAGCGCGAACCACAGCTACAGGAGGCGCGTGACGAGGACGAGGCGATTGCCCACCTGCTGGACATCGCCCTCAAGCTGGAGGGGCTCTACCGCAACTCTTCGACCCACGCCGCCGGCGTCGTCATCGGCGACCGGCCGCTGGTCGAACTCATCCCGCTTTATCGCGATCCGCGGTCCGACGTTTTGGTGACCCAATTCAACATGAAATACGTCGAGCAGGCGGGGCTGGTGAAGTTCGACTTCCTTGGCCTGAAGACGCTGACCGTCATCACCAGGACAGTCGAGTTGCTGCGCCGCCGCGACATCCCCATCGATATCGATACCCTGCCGCTCGACGATCCCGCGACCTTCGCGGTGTTCGCCCGCGCCGACACAATGGGGGTTTTCCAATGTGAATCGACCGGCATGCGCGATGTCTTGCGCAAGCTGAAGCCCGACCGTTTCGAGGACATCATTGCCGTCGTCGCGCTCTATCGGCCGGGCCCGATGGACAACATCCCGAGCTACATCAAGCGCAAGCATGGCGAGGAGCCGATCGAAGACTGGCATCCCTCCTTGGAGCCGGTGCTGCGCGAGACCTACAGCATTCCGATCTATCAGGAACAGGTCATGGAGATGGCCCGCGAGCTGTCGGGCTACACCCTGGGCGGAGCCGATTTGCTGCGCCGCGCCATGGGCAAGAAGATCCGCTCCGAGATGGAGGCCCAGCGCAAGACGTTCATCGACGGCGCGGTCGCACGCGGCGTCTATGGCACGACGGCCGAGCATATCTTCGTTCAGATCGAGAAGTTCGCGGGCTACGGATTTAACAAGTCGCACGCCGCCGCCTATGCCCTGGTCGCCTATCGCACGGCCTACCTGAAGGCCAATTACCCCGTCGAATTCCTCACGGCGTCGATGACCTACGAGGCCGGCAACACGGACCGACTGGCGCTGTTCCGGCGTGAGCTCGACCGGCTCGGCGTTGCCTTGCTGCCGCCCGACGTAAACCGCTCCGAGGCCGACTTCGCGGTCGAGAAAGTCGCCGGCGAAGACGGAGCGCCCGGCCACGGCATCCGCTATGCCTTGGCGGCCATCAAGGGCGTTGGCCGGGCCGCCATGGAGGCGCTGGCCAGCGAGCGCACGGCCAACGGCCCGTTCGCCGATCTGTTCGAGCTTGCCGAGCGCATGGACCCCCAGGTCGTGAACAAGCGCCAGCTGGAGCAACTCGTCGCGGCCGGCGCTCTGGACACGCTCAATTCGAATCGGACCGAGGTCTTTCACGCCATTGACACCCTGTTGGCCCACGCGCAGGCCGTTCAGTCGGAGCGGGCGACAGGCCAGAGAAGCCTGTTCGGCGGCGGCGCCGGTGGTGCCGAGCAAAGACCGCGTCTGCCGGCGGTCGATCCATGGGACCAGCCGGAACGCCTGCAGCGCGAGCTCGAGGCGATCGGCTTCTATCTTTCGGCTCACCCACTGGACGGCTACGCGACGGCGCTCGACCGGTTGGGTGTCGTGTCTTCGGCGGCCCTGGCGGCGTCGGTCGCCAGTCAGGGTGGCGCCGCCTCCGTCAAGCTGGCCGGTGTCATCGTCGGCAAGCAGGAGCGCACGTCACAACGGGGCAGCCGCTTTGCCTTCGTCCAGCTCTCGGACGTCAATGGCGTGTTCGAGATGATCCTGTTTTCCGAGGTATTGGCTGCGACGCGCGAGCTGCTCAACGGCGATGCGCCGCTGCTCATACGTGCCAACGCCCGGCTCGAGGACGAGCAGGTGCGGCTGACCGCCCAGTCGGTCGAGCTGCTGGAGAACGCGGTCGCCAACGTTGGCCTCAAGATCTGGCTGCGCGAGCCGTCGCCGCTCGACCCGCTGCGCGAGCTGATCGACGGCGCCGCGGCCAACGGCAACTCTCACCGCGGCCAGATTCACCTCATCGTGTCGCAGCCGGAGCAGGAGCAGGAGATCGAGATCGCCCTCGCCGGGGCCTATCACTGCACACCGCGGCTGCGCGCCGCGATCCGCGCCATCCCCGGCATCGTCGAGGTCCAGGAGGCTTGAGAGCGTTGCGCGCTCATGCGGGCGTTCCCACGACGATGACACTATCCGAATATCCCGCTTGTTCCAGTTGTTCTCGATACGCATCTTCGGCCCCGGCGAATATGGCGGCGAACCGCTCGTCGCCGCCCGGCTCGCCCGCCTGTAGCCAGTTCAGATGGTTGGACAGCCCATATCGCTGGAACGGTACCGTGGCGGTGACGCGCCATCCCGCGTTTTCGAGCACGCGACCGACGGACGCCCCCGAATAGACGAACGGGTGCTGCTTCTGGAAGTAGAACGCTTCGTAGGCCGGTACCACGTACAGCGACAACAGCGGGTCCGTCAGGCTGGGAACCTCGACGATCACGTGACCACCGACGTTCAGCCAGCCTCGGCAGTTCCCGAGGAAGGCCGCCGGATCGGCGAAGTGCTCGAACACGTGAAACAGGGCGACGACGGCGAAGGCGATGCCGCGGTCCGACACCTCGTTCCAGTCGTCGTATTGGTCCAGCCACGCCCTCTCATCCCGTTGCGGCCGCGTATTCTGATCGGGTTCGCAGCAACTGAGCCGAAGACCGGGATGGAGTTGGCGTATGAGGTCCAGAAACGAGGCATCGCCGGCGCCGATCTCGAGCAGAGTTGACGCGCCCGCCAGGTGCGGAGCGATCTTGGCGGCCCGTCGTCGTAGTACTTCGTCCTTGCGGCTCTGGGCTGGCAGGCCGAGCTTCCGCCATCTGGGCTTGAGTCGGACCCGATTTCCTTGGACACAGAATTGGCTTAATCGAAGTGTCCAAGGAGGACCGGAACATGACCGATAATTTTGAGAAGAAAGTTGCTGTTGATGGGCCTGTGGTAAATGCGGGCGAGCTTGGCTCGTCCACGTTTTCCCCAGGCCAGGCTTTGCCGGCAGGCCCGCTGGGACTTGGCCAGCGATGGACGGTGGCGCGCAAGCGTGAGGTCGTTCTGCGGCTTTTGCGTGACGAGCCGGTGCAACTTCTGTCGCGCCAGTTGGGCGTAGAGATCTTCCGGCTCGAGCAGTGGCGTGAGAAAGCGATCGGCGGGATCGACGCCTCGCTCAAGCAACGCAAGGGCGATCCGGTGCAGGCGGAACTGGATAGCGCCATGAAGCGGATCGGAGAGTTGACCATGCAGGTGGAACTGCTGGAGGCCAAGACGGAGACCTTCGGCCCTTTGGGGCGGCGGAGGTCGCGGCGATGAGTGCCGCCACCTCGCCCGGCACGGGTCTGGCCTACGGCCTGCGGCGGGTCTGCGCCGCCTGGGGCATGGCCCGCTCCTCGTTCTACGCCATGACCTCCGGCCAGCACGCCGAGCAGCCGCCGGCAAAGCGTCGGGGACCGAAGCCCGCGATCTCGGACCAGGCGCTGCTGGTGGCGATCGAAGCCGACCTGGAGGCATCGCCCTGGGAGGGCGAGGGCTACCGCAAGGTCTGGGCTCGGCTTCGGGTCTGTCGCGACATCCGGGTTGCCCGCAAGCGGGTGCTCCGCCTGATGCGCGAGAACAATCTGCTCTCGCCCCATCGCTGCCGCCGCCGTGGCGGCAATCCCCATGACGGTGAGATCATCACTCATGCCCCGAACCTCATGTGGGGCACCGATGGCGTTCGGGTGTTCACGGTGGACGACGGCTGGGGCTGGATCTTCACCGCCGTCGAGCATTGGAACGCCGAGTGTGTCGGCTGGCATGTCTGCAAGCGCGGCGACCGCTTCGCCGCCCTGCAGCCGATCTCCATGGGGCTTGCCGGGCTGTATGGCTCGACCGCGGCCGGCGCGGCTCGGGGGCTGGCCTTGCGGATGGATCACGGCTCCCAGTATCTGTCGGACCACTTCACCAACCAGATCAAGTTCTGGGGCATCCAGCCGTCCTACGCCTTCGTCGCCGAGCCCCAGACCAACGGCGTCGCCGAGCGGTTCAATCGCACGCTAAAGGAACAGATCATCCATGGTCGCATCTACCGCAACATCGCGGAGCTGCGGGACGCCGTCCGCGACTTCGTCGAACTCTACAATGCCCAGTGGATCGTCGAAAAGAACGGCTACCTGAGCCCCGCTCAAGCTCGTCAGGCGTGGCACGCCGCGATCTCAATCAGGCCCGCCGCGTGAGACAAACTTGTGTCCAAGGAACCGGGTGCGCTACACCGCCATCTGGGCTGGTAGTGCGTATAATCGACCACGGGCTGGGGTGTCAGATATGCGAAATCCCTGGCGGCGTTGATGAGGACGCTTGTCTTGGGGTCATCGCTGATGCCGTCGCGCAAAAGGTCGAACCTATCGCGCGCCAGCGGGGCGGGTAGGCAGACCTCGGGTTGGTTCGCTTGTTTGCCTGGCTTCATGCGCCACGTTTCGGCCAGCGACGGCCGCGCGTCTGTGCTGTATTGCTACTCTAGTGGAGCGCCGAGCTGCCCCAAGAGTGCCAGTCGATCCTTCTCCTGCCAATGGCCGGAGATCTTGCCGTCGGTGAAGTAGTAGATCGTCATTCCGGACAGATCGACCTTTTTTCCGGAGGTCGGAAAGCCGGGAAGGTCGCCGCTCTGCGTGCCGCACAGGCGCCAGGTCACGGCAACCCGGTCGTCTTCGGCCACGATTTCCCCGACCGTGAAGCACAGGTCCGGGCAGGGCGCCCGCGACTCCACCAGCCGTTGCTTGAAGGCCGCTGGATCAAGGGTCCTGGAGTCCCACGGGTCGCCGGGGTCGTGGTGGATGACATACCGGGGCGCCACCAGCTCGTCGACGACGTCGAGGTTGCCGTTGTTCCACGCCTCATCGATAAACCGCGCGAGGATCGCTTTGTTGTCTGCAGCCGCCATCGCCGATATCTCTTCTGTGACACCCGCCACAGTAGCGTCGATGCCCGCAAGCGCAATGGGCCCGACGCGCCGCCCGCGGGTCGATATTCGCCTTGCGCCGGGCGGCACTGGGCGGTATCACCTGTGCGGCGCCGACGTGGCGCCAAATTCACACGCGGGTACACGGTTCGACGGGGAGACATCCCGAGGATCTATTCCGGTGTCCACGGCAGGTGGACCACAAACCCGCGGCGGCTGAACCGGACAAAGGAGCGACCATGGCGGTCCCTACGTTCACGATGCGTCAGCTATTGGAAGCTGGCGTCCATTTCGGTCATCACACGCGGCGCTGGAACCCGAAGATGGGTCAGTACATCTTCGGCATTCGCAACGGCATCCACATCATCGACCTGCAGCAAACCGTGCCGATGCTGTACGCCGCGCTGAACGCCGTGCGCGACGTCGTCGCCGGCGGCGGCCGCGTGCTGTTTGTCGGCACGAAACGCGCGGCGAGCGATATTCTCGCCGACGGCGCGACACGCTGCGGCCAGTACTACGTCAACCACCGTTGGCTCGGCGGCATGCTGACCAACTGGAAGACGATCTCCCAGTCGATCCGCACGCTGCGCGAGCTCGAGGAACAGCTGGGGAATGATGAGGAGCGGACCGGCCTGACCAAGAAGGAGCTGCTCCACCTGACGCGCCGCCGGGACAAGCTGGAGCGCGCGCTCGGCGGCATCAAGGAGATGGGCGGTCGGCCGGACATCCTGGTCGTCATCGACACGAACAAGGAAGACATTGCGGTGCATGAAGCCCGCAAGCTGAAGATACCCGTCGTCGGCATTATCGACAGCAATTCCGATCCTGCGACCATCGACCACCCGGTCCCCGGCAACGACGATGCCATGCGGGCGATCCAGCTCTATTGCGACCTGTTCGCCGGCGCCGTCATCGACGGCCTGCAGCGGGAGTTGGCCGCCGCCGGCGCGGACGCGGGCGAGGCCGCAGCGCCGCCGGCAGTGGCCGCAGAGCCGCCGGCAGTCGCCGCAGTGCCGGCGGAGGCGCCCGCGCACGAGAGTGCGGCGACCGAGGAGGCGACACCGGCGAAGCCGGAGGCCCCGGCGAAGCCAGAGACCCCGGCCGAGCCAGAGCCGGAAGCCGCTGTGCCGGCGGATACCGTGGGCGATGGCGTCGCCGAGCCGGAGCTGGAGGAGACCGCGCGGGCCGCCGCGGCGGCCGAATTGACCGGCTAAAAAAACAAGTGATATCAATCGCTTGCATTTCGACCTTCAGAGGAAGTCAGAGCAATGGCTGAGGTGACCGCCACGTTGGTCAAGGATCTGCGCAAAAAAACGGGCGCGGGCATGATGGACTGCAAGCGTGCCCTGAGCGAGACCGCCGGGGACAGCGAGGCCGCCGTCGACTGGCTGCGAAAGAAGGGGCTGGCCGCGGCCGCTAAGAAGACCGGCCGCGCCGCCACCGAGGGCCTGGTGGGCGTGCTGACGGACGGACCGCGCGGCGCCATCGTCGAGGTCAACTCCGAGACCGATTTCGTGGCCCGCAATGAGCTCTTTCAGGCGTTCGCACGGACGGCGACCGAGCTCGCCCTGGAGGGCGATTGCGAAGTGCTGGGTGACGCGGCCTATCCCGGGACCGGCCGGACAGTCAACGAGGAGGCGACGCAGCTTATCGCGACGATTGGCGAGAACATTCAGCTCCGCCGCGCTGCCGACTTGGCGGTCCCGAACGGCGTCGTCGTCGGTTATGTGCACAATCAGATCGTGACCGGCCTTGGCAAGATCGGCGTCCTCGTCGGCTTGCAATCGGCGGCCGAGCCGGACGCGCTCGCCGGACTCGGTCGCCAGCTGGCTA
>CBDHDN010000072.1:0-31308 GCA_965261585.1 Alphaproteobacteria bacterium
TGGCACCTGGCGCAGGAAAGCGTCGTGCACATCCAGCAGCACTGGGTCGACTGCCTGCACACCGGCACGGCGCCGGCGACCTCGGGCCATGACAACCTGCGGACCGTGGCGCTGGTCGAGGCGGCCTATGCGTCCGCCGCCTCGGGCGAGGCGGTTGTGCCGGAGCCGGCCGGGCCATGACCACCATGCGGAGCGAGCCGATCCCGCGGCGCAAGCTCTATCACGAGGTCGTCGACCGCCTGCGCGAGCGCATCCTCAGCGGCAAGTACGGCCCCGGCGAGCAACTGCCGTCGGAGCGGCAGCTGATGGAGCTGTTCCAGGTCGGCCGGCCGGCGATCCGCGAGGCCATGCTGACGCTGGAGCGCATGGGCATGATCGCGATCTCCCATGGCGAGCGCGCCCGCGTGCTGCGGCCGACGGCGCAGGGCGTCATCGATCAGGTCGCCGACGCCGCCCGCCACATGCTGGCGGCGTCGCCGGATGCGCTGGCGCACCTGACTGAGGCGCGGCTGTTCTTCGAAGTCGGCATGGTCCGCATCGCCGCCGCCAACCGCACCGAGGCCGAACTCGACACGGTGAAGCGGGCGCTCGACGCGCACCGTGAGGCGATCGAGGGCCCGGCCCGGTTCCTCGAGAAGGACATGGCCTTCCACCGCGCCATCGCCGTGGTCAGCGGCAACCCGATCTACATCGCCATCAGCCAGGCGACCTTCGAGTGGCTCGGCCAGTATTATGTCGAGCTCGTGCGCCTGCCCGGCGCCGAGCACCTGACGATCGCCGAGCACACCGAGATTTACGAGTGCATCGCCGCCCGCGACGTCAATGGCGCGGCCAAGGCGATGACCGGCCACATCACCCGCATCAACGCCCAGTACCGGACGTTCGAGCGCGCGGCCGGCGCGGCGGCGCGGTCGGCGCGCTGAGGCGGCCATGACCCGACCGCCAGATAGGGCGCGGCAGCGGGACGGGGTGCCAGTGAGCGACCGGATCTTCGCCACCTACCGCATCGAGACCGCGTTTGCGCTCGAGGACGCCGCGGCGACGATGGCTGGCGAGCAATCGACGGGCACGTTTCGTGCGTCTGCCGGGTGAAACCGAAAGCCTGCGCGCCGCCCACGCCGCGGCGGTCGAGCGCATCACCGAGCTTGCGCCCGCCGACGGCCCGTCGCTGCCGGGGGGCCGGCGAGCCGCCGGGACAGGGCGCGCCGATCTATCGGCGCGCCGAGGTCGTGCTGTCATGGCCGCTCGCGAACATGGGTGCCTCGCTGCCCAATCTCGTTGCGACAGTCGCCGGCAACCTGTTCGAGCTGCGCCAGTTTCTCGGGCCTGCGTCTCGTCGATGTGGTGCTGCCGCCGGCCTTCGCCGAGGCTTATCCGGGCCCGCAGTTCGGCATTGCCGGGACACGGCGCGTCGCCGACGTCCACGACCGGCCGCTGATCGGCACGATCGTCAAGCCCAGTGTCGGCCTGACGCCGGCGGCGACGGCCGACCTCGTGCGGGCGCTGTGTGCCGGCGGCATCGACTTCATCAAGGACGATGAGCTGCAGGCGAACGGGCCGCACAACCCGTTCGATGCGCGTGTTGGCGCCGTGATGGCGGTGATCGACGAGCATGCCGAGGCGACGGGCAAGAAGGTGATGTACGCCTTCAACGTCACCGACGAGTTGGATGCCATGCGGCGCCACCACGACACCGTGTGCGCGGCCGGCGGCAGCTGCGTGATGGTCAGCCTGCACAGCTGCGGGCTCGTTGCGTTCAGCGCGTTCCGCCGGCACAGCCAGCTGCCGATCCACGGCCACCGCAACGGCTGGGGTGCGTTCTCCCGCCACCCGGCGCTCGGCGTCGACTACGTCGCCTGGCAGAAGCTGTGGCGGCTTGCCGGGGCCGACCACATGCACGTCAACGGCCTGCGCAACAAGTTCTGCGAGGACGACGCGTCGGTCATCGCGTCGGCGCGGGCCTGCCTGACGCCGTTGTTCGAGGGCCCCGGGTTCGACGACCCGGGGTTCGACGGCGCGGGGTTAGATGGCCGGGGCGACGAGGCGATGCCGGTGTCCTCGTCGGGTCAGTGGGCCGGCCAGGCGGCCGATACCTACGCCGCCCTCGGCTCGGTGGACCTGATCTATGCCTGCGGCGGCGGCATCATGGCCCATCCCGGCGGTGTCGCCGCGGGCGTCGCGAGCATCCGTCAGGCGTGGGACGCCGCGGTCGCCGGCGTGCCGGCCGCGGACTACGCGCGCGACCATGCGGAGTTGCGCCAGGCGCTGGCGGCCTTTGCGGCATGACGGCGCGGCCGCTCCCCGCGCCGCTGCCCGGGGGCCTCGTGCTCGCCTACTACGGCGACGATTTCACGGGCTCGACGGACGTCATGGAGGCACTGACCCTCAACGGTCTGCCGACGCTTCTGTTCCTGGCCGTGCCACCGGCGGCTCGGCTCGCCGATCGTACCGCTGGCCGTCGGCGCGCCGGCGCTGCGCCGCTATTCCGTGTTCGGCAACCTGTTCGCGACCGTCGACGGCGCCACCCATCGGCTCGATCGGCATCCCACCATGGCGCACCATCCGGTGACGCCGATGACCGAGGCCGACCTGCGCCGCCACCTGGTCCGGCAGACCGGCAAGACCATCGCCCTGGTCGATATCCTCGAGCTCGCGGCGGCGGACGTCGACGCGCGCGTCGCCGCGGCGCTGGCGGCGCGGCCGGACGTGGTCGTGTTCGACGTGCTCGACGAGGCGTCGCTGGCCGAGGTCGGGCGCCAGATCTGGCGCCACGCGGCGGCGCCGCAGTTCATCGCCGGCTCCTCCGGCGTCGAGTACGCGCTCGTCGCCCACTGGCGGTCGGCCGGGTTGCTGCCGGAGCCCGAGCCGCTGCCGCCGGCCCCGCCGGCCGATCGGGTCGCCGTCGTCTCGGGCAGCTGCTCGCCGGTCACGGCACGACAGATCGAGTGGGCGCTGGCCAACGGCTTCGGCGGCGTGCGGCTCGACCCGGGCCGGCTTGCCGTGCCGGAAAACGGCGGGCGCCGAACACGCGCACGCGCTCGTGGCGGCGCGGGCGCACATGAGCGAGGGCCGCGGCGTCGTCGCCTACACGGCGATGGGCCCCGAGGACCCCGCCGTCGCCGGCTTCGAGGGCGCGCTGGCTGCGCTCGCCATCGACAGGGGAACCGGCGGCGCCCGCGTCGGCACGGCGCTCGGCCGGTTGCTGCGCGACCTGTTGATCGAAACGGAGACGCGGCGCGCCGTGATCGCCGGCGGCGACACAGCCGGTTACGGCTGCAATGCGCTGGGTCTGGACGCCGTGACCATGTTGACGCCGATCGCGCCGGGCTCGCCGCTGTGCCGCGCCATGGCGCCGGATGCGGCGCTCGACGGCTTGGAGATCGCGCTCAAGCGCGGTCAGGTCGGCGGCCCCGACTATTTCGGTGCGGTGCGTCGCGGTGCCGCCTGAAGCTTGAAGCACAGGGAGGAGAACATGACGACGATCGCGTTGCTGGGGGCAGGGGGCAAGATGGGGTTCCGGCTGTCCGCCAACCGACGGGGATCACCGTTCACCGTGCGCCATGTCGAGGTGGCGGAGACCGGCCGCGCGCGGCTCGGCAGCGAGCTTGGCATCGACTGCGTGGACGAGAACACGGCGCTCACGGGTGCCGATGTCGTCGTTCTCGCCGTGCCCGACACCCTGATCGGCCGCATCTCCCACGCCATCGAGAGGCGCCTCGCCGCCGGCACGATGGTCATGACCCTCGACCCCGCGGCACCGTTCGCCGGCGAGCTGCCGGAGCGGCCCGACCTCGCCTACTGAGGTGGCCCCGGAAATTCGGACAGGTCGTTAAGGTGTATTCCACTGTCTGACGGAGGAATACAGATGAGCAGCAAGCGACGGAGATTTTCAGGGGAGCTGAAGACGAAGGTGGCGCTGGAGGCGCTTCGGGGCGAGCGGACGCTGCAGGAGATCGCCTCGCAGCACCAGGTCCATCCGAATCAGGTGGGCGCCTGGAAGCGCCAGGCGATCGAGGGTCTGGGTCGAGGTGTTCTCGAAGGGCGCCGAGCGGCGGGTCCGAGACCATGAGAGCGAGGTCCGCGATCTTCACGCCAAGATCGGGGAGTTGATCGTGGAGCGGGATTTTTTATCGCGCGGGTCCGGTCGATGAGCCGGGCGGAGCGGCGCGCGATGGTTGTGCGCGACCACCCGGCGTTGAGCCTGAGCCGGCAATGCCGCCTGCTGTCGGTCGGACGTTCCTCGCTCTACTACGAGCCGACGGGGGAGAGCGCCGAGACGCTCGCACTGATGCGGCGGATCGACGAGCTCTTCCTGAAGTATCCGTTTTACGGCGCCCGTCGGATGGCACTTCACCTGCGCCGCGAGGGCGTGCGTATCGGGCGCCGCCGGGCCGGGCGGCTGATGAGCCTGATGGGGCTTCAGGCGATCTATCGGGCGCCGCGTACCAGCGATCCGCACCCCGAGCACCGGGTCTACCCATATCTGCTGCGGGGCCTGGCGATCGAGCGGGCGAAACCATGTCTGGTGCGCCGATATCACCTATATCCCGGTGCAGCGCGGCTTCCTTTACCTGGTGGCGATCATGGACTGGGCGAGCCGGTACGTCCTGGCCTGGCGGCTGTCGAACACGCTGGACGCGAGCTTCTGCACAGACGCTCTCGAAGAGGTCCTGGCCCGGCATGGCGCGCCGGAGATATTCAACACCGACCAGGGCAGCCAGTTCACCAGCTTCGCCTTCACCGGGCGCCTGCAGGCGGCCGGCATCCGGATCTCGATGGATGGCAGGGGCCGGTGCATGGACAATATCTTCATCGAGCGGCTGTGGCGCTCGCTCAAATACGAGGCGATCTATCTCCACGAGATCGCCGACGGCTTCTCCGCCCGGCGCCTGATCCGTGATTGGGTCCGCTTTTACAACCTTGAGAGGCCGCACTTGGCGCTGGACGGGCGGACCCCGGCCGAGGCATATCGCGGCGAGCCGCCTGTGGATATGATGGACAAGCCGCTCCGCGCCTTGCCCACATCCCCACAGGCGCAACAGCAGCAGCAGGAAGATCGCATGAAAGGGATTCTGGCGGCTTGAGAAACAACCGGAATACACCTTAACTCAGCCGCCAAGCTGTCCGAATAGGCGAGGCCACCTCATACTTCGTTGCCCACCCCTGCCACCCGCCGCTGTTCAACGACGAGACCGATCTGGCCGCGAAGCGCGACTTCTTCGGCGGCCACCTGGCCAAGCAGCACATCGTCTGTGCGCTGATGCAGGGTCCCGAAGCGGCCTACGGCCTGGGCGAGCGGATTGCCCGGACGATCTATGCGCCGGTCATGCGGGCCCACCGCGTGAGCGTGGAGCAGATGGCGATCCTGGAGCCGGCGCTGTCCGAGACGACGGCGGCGACCTGCGTCACCGTGCTGCGCGAGGCGATGGACGAGGCCGTGCGCCGCGGCGTGCCGGCCCAGGCCGCGCGCGACTTCCTGCTCGGTCACCTCAACGTCGAGATCGCGATCCTGTTCGAGGAATTTCCCGGCGTCTTCTCCGACGCCGCCAACAAGGCGATCGCCGCCGCCATGCCGCAGATCTTTCAGCCCGACTGGAAAAAGGTCTTCGAGCCCGACGCAATCCAGCAGACAATCCGCGACATCACCCGATCGGACGGCTGACCGAACACTCAGGGCAGCCGAAGATCTGTCTTGGCGAAGTCATTCCCCTTGAACAGCAGCGGCTGTGCCGTCGCCTTGGCAAGCGCATAGGAAAAACAGTCACCAAGGTTGAGGCCTGCCGGGTGGCGTCCCTTGCCAAAGGCCCGCCATGCGATCCGGGCCAAGTCCGCTTGAACGAAGTCCACCGGCACGACCTCCAGGCCAGATTTCGTACACGAACATATCGAGTTCGCCACGGCCCGCGTTCACCCTTGCGGGCCTCGACGACGATCGCCGCTTCGACCAATGTCACTGCCGAAAGTAGGCGTACGTCGTTCGCTCCAATCGTATCGTTGAAACGCTGCCCGCTCAGGTTCGTCGAACATTATCGCGGCGATGGCAGACGTATCGATGACCATCACCTAGGGAGCCCATGCTCGTCGTAGCCGATCACCTCGTCGGGACTGCGCATGTCCAGATCGGCCAGTGAGGCGCAGCGAAGAGCAATCTCATTCAGCCTCTCGGCCAACGGCCGCCCCGATGAGGCGTGTGTGAGTCTTGTTCGCCTGAGCTGATCTCTTAGTGCGTCCTTGACAGCCTGGGTCAGGCTTACTCCCTTCAGGCGCGCCAATTCCCGAGCCAACTGGTGCGCCTCATCGTCCTTGATGTTCATTCCCATGCTACCATTGTAGACCGAATATACCGATCTACCAACGACTCTCTGACTGCAGAACTCGTGTGGTGTTTCGCATGATCTCAACTGGCCGGCCAGGTGTCGGTGTCGTGGTCGGGGTGCTGGTGGCTGACGATTGCCGCCAGCCGGTCGGGCGGTGTGTCGTCCTCGGTGCGGCTGGCCGGCAGCGCGGCCAATTCGGCGAGCCATGGCAGCCGGCTCTCGACGCTCAGCTGGGCCTGGGGGCGCATGCGCTCCGGCGCATCGAGGCTGCCGATGGAGATGCTGATGCGGTCGGCGTCGGTATAGCGGAAACGACAGCGGCGTGCCGCACCGGGCGCAGAAACCCCGCTCGACGATAGGCGAGCTCGCGAATACCGCCGGCGTTCCGCGGGTCCAGGCAAAATCGGCCCGGGCGACCCCGGCAAGCGGCGCAAAGAACGACCCGAAGGCCTTCTGGCACATGCGGCAATGGCAGATATCCGGGCTCGTCGGCGTGGCATAGAGCGCATAGCGCACGGCGCCGCACTGGCAGCCGCCGGTGTGCAGCGGCGCGCGGTCGTCGGTCATGGGGACCGAACCACTAGGTCGACGTATCGGCGAGCTCGGCGAGGGCAAGGGCGAGGGCGTGGAGCTACTCGCGCGCTTCGGCGATGGTGCTTTGGCGGTCCTGCGGCTTCTCGACGAGGACCGACAGCGTGAACTCCCGCATGTTCACAAGCGGGCTGCCCGCCACCGTGAATTCGACGACGCCGGCGCCCGTGGGAAATGCTCCGCCCACGTCGTCGTCGACTTGCAGGCGCCGCAGGCAAGAGAATTCAAGCGTTAGATCGCGGCTGCTTGCCATGTAGAGCGGCCTCCAGAAAGGAGATTCAGTACGGAAATCGCCCTCGTCCCAAGCGGGACAACGACGCGGCGGCAACCTGCCCGTTTTGCTCTGAGCCTGCAAGTGACGAGTTTGTTGCAAAATCGCGGACCGCTGCGCCCGTACCATCCGAGGTGCGCCAGCCGCACGATCGGGGTCGCGTCGGCCAGCTACTCGGCCTCCAGCACGATCACTTCGTTGGTGCCGAAGCTGGAGGCATAGAGCCGGCCGTCCGGGCCGAAGACGACGTCGCGCAGATCGACACCGACGCGCGCCGATGCGGTCGGGCGCGCGCTTGCCAGGTCGATCAGGCTGATGATGCCGCCGCGCCCGACTGCGGCCACCCTCGTACCGTCGGCGGCGAGGGCGAGCGCGGTCGGGGCGAACACCTCGCAGCCGGTGCAGCCGGGGCCGACAAGCGGGATCGAGGACGACGGCGCCGTCTCGCCCGGGCGCAGCACCAACAGCCCGTCGAATACGCCGTCAACGACCAGGGTGTCGCCGCCGGCGGTGACGATCAGGTCCTGGGGCCGGGTCAGCTGTGGCCAGGACAGAATGGCGGTGGTTGCGTGGGGCGGCGCCAGCGCGAGCCGGCGGATCGACCGGCCGGTCATGTTGAGCGCCAGCACCTGGGCGCTGTAAGGATCGACGACCAGCTGCGTCGGCCGCTCGCCCGAGCGCACGACACGCTCGATCGTCAGGCTGGCGCGGTCGATCACGGCCAGGGTCTGGTCGGCGCTGTTGGCGACGATCAGGCGCGTCTTGTCGACGACAATGCCCTGGGGGAACGCCAGGCCCTCCACCACGGCCTGCACGGCTGTGGCCGCCGGGTCGATCACCAGGACCCGATTCTGGATCGAGGCGGTGACGTAGATCGTGCCGTCGGTTGCGACCGCGGCGCGGTTGAGCCGGCCGTGCGCCGCCAAGTCCAGGGTCTGGATGACGTTCGTGCTTGCCGGGTCGATGCGTTGCAGCGTGCGGCCCCGGGCCGCGACGACGAGCACGCTGCCGTCCGCGGCCGATGGCCAGGCCCAGCGGCTCGGCGCCGACCGGTACGCGCGCGGCGACGTTGAGCGGGGCGGCGGCGGCGGCGGTCGCCGCCAGCAGTACGACGCCGGCGAGCGTGGCGCCGGCGAACCTCATGCGGCCTCGGTCGCCTCGGCGGCGTCGCCCTGCACTATCAGCTTGAGGACGTCGTTCTCCGTCGTCTCCTTGACCATGCGCTCGCCGACGTTGCGGCCGCGTTTCAGCACCATGACACGGTCGCCGACTTCGAAGATGTCCTGCAGGCGGTGGCTGATGATGATCTGGGCGACGCCCTGGTTCTTCAGCTCCGCCATGGTCTCCAACAAGCGGTGGGTCGCCATCACCGACAAGTTGGCGGTCGGCTCGTCGAGCACGATGACCTTGGGGTCGAAGGCGATGGCGCGGGCAATCGCGACGGACTGCTGGCGCCCGCCCGACAGGCTCTCGACCCGCTGGTTGACCGAGTTGACGTCGACCTTGAGCGTTTGCAGTACGGCCAGCGCCTCGACCTCCATGGCGCGCTTGTCGACGAACAGGCCCTTACGCGGCCAGCGGCCGAGGAACATGTTCGAGGCGACGTCGAGATTGCCGCACAGCGCGAAGTCCTGATAGATCATCTCGATCCCGCGGTCGCGGGATTCGTGCGGGCTTTTGAAATGGACGTCCCGGCCCTCGACGATGATGTTTCCGGAGTCGCGCTGATAGGCGCCCGAGAGGATCTTCATCAGCGTCGACTTGCCGGCGGAGTTGTCGCCGACCAGCCCCAGCACCTCGCCGGGCGCCAGCCGCAGGTCGACGTGCTGCAGGGCCTGGATGGCGCCGAAGCTCTTGGAGATGTCGCGCATTTCGACGACAGGCGGCGGCGCGGCGGGTGTTGGGGCGGTTTCACTCATGGCGCACCTTGTGGTTTGGCGGGCTGGCGCAGGCGGGCCAGAACGCGCGCGAACAGGCGCTCCTGGCGCAGCCAGATATCGGCCAGCACGGCGGCGATCAAAATAGCGCCGATCGACACGTTGACCCAGTTCTGCGGCATGACGATCGAGCGGCCGTCGGCAAGGATGATCTGCAGCGACAGCAGCGAGCGTACGAGCGTGATGACCGCCGCTCCGGCCAGCGCCCCGGCCACCGAGGCGAAGCCGCCGAAGATGCTGCCGCCGCCGATGATCACCGAGGCGATGACGTCGAGCTCGCGCAGGATGCCGGCCTGCGGCGTGAACGAGCGGAAGAAGGCGATGTTGATGATGCCGGCGAGCGACGCCAGCATCGCCGTCAGGACAAGACTATAGAAGCGCACCCGGTCGGTGTTGATACCGGCATAGTCGGCGGCGCGGCGGTTGCCGCCGGTCGCCTTGACCATATAGCCGAACGGCGTACGCCACAGGATGACGCCGAGCACGATCGCCAGAACGAACAAGATCAGCGTCTGCATGCTGATGGCCCTGGCCAGATTGAACAGGAGGCCGCCGTCGGCCGGGGCGATCCCCCAAACCCTCAGGCTCTCGATGATCTTGCGGCCGACCAGGTTGTAGCTCTCGGGGAACTGGCTGAGCTGGCGGCCGGCGACCAGCCACGCGGCAACGCCGCGCGCCATGTAGAACATGCCCAGCGTCGCGACGAAGGCCGGCAGCCGCGCCTTGGTCGACAGGAAGCCGTTGATGGCCCCGGCGAACGTGCCGGCGGCGAACGCTATCAGCACTGCGAGCCACGGCTCGGCACCGATGTTCTTCATCATGAAGGCGGCCGTCGCGCCGGACAGCGCCAGCACCGAGCCGACCGACAGGTCGATGTCGCCGTTGCCGATGACGTAGGCCATGCCGACCGCCATCAGGCCGATCTCGGTGAACGCCAGCAGCAGGTTGAATGTGTTGTCGAGGCTGCCCCAGAAGTCGGGCCTGAGCCACAGCCCGACAAGCCACAGGACGACAACGAAGGCGATGGCCGCGAACTCGCGATAGGTCAGCAGCTTGGTAAGGCCGCGGGCGTGGGTCTCGCTCGCCGACAGCGACGTGCCGCCGGTCCCGACGGTCTCGATCGCCACGGTCTCGGCGGCGACGATCGGCGGCGGCCGCCGCTTGATGCGGGCAACGATGCGGCCGATGAGCCGGCGCCGGATGACCCATGGCTCGATCAGGACGGCGCTGATCAGGATCAGGCCGAGGAACGCCGGCACGGCGCCCGGCGGCATCTGCGCCATCGCCTGCACGGCGATCTTCTCGCCGCCGATCTCGATGATCCGGGTCGTCGGTATGCCCTCGCGCAGGACCTTGTCGATCAGCACCACCAGTGTTGCGCCCATGGCCGAGCCGAGCACGCGGCCGCGGCCGCCCAGGATGCTGGCGCCGCCGACGATGACCGAGGCGATGACGATGAGCTCGTTGCCGAAGCCGTCCTGGCTGGTGATGCCCTTGGACTGGGTCACCACCATCATGCCGGCCACCGTCGCCGTCAGCGACGACAGCACGAAGGCGCGGATGCGCACGACCGTCGTGTTGATGCCGGCGTAGGACGCGGCGCGCTCGTTGCCGCCGGTGGCATAGGTCTCGTAGCCCCAGCGCGTCTTGGCCAGCATCAGGCCGCCGATCACGGCCAGCACGGCGAAGATGATGATGTGGTTCGAGAAGCCCAGCGCGTTGGTGTCGCCGAGCACGAAGAAGGCGTGCTCCGACGCCTTCTCCGCATAGGCGATGTTGCGGCCCTTGGTCAGCCCCAGCACCAGGCCGCGGCCGATAAACAGCATCGTCAGGGTGGCGATGAAGGCGGGGACGTGCAGGATCGTCACCAGGACGCCGTTGACGAGCCCGACCGTGATGCCCACCGCAAACGCCGCGGCGATCGCGACGAACACGCTCTGATCCGCGAAGTTGGGCGCGAACAGCAGCGAGAACACGGACGACGTCAGCGCGACCGTGGAGCCGACCGACAGGTCGAGGTCCTTGTTGACGATAACGAACGTCATGCCGACGGCCATCACGCCGAAGCGCGAGGCGTCGCGCAGGATGCTGGCGACGGCGCCGATTGCCGAAGATCGTGGCCGCCCAATGCCTCGCCGGTACGCGGGCGAGTTGGCCTTCTAGATTGGCGGTGACCATGGCGCGCTATGCACCAGCGTCGCAGCGGTCTTGCAACGATCCGCCGATGCGGATTCCACTGCTGCCCGGTTTGGAAGCGAGGCGGCTCCAGATCCAAAACAAACCGCAACCCCGGCCCTGAGCCGGGGCCCAGGAACACGGACCTCGCAGCGGAGTGTGCGCCGGGCCAAGGTCCGAAGGATCCATCGTAGCGTCTGTGTTTCTGAGCCCCGGCTCAGGGCCGGGGTGACCCATTTATGGTGCGTGCGGGCATGATGACCCCCCGGGGCGACGCGTGTCGCCTCGGGGGATCCTAGGCCATGACGGCCGGAAGTGCCGCTAGTTCTCGAAGCGCTTGCCGACCGAATCGACGTTATCTTTGGTGATCAGCTGTGCCTTGGTGTCGAGGTCGGCCGCGGTCACGCCGCGGTCGATCTGCAGGTACAACTGCGCCACCGGCCAGAAGCCCTGCAGGAAGGGCTGCTGGCCCAGCGAGCCGTCGAGGTCGCCGATGCGAATGGCATCGAGCTGCTTCGGCCCGAGATCGAAGCCGAAGGCGCACGTCGGGTCGCCGATGGCGAGCTGAGCCACGGCGTCGCCGATCGCCGGTGTCACGAAGCCGTTGTTGCCCATCAGGCCGACAACGTCGCCGCGCGATTCGATCAGCCCGACGATCGAGTTGACGATGTTATTGGCGTCGACGTCGATGCCGATGTTGGTCGTCCCGGCGTCGATCGTGAAGTCGCCGAGCCGGCCGGCGTCGTTCAGGGTCTTCACCGCGGCCTCGAACGAGGCCGTACCGCGGCGGTTGACCTCGACGTTGCCGAGCGTCGTCGTGCTGGGGAACAGGATGCTGCCCGTGGTCCCGGCTGCCATGACGCATTTGGCCAGCGCCTCACCGCCGATCGCCGCGGCCGACGATTGCTGGCCGGTGTGGCTGATCTGGTTGCGGTTCAGGATCGTCGGGTCGAAGCTGTTGGTCGTGGCGACCGGGATGCCGATCTCGAACGCCCGGGCGACGATGTCGTCATAGGCGCCAACCTGGGGCGTCGTCATGATCAGACCGTCCAGCGTCGGGTCCTGCATGATCTGGTTGAGGATGTCGAGCTCGCGGGCGATGTCGTCGACCGGGGCCTCGGAGCCCAGCATCAGCAGGTTGACGTTGAACGCCTGGGCCGCGACCAGGGCGCCGGTGTAGGTCGGATCGAAGAACCCATTGCCGGCGGTGTGAGTGACGATGGCGAATGTCAGCCGACCGTCGTTGGAGTTGAAGCTCCTGGTAGCGGCCGCTTCCTTGGCCGCGTCCAAGAAGCTGTAGCCGCCGGCGGCGCTGCCAGCAGAAGTGCCGCCGCGGCGACGCTGGCGAATAGAGCGTTCTTATACATTCGTGACCTCCCTGAACGCGCCCGGCCCATGGGTCGAGCGCATATTGATCGTACAGGTGGCGAAATCGCCGGCCTGTCGCGCTTATTAGCGGCCCGGCCCGTGGCCAGGGCTGGCGGAAGTCAATCACTGTCGGCTGTTTTCTGTCAACGGGGGAATGGCCGGTGGCCAGCGGGCATAGCGGTTTCGCGCCCGCGAAAAGTCGCCTAGCCTGTATGGCGCTGGCTGGCCGAGGCATGATCGAGCGGGCTTTGACGGACCCGGATTCCCTGGAGACGCTGATAAGCGGCGTGGCGCGCGGCGACCAGCAGGCGTTGGCGCGCCTCTATTCGGCGACCAGCGCGAAACTGTTTGGCGTCGCGTTGCGTATCCTAAGGAGACGCGACTGGGCGGAGGACGTGTTGCAGGAGGCCTTTCTGCGCATCTGGCATCGCGCCGGCGATTACCGCGCGGCACGGGGTGCGCCGATGGCGTGGCTGACGACGATCGTCCGCAACCGCGCGATCGATCGCCTGCGTGCCGATCGTGGCGACGTCGCCCTCGACGAGGTCACGGAGCGCGCCAGCTGGGCCGATGACGGCGGCAGCCCGGAAGACCTGGCGGTCGCCAGCGCCGATGCCCGCGAGCTTGCGCGGTGCCTGGAGCAGCTACGGCCGGCACAACGGGACTGCATCTCCGCCGGCGCCGTCGGCCGCCGGTGCGCCAGGCGTCGCGCCGGCCTGGTGGGAACGGGGCGCCGTGTGGCGCTGGTACGGCCTTGGCGCAACGGCGGTTGCGGCGGCGCTCGCCCTCGTTATTGTGACGACGGTGGTGCCGACCGCCGAACCCGGGCGCGACACGGGCTATCTCGCGGTACTGAACGAAGCGCCGGCGGCGCCGGTTTGGCTGGCGACGTTCGCGCTGGCTGACAATCGTCTGGCCATCCGCCCGTTGGCAGCGGCCGCGGTCGGCGAGCGGTCGCTGGAGCTGTGGCTTATCGAGGCCGACGCGGCGCCACGGTCGCTTGGCCTCATCGACCCCCGGCAGGAGACCGTGCTGGCGCTATCCGGCGATGTTGTTGCCGCGGTACCGCGCGCGGCCGCCCTGGCGATCAGCCTGGAGCCGCCGGGCGGGTCGCCGACCGGTGCGCCCACCGGCCCCGTCATGTTCCAAGGGACCCTGGTGGCGCTCGCGCCCTGATTGCCCCTTCATAGCAAGCTCCCTTCCCCCTTGTGAGTCCTTGTGGGGGAGGGTCCGGGCGGGGGGGGGGGGTGAAACACCGATCCATGATTCCAGGCACTAGGGCCTGTTTACAATTAACGCAGCCAGATTATGGCAGCGCACAGACATAGCATGGACAGGAAAGAGGCTGCGGTTTTGTCGTAGCGGGTGGCGAGCCTTCGGAACTGCTTGATCTTGTTGATGAAGCATTCGACGAGGTGGCGTTCTTTGTAGAGGTGTTTGTCGTAGGGGATCGCCATCGACCGGGAGCGGTTGGACGGGATCACGGCGACCATGCCGTGCTCGGCGATGACGTCGCGGAACTCGTTGGAGTCATAGGCCTTGTCGGCGAGCAGGTAGGCGCCGGTCAGGCCCTCGACGAGCGCTCTTGCCTGGGTGCTGTCATGCACTTGGCCGGCGGTGAGAACGAAGCGCAGGGGATTGCCAAGCCCGTCCACGACGATATGGATTTTGCTGCTTAGCCCGCCGCGCGAGCGTCCGATGGCCTGATTTTGAGTCCCCCTTTTGCACCGGCGGCGTGGTGATGCGCCCGCACGATGGTGGAGTCGATGATCAGGTATTCGAAATCCGGGTCGTCGGCCAGGGCCTTGAACACCTGCTTCCAGACCCCGTGCCGCGACCAGCGCCAGAAGCGGGTGTAGACGGTGTACCAGGGACCGAACGCATCGGGCAGATCGCGCCATGGCGAACCAGTGCGGGCCACCCAAAGCACGGCCTCGACAAACCGCCGGTTGTTGCGGCCGGTCACGCCGCGGTCCGTCGCCTTGCCAGGCACCAGATCCTTGATCCGATCACACTGCGGGTCTGAAAGAATCGTGCGAATCAAGACTGCCTCCCCCCAAAAACAGTCTTGAATCACAACTCACTGGTTAAGGGGAATCCCCTAATTGTAAACGGGCCCTAGACCTCCCTGCGCAGATCGCGCAGGAAGGTGGCGACATCCGGCGGCTGCATGCTGGCGACGCGGATCAGGCCGTCGAAATGCCTGGTCAGCACGCGGATGTGCTCGCTCGTCGTATAGACGAAGTACATCTGGCCCATATAGACGGCGGCGCGCAGCGGTCCAAAGATCGTCAGCGGCACGGAAAAGCACGTCAGCCCGTCGTACAGGTACCAGCGAAAGGTCGGGTACAGCTCCTCGACCAGGCGGATCATGGTGTCGAGCTGGCGCGTCCGGGCGGCCCGCTGCAGCCCGCGCCAAATGCCCTCGCCGCGCGCGAATTCCTCGATCACCTGGGCGGCGCAGCAGACCTCCATGTCCGTGTCGGGCAGGCGCGAATAGCCCAGCTGCTCTTGCGAGGCGGCGATCACCTGGGTTGGATCCTTGGCCTGGAAGTCCTTGTATTCGTAGCTCAGCACTTCGTCGGTCTGGGTCAGATGGGGCAGGGTCGTCGGCACGTGGCGGATCTTGTAGCCGACGGCTTCCTCGTACCACTCCCGCAGCCGCTCATCCATCGGCACGCCCGCGACAAGCTCGATATGGATCGATTCCTCGAGGATTTCGGCGCTCCGCTTGGCCTGCTGACTCAACCCCAACAACCAGTCGGTGCTGATGTTCAGGGTCGTCGCGATGGCCGCCACGGTGTCGGCGCGGGGTAGGCGCGCATTCTCGCTGGACAGCAGCTGGGTCAGCGTCGACCGGTCGATGCCGGCGCGGCGGGCGAACTCGGCGCGGCTGACGCCCAGACGCTCCAGCGCCTCCGTCAGCCGAATGCGAAACGTATCCGTCGCCGTGCGTCTATCCAACACCATCGTTGCATTCACTCCGCCGAGAGGGCGTAAATTGTCCCTAGTGGTGTGTTCTGTCAACATGGGAGAGAAGAGGGCTCATGGTGTCCCATATGGTGAACATACTCTCATTGCACACCGCGGCTTAGGGAGCCAAATCCCTCAGGGGGTTGGAAAGGACGTTGGCTCTTGATTTCGCGCGCTTGGGCGGCCGGCGGACTGCAATGGCCACGAGAGCTGCCGACTTGGTGCGTCTGGCTTGCCGTTCACGCCGGTTGGCTGTCGCTGACCTGGTTCTGGCAGGCGTTGCCGGCGTGGGCGCTTGTGGTGCTCGCCGGCCCGTTGGTGTGTTGGCATTCGTCCTATCAGCACGAGGCCGTGCACGGGCACCCGACGGGCCATCGGAGGCTCGACGATCTGCTGGCCGCGTTGCCGGTCGGGCTGTGGATGCCCTATGGCCGATACCGCGAGAGCCACCGCGCTCATCACAAGGCCGACCTGACCTGTCCGATAGACGATCCGGAGTCCTTCTATGTGACGCCGGTGGCTTGGCGGCATAGCGGGCGCGTGGGTCGCGCCATGCTGCGGGTCCGGACAACGCTGGCGGGTCGGCTGACGCTCGGTCCGATCCTTTGTGCCGGGACGTTCTGGTGGGGCGAGGCGCGCCATCTCGTGCGCGGCGATCGCCGCTGCCTGCGCCACTGGGCGGCCCACCTGGCCGGCGTCACCGTCGTCGTCGCCTGGCTGGTCGGCGTCGGCGTGCCGATTGCCGAGTATCTTCTGTTCGCCGCCTACCCGGCATTGTCGCTGACCCTGCTGCGGTCCTATGCCGAGCATCGGGCGGCACCCGATCCGGCGGACCGCTCGGCAATGGTCCGGACCGTTTGGCCCCTGCGGCTGCTGTATCTCAACAACACGTTCCACGCACTGCACCATCGCGAGCCATGGCTTGCCTGGTACAAGCTGCCGGGCCGTGCGCGCAGCGGCTGCGCCGTTGGCGGCTATCCGTTGGGCGGCTACTTCTCGGTCGTGCGCCGCCATCTGTTTCGTGCGTGGGACAGCCCGGTGCACCCCACTAGGTCGTGGACTCATAATGCCTGAGCCAGAGTCGGATCGATGCGATTGCAATGGCGGCGAGGAAGTTTCGAGCGAGTTTGTCGTAGCGCGTGGCGATCCGGCGGAAGTGTTTGATCTTGTTGAAGAAGCGCTCGACAAGGTTGCGTTGGCGGTAGAGTTCGGGGTCGATCGAGCGTTGGATCTTGCGGCCTCGTTGGGTCGGGATATGCGCCTCGGAGCCGTGGCCGGCGATCATCTCGACGATGGCCTTGGCGTCGTAGCCGCGGTCGGCGACGGTGTGTCGTGCCGGTGCGAGCCCGTTGAGCAGCGCTGGGACGCCGGCCTTGTCAGAGGCCTGGCCGGGGCTGACCAGGAAGCGCAGCGGCAGGCCGCGAGCGTCAACCACGGTGTGGATCTTGGTGCTCAGTCCGCCACGAGAACGGCCAATGGCGTGATCCGGGCCCCCTTGTTTCCGCCCGCGGCGTGCTGGTGCGCACGCACGATCGAGGTATCGATCAGATGAAGCGAATCCGGCGATTGCGCGGCCAATGTCTCGAAAACACGCAGCCACACGCCGGCCTTGGCCCAGCGGCTGAAGCGGTTGTAGACGGTCGTGTAGCGGCCATAGCGCTCCGGCAGATCGCGCCACATCTCGGATCTGTTCGGATTTGCACGCGTTGAGAGCCGGCGCGTTGAGGCAGCGTTTGACGGCGGTGCGGTGACGTCGAACGGCGGCGCGCTTTTGCTGGGGGCCACGGAGCGGGCGATTGGCCTGGTCGCGGGGTTTGCGCGATGTTTCCAGGACGGCCGCGATCCGGCGTTGACGGAGCACAGCGTCGCGACGCTGGTCGGCCAACGTGTGTTCGCCCTGGCGCTGGGTTACGAGGACCTGATCGACCACGACGAGCTGCGCCATGATCCGGTGATGGCGGTGCTCGCCGGCAAGCTCGAGGCGCGGCGGGCGGACTGCGCGCCGCTCGCCGGCAAGTCGACGCTGAACCGGCTGGAGCACGCGCCGTCGGGGGCGCCGTCGCGCTATCACAAGATCGGCCACGACGCGGCGGCGATCGGGCGCCAGTTCGTCGCGCTGTTCTTGGCCGCGCACCGGCGGCCGGCGAAGCAGATCATCATCGACCTCGACGCGACCGACGATCCGTTGCACGGCGAGCAGGAGGATCGGTTCTTCCACGGTTACTACGATTGTTACTGCTATCTGCCGCTGTACATCTTCTGTGGCCGGCATCTGCTGGCAGCGAAGCTGCGGCCGGCCAATATCGACGGCGCCGCCGGCGCGATCGAGGAGCTCGCCCGGATCGTCGAGCAGATCCGCGACGACTGGCCGGACGTGCGTATTCTGGTGCGCGCTGATTCCGGCTTCGCCCGCGAGGCGCTGATGGCGTGGTGCGAAGCCAACCGGGTCGACTACGTCTTTGGGCTGGCCAGGAACAAGCGGCTCAGCGGCGCGATCGAGAACGCTCTCGCCGCCGCCGCGCCGCCGACAGCCGGCGCACCGGCAAGCCGGCCCGCCGCTACCAGGAGCTGGTGTGGACGACGCGTAAGAGCTGGAGCCGCGAACGCCGCGTCGTCGCCAAGGCCGAATGGACCCACGGTAAGGCCAATCCGCGCTTCGTCGTCACCTCGCTCGGCACCGGCGAGGTCAAGGCCCGCCGGCTCTATGAAAAGGTCTATTGCGCCCGCGGCGACATGGAGAACCGCATCAAGGAATGCCAGGGCGATCTGTTCGCCGACCGCACTTCGGCTGCCACCATGGAGGTATAGCTGAATCTTGTGTACGGCGTTGGAAAGAGGGCGGCGTATCCTGGTGATTGTTGCAGTCACCACTTGACCTAAGCCAAGGAAGGATACGCCATGGAAGAGAATACCGTTGTTGCCTTTCGGAACCCATCGAATTTTCAGGATGACCCGTTGACGGAAGTCCTACGAGCTGGGGCGCGTGAGTTGCTGGCTCAAGCCGTGGAAGCTGAAGTTGCCGAGTTTCTGGAAGGTCATGCGACGCTGGTTGATGACCGGGGCCGTCGCCGGATTGTACGCAATGGCCACTTGCCGGAACGGCTGATACAGACCGGGATCGGCCCGGTGGACGTGCGTCAGCCGCGTGTCCGGGATCGGAGAGCCGGCGAGGGTGCCGGCGCCATCCGGTTCACGTCGGCGATCCTGCCGCGCTATCTGCGCCGCACCAAGAGCCTGGAGGATTTGCTGCCGTGGCTATACTTGAGGGGCATCTCCAGCGGCGATTTCTCGGAAGCGTTGGCGGCGTTGCTGGGGGCACAGGCCCCGGGTCTGTCGGCCTCCACGATCGGGCGACTGAAGGAAGTTTGGCAAGACGAGATGGAGCGCTGGCAACGGCGTGATTTATCGGCCAAGCGCTACGTCTACTTCTGGGTCGACGGCATCTATTTTGGCGCCCGCCTGGAAGAGGAGAAGCAATGCATCCTGGTTATCATCGGCGCCACGGATCACGGAACCAAGGAGTTGATCGCCATCACCGACGGCTACCGCGAGAGCGAACAATCCTGGCGCGAGGTGCTGCTCGATCTCAAGCGGCGTGGTCTCGGCATCGGCCCGGAACTGGTGACCGGCGATGGCGCGCTCGGCTTCTGGAAGGCGCTCCGCCAAGTCTACGGGGCCGCCCGCGAGCAGCGCTGCTGGGTGCATAAGACGGGCAATATCTTGAACAAGCTACCCAAGGGTCGGCAGAACAAGGCCAAGGGTCACTTGCAGGATATCTGGATGGCCGAAACCAGGAAGGACGCGGAGACCGCCTTCGACTTCTTCCTGGAAGCCTACGGACCGAAGTACGAAAAGGCCACGGCCTGCCTGGCCAAGGACCGGGACGCCTTGCTGAGCTTCTACGACTTCGCCGCCGAGCATTGGAAGCATGTGCGGACGACGAACCCCATCGAGAGCACCTTCGCCACGGTTCGCCTTCGCACCTATCGGACCAAGGGTTGCCTGTCACGCAAGACGGCGATGGCCATGGTCTTCAAGCTTTGCCAGGGGGCCAGCAAGAAATGGCGGAGGCTCAATGGATCAGATCAGTTCGCCGAGATCATTCGAGGCGTCAAATTCGTGAATGGAGAACGCCAGGATCGCGCCGCCGCATGACAAACCCATACACAACTTTTGACAATAGCTCGCCACCATGCGGGCCAACCAGCTGCGCTTGTGGTTCGCCGCCATGGCCTATGCGCTGCTCTGCGCGCTGCGCCGCATCGCCCTCAAGCACACCCGCTTCGCCCGCGCCACCTGCGGCACCATCCGCTTGAAGCTGTTGAAGATCGGCGCCCAGGTGCGCCGCTCCGTCCGCCGCGTCAAGTTCGCAATGGCGTCTTCGTTCCCCTACCAGCAGGAATACCGCCTGGCTCACCATCGATTATGCAACGCCACCGGCTGACCCCAGCAGCCGGCCTCCGCCCGTCCCGTCAACCACACAGGATCAACTCCAGCCTCAGACCACCGCCAGCAGCCGGCGGAACCCTCCAGCCTGCATGCTTCACAGCAACCCATCAACAGTGCCCAAGATGAACTGGCTCTCGGCCACCACCAATCCCGCTGTGAGAAATCCGGGCTAGCCTGGAAGATTCACGAAAGGCACCGCCGAACTCCCAATATGCGTTATGATTCAATTGCCTAGATCGGATCAAACGCAGGAGCCCGGCGGTGACGAATTGTACCCCTGAGACGGTGCTGTTTCCAGTCTGCCGCAAGCGGCGGATCAAGGCGGCGTTTGACGGCGGCGATGTGGCGAGCAACGGCGGCGTGCTGCTGTTACGCCAGGCGGACCGGCGGTTGGGTCTGACGGCGGCGGTGGCGCGTCGGCTCGGCGACAGGCGCCAGCGCGGCAAGGTCAGGCATCGCTTCGTCGACATGCTGCGCCAGCGGGTGTTCGCGATCGCGCTGGGCTATGAGGATCTGAACGATCACACCGAGCTGCGCCACGATGTGGCGGTGCAGACGGCGACGGGGCAGGACCGGGCGCTGGCCAGCGCGCCGCCGCTGTGCCGCTTCGAGAACCAGGCCGAGGCGAGCTGGGCGTGGGCGATCCACGAGGTCCTGGCGGATGCCTTCATCGCCGCGCATGGTGATCCGCCAGCCGAGATCGTGCTCGACTTCGCTGCCACGGACGACCCGGTTCACGGCCATCAAGAAGGCCGGTTCTTCCATGGCTACTACGACCACTACTGCTTCCTGCCGCTTTACGTGTTCGCCGGCGATCATCTGCTGGCGGCCTACCTGCGACGCTCGGACATCGACCCGGCGAAGCATGCCGGTGCAGTGCTGAAGCTGCTGGTGCGGCGGCTGCGCCTGGCCTGGCCCGCCGTGCGCATCATCGTGCGGGCGGACTCCGGCTTCTGCCGCTGGCGCATGCTGTCGTGGTGCGAGCGTCACGGCGTCGACTACATCATCGGCCTGGCCAGGAACAAGCGGCTGGAGGCGCTGGCGGCGCCCGTGATGGCCCAGGCGCGCGCACTGTTCGCCACGACCGGCGACAAGCAACGGCACTTCGCCGAACTCCGCTATGGCGCCGGGACGTGGAACCGCGAGCGGCGCGTCATCGCGCGCCTAGAACACACCGCCCGCGGCGCCAACCCGCGCTTCGTGGTGACCAGCCTCGCCGGTGACGGCATGGCGCTCTACGACATGCTCTACTGTGCCCGCGGCGACATGGAGAACCGCATCAAGGAGCAGTTCGAGCTGTTCTCTGACCGCACCTCGGCCCATCGCTGGTGGCCGAACCAGTTCCGCCTGCTCCTGGCCAGTCTCGCCTACGTGCTGATGACGGCGATCCGGCGCTTCGGCCTCGCCGGCACCGAGGCCGCCCGCGCCCAGGTCGGCACGATCCGCCTGCGCTTGCTCAAGATCGGCGCCGTCGTCATCCGCAACACCCGTCGGGTCCGCTTCCTGCTCTCCTCGGCCTGTCCCGATCAGGCCCTGTTCACACTGGTCGCCACCAGGCTCGAACCAGGATAGCGGCCGCCCCTTCGGTCCCTTACACGATCCCAATGCCGTGCCGCGGCAACCAGTAAACGCGACCGCTCGCCGCCACCGAACACCGTAATGCTTCGCTCCTGCACCGCGGCCATGAACCCCGGTCAAAACCCGTCCCAATTCGCCTCATTCGAGACAGATGACCGGCCCAACAGGACACAATCATTCGCATCATGAAATATCCGGGCTAGTGCACCGACTCAGTCAGAGCCGTCACAGTGGAAACCTGATTCTGAATACAAAACAACGGGTTGCTCCAGCGCACGGTGAATCATTTGTCTGGATCGGTGCACTAGCAGCCGCGGTGTCGCTTGAGGCGCATTGCCGGCTGGCGTCGCCCGCGGCAGTGTTGCGCGCTCGTGCAAACAGCTTTGCCTCCAGCGAGTTGTCACGGCCGCACCGCATAACAAGCGACGACCGCGTCTGTCGACGCGGCCGCCTGCTGATGGTTACCGCTTGGATGTCGAGTGACCCAACGCGCGGGCTGGGCCCTGAACGACCCTATTCATACACAACAGGAGGTAAAGAAACGGTAAACGCCGTGGGCTGCCAAATGGTGGTTCTCGGCGTCCGTACGCGGCAGGTCGGCGCATACTCCAATTTTCGGGTTACCCTGCGCACAATAATGAGCGATTCTAAGGGGTTGCACTCGAGGATGGATGCTGTGAAGGAGATCGAGGAAGCCCGCCTTGCTTTCGAGGCCGCCTGCCGGGCGGGCCGGGTGCGGGTGTTGCGCATCTGGTCCATCCACGACGGCGTCGCGGTCTCGGTGCGAGAGCCGCCCCGGCCGGCGGCGCTGCACGACATGACGGCCGCCAATCGCCATGGCGGCGCAGGAAGTCTGGCCATGGCCGCCAGGCGGTCGCGCTGGCGCTGGCGGCGGACGGCCGCTCGACGCGCTCCATTGCGGCGGCGCTTGGCACCTGGCCGGGGCGGGTCAGCCGCCGGGCCGGTACCGCGCCTTGGAATGCTCTCTATAGTTGTCTCTCTATTAAAATGAGCGCTCCATAGATGTATACGACGTACTTCAATCTGTCCGGCCGTCCGTTCAAGCTGAGCCCGGATCACCGGTTCTATTTCGACGGTCAGCCGCACCGTCGGGCCATCGCCTATTTGACCTACGGGCTGAGCCAGGGCGACGGGTTCGTCGTCGTCACCAGCGAGGTCGGTGCCGGCAAGACGACTCTGATCGACCACCTGTTGTCGCGCCTGCAGGGCAACAACATCATCACCGCCAAAATCTCGACGACCCACATCGAGGGTGACAATCTGCTACGGCTCGTCGCCAGCGCCTTCGGCATCGCCCGGGAGGGTGTTGACAAGGCGACGATGCTGGGGCGCATCGAGACCTTCCTGATCGACCAGAACAGGTGCCAGCGCCGGTCCCTGCTGATCATCGACGAAGTGCAGAACCTGACCCATTCGGCGCTGGAAGAGCTGCGCATGCTGTCGAACTTCCAGCTCGATGGCAGCGCGCTGTTGCAGACCTACCTGATCGGCCAGCCGGAGTTCCGCCAGACCTTGGCCAGCCCGGATCTCGAGCAACTGCGCCAGCGCGTCGTGACCTCCTATCACCTGCAGGCGCTGGACGCCGCCGAAACCGCCCAATACATCAAACACCGCCTTGCCCAGGTCGGCTGGCAGGGCAATCCCTCGTTCACACCAGCGACGTTCGAGCGGGTCTATGACGAGACCGCCGGCGTGCCGCGGCGCATCAACCTGCTGTGCGACCGGCTGCTGTTGTTCGGATATCTCGAACAGAAGACCGAGCTGGACGGTACTTCGGTCGATGCGGTCGTCGCCGACATGCGCGCCGAAGGCCTGCATGGCCCCGCCGCCGTGCAGCCGCGGCCGGGGCCGGGTCAGGGGCCGGAAGCGGCGCCGACGGGCATCGGCAACGGCGCCGGTGCCGAGATCAATGCCTTGTCGCGACGCCTGAGCGAACTCGAGCAACGCCTGCAGCAGCAGCGGGACCGGGTCAGCGAAGTCCTGGCAGAGACGACGGCCGAGCTGGCCATGGTCGAACCGTGAGGTCGCCGACGGAGTCGATCCAACCCCTCGTCGATGCACCGGGCTTGGTTGGGCGGATAACGATGAGCGATCGACGCCGCGACGGTGGCGGTCAACGCGCGGCCGGCGCGCCAGCGCGGCGCGGCGCGGCCCGGTGCCGGCGCGGATGACCAACGCCATGAGCGTCGACGTCGAGGACTACTTTCAGGTCTCGGCGTTCGACAAGCGCATAGAGCGCACGGACTGGGACAACCATCCGTGTCGGGTCGAGCGCAACACGGACGCCGTGCTGCAGATGTTCGCCGATCACGGCGTGCAGGCGACGTTCTTTACGCTCGGTTGGATCGCGCGGCGCTATCCGGCGCTCGTGCGGCGCATTGTTTCGGGCCGGCACGAGTTGGCGAGCCATGGCTTCGACCACGTGCGCGTATCGGCGCAGACGGCGGTGGAGTTCGGCGCCGACGTACGGCTGACCAAGGACTTGCTCGAGGATATCGGCGGCGTGCCGGTCGTTGGCTATCGCGCGGCGAGCTTCTCGATCTGCGAGACCACGCCGTGGGCGTTCGAGGTGCTGGCCGACGCGGGCTATTCCTACAGCTCCAGCATCTACCCGATCCGCCACGATCACTACGGCATGCCCACGGCACCGCGCTTTGCGCATCGGCCGGATCCGAGCGTGCCGTTCGTCGAGCTGCCGGTCTCCACGGTATCCGTGCAGGGCCGCAACCTTCCCTGCGGCGGCGGCGGCTACTTCCGTCTGCTGCCATACCGGGTGTCGCGCTGGGCGATGCGGCGGGTCAATCGCGACGATGGCCAGCCCTGCATCTTCTATTTCCATCCCTGGGAGATCGATCCAGGCCAACCGCGGGTGAGGGGGCTGCCGGCGAAAACGCGGCTGCGCCATTACACGAACCTGAGCCGCATGCAGGCGCGCCTCGGCGGGGCGCTTGCGGATTTTTCCTGGGATCGCATCGATCGGATTTTTCTGCAGCCAAGCGAGAGCCATGACAGCGATGACCGCGATGACCGCACATAAGCTTGAAGTCCGACTGCTCGACGATCGGCACGCCGGGCGCTGGGACGCCTTTGTCGACGCCCACCCGGGTGGCACGTTCTTTCATCTGTCGGGCTGGAAGCGGGTGATCGAGGAGAGCCTTGGCCATCGCTGCTATTACTTTTGCGCGCTCGAGGATGGCGAACTGCGCGGCGTCGTGCCGCTGGTGCATGTCAACAGCCGGCTGTTCGGCAACGCCCTGATCTCGACGGCGTTCTGCGTCTATGGCGGCCCCCTGACGCTCGACGAGGATGCGCGCGCGGCGCTCGACGCCGCCGCCACGACGGTCGCCCGATCCTTGCGCACGGACCATTTGGAGTACCGCCTAGCACGCCCGTCGAACGGCGGCTGGGCGTGCAAGGACGACCTCTACGTCACGTTCCAATGGGCGCTCGACCCGAAGCCCGAGGCCAGTCTCAAGGCGATACCGCGCAAGCAGCGGGCGATGATCCGCAAGGGCATCAAGCTTGGCCTGACGAGCGAGCTGGATGACGACGTGTCGCGGTTTTATCCCGCCTACGCGGAAAGCGTGCGCAACCTCGGCACCCCGGTTCTGCCGCGCCGCTACTTCCAAAGCTTGAAGGACGAGTTCGGAGACGCCTGCGAAGTGCTGACCGTCACCCATCTCGGCGCGCCGATCAGCAGCGTCGTCAACTTTCACTATCGCGGCCAGGTGCTGCCGTACTACGGCGGCGGCATTGCCAAGGCGCGGGCGCTGGCCGCCAACGACTTCATGTATTGGGAGACGATGCGCCGGGCGATCAGCGAGCGCGGCGCCGGGGTCTTCGATTTCGGCCGCAGCAAGGTCGGGACCGGCTCGTACGCGTTCAAGAGGCACTGGGGCTTCGAGCCGCGGCCGCTGTACTACGAATACAAGCTACTGCGCGCCCAGGATGTGCCCGACGTCAATCCGTTGAACCCGAAATATCGTGCGATGATCGCGGTCTGGAAGCGCCTGCCGCTGCAGATGGCCAATACGGTCGGCCCGATAATCGCACGCAGCCTGGGCTGAGCCATGCGGGACATCATCTTCCTGTGCCATCGGATCCCGTATCCGCCCGACAAGGGCGACAAGATCCGGTCTTGGAACATCCTGTCCTACCTGAGTGAGCGCTACCGCGTTCACCTCGGCTGCTTCATCGACGATCCGCGCGACTGGCAGTATGTGCGCGAGCTTAAGTTGCGCTGCCATGAATGCTACTTCGCCGAGCTGCAGCCTCAGCGGGCCCGCCTGCGCAGCGCGATCGGACTTATGGGCCGCGACCCGTTGACGCTTCACTACTACCGTCACGGCGGGCTGCGGAACTGGGTCGAGCAGATTCTGCGCGAACGCCGGCCTGACGCGATCTATGCCTTCTCGTCGGCGATGGCGGGTTTTGTACCCGAACAGACCAGCCGATCGACCCGCCTGATCATCGATTTCGTCGACGTCGATTCCGACAAGTGGCGGCAGTATGCGCCGGACCGGCGCTGGCCAGTGCGTTGGGTCTATCGTCGGGAAAGCTAGGCGTTGCTCGAGTTCGAGCGCAGGGTCGCAGCCCGGTTCGATGCCAGCCTGTTTGTGTCGTCACACGAGGCGGAGTTCTTCCGCGGCCTGGCGCCGCAGGCGGCGCACAAGGTTTTCCCCGTGCAAAACGGCGTCGATGCCGAATACTTCTCGCCCGAGCGTGACTACGCGACGCCCTATCCAGCCGGTTCCCGCGTCCTCGTGTTCTCCGGCGCCATGGACTATCGCCCGAACATCGATGCCGTGACTTGGTTCGCCCGGCGCGTCCTACCCCGCATTCGCCGCCAGCATGGCGACGTGCAGTTCGCCATCGTCGGTTCGTCGCCGGCGCCGGAGGTCTGTGCGCTGACGTCGTTGGAAGGGGTCTTCGTCACGGGCCGGGTGGCCGATGTGCGGCCCTACCTGGCGCATGCGCGCCTCGTGTTGGCGCCCTTGCGGATCTCTCGCGGCGTGCAGAACAAGGTCCTCGAGGGCATGGCGATGGCCAAACCGGTCATCGTCACGCCGCAGGGCCTCGAGGGCATTGCCGCCGGCACCGCGGAGGTCATCGTCGCGCCGGCGACGGAGGCCGAGTTCGCCGACGCCGTGGTGCGCGCCATGGTGTCGGACACCCTGGGCGCGATCGGCCGGCGGGCCCGTGCTCTTGTCCTGGAGGACTATGGCTGGCCGGCTAGTTTTGCGCGCATCGATGGGATTCTGCGTGGCTCCCCGCCGCTGTCCGCGCGTGCGACCGACCACGGCGGACAGTGGCACACACCGCATCAGACCATCATGGACGCGGTGAACCGCATGCAAATAGCCGCAAATACACATAAAGATACAAGTATAAATATACGAAATACAGAGAACGGCACTGGTTGAGAAGCATACTCCATATATCAGCATTTTATTTCGCAAGTTGATTTGGTATTATTTCTTCGAGTTAAATAACAGGCATCAAATATTTCGATGATCGGAAACAGCCGCAACATGGCCGGCTCGGTGCCGGTAGAAGGGGCGATGAGTGACGCGGCGCCACCAGGCCCGACGCAACTGCGCCGGCAACAGCTGACCGCGCTCGCCGCCATCGGCCTCGGCGTTGCCGCGCTGCTGACCATCTTCTGGGACACCGCGATCTCGATCGAGCGCACCTGGGCCGGTTCGGACCTGTTCGGCCACGGCTTCCTGATCCTGCCGATCACCGCGTTTCTGCTGTGGCGCCGCCGCGCGGCGCTGCGCCAGCTCGTGCCGACCACCAGCCTGCTCGGCCTCGCGGTCATCGCCGTCATGGCGGTTGGCTGGCTGCTCGGCGATCTGGCGGCGGCGAGCGTCGTCAAACAGTTCGCGCTGGTCGGCATGATCCAGGGTCTGGTGCTCGCGGTGCTGGGCGTGCAGGCGACTCGGATCATCCTGTTCCCGCTTGCCTACCTCTATTTTGGCGCGCCGGTCGGTGCGTTTCTGATCGAGCCCTTGCAGGACGTCACCGCCGAGTTCGTCGTCGCGGCACTGCGGATGACGGGCATTCCCGTCTATCTCGACGGCCTGCTCATCCACATCGCGTCCGGCAGTTTCGAGGTTGCCGCCGCCTGTTCGGGCACGCGGTTCCTGATCAGCACGGTGGCCCTGTCGACGCTCGGCGCCAACCTGTTCTATCGGTCGCTCAGGCGCCGCGCCTTGTTCATGGCCCTGGCGGTCATCGTGCCGATCATCGCCAACGGCATCCGGGCCTACGGCATCGTCATGATCGCCGATTTGTCGAACTACCGCTGGGGTGTCGGCGAGGACCACGTGACGATGGGCATGATCTTCATGTCGATGGTGACGCTTGGGCTGCTGTTCGTCGGCATGTCGATGCGCGAGCCGGGGCGGGGCGACCTGCTGGCCGAGGATCCGCGCGATCTGCGCATTCGCCAAGGCGTGGCGGTTCGGCGAAACGGGCTCGTGGGCATGGCCATCGGCGCCGTGATCGTGGCCGCTGCCGCACCGGGCTACACCGGCGTGGTCGGGCAGCGCTCGGTGGCAGCCGCGCCGCCGGCGCTGGCCGCGCCGACCATCAGCGCGCCATGGGCGGCCCGCGAGACGCCAGACGAGCGTTGGCATCCGTCATTTGCCGGCACCGACGCCGAAGTGTTTCGAACCTTCGTTGCCGGCGACAAATCGGTGGACTTCTACTTCGCCTTCTACGACGGACTGCATCGGCAATGAGGATGCGTCGACGTGGGTCTGCACGCTGCGCGACGGCGTGAAGTTCCATGACGGCTCGGACCTCGACGCCAACGACGTGGTGGCCTCCTGGGCCGCCGGCATCGACGCAACGAACCCCAACCACAAGGGCAATACCGGGGCGTTCGAGTACTACAGCTACCTGTGGGACGGCCTGATCAACTCCGAATAGAGGCTCAGGCTCTCAGGTTTGTTCCTTCGGTTGATGAGGGTGTGCGGGCGCACACGCACCGCACACCCGTCGGCTTGGGCGTAAGAGCATGCCTGCATGCTGAGATACATCGCCAAGCGCCTGCTGGTGTCGATCCCGGTCCTGTTCGGCATCCTGGTCGTGACGTTCGTGCTGGCGCGCCTGATCCCCGGCGACCCGTGCAAGTCGATCCTTGGCGAGAAGGCAACCCAAGAGGTCTGCGACCGGTTCAACCACGCGCACGGCTTCGACAGGCCGATCCATGTCCAGTTCGGCCTTTATGCTGCCCGCGTCGTGCGCGGCGATTTCGGCAACTCGATCCGCTTCAGCCGGCCGGTCTCGCAGATCCTTGTCGAGCGGCTGCCGACGACGATCGAACTGGCCGTCGGTGGCCTGATCGTCGCCATCCTAATCGGCGTGCCGCTGGGCATCATCTCGGCCGTCCGCCACAACACCGGGGTCGACGTCGGCACCATGATCCTCGCCAATATCGGTATCTCGATGCCGGTGTTCTGGCTTGGCCTGATGCTGGCCTTCCTCTTCGCGTTGGTGCTCAAGGGCACCCCGTTCTGGTTGCCGCCGTCGGGGCGCCTGTCGCCCGGCCTTGTCTCGATACCATTCTTCGAGGCCTGGGGCTGGACGGTTCAGGCGGGCACGACCGGCTCCCGCTTCCTCGAATTCTTTGCCAACCACCTGATCTTTAATTCGATCATCACCGGCAACTGGGAGATCCTCAAGGACGCCATCCGGCATCTGATCCTGCCCGTCGCGACCCTGAGCACGATCCCGATGGCGATCATCGCCCGGATGACGCGGTCGAGTCTGCTGGACGTGCTGAGCCGCGACTACGTGCGCACGGCTCGGGCCAAGGGCGGGCGCGAGGGGCGCGTCGTCATGATCCACGCCGTGCGCAACGCGCTGTTGCCGGTCGTGACGGTCCTCGGCCTGCAGATGGGGGCGCTGTTGTCCGGTGCCGTGCTGACCGAGACCGTATTCAGCCTGGCCGGCGTCGGCCGTATGCTGTTTGAGGCGATCACCGCCCGCGACTTCCCGATCATCCAGGCGTTCACCGTGGTCATCGCCGTCTCCTACATGCTGATCAACCTGATTGTGGATGTGTCCTACGGCTTCCTCGATCCCCGTATCGAGGTATAGCTGAATCTTGTGTACGGCGTTGGAAAGAGGGCGGCGTATCCTGGTGATTGTTGCAGTCACCACTTGACCTAAGCCAAGGAAGGATACGCCATGGAAGAGAATACCGTTGTTGCCTTTCGGAACCCATCGAATTTTCAGGATGACCCGTTGACGGAAGTCCTACGAGCTGGGGCGCGTGAGTTGCTGGCTCAAGCCGTGGAAGCTGAAGTTGCCGAGTTTCTGGAAGGTCATGCGACGCTGGTTGATGACCGGGGCCGTCGCCGGATTGTACGCAATGGCCACTTGCCGGAACGGCTGATACAGACCGGGATCGGCCCGGTGGACGTGCGTCAGCCGCGTGTCCGGGATCGGAGAGCCGGCGAGGGTGCCGGCGCCATCCGGTTCACGTCGGCGATCCTGCCGCGCTATCTGCGCCGCACCAAGAGCCTGGAGGATTTGCTGCCGTGGCTATACTTGAGGGGCATCTCCAGCGGCGATTTCTCGGAAGCGTTGGCGGCGTTGCTGGGGGCACAGGCCCCGGGTCTGTCGGCCTCCACGATCGGGCGACTGAAGGAAGTTTGGCAAGACGAGATGGAGCGCTGGCAACGGCGTGATTTATCGGCCAAGCGCTACGTCTACTTCTGGGTCGACGGCATCTATTTTGGCGCCCGCCTGGAAGAGGAGAAGCAATGCATCCTGGTTATCATCGGCGCCACGGATCACGGAACCAAGGAGTTGATCGCCATCACCGACGGCTACCGCGAGAGCGAACAATCCTGGCGCGAGGTGCTGCTCGATCTCAAGCGGCGTGGTCTCGGCATCGGCCCGGAACTGGTGACCGGCGATGGCGCGCTCGGCTTCTGGAAGGCGCTCCGCCAAGTCTACGGGGCCGCCCGCGAGCAGCGCTGCTGGGTGCATAAGACGGGCAATATCTTGAACAAGCTACCCAAGGGTCGGCAGAACAAGGCCAAGGGTCACTTGCAGGATATCTGGATGGCCGAAACCAGGAAGGACGCGGAGACCGCCTTCGACTTCTTCCTGGAAGCCTACGGACCGAAGTACGAAAAGGCCACGGCCTGCCTGGCCAAGGACCGGGACGCCTTGCTGAGCTTCTACGACTTCCCCGCCGAGCATTGGAAGCATGTGCGGACGACGAACCCCATCGAGAGCACCTTCGCCACGGTTCGCCTTCGCACCTATCGGACCAAGGGTTGCCTGTCACGCAAGACGGCGATGGCCATGGTCTTCAAGCTTTGCCAGGGGGCCAGCAAGAAATGGCGGAGGCTCAATGGATCAGATCAGTTCGCCGAGATCATTCGAGGCGTCAAATTCGTGAATGGAGAACGCCAGGATCGCGCCGCCGCATGACAAACCCATACACAACTTTTGACAATAGCTCCCCCGTATCAGGCTGCAATAGATGGTGCAGGTCACGACGTTGAAGGGTATGGCGGCGAAGTTCGCCGAGGCGACCCCGGACAACGACCAGCTGCTCGGCAGTCCGACGTCGCTGTGGAAGACGGCGCTGAAGCGCCTGTTG
>CBDHDN010000073.1:0-29036 GCA_965261585.1 Alphaproteobacteria bacterium
ATCTGATGTTCTATGCATTCGAGGCCGTGCTCGGACGGCCGTTGAGCGAGCGAACCCAGGACTTTGGCCTGAAAATCGGGCTTTTCTGGTGCTAGGCCTCATGCTATTTGCGACGTTCAACGATATTCTTCGATTTTCGTTCGTGCAGCAAATCGTTGGACTGATTTCGTAGGGCGCCAGCGCCATGTGGCGAGGGGGGAAGTTTGTGGCCAGGACTGCCAGGCCCGAAAGGGCTCGACAGGCTCGCTCGTAGCTTACTCGCAGCATGGCTCGGCATTGTCGTGGCGGTGGCCGCGACCGCCTTGGACGCCCAGACCCAGGGTCCCGGCGACAGGATAAGGGAGATTCAGGTCGTCGGTGCGCGCCGCATCGAATCGGCGACGGTGATGTCCTACATGCGGATCGCGCCCGGGGACCCGTTCGATGCCGAGCGCATGGACGCGTCCCTGAAAAGCCTGTTCAGCACGGGCCTGTTCAACGATGTGACGCTGCGGCGCGAAGGCGACGCGCTCATCGTGCAGGTCGTCGAGAACCCGATAATCAACCGCATTGCGTTCGAGGGGAACCGTCGCATCGACGACGAGGCCCTGACGAGCGAGGTCTCGCTGCGGCCGCGTATCGTGTTCACCCGCACAAAAGTGCAGACGGACGTACAACGCGTACTCGATCTCTATCGCCGCTCGGGCCGCTTTGCCGCGACCGTCGAGCCAAAGGTCATTCAGTTGCCCGAGAACCGTGTCGACCTGATCTTCGAGATCGACGAGGGCCCGGCCACCGGCATCCGCCGCATCAGCTTCATCGGCAATCAGCGGTTTAGCGACCGGACGCTGCGCGGCGTCATCCAGACGGTCGAGAGCCGCTTCTATCGGGTCTTCACCAGCGACGACAGCTTCGATCCGGACCGGCTGACCTTCGACCGCGAGCTGCTGCGGCGGTTCTATCTGTCGGAAGGCTACGCCGACTTTCGCGTCGTCTCCGCGGTTGCCGAGCTCACGCAGGACCGCGAGGACTTCGTCATCACGTTCACGATTGAGGAGGGGCCGCGCTATCGCTATGGCATGCTCGATGTGTCGGTCGAGCTCGGTGGCATCAGCGAGCAGGATCTGATTGCACTGGTGGTCAATCAGGAGGGCGACTTCTACAACGCCGACGAGGTCGAAGAGACGATCCAAGGCATCACCGATGCCCTGGGTGCGCGCGGCTTTGCCTTCGTCGATGTCCGGCCGCGGGTCCGGCGTGACCGGGAAGCGCGTACGCTGGACATCTCCTACGAGGTGCGCGAGGGGCCGCGGGTCTATGTCGAGCGCATCGATATCAATGGCAACGTCAGGACGCTGGACAAGGTCATTCGGCGCGAGTTCCAGATCGTCGAGGGCGATGCCTTCAACACCGCCAAACTACGCCGCTCGCGGCAACGGCTGAACAACCTGGGCTACTTCAGCCGTGTCGAGGTCAACAACACGCCGGGCAGCGCCGCCGACCGGACCGTCGTCGTTGTCGATTTGCGGGAGCAGTCGACGGGTGAGCTTTCGATAGGCGCCGGCTTCTCGACGACTGCCGGCGCGCTTGGCGATCTTTCCCTGCGCGAACGCAACCTGCTGGGGCGTGGCCAGGATCTGCGGATCGGTCTGACCATCGCCTCCAGGCAACAGCAGGTCGATCTGAGCTTCACCGAACCCTACTTCCTCGATCGTGACTTGAGTGCCGGCTTCGACGTGTTTCGCCGCATCACCGACCTCCAGGATCAAAGCTCGCTCGACGAGGACGAGATCGGCGGCGGGCTGCGCGCCGGCTATCAGCTGGCGCCGAGACTGCGCCACAGCGTGCGCTACGCCATCACACGGACCGAGATCACCGACGTGCAAGGCGGTGCATCGCCGGTCATCCGCGGTCAGGCGGGCACCTTCGTTACATCCCTGCTCGGCAGCGAGCTCTTCTTCGACGCGCTGGACAGCCGGCTCAGTCCCTCCGACGGCTACTTCGTGCGCCACAACATCGATGTTGCCGGCCTCGGCGGCTCGGTGAACTATCTGCGCAATCGGGTTGGCAGCGGCTATTTCCTGCCGCTCTTCGGCGAGGGCGTGGTGCTTAGCGTGGAGGGCGAGGCCGGCTACATTGTTGGGCTCGGCGAGAACGTGCGGCTCGTCGACCGCTTCTTCCTCGGCGGTGACAATCTACGCGGCTTCGAGTCGGCCGGTGTTGGTCCCCGTGACGTGCCCACGGACGATGCGCTCGGTGGCAACGTCGTCGCCAACGGGACCGTAGCCGTGCGCTTTCCCCTCGGTGTGCCCGAGGAGCTCGGCATTTCCGGCTCGGCCTTCAGCGACTTTGGCACGCTGACCGATATCGACGAGACGGGTGCCGGTATCGTCGACACAGGCAGTATCCGGGCGTCCGTCGGCGTCGGTGTCGCCTGGAAATCGCCGTTTGGGCCGATGCGCCTGGACCTTGCCAAACCCCTGGCCAAGGAGGACCATGACAAGGAAGAGGTGCTGCGGTTCAGCTTTGGCACCCGGTTCTGATCATGGCTTAGGATGCGTCTCGGAGCTGCATTTATCCTGTTGTTTGCCGGCGCCGTCCTCTGGGTGGGCGCGACCGGTCCGGGACAGGCCCAGGACGCGTCGGCGACGCCGGCCATCGCCGTCGTCGATTTGGAAGGCATCTTGCGCGAATCGCTCGCCGCGCAGGCCGCACGCGCGCAGCTGACCGAGATCTCCTCGCGCTACCGGCAGGAGATTTCGACGGAGGAGAACGAGCTGTGGAGTGCCGAGCAGGAGCTACTGCAGCAGCGCACGCTGATCGCGCCTGAACTGTTCGCCCAGCGTCAGCAGGAGCTGCAGCTGCGCGTCGCCGAGCTGCAACAGAAGGTGCGCGGCGTGCGGCGGGCCATGGACGAGGCCCTGGCCGCAACCATGACGCAGGTGCAGGACGTGTTGTTCGAGGAAGTGGGTCGGCTGGCGCGGGAGCGTGGCATCAACATCGTTCTGCGTCGCAGTCAAATCGTTCTCGCGGCCAATCAGTTCGACATAACGACCGATGCCCTGGCCCGGCTGAACGAACGCCTGCCGACGGTCAACATCGAGATCACGGAGACGCCGCCGATCGCGCAGTAGCAGAAGGCCGACGGCGTCGCGCGACTGCCCGTATTGCCGGTGCGGCATTGCGTGTTTGTTTCGAATGGGGCACAACGGCACCGCCGGTCGCGGCAGCGGACAGGCTAGAAGTGCCGGTGTCCGGCGCCGAGGTGGGTCTCGGCGATCGACAGATGAATGTGGAGAGCGCCCGGAGCGTGCTACGCATGACGGCAGAGCCCAGACAAAAGCCGGTCAACGCGGCCGACATAATGCGGGTCATGGAGATGATCCCGCACCGCTATCCGTTCTTGATGATCGACCGCGTTGAGGATTTGGTCCCGGATAGGGGTGCCGTCGGCATCAAGAATGTGTCGATCGGCGAGTGGTACTTTCAAGGCCATTTTCCGACCCAACCCGTGATGCCGGGTGTCCTGATCATCGAGGCCATGGCGCAAACGGCGGCAGTCCTGGTGGTCGAGACTTTGGGCGGCGACGCCGAGGGCAAACTCGTCTATTTCATGAGTATCGACGATGCGCGCTTCCGTCGGCCGGTTGTGCCCGGCGACACGTTGCGGCTGAAGGTGACGAAGCTGCGCAGCCGCGGACCCGTCTGGAAGTTCAGCGGCGAGGGCTATGTCGACGGTCAGATCGTGGCGGAGGCGACCTACGCCGCGATGATCATGGATCGTTGAATGGGTGGCATCCATGCCACCGCGATTGTCGAGGACGGTGCCGAACTCGCTGACGGCGTAACCGTCGGTCCCTATTGCACGGTCGGCCCCGAGGCCGCGCTGGGCGAAGGGGTCACGCTGATCTCCCATGCCGTCGTCGCCGGCCGCACGCGGATCGGCGCAGGGACGACGGTCTACCCTTTCGCCTCGATCGGTCACCCGCCGCAGGATCTCAAATACGCCGGCGAGCCGTCGCGGCTCGAGATCGGCGCCAATAACCGAATCCGCGAGTACGTTACGATGAATCCGGGCACCACGGGCGGTGGCATGCTGACCCGTGTCGGTGACGATTGCCTGTTCATGGTCGGCGCCCATGTCGCCCATGACTGCAAGCTCGGCAACCATGTCATCATGGCCAACAACGCGACCTTGGGCGGCCACGTCGAAGTTGGCGATTATGCCATTATCGGCGGGCTTGCCGCGGTGCATCAGTTCGTCCGCATCGGCGTCCACGCCATGGTCGGCGGCATGTCCGGTGTCGAGCAGGACCTCATTCCATACGGCTCGGCGATGGGCGACCGAGCCCGCCTCAGTGGTCTCAACGTCGTCGGGCTCAAGCGGCGCGACTTTTCGCGCGACGAGATCCACAATCTGCGCTCGGCTTATCGGTTGCTGTTCGCCCAGGGCGAGGGGACCGGCACCCTGACCGAGCGCGTGCAGGACGTGGTCGAGCTGCATAACAATGTCGAGCCGGTGATGGAGCTCGTCGAGTTTATCCGTCGGGACACATCGCGCGGCGTGCTCCAGCCGAAGACGCAGAATGGTGGTCGGCTGAGCGACGATGGCTAGGCTCGGCATCGTCGCCTGCGGCGGCGCTTTGCCCGGTCACCTGATCGGCGCCTGCCGGGCCAGGGGGCGCGACATCTTCGTCATTGCGATCGAAGGCCAGGCCGACCCGGCCGTCGTCGCCGATACGCCGCATCTGTGGGTCCGGCTCGGCGCCGCCGGCAAGGCGCTGGCCCGGCTGCACGCCGAGGCGGTCGAGGAGCTTGTGCTCGTCGGCGGGCTCAAGCGGCCGTCGATCAGGGAGGTGCGGCCGGATGGGCGGTTCCTCAAGTTCCTCGCCAAGGGGGCGTTTTCGCTGGGCGACGATGGGCTGTTGCGGGCCGCCGTGCGCGAGCTCGAGGAGGTCGAGGGGTTCCGCATTGTCGGCCCGGACTCGCTGCTCGGCGAACATGTCGCGACCGCCGGGCCCTATGGTGCCGTGGTACCGGACGCGGAGGCCGAACAGGACATCGCGCGCGGCGTCGCCGTGCAGCGTGCGCTCGGCGCCGTCGATGTCGGCCAGGGCGTCGTCGTGCAGCAGGGCATCGTGCTCGGCGTCGAGGCGGCGGAGGGCACCGACGCGTTGTTGGAGCGCTGCGCCGCGCTGCGTCGGGAGGGCGCGGGCGGGGTGCTGGTGAAGCTTGCCAAGCCAGGCCAGGAGCGCCGAGTCGATCTGCCGGTGATCGGCGAGCCCACAGTGCGCCGAGCCGCGCGGGCCGGCCTGCGCGGCCTTGCGATTGAGGCAGGCGGCACGTTGGTTCTCGACCGCACCGCGGTCGCCGCGGCCGCCGATGAAACGGGTCTGTTCGTCGTCGGGATCCAGCCCGAGGCAGCGCGCGCCGCTGCGGGCGGCTGACGGCCTACAGAAGCGCCACGATCAGCCAAACGACGAGCACCGCCGCGGCCAGCGCGCCGCCGCCGCGCAACAGCCGCGGCCACATGGCGTGGGACCACCCCGGCAGATTGTCGTTGGCGGCCCGCCCGATGCGGATCGGTTGGCGCGGGGCCGGTCTTACCGGCGCCGCGGCGGTTGCGCCCGAGCCGGTGCCCATACCGGCTGCTCGTATGGGGCGCTGGCGGACCACCTAGTTCAGTGTTTCCGAGGATCGAATCATATCAGGCGGCCTCGTTTAGTTTGTAGGACCAGGTGTGGACGACGGGATGTCGGTTGATGTCGTCGATGGCGGCGATGATGCGGTCCTTGAGTTCCTGCTTGGAGGCGACGCGGATGTGCCGGAGCACCGAGCGAGCGAGCTTGGAGAAGAAGCCCTCGATGAGGTTGAGCCAGGAGCCGTGCTTGGGAGTGAAGACGAAACTGAAGCGGCCCTCTCGCTGGTCGGCGAGCCAGCCTCGGGTTTCCTTGGAGATATGCGCGGAGTGATTGTCGAGGATCAGCGTGATCGCGGTGCTCGGTGGATAGGCCGCGTCGAGGCGTTTGAGAAACGCGACGAACTCGCGCGAGCGATGGCGATCCTCGACGCTGGCGTGAACCTTGCCGGTCAGCAGATCGATGCCGGCGAGCAGGCTGATCGTCCCGTGGCGGACATATTCGTGATCGCGCCCGAAGCCGGCATGGCGACCGGGCGCAGGCGGCAGGTCGGGCGCCGTCGTCCCGATCGCCTGCATGCCCGGCTTCTCGTCGTAGGAGATGATCGCCACCGCCTCGATCGGCGCCTGCGGGTTCGCCGCGGCGGCTCGCTTGAGCATTTCGACCTCGCGGTAGACACACAACACCTCGGCCATCTTCTGCTCGAACTCGGGGTCGCGGCGCTCCAGGTAGTAGCGCACCTTGTGCGGCTTCACCGCGTGCTGGTCGAGCAGCTTGCACACAGTACCCTGGGCCAGTTTGGCAAGACACCCATGGCCTGCCGCCGGGCCGTGGGAGCGCGCATGCCGCGCCAGCAGCCGCACCGTCCACAGCTCATGCGGATAACCCAAGTCCTTCGCCTTGCGGCAGGCCAGATCGACCAGCCAGGCGCGCGCCGCCTCGGTGATCCGCGGCTCGCGTCCCGGCCGCGGGCTGTCCGCCAAGGCCGCCATCAAGCCATGGCGCAGCGCTCGCTCGACGCAGCGCTGCACCGTCTGATGGTGAACGCCCAGCGCCCGGCCAACCGCGAAGTACGACGCATCATCGCGATAGCGCAGCAGCATGCGCGCCCGCGTCACCCGGCATGCCGCTTCCGTGCGCGACCGGGCGATCGCCCGAAGCTGCTCAACCTCTTCTTCCGTCATCCGCAAATCAACAGACCGCCGAGGCGCCGCCATGACATGTCTCCCTGCCCATACACGCCTTCACCCTACCAAATCTGGTAGGCAGTCAGGAACCCCACACAAAATGATCCGTTTCATGGAATCGATGTACTAGTGCACCGATCCAGACAAATGATTCACCGTGCGCTGGAGCAACCCGTTGTTTTGTATTCAGAATCAGGTTTCCACTGTGACGGCTCTGACTGAGTCGGTGCACTAGAGCACATCCGGTTTAGACGGAATATCCTGCATTGACGAGGTAGTTTCTGCATTCGGTTGGAGAGAATTCATCGAGGGCGTTTCCAATTGCCCGCCAGAGGTCATCGACGGTTCTGGCGCCGACCTTGCGGAGAATGGCTTTGAGCTTGGCGAAGACCTGTTCGATGGGATTGAGATCGGGGCTGTAGGGCGGCAGGTAGAGCGGGGTTGCGCCGACCGCCTCAATGGCCTCGTGTACGCCGGCGACCTTGTGGGAGGAGAGGTTGTCCATGATGACGATGTCGCCCGCGGACAGGGTCGGGACCAGGGCTTGCTGGACCCAGGCAAGGAAGCTTGCGCCGTTGATCGGGCCATCGAAAACGCAGGGCGCGGTGATCCGGTCGTGACGCAGGGCGGCAATGAACGTGGTTGTCTTCCAGTGGCCATGGGGAATGGCCGCCACCACCCGTTCGCCGCGCGGTGCCCGGCCATAACGCCGGGCCATGTTCGTCCGCGCCCAGGTCTCGTCGAGAAAGACCAGCCGTTCGGCAATCAGCCCAGGTTGCTCGTTGCGCCAAGTGGCTCGCGCCGCCGCGACGTCAGGGCGCTCCTGCTCGGCGGCGTGGGCTGTCTTTTTTTTGCGACTCAGCCCCTGAGCCAGAAGAAAGTCGCCAAGCGTCGAGCGCTTCGCCTCGATCCCCTCGGCGGCCAGCAAGACGCAAAGCTCGTCAATGGTGATGTCGCAATTCTCCATCACCAGAGCCCGAATGCGATCGCCATGGGGAGCCAGTTTCGATTTCTTCCAGCCACCGTATTTGTCGGCTTTGATCGTGCCCCGCTGCTTCCAACGCTGCATCAGCTTCACAACAAAGCTGATGCTCAGCGCGCCAGCATGGTGTTGTTGGCGGCGGACGGCCGCTCGACGCGCTCCATTGCGGCGGCGCTTGGCACCTGGCCGGGGCGGGTCAGCCGCTGGCGCACGCGCTTCGCGGCGGAACGGCTGGCCGGGCTGTCGGATCGAGCGCGGCCGGGGGCGACGCCGATCTACACGGCCGAGACGGGCCGGCGCATCCTGGCGCAGTTGGACGAGCCGCCGCCCGCCGGCTTCGCTCGCTGGACGGCGCCACTGCTGGCCCGGGCGCTGGGCGATGTGTCGGACCAGTACATCTGGCGCTTCCTGCGCCGGCAAAAGATCGACCTGGCCGGCCGTAAATCCTGGTGCCAGAGCAACGATCCCGAGTTCGTCCCCAAGGCGGCCGAGATCGTCGGCCTCTACTTGCACCCGCCGGAGGACGCCATCGTGCTGGCGGTCGACGAGAAGCCGCACATCCAGGCGCTGGAGCGCGCCCAGGGCTATCTGAAGCTGCCGAACGGGCGCGCCCTGATCGGCCATGGCCACACGCCAGCGGCGAGGTTCAGGCCGGACACTACGAACGGCGGCGCCGCCGTGAGTTCCTCGACTTCATGAACCGCGTGGTGGCCGCCTATCCCGACCGCGAGATCCATGTCGTTCTCGACAACCTGAACACCCACAAGCCCAAGCGCGACCGCTGGCTCAAGGCGCATCCCCATGTCCACTTCCACTTCACGCCCAACTACGCCAGCTGGCTCAACCAGATCGAGATCTGGTTCTCGATCCTCAGCCGCGCCGCCCTGCACGGCGCCAGCTTCACTTCGCCCCGACAACTCAGGGACGCCATCGATGCCTTCATCCACGCCCACAACAAGACCGCCAAGCCTTTCCGTTGGGTCAGCACCAACATCCATCAGAAGAGGCTCAAACCACGTCATCGCGATTTGTGATTCCCGGTACTAGGGGCGCTGGTCCAGCGGCACGTAGGGCCGCCCGGTCGATCCGGTATAGAGCTGTCGCGGCCGGCCGATGCGCAAGTCCGGATCCTCGATCATCTCCTTCCACTGGGCGATCCAGCCGACCGTACGGGCGACCGCGAACAGCACGGTGAACATCGAGGTCGGGAAGCCGATCGCCTTGAGGATGATGCCCGAATAAAAATCGACGTTCGGGAACAGCTTGCGGTCCCTGAAATAGTCGTCCTTGAGCGCCAGTGCCTCCAGCTCCATCGCCAGGTCGAGCAACGGGTCGTCGCGCTTGCCGAGTGCTTCCAACACCTCGTGGCACGACTTGCGCAGCACCGAGGCGCGCGGGTCGTAGTTCTTGTAGACCCGGTGGCCGAAGCCCATCAGTCGGAACGGGTCGTCCTTGTCCTTCGCCTTCTTCAGGTACGCCGCGATGTTGTCGCGGCTGCCGATCTCCTGCAGCATCACCTGTACGGCCTCATTGGCGCCGCCGTGGGCGGGGCCCCACAGCGACGAGATGCCCGCTGCCACACAGGCAAACGGGTTGGCCCCGGACGAGCCGGAGAGCCGCACGGTCGAGGTCGATGCATTCTGCTCATGGTCGGCGTGCAGCAGGAAGATCCGGTCCATAGCCCGCGCCACCGGCGGCTTGATGTCGTAGTCCTCAGGCGGCACCGAGAAGCACATGTGCAGGAAATTGGCGGCGTAGCGCAGGTTGTTGCGCGGGTACATGAAGGGCTGGCCGAGCGAATACTTGTACGCCATCGCGGCGATCGTCGGGATCTTGGCGATCAGACGGTGCGACGCCACGATGCGCTGCTGCGGGTCGGCGATGTCGGTCGAGTCGTGATAAAAGGCCGACAGCGCCCCGACGACGCCGACCATGATCGCCATCGGGTGGGCGTCCCGGCGGAAGCCGCGGAACACGTACTGCAGCTGATCGTGCAGCATCGTATGGCGGGTGATGCTGGTCTCGAACGCCGCCTTCTCCCTGTTGTTCGGCAGCTCGCGGTTCAGCAGCAGGTAGCAGACATCCATGAACTCGCTGTGCTCGGCGAGGTCTTCGATGGAATAGCCGCGATGGCGCAGCACGCCGGCCTCGCCGTCGATGAAGGTGATGGCGGACTCACAACTCGCGGTGGAAGTGTAGCCCGGGTCGAACGTGAACATGCCGGTGTCAGCATAGAGGCGGCGCACGTCGATGACCCGTGGTCCCTCGGTGCCGGCTATCACCGGCAACTCGAAGCGTTTGCCGGTCTTGTTGTCGATCAGGGTGACCGTTTCGCCTGCACCGCTCATGCGTCATGTTCTCCAATCGCGAGAGCCCCCTGTCCTACCTGACTTTTCGCGGGCGAGACTACTCGCTGCACCGCACGAGCGCAAATCACCCGTCGGCGGCACCAGCGGCAGCGGTGGCCAGGCGGGCCATTGTCTCGGGGCGGCCGAGTACGGCCATGACCTCGAAGATGCCGGGCGACGCGGTGGCCCCGGTCAGCGCCGCCCGCAGTGGCTGGGCGATGCGGCCCAGCTTCATGCCGGCCGCCTCGGCGAACGCACGCACGGCGGCTTCCAGCGCCGGTTCCGTCCAGGTGTCCAGCGCGGCCAGCGCCGCGGCCAGCTCGTGCAGGCGCCGGCGCGCCTCGGGCCCCAGCAGCCCGGTCGCCTTGTTGGTCATCGGTAGCGGTGGTGTTCGGCAATAGAACGAAGCATTTTCAATAAGTTCCAGAAGTGTTTTCGCGCGTTGCTTGAGGCCATTCATGCCGGCCAGCAAGCGCTCCGCCGCCTCCGGCACCGGCGCCCCATCGAGCCGCTCCGCCAGCAGTGGCACGATCAGCGCGACCAGCCGCCGGTCGTCGCTCTCGCGGATATAGTGGCCGTTGAGGCTGTCCAGCTTGGCCAGGTCGAACCGCGCGGCGCCGCGCCCGACGCCGGTGAGGTCGAACCATTCCACCGCCTGGTCGCGGGCGATGATCTCGTCGTCGCCGTGGCCCCAGCCGAGCCGCAGCAGGTAGTTGATGAGCGCCTCGGGCAGGTAGCCCATGTCGCGATAGGCCTCGACGCCGAGGGCGCCATGGCGCTTCGACAGCTTGGCGCCGTCGGGCCCGTGGATCAGCGGAATGTGGGCGAAGGTCGGCACCGGCCAGCCGCACGCGGCGTAGATCTGGCGCTGGCGAAACGCGTTCGTTAGGTGGTCGTCGCCGCGGATGATGTGGGTCACGCCCATGTCGTGATCGTCGACGACGACCGAGAGCATGTAGGTCGGCGTGCCGTCGGCCCGCAGCAGGACCAGGTCGTCGAGGCGCTCGTTGGCGACCCGCACTTCGCCCTGCACCGCGTCGGCGATGACCGTCTCGCCTTCGAGTGGCATCTTGATGCGCACGACCGGATCGATGCCGGCCGGCGCCTCGGCCGGGTCGCGGTCGCGCCAGCGGCCATCGTAGAGCCGCGTTCCGCCCGCCTTGCGCGCGCGCTCGCGTATCTCCGTTAGCTCCTCGGGCGTGCAATAGCACCGGTAGGCGTGGCCGGCGGCCACGAGCTCGTGGGCGACCGCCGCGTGGCGCGCCGCGTTCTTGGACTGGTAGAGCGCGGCCCCGTCCCAGGTGAGGTCGAGCCAGCGCAGGGCCTCGAGGATCTTCTCGATGGCCTCGGGCGTCGAGCGTGCCCGGTCCGTATCCTCGATGCGCAGCAGGAACGTGCCGCCGTGGTGCCGCGCGAACAGCCAGTTGAACAGCGCCGTGCGGGCGCCGCCGATATGCAGGAACCCGGTGGGCGAGGGCGCAAAGCGGGTAACGACGGGCATGGGCGGGGCCTCGGGCAACGTGGGCTCGTCATGTAGCATAGGGCGATCGTTGCGCGAAACCGGACGCGGGCCGCGCTATGATCGACCGAGGAGCGCCGAGACGGCCCTGCCGAGGGAGCGACGGCAGTACCCTGCCGTGGCGGTACTCGCCTGGCTCTTGGCGCGACTCGTCGACGAGCGCGAGCGCTGGCTGCTGTGGCTGCCGGCCGGCCTCGGCGTCGGCATCGCCGGCTACTTCGTGCTGCGGGTCGAGCCGCCGCCATGGGCCGGCCCGGGCGGCCTGACGGCCGCAGCACTGCTCGCGATCGCTGGGCTGACGCGTGCCCGGCGCTGGCGGCCGGCGCTGCTGGTTCTGGCCATCGGCCTTGGCGCACTGGCCACCGGTTTCACCGCTGCCCAATTGCGTTCGGCCGCCGTCGCCGCGCCGGTCCTGCAGGAGCGCCTGACGGCGACGCTCACGGCGCGCGTCGTCTCCGTGCAGCCGCGGGTCGACGGCGACCGCCTCGTGCTCGCGGCCGCGCGCGTGACCGGCCTCGATCCGGCGGCGACACCGGCCCGGCTGCGCTTGAGCGTCCGCGATGCCGACGGCGCGTCGGCGCGGGTCCGCCCCGGCGACTGGGTGCGACTGCGCGCGACGCTGCTGCCGCCGCCCGGCCCGGCCGCGCCGGGGGCCTTCGATTTTCAGCGCCGGGCTTGGTTTCAACGGCTGGGCGCCGTCGGCTTTTCGCGCGGCAAGCCCGTCGTTGTTGCGTCCCCGGACGGCGCGACGGCGCCCCTGTTCGCCGCCGCGCCTGTCTTGGCCGACATCAGGCAGCGCATCTTCTTCCGCGTGACGGACCGGCTCGACGGCGCCACCGGTGCCATCGCCGCGGCCCTGATGATGGGCGAGCGTGGCGCCATCCCCGCCGATGTCCTGGCCGCCATGCGCGATTCCGGGCTGGCGCACCTGTTGGCCATCTCCGGGCTTCATGTCGGCCTCGTCGCCGGCATCCTGTTCTTCGCCGCGCGCGGCGGTTGCGCTCTGGTGCCAGCGGTGGCTTTGCGCTACCCGATCAAGAAGTGGGCCGCGGTCGTCGCCCTAATCGGCGCGTTCGGCTATCTGCTGCTGGCCGGCGCCCCGGTGCCGACGCAGCGCGCCTTCGTGATGGTCGGCCTCGTGCTCGTCGCCGTGCTCGTGGACCGCCGCGGCATCTCGATGCGGCTCGTCGTCTGGGCCGCGACGTTCATCCTCCTGGTCCGGCCGGAGAGCCTGCTCGGCGCGAGCTTCCAACTGTCGTTTGCCGCCGTGCTGGCGCTGGTCGCCGGCTATGAGGCGCTCGGCCCGCGCTTGCGTGTCTGGTACGGCGAATCCGGTGCCGCCCGACGCGTCCTGCTCTACGTCGGCGGCGTCGCGCTCACGACCGTCATCGCCGGCCTGGCGACGGCGCCGTTCGCCTTGTTCCACTTCAACCGGTTCGTCGTCTACAGCCTGGCCGCCAATCTCGTCGCCGTGCCGCTGACGGCACTGTGGGTCATGCCGTGGGCGGTCGCCGCGCTCGTGCTGATGCCGCTTGGGTTGGAAGGGCTGGCGCTGGTCCCGATGGGCTGGGGCGTCGACGGCGTGATCGCGGTCGCCCGTGCGATCGCCGGCTGGCCCGGCGCCGTGCGCCTGGCGCCGGCGCTGCCGACCGCCGGCCTGATCGCCGTCGCGGCGGGTGGCCTGTGGCTCTGCCTGTGGCGCCGGCCGTGGCGGCTGGCCGGCCTCGGTGCGATCGTCGGCGGCCTCGTGACGATCGCCTGAGTGCACCCACCCGACGTCATGATTTCCGCCGATGCCCGCCTGGCCGCCGTGCGCGGCGCCGACGGGGTGCTGCTCGTGTCCCACGGCCGGCGCAGTGCGTTTACCCGCAATGTTTGGCTGCGCCGCGCGGGTGCCAGCGATTGGTCCACGTTCGCCGCCGCCACCGCGGCGGGGGCGCGGGCGGGGACGCTGCGCTGCGACAGGCTGGGCTGCACGGCTCGCCGCGCCGGCCAGCGCCTGGCAATCGTCGCGGATCCACGCGCGCTTGCCGAGGACTGCCGGCATGCCGACGTCATCGTCAGCTTCGTGCCGGTCCGCGGCCGATGCCCGCGCCCGCATACGGTCGTCGACCGCTTCGACGTCCACCGCGACGGCAGCCACGCCATCTGGCTCGCGCCGGCCGGTGCGCGCGTCCTCGCGTCGAACCCCAGTCGCGGCGACCGCCCCTGGGTGCCCCGGGCCCGCTAACGCGCCTGGTATCGGTGGCCCGGCACGAGTTCGAGTGGCGCTACGGACGCCGGCAGCGTCGGGCCGGGACTATTAGGGCAGGTCCGTGGCGTCTGCGCCAGGCAGGGTCTGCGCGGCGTCAGTAGCGGCGCATCAGGCCGACCAAGCGGCCCTGGATCTGCACCTGATCGGTCCCGAAGATACGCGTCTCGAAGGACGGATTGGCCGGCTCCAGCGCCACCGAGTTGTTGCGCTTGCGCAGCCGCTTCAAGGTGACTTCCTGGCGCTCGACGAGGGCGACGACGATGGAGCCGCTCTCGGCGTTGTCGCAGCGCTCGATCACGACCGTGTCGCCGTCGAAGATGCCGGCCTCGATCATCGAATCGCCCTCGACCTCGAGGCAATAGTGCTCGCCGCGGCCGATCAGCCCGGCTGGCACGCCGATCTGGGTCGAATCGTCGCGCAGCGCCTCGATCGGCGTGCCGGCGGCGATCCGGCCGAGCAGCGGCAGCTGGACCGATCCGTCCGGCGCCGGCGCCGGTTGGGCGGCAGGCCCGACGCGCATTTCACGAAAACCGCCATCGATGACCTGCAAATCGAAGCCGCCGGGCTTGCGGCCGTTGCCGACCGCGGCATCCTCGGGCAGGCGCAGGACCTGCAGTGCCCGGGCACGGTGCGGCAGACGCCGAATAAAGCCGCGTTCTTCGAGCCCGGTGATCAGACGATGGATGCCCGACTTGGACTTCAAGCCCAGGGCATCCTTCATTTCGTCGAATGACGGCGAGACGCCGTGCTGGGCCAGGTGCTGATTGATGAAGAGCAGAAGTTCGTATTGTTTTCGCGTCAGCATGCCAGCTCCCCCAGAGCAGACTGTCTGCGCTTGCCCACGCCAAAACCAAAAAGAACAAATGGCAAATGACCGCTTATGTTCTAGTCATGTTCTCGTCGGCGGTCAAGCCCGAATGATAGCGCATGTCGGTAACACGCGATATGTCCGGTTTATGTACCAGATGATCTGTCCGGTTTTAGAACGCCTCCAAGCCATGGAGGGAGGCGATGCGTCGGACGGAGCAGGTACAGGGACTGAGATTGATGAAGTTCGAGGAGGTTTACGGGCGCACCCATCGGGGTGGCTTGAGCCAGGCGGAGGCGGCGGAGGTTCTGGGTGTCTCGGAGCGCACCTTCCGGCGCTGGCGCGACCGCTACGAGGCGGAGGGAGCCGACGGTCTCTACGACCGCCGCCTGGGCCGCCTCTCGGCGCGGCGCGCGCCGGTGGACGAGGTGGCGCGGGTGCTGGAGTTGTTCGACACCCGCTACTGGGACTTCACGGCCAAGCACTTCCACGAGAAGCTGGTGGCCGATCACGGCTTCAAGCGCAGCTACAACTGGCTGCGGCTGAGCTTGCAAGCCCATGGGCGCAGGCGCGCGGCGCCCAGGCGTGGGGCGCACCGGCGCAAGCGGCCGCGCCGTGCCCTGCCCGGCATGATGTTGCACCAGGACGGCTCGAGCCACGAGTGGGTCCTCGGTCGATGGTGGGACCTGATCGTCACCATGGACGATGCGACCAGCGATATCTACTCGGCCTTCTTCGTCGCCGAAGAGGGCACCATGTCGAGCTTCCAGGGGGTGTCCGAGGCGATCCGGGCCAAGGGCCTGTTCTGCTCGCTCTACGCCGACCGCGCCAGCCACTACTGGAACACGCCCGAGGCCGGCAGCAAGGTGGACAAGGACACCCCGACCCAGGTCGGCCGCGCCCTGGCGCAGCTCGGCATCGAGTTGATCCCGGCCTACTCGCCCGAGGCAAGGGGGCGCTCGGAGCGCATGTTCGGCACCTTGCAGAAGCGCCTGCCCCAGGAACTCAGGCTCGCCGGCATCACCGACATGGTCGAGGCCAACCGCTTCCTCAAGGAGGTCTTCCTGCCACAACACAACGCCCGCTTCGCGACCCCGGCCGAGGACCAGGGCACCGCCTTCGTCCCCTTCACCGGCGCGCTCGACGACATCCTGTGCATCCACGAGGAACGCACCGTCTCAAACGACAACACGGTGCGCTACAAGCGCCTGGCACTTCAGATCCCCGCCGGCCGCCACCGCCGCCATTACGTCAAGGCCAGGGTCCGCGTCCACGAATACCCCGACGGCACAATGGCCGTCTTCCATGGACCGCGATGTCTGGCGCGAAACCACGCCGATGGCCAACCGATCGACAGCCAAACCCGCGAGGCCGCGTGACCCGCTTCGACGCGACCGACCGGCGCCCTGTGGACAAGTGGACAGCCGCTCCGCGACCGACCACTTCCCCACAGGGCCAGAAACCGCAACAGAAGCGGTCAACTCATATGGTACATAAACCGGTCAACTCAGAATGTTCTCGACAGCCCGAATGATAGCGCATTCGACCCGTGGAAGGCGAGTCCCGAGGACCGAGTGTGATCGAACTTGTGCGAGTGAAGCCGTGCCGGTCCGTGCCGCCATCGTCCGCGCGTCGACGATGTCCAGCGGGGGCCGCAGCCGGCCCATCGATTGAGAAACGCGTCAGATGCTGACGACGCTGCCGCCCAGAGGAATAATATCGACCCGCGTGCCGGCGGCCGCCGGCGGCGCCAAGGGTGGCCGCACGACGAGGCAGTCGGCTCGCGCCATGCCGGAGAAGGCTGAGCTGTCCTGCAGCGCGAACGGCGTGGCGACCAGCTCGTTGTTCGCATTGACCGACAACTCGGCCCGCAGATAGTCCTGCCGCTGGTCGTTGGCAGCCAGGTCACTGCCGAGCCGCGCCGTCTGCTGCGGCAATGCGGATTGCGTCGCCCCCAGCATCCTGGTCAGGGCGGGCTGCAGGAACAGCACGGCACAGACGAGGCTCGAGACCGGATTGCCCGGCAGGCCGAGCATCGGCACCGTGCTCAGCCGCCCGAACATCAACGGCTTGCCCGGGCGCATGGCGATGCGCCAGAAGTCGACCTCGAGGCCGACCTGGCCCAGGACCTGCTGCACCAGGTCGTGGTCGCCGACCGAGGCGCCGCCCGTCGTCACCAGAAAGTCGGCGCCGCGCGCGCCCTCGGCCATCGAACGCAGGGACGCCGCATCGTCGCGGGCGATGCCGAGGATCAGCGGCTCGGCGCCGGCCGCGGCGACCAGCGCCGCCAGTGCGAAGCTGGACGAGCCGACGATCTGGGTCGGCCCCACGGCATCACCCGGCAGCGCCAACTCATCGCCGGTCGCCAGGATCGCCACTCGCGGGCGCCGCCGGACCAGCAGCCAGGCGACGTTCATCGCCGCGGCCAGGCCGACGTCGCGGGCGGTGACGATGCGACCGGCGGTAAGCAGTGTGTCGCCGGCCGTGAAGTCGAGCCCGGCCGGGCGGATGTAGGCACCGGCGGCCGAGCCTTGGCGCACGACGACGGCGGCGCCGTCGGCCTCGGTATCCTCCTGGATGACGATCGTATCGGCGCCGGCCGGCACCGGCGCGCCGGTGAAGATGCGTACGGCCTCGCCCGCGCCGAGGGTGCCGCGAAAGCTCTGCCCGGCCGGCACGGCACCGATCACCCGGAGCCGGGCCGGCACCTCGGCGACATCGGCCGCGCGCACGGCATAACCGTCCATCGCCGACATCGCGACCGGCGGCTGGGTCAGGCGCGCCGTCACGTCCGCGGCCAGGACCCGCGCAAGCGCATCGGCGATGCCGACCTGCTCGGCCGGCATGATCGGCAGCTTGGCAAGGATGCGTTGCTGCGCCTCGGCGACCGGGATCACGCCGGCCCGCCGCCCGCGCTGTAGGTGCCGGAGCGGCCGCCCGCCTTGCGGACCAGCCGCACGTCGGCAATTCGCATGCCGCGGTCGACCGCCTTGCACATGTCGTAGATCGTCAACGCCGCGACCGTGACCGCGGTCAGCGCCTCCATCTCCACGCCCGTGCGGTCGGCGATCTTCGCGGTTGCACGGATGGCGACGGCGCCGCGTGCCTCGTCCAGCGTCAGCTCGACGTCGATCGAGGTCAGGTTGATCGGGTGGCACAACGGGATCAGCTCGGCCGTGCGTTTGGCGCCCATGATGCCGGCGAGGCGGGCGACCGACAGCACGTCGCCCTTCTTGAGGCCGCCGGCGCTGATCAGGGCCAGCGTCTCGGGCTGCATCACGACCGCGCCCTCGGCCGTCGCCGTGCGCTCGCTGATCGCCTTGCCGGACACGTCGACCATGCGCGCATTGCCGGCGTCGTCGAGGTGGGTGAGGCGGGCCATCGGCCGGTCAGTCGGCCGCTGCCGCTATCGGAGCCGCTGCCGGCGCGCCGATCAGCGCCCGTACCGCGGCCGTCACGTCGGCTTGGCGCAGCAAGGACTCGCCGATCAGGAAGCAGCGCGCGCCCACGGCGGCCATCCGGTCCAAATCGGCCCGCGTCGCCAGGCCGCTCTCACAGACCAGCAGACGTTCGCTCGGCACCAGCGGCGCCAGCGCCTCGGTCGTGCCCAAATCGACCGTCAGGGTCTTCAGGTCGCGGTTGTTGATGCCGATCAGCCCGGCGTCGAGCGCCAGCGCCCGCTCCAGCTCGGCCCGGTTGTGGGTTTCGACCAGGACGTCGAGCTGCCATGCCTTGGCCGCGTCGGCCAGCTCGCCTGCCTGGGCATCGCTCAACGCCGCCATGATCAGCAGGATGCAGTCGGCGCCGAGGGCCCTGGCCTCGGCGATTTGGTACGGCACGAGCGTGAAGTCCTTGCGCAGCACCGGCAGCGCGACCGCCGCGCGGGCCGCCTCGAGGTGTGCGTCGGCGCCCTGAAAGTACGGCGCGTCGGTCAATACCGAGAGGCACGCAACACCGCCGGCGCCATAGGCGCGGGCCAGCGTCGCCGGGTCGAAGTCGGCGCGGATCAGGCCGCGGCTGGGCGAGGCCTTCTTGATCTCCGCGATCAGGCCCCAACCGTTGGCGGCAGCCGCGGCCAGGCGCGCGTGAAAGCCGCGCGGCGGCGGCGCCGCCCGGGCCGCGGCCTCGACGGCTGCGCGCGGCCGCGCGCCCTCGCGGCTGCGGACCTCCGCCAGCTTGTCGGCGCAGATGCGGGTGAGGACGTCAGTCACCGGTCCGCCGCTTCGGCGCCGCGCGGTTGGTGATCTCGGCCATGCGTTTGAGCCGTGCCTTTGCCGCGCCGCTGTCGACCGCCTGGGCGGCAAGGCCAACGCCTTCCTTGAGGTCGGCGACCTTGCCGGCAACGATCAGGGCGCCGGCGGCGGTGTACAGCACGATGTCGCGGAACGGGCCCGGCTCGCCGTCCAGCATGGCCCGCATGGCGGTGGCGTTGTGGTCGGGATCGGCGCCCTTCAGGTCGTCGAGGCTGGCCCGCTGCAGGCCGGCGTCCTCCGGCACGATCTCGAACGTCGTGACCTTGCCGTCGGCCAGCTCGGCCACGTGGGTCGTGCCTGTCGTCGTCATCTCGTCAAGGCCGTCGTCGCCATGCACGACCCAGGCGCGCTCGAGCCCGAGATTGCCGAGCACGTGGGTCAGCGGCTCGACCCAGTCGCGGGCGAACACGCCGACGAGCTGGCGCTTGACCAGGGCCGGGCTGGACAGCGGGCCCAGCAGGTTGAAGATCGTCCGGGTGCCGAGCTCCACCCGCGTGCCGGCGACGTTGCGCATGGCGGAGTGGTGGCGCGGCGCCATCAGGAAGCCGATGCCGTTCTCCCACAGGCACTCCCTGACCAGTGCCATGTCGGCGTCGATGTTGACGCCGAGGGCCGTCAGCACGTCGGCGGCGCCGGTCTTCGAGCTGAGCGCCCGGTTGCCGTGCTTGGCGACCGGCACGCCGCAGGCGGCGACGACAAAGCTGGCGCCGGTCGAGATGTTGAGCGTGCCCTTGGCGTCGCCGCCGGTGCCGACGACGTCGATCGCACCCGCCGGCGCCTCGATGGTCAGCGCCTTGGCGCGCATGTTGCGGGCGGCGCCGGTGATCTCGTCGACCGTCTCGCCACGCACCCTGAGCGCCATCAGGAAGGCACCCATCTGCGACGGCGTCGCGTTGCCGGTCATCATGATGTCGAAGGCCTGCTCGGCCTGGGCCTGGCTCAGCGTCGTGCCGTTCGCGACGTGGCCCAGTAGCGCCTTCAGGTCGGTCATGTCGCCGCTCTTGCCGGCGCGGGCCGCAGGTCGCGCACCGCGACCCCGGCCAGCCTGATGAAGTTGGCCAGCAGGGCATGGCCGCCGGCCGAGGCAATGCTCTCCGGATGGAACTGCACGCCGTGGATCGGCAGCTCTTTGTGTTGCAGGCCCATGACCAAACCGTCGTCGGTCTCGGCCGTGACGTCAAGGCAGTCCGGCACGCTATCGCGGGCGACGACCAGCGAGTGATAGCGCGTGACGTCGAGCGGATTGGCCAGCTCGGCGAAGACGCCGGCCCCGCCGTGCTTGACCGCGCTCAGCTTGCCGTGCATCGGCACGGGCGCGCGCACGACCCGGCCGCCGAACGCTTGACCGACGGCCTGATGGCCGAGGCAGACGCCCAGCAGCGGCACTGCCGCCGCGGCGGCGCGCTCGATCAGCTCCAGGCAGATCCCGGCGCGGTCGGGATCGCAAGGCCCGGGCGAGACGACCACGGCGTCCGGTGCCAGCGCCAGCGCCTCGGCCGCCGTCAGCGCGTCGTTGCGATGCACCGTGACCGCGACGCCGAGCTCGCCCAGGAAGTGCACCAGGTTGTAGGTAAAGCTGTCGTAGTTGTCGATTAGCAGAAACATTTTAGGCACTTATTCGGGTGTCTTGTGGCCGGGCGCCAGCCGGCGCAGGCGGCGTTATAGCACACTAGCGATGACCGGGCAGGCGACGCGCGTCCGCGGGGCTCGTCGGCCGACTGCAAGCTTTTGTTGGGAAATTTCCGTCACAACGGAGCGGTGAAAGATGCTAGCGCTCGCGTCGCACAGACGTGTGCGAGTCGCCGTTGCCGAGAGCCATGACCAAGAACCGCGAGCCTTCCCTGTTCCGGCGCGGCCACCCGGTGCGCTTGAGCGCACGGCGCCAGCCGGTGGCGGATCCACCGCCGCGCCGCCGCATGCTCGTCGGCGCCGTGGTGGCCGGCGTCTCGGCGCTCGCCGGCGTGCTCGCGGTCGTCGTCATCGACCGCGAGATAGCGCCGCGCGGCTACGGCGAGCGCCCGGACGAGCACATCGAGATCGTGCCGGCGGGGCGGCAGCCGCCGCGTGGGTTCGCGGTGCCGCCGTTGCCGGGCGCGGGCGTGCTGTCGCGGGACTTGGCGCCGCCGGTCCTGGAACTGCCCACCGGTGGGTTGCCGACCGGCGAGCTGCCGCCATGGCAGCGCCACGCCGTCGCGGTCGCCCCGGCCGACGGGCGCCCCATGGTCGCCATCGTCATCGACGATGTCGGCCTCAGCCGCGGCCGTGCCGGCCGCGCCGCCGCCTTGCCGGGACCGTTGACCCTGGCGCTGCTGTCTTATGCCGAAGACCTGCCGGCGCTGGCGCGGACGGCGCGGGCGGCCGGGCACGAGCTGCTCGTCCACATAGCGATGGAGCCCGAGGGCGCCGCCGTTGATCCCGGTCCGCGGCCGCTGCTGTCGAGCCACTCGGCGAGCGAGCTGCGCCGGCGCCTGGCGCGGGAACTCGGCCGGTTCACCGGCTATGTCGGCGTCAACAACCACATGGGCAGCCGGCTGACCGCCGACCCGGCGGCGATGGCGGTTGTGATGGCCGAGCTCCAGGCCCGCGGCCTGCTGTTCCTGGACAGCCGCACGACGGCCGCCACCGTTGCCGCCACCGTTGCCCGCGCGACCGGTGTGCCGACGCTCGAGCGCGACGTCTTCCTCGACAACGAGCTCGACCCGGCGGCGATCCGCGCCGCGCTGGCAACGGTTGAGGAGCGCGCGCGCGCCCAGGGCTATGCCATCGCCATCGGCCACCCCCACGACGTAACGCTCGGGGTGCTGGCCCAGTGGCTGCCCCAGGCCCGCCGCCGCGGCTTCCACCTCGTGCCGCTCAGCTTCCTCGTCGGCCGCGGGCCGCGGCGGGGTTAGGGCTGGTGCTGCGGATCGCGGTTGTCGCATGGATCCGATGGCCAAGGCTCGACAGCTCGACCGCACAGACTTCGATTTCGCTGGTGCTGGGTGGGAAGGGCTGGCCCTCTAGCTTAGCTATAGCTAGAAATGTGCTTCGTCCGCCGCCGCCAAGTGTTGACGACGGCGATAACTTCACTTTCCACCAAACCCAGCGCTAAAGGCCAAGTGTGTGCGTCCCACGCGCTCACGCCGTCCAAACGGCAACCATCTCGCTGCGGCCGCGCAGCCGTTGCGGCACCGCCTGCGTCAGCGGGCCGACGAGCGCGGCCGTGTCCGCGTCGCCGGGCAAGGCCTGGATCACGGCGTCCGAGACGACGGCGTGGCAGTCCAGATCGCGGGTCAGGCGCTCCAGCCGGCTGGCGACGTTGACGGTATCGCCCAGCACTGCGAGTTCCAGGCGCCGTTCGGTGCCGATGTCACCGACGACGACGACGGCGCCGTAGTGCAGGCCCAGTACGATCCGCACCTCGCTCTCCCCGGCCGCCGCGCGGTCGGCGTTCCAGCGCTGGAAGTCGGCCAGGATGGCGTGGACGCAGGCGAGCCCGTTGGCCGTGTCGCGCGGTCCCGGCTCGGGTGTGCCGAACGTTGCCATGACGCCGTCGCCGACGAATTTGTCCAGGGTGCCGCCATGCTCGAACACGGCCTGCTCGAGCCGCGCGTGCACTTGGCGCAACAGGCCGATGACCTCGGTCGGCCGGCGCGGCTCGGCCCACTCGGTGAAGCCGACGATATCGGCGAACAGCACGGCGACCGGCTGCTCGCGCACCTGGGACAGCGGCGATTCGGTCTGCGCCAGCCGGTCGACCATCGTCGGGGCGAAATAGCGCGCCAGGTTCGCGCGTTCGCGCTCGGCCGCGGCCTGGCGCCAGACCAGGCTGCGCGCGCGCGTGACGATCACGGCCAGCAGCGCGGCGACGATCAGGAAGACGACGATCTCCTGCAGGCGCACGCCCAGGTCGGCGAACTCGGGCCGCAGGATGGCGTCGATGGCCGCGTCTGCGTTCGTCAGGTCGGGTCCCGGCAAAAAGCTGGTGCCCGGCAGCGTCAACATCCAGCCGACGCCGGCGGCCCAAGCGGCGGCGCCGAACAGCCCGCCCCACAGGACGACCCGCGGCTGGTAGCTGAAGGCCAGGCCCATCAGCAGCAGGAAAAAGTAGATGAAGTTGCCGAAGCGGAACGCCAGCTGCGGCGGATAGCTGAAGTCGATCAGCGGGTTGGGCACGAGCAGCGTGTAGGTCAGCAGCGCGAAGTTCGCGGCCGCGAAGGCATAGTCGTGCCATGTCCGGTGTAAGCGCGAGCAATACAGGCCGAACTCGGCATAGCCGAGCAGGATGAAGACGACCAGCAGGCCGTGGAAGTAGAGCACTGCCGGCCACGGATTGACGAACACGAGCAGCACCATGACCGCGATCAGCGCAAACGTGCGCCCCTTGACCGCGAGGCGCCGTCCGTCACGCTGTTCGACCGCGAAGGCACGTGAAAGCCGTTCCAGCGCCCGGTCCCTCGCGCGCCGGGGCGGGGGCGTGGCATCGGTCGGGGAGAGAACCTGCTCGCTCATGGCCTTCGTCCTGGGATCATTTGACGCGGGGTATAGGTCTCACCACGACGGCTTGCAACGCCCCTCCCGGCCGCCCACAGCGACAAACCGCCTCACGTCGCGTGGCGCGTCGGACACCGGCCGGCGGTGTCACGACATCAAGACGCATGCGTTCTGGTCGTAACTCATAAGCGAGAGTTGGGTCAGCGCGGCATCGCGCCGATGTCTCTTGACAGAATCGTAAGCCATAACTTACGGTAAGTTATGGCTTACGCAGAAGTCTTTACAGCATTGGCAGACCCTACCCGCCGGCACATATTCGAGGCGTTGCGCGAGCAGCCCAAGACCGTGGGTGAGTTGGCGGAAGGCCAGCCAGTGAGCAGGCCTGCTGTATCGCAACACCTGAAGATGCTTGAGTCCGCGAGGTTGGTCAGTGTCGAGCCACAGGGGAATCGTCGCCTGTATTCGATCAAGCGCGATGGATTGGACGATCTGCGGCTTTATCTGGAGAGTTTCTGGTCAGATGCCTTGGCTGCCTATGGCGCTGAAATTGCGCGACGCATGAAAGACAAATAGGAGAACATCATGCTCGATCCAATTGTCAAAACGATCGAAGTTCCCTGCAGCCAGGAAAAAGCATTCGCGGTGTTCGTGAAAGAAATGGGCAGTTGGTGGCCGCTCGACAAGCGCTCGATGTCGTTGCACTGAGTCGGACCCGATTTCCTTGGACACAGAATTGGCTTAATCGAAGTGTCCAAGGAGGACCGGAACATGACCGATAATTTTGAGAAGAAAGTTACTGTTGATGGGCCTGTGGTAAAATGCGGGCGAGCTTGGCTCGTCCACGTTTTCCCCAGGCCAGGCTTTGCCGGCAGGCCCGCTGGGACTTGGCCAGCGATGGGCGGTGGCGCGCAAGCGTGAGGTCGTTCTGCGGCTTTTGCGTGACGAGCCGGTGCAACTTCTGTCGCGCCAGTTGGGCGTAGAGATCTTCCGGCTCGAGCAGTGGCGTGAGAAAGCGATCGGCGGGATCGACGCCTCGCTCAAGCAACGCAAGGGCGATCCGGTGCAGGCGGAACTGGATAGCGCCATGAAGCGGATCGGAGAGTTGACCATGCAGGTGGAACTGCTGGAGGCCAAGACGGAGACCTTCGGCCCTTTGGGGCGGCGGAGGTCGCGGCGATGAGTGCCGCCACCTCGCCCGGCACGGGTCTGGCCTACGGCCTGCGGCGGGTCTGCGCCGCCTGGGGCATGGCCCGCTCCTCGTTCTACGCCATGACCTCCGGCCAGCACGCCGAGCAGCCGCCGGCAAAGCGTCGGGGACCGAAGCCCGCGATCTCGGACCAGGCGCTGCTGGTGGCGATCGAAGCCGACCTGGAGGCATCGCCCTGGGAGGGCGAGGGCTACCGCAAGGTCTGGGCTCGGCTTCGGGTCTGTCGCGACATCCGGGTTGCCCGCAAGCGGGTGCTCCGCCTGATGCGCGAGAACAATCTGCTCTCGCCCCATCGCTGCCGCCGCCGTGGCGGCAATCCCCATGACGGTGAGATCATCACTCATGCCCCGAACCTCATGTGGGGCACCGATGGCGTTCGGGTGTTCACGGTGGACGACGGCTGGGGCTGGATCTTCACCGCCGTCGAGCATTGGAACGCCGAGTGTGTCGGCTGGCATGTCTGCAAGCGCGGCGACCGCTTCGCCGCCCTGCAGCCTATCTCCATGGGGCTTGGCGGGCTGTATGGCTCGACCGCGGCCGGCGCGGCTCGGGGGCTGGCCTTGCGGATGGATCACGGCTCCCAGTATCTGTCGGACCACTTCACCAACCAGATCAAGTTCTGGGGCATCCAGCCGTCCTACGCCTTCGTCGCCGAGCCCCAGACCAACGGCGTCGCCGAGCGGTTCAATCGCACGCTGAAGGAACAGATCATCCATGGTCGCATCTACCGCAACATCGCGGAGCTGCGGGACGCCGTCCGCGACTTCGTCGAACTCTACAATGCCCAGTGGATCGTCGAAAAGAACGGCTACCTGAGCCCCGCTCAAGCTCGTCAGGCGTGGCACGCCGCGATCTCAATCAGGCCCGCCGCGTGAGACAAACTTGTGTCCAAGGAACCGGGTGCGCTACACGATGTCGTTGCACCAGGGCGGCCGGCCCGCCAAGTCGCTGCGAGTCGACCCGCAACAGGGCGGCAGGATCGTGGAGATCGGCCACGACGACACCGAGCACCACTGGGGCACGATACGGACATTCGATCCGTATGACTCGATCAGCATGGACTTTCACATGGGCCTGCCAGCGGACAAAGCGAGCCTCGTTGAGGTGCGGTTCACCACGCTGGGCGATGACCGGACGCGGGTCGAACTGACCCACAGCAGATGGGAAGCATTTGGCGATATGGCCGAGATGATGCGTGGTGGCTACGGCTCGGGTTGGGTCATTATTTTTGAGCAGGCATACAAATCGGCTTGCGGCGGCTGACCTGAGGGCTCAGCGGGTCGTCGCGGCGTAGCGGACGGCTTCCTCGGCCGCGCGGATCACGGCGCGGGCCTTGGCGCGGCTCTCCTGGTACTCGGCTTCGGGGTCGGAGTCGGCGACGACGCCGCCGCCGGCCTGCACATACATCGTGCCGTCCTTGACGAGCGCGGTGCGCAACGCGATGCACGTATCCATGCCGCCGTCGGCGCCGAAATAGCCGACGGCGCCGGCGTAGATGCCGCGCCGCTCGCACTCCAGCTCGTCGATGATCTCCATCGCCCGCACCTTGGGTGCGCCCGATACGGTGCCGGCCGGAAACCCGGCGATCAGCGCCTTGAGTGCATCGTAGGCCGGATCGAGGCGGCCTTCGACGTTGGAGACGATATGCATGACATGGCTGTAGCGCTCGATCGTGAACTCGGCCGTGACGTCGACCGTACCGATCAGCGCCACCCGGCCGACGTCGTTGCGGCCGAGGTCGAGCAGCATCAGGTGCTCGGCCCGCTCCTTCGGGTCGGCCAGCAGCTCGGCGGCCAGCGCATCGTCCTCGGCCGGCGTCGGCCCGCGCGGCCGGGTGCCGGCGATCGGCCGGATCGTCACCGTGTCGTCGCGCAGGCGCACCATGATCTCCGGGCTCGAGCCGACGATGGCGAACCCGCCGATATCGAGGAAGAACAGGAAGGGCGACGGGTTGAGCCGCCGCAGCGCCCGGTAGAGCGCGAACGGCGGCAGCCGGAACGGCGTCTTGAAGCGCTGGCTCGGCACGGACCTGAAACACGTCGCCGGCGCGGATGTACGCCTTCGCCCGCTCCACCATGTCGTGGTACTGGGCCTGGGTCACGTTGGATTCGGGCTCGAGCAGGGTGGCGAGGCTGGCCGTCGCCTCGCGGCGATAGGGCAGGCTGCGGCCGAAGTCGGCGATCACGTCGGCCAGGCGCTCGCGCGCCAGGTTGTAGGCCGCCTCGGCGTTCAGCGTCGGCTCGGGGCGCACCGGTGTTACGACCGTTACCGTGTCCTCGACGTTGTCGAACACGGCCATCACCGTCGGCCGCATGAAGACCGCGTCGGGGATGCCCAGCACGTCGGGGTTGCCGTCGGGCAGCCGCTCCATCAGCCGCACCATGTCGTAGCTCATATAGCCGACGAGGCCCGCCGCCAGCGGCGGCAGTGCCTCCGGCATGGCGATGCGGGAGGCGTCGATCAGCGTGGCCAGCGCGTCCAGCGCCGGCTCAGCACACGGCGTGAACGCGTCGGGGTCGAAGCGGGCCGATGCGTTGACCTCGGCCTTGTCGCCGTGGCAGCGCCAGATCAGGTCGGGCTTCAGGCCGATCGCCGAGTACCGGCCGCGCACCGCGCCGCCTTCCACGGACTCCAACAGGCAGCTGTTGGCCCGCCCCTCGGCCAGCTTGAGCATGGCCGATACCGGCGTCTCCAGATCGGCGACGAGGTCGGTCCAGACGACTTGGGGCGTGCCCGCGTCGTAGGCGCGGGCGAATGCGTCAAACGGGGGCGCCGCCCTCATCCGCCATGAACACCCATCCCCGCCGCGCCGCCGCCACCGGTCGCGGCGCCGCCGAGCCGGCCGGAGTCGGCCAGGTCCTGCAGCGCCTGGCGGTCGACTTCGACCTCGAAGCGATCCTCCAGGGCCCGTGACAGCTGGATCTGCAGGTCGGCGGCGATCAGCCGGTCCGAGGTTGTCCTGGAACCCGACAAAGCCGGTCAGGTCGTCCGACGGGTTCGGTAGTTGAACCTGCGTCAGACGGCCGACGACGAAGCCGCCGGGCGCCGGTGTCAAGGAAATGTCGCCAACCGCGCCCTCGAAGGCGGCGGCAATGAACTCGCCCGGCAGGTCGGCCCCGTCTCCGGTGCGCGTGAACGGCCCGACGGTTTCGGCAAACAGGTCGAAATCGTCGGCGACGTCGTAGATCTCGCCGCCGCCGGTAATGCGGTCGACGATATCTCGCGCCCGCGCCCGAGCCGCCTCCTGGCGCTGCTGGTTCTGCCAGCCGTCGATCACTCGTACGCGCACGTCATCGAGCGGCCGTGCCGCCGGGGCGATCACGCGGTCGACGCGCAGTGCGAAGAAGCCGCCCTGATCGGTCTCCACGACCGTTGGGTCGTCGCCCTCGAGCGCCGTGAACGCCGCGTTGACGACCTCGCGCAGGGCATCGACGCTGCTGACCGGCGCGCCCGTGCGATCCATCCCGCGGGCGGAGATGCCGTCCAGCCGCTGCACCGTCAGGTTCGTACCGCGCGCCGCCTCTTCCAGGCTGGCGCCGCCGGCCAGAGTGTCCTCCAGCACGTTCAGGACCTCGAAGATCTCGTCGCGCGCGAGGCCGGCTGCCAGCGCATCGCGGATCTCATCGCGGACCTCCTCGAGCGGCGTGACGACATCCTCCTGGATGTCCTTGACGTACAGCAGGTGCCAGCCGAGCGGGCTTTCCAGCGGCTCGCTGATGCTGCCGGCCGCCAGCCGGAACACCGGACCGGCCAGTTCGCTCGGCAGATCGCTCTCGACGACAAAGCCGAGCGGCGCCGGCGCCAGGCCCGTGACCGCCTCGGCCACGGCGGCGAAGCCCTCGCCGCCGGCGACCCGGTCGGCCGCCTCGCGCGCGCTTGCCGCGTCCAGGAATAGCGCCTGCTCGATGTCCCGCGCCTCCGCCAGGGTTAGGGAATCGAGCCGGAATTCGTACTCGGCCAGGATGTCTTCCTCGGGCACGGCGACCGTGTCGGCAAGCGCAGCGGGCGTCAATGAGGCAATCGAGATGGCGCGATACTCCGGCGCCAGGAACTGGCCCTGGTTGGCCTGGTAGTAGGCGGCGATCGCGGCGTCGTCGGGCACGCCGACGTCGGCCACGTCGGCATCGCTGACGACGATGACGTCGGCGACCCGCCGTTCCTGGCGATAGTCATAGAGCGCATCGACCATGGATTCCGGGGCGAGGCCGCTGGGCGCGATCGTGTCGAGAAGCTGCTGGCGGCGCAGGTCGTTGCGCAGCAGCTCGACGAACTGGGCCTCGGCCATGCCGGCGCGCAGCAGGAACAAGTCGAACGTCGCGCGGTCGAAGTCGCCGTTGCCGGTCGTGAACTGCGGCGACGTGAAGATGAACTCGCGCACCTGGCCGTC
>CBDHDN010000074.1:0-56143 GCA_965261585.1 Alphaproteobacteria bacterium
CCGTCGCGCCTCGGGCCGGTTGGCATAGAGGGCCTCGAGCCACCCGGGCGTAGAGAAGACGCTATAGCCGCCGAACGCCGTCTTGATAGTGCCGCCGATGGTGACGCCGACGCCACGGGTGGCGAACCCGCCGGCCACGTTGAGGGTGAACAGCTGCAACAGGTACAGCGCCCTGATGGACGGATGGGCCGGCAGCACGACCTCCTTGTCGGCGCGCGGGTGCAGCGTGTAGACGTGGTGATAGGTGTGGCTCATCGCGTATTCGTGGAAATTCCACCACGCGAGCACGCTGTAGACCCGCAGGAACAGCGCGTTCAGCCACCGGGTCTTGAACACGGTGCCGTGGCCCAGCTCGTGGCAGGCATAGAGGAAGTTCGAGGCGACGGTGCCGTGGGCGAACAGCGCCAACGCGAAGCCGGGCCATAGCTGCTGGGTGAAGAAATTGTAAGCGAGCGCCGCGGTGACCCCCGCCAGCGCCAGATGGCCGAGCGTCTGGAACCACCCCTGCAGATCGCTTTTCTGCATGACGCCGCGGAGCGTCGCCCGGTCGATCGGACAGCGGTACCAGTCGACTCTGAAGCTCTTGAAGAGTTCGTCCAGGGACTCGCTGGTGGTACTCATCCGACCTTCCCCGAGTGGCGGACCGTTGCTTCGCTCGATACGACAGCGCCGCCGATTGGTCCTGGGATAGTCTGCGCGCCGAGGGGTCCGGTCCGACCGCCCGGCGCGCAGCGGCCAAAGTACCGTGACCGCAGGTTGGGGTTCAAGACGCGGTTCCTGACCACGTCGATTTTGCTCTTATCGATAACCGCGGGGGCCGTCAGGATGTGGTTCGACGGAATCATGACAAAGTCCATCCTGAAAGTGGTCATGGACACCGGCGACCGCGACACTGCTTGATCATGGTCAGAAGATCGCCGAGGGTCGGCCCAGTGAGGCAAAGAGGACCACGGGCGCGTCATCGAGGCCGATCTCGGCCGGGTAATGGACGACGAGGAGATCCGCGCCGCTTTCCAGGCCTAGGAACCGAGCTGAAGCCAATGAGTAGAGCTGGACGCGCCCGCGTCATCGATATTGCCCAGGAGGCCGGCGTCAGCATCGCCACGGTCGATCGCGTGCTCAACAAGCGCGCCGGCGTGCGGCCGATGACGGCCGAGCGGGTCATCGAGGCGGCGGAGCGGCTGCGCACCGGCGCGGCCACGGGCGAGGCCCGGCGCGCGACGGGCCTGACCTTCGATTTCATTCTGCCGGCCGACGCCGGCCTCGGCATGGTCGATCTGCACGGCTTCATCGAGCAGGCCGGCCAGGCTCACGGCGTGACGACGCGATGCCACACGGTCGAGCGCATCAACCCGGTGGCCATGGCCCAGGCCATTCAGGCCGCGGGCGCGGACGCATCCGACGGCATCGGCTTCCATGCGCTGGAGCATCCGCTGGTACGCGAGGCGGTCGACCGGCTGGCCGTTCAGGGCGTGCCGGCGGTCGCCATGCTCTCGGACCTCGCCAGCTCGCGGCGCGTCGGTTATGTCGGCATGGACAACCGGGCCGCCGGCCGGACCGCCGGCTACCTGATGGGGCGGTTCCTATGCGGTGCGGCTGGCAAGGTCGCGATTCTCGCCGGCAGCACCCGCTACCGCAGTCATGAGGAGCGCGAGATGGGTTTCCGCAGCGTCGTGCGGGACAGCTTCCCGGCGCTGCAGACCATGGAACTGCTGGTCGGCAAGGATGCGCCGGAGGCCAACTACGCGCACACCACCGAGCTGCTCAAGCACCATGCCGATCTGTTGGGGATCTATAATCTCGGGTCCGGCAACCGGGGCATCGTGCAGGCGCTGCGCGAACGCGGCGCCAAGTCCACCGTGACCTTCATCGGCCACAACCTGACGTCGGCGACGCGCGAGTATCTGCTGGAAGGCGCGATGGACGCGATTATCCATCAGGACCTGGCGCGCGAAGCGCAGGCGGCGGTGCAGATGCTGCTCAACCAGCACGGCGCGTCGCCGGCCGTGTTCGGTGGCGTACCGGTGGAGATCTTCGTCCGCGAGAACATCATCAGCTGAGCGCTTTGGTGCCAGAATCGCCAGTCGGCGCTTCGCCCCCCACCCCGACCCTCCCCCACAAGGGTAATTATATACTTGACTGAACGTCAGCCAGAGCCCATATTGAGTTACAAGGAGTTAGGCTCATGGCTGACATATCAAACCCTGCCTTCCACGACGAGAACAAAGCGCGCGCCTTCCTAGAGGCGCAACGCTGGCCCGATGGTCCGTTCTGCCCCTTCTGCGGCCAGTTCGAAACCGTGAAGGGCCTGCCGCCCAAGGGCTCGATGGGCAAGGGCTGGTATCACTGCCGCGAGTGCCGCAAGAAGTTCACCGTCCGTGTCGGTACGCTCTATGAGCGCAGCCATGTGCCGCTGCATAAGTGGCTGATGGCCACGCACCTGATGTGCGCCAGCAAGAAGGGCATCAGCAGCCACCAGCTACACCGCATGCTCGGTGTCACCTACAAGACTGCGTGGTTCATGTCGCATCGTATCCGCGAAGCCATGCGCGAGATCAATCCCAAGGCGCTTGGCGGTCGCGGCAAGATCGTCGAAGCCGATGAGACATTCATCGGCGGCAAAGAGAAGAACAAGCATCTCAGCAAGCGCACCAGCGCCGTAGGCGGCCAGGGCAAGGAGATCGCTTTCTCATTGGTCGAGCGCGGCGGTTCCGTGCGCTCGCACCATGTATCGAGTGTCAGCAGGAAGACCCTTCGTCCGATCCTCTACACGCAGATCAGCCGCGCGTCCACGCTGATGACCGACGACGCTGGGCAGTACCGAGACAGCATGACACGCGGCTTCGCTCGCCACGAAGCAGTCAACCACGGCATTGGCGAATACGTTCGTGGCGATGCCCACACCAACACCGCTGAAGGCTATTTCTCGATCCTCAAGCGCGGGATCACTGGCGTCTATCATCACGTCAGCGAAAAGCACCTAATGCGCTACTTGGGTGAATTCGATTTCCGCTACAACGAGCGCTCGGCACTTGGCGTCACGGACGAAGACCGCACCCTTAAAGCCATCAAATGCATCGAGGGTAAGCGCCTCACCTATCGGCGGACTAATCAAGGGCGAGCGAGCGAAACTCCGCTTCACTCATAAAAAACTGCGTACGATCCTCGCGTCGCTATTTTTCCGTTGACTCCCGCCGAGTCGTTGAGTCCATCTGCACGATGAGCACGAGCGAGTCGGTCAAGGGCGATCCTCAAACGATGTCGGTAACACGCGATATGTCCGGTTTATGTACCAGATGATCTGTCCGGTTTTAGAACGCCTCCAAGCCATGGAGGGAGGCGATGCGTCGGACGGCAGGTACAGGGACTGAGATTGATGAAGTTCGAGGAGGTTTACGGGCGCACCCATCGGGGTGGCTTGAGCCAGGCGGAGGCGGCGGAGGTTCTGGGTGTCTCGGAGCGCACCTTCCGGCGCTGGCGCGACCGCTACGAGGCGGAGGGAGCCGACGGTCTCTACGACCGCCGCCTGGGCCGCCTCTCGGCGCGGCGCGCGCCGGTGGACGAGGTGGCGCGGGTGCTGGAGTTGTTCGACACCCGCTACTGGGACTTCACGGCCAAGCACTTCCACGAGAAGCTGGTGGCCGATCACGGCTTCAAGCGCAGCTACAACTGGCTGCGGCTGAGCTTGCAAGCCCATGGGCGCAGGCGCGCGGCGCCCAGGCGTGGGGCGCACCGGCGCAAGCGGCCGCGCCGTGCCCTGCCCGGCATGATGTTGCACCAGGACGGCTCGAGCCACGAGTGGGTCCCCGGTCGATGGTGGGACCTGATCGTCACCATGGACGATGCGACCAGCGATATCTACTCGGCCTTCTTCGTCGCCGAAGAGGGCACCATGTCGAGCTTCCAGGGGGTGTCCGAGGCAATCCGGGCCAAGGGCCTGTTCTGCTCGCTCTACGCCGACCGCGCCAGCCACTACTGGAACACGCCCGAGGCCGGCGGCAAGGTGGACAAGGACACCCCGACCCAGGTCGGCCGCGCCCTGGCGCAGCTCGGCATCGAGTTGATCCCGGCCTACTCGCCCGAGGCAAGGGGGCGCTCGGAGCGCATGTTCGGCACCTTGCAGAAGCGCCTGCCCCAGGAACTCAGGCTCGCCGGCATCACCGACATGGTCGAGGCCAACCGCTTCCTCAAGGAGGTCTTCCTGCCACAACACAACGCCCGCTTCGCGACCCCGGCCGAGGACCAGGGCACCGCCTTCGTCCCCTTCACCGGCGCGCTCGGCGATATCCTGTGCATCCACGAGGAACGCACCGTCTCAAACGACAACACGGTGCGCTACAAGCGCCTGGCACTTCAGATCCCCGCCGGCCGCCACCGCCGCCATTACGTCAAGGCCAGGGTCCGCGTCCACGAATACCCCGACGGCACAATGGCCGTCTTCCATGGACCGCGATGTCTGGCGCGATACCACGCCGATGGCCAACCGATCGACAGCCAAACCCGCGAGGCCGCGTGACCCGCTTCGACGCGACCGACCACTTCCCCACAGGGCCAGAAACCGCAACAGAAGCGGTCAACTCATATGGTACATAAACCGGTCAACTCAGAATGTTCTCGACAGGGCGATCCTCAAACGAGGATGAGACCGTGACCAAGAAGAAGCGCATCATCGATGCCCGCGCGGACGGCGAGGGCGATATCACTCACGTCAAGTTCAAGGGCAACTCACGGTTCACACCGGTTGAGCAGGCTATCCCAATGGCCGAGCGCGGTGAGATCGAGAACACCCACGTCGTTCGCGCACGGGACAAGAAGGTGCATCTTCGCACGAACCCAGACCGCAGCGAGTCCAACAACCTAGACGACATGGCCGGCGACACCTAACGACGGTATGTGAACTCAGGCTCCATCACCCGGCCGGCGCGGTAGTCGTCAGGATTAAGGTAGAGGTCAGCGGTGATGGAGCCGTCCTCGTTGGCGTGCTGATTGCCGGCGATGCGCATTGCGTGCCCAATCACTAGAAAGCAATCACCGGGCCGCAGTACGTCCGCAGGCTCTTGGGTACGCGGCCTAGGTGGCGTCGTCAGAAAGTGGCGCACCACCTTCTGAAACTTTGTATCACCATCTGTCTGCTTTGCCATGCCGAACGAAAATCCCTACGACGAAATGGCTAGCCCGGATTTCTCACACGGAGTAGTGCATCGGGGCCCCGAATCAGCGAAAGTGATTGTTGCAACAAGAACTTAAGCTGAGACGGAGGATCTCCCCGATGCCAACAGAGTGTATCTCGGATCTGTTCGGATTTGCACGCGTTGAGAGCCGGCGCGTTGAGGCAGCGTTTGACGGCGGTGCGGTGACGTCGAACGGCGGCGCGCTTTTGCTGGGGGCCACGGAGCGGGCGATTGGCCTGGTCGCGGGGTTTGCGCGATGTTTCCAGGACGGCCGCGATCCGGCGTTGACGGAGCACAGCGTCGCGACGCTGGTCGGCCAACGTGTGTTCGCCCTGGCGCTGGGTTACGAGGACCTGATCGACCACGACGAGCTGCGCCATGATCCGGTGATGGCGGTGCTCGCCGGCAAGCTCGAGGCGCGGCGGGCGGACTGCGCGCCGCTCGCCGGCAAGTCGACGCTGAACCGGCTGGAGCACGCGCCGTCGGGGGCGCCGTCGCGCTATCACAAGATCGGCCACGACGCGGCGGCGATCGAGCGCCAGTTCGTCGCGCTGTTCTTGGCCGCGCACCGGCAAGCCGGCCCGCCGCTACCAGGAGCTGGTGTGGACGACGCGTAAGAGCTGGAGCCGCGAACGCCGCGTCGTCGCCAAGGCCGAATGGACCCACGGTAAGGCCAATCCGCGCTTCGTCGTCACCTCGCTCGGCACCGGCGAGGTCAAGGCCCGCCGGCTCTATGAAAAGGTCTATTGCGCCCGCGGCGACATGGAGAACCGCATCAAGGAATGCCAGGCCGATCTGTTCGCCGACCGCACTTCGGCTGCCACCATGCGGGCCAACCAGCTGCGCTTGTGGTTCGCCGCCATGGCCTATGCGCTGCTCTGCGCGCTGCGCCGCATCGCCCTCAAGCACACCCGCTTCGCCCGCGCCACCTGCGGCACCATCCGCTTGAAGCTGTTGAAGATCGGCGCCCAGGTGCGCCGCTCCGTCCGCCGCGTCAAGTTCGCAATGGCGTCTTCGTTCCCCTACCAGCAGGAATACCGCCTGGCTCACCATCGATTATGCAACGCCACCGGCTGACCCCAGCAGCCGGCCTCCGCCCGTCCCGTCAACCACACAGGATCAACTCCAGCCTCAGACCACCGCCAGCAGCCGGCGGAACCCTCCAGACTGCCTGCTTCACAGCAACCCATCAACAGTGCCCAAGATGAACTGGCTCTCGGCCACCACCAATCCCTCTGTGAGAAATCCGGGCTAGCGCTTTCAATGCGCAAATCGTTGAAATCATGAACGCTTGGGCGGGGATAGAGATTGGCTCCGCCTATCTCCTCGCGGCGATCTTGAAAACCGAAAGTCAGCTAGCGATGGCAATCCTCGGGACGGTCACCAGCTACAAGGCCCGTAGAGACATTATCACAAATACCGCCAGGATGGTGCTGGTTAACGAGGATGACCTGAATGCCGTTGAGCGGATATGCAAGCGCCTTGCACGAGCCGCCAAGCGTCGGAACCAGATTGCCCATGCTACCTTGAGCTATCATCCTGAACATCCCGGCAAGCTGATGGTCATGAACCTAGACCCGGAAATGAAGGCAGCACTTATGCACTACAGCCTATTTTCTCCCGCTGACCTAAAGCGGGTGCTGGAGCAGTTTCAGCAACTCCATGCCGATATCGCCGCGGTTATCGAGCAGACACGCCGCGCCGAACGGCATGCATTGCTCGGTACACAGATGTGACTAACTCGCCCTCGCATGGGAGCACGCCAATATCGTCCGCTGCTTCTTCGCGCAAGGCAGCAAGGCCCGCCCCGACCATCTCGGGCGTAACTTCAGTTTTTGCGCCGGCCTGTCTAGACTGACCTTTGCATACGTGATTCTGTTCAGTCAAGTATATAAGCCCCCCCCACAAGGGGGGAGGGAGCATCACCGTGCCACGACGATAGAAGTTCCCCTCCCCCTTTGTGGGGGAGGCTAGGGTGGGGGGTGAAACACCGACCTAGAGCACTGCTACGCGGCAGGCGAGACCGTCATCGCGCCGCTGTCCGATACCGCCGGATCGAGGAAGTAGGACGGGTCGCGCCGCTGGCGCCAGAAGGTCGCCACGATCTCGCGATAGGCCGCGGCCAGCCCGTCGTGCGCCGGCGGCAGCTGGTCCTTGATCTCCGCATGCAGCGCCGGCAGCGCGTGGAACGGCACCAGCGGGTACAGGTGGTGCTCGAGGTGATAGTTCATGTTCCAGTACAGGAATCGAAACACCGGGTTCATGTCGACGTCGCGGGTGTTGCGCCGGTGGTCGAACACGTTCTCGGCCAGGCCGGCATGCTGGGTGATCGTCAGGAGCGTGTGCAGCCAGGCGCCGTAGATCCGCGGCAGGAAGAAGAACAGGATCGGCAGCCAGCTGCCGATCGCCGCGGCCCAGACGAAGATAGCCAGATAGACGGCGAGGTAGAACCTGGCCCCGGACACGAGCTTGCGGTGCTCGCTCTCCGGCACCCACTCCTTGACCTCGTCGGAGATATGGCCGAACGCGTGCATCGCCGTGGCCGTAAGGAACATGTAGGGCTGGCGCAGCCGCACCACCTCGACCGCGAAGCGCCACAGGCTGATCGGCCGCGGCAGCTGGACCTCGGGGTCCTTGCCGACGAAGATCGTGTGGGTGTGATGGTGCGCGTGGCCCCAACGATGCAGCGTCCGCTCCTTCAGCGCCATCAGGCCGACGAGAAGATAGATCGTCTCGTTGAGCCAGCGGCTGCGAAACGCTGTCCCGTGGGAGCACTCGTGGGCCAGCGGCTCGGCAAAAGCGAACAGCGTCCCATAGAGGAAAAACGCCGGCACGAGCCATGACGTGCCGAGGGACAGATAGGCCAGAGTGCCGCTGGCGGCCACGCTCGTGAACCAGATGGCGGCGCGGGCAAGCCCGACCCAGTCGTTGCGGCGCATCAGCGACTTGAGTGCGCGCCGGTCCAATTCACACGTGAACCAAGTCTGTTTGGCGTGTTCCATCGTTCGTCCCGGACAGTTCCGTTCAGGTACGCAATGCGCTCTCTTCCAGCCCTTTGACCAGGCCGACGAGGGTCTGATTGATCGGCGTCGGTATGTTCAACTGCTGGCCGAGGCGCACAATGGCGCCATTGATAAAGTCGATTTCCGTCCGTCGGCCGTTCTTGATGTCGACGGCCAGGCTCGACCAGTTCGTGCCGGTGCCGCCCGCGCCGGTGATCTCGTTCAGGACACCGCGGGTCTGCGTGACGTCGAGGTCGATGCCGGCGGCGTTGCCCACGGCCACGGCCTCGTCCAGCGCGGCGAAGATCAGCGTCTTGGTCTCGGGTGCATCGAAGACCCGGCCCACCGGACAGTGGCACAGCGCCGAGAACGAGCTGACGCCGATGTTCGCCATCAGCTTGCGCCAGATGTCGCGCATGACGTTCTCGCTGGCCGCGGTCTTGAGCCCGGCACTGCTGAACGCCGCTGCTATCGCCTCGGCACGCGGCGAGACGCCGCCGTCCAACTCGCCGATGTAGGACGCGAGGTCGCCGTGGTTGCGTACCACGCCGGGCCCCTCGATGTTGGCGCCCTGGGCGGTGACGCCACCCAGCACCTTGTCCCTGCCGATGACCTCGGCGATGACGTCTTCGTTGCCGAGGCCGTTCTGAAAGCTGACCGCGACCGCGCCATTGTCGAACAGGGCCCGCGCGCCGGTCACGGCATCGCGCGTATGCAGCGCCTTGGTCTGCACCAGGGCGACGTCGGCCTTGGCGATCGAAGCCGCGTCGGTTGTCGCCTTGACTTCGACCAAGCGATCGCCGCCATGGCCGACGATCTTCAGGCCGTCGCGATTGATGCGATCGACGTGATCCCGCCAGACGTCCACCAGCGTGACCTCGAGGCCGCCTTCGGCGAGCAGGCCGCCGAACAGGCTGCCCATCGCGCCGGCGCCGAGGACCGCGACATGCTTTGGCTGCTGGCTCACGCGCCGCCCTCGACGACGCGCGGCACCACGGCGATGCGACCGGCGGCCCAGGCCCGGTCAGGACATCTCATTCCGACATACGATATGCGCTTCGTCACGCCGGTGCTCTCCGTCCAGGGTTCATCCCGATCGCCGGGGTAGGCCGCCCGCGCAACCGCGCGGCACCCGAGATATATCAGATCAGGCAATCAATTGCAACAAACTGACGCATCAGGATCGATCAAAACACATCATACTGACGCCTCAAACATGAACCGCGTGCCGGGCGGCACTGCACCGCCGCCCCAACCCGCCGCTCACTCCGCCGCTTCGGCCGCGGTCGTCTTTTGCCAGGTCTCGCGCAGCCACTGCGCACAGGCGACCGAGTTCTCGAAGATCGAGTATTTGCCGCCGCCGCCATAGTCCGGATGCGGGATGAACTCGGTCGAGATCGTCGTGATCGGGCTGTCGTCGTGGCTGGCGTGATAGGCCATCAGGTGACGCAGCACCTCCTGCCACGGCGCCAGCTTCTCGCCGTCCCAATCGCTGTGCCATTCGCCGGGCCCGGGCTTGACGAACGGGTACTGGATGCCGCGGCCGACCGTGTCCTTGGGATGCTGCGACGACGGCAGCGAGTCAAGGCCCGGGTGATGGTCCCAGATGTTGCGCGGGTTGTTGGGCACCGCCGCGCGGGCGTGGCAATGGGCAACGAAGCCGCGGCCGATCCATTCGTCGCAGATGTTGCCGGGCTGGAACGGGTCGAGCACCAACGCGCCGGATACGACCGATTCGCGGATGTTGAGCACCTCCTGCTCCCGCGGGTTGTCGATCTTGAAGATGACGTGGGAGTGGTCGAGGGTCATGCGGAACGGCGCGCCGCGCGCCTCGACGATGTCGGCGACCTTGGAGACCTGGCGGAAGTCCTCGGACCACATGTTGACGTGGACCTCGAAGGTCGGCCAGCAGCCGACCGCCTCGCCGACCTCGTAGGCGCGCAGATAGGCCTCGGCGACCTCCTCGTTCGTGACCAGATGGCCATCGGCGTGGTCCATCATGATCTGGGTGTTGTGGACGCGGCTGCCGAGCGCCGCGCCAAGGCGCAGATTGTCGGCCAGCAGCGCCTCGTCCCGGCCGAGCACATAGAACCAGCCGCCGGCGAGGACCGGCAGGTCGTACTTCTCGGCCAAGCGACGGTATTCGTCGGCCTGGTCGGCCGCCGGCGTCTTGTCGAAATAGTCGAAGACGCCGGATTCCTTGGCCATGCGAAAGCGTGTCTCCAAGTCGAACGGCGGCTCGGAATCGTTGGTCATGACGCCGGATTCGTTGACGCCGACCCGAAGTTCCTTGCTCATTGGTTCCCTCCTCGCGTTGTTGCCCCCTGTGTACCCGGCGGGACGCCCTCGGGCCGGACGGCCTCGGACCCGACGGCCTCGGACCCGACGGCCTCGGACCCGACGGCCTCGGACCCGACGGCCTCGGGCCGCACCGCCAAGCCGCTGTCGCCCGCCGTCAGAACCGCCAGCGTCGTCGCCAGCGTTCGGGCGGCATCGTGGCCGCCGACGCGCCGCGCTTCCCTGGCCGGCGACGACGCGGGCGAAGTGTGCGATCTGGGCCGCCAGCGGGTCCGCCGTGGCAACCGGCACCGACCGCCGCGCGATCGGCTGGCGCCAGCCGATCGCATCGGCCCTGCCGTAGCGCCACACCTCGAGGTGCGGAAACGCCAGCGTCCCCTCGCTGCCGAAGAAATAGTAGCAGTTCTCGCCGGTCTGGAAAAAGTCGCGGTTCTCGCCGGTCGTCGCCTCGTAGGACCACGGCGCCGGCGTCGCGTCCGATGCGATGATCGTGCCCACCGCGCCGCCTTCCAGCGTGAGCACGAGCGCCGCCGTGTCCTCGACCGGCCCGCCGCGCGCGGCGTTGCCGACGACCGCGCGGACGCTCGCAACCTCGCCGCAGATCGTGCGCAGGCAGTCGATGTCGTGGCTCAGGTTCGTCATCACCGGGCCGGCGCTGACCTCGGACCGCCAGGCCGTGGCGAAATAGGCCGGCTCCTTCAGCAGCATCCAGAAGGCGTGGAAGGCCACCAGCCGCCCGATCTCGCCGCCGCGCACGATGTCCCGGGCGGCTCCTACGGTGGCGCTGAAGCGGCGGTGGTGGCCGACCGCCAGCGCCACGCCGTGCCGCTCGGCGGCGGCGATCAGGCGGCGCGCCTCGTCGACGCTCGCGGTGATCGGCTTTTCGACCAGGAGGTCGAGGCCCCGCGCCGCGCAGGCGATGGCGAGCTCCGCGTGCCGGCTCGTCGGCGTCGCGATGATCACACCGTCGAGCCCGCCCGCCTCGATCAGGGCGCGATAGTCGACATGATGCGCGACCCCCAGCTCGGCCGCAACAGCGGCGGCGGCCGGCGCCGGGTCGCAGACCGCGATCAGCGCACAGGCATCGTCCGCGTGGGCCAGCCGCGCGTGTTTGGCGCCGACCCAGCCGGCGCCAATGACGGCGAGCCTAACCGGCCCACCGGCGCCGCGTTGTTCCCGTGCCTGCATGAATGAGCCCTCATGAGGCATCATACTGCGGAACCCGAGTGCCGCAACGGGTCGCGCGCGCCGACCCGTTGATCGGGGCCCGGCCTCTTTTTGCTCTGCCGCCCACGCTGTTGAGCCCGTATCGCTCAGCAATCCCAGACGCTAAAGGTATTGGGTCTTCGAGACGGGTACAGAAACCGCGGGTAATACTATAGGATTGTCCAAGGCGGTATCAGCCGCCCGATATCACGAAAAAATCAGTCCTTAATGCCAAGCAATGCCACGTGGCTTGCCTCTCTGTACATATTTCTTGATTTTCGTTTTGTATTCATAACATGGATCCGCGAACAATGTTTTTCGATCAGATCATAATTGTTGAAGACCGAGTATGAATAGGAAATCCCGTCACCCTCGGAGTAATGGTACATCTTTCCCCGTGTCTTTAGCCAGACAGTGAGCGGCCACAGACGCGTCGCATCGAGTAACTGCTTCGCTGCCCGCACGGCGACAGAACCCTGCCCGAAATTGTTGCAGTCGGATATGAAGACCGCCTTCCGCGCCACGCGCAACATCTCACTGACCGCGCGTTTCGGTGTTCTTATGTGATGCAGTGCGCCGAACTCCGACACGATATCAAACGTTGCGTCATTATACTCTAGTGCACCGACTCAGTCAGAGCCGTCACAGTGGAAACCTGATTCTGAATACAAAACAACGGGTTGCTCCAGCGCACGGTGAATCATTTGTCTGGATCGGTGCACTAGGTCCAGCGCATTTCCAGGAACCAGCTCATTCGGTCCCAGGCCGTGCTTGCCATGTCCGATCGTACGCAAATCCGCCGACGGCTCGATACCTACGATACGAACACCGGGCAGCTCCGACTTGATCCTTTTGATTGCCCGCCCGGTTCCGCTGCCTATGTCGAGGACCGACTGGACGCCGGCGAAACGCATGTACGCAATGAGGAATGTAAGCGCGAAATCGTGCTCATGTTCTCCCTCGTTGTGCCATTCGTCGTATTGCTCGGCAGTCCTCGCATAGTAGTCCTGCTGCGCCTTGAACTCTTTGGGATTTAGGCACGTCATCTGAGAACCGTCCGAGGCAACCGCGGCCTGCGGGGAGCGTCCGCCGATGCTCGCTGGCTGTGTGGCTCCGCTGTCGACCGAGGGCCCAGATGGCATGCCATTGTTAACGTGGGCTTAACCGCCACGCTGGCCTTATCACGCTGCCGATCGATGCCATCTCGAAGGTTGCCCGCGATGACCACTGACACTCCAGGCGCCGCAACAGACATACCGTGGTCGGCCGATCACGCGGCCGCGGACGGCGCACCGTCGGCCGTCCATGGCCTGCAGGACAAGGCCGCCACGGCCGTCCACTCGACGCCGCGCATCGTCGTCATCGGCGTCGGCGGCGCCGGCTGCAATGCCGTCAACAACATGATCGAGGCGCACCTCGAAGGCGTCGAGTTCGTCGTCGCCAACACCGACGCCCAGTCGCTGGCCCAGAGCCGGGCCGACCGCCGCGTCCAGCTCGGCCTCACCACGACCGAGGGCCTCGGCTCCGGTGCCCGCCCCGATGTCGGCAGCACCGCCGCGCGGGAGACCCTGGACACCGTGGTCGACCAGCTGCGCGGCGCCCACATGGTGTTCATCACGGCCGGCATGGGCGGCGGCACGGGCACCGGCGCGGCGCCGGTGATTGCCCGCGCGGCGCGCAAGGAGGGCATCCTGACGGTCGGCGTCGTGACCAAACCGTTCGAGTTCGAGGGCGCGCACCGGATGGCGCTCGCCGAGGACGGCATTGCCGAGCTGCGGGGTGCCGTCGACACGCTTATCGTCATTCCAAACCAGAACCTGTTCCGCATCTGCTACGACAAGACGACGTTCCGCGACGCCTTTCGCATGGCCGACGACGTGCTCTATTGCGGTGTCCGCGGCGTCACCGACCTGATGGTCATGCCCGGCCTGATCAATCTGGACTTCGCCGATATCCGCACGGTGATAGGCGAAATGGGCCAGGTCATGCTGGGGTTGGGCGAGGCCAGCGGCGAGGGCCGGGCCATCGAGGCCGCGACTCTGGCGATGTCCAACCCGTTGCTCGACGACGTTGCGATGCAGGGCGCAAAGGCGGTGCTGATCAACATCACCGGCGGCCTGGACATGACGCTTTACGAGGTCGACGAGGCGGCAAACCGGATCCGTCACGAGGTCGACCCCGACGCCAACATCATCCTCGGCTCGGCGTTCGACGAATCGCTGGACGGCCTGCTGCGCGTGTCTTTGCTGTGCACCGGGATCGACGCGACGGTTGTCGCCGCGCCGGCACCGCCCTTCCATGCGGAGGCCGAGGTCTACGAGGCGGCCGGGGCGCCGCCGGCGGCGATCTATCATCCGGCGTTCGAGGCCGCGGCGCCGGTTGACGCGGCGGCCGGCGGGCCGGCGGACGACTTGAGCGAGGCTGCGGCCGTACATTTGGACGAGCCCGCGTCGCCCGCCGGGGACTTCGCCGAACCGGCGATCGACGAACCTTCGATCGATGGCGGCACCGAAGATGTGGCGGACACCGACGAGGCGGAGGTGGCACCCTTCTATGGCGAAGAGGCGGAGCTCCATGGCGAAGAGGCGGAACTCCTCTTCGACAACGACGCGCCCGCCGATGAGCCGCCCCATGATGCCTACGCAACCGACGCCGTCGAGCCGCGTCTGGACGTTCGGCATTTCGACACCGATCCGACGCCGGCCGACGGCCGGACCGAGCCGACATTCATGGGTGCCGGCAGGCCGGCCTCACCGCCGCCAAACGCGGCGACTACAGCGCCGCGCTCGCCGAGCAGGGCGATGCGGCGTCGCAGTACAATCTGGGCGAGATGCATGCCCGTGGCGACGGCGTGCCGCAGAACTTCGTCGAGGCGCGTCACTGGCTCTATCGTGCCGCCATGCAGCACAACGTGCTCGCCCAGTTCGAGCTGGCGTCGCTCTACGAGAAGGGCCGCGGTGTCGCCGCCGATTTGACCCAGGCCTTCATGTGGTACCAGGCGCCGCCAACAACGGCCACGAGGAGGCCGCCGAGCGGCTCGAGATCGTCCAGCAGAACATGTCGTCACGCCAGCTTGAAGCGGCGCTGGAGCGCGTCCGCCACTGGCAGCCCGACGACGAGCAGGCCTGAGCGCCGGCGACTCGCCGCCCCCACACCACCTCCTCACCCCAACCCTTCTCCCGCCAGGGAGAGGGGTTCCATGGCCGCCCCGCGCGTCTCTACCCTCTGCCCTCGTGGAAGAGGGATGGGCCTTGAGCGCGAAGCCGTCGTGCCAGATGGCGATCGCCCGCCCGATGCCGCGACTCGCCAGTGACGAGCGCGACCTTGCCGTCAAGCGCGTCCGCCATCGCCGGGCCGGCAGGCCTGCGCCTAGTACCGGCTATCGCTGGCGGCGGAGTCGTGATTCAAAGGATGGATGAACATCCAGGACGCGACTCCGATCATATTGACGGAGGAGGAGCGGGCGGTGCTTGAGAGCATGGTCCGATCTCCGAAGACGGAACAGGGCGTGAGCGAGCGCGCCCGCATGGTGTTGTTGGCGGCGGACGGCCGCTCGACGCGCTCCATTGCGGCGGCGCTTGGCACCTGGCCGGGGCGGGTCAGCCGCTGGCGCACGCGCTTCGCGGCGGAACGGCTGGCCGGGCTGTCGGATCGAGCGCGGCCGGGGGCGACGCCGATCTACACGGCCGAGACGGGCCGGCGCATCCTGGCGCAGTTGGACGAGCCGCCGCCCGCCGGCTTCGCTCGCTGGACGGCGCCACTGCTGGCCCGGGCGCTGGGCGATGTGTCGGACCAGTACATCTGGCGCTTCCTGCGCCGGCAAAAGATCGACCTGGCCGGCCGTAAATCCTGGTGCCAGAGCAACGATCCCGAGTTCGTCCCCAAGGCGGCCGAGATCGTCGGCCTCTACTTGCACCCGCCGGAGGACGCCATCGTGCTGGCGGTCGACGAGAAGCCGCACATCCAGGCGCTGGAGCGCGCCCAGGGCTATCTGAAGCTGCCGAACGGGCGCGCCCTGATCGGCCATGGCCACACCTATAAGCGACACGGCACGACGACGCTGTTTGCCGCTCTCAACGTCGCCAGCGGCGAGGTTCAGGCCGGACACTACGAACGGCGGCGCCGCCGTGAGTTCCTCGACTTCATGAACCGCTTGGTGGCCGCCTATCCCGACCGCGAGATCCATGTCGTTCTCGACAACCTGAACACCCACAAGCCCAAGCGCGACCGCTGGCTCAAGGCGCATCCCCATGTCCACTTCCACTTCACGCCCAACTACGCCAGCTGGCTCAACCAGATCGAGATCTGGTTCTCGATCCTCAGCCGCGCCGCCCTGCACGGCGCCAGCTTCACTTCGCCCCGACAACTCAGGGACGCCATCGATGCCTTCATCCACGCCCACAACAAGACCGCCAAGCCTTTCCGTTGGGTCAGCACCAACATCCATCAGAAGAGGCTCAAACCACGTCATCGCGATTTGTGATTCCCGGTACTAGGCTCCCGGCAGCATGTAGCCGCGGATCACCTTGACCAGGTCCTGATAGGCGGCGATGAAGCTGGCGAGCGTCTTTTTCGACGGGCCGAACAGGTCGAACTCGGCCGGTGTCATGCCGTCGGTGGCATAGGCGCGGCGGAAGTCGACGAACTTCTCCGACAGCGCCGCGATGATCGCCGGGTCGACCGCATCGTCGATCCGCGGCACGACCTCGATGTCCGAGGCGTTGAAGCGCTTCTGCCACTTGTGCGTCAGCGTCACGACCATGTCGGCGCCGATGAACTCGGACCAGTGGCGGTGGTTGCGCGTCGCCGCGGCCAGCAGGCGGCAGGTGTAGCCGCGCTCCTTGTAGATGCCATAGGCCTTCTTCATGGCGGCGACGCCGGCCCAGTCCAGGATCTCCGGATCGGTGACGATGTCCTCCTTGTTGGCGACCTCCTTCAGCCAGTCGTCGAGGCGGCCGACCATGATCGTGCACACCGGCCCCATGCGTGAGGTGTCCTTGCCGTCTTTGCGTCGGCGCTCGAGCCCGCGCTCGACGGCGGCGCCGACGGCGAGCGCCTGGGGCACCGTGAAGCTGACCGTGGCATTGATGCTGATGCCGTTGGCGGTCGCTTCCTCGATCGCCGCGACGCCGGCCTCGGTCACCGGGATCTTGACGATGATGTTGGGCGCCAGGCTGTCGAGGCGCAGTGCCTGCTCAACGATCAAATCGGCGCTGCGGTAGTACTGCGGATTGGTCTGCACCGACAGCCGGCCCTGCTTGCCGCCCTCGCGTTCGAACACCGGCTCCAGCAGCTTCGCCGCCGCAATCGACATTTCCTCGGTCAGCCGCCAGGCGATGTCGTCCTCGGTCGCGCTCGGCCGTTCGGCGAGCAGCTTGGCGATCGTCGGCTCCCACCGGTCGAGCTCCTTCCTCAGCACCTCGCCAACGATGACCGGGTTGGCGGTCGCTCCGACCGCCCCGTTCTCGATCGCGTAGCGCAGCTCCTCGGTCGCGCACGAATCGTTCCACAGATCGGTGTCAGTCGTCGCCACCATCTTGTGCAGCGGGCTCTTGTAGACCTGGTCAAGCATTTGCGCATTCCTCCGGTCTGGCGGCCCAAGCAGCACGGCTGGACCCCACGCGAACTCTTTGGTCCTGTGTCATGCCCGGACCGCAGCCAATTGTCCCCGACAGCACCCGCCGATGCAATGCCGCCGGCCCGCCGGTCGCGGCGTGCGCCTCAGGTGCGCAGCACCAGCTTGCCGAAATTGCCGCCGGTGTAGAGCGCGTTGAGCACCTCGGGAAAGGCGTCGACGCCGCCGTCGCGCACGTCCTCGCGCATCTTGAGCTTGCCCTCGGCGTGCCAGCGGCCCAGATCGGCGGCGGCCTCGGCGTACTGGTCGGTGAAGTCGAAGACGATGAAGCCGCGCACGGTCAGCCGGTTGACCAGGATCGCGCGCAGTGCTGCTGGGGCCAAGTCTTCGGGCGTGCCCGTGACGTTGTAATAGTGGATCAGGCCGCACAGCGGCACCCGCCCGAACGTGTTCATCCACTGCAGGCAGGCCTCGCCGATCGGCCCGCCGACATTCTCGTAATAGACGTCGATGCGGTCCGGGCAGGTCTCGCGCAGCCGCGCGGCCACGTCCTCTGCCTTGTAGTCGATCGCCGCATCGAAGCCGAGCTCGTCGGTGATGAACGCGCACTTCTCGGGCCCGCCGGCGATGCCGACGGCGCGCGCGCCATGAAGCTTGGCGAGCTGCCCGACGATCTGGCCGACCGCGCCGGACGCCGCCGAGACGACGACCGTCTCGCCGGGCTGTGGCCGGCCGATCTTGAGCAGCCCGAAATACGCGGTCGTGCCCGGCATGCCCAGCCCACCGACCCAGCGCTCCAGGGGTGCCTGGTCGGTGTCGACGCGGGCCACGCGCTCGCCGTCCGACACGGCGTAGCGCTGCACGCCGAACATGCCGTTGACCGCGCATCCCACGGGGAAATCGGGGTGCCTTGAGGCTTCGACAATGCCGGCGCCGAGCGCCCGCATGACCGAGCCAAGCGCTACCGGCTCGATGTAGGAGCGTCCCTCGTTCATCCAGCCGCGCATCGCCGGGTCGAGGGAGATCACCTCGACGCGCACGCGGACCTGGCCGTCGCCGGGCTCCGGCACCGGGCCGTCGACGATCTCGAAATTCTCCCGCGCCGCCATGCCCACCGGGCGCGACACCAGCTTCACCATGCGGTTGGTCATCGTCCCCTTGTCCCCTATCGCTGCGCCAGCGCCAGCCGCGCCAGGCGCGGCGACGGCGTGCCGGCGATCTCCAGCAGCAGCTTGTTGCGCACGGCCGTGGCGAAGCTGGCGTCGCCGTCCGCGGTAACGACGAAGCTCGCCGGCCCACCGATGATCGTGCGCGCGAACGCCTCTTCCAGGTCATAGGTCACCGGCCGGCCGTTGCAGCGGCGGCACAGGACGGCGAGGCCGTTGATCGTGATGTCGGCCGCCAGCGCCGCCTGGCGCGCCACGGCGATGGGCACGCCACCCCAGTTGTTGGCGCTGTCTGCGGACAGGTCGATGACCCGGCGAAAGCCCACGAACTCGTTATCCTCGATCAGGGCGTGGGCGACGGTGATGGCGTTGCCGATGGCGTTGCGCCCGAACGCCATGCGCGGTACCTCCAGCAGCGTCTCGGCGAACGCCGCCGCCGCCTTGTCGCCATCGACGATCGTCCACGGCACGACCACCGCCCGCGAATCGACGGCGCCCCATTCGACATAGGTCACGGCGATGCGCCGGTCGTAGCCTTGGGCGATCGCCGCCAGCACGTCGGGATCGGTGATCGCCGCTGCGTAGCCCCGGCGCTGAAAACGGATCTCGGCGTTGTCGATCGACCCCGAAGCGTCGGCCAGGAAGACGAGCTCCAAGTCGACACGCTCGGCCGCGGCCGCACCGCCCGCGCCGCCCGCGCCGCCCGCGCCGCCCGCGCCGCCGAGCATGGCCAGACCCGCGATTGCCCCGTGGATAAGCTGGCGCATCACTTCCTCCCCTGCATGCACTAGGTTCTTGCCTGCCCGCGCCCGAAACTAGCAGATAAGGCCGGGCCGCGAGAAATGACATGGGAGCGTGACAAATGGGGGAGGCCATGACGGAAGTAAGAAACAGTGCCAGGGCGCGGCTTGACAGCGGCGTGCTCGCGCTCGGCGTCGGCCTGCGGCAGGCGCGTACTATGGACATCGCGCCGGCGATGCGAGCCTGCGGGTTCGACTGGCTGTTCATCGACCTGGAGCACGGCTCCATGGATCTGGACATGGCGGCGCAGATCTCCGTCGCCGCGCTCGGCGCCGGGGTCGCGCCGATCGTGCGGGTGCCCAACGGTGCTTACTCGATGGCGACCCGCGCGCTCGACAACGGCGCGCTGGGTATCGTCATCCCCCACGTCGAGACCGCGGCCGAGGCACGTGAGGTGGTCGCCGAGCTCAAATACCCGCCCGCCGGTCACCGCTCCATCGCCGGGACGCTGCCCCAGTTCGGCTTCGCCCCGCCCGATCTGGCGACCGCGGTCACCGAGATCAACCGAGCAACCCTCGTTGTTGTCATGATCGAGACGGCGGCGGCCGTCGCCAAGGCCGACGCCATCGCCGCCGTCCCCGGTGTCGACGTGCTGTTGATCGGCACCAACGACCTCGCCGCCGACTTCGGCGTCACGGGCAACTACGAGGACGACCGGATCGTTGCGGCCTACCGCACGGTGATCGCCGCCTGCCACGCCCACGGCAAGTGGCCCGGCATGGGCGGCATCTACGGGGCGGCGCTGCTCGAGCGCTATGTCGGCCTCGGGATGCGCTTCATCCTGGCCGGCAATGATCTGGGCTTCCTGATGGCCGCGGCCCGCGAGCGCGCGGGCCTCCTGCGGGCGCTGCCGGTCGCCTAGGCACCTAGGCAGTCTGCTCCGGATCGCGGTTCGCCCAATACTGGAAGGCCTGCGCCTGGCGCTGGTCGACGAGCGCGCGGATCCGTGGGTCATCGCGCGGGGCGTCGAGCTCGCCGCGCTGGCGCGCCGTCGCGAAATAGCCCTCTCCGGGAATGCCATCGGCCTGGCGCACCACCAACACCGCGAGTTCCGGCTGGCCCTGGTCGCGGGCCCGGTCGTCGACCTCGCCGAGGACCCTGCACAGCTGACGCACCAGGGCACGCGAGAACGACCGGTCGAGCAGCCGCAGTGCCTCCGCGTAGCTGACGACGCGCCGCGCCTTGGCCGCGTGGCGGAGGATCTGTTCGACCTGGGCGACATCCAGGATCGGCGGGGCGGGCGGGCGTGTCATGGCCGGCGTCAAGCGATTCCGTGGGTGCGCCTCATGGCTCCGGTGAATGCTATACAGTGGCCGGCGAACCCCGGGAGGGCAAGATGAGCGAGCGGAAGATGACACCCGATCGGGTGCGCAGCGCCCGCTGGTTCGGGCCCGACGATTTGCGTTCGTTCGGCCACCGCAGCCGCGCCAAGCAGATGGGCTACGCGCCCGAGGAGTATCTCGGCCGGCCGGTCATCGGCATCATCAACACCTGGAACGATCTCAACAGCTGCCACACCCACTTCCCCGAGCGGGTCAAGGACATCCGCCGCGGCATCGACATGGCCGGCGGCTTCGCCGTCGAGTTGCCGGCGATGTCGCTGGGCGAGGCGCTGATGAAGCCGACCGCTATGCTCTACCGCAACTTCCTGGCGATGGAGGTGGAGGAGCTGCTGCGCAGCTATCCCATCGACGGCGTCGTCCTGTTGGCCGGCTGTGACAAGACGACGCCGGGCGTCCTGATGGGCGCCGCCAGCATGAATTTGCCGGCGATCTTCGTGCCGGCCGGGCCGATGCTGCGCGGCAACTGGCGCGGTACGGCGCTCGGCAGTGGCAGCGACGCCTGGAAGTACTGGGACGAACGCCGCGCCGGCAACCTCGACGATGCCAGCTGGCGCGAGATCGAGGCCGGCATCGCCCGCTCGCCCGGCACCTGCATGACCATGGGCACGGCGGCGACGATGATGTCGCTGGCCGAGGCGCTCGGCCTGTCGCTGCCCGGCGCGGCGTCGATCCCGGCCGTCGATTCCAACCACAACCGCATGGCCGCGGCGTCGGGCCGCCGGATCGCCGAGATGGTGTGGCAGGATCTGCGGCCCCAGGCGATCCTGACCGGGGCCGCATTCCACAACGCGATCACGGTGGATATGGCGATCGGCGGCTCGACGAACGCGATCATCCATCTGATGGCGATGGCCGGCCGCACCGGGGTCGAACTGGATCTCGACATCTTCGACCGCATCGCCCGCGGCGTGCCGCTGCTCGCCAACCTGCGGCCGTCGGGCGCCTACCTGATGGACGACTTCTACTATGCCGGCGGCATGCGGGCCCTGATGGCGCAGCTCGGCGCACGCCTGCGGCTCGACGCGCCGACCGTGAACGGGCGCACGCTCGGCGACAATCTCGAAGGTGCGACCATTCATGACGCGGACGTCATCCGCACCCTCGACAACCCCGTCAAGGCGGCGGGCGGTACGGCCGTGCTGCGCGGCACGCTGGCGCCGGACGGCTGCGTCATCAAGCCGACGGCGGCGGAGGAGCATCTGCTCAAGCACCGCGGCCCGGCGGTCGTGTTCACCGACGCGGCCGACATGAAGGCCCGGGTCGACAGCGACGATTTGGACGTGACGCCGGACTCGGTCCTGGTGCTGCAGAACGCCGGGCCGACCGGCGGGCCCGGCATGCCCGAATGGGGCCAGCTGCCGATCCCGAAGAAGCTGTTGCGCCAGGGTGTGCGCGACGTCGTGCGCATCTCCGACGCCCGCATGAGCGGCACCAGCTATGGCGCCTGCGTCCTGCACGTCTCGCCCGAGGCCGCGATCGGCGGCCCGCTCGCCCTCGTCCGGGACGGCGACATCATCGAGCTCGACGTCGCGGCCCGCCGCCTCGATTTGATGGTCGACGCCGACGAGTTGGCGCGCCGCCGCGCGGCCTGGACGCCGCCGGGCCGGACCGGGGAGCGCGGCTACACCGCCATGTATGTGCGCCACGTCACCCAGGCCCACGAGGGCTGCGACTTCGATTTCCTGCGCGGCGCGCCGCAAGCGGACACCGAGCCGGCGATTTTCTGAGCCGGGACCCGACGACGAGGAGAGCAACACATGAGCGACGAGTGGCAATACCAGGTACGGATCTATCTCAGCGATGCGTTCGCGGATGTTGCCCGCGGCAATCCGGACGACCCCGCGATGCGGCCGCTGACGGACGTCCTGGGCAAGCATGACGCTCGATTGAACTGCCAGTTCGACGCTTTCGCCGGCTATGTTGCGGACGCCGAGAAACACGGCACCGACAAATATCCGCTCTACGCATGGACCAAGGCGACGATCGAGGACCCCGCAAAGAAAGCGAAGTACACGAAGGCCTTCACGCTGTATGTCGGCGGCGACGAAGTTTATGCCGGAGCAAAGGCCGACGCCCTTGAGGCGGACTTGAAGTCTCTTGTGGGCGGCGACATCGTCACCAGGCTTTCCAAGCACGACACGAACCCGGCCAACAACCCGCAGCCGCCCGCCAGCTACCGCAAGTGACGCCGGCGCGTGCCCGCCCTAGAAATAGCGCCGCCGGACCTCGATCGTGTCGCCGGGCTGGATCTGCGTGTCCTCGTCGACTTCGATGCGTAGCGCGCCGCCGTCGGTCGCCCGAATGAGGGTCATCGATGCGGTGCGCGCCCGCCGCGTATAGCCGTGCGCCATGGCCACCGCCTGGCGTACGGTCATGCCGCTGGAGAATGTGTAGCGGCCGGGCTGGGCGACCTGGCCGGTGATATAGAACGGCCGGAAAGACAGGATTTCGGCGCTGACCTGGGGCTCGACGAGATAGTCCCGGTCGAGCGGCACGCGCAGCGCCTGCTCCAGCTCCGCCATGGACTTGCCGGCGGCTTCGATCAGGCCGAGCAGCGGAAATTTGATGAAGCCGTCGTCGTCGATGTCGAACTCGCCGGAGACCTCCGGGTGGCCGAACGTCGTGATCCGCACGCTGTCACCGGCGGCCAGCCGATACGTCGCGTGGATCGGCGCGGTCGCGTCGCCGGGCGGCGTTTCGCCCGCCGCCGGGGTCAGCACTTCGCCGACGGTGCCGGTGCAGCCCGCGACGACGAAACCGATAAGGACCAGCGGCGCGACGACGGCGCGCCAGGCGCGCCAAGTGGACCGCGACCGCGATCCATCGACGATGCCAGAGGTGCTGGCCATGGTCCTCCGCGCTTCGGCCATCCGCCCGCCCGCTCAGAACTGCAGGCCCAGCGAGAGCCGGAAGGTGTTCGACCTGAAATCCTCGCCGGCGGCATTGGAGATGCGATCGGCATATTGGTAGGATCCGGTTAGTGACACGTATTCGTTAACGAGTCCGATAAGCGCCAGACGCCCCCGGAAGCTATCGTCCCGGCGCCCGCTGCTGCCGAAGTCGCTGTTGAGGTAGCCGACCTGGCCTGACAGCAGCAGATAGTCCAACAGCTCGTAGTCGAGGCCCAGCGCGACGTCGGTGTCGACGACGCTGGAGACGTCGACGAGCGTTGATTCCGTCACCGCGCGGGCCAGCTCCACGGTAACCGTGGCCAGGTCCGTCGCGTTCCCGACGACGCGCCCCTGGATCGACAGGCCCTTCTCGTCACCAAAGCGGGCGTCGACGAAGTCCTGTTGGAAGTAGCCGCCGCCCAGTTCCAGGAAGGTGACGCCGGTGGCATCGTAGGTGACGCCGGCCCTGACTGCGAAGCCCTGGGAGTCGCGGTTGAAGCCGGCGGCGTCAAGCGTGTCCCGATAGCGCCGCACGTTGTAGTTCGGCTCGACGAAGACGGTCAGCCCGGGCATGAAGTTCCGGCCGGTCCGCACGGTCAGCCCGTACACTGCGCGGTCGCGGTCGTCGTTCTCCACCGGCCCGTTGTCGCGATAGTCGATCTGCCGCGCCTCGCCGGTCAGGCGGAAGACCCAGTCGACGGGTTTGTATTCGAACCTCAGACGTTCCCGGCCCAGGGTGAATTCGGTCACGTCCAGTGCCGCGCTGGCCCGGTCGGGATTGTCGCGTTCGTCGTGGAACCGGCCGAACGAGCCCTCGGCCTGGATGCCGATGTCTTCGGTGATCTCGATCCCACCGGACGCGTCGACCGCGTAGTCGTCGGAGTCGTTCTGGGTCACGTCCTGATAGCGCGTGAAGGCCCCGCGCGCGCCGATGTTGGCGCCGTAGGTCTCGCCGGTCCACAGCAGCCTGAGCTGCGGTTCGGCGACGACGAAGTGATCGCTCTCCTCGCCGGTCCCGGTCCTGAAGACGTTGTCCGAATAGCCGCCGCCGACGGTGACGTCCGGGCACAGCAGGATTGGGCTGCCCGGTCCCGTGCCATCGGAAAACGGCCCGTCGACCGCCGCGCATTGCTGATCATAGTCCGGTCGTGGCCGTTGGAGCACGGCGTCCTGCTCCGCGGTCTGCGCAACGGCGCTGCCGAGCGCGGTCACGGACATCGCCGCGGCCAGCACCGCGCCGGGCAAGGCGGCCACGATCATCCACGCGACGCGTTGGTGAGGGCGCCCGACGGTGGCGATCAACTGTCTGGCTCGGCTCATGGGGTCATTGCTCGTTGAGCCGTCCGGCTGCTGCGGGCCGTCGCCTTCAACCGCCCGGTGGTGCTGCGAAACCCGTGCGGCGACGGTATGCAGCCATGGTTAACAACCGGTGACCCCCCGGCGGGGCACTAGGTAACGTGCTCTGCCAACAAATACCCACAATATATAGATGTTTCGCGACGTCAAGCTCGTCGCCCCGGCACCCGCATGGGGTATTGCGGGAGATTTTCCGGTAGCTGTTTTCCATCGGCGTCGTGAAGTAATCCTAGTCACCGATGCCAGGGTCGACGGAGTTGCCATTCGCGAGTACTCTATTCGTAAACTTGTGTAAAGAGGAAGAAAGACAATATTAAGGTTGATGAAGTACTTTCGTCTGATATTTCAACTGTGTCCTTCGTGGGTTCACGAAATCGCGGACGGCGGATTGTTAATGTTTCCGTCGGGCGCACCCGGATTGTTTGGAGCATCTGCACGCCGATATGAGCCTCGTGGATGGCAGACTGCTGCGCGATGGCGAGCAGGTACCGCGGCTGTTCTCGCCACTCGGCCGGCCGGCCGAGACGGGCGCGCGCCAAGCCATCGGCGTGCTGTGGCGGCGCAAGCATATCGTCGCGCTGAGCCTGCTCGTCGGCATGAGCTGGAGTTGGCTCGGCATCAGCCAGTTGACGCCGCGCTATTCGGCTGCGGCGTTCCTGCTTATCGATCCCGACACGACGGCCCAGTTCGACATCATCGGCAGCGTGTTCCCAGGCGCGGGCCTCGACTTTGTCGGTCTGCAGACGGAGATCGAGATCATTCGCTCCAACGAGGTGTTGCAGAAGGCCGTCGAGCGGTTGGGTCCGGAACTCGCCCTCGGTCAGCTGCCGCCACGCCGCACCTCGCGGGCGGTGCTCGGTCCGCTGCTCGACCGGCTGCCGTCCGAGCTGGCGATCATGCCGGCCGCAAGGCCGACCGCGGCGCGCGAGCTGCCGGCAGTGATCGGCCGGTTGCGCGGTGGGCTGCGGATCACCTCGCAGGGCCGCTCGCGGGTCGTCAAGGTCGCCTTTGAGGGCGCTGACCCCGATTTCGTCGCCCGCGCCGTCAACACCGTGACCGACGTCTACGTCACCGAGACGCTGAAGACGAAGCTCGAGAACACGCGTCTCGTCACGCGCTGGCTCGACGACCAGATCGCCGATCTGCGGCTCGATCTTGGGGCGGCCGAGCACGCGGCGCAGGATTTCCGCCACCGCGCCGGCCTTGTCGGGGGCCGCGGCAGACTGTTGGCGACCGAGGAGCTGTCGGAGATCAAGACCCTGCTGGTCCGCGCCCAGGCCGAGCGCCTCGGCGTCGAGGCCCGGCTGCGCCGGCTGGAACAGCTGCTCGACGAGCCGACCGAGGTCGACTCCATGCTGGAGGTCCTCGATTCCCGCGTCGTTCAGGATTTGCGGCGCCAGGAGGCGCGGATCGAAGGCGAGTTTGCCGAGCTATCGTCCGAGTACTGCGCTACCCATCCGCGCATGGTGCGCCTGCAGGCCGAGCTGGCCGAGCTGCAGGCGCGGATCGCCGATGAAATCAACCGCATCATCGCCTCGATGCGCAACGAGGCGGCGATCGCCCGCCAGCGCGAAGAGGCCGTGCGCCAGACCTTGGATGATCAGGCGGCCAAGGTCGCCCGGCTAAGCGAGTCGGGGATCCGCCTGCGCGAACTCGAGCGTGAGGCCACCGCGGCCGGCACGCTGCTGGAGGAGTTCCTGGCGCGCCGCAAGGGCGCCGGCGGTCAGCTTACCCTGCAACGCCCGGATGCACGTGTGATCACGCGGGCCGCGGTACCGCTGGCGCCGTCGTTCCCGCGCACCGCGGAGATGATGGTTTCGGCATTCGTGGCCTCGCTGCTGCTCGGCCTGTTTCTCGCTTTCTGGCGCGAACAGCTCGACTACGGCGTGCGCACCGCCGACGAAATCGAGGACCGCACGGGCATGGTCACGATCGGCCTGATCCCGCAGCTGCACGGCGGCGCGAAGGTGGGTATTCCGGAGCGCCGGGTCCTCGATGCGCCGACGCCCGGCTTCAACGAAGCCATTCAGACGATCCAGACGAACGTCGCCCTCTGTCATCTGCAGCACAGCCCGCGCACGGTGCTGGTCACGTCAGCGAAGCGCAAAGAGGGGCGCAGCTCCATCGTCATGGCCTTGGCCCGGGCCAGCGCGGCGGACGGCCACCGCGTCGCCGTCGTCGACTGTGACCTGCGCCGGCCGCGGCTCGGCACCGTGTTCGGCATCACCGGCGGCGTCGGCCTTGTCGACTACCTGTTGGGCAAGGCCACGCTCGACAAGATCGTCCGGCGCGACCCGACGTCCGGGATCAACTTTATCGCCGCCGGCGGCCCGACACCGAATCCGGCAGCGCTGCTGCAGTCCGACGCCATGCAGGAGCTGCTGACGGGCCTCGCGCGCGACCACACTCTGGTCCTGATCGACAGCCCGCCGGTGCTCCAGGTGCCCGACGCTCGCGTGCTCGGCCAGCTCGTCGACACGACTGTCTTCGTCGTCCGCTGGGGCCGGGTGTCCGGCGAGGCCGTATCGGCGGCACTCAAGCAGCTCGTCGAGGTCGGCGCCGACGTCGCCGGCGTCGTCCTGTCGATGGTCGACATGCGCGAGCACGACCGGCGCAGCCCGGTCAAGGCCCTGCTGCCGCAAACCTGAACCAGATGGGGTTGAATCCGCGAAGCGGGCGCCGCCGCTAGCTGGTCGGCAGCGGCCGCGATAGTCGTAGCGGCGATGCCGCCCGGTGCCGGTCGATCTCGGCCCGATAGGTCTGCAGCCACTCGTCGTGGCGCTGCTCCGTGGCATAGCAGGCCTCGACGACTTGCCGGGCCGACCGGCCCAGCCGGTGCCGCAGCGCGGGGTCGCTGGCCAGGCGTTCCAGCGCTGGCAGGTAGTCGGTCTCGTCGTCGATAAGGTACCCGGTGACGCCGTCCTCGACCAGGTCGCGATTGCCGACGACGTTCCAGGCGACGACCGGCCGCGCCACGGCCATCGCTTCCAGGACCACCATTGGCATGCCCTCCCAGCAGGACGCGTGGACCAGCGCATCGGCGGCGCGGACCGCTGCCCAGGTCGCCTCGCGCGAGAGCCAGCCCGCCACGGTGATCCGGCCGGTCCGCTCGACGACAGGCCGCTGCGGGCCGTCGCCCAGCCAGGTCCAGCGCCACCCAGCCGGCGCCGCCAGGGCCAGCCTGGCGATCAGTTCCGGGCTCCGCGCCGGCACGATGCGGCCACACAGGACGATGTGAAACGCCCCCGGCGGTGCGCCGCTGTCCTGGTCGGCCCAGGCGACATGGGCATCCACCTCGCTGAGCGAGACTCCGTTGGGAATCAACAGGTTGCGGACCGGTCTGCTCGTCGCGCGAGCAGGCAACCGCCAGCCCGCCGAGCCATTCCAGCCGGCGGTACAGCCAACGGGCCGCCCGCGTCGTGTCGGAGCGATAGAAGGACAGGCCGCGCGGGCTGTAGACCGTCGGCAGCGACAAAATCCGGGTCGCGACCCGACCGATCAGCCCAGCCTTCGAGCAATGCAGGTGCGCGACGGCCGGCTGCGCCGCGGTCAGCACGCGCAACAGCCGCGCCAGCGCCGCCAGGTCGCCATAGGGGGCGATCTCGCGCTGCACCGTCCAGGGCACGAGCCGCACGCAGGGGCGGAACGCCGCGGCGTAGTCCACCGGCAGGGGGCCGCGGTCGTTATGAACGATCGTGACCCGATATCCCAGCTCGGCTTGGCCGTTTGCCAGCTGCCGCACGGAATTGAACGTGCCGCCAAAAAGGGCGCTGGTGACGTGGCAGATATGGAGCGGTGGCGTCATGGGTTGGCGTGGTCGTTGGCCGCGCCCGCGGTGCCGGGGGTGTTGTTGGAGGGGACGGACGCGCTAATCCCCTGGAGTACTGGAGAAATCTGTAGCTTCGATTAAGTCCGCGACAAGCCACGGCCTACTCGATGTCGGCTCCGAGGACCCGCTTGCGCAGCTTGCGCTTGAGATAGCGGCCGGCCACGCCGGCGGCCTGTGGGCGTACGGTGCCGCGCGGCGGGTCATCGTGCAGCAGCCGGTAGGGGTCTTCGTGCCCCGGCGCGGCCGTCTCCAGCCGGCCGCCCGCCGGCGCCGTCAGGCGGCAGAGCCGCGCGCCGGCGTGGACGAGCCGGGTGCCCGGCCCGGCCGACGCCGCGCTCGCCCGCACCGGGCCGCCGAGCCCTTCCTCGGTCAGCCCAGCCGCGTCGCTCAGGCAGTAGAGGCGGCCGTTTTGGGACGCGGCATAGAGCGCCACCGCCGCCCCGTCGGCCGTGACCAGCGCCAGCGGGGCGGCATAGAACTTACATAACGCCGTCTGCGTGTGGTAGGCGGCATAGCCGACCGGGACACACCCCTGGGGCAGATGCCGGCAGGCCGCGGTCTCCGGCACCGCAACGCGGGCGACCGGTTGGCCGTCGGCCAGATCGAAGACATAGATTGCCGCGTCGCGCAGCGTCGCCGTGACGACGACCCGGCGGCCGCGCCAGCGCGTGAGCAGCGGCGTGACGTCGGCACCGCCCTCCAGTTGTGCCTGCCAGCGCAGCGCTCGCTCGGCCGGGGCATAGGCATGGAGCATGCCGCGCACCGAGCCGTGCAGGCTCTCGCCGGAGGTGAACAGGATAAGGCCGCTTTCGGCGTCATGGACGGGGTCGGAATCGACGCCGTAGGGCAGCAGCTCCGACCACTCGATGCGGCCGCTCGCCAGGTCGATCTGGCTGACGGCGGCGCTGCGGTCGGCGAGGAACAGCTTGCCGGCGCCATCGTGCCGGAACAGCAGCGGCGCCGCGACCGCCGCGTGGCCGCTCGTCCGTGGCCAATAGCACGCGCTCAGCGCGCCGTCGCTGGGCTGCCTGCGCGCCGGATCGATCATCTGCAGCGTTGAGCGTGCGTCCAAGACGACGATCAGCGGCCGGCCGTCGCCGGCCAGAACGATCCGCGGGCGCGCCCGCACCTTCACACCGATACCGGGCAGATCGACCCGCGCGCCGGCCGCATCGACCATGGCCAGGGCACCGCGATGATCCGCCACGACGGCCCAGCTACTGCCGTTCAGCTCGAAACGGGCAAGGTCGGCGCTGACGGCGTCCGTCATGCGACCGATCTCGCGGATCGTGCCGGCCGCCGTATCGGCCAGGCAGATCGCGCCCTTCATGTCGGCGAAGCAGTACTGCCCGCCGTTCAGCATGGTGCCGCGCGACCAGACTGTTGTTAAGCGTGGAAAATTGACCCCCTATTGGGGGTGATCGGCGTCCAAAATTGACCCCCCCCCATGGTTTGTGCCCATGAACGCGCCTTGTCATTGGACGGACGAGGTGAGGGGGAGATGCTGGTAGTGGAAACGATCGCGAAGATCCGTCTGGATCATCTGGTGAGGGGCGTTCCGATCAAGAAGATCGCCCGGGATTTGAGGGTTTCGAAGAACACGGTGCGCAAGGTGGTGCGGGGCGATGAGACCTCGTTCAGCTACGAGCGCAAGATCCAGCCGATGCCGAAGCTGGGGCCGTGGGTGGAGGAGCTCGAGCGCCAACTGGAGGCCAACGAGAAGAAGGCACGCAAGGATCGGCTGTCTCTTCTGCGGATTCATGAAGACCTTGCGTCGCTGGGCTATGAGGGCGGCTATGACGCGGTTCGGCGCTATGCCAGGGCCTGGCGGCGCCGGTGGCGGCTGTTGTCGCCGTCGCAGGCCTTTGTGCCGCTGAGCTTCGATCCCGGCGAGGCCTACCAGTTCGACTGGAGCCACGAGTACGCGCGCCTGTCGGGTGTGACGACCCGGGTAAAGGCGGCGCACATGCGGCTCTGCTACAGCCGGATGCAGCTGGTTCAGAGCTTCCCGCGCGAGAGCCAGGAGATGGTGTTCGAGGCGCATGAGCGCGCCTTCCGCTTCTTCGGCGGGGTCTGCCGGCGAGGCATCTACGACAACATGAAGACGGCGGTGAGCACGGTGTTCGTGGGCAAGAAGCGGGACTACAACCGCCGCTTCCAGGAGATGTGTATCCACCATCTGGTGGAGCCTGTGGCGTGCACGCCAGGGGCTGGCTGGGAGAAGGGGCAGGTCGAGAGGCAGGTGGGTGACGTTCGCGGCCGCCTGTTCGTGCCCAGCCCGCGGGGCCGCTCCTACGCCGAGATCAACGAGTGGCTGATGGATCGGTGCATCAAGGACGCCAAGAAGCATCCGCATCCGACGATCCCGGGCAAGACGGTGTGGCAGGTGTTCGAGGAGGAGCGGCCCTTCCTGACGGCGTACCGCGGCCCCTTCGACGGTTTCCATGCCACTGAGGTAGCGGTTTCCAAGACCTGTCTGGTGCGCTTCGACAACAACCAGTACAGCGTCGCGGCACGCGCGGTGGGGCGACCGGTGGACGTGCGGGCCTATGCCGATCGGATCGCCATCCGCCAGGACGGCGAGATCGTCGCCGAGCATCCCCGCAGCTTCGGGCGCGGCCAGGTCGCCTACGATCCGTGGCACTACGTGCCGATCCTGACGAGGAAGCCCGGCGCGCTGCGCAATGGCGCGCCCTTCAAGGGCTGGCAGTTGCCCAACGCGCTCGGCCGCCTGCGAACCCGGCTCGCGGGCCACGACGACGGCGACCGGCAGTTCGTCAAGGTGCTCGCGGCCGTGCTGGAGGACGGACTGGAGGCGGTCGAGGCGGCCTGCGCCGAAGCGCTCGACTGCGGCGCCTGCAGCGCCGACGTCGTGCTCAACATCCTCTCCCGGCAGCGCCAGCCGGCGCCGCCGGCAACCATCCCGACGCCCGAGGGCCTGCAACTCCGTCACCAGCCGGTTGCCGATTGCCAGCGCTATGACAGCCTGAGGGAGGCCGGTCATGGAGCGTCATGAGGTGCTGGCGATGATGACGGCGCTGAAGCTCGCAGGCATGCGCGCCGCCTACGACGATATCCTCGCCGACGGGCTCAAGCGCCGCCATCCGGTGCAGCAGATCATCGGTACGCTGCTGCAGGTCGAGATCGCCGACAAGCAGGCGCGCTCCATCAAGTACCAGATGGCGTCCGCCAGGCTGCCGACGGCCAAGGAGCTGGCCGACTTCGACTTCGCCGCCTCGCCGGTCAACGAGCCCCTGATCCAGGAGCTCGCCGGCGGCGGCTTCCTGGATGGCAAGCGCAACATCGTCCTGGTCGGCGGCACCGGCACCGGCAAGACCCATCTCGCCGTCGCCATCGCGCGGTCCTGCATCCGAAAGGGCGCACGCGGCCGGTGCTACAACGTCGTCGACCTGGTCAACCACCTCGAGGCCGAACTCCGTGCCGGGCGCCAGGGCCGCACCGCAGACCAGCTCGTCCGACGCAACTTCGTCATCCTCGACGAACTCGGCTACCTGCCCTTCGCTCAGGCCGGCGGGCAGCTGCTCTTCCACCTCATGAGCCGGCTCTACGAGCGCACTTCGATCGTCATCACCACCAACCTCGCCTTCGGCGAATGGCCATCCGTCTTCGGCGACCCCAAGATGACCATCGCGCTGCTCGACCGTCTCACCCATCATTGCGAGATCATCGAGACCGGCAACGAGACCTGGCGCTTCAAGAACCGCTCCTGAGCCTGCGCCGGCCGTGCCTGCGGCCCGGTTGCCCCGGTGGGCCAACAGGCACCCCCCACGCGGCTTCGCTCCGCGTAGCGCAGGGCGCTACACGAAGCCGCGCGGGTCCCCCCTATTGACTACCGGGACAACCTCCGCCGTGCCGCTCAGGGGGGTAAATTTTGCACGCCGATCGGGGGTCAATATTGAAAGCCGTTTGACACACCGGCGATACCCGACGGCCACGGCTACAATCGCGGCGGCGCAAGCATCGTCTCTCGCGTTCGCCCGGCGCCCGCCCTGGACATGTTTTGCCAGCTTCCAATTGCCGCTCGGATCGCCCATCACGCGCGCTTCGGCCATCGCGGCCCGAAGCAAAAGTGATTGCGTCGGCCGAACGTGATCACCCAATACGGCCGCGCGGAAGTCGCGCACGTCCGCCCCACCGTCCTTGAAGCCCTGGCCGCGTTCGACCAGCTCGGCGAGGGGAAACTTAACGGCCTCAAGGTGTTGTTTCAGTTCGGCCAGGCGCCAGCGGTCGCACGTGATCGCCACCGGCCTGCCCCAACGGTCCAGGCACTCGCGCAACAGCGCCGGAATGTCCGAAACACGCCGGCCGGCCATGAACAACTCTCCCCGGTCCGCCATTTGCTGATAGAGACCGCCGACGCCATCGGCCGGGCCGCGCTCGGCTAGGCCCGGAAGCTCAGGGAAGCACGCCGCCGCCTCAAGCGTGCCATCGCGGAAGTACGCCGCCGCCGCGGTCATGGCCACGTTCTGCCCTAGGTCGAGCCCAAGCACGTATTCGTCGGCCCGCGCGTCCGGTTCCGGCAACGCCTCGGCATTGCGCCACGTCTCGGCGTCGAGGAGCACGCTCGCCACGGTATCGCCAACGCCTTGATTCAGCCGTAGGGCGCGGAAGGATTGCATCGCCGATTCGCCGCGCTTGGCGTGTTCGGCCTCTTGACGGATCACGATCTCCAGGTCCGGCAGGTGATCGAGTCCTGGATTCGCCCGCTTCCATGTCCGGCGCTGAAAGGGCGGATCGTCGCGCGGCGCCGCAAAGCACAGCGCGAATCCAACCCCGTGCCCGTCGAGTGCGCGCTGGAAAGGATGGTCAGGCATCGCTGGGCGCGTCCCAAGCCACAGCGCCCGGCTTCCCGGTATCTTGCCCCGGCTGGTCTTGAGCGCCGCCAGCATAGGCGCCACGCGCTCAGGCGGCCATTGTGCGCACTCATCGAGCAACAACAATTTCGGCGCCGCACCGTGAAGGCGGCGCGGATCAGAGCCGAGCACTCTCAACAATGCGCCCGTTTCCCGGTCCGCAATCGTCGCCCGGTTCGCGGAGTCCTGAATCCGGAACCGCCCGCGCGGACCCGTGCCATGCTTCTCGAATGTCGGCGCCAGGAAGTGAAGCATGTGCCGGAAATTCAAAAGGCCCTGATCGAAGCTCGACGCGACCACCAGTGTTTCGGCCATCGGCTCGACTAGCGGCCCGTCCACGTCAACGGCCGCACAGGCAATCGCAGCCGCGAACGTACTTTTCCCGCCCCCTCGACCCATAGAAATGGCGCCGTCGCCAGGTTGACCGAAAGCGCCGGACAAAAAACGCCGCTGCCAGGCGAGTAGCTTGAACCGCTCCCCGGCATACCGGCCCTGGCCGATGGTCAGGCCGGCGATGGAGTCAGCTACCGCTTTCGTAGGTCGAGAGGCCATCTTGGGCTTCCTGTGTGTGTTGCGGATTGACCCCCACCCCGATCTTCCGCCCCGCGCGGCGGGGGCGTGGTGCCATCAAGCCGGCTTATCGCCCACCACCCGAGCGCGCAGCGCTTCGACGAACATTCCGGGGCTCATCAAGTGCCGCGCGGCTTGGGATTTGATAACGCTCGCCAGCAAGTCCAGCGCCTCGTTCTGGTCCAACCGCGCCAGCTCCTGATTGAAAGCGGACTCCGTTTCGACGTTCTTTCTTTCTTCGGCCATTGCTCATTCCCTATGAAATCGTTCCCCTTCACTAAGTACTAAAGCATTAAACACGAAGCCTGCCACTCGGTTCAGGCGGGTTCGCGTCGGCACAGCAGGAAACCCCCTGCCCGCGTTGTCAACGGGCAGAGGGTCCAGCTTGTACCGGGGTCCTGCCACTTCGGACGAGGCTGGGACGCTTGCGGCAGCCGATCCACGCGAGACTATCGCCCCTTGCGCTATGCTGATCGGCCCTCCGGTTTGAACCTGTGCGGCCCTGCATCCCGCCCCGGAGCGGCGCCATCCCCCATCCCGGCTTTCGCACGCGGTCTGGCTTAGGTGCCCTGGAAAAGCGGTGCGCCATGATGCAACCCCCAAACTGCAACTCACCGGCTTGCGCGATGTCCGCAACGGCCGCCGGCCCCGTGCCCACGGGGCGCCGACTCTGGCGCCCAAGCCGCTGCGTAAGGCGTGCTAGGCCGTGTGGTGCTGGCACCTCCCGCACGTCAAAAGGGGTATCAAAATTGGTCGATTCGTCACGGCGCGGACCCCTCGACGGCCGTCGGCAGTTCGGCCACCTCGACAGCCGCCAACACGTCGGCAATATCGATCTCAAAATCATGCGCCGCGACTTCGGCTAAAATCGCACGATCCTCTGGCTCGACGCACCAGACAATGCCCGTTAGCGCGCGGCCGGGCGGTTTTTGAATCAGCCGATCATTGGCCGGATCGTCGACACACGCCTTGCGCCACGCGGCCATCACGCGATCACTTGCACGCAGAATATCCAGCGTCCGGTTGATTCCCAAATGCGCCCCCAGGGCGCATTTGGCCGAGCAATCCCCAACGTAGCGCGCAACCTGCATGTATTTTTGAGCGGTGCGGGCGGTCATGCCCACATCACGCAGGAACGCCAGCCACGCGCCATGCTCGGCGATTTCGCGCGCCTGGAGCAGAAGCCGGCCGCACGACAAGGCGTCAGCATTCGATTTGCGAAACAGCCGGCCGGCTTGCTCGGCCATCGCGAATAAGACCGCGTCAGCGTTGCTTGCACCGCCTTTTGGGGTTGCGGCGTCGGGCGCGGCTATGGTGCCAGGGTCCATTTTCATTTCCTTTCCAGGGGATCGAATTGCACTGTCCACCGGCTATAGTTTCGGTTCGGCGCGCCGCACCCGGCGCCACGGGCCCGCAGGATCGGAGGATGCAATGCATATCGTTGGCCAGACGGACAAGGGCTATGCCCTCGCCTGTGACTGTCCGAAGGAGTTCTCGTCGGCCAATTTGCGACTGACGTTCGAGTGTCCCTATTGCGGCTCAGCCGCCAATGCCGCCGAATTGGTCTGCGACTGGGTGTGGGAGAAGTCGCGAAATAGCCACTGAGCGCAATCGAGGGGCCGCAGGTCAGCGGGCGTGCCGATGTCGCGATACTATACGAGCCACGTGGGCGTTCTGCAGTACCTGTCGCGCGAGTTCCGCGTCGCCGCCCAGGCCGAGCCCGACGGCGACCGCTTCGACGTTTATGCGCAACTGCTTGAACGCATGGCCGACGACCTGCTTCTAGCCGTCGACACCACGGCCAGGCCGTAGACCCCGCCGTACGTCTTGCGCGGAGGCGCCTTGCTACACGTTGAACTCGCGCTTGATCGTTGCGCACAGCTGCTCGTGCGCACAATCGCGGATCGGTTTGCCGTGTGCCGGCACGAGGTGACGGAAGGACAAGGCCTTCAGCCGGGCGAAGTCCACGGCCTCGGGTTCGCAAGACTTGAGCCAGCCGGGGCCGATATTGGCCGGTCGAATGAACCCGATCTCCGTCATGTGCCGCGCGCTCTCCTCGTCGAAGAAGGCGTCCACCTCCGTCCCAGTTCTGCAGGCTGTCGCAGGAAATCAGGATGCCGCCGTGGCGGTCGAGCAGGAGCAGCCCCTCGGGCTGCTTGGCGGTCTCGAACACGAAGAGCGAGGCACCGGCAATCGGCATCGGGCCACCCGGCCGCAGCTCCGCGTCCGTGGCTTGGCCGGCGAAGTGTTCCGCCTGCGCCAGCGCCCACTGCTTGGCGCCATAGCGCTCCAGGTAGAATGCGTCGTCGATGCCGTGAAATGTGCCGAGCTTGACCACGTTCACGACGCGGCCGAGGCCGTCGAGGCGGGCCAGCCCGTCGTCATTCAGGCGGACGGTGTTGACGAGGCTCAGGGCACCGGCGTCGCGCACGATCGCCATGTTGCGGCTGAACTGCCACGTCCTGCCGCCGAAGTCGGGCCGTGACGTTCCGGTCACGAAGAACACGTCCGGAAAGATCTCCTCAATCTCACCGTGCGGCATGACGGGGGTGTGCTCTGCCATCTCTACCTCCTGGGTTTGCGTATTCGCGGCGTGATTCTTTGGACCAGGCGCAGTCTGCCTTATCGGTGAGCGGAATGCAGCCGGCCGGCAGCCGCCGCCTGCTTGCAAATCACCGGGGTGATTGTCATGGTCGGCCGCGGATATTGACAATACATTGGCATATTGACAATATATTGTCAATATGCCCTACACGACCGAACTTCCCACGCCGGAAGGTGCCGCTGTCACGGCCCTGATCCTCGAGACGTTTCGCCTGAACGGCCGCATGCTGGCCGCCGGCGGTCGGTTGACCCGCGGCATCGGTCTGACCAGTGCGCGCTGGCAGGTCGTGGGTGCGATCGCGCTGGCACGGCGGCCCCGGCCGGTCGCCCAGATCGCCCGCAACATGGGCCTGACGCGCCAGGCCGTGCAGCGCATCGTCAATGAGTTGGCGGCGACCGGCCTGGTTGGCTTCGCGGCCAACCCGAACCACCGCCGCGCCAAGCTTGTGGTGCTGACGGCGTCGGGCCGCGACGCCTACCGGGCGGCCACGGACTCACAGATACCGTGGTCGAACGGACTCGCAGCCGGCCTCGATCCAGGAGCCGTCAGGGCCGCCGTCGCCGTCATGCGAACCTTGCGCCAGCGCCTGGAAGCCGATGAGCCCGGCGCCGGAGCCCCACCATTGGAAGAGGAACCCCGTCCGCCCGCTTCCAGCTGATCAACCGTGCCGAAAGGGAATCGCCGGCGCATTTTCGGGCTGCCGTCACAAGCGCCGATTTCCAGGCCCTGACCGCGCAAAACAAGGGCCGGTTCCGACGCGGCGGTGCCGGGCCGGGCCGCGCCGCGCCGGCGATGACATCCGCCTCAGTCACGGTCGGCCAGGCGGTAGACGAACTTGAGGCCCGACCAGGTCGCGTCGACGGCGCACACCTTGACGTCGACAAGGCCGCCGGCAAGGCCGACTTCGCGGACCACGGTGTCGGTCAGGTCGGTGTCCAGCTTGGCGGCCTGCTTGGGCCAGGCGATCCACAGCGCACCGGCTTGCTTGATCTTGCCCTTCAGCGCGGCAAAGCGGCGGCGCAAGCGGCCGGCCGACGTGAAGAACGCGACGATCACGTCGGCCGGGCCGGCGCGCAGGCCGTGGCGCAGGTCGATTGCTTCCGGCAGCGTGCCGTGACTTGCCGGCCACCCGTCCTGCCAGGCCGCCGGGGCGCCGTCCAGCAGCACCAGGTGGCCGTGTTTGATGCCGAGCTTGTGGGGCAGCGGCGTTGCGGAATAGCCGGCCACGACAGCGGCCCGGCTCAACCCGCGGCCAGGCCGGCGAGCGCTTGGCTGACCAAGGCGTGGCCGCGGGCCCACACCTTGGCCTTCCAGACCGGCTCGTCGCCGTAGAAGGCGGCGCGCATCTGGGCCTTGATCGCCCGCCCCTGGTCGCTGTCGACGTCGCCGTGGGTGTGCAGCCAGGCGTCGGCGCGCAAGGCCTGAAGCACGTCGAGCACGGGCTGGGTGCCGAATTCGAGGGCGATGTTCGTCCACCGGACGGCAGGCGCCGCACGCTCCAGCCCCTCACCGACATGGCCCCGCACGACCGGGGACGTGGACGTACCGCCCGCCGGGCTGGTCACGGCGTCGCCGTACCAGGCCCTGGCGCGGGCGAAGCCGCCGCTCGCCGGGTCGTGCATCGCGATCGGCTCGCCATAGCCGTAGGGCCCGAGGCCGGTGTGCACATCGATCACGACGGCGGCGTGCGCGCCGGCCGTCGCCTCGGCAACGACATGTTCGAGCGTGCGCCGCGACCAGCACGGCTGCCGCCCGCCATAGAACAGGCCGTTGGCGTGGCTGAACTGGCCGCCGCAGACGACGCTCTGCAGCGCCAGGAGGCCGTGTGCCTCGGCGTAGCCTTCCAGCTCCCGATCCGTACGCGCGATCGTCGCGTCATCCCAGGCGGCGGGCACCAAGGCGTCGGCGAGCCGGTCGTACTCCGGTGTCGGCGGGTAGGCGGCGCCGTCGCCGTGGTCGACGAAGTTGCGGTTCAGGTCGATGTTGTCCTCGGTCACGCGGCGCAGCCAGGCGAAGCCGTGCGGATTGATGGCGTGAACGAGGACCACGGCGGTGCCACGGTCCTGGCGCGCTGCATGATCGAGCAGTCCGAGTTGAATGCCGGAGCCGCAGAAGCCCTCGGCGCCGTGGGTGCCCGACACGACGAACAAGACGCGTTCGGCGTTGGCCGGGCCGAGGTGGGCGACGTCCGTGTACAGGGCCTCGCCACGTGGACCGCGCGTCGGATTGCGGTGTGACGAGACGGTGGCGTCGGCGGCAAGGCAAGCTGCCAGGAAACCGGCGCGGGCCTCGCTGTAGGTGGCGGCGAAGTAGTCTTCGGGTTCGCTGGACACGTTACTTGATCCTGAACTTGCCCCAGGACTTGCCATGGACTTGACTCCGGGGATGACTGGTTTTTGATGCATTGTGTGCAAAGGCCGCTTGGAGTCCGCCGTGAGTGGCGCGATAATCGTCATGTTATGACCGGACACATCGGAAAGCGACTGGCGTATCTGGGGCTTGCCGGCGGGCTCATATTCTCGGCGACGGCAAGTGCGGATCAGGAAGACCCGAGGCTCGATCGCCTGTTCGCCGTGCTGCAGACCACCGAGGACGATGAGCGGGTGCGGGGCGCGGAGGCGCTAATCTGGTCCATTTGGATTGAGAACGAAGACGCGGCGGTAGCAACGCTGATGCAGCGCGGCATCGTCGCGATGGGTCGCCGGCAGCTGCGGCGCGCCCTCGACATCTTCGACGACATGGTCGGGCAGGCGCCGGAATTTGCCGAGGGTTGGAACAAGCGGGCGACGGTGCACTTCCTCATGGGCAACCTGGAAGAGTCGGTCGCAGATGTCGAGGTGACGCTGGATCTGGAGCCGCGCCACTTCGGGGCGCTGAGCGGCCTCGGCCAGATCGAGCTGATCCGTGGCGACGAGCCGGCGGCGCTGCAGGCCTTCGAAGCCGCACTGGCGGTGCATCCGCGCCTTACGGGGCTCAGAGATCGGGCGGATGCTCTGGAAGAGAAGTTGTTCGGTAAGGATCTGTAGCGACAATAATACTTGGCGGTTGTGTCTCGAAAGTGGTGGAAATTGGTTTTGGCGCCTCTCCGAGCGGGTTGAGTTTTGCGGCGGTCAGGCCGCGCGGTCAAGGGTTTCGTCGGCGATTAGCTGATCGAGGGTTTCCCATCCATCGACTTTGCGCATCTGGATTTGGCCGGAAGCGAGGAGCGCCCAGAGGAGCATCGGCACTGTTTCGGGACACGGCAGCACGGTCTGTGTTTTGATCCGGCGCTTGAACTCCTCGTTGAGACGCTCAATGGCGTTGGTCGTTCGGGCTGATTTCCATTGGCTCTTGGACAGGCGCGTGAAGGTAAAGAGCTTGTCGCCCGCTTCTGCGAGGCTGTCCGCGACGGCCCTGCATTTCAGCCGCCACTTGCGGACAAACGCCTTGCGGCGGGTTTCCACCTCGGAGGCAGTGTCGGCATAGATCATATCGCGGTAATCTTCGCTCAGCTCGTCATGCATGTGTTTGGGAGCATGACCCAGAAGGTTGCGGTGCTTGTGCACGGTGCAGCGTTGAACGGGAAGGTCATCGCCCCAAAGCGCCGACAGAGCCGCCTCCAGTCCCGGCGCGCCATCGACGATGACAAACCCGGGCCGTTTCAGTCCACGCGCATCAAGGTCGTCGAGGAACTGGCGCCACGCCGCCTGGCTTTCTCCGCCCATATTCCCGATCGAAAGCAAGACCTTCTGGCCATCCCGGCGCACCCCTATAGCCGCGAGAACCGAGATGTTGGTGGCCTTGCGATCCAGTCGGGTCTTGATCACAGTGCCGTCAAGGATCAGCCGAACGATATCCTCATCCGCGAGGCCACGGCTGCACCAGGCGTCCCAATCGACCTTCACCTTGCGCCACGCCCGGCTCACAACGTCCTTGCTCACAGCACCCCCGAAGAGCCCGAACAGCGCGCGTTTCACCCGCCGCGTGTTGGTTCCGGACAGATACACCGAAGCGATCAGCGCCTCGGCCTTTCTGGTCAGCCGCTGGTAGCGCGGCAGCGCCCGCGAACGCCATTCCGACGCCCGACCGTCTTCCTCAACGATCCGTGCACGTGGCACGCTCCCGAATGTCCCCGTCAGTTGCCGCTCCCGGTGCCCGTTCCGATACCCTTGCCGAAGCGCGTCCTCTCGACCGTATCGGCAGCGCCCGAGAAACTGCGCAAGTTCCTCCTCAAAAACGGCCTCGATCGTGGATCTGATGTTCTCCCGCAGCCGGTCCTCGAGCGGATCATAGCCGGCGTCATTGGCCAGTAGCGAAAGCGCAGAAGTCTCGGTAGTGTTCTTCATGGCGTGATCTCCTTGGCGGTGCTAGCCGCCGGTTGGGTGGTTGTCTTGTCACCCGGAGATTACGCCATCCTCAAATTTCCACCACTTTCGAGACACAGCCTACTTGGCAGACGTCGGAGTCTCATGGCGGCGTGAGACTTATGTGATATTTGCACGTTCAAGCGTCCGTGAGTTGATTCCTTAACGGTACCGCGCCATTTTGTCGCCGTTAGCTGTGCGCACGAGCCCATCACGGGAGAAAACCATGCACGTCAAGGTCAAGCGCGGTTGGGAGCTGCCGGAGAGTGCCGCTACTCCCGAGAAGTTTTTCCAGCAGCGGCGCATGCTCGCCAAGGCGATTGCCGCCGGGCCCATTCTCGCCGCCGCCGCGCCGGTCCTTGCCGCCGCACCCGCGTGGGCACGGGGCGAGGATCCGACGGCCGATTTATATCCCGTCGCGCGCAACGAACGCTACGTGCTGGACCGCGAGATAACCGACGAAGGGCTGGCGACGAACTACAACAACTTCTATGAGTTCGGATCGCAAAAACGCATCGCCAAGGCCGCGCGCAAGCTGAAGACGCGGCCGTGGACCGTGACGTTCGACGGCATGGTCGAGAACGAGATGACCGTCGATATCGACGATCTGATCCGCGCCATGCCGCTGGAGGAGCGCGTCTATCGCCACCGCTGCGTCGAGGCGTGGTCGATGGCGGTGCCGTGGAGCGGCTTCCAGATGTCGGCGCTGCTCGACATGGCGAAGCCGCTGGGCTCGGCCAAGTACGTGCGCATGGAAACCCAGGCCGACAAGAAAACCATGCCGGGCCTGCGCCAGTTCTGGTATCCGTGGCCCTATATCGAAGGCCTGACCATGGCCGAGGCGGCGAACGAGCTCGCGTTCATGGTGACCGGGCTCTACGGCAAGCCGGTGCCGAAACAGAACGGCGCGCCGCTGCGCCTCGTGGTGCCGTGGAAGTACGGTTTCAAGTCGATCAAGTCGATCGTCCGCTTCACGTTCACCGACGAGCGGCCGATGACGTTCTGGGAGGCGATCCAGCCCAAGGAGTACGGCTTCTGGGCCAACGTCAATCCCGAGGTATCGCACCCGCGCTGGAGCCAAGCCGAAGAACGCCTGTTGGGCGTCGACGGCAAGGTGCCGACGCTGCTCTACAACGGCTACGCCGAGTTCGTCGCCGGTCTCTACGAGAACCAGCCGACGGATCGCCTGTTCATATAGCGTCACGCGCCGGCGCGACGAGAAAATTGGCCGGACCCAATGGGCCCGGCCAGTTTCTTTGGGGGTATCGTCCAACGGACGATAGCTATGGGTCCGTGTGGGCCCGGGAACCGGCGGGGAGGAGCACCGGCTCCGGAGGCTGCATCGCAGCATGCCTCTTTGATATAGGCTCTGCGCACCACGGCGACACCCCGACGCGGGGACGCAGCTATGCGTTGACCGCATGGCTGTAGGGGTGCCGGCCGCTAACCTATTAATTCTGTGTGTCCGGTTCACCTGACGCAGGACTGCTGGCTTAGCCTGCTAGCCCGGATTTCTCACAGCGGGATTGGTGGTGGCCGAGAGCCAGTTCATCTTGGGCACTGTTGATGGGTTGCTGTGAAGCAGGCAGTCTGGAGGGTTCCGCCGGCTGCTGGCGGTGGTCTGAGGCTGGAGTTGATCCTGTGTGGTTGACGGGACGGGCGGAGGCCGGCTGCTGGGGTCAGCCGGTGGCGTTGCATAATCGATGGTGAGCCAGGCGGTATTCCTGCTGGTAGGGGAACGAAGACGCCATTGCGAACTTGACGCGGCGGACGGAGCGGCGCACCTGGGCGCCGATCTTCAACAGCTTCAAGCGGATGGTGCCGCAGGTGGCGCGGGCGAAGCGGGTGTGCTTGAGGGCGATGCGGCGCAGCGCGCAGAGCAGCGCATAGGCCATGGCGGCGAACCACAAGCGCAGCTGGTTGGCCCGCATGGTGGCAGCCGAAGTGCGGTCGGCGAACAGATCGGCCTGGCATTCCTTGATGCGGTTCTCCATGTCGCCGCGGGCGCAATAGACCTTTTCATAGAGCCGGCGGGCCTTGACCTCGCCGGTGCCGAGCGAGGTGACGACGAAGCGCGGATTGGCCTTACCGTGGGTCCATTCGGCCTTGGCGGCGACGCGGCGTTCGCGGCTCCAGCTCTTACGCGTCGTCCACACCAGCTCCTGGTAGCGGCGGGCCGGCTTGCCGGTGCGCCGGCTGTCGGCGGCGGCGGCGGCGAGAGCGTTCTCGATCGCGCCGCTGAGCCGCTTGTTCCTGGCCAGCCCAAAGACGTAGTCGACCCGGTTGGCTTCGCACCACGCCATCAGCGCCTCGCGGGCGAAGCCGGAATCAGCGCGCACCAGAATACGCACGTCCGGCCAGTCGTCGCGGATCTGCTCGACGATCCGGGCGAGCTCCTCGATCGCGCCGGCGGCGCCGTCGATATTGGCCGGCCGCAGCTTCGCCGCCAGCAGATGCCGGCCACAGAAGATGTACAGCGGCGGATAGCAGTAACAATCGTAGTAACCGTGGAAGAACCGATCCTCCTGCTCGCCGTGCAACGGATCGTCGGTCGCGTCGAGGTCGATGATGATCTGCTTCGCCGGCCGCCGGTGCGCGGCCAAGAACAGCGCGACGAACTGGCGCTCGATCGCCGCCGCGTCGTGGCCGATCTTGTGATAGCGCGACGGCGCCCCCGACGGCGCGTGCTCCAGCCGGTTCAGCGTCGACTTGCCGGCGAGCGGCGCGCAGTCCGCCCGCCGCGCCTCGAGCTTGCCGGCGAGCACCGCCATCACCGGATCATGGCGCAGCTCGTCGTGGTCGATCAGGTCCTCGTAACCCAGCGCCAGGGCGAACACACGTTGGCCGACCAGCGTCGCGACGCTGTGCTCCGTCAACGCCGGATCGCGGCCGTCCTGGAAACATCGCGCAAAACCCGCGACCAGGCCAATCGCCCGCTCCGTGGCCCCCAGCAAAAGCGCGCCGCCGTTCGACGTCACCGCACCGCCGTCAAACGCTGCCTCAACGCGCCGGCTCTCAACGCGTGCAAATCCGAACAGATCCGAGATACACTCTGTTGGCATCGGGGAGATCCTCCGTCTCAGCTTAAGTTCTTGTTGCAACAATCACTTTCGCTGATTCGGGGCCCCGATGCACTACTCCGTGTGAGAAATCCGGGCTAGAACCTGGTCTCGGCGACCTTGCGCAGCAGGAAATCCCGAAAGACCTCGATGCGCTGCGAATGGCGCAACTCTTCGGGATAGATGAAGTAGGCGTCGTTGGACGGCCCCTCCAGTTCGGGAAGGACGCGCACCAGCATCTGTGCCTCGCGGGCCAGGAAGTCGGGCAGCGACGCGACTCCGAGGCCCGATTCGACGGCCCGAAAGATGCCATAGACGTTGTTGACCTTCAGCACCGGCCGCCGGTCGCCGTTGCGCGTGCCGGCCCGCAGCAGCCAGTTGAGGTCCATCGACGGCTGGCGAGCGTCCTCGCCGAACACGATGAGCCGGTGATTGTCCAGATCCTCGGGCGATTCCGGCATGCCGTGGTTCTTGATGTATTCGGGCGAGGCGAAGACGTGCTGGTGCACCTTGGTCAGGCGCCGCTTGACGAGGTCGCCCTGGGTCGGCGGCGCCAGCCGAATAGCGCAGTCGGCTTCGCGCATGGTCAGGTCGAGCTGGCCATCGGTCGCGATCAACGAGACCTGGATGTCTGGATAGAGGTGCAGGAACTCGCGAATGCGCGGCGTCAGCCAGAGCGAGCCCAGGGCAACTGTCGTGTTGATCTTCAGCGGCCCTTGGGGGGTCGCGTTCGCCTCGGTCAGGCGCGCCTCGGCCATCGCCAGTTTGGCGAAGACGTCGTGCACCGTGCGGTACAGCATGTCGCCCTGTTCGGTCAGCAAGAGGCCACGAGCGTGGCGGCGGAACAGGCTCGTGCCGAGCGAGTCCTCGAGGGCGCTGACTTGGCGGCTGATCGCCGACTGGCTGAGGTGCAGGGCCTCACCGGCATGGGTGAAGCTGCCGGCCTCGGCCACGGCGTGAAAGACGCGCAGTTTATCCCAATCCAACGGCATTCTTGTCCGGCCTTCCAATAAGCAGGCGCAGGTCGTGCAATGACCTTGTGGGGGGCGAGGCGGCCCGTGGGCTACCGACCAATAGCTGGCTGCGCCGCCGCTAAGGGCGGCACCGACTCGCCGTCTAATACTCTGATCTAATAGGGATATCGTCTATCGTACACAAGCCCTAGCGCATGCGCCTACTCGGCCGCCGCGGACTGAATTGTCGCTTCGTGCTCAGCCAGGAACTTCTCGGCCTCGAGCGCCGCCATGCAGCCCATCCCGGCGGCCGTCACGGCCTGGCGGAACACCTTGTCCTTGACGTCGCCGGCGGCGAAGACCCCGGGGATCGCCGTTAACGTGCTGTCGGGTTTGGTCATGAGATAGCCCTCATCGTCCATCTCCAGCTGGCCCTTGAACAGGCTCGTCGTCGGGTCGTGGCCGATCGCGATGAAGACGCCGTCGACGGCGAGGTCGGTCGTCGCGCCCGTCTTGACGTTCTTGACCCGCGCTCCGGTGACGCCCGGCGGGTCATCGGTGCCCAGCACTTCATCCAGGACGGTGTCCCACAGCACGGCAATCTTCGGGTTGCGGAACAGGCGGTCCTGCATGATCTTTTCCGCGCGCAGGCTGTCACGCCGATGGATCAGCGTGACCTTGGCGGCGAAGTTGGTCAGGAACAAGGCTTCCTCGACCGCCGTGTTGCCGCCGCCGACGACCAGAACCTCCTTCTCACGATAGAAGAAGCCGTCGCAGGTGGCGCAGGCCGACACGCCGAGGCCCTGGAACCTGCGCTCGGAGTCGAGACCCAGCCAGCGGGCCGTCGCGCCGGTGCTGATGATCAGCGTGTCGCCAGTGTAGACCGCGCCGGTGTCGCCGACGCATTTCAGGGGGCGCCGCTTCAGATCGACCTCGGTGACGATGTCATTGACGATCTCGGTGCCGACGTTCTTGGCCTGTGCGGACATCTGCTCCATCAGCCAGGGCCCCTGGATGACGTCGGCGAAGCCCGGGAAGTTCTCCACATCCGTCGTAATCGTCATCTGTCCGCCGGGTTGCAGGCCATGGATCATCAGCGGCTTGAGGTTCGCGCGGGCGGCATAGATGGCGGCGGTGCAGCCGGCGGCGCCGGACCCCAGGATCAGGACCTTGGCGTGTCGCGTGTCGGTCATTTACGGCTGTGTCTCCCTTGTGTCGCCGCCGGTCCCCGGATTCTTAGGTAGGGCACGCCCGGCACAGACGCAAGACCCGCCGCCGGTGGCCGGCGACGGGCACTTCCAAGACGTCTTGCGCGGCTAGAACGTTACGACGCTGCGAATGCTTTCGCCCTCGTGCATCAGGTGGAAGGCGTCGTTGATCTTGTCGAGCGGCATCGTGTGGGTGATCAGATCGTCGATGTTGATCTTGCCGTCCATGTACCAGTCGACGATCTTCGGCACCTCGGTGCGGCCCTTGGCGCCGCCGAAGGCGGTGCCGCGCCAGACGCGGCCGGTGACCAGCTGGAACGGCCGGGTCGAGATCTCCTGCCCGGCGCCGGCGACGCCGATGATGACGCTCTCGCCCCAGCCCTTGTGACAGCACTCCAGCGCCTGGCGCATCGTGTTCACGTTGCCGATGCACTCGAAGCTGTAGTCGGCGCCGCCCTTGGTCAGGTCGACCAGATAGGGCACGAGGTCGCCCGCGACCTCCTTGGGGTTGACGAAGTGGGTCATGCCGAACTTCTCGGCCAGGGCGCGCTTGGTGTCGTTGAGATCGACGCCGACGATCATGTCGGCGCCAACCAGGCGGGCGCCTTGGATGACGTTGAGGCCGATGCCGCCGAGGCCGAAGACGACGACGTTGGCGCCGGGCTCGACCTTGGCCGTGTTGATGATGGCGCCGAGGCCCGTGGTGACGCCGCAGCCGATATAGCAGACCTTGTCGAACGGCGCGTCGGAGCGGATCTTGGCGACCGCGATCTCGGGCAGCACCGTGTAGTTCGCGAACGTCGACGTGCCCATGTAGTGGTAGATCGTATCGCCGCCGGCGGAGAAGCGGCTCGACCCGTCCGGCATGACGCCGCGGCCCTGAGTCTCGCGGATCGCCTGGCACAGGTTCGTCTTGCCCGACAGGCAGTAGTCGCAACGGCGGCATTCGGGGGTATAGAGCGGGATCACGTGGTCGCCCTTGGCGACGCTTGTCACGCCGGCACCGATGTCGACGACGATGCCGGCGCCCTCATGGCCCAGGATCGCCGGGAAAATGCCCTCGGGGTCGCCGCCGGACAGCGTGAATGCATCCGTGTGGCAGACGCCGGTCGCCTTGATCTCGACCAGCACCTCGCCGGCCTTCGGCCCGTCGAGCTGCACGGTCTCGATCGCCAGTGGCTTGGCCGCTTCGTGGGCGACGGCTGCGCGGACGTCCATGTCTCCACCCCCTCGGTCGTGAATACGTGATCGGCAATGATCCCAGGGGCAAGACGGTGGTGCAACCCCTCGTGGCTCGATGCCGGCGGATGGTTCCCATCCGGTGGCCGAATCGAGCCGTCGGCTTATCGATCTCGTGGGCCGATGGGGGCCAAGCGCGCCGGGGCTGAACTACGCCGTTGCAATGAGGTGACGCACCGGGGCTTGGGCGGCGTTGGAGAGCCCTCACGGGGCGGCAAACTGATCCTTGGTCTGCATACGACAAATAGATGGTGTACGAGTAGATCCCGATCCGCCGAACTGGTGCCCAGTAAAGTGGTCTAAACAGCATGAATTTAGGGCGTTTGACCGCGTAGTGAAACAACGGCATGAGCGCGATGCCCTGAATGGAATAGCGCACGGTTGAGCGGAAAGCCTCGTCGCGCAAGACGAAGGTCACAAGCAGTAACGTCACCGCGCCTGCGATCACTATGTAACGGGCAGGGCCCTCCGGAAGATACGGTCCGACAGTCCGCGCCAGGCTTCCAGCGCCAGCAGGCAGCCATACAACAGACTGTCGAAGTCCGAATCCGTCGAGACGTAGATCGGCCATTCGGGGGTGTCGAAAACGAAGACCCGAATGTAGCGCCAGAGCAGGATTGCACCGAGCAGAGCGATGAGATGGAACACTCCGGCCCAGCCACGCGCAATGGCCACGAAAATCAAGGGCCAGATCAGGTAGAAATGTTCCTCCACCGCCAGGGACCAGAGAATGCCGAGCCCATTGATGCTGGATCCGCTATCGCCGAGAAGTGAATAATAGTTGTAAAAGAAGAAGATGTAGCGCACCCGGTTCCTTGGACACAAGTTTGTCTCACGCGGCGGGCCTGATTGAGATCGCGGCGTGCCACGCCTGACGAGCTTGAGCGGGGCTCAGGTAGCCGTTCTTTTCGACGATCCACTGGGCATTGTAGAGTTCGACGAAGTCGCGGACGGCGTCCCGCAGCTCCGCGATGTTGCGGTAGATGCGACCATGGATGATCTGTTCCTTCAGCGTGCGATTGAACCGCTCGGCGACGCCGTTGGTCTGGGGCTCGGCGACGAAGGCGTAGGACGGCTGGATGCCCCAGAACTTGATCTGGTTGGTGAAGTGGTCCGACAGATACTGGGAGCCGTGATCCATCCGCAAGGCCAGCCCCCGAGCCGCGCCGGCCGCGGTCGAGCCATACAGCCCGGCAAGCCCCATGGAGATCGGCTGCAGGGCGGCGAAGCGGTCGCCGCGCTTGCAGACATGCCAGCCGACACACTCGGCGTTCCAATGCTCGACGGCGGTGAAGATCCAGCCCCAGCCGTCGTCCACCGTGAACACCCGAACGCCATCGGTGCCCCACATGAGGTTCGGGGCATGAGTGATGATCTCACCGTCATGGGGATTGCCGCCACGGCGGCGGCAGCGATGGGGCGAGAGCAGATTGTTCTCGCGCATCAGGCGGAGCACCCGCTTGCGGGCAACCCGGATGTCGCGACAGACCCGAAGCCGAGCCCAGACCTTGCGGTAGCCCTCGCCCTCCCAGGGCGATGCCTCCAGGTCGGCTTCGATCGCCACCAGCAGCGCCTGGTCCGAGATCGCGGGCTTCGGTCCCCGACGCTTTGCCGGCGGCTGCTCGGCGTGCTGGCCGGAGGTCATGGCGTAGAACGAGGAGCGGGCCATGCCCCAGGCGGCGCAGACCCGCCGCAGGCCGTAGGCCAGACCCGTGCCGGGCGAGGTGGCGGCACTCATCGCCGCGACCTCCGCCGCCCCAAAGGGCCGAAGGTCTCCGTCTTGGCCTCCAGCAGTTCCACCTGCATGGTCAACTCTCCGATCCGCTTCATGGCGCTATCCAGTTCCGCGTGCACCGGATCGCCCTTGCGTTGCTTGAGCGAGGCGTCGATCCCGCCGATCGCTTTCTCACGCCACTGCTCGAGCCGGAAGATCTCTACGCCCAACTGGCGCGACAGAAGTTGCACCGGCTCGTCACGCAAAAGCCGCAGAACGACCTCACGCTTGCGCGCCACCGTCCATCGCTGGCCAAGTCCCAGCGGGCCTGCCGGCAAAGCCTGGCCTGGGGAAAACGTGGACGAGCCAAGCTCGCCCGCATTTACCACAGGCCCATCAACATCAACTTTCTTCTCAAAATTATCGGTCATGTTCCGGTCCTCCTTGGACACTTCGATTAAGCCAATTCTGTGTCCAAGGAAATCGGGTCCGACTCAGTAAAAGAAGAAGATCTGGCTCGCGAACGCGCCCAGGTCCATGTCGCCTGTCGTGAGCCCAACGGCGGTAGCGGCCAGTGCTGCGGCGAACGTCATCAACATGGGAGGGGCGAGCCGCACGACCCGCCGCAGATAGAAGGCGCGAAGAGCAACGCTGCCGTGGCGGTCGAATTCTCGCGTCAGCAAAGAAGTAATAAGCTATCCCGACAAAAAGAAGAATACTGTTACACCAAAACCACCCGGAATGAGCTCCGACACCCCAGCATGAGCAGTAAAAACGAACAGCATCGATAGGGCTCGTATCCCGTCGAGGGATGGAATATATGAGGATGACAAAGCTTCCGCTCCACCTATAACAACATGCACTAGTGCACTGACTCAGACAGAAGGTACAGGCAGGCGGTGAAGTTTGGCGAGGATGGTGTCTGCGGATTTGGTCCAGACGAAGGGCTTGGGATCATTGTTGTGCTCGTCAATGTAGCGGTTGATGGCGGCCTGGAGGTCGACTATCGAGTGGAAGGTGCCGCGCTTGAGCCGCCGGCGCGTGAGGACAGAGAAGAAGCCCTCGACGGCGTTGAGCCAGGAGGCGGAGGTTGGGGTGAAGTGGAACACCCATCGGGGATGACGCGCCAGCCAGGCGCGGACCTTGGGATGCTTGTGGGCGGCGTAGTTGTCGAGGATGACGTGGATGACCTTGCCGGCCGGCACTTGGCGCTCGATCGCGCCGAGGAAGCGGATGAACTCCTGATGGCGATGTCGCTGCATGTTGCGGCCGATGACGGCGCCGTCGAGGACGCTGAGCGCGGCGAACAAGGTGATCGTGCCGTTTCGCTTGTAGTCGTGGGTCATGGTGCCGCACTTGCCGGGTTTCATCGGCAGCCCTGGCTGGGTCCGGTCGAGGGCCTGGATCTGGCTTTTCTCATCGATCGACAGCACCACGGCATGGCTGGGCGGATCCATGTAGCGGCCGACGATGTCCTCGACCTTCTCGGCGAAGGCGGGGTCGTTGGAGCGCTTGAAGGTGCGGATGCGGTGCGGCTGCAAACGGTGGCCTTGCCAGATGCGCTGAACCGAGCGCAGGGAGATGCCGACGACCTCGGCCACCGCGCGGCCGGTCCAGTGGGTCGTCTCGCCCGGCGGCTCGGAGCAAGCCAGCGCCAACACTTGGGCCACGGTTGCCGTCGGCAGCGGCGGCGTGCCCGGCGGCCGGGTCTTGTCGCGCAACAGACCCTCGATGCCTTCCTCGGCGTAGCGCCGCTGCCAGCGCCAGACCGCCGGGCGGCTGACGCCGACGCGGCGCGCCACATCGAGAACCGGAAGTCGCTCCGCCGAATGCAACACGACCCGGGCCCGCTGAACGTGCTTCAACGGCCGGCTACGATCACCGACGACGGCGGTCAGTCGCACGCGGTCATCGGCTCCTACAATCACACAGACTTCCTGAGCCATGATCGCAGAATCGCACGATCACATGCCTTTGTGAATCCTATGTCTGCGTCAGTGCACTAGTGCACCGATCCAGACAAATGATTCACCGTACTAAAAACAAGATTTGCCGTCGGGTGTGGGAAGCTCCTCATGGAGATCGTTGAAGGGCTCGGGGCCGCGAGATCGTTTTTTACTCGCTCACAGAGGTGATCGACAGAACAACGGAAGGTGGGAAGCTCGTCTAGGGCCGGCTTGACCCATTGAACCGGGCTCGCCGGTACGCCGGGCCGTCTGCGTCCTAGCCCGGATTTCTCACAGCGGGATTGGTGGTGGCCGAGAGCCAGTTCATCTTGGGCACTGTTGATGGGTTGCTGTGAAGCAGGCAGTCTGGAGGGTTCCGCCGGCTGCTGGCGGTGGTCTGAGGCTGGAGTTGATCCTGTGTGGTTGACGGGACGGGCGGAGGCCGGCTGCTGGGGTCAGCCGGTGGCGTTGCATAATCGATGGTGAGCCAGGCGGTATTCCTGCTGGTAGGGGAACGAAGACGCCATTGCGAACTTGACGCGGCGGACGGAGCGGCGCACCTGGGCGCCGATCTTCAACAGCTTCAAGCGGATGGTGCCGCAGGTGGCGCGGGCGAAGCGGGTGTGCTTGAGGGCGATGCGGCGCAGCGCGCAGAGCAGCGCATAGGCCATGGCGGCGAACCACAAGCGCAGCTGGTTGGCCCGCATGGTGGCAGCCGAAGTGCGGTCGGCGAACAGATCGGCCTGGCATTCCTTGATGCGGTTCTCCATGTCGCCGCGGGCGCAATAGACCTTTTCATAGAGCCGGCGGGCCTTGACCTCGCCGGTGCCGAGCGAGGTGACGACGAAGCGCGGATTGGCCTTACCGTGGGTCCATTCGGCCTTGGCGGCGACGCGGCGTTCGCGGCTCCAGCTCTTACGCGTCGTCCACACCAGCTCCTGGTAGCGGCGGGCCGGCTTGCCGGTGCGCCGGCTGTCGGCGGCGGCGGCGGCGAGAGCGTTCTCGATCGCGCCGCTGAGCCGCTTGTTCCTGGCCAGCCCAAAGACGTAGTCGACCCGGTTGGCTTCGCACCACGCCATCAGCGCCTCGCGGGCGAAGCCGGAATCAGCGCGCACCAGAATACGCACGTCCGGCCAGTCGTCGCGGATCTGCTCGACGATCCGGGCGAGCTCCTCGATCGCGCCGGCGGCGCCGTCGATATTGGCCGGCCGCAGCTTCGCCGCCAGCAGATGCCGGCCACAGAAGATGTACAGCGGCGGATAGCAGTAACAATCGTAGTAACCGTGGAAGAACCGATCCTCCTGCTCGCCGTGCAACGGATCGTCGGTCGCGTCGAGGTCGATGATGATCTGCTTCGCCGGCCGCCGGTGCGCGGCCAAGAACAGCGCGACGAACTGGCGCTCGATCGCCGCCGCGTCGTGGCCGATCTTGTGATAGCGCGACGGCGCCCCCGACGGCGCGTGCTCCAGCCGGTTCAGCGTCGACTTGCCGGCGAGCGGCGCGCAGTCCGCCCGCCGCGCCTCGAGCTTGCCGGCGAGCACCGCCATCACCGGATCATGGCGCAGCTCGTCGTGGTCGATCAGGTCCTCGTAACCCAGCGCCAGGGCGAACACACGTTGGCCGACCAGCGTCGCGACGCTGTGCTCCGTCAACGCCGGATCGCGGCCGTCCTGGAAACATCGCGCAAAACCCGCGACCAGGCCAATCGCCCGCTCCGTGGCCCCCAGCAAAAGCGCGCCGCCGTTCGACGTCACCGCACCGCCGTCAAACGCTGCCTCAACGCGCCGGCTCTCAACGCGTGCAAATCCGAACAGATCCGAGATACACTCTGTTGGCATCGGGGAGATCCTCCGTCTCAGCTTAAGTTCTTGTTGCAACAATCACTTTCGCTGATTCGGGGGCCCGATGCACTACTCCTGTGAGAAATCCGGGCTAGCGCGCGATCGCCGTTCGCAATCTTAAGCGAGAGTCCTTGCAACAGCCTGCTAGTGCACAGATCCAGACAAATGATTCACCGTGCGCTGGAGCAACCCGTTGTTTTGTATTCGGAATCAGATTTCCACGGTGACGGCTCTGACTGAGTCGGTGCACTAGAGCAGACTGCGGCGGATCAGGTTGACGGCGATCAGGAACAGCGCCGCGACGAGCAGCCGCTGGAACATCCGCTGCCCGACCCGGCCGCGCAGCCGCGTGCCGAGCGCGAGTCCGGCGATATTGGGCAGCGCCGCTGCGACGGACACGGCGAGCACCGGGCCGTTGAGCACACCACTCACGGCTAGGCTCGCATAGAGGGGCGCCGTCCCAAACAGGAACAAAAGCGCGATCGCCGCGACGAACGTGTCCTTCGGCAGGCGCAGGGCGATGAGGTAGGCGATCAGCGGCGGGCCGAAGAAGTTCGAGACGCCGCCCAGCACGCCGGCGAACGCGCCAAGGCCCGGTGTCAGCCAGCGCTCGGCGCGCGGCGGCACGTCGAAGCGCGGCGGAAACAGCTGGCTGATGCAGAAGGCGATGACGATGAGGCCGAGCACAAGCGTGCTGGCCCGGGCGTCGATGCGGGTCAGGAACTGGGCGCGACGACCGTCGCCACGGCCAAGGGCGCGAGGGCTCGCCAGAAGCGCCGCCAGACCGTGCCGGCGAGGCCACCCTGCCTGACCTGCCACAGGTTCGCCGAGAGTACCGGCGCGGCCATCAGCGCGATCGCCGTGGGCGTATCGAACACCGTGGCCAGCAGCGGCACGGCGACCAGCGGCAAGCCGATGCCCAGGACACCCTTCATCGCTCCAGCGCACGGTGAATCATTTGTCTGGATCGGTGCACTAGAAGCCGAACATGTGGTCGAAGCTGAAGGCGCCGCCGTCCTCGGCGACCAGCCCGTGATAGCCGAACAGGCGGCACGTTTCGTCGCGCACGACGATGTGGCCGACGCGGCCGTCGGGCATGGCGCGGGCCCGGTCGGCGGCGGTGAACGCCGCGCTGAAGCGCCACCGCCGCGAGCCGCCGCAGGGGATCGCCAGTCGCTCGGTGGCGACGACCGCGCCGTCGGGGTCATGCAGGATGAGCCGGGTCTCGGACGTCGCGTGCCACGGCGTCGAGGCCGGGTAGATCAGGTGGCAAAGCGTGTCGGTGCCGGCCGGCCCAAGCCGCAGAAACAGGCGGGTCGTCAGGCCGGGCGCGCGCCCGGCATAGGATTGCGGCTCGCCGCGATAAGTCAGCACCGTGTTGAACATATGAGTGCCGAAGCTGGTCTCGGCGGCGTGTCCGGTCTGGCGGTCCTCGTAGCGGAACAGCGCATGCAGCCAGCCGTCGGCGGTGCCGCCATTGGCGAAGTCGTAGAGCAGCTCGACATGGCCGACGGCGGCGGCCGCCTCCGGCACGAGGGCGTCGATCTCCAGGACCATGCTGTCGGCGCGCGAGGGATTGCCGAACGCGTGGCGCGCCAGCTCGCGCCCGTCGCCGTCGTAGACGGCGGCGGCGATCGGCAGCGAAGCCTGGGTCGTCGCCATGGGCGTCGGCAGGACGGTGGTGCGGAAGCGGTCGAGCGGCAGTACCGGTGCCGGCAGGATGTAGCCCTTGCCCAGCAGATTCGAAAGCTCGGCGATCTTCGGGTCGGGCGTCAAATCGGTGCGCTCGACATTGGCGTGGGCGATGCGGCGGTGGCCGTTTTCGACCTCGTAGCGGGGCCGCACGAAGTGCTTGCCGGCATGGACCTCCAGCTGCTGGGGCCAATGCGCCTCGGGCAGCAGTGACGCGACGTCCAGCGCCAGCGAGCCGAACGGCGGCACCTCGTCGGCCAGCGTGACCGGCGGCGCCGACGTACCCATTAGCCGCAGGCCGAGGGCGCCCGCCGGGATCGGGCAGGGGTGGCTGTTCTGCACCCACAGCACGACGCGCTCGTCGGCGCGCGGCGCCGGCAGCCCGGCGTACCAGTCGGCCGGCCAGGCGTTGGCGTCGTGGGTGCACGAATGCCCGCCGGCGTCGGTGAACGTGTCGAGGGCGTATTTGACGATGTCATGGCCGCGGACGCCGACGACGTGGATGAACAGTTGGCCGGCGAAGTCCGGCAGCTCGAACCGTGTCTTCACGTCGCGGCTGTCGATGACGACGGTCGCCTGGCCGGCCGGCACCGGCTGCGACCAGGTGGCGAGCACCGCGCCGTTGCCCGCGAACAGCGTCAGCCACAGCTGTACGTCCCGGGCGCCGTAGCCGTGCCAGTAGTTGGCCGTCACGAGCCGTGTGTGATCGCCATCGCCATCACGGAACAGGGCGAAATTGGTCGCGAAGTTCAGCGGGTCGAGGTAGCGCCGCGGGTTCGTCAGCAGCGCCGCGTCCAGCCGCATCTCGTCCAGGCTGACGACGGCGGTTCCGGCCGGCACGAGGTGACGAATGTTGGCGATCAGGCGACCGGCATCGAACGCCACGACGAACAGGGCATCGACTGCGGCGGCGGCCAGGTCGGTGACCGGCTGGGCCGGTCGCCCCAGCACGGTCCGGCCGAGCTGTGCGATGTCCTGAACGAACACGTGGGCGACGTTCAGGGCGCCCAGGTCGTGCAGCTCGGCAAACGACGCGGCGAAGCCGAGTGGATCGTAGACGGCCACGGCGCGGCGCACGGCCAGGCCTTGAACGAGGGTCCGTGCGGGCGCCGCGGCGCCGGGGTGGCCAACCGCCTTGAAGAACGGGAAGCCGCCCTCGATGTTGCTGAACGTGTCGATGTGCAGGGCCATGCGCGCAACTCCGCGTCCCGCCCCCGCATCAGGCGGAGCGGCCGCTCGATTTTCATAGAGGGGCGCTGCTCACGTGACAACCGTGCGTTTGCCCGGGAGGACGCGGATGCGGCGTTGCGGGGGTGATCGGACGGACAGATCCAGTCTGGCGCCAGTTACGGATTGAAACATTATTACACCTTGCTAGGATGCCGCCGCTGGTGCGCGCCATGCCTCGCCGGGGGCTCAGGTGGTGCCGCGCCGTCCTTCGGCCCGGGATGATGTGGAATG
>CBDHDN010000075.1:0-9742 GCA_965261585.1 Alphaproteobacteria bacterium
TTCGCCGGCCGTGCAGTACTGACTTCATGGCCTGATCATAGCGCGCCGACCGCCGGAGTCCAGCGCGGCCCGCCTATTCGACGCGGGCGCCTTGGCGGAACCACTGATCGATCAGCGCACGCTCCGCCTCGGTGATCTCGGTAACGTTGCCGAGCGGCATGGCCTTCGTGACGACCGTCTGGGCATGGATGCGCTGGGCCAGTGCGGCGATCTGTTCGGGTGTGTCGAACTTGATGCCGTCCGGCGCCTCGGGAAACGCCTCATGGGTCGGCGTCTCGGAATGACAGACCGCGCAGCGCGCGTCGATCACACTTCGGGCCGCGGCGAACGAGACGGTGCCGGCGACCGGCGCCGTCGGCCGCGGCGCCGTGACGAAGACCAGCGCCACGACGGCGGCGACCGCCGCCGGCAGGAGCCAGACGCCGTTGCGGCCCTTGTTGCGCAGATTGAAGTAGTGGCGCACGCCGGCGCCGACGACGAACAGCACCGCCAGGATCGCCCAGTTGAATGCGTGTCCGAACGTGCTGGGGAAATGGTTGCTGATCATGATAAACACGACCGGCAGCGTCATGTAGTTGTTGTGCACCGAGCGCCACTTGGCGTTCGTGGCCAGCCGCGCGTCCGGCGCCGTGCCGGCCTTCGTCGCCGCGACCAGCTGGTGCTGTGCCGGGATGATCCGCACAAAAACGTTGCCGACCATCAGCGTGCCGAGCAGCGCCCCGACATGGACGAAGGCGCCGCGCCCGCTGAACAGCTGGCTCAAGCCGTAGCTGACGCCGACGAACAGCACGAACGAGATTGCCGCCGCAAGCCAGACGGTCTTGGCCAGCGGCGACTGCTACAGCGCGTCGTAGACGAACCAGCCGACGACGATGAAGCCAATGCCAATGCCGATTGCCGCGACCGGGCTGAGCGCCGCAACACCCGGATCGATGAGAAAGAGCCCTGCCCCCAGGTAGTAGATGATCGCCAGGAGAACGATGCCGCTGAGCCATGTGAAGCCCGCCTCCCACTTGAACCAGTGCAGCACCGGCGGCACCTGGTCGGGCGCCAGCTGCATCTTCTCGACCTGATAGAAGCCGCCGCTGTGCACCATCCACAGCTCGCCCTCGATGCCCGGCTTGCCGCTGGGCGACGGCGTCAGATTGCTGTCCAGCCAGTTGAAGAAGAACGACGTGCCGATCCAGGCGATGCCGGTGATCACATGCAGCCAGCGCACGGCGAGCTGCAGCCATTCCGTGAAGTTTGCTTCCATGGGCGGCGTCTTCGTTCCGTCGCGTCCCGGCCGCGGGGACTTCTTTCGCCGGCCGCCGCAGATTAAAACGTCTGCACGGTCGCCGGTCGACCGTAAATCGGCGCTACCTATGGGAGGTGCCCATGCCTGTCGCGCGTCAAACCGAGCCCGTTCCCTTTGTCTCCACCGCCCAGATGATCGAAGTCGATCGGGCCATGATCGAGGACTACGGCATCGACCTCATGCAGATGATGGAGAATGCCGGGCGCAACCTGGCACATCTGACACGCCTGCGTTTTCTCGACGGTGATCCCGTGGGCCGGCGCGTCATCGTGCTGGCCGGCACCGGCGGCAATGCCGGCGGCGCCATGGTGGCGGCGCGGCGCCTGCACAACTGGGGCGCGGCGGTGCAGGTCGTGTTGGGCCAGCCGGCATCGCGCCTGGTCGAGGTCGCGCGCCGGCAGTTCGAGATCCTGCAGCGCATGGGCGGCCGGCGACGTCGGAGGGCACGGCCCTCGACCGCGAGGGCCCGGCCGACGTCGTCCTCGACGGCGTCATCGGCTACAGCCTGCGCGGAACCCCGCGCGGCCGCGCCGCGTCGTTGATCCGCTGGGCCAACATCCAGCGGGCGCCGGTATTGTCACTCGATGTGCCGTCGGGCGTCCATGCCGGGACCGGCCAGATCCACGATCCGGCCATACAGGCCACCGCGACGATGACCCTGGCGCTGCCGAAGGACGGCATGCTGCGGCCCGGCGTCGCCGCCCATGTCGGGAGCTCTACCTCGCCGACATCTCCGTGCCGCCGAGCCTCTACGCGGCGCCGCTGCTGGATCTCGAGGTCGGCCCGCTGTTCGCCCACGACGACATCATCCAGCTGGCCTATCCGTGACCCAAACCAAGCCCCCGTGCACATTCGCCGCGGCGACACACCCGCGACCACGGACAAGCGATTGAATGTCGCGGGTAGTTGGCGCACGATCGCCCGTCTTGGAGGTCCGCGCCAATGAGGGCCCCGACAATATCGAGTGCCACAGTCTGTTCGCCGGCGCAGAGCGCCTTAGGTTGCTCACGCGCCCGTCGACCCCGCGCGCCGTCCGCCGGCGACGCCGACGGCACTCGCCAGACTTGACTAGGAGGACGATCATGTCGCTGAGAATTGGTGACCAAGCGCCGGACTTCACGCGGAGACCACGCAAGGAACGATCAAGTTCCACGATTGGATCGGCGATGGCTGGGCCATCCTGTTTTCGCATCCCAAGGATTTCACGCCGGTCTGCACGACCGAGCTCGGTTATATGGCCGGGTTGCAGCCGGAATTCGCCAAGCGCAACTGCAAGATCCTCGGCCTCAGCGTCGATCCCATCGGCAACCATGAACAGTGGTCCAAGGACATCGAGGAAACCCAGGGGCACGCGGTCAACTACCCGCTGATCGGCGACCCGACGCTGGCGATCGCCAAGCTCTATGAGATGCTGCCGGCCGATGCCGGCGAGACGTCCGAGGGCCGCACGCCGGCGAACAACGCCACTGTGCGGACGGTGTTCCTGATTGGCCCGGACAAGCAGATAAAGCTGTCGCTGACCTATCCCATGAGTACCGGGCGGAACTTCGACGAGGTGCTCCGGGTGCTCGACAGCTGCCAGTTGACGGCCAAGCACAAGGTCGCCACGCCGGTCAATTGGCAGCAGGGCGACGATGTCATCATCGTGCCCTCCGTCTCCGACGAAGAAGCCAAGCAGAAATACCCGAACGGCTGGAAGTCGCCCAAACCCTACCTGCGGATCGTCCCGCAACCCGGGGGCTAGTCTGTCTGGCGGGCGCGGGCTGGCGACACAGGCCCGCATCCGCCACGCCACCCTTCGACAAGCTCAGGGTGAGGCGACGAAAAACACCTCATCCCCGGATTTAATCCGGGGCTGTCGCAGCATGCGGTCCACCCTCGGGCACACCCTTCGACAGGCTCAGGGTGAGGTGTTCGGGTAATCGAACTCCTCATCCCCGGATTTTAATCCGGGGATGAGGAAGCATGCGGTCCACCCTCGCGGCACACCGCACCTCGAAACACCCACCCCGGGCGGCCGCATTGCGTCAGCCGGCGAGGTGGCCGCTCTTCAGATAGAGCGTGCAGCCGTTGGGCGAACGCGGGCGGTGGCGGCTGCCGACCGGATAGCGCACCCAGCCACCGGCGGTGAGGCGGCAGTTACCGTCTTCGAGGCCGCCGTCCAGGACGAAGATCTCCTCGCCGCCGGGGTGATCATGCTCCGGCACGGCCGCCCCGGGCGCGAGGCGGATCAGCCGCACCGTCTCGGGATAGCCGTCCTCGGCGTAGAGCCACATCTCGCTGATGCCCGGGATCGGCCGCGGCTGCCAGGCGCCGGCGTTCGTGTCGACGATGATCTGGCGCCGCTTCGGCCCGGGATATTGGCGCAACTTGACGAACAGGGTACAGCCCGCGCGCGAGAACGGCGCGTGCGCAAAGCCCTCGGGGTTCAGGATGTACGTCCCCGCCGGATAGTCGCCGTGCTCGTCGGAGAACACGCCGTCGAGCACCAGGATTTCTCGCCATCGGGATGGGGATGGGACGGAAAGGCGCTGTCGGCATCGTAGCGCACGACCGACGTGACGCGGCTTTTCTCGGCGTCCCCGGCCAGGTCCAGCCGCTTGCGCCGGACACTCGGGCTGGGGCTCGCCTGCCAGTCCATCTCGCCGGTGTGGACGACGATCAGCCGGCCGAAGTCGGCGTTGAGGGGAACGTGTGCCATGGCCTGAGACTACGTCATATCAGTCTTCCGGACGAGCGGCGGTACAGTGGCCTGGTCAGGGTCCGGCATCGCGCGGGTGCGCAGCCGGGCGGCGTCGCTAGTCCTGGTCGCGGTCCCGGGGCGGCCGGACGTCCTCCTGCCGCGCGTCCTCGCGCAACTTGATCTCGTCGAGGTTGCGCAGCCGCCGTTGCAGATAAGGGCTGACAGTACGCTCGCCATCTGCGCCGGTCACGCGCCGCCTCCCCTTATCTTTGCAATATCTTGTGGCATCCGCAAGGGGATCTACCGGATATTGATTAACGTTCCGTTAACCAATTCCCATCCCTCGCGGCCCGCCACGGCCCTCAGAACGCGACGTGGACCTTCATGGACTTCGTGCGGTCGGCGGCGAAATGGAAGGCCTCGTCGATGTCGCCGACGTTGAACGTCGGGCTGAGGATCGGCTCGACGTCGATCAGGCCATCGACCAGGTATTGCACGGCCCAGGCGAATTCCTGATGAAAGCGGAACGAGCCGACATAATCGAACTCCCGGGCCGACATCCGGTTGACCGGCAACGGTACCGACACGTCCGACATCAGGCCAACCTGAACGATGCGGGCACCCGGCCGCGCCGCCTCGATACAGGTGTCGAGCGCCGCGACATTGCCCGAGGCCTCGAACACGACGTCGAAGCCGCCGCCGGCCGCGGCATAGGCGGTCATGCGCGCGCCGTCGGTGCGCACGTTGATCGCCTCGTCGGCGCCAACCTGACGCGCCACCGCCAGCGGCGGGTCGACGACGTCGGTCACGGTGATCGACCCGGCCACCGGCGCGCCGCGCGACGGCGACTATCAGCGTGCCGATCGGGCCCGAGCCGGTAACCAGCACGCGCCGGCCCAGCAGCGGCCCGCCGCGGGCGACGGCATGCATGGCCACGGCCAACGGCTCGGCGCAGGCGGCCTTGTTGTAGGCAAGCGTCGACGGCACCACGAAGCACTGGCGCGCATGCACACTCAGATATTCCTGGAACACGCCCTGGGTGTGCGGCAGCAGCCGCGCGCTGCCCATGAAGCGCATGTCGACACACAAGTTCTCGCGCCCGGCCGCGCAATAGCGGCAACGCCGGCACGGCCGGCTCGGATTGGCGACGACGCGGTCACCGACGGCAATGCCCCCGACCCCATCACGGACCCCGTCGCCGACCTCTACGACGTCGCCGGCCATCTCGTGGCCGAGCACGAACGGCTCGCGCACCCGCACCTCGCCGATCCGGCCCTCGAAATAGTAGTGCAGGTCGGAGCCGCAGATGCCGCCGACAGCGAATTTGATGCGCACGGCACCGGCCGCAAGCGTACCGTCGTCGTTCCAGTCCTGGACACGCAGACCCTGGGCGGCATGCAGCACGCATGCTTTCATTGCATTTCCTCCCGTTAGGCGACGGTCAGTCTAGGGTCTGGACCCTAGTGGTCTGATCCCAGCGCTTGGTCCCGCAAGCGTTAGGTGAATCAGCCCACAGAATCAACAAGCGGTGTGGTTCGGCTAAGCCGACGGATGGGAACCATCCGGCGGGCGGGCGGCCCGCCGTCCAGCTCTTGCGCGGCGTCGAAATGCAGCGCTCAGCAGCCTACCCTCCCAGATCTGGTAAGGGCGCACACGTACACCTCAACATATGGCGCCATGGGTCCCATCGGCCCGCCGCCGTTAAGGATTGGTTATCGCCGGCTGCGTACGCTGGCCGACGATCGACCACACCATCGCTATCATGCTCGACCGGCTCTGCCGCGTCTTGGCGGTCTCTCTCATCGCCGTGCTCCTCGCCACCCCCGCCGCGCGGGCCGCTGGCAATACCTATAACGAAGAGGACATCGTCTCGGCCGCGGTCGACTTCTTCGGCGAGACGACCGAGGGCCTGGCCAGGATCGTCGAGAAGGTCTTCGCCGATCTGGGCCGGCCCAATGCCTTCATCGCCGGCGAGGAGGTGAGCGGCGCCATCGGCATCGGCGTGCGCTACGGCCGCGGAAGGCTCCAGTACAAGGCCGGCGGCTCCCGCGAGATCTTTTGGAACGGGCCGTCGGTCGGCTTCGACTTCGGCGGCAACGCATCCAAGGTGTTCGTCCTGGTCTACGACCTGGCCAACACCAACCCGCTGTTCCACCGCTATCCGGCGGTCGACGGCAGCATCTACCTGATCGCCGGCGTCGGCGCCAACTACCACAGAAGCGCCAATGTCACGCTGGCGCCGATCCGTACCGGCATCGGCCTGCGCACCGGCATCAACATCGGCTACATGCACTACACGGCCAAACGATCCTGGGTGCCGCTGTAGTCGCTGGCCCGACAGGGAGCGGGCGGTCTCGCGCCGTCACCCGCGCTGGCGACGACGCAATCCGGCCATCCATGAGCCCAGCCGCAGCGGTCAACCCGGGCGCGGGCAAGAAGAAAGGCGGCGGGTCCGCTAGGACCCGCCGCCCGGGAGGAACGACCATTGCTCGTGGTCGTCAGGGACTACTCCTCTTCCGGAGCCTTGAACAGAACGAGGTTGTTGAGGTAGGCGATCACCGCCGCCTGCTTGAACACGGGCAACGCGAGGAATTTATGGCGCGACGTTTTCGCCTCGCCGCCATGCTCGATGATGGCCTCGGTCAGCGTCGTTGCGCGACCGTCGTGGAGGTACGGGTCGGTCGAGCCGACGCCCCAGAGCTCCTTGGTCAGCCAATTGTCGCGGCCGGTGCCTTGCTCGTCGATGTTCTCGGCGAGGCCCTTCTCGCTCAGCGGCGTCGGATCGTCGCCCATGTCGTGCCGCTTGAGGTCGCCGAACAGCCGGACTATCGCATGACCGCGCCTGTTCGTCTGGAAGTTGCCCAGGTGGAACACCCCTCCCCTCCTGCCGGGCTTGTCGACAATGTTGTCGGGCAGATCCGCGGTCAGGTCGAAGCTGATCGGATCGGCCGGATTGACACCAAAATCAACCGCAACCTGGCCGGCCGGGAACATCCCGTCAGGAGACTCGCCGGGCAATAAGTTTCCGACACCCGATATCATGTTTTCCTGCGGGTTCAGACTCGGCTCGGAGAAGATCGGGTCTTTGAGAAACAGGCGCGGCCGGTGGCAATTGGCACAGCCGATTTTCTTGAACAGATTCCCGCCGCGCCAGATCGCCTCTTTCTCCTCATGGGTCAACGGATCGATGATCCCGAGCCTCGCGAGCTCTTGGCGCGTCGTGGCCCGCGGCTGCCCGGCCAGGTAAATGGCCACGCTGGTCACATCGCCAATGCTGACCTCGTCGATCACGCCGTCAAAGTCGCCGTCGAGGCTGCCGTCAACCTCCTTGACGATCTCAACCGGCTGCATGCCCAGCTCGTTGTGGAAGGCGCCCCGGCTGAAGACGCGAATGGTCGCGTCGGTGCCCTTCCACTGGAACGGCTTGATCACCAGGTTCTCGTCGACGCCGACCACATGCGAGGTGTCGTACGTGGCGACGCAAGGGTAGCCGCCGCCGGGCATAGCCTTGATGCCGCCGAAATGCACGCCTTTGGCCACCAGCTTCTTTTTCACAGCATAGCCCGTGGCGCAGGCCTTGTTACCGGCCGCGGCGCGCTGGGCATGCAGGGCGTCGGTCATCTCCTCGGCCAGCCGCTGCAACGCACCGGCACCGTGCAAGCTCGGCGTGTCACGCCGGATAAAATCAAAGAGGTTACCCTTCCGCAGGGGATCCCGGTGCACCGCAGTTGCGGAGTTGCCCGCGAACGTGCCGAACGGCTCGAGGTGACACTCGTTGCACGCCTGGCCGTTGGGGCCGGTGGCGCGCGGTGGGAAATGCTTCTCCCACTCGCCCGGACCATCGAGGTCGGCCCGCGGGACCCGCGTAAACCGCCCCGCCCCATCGCCGACATTGGCGCCGCCACCGTCCAACGCGTTGAAGGGCGTCTCGAAAAACTCGTCGCCCGCGTCGAATGTAAACAGGAAGCCATTCGCATTCAACTGCGCCTGAGTGTGGTGTTCAGCGCGCGGTGTCTCCAGGTCCTCGACCGGGCCGGCAAACGCTGTCGTCCCGCCGGCGATCACCGCCGTCGACACCAGGAAGCCACGCAGCCACGTGGGCCGCGCGCATCTCGCGGGAAGCCATCCTCGCGCACGGCCGCCATGCCGCGGTGGGGCGGCTGTATCGAGAGCGGTTTGTTCACAGCCCAGCCCGTCACGGCGAGGCGGGCCGACCTTGCGATGCGCTTCCCCCACGTCCTCGAGGTGGGGCCGCAAGGCGTTCGCCGCGGCGTCGGCCGCCCAGCGGCTCGACGCCGCCGGACGGTTCCCATCCATCAACTGAACCGACGAGGGGTGGCTGTGCAGGCAGTCTCGAGCGAACCTGTCTCCGCCGAATTTCCCGCTGAGACATCCATCGGCTCGCCCATGGAGATCCGCGCATCGTAGCCCTCCGGAGGCGGAATCCAATCGCCCTCGTCGAGTTGCCCATCCACTCTACTCCGACAGGGCTGTTTCGCGTCCAATCGCAAGTCCCTTCGGCGCGCCCCACACGGCCTGCTTTCAGCCGGCCCGTTCGACACCAGCTTCGGATGCCGTAGCCCTTCAAAGGTGCAAAGGTGCGGCGTCCTGGGGGAAGAACGAAATCTCCTAAGCGATACTTCCATGAACTTGCTCGTCCCGATGGTGGTCGAGCACACGAATCGTGGCGAGCGCGCCTACGACATCTATTCGCGCCTGCTCAAGGAACGGATCGTCTTCGTCACCGGGCCCGTCAATGACGCCGTGGCGAGCCTCATCTGCGCCCAGCTGCTGTTCCTCGAGGCGGAGAATCCGAAGAAGGATATCGCGCTCTACATCAATTCGCCGGGCGGCATCGTGACGTCCGGCCTGTCGGTCTATGACACGATGCAATACATCAGGCCCGACGTGTCGACCCTGTGCATTGGCCAGGCCGCTTCAATGGGCTCGCTTCTGCTGGCCGCCGGCGCTGCGGGCAAGCGCTACGCCCTGCCGAACGCGCGTATCATGGTTCACCAGCCGTCCGGCGGGTTCCAGGGGCAGGCCACCGACATCGAGATCCACGCCCGAGAGATACTGTCGCTGCGCCAGCGCCTTAACGAGATCTATGCATCCCACACCGGGAAGTCCGTCGAGGCGGTCGACGAGGCGCTCGAGCGCGATCGCTTCTACGCGCCGGCGGAGGCCAAGGCGTTCGGGCTTATCGACGAGGTCGTCTCGAAGCGCACCGACGCTGCCGACGGCGAGGCCGCGGACAGCAAGGAGAGTGACCGCGGCGGCGGCAAATGAGGCCACTTAACTAAATATTGATCCACCATTGCTAGCAGTGTTGAATAAGTCTAGCTCGTGATGCGCGCCTCCTCGGCGCGTCTGACTGGAGCGATGCCTGGCCGGCAAGAGTCAGCGGCCGCAGCGTTTGGCCGCCGAATCCAGGCTAAGGGGCAGGTCTTATGCGAACTGTCGTTCTCCTTCTCGTGTTGTCCACGTACCTCTCCAGCAGTGTTCTTGCCGGTGAAGACCCGCCCGGTGATACCAAAGCCAAGGGATTGATCCTTACGTTCGAGAGCTGGCCGCCGGATAGGGAGGACATGGAGCCTCTTCTGCGGAAGCTCCATGACGCGGGGCTCAAGCTGACCGAAAAGTTTCATCGGTTCAAGGTCTGGGTCTTCGCGTGGGATGAATGGCAGGACGGCCGTAGGGCAGAGAGTCTCTGTGTCGAACTGACCCTGGACGATCGAGCCTCGTCCCTGTTCACGAGTTGC
>CBDHDN010000076.1:0-50950 GCA_965261585.1 Alphaproteobacteria bacterium
TCCTGCGTTTGATCCGATCTAGGCAATTGAATCATAACGCATATTGGGAGTTCGGCGGTGCCTTTCGTGAATCTTCCAGGCTAGCCCCCTCGAATCTCAGTAAGCGCGGGTCGGTGTAACGGGGCCAAGATTAAACCTGAACCGACATGTCTTTCGAAACAGTTCACGTTTTCGTAATCTTGGTCATGACAGAGCCGGACAATCCAAGCGCCAGTCTAGACGTGCGAGGGACTCCCCTATCGAGCCAAAAGTGGGCCCTCGATAGCTTTCGCAGGAAAGGCTCTGCTGCTTGGGGAAGAAATTTAAGATATAACTTGTCGAACATAACAAACCAGTCCGTTGGTATAAGATCGACTTCAACTCCGTTGAAGTAGTCTAATATAAGCTTTCTGGTTAGCGTCACATCACCAGCCGCTTCATCTTCTTCTTGTCATGAAAGACGTGATACAACCGGTTCTCGCCGAACGAATCGGCAAAAAATCCCTGTCCGCCAGGCCTTAGCAGCTGGTTGAATTCGCTCGCCACCCCCTCATATTTGATGGAATGGTGAAGTGAGGCATGGCCCACGATAAAATCAATACAAGAATCGTTCAGTGTAACATTTTCCAAGCTCTCAGCGTGAAACGAGCAATTCTCGTTAACGCCCAACCTTTCGGCCAACCTTTCAGCTGCCCCACAGCCTTCCTCGGATATATCCACGCCCACGACCCGGTAGCCCCTGCACGCCAGATAGGCCGATAAATTTCCGAGTCCACACCCGGCGTCTAATATGGTGATATCGCGGCACTGTTTGCCCGTCGCGCTAACCGCCTCTATGAGAAGACTCGTCGCAAGTCCAAGCACAAAACCTTTGGTATGGCCTCCGCGATAAAACGGATTTAGCATTTCGTGCTCAAATTTTTGCGCTAATTCTTCCTTTGTCCCTACTGATGTAATTTCCCAACCTTTGTATTGCTCGTTATATCCTTTCTTGTCCGTTTTATTTGGCGCAGACATCGCCAGCGGTGTAGCACGCCGCTGTCTCGCACGACTCGAGGAAGGGCTGGCGGTGGCTCGCAGCATGGCAATGCTCGCGCTCGACGGGAAGCCGGCGACGATAGGTCGACACCGTTACCAAAGCGTTGCGCCCCGGCGCGCGCGCCGCGTCGGTCGGCACGTGGCGGTCCAGGGGCTTCTAATACCGCAACGCTGCCAGCAGCAGGCGCACGGGCCGCCCCGGCAAGACCGGCCGCAGGCGGAACGGGTCATTGCCGGCACGGCGCAGCGCGCGCAGATAGCCATCGGCGAGAGTCGCGACCAGCAAGCCCGGGCGCGCCGTTTCCGGCACGAGCGGCCGTTGCTGTCGCGCCTCGCCCAGGCGGCGCTCGACCGCCGCGGCTATCTCGCCGATCACCGCACTGAGCCCCGGCGTCGGCCGCAGCTCCAGCACATCGCGCCGGGCGACACCGGCGGCGTCGAGCAGATCGGCGGGCAGGTAGAGCCGGCCGGCCCGGGCGTGGAATGGGACGGCGCGGACCAGGCCCAACAGGGACCAGGCGATGCCGACATGGCGGGCCGCGGTATGGGCCGGGCCGTCGCGCTGACCGAGCACCTGTTGCACCAGGGCCATAAGCGTGGCCGTCGTTTCCGCGGCATAGTCCTCGAGCTGGCGAAGCGTCGCCGGCGGCTCGTCGCTCAAATCGAACCGGCGCGCCTCGATCATGCGGTCGAACAGCGCCGGGGTCAGCGCGTGTTCCCGCAGCGGCTCGGCCAACGCCTGCAGCACCGGGTGCTCGCGGACGACGCCGCGGCTGAGCTCATCGATCGCCTCGCGCCACCAGGTCAGCCGGATCTCGCCGAGCAGCGGCTCGCTGACCGTCTCGCGGGTACGCGCGACCTCGATGTTGAGGGCATAGAGCGCAAAGACCGCCGCGCGCCGGGCGGCCGGAACGAACAGCGTCGTCAGGTAGCGGTCGTGATCGTGGCGCCGCACCTGGGCCGCGCAATGGGACAAACCCGCCACGTCTCCAGCTTCCGAAATCAACGCCCGCGCGACTGGACCACTTGCCGGCCGGGCGCGACAGTCAGAAATATCGCTGGGTTGCCGATTCTGCTATAGTTCGAGTCGGTATTCGTCAGACGGGGGACAGCGATGAATCCGCTCGAATCGCTAAATAACACAATCATCACAGGCATCGTCCTGACCGTGATCATGGTCGTGGTCGTGCTCGTCATCACCTAGGACGGGGGAACCAAGCCATGACGTTGGGTTTTGAATTCTGGGTATTCATCGTCCGGTGGCTGCACGTCTTGAGCGGCGTCATGTGGATCGGGCTGTTGTGGTACTTCAACTTCGTCCAGATCCCGAGCATGCCCAACATACCGGACGACCAGAAGCCGGCGATCAGCAAGGTGATCGCGCCCGCGGCGCTGTTCTGGTTCCGCTGGTCGGCGCTCTCGACGCTGGTCTGGGGCCTGATCCTGGCGGGCATGAACCGGTACATCGGGGATGCCTTGGAGCTCGGAATCGGCACCGGCAATGCTACGATTTCGATGCTCGGTTTCGGCATGTGGATGGGCATCATCATGGCCTTCAACGTCTGGTTTGTGATCTGGCCGAACCAGAAGAAGGCGCTGGGTATTGTTGAGGCGGACGCCGACGCGAAGAAAAAGGCGGCGCGCACAGCCATGCTGTTCTCGCGCACCAACACGGCGCTCTCGATCCCGATGCTGTTCGCAATGGTCAGCGCACAGAACTCGTTCTTCACCTAAGCATCCCGTTGGAGCCGGGGCCCTGGTCGGGCCCCGGCCTCTCGCGCGTTGTCGCGTCAGCGATGTCGCGCACTTGTGAAGGGGTTCACGATCCCGACGGCAAAGCGCCGGAAATCCTTTTCATTGCGTGTAGCCACGGCGAGACCGTGTCTTGCGGCCGTTGCGGCAATCATCGCGTCAATAGACAGAGCATCGGACTTTCGGTGCATGAACCGGGCCCAAATCCGGAACGTGTCCGCATCCATCGGCAGTATCCCGTAGCTGGCCTCCACCTGATCGAGCCAGCCACCGAGTTCTTCGGCCTTCGGGGGATCTTGCTCGCGCGTGACCTCGATCCCCGCTTGGATCTCTCCGATCGTTACGACACTCAGATAAAGGCGGTCGGCCGGGATATCCTCAATCCACGCAAGAACGCCCTTGTGCGGCCGCGAACGACGAAGTTCGGAAACGACGTTCGTATCCAGGACATACACCGGCTATTCGATCACGGGCGTGGGCCGTCGACGCAGTTTCCTACGTGGCGGGACCAGTGCCTCTGACCTGGGCCCCGGCGCCAGCAGGAGCTCCTTTAGGCTTGGGCGGGTCATCTGTTGCATCCTGCGCCATTGCTCGATGGAAACAAGAACCGCGGCCTCGACCCCGCGACGCGTGACGACCTGCGGGCCCTCTCTCAAGCTTGCCTCGAGGAACTCGCTGAACCGAGCCTTTGCATCCTGCACCTGCCAAACTTTACCCACCGCACGCCTCCACGTCATAGAACAATCTAGTCATATGACTAGTCCACACGACTGTCAAGCCGTCTGAGAGTGGCCGTCCTACACCGGCAGCAGGGCGGCGGCGACGCGGCGTTCCTCGCCACGCAGCAGGTTGAAGGTGCGGCAGGCGGCGCCGGTGTCCATGGCGTCGACCGCAATCGACACGGGCTGACACGCCTGGCGCAGCCAGGCCGGCACCATTTCCGTGCGCGGGCCGCAGCCGACGAGCAGGATATCGATCTCCGCTGCCCGGTCGATCACCGCGGCAAAGGCGGCCGCCGCATCCAGGTCCGCGAACGTCGCGCCCGGCCGGTCGAGCGCGGCCCGGTCGAGCATGGCCCAGTCGAGCGTGGCATTTGGAAAGACGATGACGGGGCCGGCATAGACGTGGCCGCTGATGCGAAAGCGACCGTCGCCGTAGCTCTCGATGAACTGGCGTGCGCCGTCGCCCTCGCCGCTATCCGACAGCGCTCAGGCGCCCTGCTGTTCCGCCGGCGCGCCGTCCTCCTCGACACCAGCGACCGCTGATTGCCGCAGCTTCATGAACAGCAGCACCGGGACGGCCACGAAGATCGAGGAGTAGGTGCCGATCACGACGCCCCAGATCAGCGCGAGCGCGAAGTCGCGGATGATCGGCCCGCCGAGCACGACCAGCGCCATCACGGCCACGAGCGTCGTCAGGCTGGTCATCGTCGTGCGCGACAGCGTGCTGTTGATAGCCAGGTTCAAGAGGTCCGACAGGGCCAGCTTCTTGTACTTGCGCAGCATCTCGCGCACGCGGTCGTAGATGACCACCGTGTCGTTGATCGAGTAACCGGCGATCGTCAGGATCGCCGCCACGGTGGCCAGGTTGAACTCGAGCTGGGTGACGGCGAACAGGCCGATCGTCGTGATGACGTCGTGCGCCAGGGCGATGATTGCGCCGACGCCGAAGCGCCACTCGAAGCGGAAGGCGATGTAGATCATGATGGCGCCCAGCGCCAGGACGACTGCCAGGATCGCCGCTCGCACGAGCTCACGGCCGACCGTCGGGCCGACGAACTCGGTCCGCCTGTACTCGACGACCGCGGCGCCCAGCGTGTCCTTGACCAGCGTGATCGCGGCGAGCTGCTCGTCCTCGCCGCCCTCCTGGCGCTGGACCCGGATCAGCACGATGTCCGGCCCGCCGAACGCCTGAATCTGGACCTCGCCGAGGTCGAGCCCGCCCATTGTCCGGCGCAGCGCGGGGATGTCGGATGGTCCGCTCGTCTGCGCCTCGATCAGGATGCCGCCGCGGAAATCGATGCCGAAGTTCAGCCCCTGCGCGACGAAGAACAGGACCGAGGCGACGACCAGCACGGCCGACAGGACGAACGCGACCCGCCGCTTGCCGACGAAGTCGAACTTGGTCTCGGCGGGGATGAGTCTGACTGACCACATGACATACGCCTCAGATCGGCAGGGTCGACGGCTTGCGTTGGCGCAGCCAGACCACGACGATCAGCCGGGTTACCATGATCGCCGTGAACATGGAGCTGACGATGCCGATCGACAGGGTCACGGCGAACCCCTTGATCGGCCCGCTGCCGAACTGGAACAGCAGGATCGCCGCGATCAGGGTCGTCAAGTTGGAGTCGATGATCGTCGTCAGCGCCCGCCGATAGCCGGCGTCCACCGCCGAGATCGGCGTTCGCCCGGACCGCACTTCTTCGCGTATGCGTTCGAAGATCAGCACGTTGGCGTCGACGGCCATGCCGACGGTCAGGACGATGCCGGCGATGCCCGGCAGCGTCAGGGTCGCCTGCAACGCCGACAGCGCGGCAAGGATCAGGGCAATATTCAGGATCAGGGCGACGTTGGCCATCAGGCCGAACAGGCCATAGATCGCCGCCATGAACACAACAACGAGGATCAGGCCGACGACGCTGGCAATCTTGCCGGCGGCGATGGAATCGGCGCCGAGCCCGGGACCGACCGTGCGCTCCTCCAGGATATTGAGCGGGGCCGGCAGGGCGCCGGCGCGCAACAGGATCGCCAGGTCGTTGACCTCTTGCGTCGTGAAGCGGCCGGTGATGATGCCGCTGCCGCCGAGGATGGCTGAGCGGATGACCGGGGCGCTGATGACCTCGTTGTCCAGCACGATGGCCAGGCGCTCGTTGACGTGCGCCGCCGTGATCTCGCCGAAGCGGCGGCCGCCGACCGTATCGAAGCGGAAGCTGACGACGGCCTGGCCCTGCTGAAAATCCGCCGCCGCGTTGGTCAGCCGTTCGCCGCCGACCGAGACCTCGCGGCGCACCACGTATTGGGCATTGGCCTGCCCGTCGGCGGCGTCGAGCAGCATCGAGCCCGGCGGCAGCTGGCCGGCCCGGGCCTGCGCCACCGGCGTCTCCTCGTCGATCAGATGGAAGTTCAGCTTCGCCGTGCGGCCGAGCAGGCGCTTGATGCGCTCGGGATCGTCCACGCCCGGCAGCTGCACGAGGATCCGCTCGTCGCCCTGGCGCTGGATCGTCGGCTCGGACGTGCCGGTCTCGTCGACGCGGCGGCGCACGACCTCGATCGACTGTTCGACGGCGGCGTCACGGCGCACGGCACGCGCCTCCTCGCTGAGTCCGAGGAAGAACGTGCCGTCGTCATTGACGCGCAACGTGAAACTGGGATCGATATCGCGGATGGCATTTCGCGCGGCCTCGATCTCGCCCGGGTCGCGCACCTTGAACGTGACGCCATTGCCCCGCTTGCCCAACCCGGTGTAGCCGATCCGCTCGCCGCGCAGCTGTCGGCGCACCGTCGACACCGCGGTCTCCAGGTCCTGTTCGACGACCGCCTCCGTTTCGACCTCGAGCAGCAGCGAGGAGCCGCCTTGCAGGTCGAGCCCGAGATTGACCGTCTTGTGCGGCACGAAAGCCGGCAGCCCGGACGCCTCCTCGCCACGCGGGATAAAGTTCGGCACCGCAAAGGCGATGCCGAGCAGGGCTATAACGATCGTGACGATCGCCGACCAGCGGGAGTAGTTGACCATCGCTTCGCGCGATCCTTCAGGCCGGTGGTTCGATGCTGACGGATGGGTCCCTATCCGTCAGCATCGAACCACCAACTTATTGATTCCGCGGGCTGATTCACCTAACGCTTAGGGCACCAAGCGTTAGGATCAGACCACTGGGCCGGTCTACTTCTTGCCACCAAGGAAGCCCCCGAGCATGCCCTTGACGGCGCTGCCGATATCCTGTGGCGCCGGTCCCTTCTGGCCCCCACTGCCGGCACCACCATCGCTCTTCGCCTTGGCCGGTTCCGGCCTGGTCAGTACATCGGTGAGGGTGGCGCGCGCACACACGACCTTGACGCCTTCGGCGATCTCGACGGTCACTTCGCGATCGTTCATGACACGGGTCACCGTGCCGATGATGCCGCCGCCGGTCAGGACCCGGTCGCCGCGGCGCACCTGGCCCAGCATCTCACGATGCGCCTTCGCCTTGCGCTGCTGCGGCCGGATCAGCAGGAAATAGAAGACCGCGAAGATGAGCAGTAGCGGCGCCAGGTTGACGAACAGGCTGCCGCCGCCGCCACCGCCCCCCGCTTGTGCAAAAGCCGTGGAGATCAGCATTCGCGCTCCGCGCAAGTTTCGCCCGCCAGCCGGGCCGGACGCCGGATCATAGCGACGTGCAGCCGAAATGCAACGCCGGCTCCGCGTTGGCGGTCGGCCGCTTTCATGTTGGCGTTAGCGCCCCGCTGGCGAGTACCCTGACGACATGAGCGAGCGTAATCTGGCATCACTGCTGCGCCGCATTGTTGACGCGCTGGACCGCCTGGCACCGCCGGCGGCGCGGCCCCTCGATCTCGACGCCGGCGATGCCTTCATCTGGCGCGCCGACGGCCAGTGGCTGGAGCCGGTGGCCGCGGTCAGCCGCATCCCGCTGGCGCTGCTGAAAGGCATCGAGCGCCAGCGCGACACGCTGCTCGCCAACACCGAGCGCTTCGCCGGCGGGCTGCCGGCCAACAACGTGCTGCTATGGGGTGCCCGCGGCACCGGCAAATCGAGCCTGATCAAGGCCGTGCACGCGGCCGTCAGCGATGGCGCGGTGGCATCGCTGGTGCTCGTCGAGATCCATCGCGAGGACGTAGGGTCACTGCCGGCGCTGCTGGCCCAACTGCGTGTGGCCAAACGCCGCACGATCCTGTTCTGCGACGACCTCAGCTTCGACGCCGACGACACCAGCTACAAATCGCTGAAGGCCGTGCTGGAAGGCGGCATCGAAGGCCGGCCCGACAACGTCATCTTCTACGCCACCTCGAACCGGCGCCACCTGATGCCGCGCAGCATGATCGAGAACGAGCGCTCGACGGCGATCAATCCGTCCGAGGCGGTCGACGAAAAGGTGTCCCTGTCGGACCGGTTTGGGCTGTGGCTCGGCTTCCACAACGCCGATCAGGAAACCTACCTGGCCATCGTCGACGCCTACGCCAGCCACTTCGGCCTGGCCATCGAGCCGACGGCGCTGCACGCCCAGGCCAACGAATGGTCCATCACCCGCGGCGCCCGCTCCGGCCGAGTCGCCTGGCAGTTCATCCAGGACCTCGCCGGCCGCCTCGGCAAGCGGCTACCAACGACCGAGGGGTCGTAACAACTATCGTAGGCCACGCGACGGGTGGCGAGTCAGCCGGTGGCGAGAAAGCCGCTGGGATCGACGGCCTCGGCGCCGCGGCGGACCTCGAAGTGTAGCTGTGGCGTGCCGACGCCTCCCGTCGTGCCGACCCGGGCCACGACCTGGCCCTTGCGGACGACGTCGCCGCGGCGCACTAGCAGCGCCTCGTTGTGGGCATAGGCGGTGATCAGGCCGCCCTCATGCTTGATCAGCAACAGGTTGCCGAGGCCATTGATCTCACTGTTGGCGTAGGCGACGACGCCGTTCTCGGCGGCCAGCACAGGCGTGCCGCGCGGTGCAGCGATGTTGACGCCGTCATTGTGCAGGCCGTCGGCCTTGGCGCCAAAGCGCGAGAGGATGCGCCCACGCACCGGCCAGGTCAGGCCATTGCCCTTGAGCGCCGGCGGCCGGCCAATCGGTCCGCCGGCGACGGCCGGGCCGGCCGGGGCCGCCGCCGGCGGCGACGGCGTCACTGGCTTGAGCTTGGGCCGTGGCCCCGTGGTCTGCGGCCCCGTAGTCAGCGGCCCGACGGTCTGCGGCCGCATGGCACGCGGTGGTGGCACGGGCGTGGTTTCGACGCGCGCGACCTGGACCGGCGCAGGGGTAGGCGCGGCGGCCGGTCGCGCCGCCAACTGAACCTCCGGCAGGCGGGCACCGGCCGGCAAGGTCAGGCGTTGGCCCACATAGATCGTATAGGGCGGCCGAACCCGGTTCAGGCGCACGAGCGAGGCCATGTCGACGCCGTACAGGCGCGAAACGTCGTAGATCGTGTCGCCCCGCGCGACGACATGGAGCCGCGGCGTCGGCAGGACCAGGCGTTGGCCGACGAACAATGTGTATGGCGGACGCAAGCGGTTGGCGTCGATGATCGCCCGCACCGGCACGCCGTAGGCGCGCCCGAGCTCATGGAGCGTGTCGCCCCGCCTGACGATATGGATCTGGCTTATCGGCCGGACGGCGGCGGCCTGACGAACGACGGGTCGATTGGCGTTGGCGCGATCGAACACCGGCGCCGGGCCGCCGCCGCGCGCACACGCGGCTAGCGCTGCAGCCAGCACCAGCAGTTGCCAGAAACGGCGGACGCTGCATCGATGGGTCCCCATCGGGAGCGGAATCTATGCGGCCGGAGGACTCGGCGCAAGCAATGTCATGGGGCGTGTAGATAGCGTGTGAGTTGTCCGGATTATGTAGCGCGCGAAGTGACCGTTTCTGGAATCGCTCCAAGGAGGTTTTTTTGCGGGGGCGAGGATGGAGCGGGCGCAGGTGCTACAGGAGATCCGGGTGATGCGTTTCGAGGAGCTATTGGAGCGGCACGAACGCGGGGAGTTGACGCAGGAGGAGACGGGAGAGTTACTCGTGAGTCGGACCCGATTTCCTTGGACACAGAATTGGCTTAATCGAAGTGTCCAAGGAGGACCGGAACATGACCGATAATTTTGAGAAGAAAGTTACTGTTGATGGGCCTGTGGTAAATGCGGGCGAGCTTGGCTCGTCCACGTTTTCCCCAGGCCAGGCTTTGTCGGCAGGCCCGCTGGGACTTGGTCAGCGATGGACGGTGGCGCGCAAGCGTGAGGTCGTTCTGCGGCTTTTGCGTGACGAGCCGGTGCAACTTCTGTCGCGCCAGTTGGGCGTAGAGATCTTCCGGCTCGAGCAGTGGCGTGAGAAAGCGATCGGCGGGATCGACGCCTCGCTCAAGCAACGCAAGGGCGATCCGGTGCAGGCGGAACTGGATAGCGCCATGAAGCGGATCGGAGAGTTGACCATGCAGGTGGAACTGCTGGAGGCCAAGACGGAGACCTTCGGCCCTTTGGGGCGGCGGAGGTCGCGGCGATGAGTGCCGCCACCTCGCCCGGCACGGGTCTGGCCTACGGCCTGCGGCGGGTCTGCGCCGCCTGGGGCATGGCCCGCTCCTCGTTCTACGCCATGACCTCCGGCCAGCACGCCGAGCAGCCGCCGGCAAAGCGTCGGGGACCGAAGCCCGCGATCTCGGACCAGGCGCTGCTGGTGGCGATCGAAGCCGACCTGGAGGCATCGCCCAGGGAGGGCGAGGGCTACCGCAAGGTCTGGGCTCGGCTTCGGGTCTGTCGCGACATCCGGGTTGCCCGCAAGCGGGTGCTCCGCCTGATGCGCGAGAACAATCTGCTCTCGCCCCATCGCTGCCGCCGCCGTGGCGGCAATCCCCATGACGGTGAGATCATCACTCATGCCCCGAACCTCATGTGGGGCACCGATGGCGTTCGGGTGTTCACGGTGGACGACGGCTGGGGCTGGATCTTCACCGCCGTCGAGCATTGGAACGCCGAGTGTGTCGGCTGGCATGTCTGCAAGCGCGGCGACCGCTTCGCCGCCCTGCAGCCGATCTCCATGGGGCTTGCCGGGCTGTATGGCTCGACCGCGGCCGGCGCGGCTCGGGGGCTGGCCTTGCGGATGGATCACGGCTCCCAGTATCTGTCGGACCACTTCACCAACCAGATCAAGTTCTGGGGCATCCAGCCGTCCTACGCCTTCGTCGCCGAGCCCCAGACCAACGGCGTCGCCGAGCGGTTCAATCGCACGCTGAAGGAACAGATCATCCATGGTCGCATCTACCGCAACATCGCGGAGCTGCGGGACGCCGTCCGCGACTTCGTCGAACTCTACAATGCCCAGTGGATCGTCGAAAAGAACGGCTACCTGAGCCCCGCTCAAGCTCGTCAGGCGTGGCACGCCGCGATCTCAATCAGGCCCGCCGCGTGAGACAAACTTGTGTCCAAGGAACCGGGTGCGCTACAGGGAGAGTTACTCGGGATGAGCGGTCGGACGTTCCGGCGTTGGCGTGAACGGTATCGCGAGGAGGGTGTGCCCGGGCTTGCGGACAGGCGTGTTGGCAAGCCGTCGCCGCACCGTGCGGCGGCGAGCGAGCTATCGCGAATGCGGGGGCTGTATGAGGAGCTGTACGGCGACTTCACCGTGAAGCATTTCCACGAGAAGCTGGTCAAGCGGCATGGGTACAAGCTGGGCTACACGGTGACGCGTCTTGAGCTGCAGTCGGCGGGCTTGGTGCGTGCGGCGCCGCGGCGTGGCGCGCACCGGCGCAAGCGGCCGCGCCGGCCGATGGCGGGCATGCTGGTGCACCAGGACGCCTCGCGCCACGCCTGGCTGGCCGGCCATGCGCCGCTCGACCTGGTGGCGACACTGGACGATGCGACGAGCGAGCTCTACTCGGCGTTCCTGGTGGCCGAGGAAGGGACCGCCTCGAGCTTCCACGGGCTTGCCGAGACGATCTCCGCCGAGGGTCTGTTCTGCGCGCTCTATACCGACCGCGGCAGCCACTACTTCCACACGCCGGAGGCCGGCGGCAAGGTCTCGAAGGAGCGGCTGACCCAGGTCGGCCGGGCGCTGGCCGAACTCGGCATCGAGCACATCGCGGCGTACTCGCCGGAGGCGCGCGGCCGCTCGGAGCGCGCCTTCCGCACGCTCCAGGACCGCCTGGTCAAGGAGCTGGCGCTGGCCGGGATCGCGACCGTGGCCGCCGCCAACCGGTTCATCGCCGAGGTCTACTTGCCCGAGCACAACGCCCGCTTCGCGGTGGCGGCCGAGGAGACGGGCTCGGCCTTCGTGCCGTGCCGGCCCGAGCAGTGGCGCGAGGTGCTGTGCGTGCGCGAGAACCGCCAGGTCGGCAACGACAACACCGTGCGCTGGCGCGGCCGGAGCTTGCAGATACCGCCTTCACGGCTGCGCCCGCACTTCGTGCGCGCCAAGGTGTGCGTGCATGAATACCCCGACGGAGCGCTCGCCCTGTTCTGGGGACCGCACCGTATCGCCGAGCTCGCGCCGCCGCAGGCGAGCGCACCGATCGAACAGGCCGCGTGAATGACCGCGACGCGGCAAGCCCTGTGGGTTTGGGGACAAGGCTGCCGCCTTGCCCACAACCCCACAGGGCCAACCACCACAACAGCGGACAAATCATGCGCTACATAAAGCGGACAACTTGACGCGGCAGCTACAGCAATGTCATGGGGCGGCAACGCCGCGCTGCGTTCAGCCGGCCGGGCCGGTCGCAATCCCAGGGACCAGCGGTACGAAACGGACCGGCGCCAGCTCGCTCATCTCGAGCCCCTGCTCGGTCCGCAAGACCCGCATCAACGTCTGGGCCTGGCCCGGTTTGCCGACCGGCACGACCATGATGCCGCCGACCGACAACTGGTCGAGCAGCGCCGACGGCGGCTCGACCGCGGCGGCGGTGACGCTGATCCGGTCGAACGGCGCCTGCTGGGGCCAGCCGCGCATGCCGTCGCCGGCCATCGTCGTAACGTTGTGCAGACCAAGCGCAGCGAAGCGCTGTTCGGCCTCGTGCAGCAGCGGACGGTGCCGCTCGATCGTGTAGACACGCCGGCACAGGCGCGCCATGACGGCGGTGTGGTAGCCGGATCCGGTGCCGACCTCCAGCACCTTCATACGCTCGCCCACCTCCAAGGCCTCAAGCATGCGGGCAACGACCGCGGGCTGGCTGAGCGTCTGGCCATGGCCGATCGGCAGCGCCATGTCCTCGTAGGCCTGATCGCGGAACGGCTCGGGCACGAACACCTCGCGCGGGACGCGCTCGATCGCCGAGAGGATGCGCGTGTCCGTTATCCCGCCCTGACGCAGCGAGAGGATGAGGCGAACCTTGTGCGCCGGTGTCGTCATGCAAACGCCTGCTGCAGCGGCTTCACCGCGCTGGTGTGGGTCATGTCGAGATGCACCGGGGTGATGGAGATGCTGCCCGCGGCAACGACCGCCAAATCGCTGCCCGGCCGCGGCTCTATGTTGTTCGCCAGCGCACCGATCCAGTAGTAGGGCCGGCCGCGCGGATCGACGCGCTCGTGCAGGTTCTCGCCGATCTTGCGCTGGCCCTGGCGCGTGACTTCGACGCCGCTGACAACGCCGCCAGGCACGTCGGGGAAGTTGATGTTGATCAGCGTGCCGATTGGCCAGCCGCTGTCGCACAGGCGCCGGATGATGGCGGGGGCATGTTTTTCGGCGGTCTGCCAATGCGCCTTCGTGTGCGCCTCGCCGACGTGCTGGCTGAGCGCGATCGCCGGCACACCCAGGATCGTCGCCTCCATCGCTGCGGCCACGGTGCCGGAATAGGTAATGTCCTCGCCCATGTTGCCGCCGCGGTTGACGCCCGACAGCACGAGGTCCGGTGGCCGGTCCTTGAGAACGGAGTGGATCGCCAGCACCATGCAGTCCGTCGGCGTACCGTCGACGGCGAAGCGCCGGCTCGAGACCCGGCGCAGCCGCAGCGGCCGGCGCAACGTCAGCGAGTGACCGGCGCCGCTCTGCTCGGTCTCCGGTGCGCAGACCCAGACGTCGCGGGACAGCTGGCGGGCGATTCGGGCCAGCACCTTCAGTCCGGGCGCGTCGATGCCGTCATCGTTGGATAACAGGATGCGTGCCTGGCTCAGGCCGTTCGGAAAGCTACCCATCCCTGCCAATGACCTCGGTACCGCCCATATAGGGCCTGAGCACGTCCGGGACGACGACGGCGCCGTCGGCCTGTTGGTAGTTCTCGAGCAGCGCGATCAGCGCCCGGCCGACGGCGACGCCGGACCCGTTAAGCGTATGCACGAAGCGGGTCCCCTTCTCGCCGGCCGGGCGAAAGCGGGCCTGCATGCGCCGCGCCTGAAAATCCCAGCAGTTCGAGCAGCTCGAGATCTCCCGATAGCGCTCTTGCCCGGGCAGCCAGACCTCGAGATCGACGGTCTTGCGTGCGGCGAAGGCGGTGTCGCCGCTGCTGAGCACCACGGCGCGGTAGGCTAGGCCGAGACGGTTAAGGATTTCCTCGGCACAGCCGATCATGCGCTCATGCTCGGCCTCGGAGTTGTCGGGATGGACGATCGAGACCAGCTCCACCTTGTAGAACTGGTGCTGGCGCAGCATGCCGCGGGTGTCCTTGCCGGCGGCGCCGGCCTCGCTGCGGAAACAGCTGGTCAGCGCCGTCACCCGGAGCGGCAGCTCGTCCTCGGCGAAGATCCGCTCGGCGGCCAGATTGGTCAGCGTCACCTCCGCCGTCGGGATCAGCCAGTAGTCGTCGGCGGTACGGAACATGTCCTCGCCCAGCTTGGGCAGCTGCCCGGTGCCGTAGAGCGCCTTGGAGCGCACCAGCAGCGGCGGGCTGACCTCCGTATAGCCGAACTCGCGCGTATGCACGTCGATCATGAACTGGCCGAGGGCGCGTTCGAGGCGCGCCAGGGCGCCCTTGAGGACCACGAAACGAGCGCCCGAGATGTGCCCCGCCGTCTCGAAGTCCATCAGCCCCCAGGCCTCGCCCAGCGCGTCGTGCGCCTTTGGGTCAAACGCGAAGTCAGGCGGCGTGCGCACGCGGCGCAGCTCCACATTGGCGGCCTCGTCCGGCCCGTCGGGTACGTCGTCGACGAGGATGTTCGGCAGCCCGGACAGCAGCGCGTCGAGTTCGCCGGCCAAGGCCCGCTCACGCGGCGCCAGGTCCTGTGCCGCGGACTTGATGGCAGTGACCTCGGCCTTGAGCGCCGCGGCCTCGTCGGCGCGGCCGTCGGTCATCGCCTTGCCGATGTCCTTCGACGCCGCGTTGCGGCGGCTCTGCAGCGCCTGCAGCTCGGTCTGGACGGCCCGGCCTTGCGCGTCGAGTTCGAGGATACGCGCCGACGCCGACGCCACGCCGCGCCGCGCCAGGCCGCGGTCAAAGGCGTCGGGGTTGTCGCGAATCCATCTCAAGTCGAACATCGCTCCGGTCCGTCATGTCGGATGTTTGCGGGGCAGCCCTTATAGGGCCGCGGTGGGGGAGCGTCCAGCGGACCCGGGCGCCGGGCCGCCGGCGGCGTGCCGGCCTACTCGGCGGCCGCGGCCTCGGCGGCGGCTCGACGCTTTTCGATGAGCCGCACGCAGACGATCGAGACCTCGTAGAGCAGGATGATCGGGATCGCCAAAGAGATCTGGCTCACCGGGTCGGGCGGCGTCAGGATGGCGGCGGCGAGGAAGGCAAGTACGATCGCGTAGCGCCGGTTGCGCGACAGCCCGTCGGCCGTCAACAGGCCAGCGCGGCCAAGCAGGCTCATCACCACCGGCAGCTCGAAGGCGATACCGAAGGCGAAGATCAGGCGCATGACCAGCGACAGGTACTCGTTGACCTTGGGCTCCAGCTCGATCGACAGGCCTTCGCCGCCGACGGCAATCTGCTCGAAGCTCGCGAAGAACTGCCAGGCCACCGGCACGACCAGGTAGTAGACGAACGCGCCGCCGGCAAAGAACAGCAGCGGCGTAAAGATGAGAAACGGCAGGAACGCCTTCTTTTCGTTGCGATACAGCCCGGGCGCGACGAACGTCCAGATCTGGGCGGCGAGGATCGGGAAGGCAATGAACGCGGCGGCGAAGAACGCGATCTTGACGTTCGTGAAGAACTTCTCGTGCAGCGCCGTGAAGATGAGGCGCCGTCCCTCGCGCTGCCAGACATCGGCCAGCGGCGCGACCAGGAAATCGAAGAACGCGTTGGCGAAGAAGAAGCAAATGAAGAACAACACGACGATCGCGATGACCGAATAGAACAGCCGGCGGCGCAGCTCGATCAGGTGATCGAGCAGCGGCATCTTCCTGTCTTCAGGCGCATCGCTCGTCGCTTCTTCAGACGCGTCGCTTATTGCGTCTTCAGGCGCGTCGCTCATTGCGGTTTCGGCTCAGTCCCGCCCAGTGCGGCGCTCACCGGCTCGGGCGGCTTTTTTTCCGCAGCGGGCGCTGCGGCGCCGCCGCCGCCGGCGCCATCGTCCTGCGTGGTGGCCGCGTGGTCAGCTGCCTTGGCGACCGGCTCCGCGGCGCCATTGCCGTTCACCTCGGCGCGCCGCACCTTGGTGTCGGGCACCTTGGTGTCGGGCACCTTGGTGTCGGACGCCTCGGTGCCGCGCACCTTGGAGCCGCCCGCCTTGGCGCCGCGCGCCTTGGCGCCGCCCGCCTTGGAGCCGCGCACCTTGGAGCCGCGCGCCTTGGAGCCGCGCGCCGTGGGCTTGGCCTGCATCGGGGTCGTCGGATTGAAGATCGAGTTGCTTGCCGCCGGGTCGGCCTTGTCATCGAGCCCCGGCACCGGCCCGAGCAGGTCGTCAAGGCCGTCGTCTTTTGCACTCGTCGCCTTCTGGAGATCGCGCTTGATCTCGTCGACACCGCTCTCGCGCGCCATGTCCTCGAGGCCGCGTTGAAACTCCCGCGCCATGGCGCGGGCACGCCGCATCAGGCCCGTCACCGTGCGCAGGACCCCCGGAAGCTCCTTCGGGCCAACCACGATGAGCGCGACCACGGCAACGAGAAGCAACTCGGTCCAACCGAGGTCTAGCATGGGCGTTACACTGTAGCGGGTGTGCGCGGGTTCAGAACTTGGCCGTCACGTCCTCGCGAACCATTGTTTCGGGCTTGGCCGTCTTCTCCTCGTCGATCTGCTGCGGCGGCGCCTCGGCAACCTCATCCTTCATGTTGGTCTTGAAGGATTTGATGCCTTTGGCGATGTCGCCCATCAGGCCAGGGATCTTGCCGCGGCCGCCAAACAGGACCAGCACCACGACCAAGAGAATGACCCAGTGCCAGATACTGGTGAAACCCATACCGGAACTCCTAACGTTCGTCGTGAATGTCGTCTTACGCGTTCGTTGTCAATTATGCCAAAGAGCCGCAGTTTCCGCAATGTTCGGACCCTTGGGCACGGGCCCGCCCTGCCATCGATTATGTGGTCCCGGGCCACGGAAATACAAACGCTTGGGCAGTTTCCAGCCGCAACCCAACGATTGTTTGATCGGCCGGCAGATAGCGGCCCGGCACCCTGGCATGGAGATGCAGCGGCCCGTCGTTCCCGTTTAGCGTGAGATGAACGAGGCTGGTACGGCCGAGCAGCCGCGCCGCCTCGACAATCCCAGTCGGCCCGGCCCCGGTCGGCCCGGCCCCGGTCGGCCCAGCAGCGGCACCATCGGTGCTGAGCCGCAGCGCCTCGGGCCGGATGAGGACCTCGACCTTGGCGCCGTCGGCATGTCCGGGCGCCGGGATACCGCCCAGCGGCGTCGACACATGCTCGCCAACGACAGTGCCGGCGAGCCGGTTGACGTCACCGAAGAACTCGGCAACGAACGCGTTCGCCGGCTCGAAATAAATCGCCGACGGAGCGCCGGTCTGCTCAAGCGCGCCGTTGCGCATGACGGTGATCCGGTCGGCCATGAACATCGCCTCCTCGGGATCGTGGGTGACCATCAGCGCGGCCGCGGCGGCGCCTTTGAGGATGTGCAGCGCGTCGTCGCGGATGCGCGAGCGCAGGCGCGCATCGAGACCCGAGAACGGCTCGTCCAGCAGCATTACCCGCGGCCGCGGCGCCATCGCCCGGGCCAGCGCCGTGCGCTGCTGCTGGCCGCCGCTCAGCTCATGGGTGAAGGCGTTGGCCTGATCGGTCATGCCGACCTTGGCCAACGCGGCGAGCGCCTCCGTGCGCCGCTGCCGTGTCGGCAAATGGGCAAGGCCGAACGCGACGTTGTCGAGCACGCTGAGGTGGGGGAACAGGGCATAGTCCTGAAACACCAGGCCGACGCCGCGGTCCTCCGGCGGCACGGCCCGGGTCGCGTCGGCCATAACCGCATCGCCGATCAGGACACGGCCAGCCTGCAGCGGCTCCAGCCCGGCGGCGATCCGCAGCAGTGTCGACTTGCCGCAGCCCGACGGGCCGACCAGGCAAACAAGCTCACCCGGCTCGACAATCAGCGAGACGCCGTCGACGGCCCGCAGGGCGCCGAAGTCGTGGCTCACATGCTCCAGTCTCAGCGTATTCACGGGTCGTGCGCAGTCCATTCCCGAGCCGCGCGCCTCGACAGCGCCCCCACGGGGCCACGGCGCGCACCAACGGCTATTGCACCTATATTACGGAAGGATCAACGCCGCTGGATGCGGGTCGGCCCAGGCCGCGCCCGGCGCCGGCCGGCTCAGGGGCCGTCGTCCGCCACCAGGGGATCGGGTGCTTCCTCCTCCGCTGTCTCCTCGGCGAGGATCCCGCTGGGCAGCTCGCCCTCGCCGACGCGCGAGCGGTAGATCGCCAGTGCGGCGCCGCTGTCGAGCAGGCCGGCGGCCTTCAGCTCCTCCTGCCCCGGCAGGTCCATCAGGCTGTCGAGCTGGAAGTGATCGAGAAAGCCCTCGCTCGTCACCCAGGTGACGGGGCGCCCGGGCGTGCGGCGCCGCCGGCCGGGCCGGATCCAGCCGGCCTCCAGCAGGACATCGAGCGTGCCGCGATTGACGGCGACACCCCTGATGTCCTCGATCTCGGCGCGGGTCACGGGCTGGTGGTAGCCGATGATCGCCAGGGTCTCGATGGCCGCGCGCGACAGCCGGCGCGACGCCGTCTGCTCGATGCGCAGGCGCGGCGCCAGGTCGGGGGCCGTGCGCAGGGCCCACTTCCCGGCGACCCGGACGATGTTGACGCCCCGGTTCGCGTAGTGGGACGACAGCGCTTCGATCAGCGCCGTAACGTCGCCACCGTCGGGCAGCCGCGCCGCGATCGTCGCCTCGTCCAGCGGCTCCGCCGCGGCGAACAGGATCGCCTCCACCAGACGCAACTGCTGGTTCGTCTCGGCCGCAACGCCTAGCTCGCTGGTCATGGCTCGTCTCCGACGATGGCGGGGCCGCGCGCGGCGCGGCGGCCGCGAACATAGATCGGCCCGAACGGCTGGTCCTGACGCAGCTCGGCGCGACCGTCGCGCACGAGCTCCAGCCCGGCCGTGAACGCCGCAGCCATGGCCGAGCGGCGGATCAGCCCGTCCTGCAAATCGGGCGGCAGGTAACTCATCAGCATGGTCCACTCCGATGTGTCGGCGATGGCGCCGGTCATGCGCTGCAGCAGGTTCTCCATGGAGAACAGGCCGGCGGGCTCGATCTGCAACGGCTCGACCTTGCCGCGGCGGCATACCGTGCCATAGGCGTGCAACAGCTCATAGAGCGAGCCGTCGTATAGTGGGCGGGTGATGATCCGCAGACTCTCCGGCGCGCCGCGCCCGAACACGTCGCGGCCGAGCTGCTCGCGCGCGAACAGCCGCGCGCCGACTGTACGCATGGCCTCGAGCCGGCGCAGCTGGAAGGCCAGCGCCTCGGCCATCTCCTCGCCGGTCGGCTCGTCGCCGCCCTGGTCTTCCTTGGGTAACAGCAGTCGCGACTTGAGGTAGGCGAGCCACGCCGCCATCACCAGGTAGTCGGCAGCCAGCTCCAGCTCCAGGCCTTTGGCTTCCTGGATGAAGCCGATGTACTGCTCGGCCAGTGCGAGGATCGAGATGCGCGCGAGGTCGACCTTCTGGTCGCGCGCCAGGGTCAGCAGCAGATCGATCGGGCCCTCGAAGCCATCCAGGTTCAGGACGAGCTGGCGGCCTTCGGCCGGCCCTGCCGGCTCGTCCGCCTCGAATGTCGTATCGCTATCCGCCATCCACTAACCCAGGATGAGGCGCATTAGGAAATCCGCCGGCACACCGACCAGGATGGCGAACACGTTGATCTGCACGCCCAGCAGCTGCCATCCGACAATAGGCAGAATAAAGATGATGCCGAGCAGAATAAACATGCCATAGCGCTCGAGCCGCGCCAGCGCCTGCGCCGGGCCCGGCGGGAGCAGGCCGACAGCGACCCGCCCACCGTCCAGCGGCGGCAACGGCAGCATATTAAAAACGGCCAGTATCACATTGATCCGGACCGAATTTATCAGATTGAGCGCGACTCACTGATCGACCGGGTCTGGCAGCAGCTGGGCGACGTGCAGCGCCGCCGCGGAGCCGACCGCGAGGCACAGATTCATCGCCGGGCCGGCCGCGGCGACCCACACCATGTCGCGCTTCGGATTCCTGAGTCGCGCGAAATTGACCGGCACCGGCTTGGCCCAGCCGAACAGGAACGGCGCCCGCATGAACAACAGCAGGGCCGGCAGCAGGATCGTGCCGAACCGGTCGATGTGGGCGAGCGGGTTGAACGTGACCCGGCCCAGCCGCTTGGCCGTATCGTCGCCGAGCCGCCAGGCGGTCCAGCCGTGCGCCGCCTCGTGCAGGGTGATGGCGAGCAGGATCGGCAGGACCCAGACCGAGACCAGGAAGGCAACCCGGGTCAGATCGGCGCTCATCGGTCGCTAGGCCGCGAGCAGTGCATCGAGGCGGGCAACCAGGGCCGCCCGGTCGACCGGCTGCGGCGCCCGCAGGGCCGCCTGGGCACGGGCCCAGCGGTCGCAGGCCGCCGGCGTCAGCCGCCCGACCCTATCGGCAATCGCACGCATCTCCGCCAGGTTGCCCGTGCAGTGCAGCACCACGTCGCAGCCGGCCGCCAGGGCCGCGACCGTGCGCGTCGGCAGGTCGCCCGCCAGGGCTTGCATGGATATATCGTCGCTGAACAGCAGTCCGGCGAAGCCGATCTCGCCGCGGATGACCTCCTCGATCACGGTTGGCGACTGGGTTGCCGGTCGCTCGGCATCAACGGCCGTGAACAGCAGATGTGCGGTCATCGCAAGCGGCTGGTCGGCCAGCGCCACGAACGGCCGGAAGTCGCTGGCCGCCAGCGTCGCGCGGTCGGCCTCGACGCGCGGCAGGCCGAAATGGCTGTCGACCCGGGCCCGGCCATGCCCGGGCAGGTGCTTGACCACCGGCAGGACGCCGCCCGCAAGAAAGCCGGCGCAGGCCGCGTGGCCCAACGCCGTCACGACCTCCGGATCCGCCGCGAAGGCGCGGTCGCCAATGGCGTCGGTGGTTTCGGGCCGACCCACGTCGAGTACAGGGGCACAATCCACGGTAATGCCGGCGTCGTGCAGATCGGCGGCAATCAGACGGGCGTTCAGCCCGGCGGCTTCGACGGCCGCGTCGAGGTCGGTCGCGGCGAGGCTGCCGAAGCGGCCGGCCGGCAGCGCGGCGCGCCAAGCCGGCGGCCGCATGCGGGCGACGCGCCCGCCCTCCTGATCGATCAGGATCGGCGCGTCGGGCCGGCCGACGGACTCACGCAGCGCCGCGACCAGCGCCGCGACCTGGTCCGGCGTTTCGCAGCTACGGCCGAACAGGATGAAGCCGAACGGCCGCGCATCGCGAAAGAACGCCCGCTCCGCCGGCGTCACAACCGGGCCGGCGCAACCGAAGACGACGGCACGGTCAGGGCTGGACAACCAGGCAGTCCTGATTCCTGCTCTTCAGCTGTCCGCACAGTGTGTCGGCGGCGCCCCGCGTCGCGAACACGCCGCCCTGGATGCGATAGAACGTGCCGCGCGACAGGTCCGCCTGCTGCACATGCAGGGCGAGACCGCCCAGCAGGTCGACATGCTTCTGCTGCAGCCGCGTCCATTCGGCCTCGCCCGCCTGGCGGTCGCGGAACGAGCCGATCTGTACGCGCCATCCAGCGACGGCAGCGGCGACGGCCGGCCCGGCAGCCGGCAGGATCGCCACCTCGGTCGGTGCCCCGGCGGGCGGCGCGGCGGGCGCTGCCTGCGTCGCTGCCGGCTCACCGAGCGTCACCTCGGCAGTTGCAACCGGCGGCACCGGCGCCGCGGCGGGCACCGGGGCCGACGCGGTCTCGGGGGGCGCCGGGATTGGCACGGTCTCGATGGACACCGCCCGGCGCGGCGGCGTCGGCACCGTCACAACAGTGGTCGCGGCGGGCGCTTGTGGCGCCGCGGCATCGGCCCCCGTGTCCAGCGGCGGCGCGCGCAAGGTAACCGGCGGGACGGGCGCCTCGGGCGGCGGCAACAGGCGCTCGACGCGCGGCTCGCTCGGCGCCGTCGGCGTCAGTTGCTCGAACACGAGCACGTCGAGATGCGGCACTTCGAGGCCGCCGGCCTCCGCCGGACGCTGCTTGGTCAAGCCAGGCTCGGCGCGGATCAGTGGCGGCTCGCCGGCGATCTGCGCATCCTGACGCCCCGCATACCAGCCGGCGCCGCCGACACTGGCCAGCGCCAGCGCGATCACCACGGCCGCGACAACGGCGACGCGGCGCCGGCCGCCGTCACCGCTGACCGGCGCGTAGTCGTCGTCCCGTGGGCCGGCAACCGAGATCGTTGGCACACCCATTACAACTCCTCCAGCGGTTCGACCCCCATGAGGCGCAGCCCTGTTGCAATGACGGTGGCTATCCCTTGCACCAGAGCAAGCCGCGCCATGGTCAGCGCGCGGTCTTCCGATACGAGAAAGCGCAGTGTCGTGTTCTCCTTGCCCTTGGTCCACAGGGCATGAAAACCGGCGGCCAGGTCGTAAAGGTAGAAGGCTAGGCGATGCGGCTCATGCGCCGCCGCCGCGCCCTCTACGGTGCGTGGCCAGGCGGCCATCAGCTTGATCAAGCCCAGCGAGTCCGATTCGGTCAAGGGCGCCAGATCCGTTGCCGCCAGCGCCGCCCGGCCGAGCTCCGCGTCCGGGAACGTCTGCGCGGTCAGCCGGAGCACCGAGCAGCAGCGGGCATGGGCGTACTGGACGTAGAACACGGGGTTGTCGCGGCCCTGCTCCGTGACTTTGGCGAAGTCGAAGTCCAGCGGCTCGCCGTTCTTGCGGGTCAACATGATGAAGCGCACGACGTCGGTGCCAACCCGGTCGAGCAGGTCGCGCAGCGTCACGTAGGTGCCGGCGCGCTTCGACATCTTGGCCGGCGCGCCGCCGTCGAGCAGCCGCACCAGTTGGCACAGCTTGACGTCGAGCTTGGCCGCACCGTCGGCCAAGGCGGCCACCCCGGCCTGCATGCGCTTCACGTAGCCGCCATGGTCGGCACCCCAGACGTCGATCAGCGTCGGCGTGCCGCGTTGGACCTTGTCGTAGTGATTGGCGAGGTCGGTGGCGAAATAGGTCCACGAGCCGTCGGACTTCTTGAGCGGCCGGTCGACGTCGTCGCCGAAAGCGGTCGCCCGGAACAGCGTCTGCGGCCGCGGCTCCCAGTCCTCCGGCACCTTACCCTTGGGCGGATCGAGGGTGCCGGTATAGATCAGGCCCTTGGCCGAAAGGTCGGCGACCACGGCATCGACGGCGCCGGCATCGACGAGCGACCGTTCGGACGTGAACACGTCGTGGCGGACGCCGAACGCGGCCAGATCGCGCTTGATGTCGGCCATCATCGCGGCGACGGCGAAGTCGCGGATCGCGGGCAGCCAGGCTTCCTCCGGCTCGGTCAGCCACTGCGCGCCGTCGCGCTCGGCGAGCGCCCGGCCGACCGCGATCAGATAGTCGCCGGGATAGTGGTCCTCGGAAATCTCGCCGATCGCCTCGCCCAGCGCCTCGCGATAGCGCAGGAAGGTCGAGCGGGCCAACATGTCGACCTGCACGCCCGCGTCGTTCACGTAGTACTCGCGCGTCACCGCGTAGCCGGCCTTCTGCAGCAGGCTCGCCAGCACGTCGCCGATGACGGCGCCGCGGGCGTGGCCGACATGCAAGGGGCCGGTCGGGTTCGTCGACACGTACTCGACATTGACGGCGGCGCCCGCGCCGATGTCGGAGCTGCCGTAGTCTGCGCCGGCGCTCAGCACTTCGCGCAACTGGGCGCGCCAGAATTCGTCGACCAGCCGCAGATTGACGAAGCCGGGGCCGGCCACCGTCACCGCGGCGACCTCGGGGTGCTCGCCCAACCGCTCGGCCAGCATGTCGGCGACGTCGCGCGGCTTCATGCCGGCCGGCTTGGCGACCACCATCGCCGCGTTCGTGGCGACGTCGCCGTGGCTCGTATCGCGCGGCGGCTCGACCGTGACGCGCGCCAAGTCGAGCCCACTGGCAAGCCGGCCGGCCGCGGCCAGTTGCTCTAGCTCGGCGCAAACAACGCCCTGGAAATGACTGAAGAGATTCATGCTTCGATTGCTAAGTTCCGCGTTCGAGAATGACCGCGTTGCCGAGCGATCGGCCCGCATACTTCGACAAGCTCAGCATGAGGGCCTCACCCTGAGCTTGTCGAAGGGTGGGGGCCGTCGCGCGCTTCTCCGATAGAGGGCACTAGGCCGTTGCCTCGGGATCGAACAGCTGTTTGTGGGTGTCCAGTGCGTAGCGGTCGGTCATGCCGGCGATGTAGTCGGCGACGACCCGGGCACGCCCGGCATCGTCCTTCTGCTCGGCGCGGCCACGCCACTCCGTCGGCAGCAGTTGGGGTTCGGCAAGGAACAGGTCAAACAACGCGGTAACGACGCGCCGCGCCTTGCTCGACATGCGGTTGACCCGATGGTGCCGATACATGCGCTTGAACAGGAACGCCTTGAGCGCCCGGTCGGCCGTCCGCACGGCGGCGGAGAACGCGGCGACCGGCCGGTCGAGCCGCCGCACGGCATCGGCCGAGCGCGCATCGCTCTCGCCGAGCCGGCGCCGCGTCTCATCGATCAGGTCATTGACCAGGGCGTCGATGATGCGGCGCACGCCCTCGTGGACCAGGCGCCCGCGCTCGATCCCGGGGTGGGCGATGGCGACCCGGCCGAAGGCCTCGCGGACCAGCGGCAGGCCGGCGAAATCGTCGATATCGAACAGGCCCGCCCGCAGCCCGTCGTCGATGTCATGGGCGTTGTAGGCGATGTCGTCGGCGAGCGCCGCGACCTGCGCCTCGGCGCTGGGAAAGGTCTGCAGCTCCAGGTCGTGGCCGGCGACGTACTCCTGGATCGCCAGGGGCACCGGGTCGTCACCACGGCGCAGCGGCCCGGTCAACGGGCCGTTGTGCTTGACCACGCCCTCCAGCGTCTCCCAGGTCAGGTTGAGCCCGTCGAACGCGGCATAGCGGCGCTCCAGCTTCGTCAGGATGCGCAGCGTCTGGGCGTTGTGGTCGAAGCCGCCGTAGTCGGCCATCGCCTCGGCCAGCGCCTCTTCGCCGGCGTGGCCGAACGGCGTGTGGCCGAAATCGTGGGCCAGCGCCAGCGCCTCGGCCAGGTCCTCGTTGAGGCCGAGGGCGCGGCTGACCGAGCGGGCGATCTGCGATACCTCCAGGCTGTGGGTCAGCCGCGTCCGGTAGTAGTCGCCCTCGTGATAGACGAACACCTGGGTCTTGTGCTTGAGCCGGCGGAACGCGCCGGCATGGATGACGCGGTCGCGGTCGCGCTGGAAGGGCGTGCGGGTCGTGCTCTCGGGCTCGGCAAACAAGCGGCCGCGGCTCGCCTCGGGCGCACAGGCATAAGGCGCCAGGACCGGCCCGTAGGGCAAGTCGGGGCTCGGCCGAATCGCCGCCGCCACTTGTGGTTTCGGCATGGCTGGACAGTACGGCCCGGCTGGACGATTGCAACGCTAAAATTGACAAGTATTCCAGTACGCTTACATAGCGATTTGACTCGACAACGGCTATGATGGTTGAGCCCGGTGGAAGCCCAGTGAGTGCCATGACGGATACGACCACGAACGACCCCAACGCGACGCAACCGGCCGCGGCCCGGGAGCTTGCGGTGACGCCGGGTGCCGCGGCGCGGATCGCCGAGATGATCGCGGCGGAGGGCCAAGGCGGCCTGATGCTGCGGGTCTTCGTCTCCGGCGGCGGCTGCTCGGGCTTCCAGTACGGCTTCAGCTTCGACGATACGAGGAACGAGGACGACCACGTCTTCGCCCGCGACGGCGTCAGCGTCGTCGTCGACGACACGTCCCTCGACCTGCTGGCCGGCTCCGAGGTCGACTGGGTCGAGACCCTGGGCGCCGCGTCGTTCCAGATCCGCAACCCCAACGCCACCTCGTCGTGCGGCTGCGGCGCCTCGTTCTCCGTTTAGGCCCGGTCGGTCGCCGGCAGCCGCTGCTCGTCCGTGAGGACCGGCGCCGCCCGCAGCACCTGTGAATAGCCGCTGGCGCCGAACGTGATTTCACTGCCCTGGGGCATATTGAGCTCGATCCGCCAGCGATAATATTGCCGCTTGGAGCCGAACGTCCGACCGGCCACCGGCGTCCGCGAGATGGCGGCGATCGACAGCTCGTTCATGTTCCTTTGGTGGCCGCTGTTGCCGAAATCCACGGCGAGCCGTACGTCGGTGACGTCGCGAAACGTCAGCGTCGCCGGCGCGACCCGAAACGTCACGCTGCCGGCGTCGCCGCAAACCCACTGACGATGTGATCGATGTCGAGGACGAGCTCGCTGTGCCATTCGTCCCGGGTCGGATCGCCGACCGCGAAGCGGATGCCATAGACGATGTTGTCGTGCCACGAGGTGGCGTCGAAATCGGCCTCGGACGTCGCGTCTTCCATGGCGCCAGTGTCGAGGCTATGTCTATGCGAAACCGTAAGCCGTTTGGGGGAGGGGCTGGTGAAGATCGCCACGTGGAACGTCAACTCGATCAAGGTGCGCTTGCCGAACCTGGAGGCGTGGCTGGGCGAGGCGGCGCCCGACGTCGTCCTGCTGCAGGAGACCAAGGCGACCGACGAGACCTTCCCGCGGGCCGAGATCGAGGCGCTGGGCTACAACGTCGCGGTGCACGGCCAGCGGACCTACAACGGCGTCGCCATCCTGTCGAAGCTGCCGCTGACCGACGTCCGGACCGGACTGCCCGGCGACGCCGGCGACGAGCAGGCGCGCTATCTGGAGGCCTGGGTCGATGCCGGTGCCGCCGGCGGTGTCCGCGTCGCCTCGATCTACCTGCCCAACGGCAACCCGATCGACACCGACAAGTTCGCCTACAAGCTGGCCTGGATGGACCGGCTGGTCGCCCATGCCGAACGCCTGTTGCCGGCGGAGGAGCCGTTTGTCCTGGGCGGCGACTACAACGTGGCCCCGCGCGACGTCGACCTGTTCGACGCCGAGGCCTTCGTCGGCGATGCCATTACCCAGCCTCAGACGCGGGCGCGCTATCGCACTCTGGCGAATTTGGGTCTCACCGAGGCCTGGCTGGCGCTGCACGGCGACGAGGGGCACCGCTACAGCTTCTGGGACTATCAGGCCGGCGCCTGGCAGCGCGACCGCGGCGTGCGCATCGATTTGCTGCTGCTGTCGCCGCAGGCCACCGACCGGCTGACCGCGTGCGAGATCGACAAGGGCCCGCGCGGCCAGCAGAAGGCCTCGGACCACACGCCGGTCTGGTGCACCCTGCGCAACGGCGCCGACTAGGTTCTGTACCCATAAAGGGGATTCCCCTTTTCGGGCGGATGTGATTCAAGCTCCCGAACTGCGGGAGCTATCAAATGGCACGTTTCGATCTGAGCGATCGGGAGTGGGCGATGATCGCGCCGCTGCTTTCGAACAAACCACGCGGCGTTGCACGGGTGGACGACCGGCGCGTGGTGAACGGCATCTTCTACATCCTGCGGACCGGCTCGCCGTGGCGCGATCTGCCGGAGCGCTATGGCCCCTACACGACCGTCTACAACCGCTTCAACCGCTGGGCCAAGGCCGGCGTGTGGCTGCGTGTTTTCGAGACATTGGCCGCGCAATCGCCGGATTCGCTTCATCTGATCGATACCTCGATCGTGCGTGCGCACCAGCACGCGGCGGGCGGAAAAAAGGGGGCCCGGATCACGCCATTGGCCGTTCTCGTGGCGGACTGAGCACCAAGATCCACACCGTGGTCGACGCTCGCGGCCTGCCGCTGCGCTTCCTGGTCAGCCCCGGCTAGGCTCTGACAAGGCCGGCGTCCCAGCGCTGCTCAACGGGCTCGCACCGGCACGCCACACCGTCGCCGACCGCGGCTACGACGCCAAGGCCATCGTCGAGATGATCGCCGGCCACGGCTCCGAGGCGCATATCCCGACCCAACGAGGCCGCAAGATCCAACGCTCGGTCGACCCCGAACTCTACCGCCAACGCAACCTTGTCGAGCGCTTCTTCAACAAGATCAAACACTTCCGCCGGATCGCCACGCGCTACGACAAACTCGCTCGAAACTTCCTCGCCGCCATTGCAATCGCATCGATCCGGCTCTGGCTCAGGCATTATGAGTCCACGACCTAGCCCGCGTCCATCTTATCCAGCAGACGGCGGGCGTCCTGGCGCGTGCATTCGCAGCGGGCGCCGTCCTTGCACGGCCTGAGCGCCAGCTCGGCATGCGCGCGGGCGACCGTGGCGTGCCTGGCGGGGTCGAGATCCCACAGGCTTTTGGCGAACAGGTAGTGCGCCGAGCGCGGGTCGGGGTCGAGTTCGAAGACCCGGTCGAAGTTGGCCAGCGCCTCGGCCTCGGTGGCGTCGATGTAGTGGCCGCGGCCGGCGGCCAGCAGGCCGAGCTGCAGGCTGCCGAGCCCGAGATTAGGGCTCCGGATTGTCGGGGTCGAGCGTCTTGGCCATGTCGAAGGCATCGTGCAGCGACACGATCTCGCTTTGCAGCCGTCCGGTAACCCACAGCCAGCCGGACCGGCCGATATCGCGCAGGCGGCCGCCCTTGTTGTGCGCGACCTGCAGCCATGCCTCGGCGTTCGCGGGGTCGCGGTCGCGGGCGCGCTCCGCCAGCACGAGGCCGGCGTCGTAGAGCGCGCGCTCGTACTGACCGCAGTCGGCCTGGCCGGAATAGGTCCGCGCCGCGAGGATGAGGCCCTCGACCGTGTCGAGGCGGATCGCCAGGTCCCGCGCCGCTTCGAACTTGCCCTCGGCAAAGAACTGCTGGGCGGTTGCCAGGTCGTCGGCACGCGCCGCCGGTTGCCAGGCGGCAGCGATGGCCAGCGCTAAGCCTGCAGCGACGACGTGCTTCATGACCGACCGAGGTGCCTCGATGTCGGCTGCGGGGAGGGCCGAGTTAAAGTCGGGCGGCGTTCAAATGCAACTCGCATGTTCGGGCGCGGTGGCCCCACCCTTCGTTCCTCGGCAGGCTCGGGATGAGGAAGCTCACGGTGGCCTCATTCTCATGGGTGACTTGTCGAGTGCAGGAGGGATCGGGACAAAGCCTCATGCTGAGCCTGTCGAAGCATGCGGGCCGGGTGCGCTGTCGCCCCCATGGGCAGCCAGGGGAAACGCGACGCGCACGTTCAGGCCGCGGCCGCCCTCCCCCTCCCCCAGCGTGACGGTGCCGCCGTGGCTCTCGGCGACCTCACGGACGATGGCCAGGCCGAGGCCGCAGCCTTCGGTCGGGGCGCCGGGCAGGCGATAGAAACGCTCGAAGACGCGGGCCCGCGCCGCGGCCGGGATGCCGGGGCCATCGTCCTCGACCTCCAGGACGACCGCGTCGCCCGCGCCGCGCACGCGCAGGGTGACGCGCGCGCCCGTGGGGCAGTAGCGCAGGGCGTTGTCGACCAGATTGCGCACGAGCTCCTCGATCAGCGTCGGGTCGCCGATCAGCGAGCTGCACTCCGCCGCACATTCGAAACCGAGATCGATGCCGCGCTGCATGGCGTCGCCGACGCGGTCGGCGGCGACCCGACGGCCGATCGCGCCGAGGTCGACCGGCTCGCTCGGCAACGTCGCCCCGGCGCCGTTGGCGACACGCGCCAGGCTGAGCAGCTGGTTGGCGAGGCGGCTGGTCCGTCGGGTGCTGGCATGAACGCGCGTCAGCTCGCTACGCACGGCTTGGGGATCGTCCTCGCGCAGTGCCAGCTCCGTCTGGGTCTTCAGGGCGGCAAGCGGCGTGCGCAGCTGGTGCGAAGCGTCGGCAACGAAGCGCTGCATGGCGTCGATGTTGGTGCCGAGTCGGCCGAGCAGCTGGTTGATCACACCGACGAGGTGGCGCACCTCGCTCGGCACCTCCTGCTCGAGCGGGCTCAGATCGGTGCGCGAGCGCGCCCGGATCGCGCCCTCCAACCGGGCCAGCGGCGCCAGGCCGCGGCTGATCGCGAACCAGCCGACCAGCGCGACCACGGCCAGGAGCAACGCGAACCGCGTTGCCGAGCCGACGACCAGCTCACGCGTTAGACGGTCGCGCTCGCCGCGCGTCTGTGCCACCTGAACGAGGAACATGCCGCTGACCCCGGCCTCGGAGACGCGGCGCGGCAGGATCGCGACCCGCACCTGCTCGCCGCGATAGGCGGCGTCGTAGAAGACCGGCTCGTCGGCGGCGAGGCCGTTTTCGAGGGGCAGCACCGGCAGATCGCTATAGCCCGTGACGAACGTCTCGCCGGGACCTGTGACGCGGTAGAAGACGCGGTCCTGGGCGGTCGAGGACAGCATCTCCAGCGCGACATAGGGCAGGTCGACGTCGAGCTCGCCGCCCTCGACGACGACACGGTCGGCGATGGCCAGCGCCGAGGCCAGCAGCAGGCGGTCATAGGCACTGTCGGCCGCGTCGCGGGCGCGCACGAACGCCTCCGTTCAGAACTTGCTCGGAACGAATAATGTCTGGCCGGCCGCGTCGCGGGCGCGCACGAACGCCTCCACCAGCATGACCGCCGACAGCACGAGCAGCGGCAGCACGAGCCAGGCCAGCAGACGGCGCCTGAGGGACCAGCTGCGGACGCTCATTCGCCCTCGAGCATGTAGCCGAGGCCGCGCACGGTGCGGATCGAAATGTCGGCCGGACCCAGGCGGCGACGCAGGCGATGGATGTAAAGCTCGATCGCGTTCGGGCCGGCGGGCTCGTCGAAGCCGAACAGCTAGTCGGCGATCTGCTCCTTGCTGACGACGCGGCCGATGTTGGCGAGCAGGATCTCCAACAGACTGAGCTCGCGCCGCGGCAGCTCCAGGGGCTCACCGCCAAGCGTGACGCGACGGCCGACCGTGTCGAGGGTCAGCGCGCCATGCACGATGTCCGGCGAGCCGCCGCCCTGGCCGCGCCGCAGCAGGGCGCGGACGCGCGCCTCCAACTCACTGAGCTCGAACGGCTTCGTCAGATAGTCGTCGGCGCCATGATCGAGGCCCCTCACCCGCTGCTCAAGGCCGCCGCGGGCGGACAGCACGAGTACCGGCGTGCGGTCCGCCCGGGCCCGCAGGCGGCGCAGGACTTCCAGGCCGTCCAGCTTCGGCAGCGTCAAATCGAGGATCACCAGGTCATAGGCCTGGGTCGCCAGCACGCCGTCGGCCTCCTCGCCATCGGCGATCCAATCGGCGGCATAGCCCGTTTGCTTCAACCCGCGCAGCACGCCGTCGGCCAGTCCGCTATCGTCTTCGACCAAGAGAACCCGCATCGACTACTCCATCCGGACATGATAGCGGCAATCGCTGCCAGGACCCAGAAGTGGTACAATCTTGAAAGGTTGATGACAGGTTCGCCGCGTATGTTGACAGCAAGTGAATTTGTAGACTCAGCCTGAGCGCGCCAAATCTTGGCGAAGAGCAAGGGCCTGAAGGCCCAAGTCAGGTTGACGGGGAGGAATCGCTTGCGCCTCACGTGCGCTCTGTTCGCCTTGCTGCTGCTGCCGTTGGCAGCCCGCGCCGAGGTCGTGCAGTACCCCGCCCCGGCCGGTGAGGCGGCCCCCACCGACACACTGGTCATCTACAGCACGACCGACATCGCCCAGGCGGAGCCGCTGATCACCGGCTATCAGCGCGCCCATCGCGGCACCGCCGTCACGTATCACGAGCTCAACAGCCTCGAGCTCTACGACCGCTACCTCGAGGAGACCCGGGCTGCCGCCGCTACCGCCGATTTGATGCTCAGCTCGGCCATGGACCTGCAGATCAAGCTAGTCAACGACGGCTACGCCCTGCGCTATGCGCCGCCGGCCAGCGACGAGCTGCCGGCCTGGGCGAACTGGCGCGACGAGGCGTTCGGTTTCACGTTCGAGCCGGCGGTGATCGTCTACAACAAGGCGCTGGTGCCCGAGGCCGAGGTGCCGCACAGCCGGTTCGACCTGATCCGGCTGCTGGAAGAGAAGCCCGAGGCGTATTTCGGCAAGATCGCGACATATGATCCCGAACGCAGCGGCCTTGGCTTCCTGCTGGCGACCCAGGATTCGAAACAGTCCCAGTCGATCTGGCACCTGGCCTCGCGCTTCGGCGTGAGCGGCGTCAAGCTGTACTCCAACACCGCGGCGATCCTCGACCGCATCGCCTCCGGCCAGTTCCTGATCGGCTACAACCTGGTCGGCTCCTACGCCCTGGCGCGCGCCGGCGCCAATCCCGACATCGGCATCATCCTGCCGTCGGACTACACACTGGTTACCTCGCGCATCGCGTTCATTCCGAAGAACGCGCGAAACACGGCGGCCGCACGGGCGTTCATGGATTTCCTGCTGTCCGTGCCGGGACAGGAGATCATCGCCACCGAGTCCCGGCTCTATTCGATCCACCCGCGGGTCACCGGCGACGTCACGGCCGCCGCCCTGCGGGCGCGGCCGGACGCGAACCTGCGGCCGATCCGGATCGGCCCGGGGCTGCTGGTGTTCCTCGACCAAGTCAAGCGGCAGAAGTTTCTGCGCGACTGGCATCGTGCCCTGGGCGGGCGACTGCCCCAGGGCGTCAATCCTGACGGCTAACCACCCCCGACAACCAACCACCAAAGGAGAATCGATATGCGAACCACCTTATCGCGGCGCCTGTTCATCGGCGCGGCCGCCGGGGCGACCCTGGCGATCGGCCTGGCCGGCGCCGGGCAGGCCCAGGAGATCGACCAGCTGCACTTCATAGCGCCGGGCGGCGTCGGTGGCGGCTGGGACGGCATCGCCCGCGGCACCGGCGAGGCGCTGACCACGTCGGGCCTCATCGGCAACGCCTCGTTCGAGAACATGTCGGGCGGCGGCGGCAAGGCCATCGCCTACATGATCGAGACCGCCGGCCAGCGCAAGACCACGCTGATGGCCAATTCGACGCCGATCATCATGCGCTCGCTCAGGGGCACCTTCCCGCAGTCGTTCCGCGACCTGACGCCGATCGCCGCCGTACAGGGCGACTTCGGCGCCTTCGCCGTGGCCGCCGACTCGCCGTTCCAGTCGTTCGCCGACGTGGCCGCGGCCTACGCGGCCGACCCGCGCTCGGTGAAGGTCGCCGGCGGCTCGGTCCGCGGCGGCATGGACCATCTGGTCGTCGCGCTGGCGTTCCAGGCGGCTGGCGCCGACCCCAACACCGTTGGCTATGTGCCCTACGACGCCGGCGGCGAGGCGCTTGCCGGGCTGCTGTCGGGCGAGACCCAGCTGCTGTCGAGCGGACTTGGCGAGATGCTCGAGCAGCAGCGCGCCGGTCAGGTCCGCATCGTCGGCATCACGGCGTCGGAGCGTGTCGGCGACGCGCCGGACGTGCCGACCCTGAAGGAGCAGGGCTTCGACGTCGAGTTCGTCAACTGGCGCGGCTTCTTCGGCCCGCCCGGGCTGGCCGACGACGTCGCCGATTCCTACGCGGCGGTGCTCGAGGAAATGCACAAGACCGACGCCTGGGAAGCGGTGCGCGCGCGTAACGCGTGGATCAACATCTACCGTGGCCGGGCCGACTTCGTGGCCTTCCTGGAAGAGCAGGAAGTCGCCATGAAGGGCCTGTTCGACAAGCTCGGCATCGAGACCGTGCGGTAATATCCGCTTCGAGCAACGTGAGGGCCTCACCCTTCGACAGGCTCAGGGTGAGGCCCTCATGCTGAGCTTGTCGAAGCATGGGGGCCGGCGGCTCGGCGACCCACGCTTCTGTCAAACCCGGCTCTAAACGCACTCGCGGCATGTGGGGGAGACTGGACCGATGACGCTGACACTCGATCGCATCGCCGGCCTGGTCTTCCTCGCCTTTTGCATCGCCTACGGCCTCTTGGCCGGCAATATCGAGCTTTATTTCGGCGGCGCGAACGAGCCGTTCACGGCGCGCACGTTCCCGACGGTGCTCGCCTGGTTCGGCAGTATCATCGCGTTCCTGATCGTCGTCCTGCCGTCGCGTGACACCGAGAGCGCCGATGCTGCGACGATCCGCGCCCTGGACTGGCGCCACGTCGTCCCGCTGCTCGTGCTTATGATCCTCTACGGCCTAACGATCAAGAGCGTCGGCTTTTTCGTCTCGACATCCGTATTCCTGCTCGCCGGATTCCTGATCCTGGGTGAGCGGCGCTGGCTGGTCCTGGCGGCGGCGCCGAGCCCGATCGTTGCCACATTCCAGTTTCTCCTGCACGACGTGCTCGGCATCTACATCACCGACCCGGTGCTGCAGGCGCTGGGGATCATCTCATGATCGAGGGCCTGATCACCGGCATCACGACGGCGTTGGTGCCGATCAACTTGCTGATGGTGTTCGTCGGCGTCTTCGCCGGCACGTTCATCGGCATGCTGCCGGGCCTCGGCCCGATCTCGGCGATCGCCCTGATGATCCCGATAACGACCGGCTTCGACCCGGCGACGGGGCTGATCCTGATGGCCGGCGTTTACTACGGCGCCATCTTCGGCGGCTCGACCTCGTCGATCCTGATCAACGCGCCGGGCGTCGCCGGCACCGTCGCGACGGCGTTCGACGGCTATCCGATGGCGCGCAAGGGCATGGCCGGCAAGGCGCTGGCGATCGCCGCCTACTCGTCCTTCGCCGGCGGCACGATCGCGGCGGTCCTGCTGTTGATTGCCGCGCCGTCGCTGGCGGTCGTCGCGCTGAGCTTCCAGTCGTCCGACTATTTCGCGCTGATGGTGCTGGGCCTGACGGCGGTATCGGCGTTCGCCGGGCGTGGCCAGTTCCTCAAGGCGACGATGATGGCGATCATCGGCCTGATGCTGGCGACGGTCGGCCAGGACGTGTCGTCGGACATCACCCGCTTCACGTTCGGCAGCATCGATTTATTGGACGGCATCCCGTTCCTGCTGCTGGCGATGGCGACGTTCGCGCTCTCGGAAGCCCTGATGAACGTGCTCAAGGCCGAGGACATCGCCGGCAAGGCGCGCGCCGCGACCAAAGGCAGCCTGGGCACGCTGAAACTCGACAAGGCCGAGGTCAAGGAGATGGTCCCGGTGATCGGCCGCTCGTCGATCCTCGGCTTCTTCATCGGCGTGCTGCCCGGCGCCGGTGCGACGATCGCCTCGTTCCTGGCCTATGGCATGGAGCGCAACATTGCGCCGCGCGACAAGAAGGCCGAGTTCGGCAAGGGCTCGATCCGCGGCCTGGCGGCGCCGGAGACGGCCAACAACGCCGCCGCCTCGGGCTCGTTCGTGCCGATGCTGACCCTGGGCATTCCCGGCTCCGGCACCACGGCGGTGATGCTGGGGGCGCTGATCTCGTTCGGCGTGCAACCCGGCCCGCGGCTGTTCCTGGACCGGCCCGAGGTGTTCTGGTCGGTCATCATCTCGATGTACATCGGCAACGTCATCCTGCTGGTCCTCAACCTGCCGCTGATCCCGTATATCGCCCGGTTGCTGGCGCTGCCGCGGCAGTTGTTGGTGCCGCTGATCATCTTCTTCTCGCTGGTCGGCGTGTATTTGGTGTCGTTCAACACGTTCGACATCCACATGATGGTCGTCGTGGCGCTGATCGCCGTCGTGCTGCGGCTCTTGAACTTCCCGATGGCGCCGATGATCCTGGCCTTCGTGCTCGGCCGCATCATGGAGGCGAACCTCAGGCGTGCGCTGATCATCAACGACGGCTCGATCTCGTTCCTGTGGGAGCGGCCGATCGCGCTGACCATCATGATCGTCACCGCGATCATCATCGCCATGCCGGTGGTCAACTTCTTCCGCGGGCGGCGCAGCACCGTGACCGCCGGCGAAGGCGGTTGAGCCGATGACCTGGCTCGAGGCCGGCGGGCGCGACGCGCGGCCGGCCGGGGCCCGGCTCGCGGCGCTGTTGGAACGCCCGCAGATCCTCCAGGTGCCGGGCGCCCACAATGCGCTCGCCGGCCTCGCCGCCAAGCGCGCCGGCTTCGAGGCGCTTTATCTCTCCGGCGGCGCGTTGACCGCGAGCATGGGCCTGCCCGATCTGGGCGTACTGACGCTCGAGGAGCTGACGGCGGCGACCCGGGCGCTCGCGCGGGCAACCGACCTGCCCGTGATCGTCGACGCCGACACCGGCTTTGGCGAGGCCCTGAACGTGATGCGCGCCGTGCGCGAGCTCGAGGCCGCCGGCGCCGCGGCGATCCAGATCGAGGACCAGGTGCTGCCGAAGAAGTGCGGCCACCTCAGCGACAAGCGGCTGATCGCGACCGCGGATATGGCGGCCAAGATCGCCGCCGCGCGCCGCGCCCGGTCCCATGCCCTGATCGTCGCACGCACCGACGCGGCGGCCGAGGGCCTGGACGGCGCCATCGCCCGCGCCCGCGCCTACGTCGCCGCCGGCGCCGACGTCGTCTTTCCCGAGGCGCTGACCAGCGCCGACGCTTTCCGTGCTGTCGCTGCGGCAATCGACGCGCCGCTGCTCGCCAACATGACCGAGTTCGGCCGCACGCCCCATTTCACGGCGGCGGAGTTCGCGGCATTCGGCTGCAAGATCGTGATCTGGCCGGTCTCCTCGCTGCGCGTCGCCGCGAAGGCAATCGCGGATCTTTACGCCCATATCCGCGAACACGGCGGCACCGAAGGTCGGCTTCGCCAGATGCAGAGCCGCGCCGAGCTCTACGACCTGATCGCCTATCACGAATTCGAGGCGCTCCATTCCTCGATCGCGGCGAGCGTGCTGCCGACCGGCGACGACGCCAGTGATTGAGCACACCGTCCGGGTGCACCCGTCCGCGGCGCGCCTGCCGCGCGAGGCGCAGCTGGCCTGGCACCTCGCCGCATTCGCCGCGTCCGGCCCGCCGATCGAGCCGGCGGTCGCCAAGATGGTCGCCAGCCGGGTCATCGACGACGTCGCCGTGGCGCTGGCGGCGATCGACCGGCGCCCGGTCGCCGCGGCACGGGCCCAGGCGCTGGCACACGCCCGGCCAGGCAGCGGCACGCTGATCGGCCTGCCGGCCGACCAGGCCGTGCACGCCGAGTGGGCGGCCTGGGCCAACGGCACCGCCGTGCGCGAGCTCGACTTCCACGACACGTTTCTGGCCGCCGACTACGCCCATCCCGGCGACACGATCCCGCCCCTCGTCGCCGTCGCCCAGCAGTGCGGCCGCGACGGCGCGGCGCTGGTCCGCGCCATCGCCGTCGCCTACGAGGTGCAAGTCGCGCTGGTAAAGGCGATCTGCCTGCATCGGCACAAGATCGACCACATCGCCCACCTGGCCCCGGCCGTGGCCGCCGGCCTCGGCGCTCTCATGGACCTGCCGGTCGAGACCTGCGCGCGGGCGATCGACCAAGCCGTGCACGTCTCGATCACGACGCGGCAGTCACGCAAGGGCGAGATCACGTCGTGGAAGGCCTATGCGCCGGCCCACGCCGCGAAGCTGGCGATCGAGGCGGTCGACCGGGCGCTGCGCGGCGAAGCGGCGCCAAACCCGATCTACGAGGGCGAGGACTCCGTCATCGCCTGGCTGCTGGCCGGACCCGAAGCGGCCTACACGGTCGCCCTGCCCGACCCCGGCGAGCCGCCCCACGACATCCTCGAGACCTATACCAAGGCCCACTCGGCCGAGTACCAGGCCCAGGCGATCATCGACCTGGCGCTGGCGCTGCGGGGACGCATCGAGTTGGCGCAAGTCGAGACGATCACGCCGCACACCAGCCACCACACCCACACCGTGATCGGCAGCGGCGCCAACGATCCCCAGAAAACCGACCCGGCCGCCAGCCGCGAGACCCTGGACCACTCGATCATGTACATCCTGGCCGTCGCGCTGGAAGACGGCGCCTGGCACCACGAAACGAGCTATCCGCCGACCCGCCCGGTCGGGCCGTCGACGGTCGATTTGATGCGGCGCATCACGACGGTCGAAGACCCAACCTGGACGAAGCGATACCACGCGGCCGACCCGGCGGTGCGCGTATTCGGTGGGCGCGTGGAGGTCCGACTGACCGACGGCACGGTCGTGCGCGGCGAGAAGGCCGTCGCCGACGCGCACCCCAACGGCGCGCGACCGTGGGGCCGGGCCGACTATGTCGCCAAGTTCGACGCCCTGGCAGGGGCACGACTCGATGCGGGGGAGCGCGACCGCTTCATCGCCGCCGCCGGCAGCCTCGACGCGCTGTCGGCGGCGGCGGTGCACAGCCTCTATCCCGTGCTGCAGCCAGGAACGATCGAGCGTCCGGCGACGCGCGGGATCTTCGACTGGTAGGGCCCGCCTACCCCGTGGCGCGGCCGGCGAGCGGCGCCGTGACCAGCATGGCGGCGACGCCGAGGGCCGCCGCGGCCACGAGGGACGGCGCCACGAGGCTGCCGCCGGCGTCGTAGGCGAAGCCGGCGAAGGTCGGGCCGATCATCTGGCCGAGGCCGAAGGCGCCGGTCATCGGGGCGAGGCTGCGCCGCGGATCGCCGCGCGACAGGGCCCGCGCGTGCACGAGGCCCAGGGCGGTGATGCCCATGAACGTGCCGCCGAGCAGCGCCGCGGCGACAATGACGGCTGCCGGGCTCACGCTCAGCACGCTCAGCGCCACGCCGACGCCCTCGACGACGCAGGCCATCGCGAACGCGCGGGCGCTGCCCCAGCGCCGCCCGAGCCAGGTCCACAACGCCACGGACGGCGCGGCTGCCAGGCCGACGACGGGCCAGACCAGCGGCTCCACCGACCGCAGCGCGGGCGCGCCGCTGACCAGCGTCGAGATGAACGTCGCCGTGATCACGTAGCCGAAACCGAACAGGCCGTAGGCGACGATGAGCGCCACCAGCCGGCGGTCGACCCCGGCGTCTGCGGCCGCCACCGGGCGTCCCGCCGTAGCGCCACCACGCGGGATCAGCCAGGCGACGGCAACAAGCGAGCCAGGCGCGCCGGCTGCCGGGCAGCGCCGCCGCCGCGGCCAGCGCACCCACGAGGTAGCCGAGGAAATTGGCCGACGCGATCATGCCGGCCTCGGCCTTCGTCAGGCCCAGCGCGTCCAGCATGAACGGCAGGACCGGCGTGTAGACGAAACGGCCGATGCCCATCGCCGCGGCGAGGGCGATGAGGCCGCCGATGGCGACGCCCAGGGAGCTGCGTGCGGTGTACGTCATCGCGGTGGACCATATCGCATGGCTGGCCGCGCCGCGGTCGTGCTATTGCATGCCGCGATGGCCTTGCGAGTCCGCCCGTGACCGACGCCTACGACATCGCCACCGCGGCGCTGCGCCGGCTGCCGCCGGAGACGGCGCACGCGGCGGCGCTGTGGGCGCTGCGCCATGGGTTGGGGCCGAAGCGCCGCGCCGACGACCGTCCGGCGCTGGCGACGCGGCTGTGGAACACCGACTTCGCCAACCCGATCGGCATCGCCGCCGGTTTCGACAAGCGGGCCATCGCCATCGACGGCGCCCTCGGCCTGGGCGCCGGGTTCATCGAGGTCGGTGGCATTACGCCACTGCCGCAGCGCGGCAGCCCGAAGCCGCGGCTGTTCCGCGTGCGCGGGAACCGGGCGTTGATCAACCGCATGGGCTTCAACAACGACGGCCTCGACGCCGTTGCCGCCCGGCTGGCGGCACGTGAACGGCGGCGCGGCCGCGTCGGCGTCAACCTGGCCAGCAATACGGACAGCGCCGACCCGGCGGCGGACTTCGGGACGCTTGCGCGCGCGTGCGCGCCGCTGGCCGATTTCCTGACCATCGACGTGTCGTGCCCGAACACGGCCAATGGGCAGCTGTTCCTGGCGCCGCAGCCGCTGGCCGATCTGCTCGGCCGGCTCAAGCTAGCGCGCGCCGCCGTCGACGCGGCGGCGACGCCGCTCGTCGTGAAGCTGTCGCCGGACATCGAGGCGCCGGCCCTCGATACCCTCGTCGACACGATCCTCGGCGCGGGCATCGACGGCATAGTCGTCTGCAACACGACGACGGCGCGGCCGGCGACCCTGCGCGGCCGGCACCGGGGGGAGCGCGGCGGCCTATCCGGCGCGCCGCTGCGGGAGCGCGCGCTCGCCATGCTGCGTCAGGTCTACGAGCGGACCCAGGGGCGACTGCCGCTGGTCGGCGTCGGCGGCATCGCCAGCGGCGCCGACGCCTATGCGCGGATCCGCGCCGGCGCCGAGTTGGTGCAGCTGTACACGGCGCTGGTCTATCGGGGACCGGGCCTGATCGGCCGCATCAAGGCCGAGCTGGCGGCCTGCCTGGCACGCGACGGCTTCGCCGATGTGGCGGCGGCGGTCGGTGCCGACCATCGCCCCGCGATAGTCACGGCGGCTTGAATGGCTGCCGGTGGCGTGGCGCCCCTATGATGCCGGCTCGTCGGCCATGGGACGGAGCACGCTGATGACCGCGTTGAAGATGATGCTGGCGGCGGTGGCGCTGATCGTCACGGGCCAGGCTGCCGTGGCGGCCGAGTTCCAGACCATGACGCTCGCCGACGGCACCGAGCTCACTTATGCCGTCGCCCTGCCCGCCGGCTATCAGGCCGACCGCAGCTACTCGGTCGTCCTGGCGTTGCCGCCGGGCGGGCAGGACCGCAGCATGGTCACGGCCGGCCTCAACGCCTATTGGGAGGATGAGGGGACGCGGCGCAACTACGTCGTCGTCAGCCCCGCCGCGCCCGGCGGCACGCTGTTTTTCCGCGGCGCCGAGCGTCATCTGCCGGCGTTCATGCAGCGGCTCGCCGAGACCTACAACGTCGCCGGTGGCAAGTTCCACCTCGCCGGCGTCAGCAACGGCGGCCTCAGCGCCTTCCGCGTCGCAACGACGCATCCGGAGCGGTTCCATTCGGTGACCGTCGTGCCGGGCTTTCCGCCGGCAGAGGCGGACCTGCGGGCGGTCGACGGGCTGCGCGGCGTCAAGGTCAACATGTTCGTCGGCGCCAACGACGTCGGCTGGTTGCAGCCCATGCAGACGGCGCGCGAGCGGCTCGAGGGCGCCGGCGTCGACGTCTATTTCGAGGTCGTGCCCGGCGCGGGCCACATCATCCAGAGCCTGAGCGGTCCCAACGCCGGCCATATATTCGACCAGATCCCGGGGTAGTGCCCGCCTTCTTGGAAGCGTGAACCGCCGGCATCCGGTCCACCATGCCTCGGCTTTCTACGAGCCCCACAGCTGGGCCAACGCCGGATCGTCGCCGTGGCGGCGGCGCAGGTCCTCGACGACGGGGGCGACGGCGGCGCGGAACGCTGCCAGGTCCGCGGCATCCAGCCGGGTGATCTCGGTCACGGGCCCAAGGCTTTCCAGGACCGCCGCGTCCTCGGCCGCCGCCATGGCGCGCTGGGCGGTCGTGACATCGGCCGCGGCGGCGCGCACGGCGGCGCGGACCGCGGCCGGCCAGCCCTCGTCTATGGCGGCATTGCACAGCAACGCGGCGACGCCGAGCACGTGTCCGGACAGCGTCACGAAGCGATGGTGCTCGTGAATACCGAAGTTGAAGATGTTCGTGAGCGGGTTCTCCTGGGCGTCGACGGTGCCGGCGGCAACAGCCGGCCCGAGATCCTTGACATCGAGCACGACGGGCTCAAAACCGAGGCACCGAAAGACCGTCTGATGCACCGGGCTGTCGAGGGTGCGGATGCGCAGACCCCGGCAATCCGCGGGCCGGCGCAGCGGCCGCACGCGGTTCGTCAGGTGGCGGAATCCGTTGTCCCAATAGGCCAGGGGGCGCAGGCCGGCCGCCGCGGCGAGCCGGTCGGCCAGCACGGCACCCGCGGCGCCGTCGAGCGCGGCAAACAGCGCCGCCCGCTCGGTATGGAGGAACGGGACGTCGAGCAGCGCCATGGCCGGCACCCACTTGCTCAAATAGCTGGTCGAGAAGTAGCAGAGCGTGAGCGTGCCCGACGCCACCATGTCGAGCAGGTCGGCCGCCTTGCGGCCGCCCGCGACGACGTTAGGCTCGACCACGGTCTCGACCGCTTCGCCGAGGCGCGCCCGCAGGTTGGCCGCGAGCAGGCCGATGGCGCGGCTGTGGACCGAGCGCGGCGGCTGGTAGCCGCCGATCGCGATCGTGATGGGCATCGCCGCTAACGCGTCCCGGTTCGGCCAGGGCCGCGGGGCCGGCGACGCCGGCAATGGGCCTGAGGCAAGTGGCCGCACCCTGCATAGAGCGCCGACCGGCCCCTGATTCCCACGTTTTCCAGCGGCTGCGGCAGCATCATGACGAGGGTCCCCTCCCCTACGCGTGTCGCGAGCATAGGGATCGGCCTGACCGATACGCAAGTACCCGTCGCGGTGCCGTTCGCCGCGGTGGACACGGCCGGCGTTCCTGGCGAGGATGACCCATGAACGTGGCGTCATCACGCATGCTGGCCGAAGCGCTGGCCGCGCCTGCGGCGGTCGCCGCGCAGGCGGGCATCGGCGTATTTGGCTGGCCCAAGGAGGCATCAGTATCGGTGAGCCATGGAGGATTGAGCCATGTTTGTTCGAACGATCCTGATCGCAATGGCGGGTTTCGCCGTGTTCGGCGCCCAGGCGGCTTCGGCACAAAACTTCTGGGAGGTGCCGCTGCGCTGGCAGTTGCACAACGAGCAGCGTTGCGAGCTCGGATACCCTACCAACCTACGGGTCACGCTGACCGACGGTCGACAGACGGTCACCGGCCGTGCGCATTGCCGCGACGGCCGCGCCTTCGAGGTCGTGCGCACCGACGCTCTGCTGCAATTCGCCCTGCGGCAGTGCCTGGTTGACGGCGAGGCCTGACCAGCGGCGCGCGCCACGGGACAACCCGGTCGGTTGCAACTGGGGTACCCGTCGCTATCTGTGTGAACGAACGTCACAGAGGCGGCGGACATGCTGAAGGACAAGGCTGCGATCGTCACCGGGTCGACCGGCGGCATCGGGCTGGCGATTGCCCGGAGCCTGGCCGAGGCCGGCTGCAAGATCATGCTGAACGGGCTCGGCGACGCGGGCGAGATCGAGCGCACGCGCGCCGAGCTGGCCGCCGAGCATGGCGTCGAAGTCGCCTATTCCGCAGCCGACATGACGCGGCCGGACGAGATTGCGGCGATGGTGGCGACTGCCGTTGAACAGCTCGGCAGCGTCGACATTCTGGTCAACAACGCCGGCATCCAGCACGTGGCGCCGGTCGACGATCTCCCTCCGGCCAAGTGGGATGCAATCATCGCCGTCAATCTGTCGGCCGCATTCCATACGATCCGCGCCGCCGTGCCCGGGATGAAGGCGCGCGGGCGGGGCCGGATCATCAACATCGCCTCGGCCCACGGCCTCGTCGCCTCGCCGTTCAAGTCGGCCTACGTCGCCGCCAAGCATGGCCTCGTCGGCCTGACCAAGGCGGTGGCGCTGGAGGTCGCAGAGGCCGGCATCACCGTGAACGCGATCTGCCCGGGCTATGTGTGGACGCCGCTGGTCGAGGGCCAGATCGCCGACCAGGCCAAGGCGCGCGGCATCCCCGAGGACGCGGTGGTCCGGGACGTCATGCTGGGCGAGCAGCCGACGCGGCGGTTCGTCGGCCTGGACGAGCTGGGCGCGCTGGCCGTGTTTCTCAGCGGCGATGGGGCCGACTCGATCACCGGCGCGGCACTGCCGGTCGACGGCGGCTGGACCGCGCACTGAGCGCCCACAAAGGGAGTGGGCGTAGGGCAAGCCCCGTCTTTTGTCGCCATCGGCCTTGTGCAGCCTTGTGCCGAGGATCCATGGCCCGTTGTGACGCAGTCGACGGTGATCGAGGCCGGTGTTCATCTCTTGCAGCGCTTGCGTGGGCGGCTGAATGGTCCTCGGCGGAAGGCAGAGGATGACGAGGAGTGGGTGGTCGATTCGCCGCCCAACCCCGTCGCTCAGAACAGGTCCTCGTCGGAGGGGCCGCCGCGGCGTCGTGGCCGCGCCTGTTGACTTGCGAGCGGAGTTTCTGACTGCGCCGGATTGAGCAGGGTCTCGGGGCCTGTCCTAGCAAGCGACGTCCAAGAGCACTCGTATGTTGCAGATTAGTCGAGAGCCGAATTGTTCGACCGAGTGTATAATACGTCCACCGCCGGGGCCACCACAGAAAGACAAGCCAGCGCCTTCATATCAAGTCGGACGCTAGGCATGGGCCTGCCACGATATTGGACTGGAGATAGAGCGATGGATTTATCGAGTGATGCGCTCACCATAATAGTAGGAACGTTGCTCGCTATAACCGTGGCCTCTGTCTTTTTTGTGCTCGGATTACGAACGGGCAGGCCCAATCTGGTTGGAACGGGTGGCGGCTCTGGTGGAATTGGGGTTCCAGATAAAGATATAATGGCATCTTCCATGACTATTACGAACAAACCGACATTTCTCGGTATGAAAGCGAGCCGTGGGACCGCGAAGATTAGGGAGGCAAGGCTATATGATCCAGAATTGAAAGAATTCGTCGGACAATGTCTAATGTGGCGTAAAGACGGCTCGAATGATCTGGAGAAAGAATGCTTGATAGAGGCAGGCACAAGTAAGACACTCTACGTCTTCGCGAAGGAAAGGTATAGCGACGATTTTTTCGCATACTCGGGAAGGAGTCTCGATTCCGAGCATGATAGGCCCATTGCAGTTTACAGGGATCGGGAAAAGGACTTTTCGATTCATCTATACGACGTAATCGGGCACAAATATCGCTTCGACATTATGGCGAGAAATGGGGATCAATCTGTATCTATAAGTTATAAAATAACATGGCATGCACGGTTGGGGATGATTTATGAAGCGTTTCGCCTACTGGGAAGGGCTATTTCTTCACACTAGTTTTATAATTGGTACCAACAAGTATCGCCGCTTGGCCGGACGCGCACTTCACGAGCATCGACAAGCGCTCGACCGCCAACCTACGAGCCGAGTTTTTTGGCTGCACCGGCGGACGGCGGCGCAGGCGGATGAGCGTTCCGTTCTGTTCTTCACAGCCTTGTGCCGAGGATCGCCCTCATCGTGCGTTGATGCCGAAAGGGTAGAGACGGTTGGTGCCTGCGTAGCCGCCAATAAGGTTCCGGGGTCAGGGACCATGGATCCTCGGCGCAAGGCTGCACAAGGCCGAGGATGACGATGGGGTTGGTTAGAACAGGCTCTCGTTGGTCGTCAGCGGGCACCAACGGGCGATCTTCAGGAACCGGATCAGGGCGCGGTTGGCCACAGGGGTACCGATGCGCTCGAGCGCCTCGACGGCGTAGCCCATGGTGTAGCGATTGCCGTCGCGCAGGGATTCGACCAGAGCGTCGACGGCCGGGGCCGCGGCCGGACCGAGGCGGGCGAGCGCCAGCGAGGCGTTCGGCGCTGCCGGGCGGGTTGTCGTGCAGCACGCGGTGCGGATGCATCATATAGCCGTCGCCCAGCACGCTGGTCAGCGCGCCCTTGATCACCGCATCGTCGTAGACGAGCTGCAGCTCGGGCACGATCGGCAGCAGGTTGTTGCCGGGGTTGTCGTCGTTGTCCTCGCCGATCAGGGTGACGAACTTGTCGAACAGCGCCCGGTGAAACGCCTGCGGCAGCTCGGGCTGGAGCGTCAGGACGCCGTTGGCGAGGAACGTCCGCACCTGCTCGTCGTTCAGCAGCTGCGGCGCTATATCCGTCAGCAGGTTGGGTCGGCGTTCGGCCGTCGAAACGCCGTCGCCATAGTCGAACTGGCGCTGGTACTTCCAGACGGGTGGTTTCGCGGCGGTCTGCATCGGCTGTCGGTCCCTGTTTGTCGATCGTCACGTCCGCCAAGTATGGCGGCGCGCGCATATCGGCGGCAAGACCGTTGCCGGTGCGAAAGGCACGGGGTCGTACCAAGATCGCCGTATATAGTGACGGCGGTCGGCTTTGCGTATTTGCAGAGTGGGGTAGAAATGCTGATCCCGAAGACGGTTGTTCTGCTGTTCATGGCAATGATCGCGGCGATCGCGCTCACCATCAATCCAGCGCTCGCCCATCGCTTCGATGTCGCTCTCGTCATGCCCCCGTCGGACGACGCGTCGGCGCAAGGCCGCCAAATCCTCGAGGGCTTCATGCTGGCGACAGCGGAACGGGACAGCCACCCCGGCCAAGACTCGGACGGCCACCTCGGCGGCCTCGATGTCTATGTCACCGTGATCGATGGGACGGGAGATGTCGCGGCCGAGATCGGGCGTTTAGCCGCACTTGGCGAGGTCGACATCGTGGCCGCATTCGGACCCGAAACGACGCTGCCCCCCGATCAGGCGGCGTCTCGACGACAACAAGGTCGCTCTGCTTGTGCCCGGCCAGTCCCCCTTTGCCAGGGCTGATCTGCCCGCGGTGGCGGCGTTTGTTTCCGCCTACGAAGGAGAATACGGCGGCAGGCCCTCTTCCCATGCGGGACAGGGATACAATGCCGCGCGGCGCATCGACGCCGCCGTGCGGGCCCAGGGCGGCGTCAACGACACGGCGTCCCTGCTGCGGACTTTCAGGGAAACCGCGCACGGTTTCACCTGGTAAAGGACGCGCGACCTACCGCGCATGGGAGTCCGACGCCTGCGGATACCGCTCGGAACATCGTCGGCGCCCGCGCACCGTCACTCATTAGACGGGGGAGATGGCCCGGCCCCGACACCGGGGCGCCGGTTTTTTCCGTGGGTCCGGCTCAGCCCCAATCCTGGGCCACGACGGCGTCGACCTCGGCGCGGGTGGCGACGCCGGCGCGGCCGCCGGGCCGTGTGCATTTGAGCGCCGCGGCGGCGTTGGCGAAGCGCAGCGCCGCGGCGTCCGCCATGCCTTCGGCGAGGGCACAGGCGAGGGCGCCGTGGAAGACGTCGCCGGCGCCCAGGGTGTCGACGGCCTCGACCGGCGGCGGCGCCATGCGCCGGATCGTGCCGTCGTCCCACCAGCTGACGCCGCGCGCCCCGGTGGTCACGCCGACGAGGCCGGTGGTCTGCTCGGCGGCCTGGGCCAGGCCGGCGTCGATGTCGTCGTTGCCGGACCAGGCGCGCAGCCCCTGCTCTGAGAACACGGCGTGGCTGGCCAGGGCGATCAGGTCGGTCGCCCGCGGGTCGAGCGAGAGATCGAAGTCGAGGACCGCCGGGATCGCGCGGCGCGCCGCCGCCTCGAGCACGGCCAGGGAGCCCTCGATCCAGTACTGATCGACCATGACCGCGTCGACCCTGGCGACGAGGTCGAGGGGCAGCCAGCCCGGGTCGGGGTCGAGTTTCGGTGCGTAGGCGATGATCGCCCGCTCGCCGGCGTCGTCGATCAACACGGTCGCGCGGATCGAGCGCTGGTTCGGCAGCCGCCGGACATGGCCGACGTCGACACCGTAGCCCGCCAGCTCGGCGACGATGGTGTCGCCGACGGCATCGTCGCCGACGCGGGTCAGCAGTGTCGCCTGGGCACCGAGCTTGGTGCCCGCCACCGCGCCGGTTGCCGCCATGCCGCCGCCGACCTCGGTGTAGTCGAGGGTGTGCATCTTGACCGGCTCACCCGGCAGCCGGGGCACCCGGTAGATCTGATCGAGCACGGCGGACACCGAGGAAGAGGATGCGGGGCATGGCGGCTAAACCCGCACCTCCTCCTCGGCCTCGATCTTGGCGGGGTCGAGGTCCATGGTGAGGCCCGGCGCCTCGGGCGCGCGCAGCATGCCGGCGATCGGGCGCAGGGGGTTCGCCAGAAAGTACTGGTTCACCTCGTTCCATTTGACGAGGTATTCCTGATACGGCGTGTGGATCGGCGACTGGGTGACGGAGACGTGGATCGTGGCCGGCGTCGAGTGGCCGTGCGGGATCGTGATGAGGTCGTGCACGGTGGCGTAGGCGGCGATCTTGAGGGTCTCGGACAGGCCGCCGCACCAGTAGATGTCGGGTTGGATGATGTCCAGGGCGCCGGCGTCGATGAAGCGCTTGAAGCCCCAGCGCGTGTATTCGTGCTCGCCGCCGGCGAGCGGAATGGGTGTCTTTTCCTTGATGCGCCGGTATGTGTCGACGCGGTCCGGCATCGCACATTCCTCGAGCCAGCGCGGATTGTACTCGTCGATCTCGTGGGCCAGCCGGACGACATAGTTGAAGTCCATGGCCTGCCAGCAGTCGAGCATGATGTCGTCGTCCGCGCCGAGCGCCTCGCGCAAGGTGCGGACCAGGGCGACGTTGTGCTTCAGGCCCTCGGGGCCGCTCATCGGCCCGTGGCGGAAGAACCATTTCTGGGCCGTAAAGCCCTGGGCCTGGACCTCAAGCGCGCGTTCGCGCACGAGGCCGAGGTCGAGCACGGCATAGCCCAGCATGCTGGCGTAGGCCGGCACTTCGGGCCGCGTCGGGCCGCCGACGAGGCGATAGACGGGCTGGCCGAGCCAGCGGCCCTTGAGGTCCCACAGGGCACAGTCCAGCGCGCTGATCGCCATCATCGCCGCGCCCTGGCGGCCGTGCACGAGCAGCCGGTGCAGCTGGTCCCAGATGAGCTCGGTCGCCACGGGGTCGCGGCCGATAACGAACGGCGCGATCTGGCCGGCGACGATGGTGGCGACCGGCAGCCGCATCGGGCCGGCGATGCCAATGACGCCGTCGTCGGTCTCGACCTGGGCGAAGTACTGGTCGATACGGAAATGCGTGTCGTCGATCTGCTCGCCGCCCTCGCGCGCAGAATCGGCGCGGTGCTCGGGATAGATGTCGATCGGCCGGACCGGCCGCTCCTCCCACAGCGGGCCGTCGGTCGCCATCGTGCCCGTAAGCTTGCGCACGCGAACGTTCGTGATCTTCACGGTTGTCTCCCCCCTCTCGTTCCGCGGGACCAGCTAACGTGGTCACGTGAACATCCCGCACCCCAGCCCTCCGCCACAAGGGGCGTTTGCATAGATGGGTGAACCACAGAGGCACAGAGAGGGCGCAGAGTAGGGAAGCGTCCCCTCACCCCCCCATCGCTTGTGCGACGGGCCCCTCCCTCTCCCGCGAGGGGAGAGGGAAAGACGTGCACGCCACCCGCTCAATCGGACGGATGAGCACGCCCGGAACGGCGCTGCCTCTGTGCCTCTGTGCCGCTGTGGTTCAATCGGTTGTCAAGCCGGCGCGGCGCAGGCCGTCGGCGAGATGGTCGGTATCGGCACAGACTAAGCAAGTACTCTTGGCGCCAAATCTCCAACCGAAGCGGCGAGGGGATCATGTCGTACGGATGCGCCGTCCGGGCGCCGAGGTAGTGGCGTGTCGTGTTGATAGGTTGGATCTTCTTGTTGCCTCCGCCACGTATCGCGCATCTCCCGCCACGCGCCGACCAGGGTTCGGGGCCTTGGCATATCGTCCGCGATGACCTTGGCCAGCTTCTTGAGGTTGTAGCAAGGAACGGCCGCGAACATGTGGTGTTCCGTGTGCCAATTCATCCGCCAGTAGAGGAATTCGGACAACGGGTCGAGCGTGATCGATCGGGCGCAAAGTCTGAAATCGGGGACGTTGTCCCGCAGTCCGCAGTGCATCGGCACACCAGTAAAGTATTTGAGTCGGACCCGATTTCCTTGGACACAGAATTGGCTTAATCGAAGTGTCCAAGGAGGACCGGAACATGACCGATAATTTTGAGAAGAAAGTTGCTGTTGATGGGCCTGTGGTAAATGCGGGCGAGCTTGGCTCGTCCACGTTTTCCCCAGGCCAGGGGGCTCCGCCTGATGCGCGAGAACAATCTGCTCTCGCCCCATCGCTGCCGCCGCCGTGGCGGCAATCCCCATGACGGTGAGATCATCACTCATGCCCCGAACCTCATGTGGGGCACCGATGGCGTTCGGGTGTTCACGGTGGACGACGGCTGGGGGCTGGATCTTCACCGCCGTCGAGCATTGGAACGCCGAGTGTGTCGGCGGGCATGTCTGCAAGCGCGGCGACCGCTTCGCCGCCCTGCAGCCGATCTCCATGGGGCTTGCCGGGCTGTATGGCTCGACCGCGGCCGGCGCGGCTCGGGGGCTGGCCTTGCGGATGGATCACGGCTCCCAGTATCTGTCGGACCACTTCACCAACCAGATCAAGTTCTGGGGCATCCAGCCGTCCTACGCCTTCGTCGCCGAGCCCCAGACCAACGGCGTCGCCGAGCGGTTCAATCGCACGCTGAAGGAACAGATCATCCCATGGTCGCATCTACCGCAACATCGCGCAGCTGCGGGACGCCGTCCGCGACTTCGTCGAACTCTACAATGCCCAGTGGATCGTCGAAAAGAACGGCTACCTGAGCCCCGCTCAAGCTCGTCAGGCGTGGCACGCCGCGATCTCAATCAGGCCCGCCGCGTGAGACAAACTTGTGTCCAAGGAACCGGGTGCGCTACAGGGGCATCGGACCGCAATAGCTTCTCAGCCTTGAGATCGGCCCAAAACGCCTCGGGAATTGGCTCGGCCATCAACGCCGCGTTCGCTAGCACCTCGGCCCGCGAGCGCGAGCCTGGGATTGGACGTTGACAACCGCCGGATGGCCCAGCGAAAACTGCAGAGCCGCGGCACCGAGCCGCACGCCGTGCAAATCGCACACGCGCTCGATCGCCGCAACCCGGGCCTTCACGGCCTCGGGGGCCGGCTGATAGTTGTAACGCGCATCGGCCGTGGCGCCGGTCACCAGAATGCCGGTGCTGAACGGCGCGCCGATGGTCACGGCGACGTTCTCGTCCGCGCACCGGGGCAGGAAGGTATCCAGCGGCTCCTGCTCGATGAGCGTGTAGCGGTGGGCGAGCAGGAAACTGTCGAAGTCGCCGATATCCATGAGCGCCTCGCACGCCTCCCACTCGTTGACGCCGGCGCTGAACGCCCGGATCGCCCCTTCGTCACGCAGCTTCTGCAGTGCCGGCAGGGCGCCGCGGCGGACGTCCTCGCGCCGCGCCTCGATCTGATCGCGGTGGGTATAGGTATCGACGTCATGAATGAGCGCGATATCGACGCGGTGTGTGCCGAGCCGCTGTAGACTGTCCTCGAAAGAACGCATGACGGCATCGTAGGTGTAGTCGAGCACCACCTCGAAGGGCAGCTCGCCGGCAAAGATACCGCCGCGGTGCGCCGGTAGCCGCGGCGGCGCCACCCTGCCATGGGGCCTCGGCAGGCGGCCAACCTTGGTGGAGAGGTTAAAGCTGTCGCGCGGATAGCGCCTGAGTACGAAGCCGATGCGGTGCTCGCCCAGGCCGTGCCCGTAGACCGGCGCAGTGTCGAAGTACCGGATACCGGATTCATAGGCGGCGACCACGGTATCAAGTGCCGCTTCCTCCTCGACGACATCGTAGAGGTTGCCGAGCGCGTTGCCGCCGAAGCCCAGCACGCTTACCGCGATGTCGGTCCTGCCGTACTTCCTTTGCGCGTCCAGATTCATCGTAGCACCCGCCCTGGATTTCCCAGCCACCGGCACGCACCGAAC
>CBDHDN010000077.1:0-11549 GCA_965261585.1 Alphaproteobacteria bacterium
CCTCTTCGATGAAGGAAGGAACCGAACTCGTGCTCGCCAGAGATCGTCTGTTGAGCCCGCTCGTGAGGGAGAACGAGCCGCTCGCGTATTGCTGGCGCTGGTTCTCGATGTCCATCATCCTCTTCAGCGTCTCGACTTCAACGTCGACGGCCTTGACCAGTTCCATCACGGTCTCCCGGCGCCTGCTGGCGTCGGCCAGACGCTCTCGAATGTCATTGCGGATGTCCTTCATACGGGCGATTCCCTCACTGTGCAGTTCTCACTAGTGCAAATGAGGGCGCGCGTCAACAGTCGACGCTCATTGAGGCCGCGCAGCGCGCTGACCATTGAGGAACAAAATGAGAAATGGGGCTAAGCCGTTGGCCAGACGGTGGATTCAGTCGTTAACGACCAGTCCACATGTAACTGCGCCATAATACCGCATGGATGCACCCGATGTCGCCCCGAAGAACAAGGGAAGGGCCGCGCCCGGTAGGCGCGGCCCTTAGCATAGCGTAGTGCGTCGTGCGGGGGAGCGTTACATGCCCATGCCGCCCATGCCGCCCATGCCGCCCATGCCACCCATGTCGGGCATCGCCGGAGCGCCAGCGCCTGGCTTCTCGGGCTTGTCGGCGATCATGGCTTCGGTCGTGACCAGCAGGCCGGCGACCGAGGCCGCGTCCTGCAGCGCCGTGCGCACGACTTTGGTCGGATCGATGATGCCGGCCTTCACGAGGTCGGTGTACTTGTCGCCCTGGGCGTCGTAGCCGAGGTTGGCGTCCTTCTGCTCCATCAGCTTGCCGGCGACGACGGCACCGTCCCGGCCGGCGTTCTCGGCGATCTGCCGGACCGGCTCCTGAATCGCCCGGCGCACGATGCCAATGCCGACGGTCTGGTCGGGGTTCGCCCCTTCCAGCTTGTCGAGCTGACGGGTGGCATAGAGCAGCGCCACGCCGCCGCCGGGGACAATGCCCTCCTCGACCGCCGCGCGGGTCGCGTGCATGGCGTCCTCGACCAAGTCCTTGCGGGTCTTGACCTCGATCTCGGTGGCGCCACCGACCCGGATCACCGCAACGCCGCCGGCCAGCTTGGCCAGCCGCTCCTGCAGCTTCTCGCGGTCATAGTCCGACGTCGTGTCCTCGACCTGCTGGCGGATCTGGTTGCAGCGGCCCTGGATGTCGGTCTTCTTGCCGGCGCCGTCGACGACCGTCGTCTCTTCCTTCGTGATCGTGACCTTCTTTGCCGTGCCCAGCATGTCCAGGGTCACGTTCTCCAGCTTGATCCCGAGATCCTCGGAAATCACCTGGCCGCCGGTCAGGATCGCGATGTCCTCGAGCATCGCCTTGCGGCGATCGCCGAAGCCCGGCGCCTTCACCGCCGCAACCTTGAGGCCGCCGCGCAGCTTGTTCACCACCAGGGTCGCCAGGGCCTCGCCCTCGATGTCCTCGGCGATGATCAGCAGCGGCCGCGCCGACTGCACGACCGCCTCCAAGACCGGCAGCATCGCCTGCAGGCTCGACAGCTTTTTCTCGTGCAGCAGGATGTGCGGGCTCTCCAGCTCCGAGACCATCTTCTCGGCGTTGGTAATAAAGTACGGGCTGAGGTAACCGCGGTCGAACTGCATGCCCTCGACGACCTCGAGCTCGGTATGCAGCGACTTCGCTTCCTCGACCGTGATCACGCCCTCGTTGCCGACCTTCTGCATCGCCTCGGAGATGTAGTTGCCGATCTCACGCTCGCCATTGGCCGAGATCGTGCCGACCTGCGCGATCTCCTCATTCGTCTTGACCTTCTTGGAGCGCTTCTCGATCTCGGCGACGACCGCAACCACGGCAAGGTCGATGCCGCGCCTGAGGTCCATCGGGTTCATGCCCGCGGCCACGGCCTTGGAGCCCTCGCGCACGATCGACTGGGCCAGCACCGTCGCCGTCGTCGTCCCGTCGCCGGCGAGATCGGCTGTCTTCGAAGCGACCTCCTTGACCATTTGGGCGCCCATGTTCTCGAACTTGTCCTCAAGCTCGATCTCCTTGGCGACCGTGACGCCGTCCTTGGTGATGCGCGGCGCGCCGAACGACTTGTCGAGTACGACGTTACGGCCCTTCGGGCCGAGCGTGACCCTGACGGCGTTGGCCAGGATGTCGACGCCGTTCAGCATGCGCTGACGGGCGTCGGCCGAGAATTTTACGACTTTTGCAGCCATTCCTTGGAAACCTTTCCTTCTGATCTGACGCTTGGCACCCAAGCGTCAGGTGATGCAGCCCACAGGTTCAATAACCTGGCGGTTCGACTCGACTGACGGACGGATCCCATCCGTCAGCATCGAATTCGTTAGGCGGCCTTGCGGGTCTTCTTGGCGACGCTGCCTTCGATGACGCCCATGATGTCGGACTCCTTCATGACCAGAAGGTCCTCGCCATCGATCCGGACCTCGGTGCCCGACCACTTGCCGAACAACACGCGGTCGTTGGCCTTGACGTCCATCGCGATCAGCTTGCCATCCTCGGTGCGCGCGCCGGTGCCGACCGCGACGACCTCGCCCTCCATCGGCTTCTCCTGCGCCGTGTCGGGAATAATGATCCCGCCGGCGGACTTCTGGTCCTGATCGACCCGCCGGACGACGACTCGATCATGTAACGGTCGAAACTTCATGCCTTGGCCTCCATTCCTGTTTGATGACCGCACCCCGGTGGGTGCTCGCGGAGGCGGTTGTTAGCACTCCTAAGCGGTGAGTGCCAAGTATTTCGTGCCGCTATGAGGGCGACGACGACAGTTTGTGCCCGCGTGTCTGGCAGCACTCCCCGGGGCCGGCTGCTAACGCGTTGAAAAATATGAATTCTAATTGCTTATTTAGCTTCGGGCCGGCACACTTGAGGGACCAAAAGGAGTTGAACCGATTGAGGACACCATGCGTCAAGCAGACTTGCATGAGCAGCTGATGGGCTATCGCCTGACGACCGCCGAGATCCTCTATCATCTGCCCGACCACCCCGCCCTGCTGCAGACCTTCACCTGGCAGCTGATGGACCGAGAGCCCGACTATCCGCGCCTGCACCACTTCCTCGATTTCTGGTCGCGGAACCTCGACGGCAAGCTTCACTCGGTTCGAATCGCCAACCGCCAGCTGGTCAGCGCGGCCGAAGTACGGCACGTCCGCCACCTGCGCGACCTGCACTGAACCGGCGCACCCGACGGTCCTCCGGTCGTCCGGGCCTCCGGGCTCCAAGTGCTCCCGAGCATGTGTCCAAACCGGGGGCATCCCAGGGATGGCAGGGGCCGAACGGTTTGGCTAGAATGCCGGCGCCAAAGCCGAGCGGATGCCAATCAACGTCGCCATAATCGGATCGGGGCCCAGCGGCTTCTACGCTGCCGACGCTCTTCTGAAAACCGGGATCGACTGCCGCATCGATATCATCGAGCGGCTGCCGACGCCCTATGGCCTGATCCGCGCCGGCGTTGCGCCGGACCATCAGAGCACCAAGCGGGTGTCGCGTGCCTATGAGCGGACGGCGACCAATCCGGCCGTCCGCTTCTACGGCAACGTCGCCGCCGGCACGGACGCCAGCCTGGCGGCGCTGCGCGAGCTCTACGACGCCGTCGTGCTGGCCGTCGGCATGCCGCGCGACCGCACCCTCGCCATTCCGGGCGAAGACAAGGCCGGTGTCCATGGCTCGGCCGATTTCGTCGGCTGGTACAACGGCCATCCGGATTTCGCGCACCTCGATCCCGATTTGAGCGGCACCACGGTCACGGTCGTCGGCAACGGCAACGTCGCCATCGACATCGCCAGGGTGCTGGTCAAGACGCGGGCCGAGATGGCGACGTCGGACATCCCCGAATACGCGGCCGCGGCGATCGAGCGGTCGCCGCTGACCGATGTCTATATGTTTGGCCGGCGCGGCCCGGTCGAGGCCAAGTTCACGAACGTCGAGCTGCGCGAGATGGGCGAGCTGACCAACGCTGTCCCGATCGTCGATCCGGCTCAGTTGCCGGCGGCGGTCGAGGGCGAGATGTCGGACCGGGACCGCCGCCTGCGCGAACGCAACCTGGCGACCCTGCGGGAGTTCACGGCAGCCGACCCGACCGGCAAGGCCAAGCGCGTGCACTTCGCCTTCTACTCCAAGCCGGTCGAGGTCCTGGGCGACGCCAAGGTGACGGGGCTGCGCCTGGAGCACACGCGCGTCGAGGACGGCCGGGCCGTCGGCACCGGCACGTTCCTCGAGGTCCCCTGCGGCGCCGTGATCGCCGCCATTGGCTATCGCGCCGAGCCGCTCGAGGGGGTGCCGTTCAATGGCACCGCCGGCACCGTCCTCAACGCCGACGGCCGGATCGACGACGGTCTCTACGCCGTCGGCTGGATCAAGCGCGGGCCGACGGGCGTGATCGGCACGAACAAGGCCGACGGCGACGTGGTCGCGAAGCGCATCGCCACCGAGGTCGGCGATGGCGGCAAGGCCGGCCACGTCGGGCTGGAGCGCCTGCTGCGCCAGCGCGGCACGCGTTGGGTCACGTTCGCGGACTGGCAGCGGCTCGACGCCATGGAGGTCGCCAATGCCGCCAGCGAAGCGCCGCGCTGCAAATTCGTGACGGTGCAGGAGATGCTGGTCCGGCTGGACCAGACGGCCGATGCGCCGGCGTCCTGAGCCACCGGCGCGCGGTGCCGCGCCGCCGCCCGCGCAGCGGCCATCTACAACCCACGAAAAAGTGCTTGCACGTGGATCATGCGCAGACCAAAACCTAAGTCATCATTGACACCACGAGACGTCGATAGGGCGTATTGTCGCCGTATCGGGTACGCGCAAGCGCGTCGCTTGCCGGCGATCAGGTAGGAGGACTGAATGGCGGACGTCACCACGCTGCAGCACGTCAAGCAGCGGCGTGAGGAGTTGGACTCCGCGGTCGTGCGCTTCGCCGGCGACTCCGGCGACGGCATGCAGCTGACCGGCAGCCAGTTCACCCTGGCGGCGGCGCTGTCCGGCAACGACCTGGCGACGTTCCCCGACTTCCCGGCCGAGATCCGCGCACCCGCCGGCACGACGTTCGGCGTATCGGCATTCCAGATCCACTTCGGCGGCCGCAAGATCATGACGTCCGGCGACGCCCTGGACATGCTGGTCGTGATGAACCCGGCGGCGCTCAAGACCAACGCCGACGACGTCAAGCCGGGTGGCATAATCATCGTCGACGTCGGCAGCTTCAATGAGAAGAACCTGCGCAAGGCGGAGTACGACAGCGACCCGCTGCACGACGCGAGCCTCGACAAATACCGTGTCGTCCCCGTCGACATGTCGCGCCTGACGCTGGAGTCGGTAAAGGAATTCGGCCTCTCCCAGAAGGAGGCGCTGCGCTCGAAGAACATGTGGGCGCTGGGCCTCGTCCTGTGGATGTACGGCCGCAAGCGCCAGGCGACGATCGACTGGCTGGAGGCCAAGTTCGCCGGCAAGCCGGACATCGCCCAGGCCAACGTCAAGGCGCTCAACGCCGGCCACGCCTATGGCGAGACGGCCGAGATGGGCGCTGAGCTGCGCGGCTTCTCGGTGCCGCCGGCCGACATCGCACCCGGTCTCTACCGCACCGTCACCGGCGCCGAGGCAGTGTCCTGGGGCCTCCTCGCCGGGGCCGAGCTGGCCGGCCTGCAGCTGGTGTTCTGCTCCTACCCGATCACGCCGGCCTCGGCGCTGCTGCATCAGCTGGCGGCGCTCAAGGACTATGGCGTCGTCACGTTCCAGGCCGAGGACGAGATCGCCGCCGCCTGCGCCGCGATCGGCGCGGCCTATGCCGGCGCCCTCGGCGTCACCTCGAGCTCCGGGCCCGGCATCGCGCTCAAGGGCGAGGCGATCGGCCTCGCCTTCGCCGCCGAGTTGCCGATGGTAATCGTCAACTCCCAACGCGCCGGGCCGTCGACCGGTATGCCGACGAAGACCGAGCAGTCGGACCTCTATCAGGCCGTGTTCGGCCGCAACGCCGACACGCCACTGCCGGTCCTGGCGGTCTCGAGCCCGTGCGATGGTTTCGACGTCGCGATCGAGGCGGTGCGCCTGGCCACGACGTATATGACGCCAGTCATCCTGCTGACCGACGGCTATATCGCCAACGCCTCAGAGCCGTGGGTGATCCCGGAGTTCACGGCGCGCGAACGCTTCGACGTGACGTTTGGGACCGAGCCCGACGGCTTTCAGCCGTTCAAGCGCGACCCCAAGACGCTGGCCCGCCCATGGGTGGTACCGGGCACGCCGGGCCTCGAGCACCGTATCGGCGGCCTCGAGAAGGCCGAGGGTTCCGGCCACATCTCCTACGACCCCGACAACCATCAGCGCATGACCGACGCGCGCTGGGACAAGATCGCCAACATCGCCGACGACGTGCCGCCGCAGCCGCTCGACCAGGGCGAGCCCGGCGGCGGCGTCGCGGTCGTCGGCTGGGGCTCGACCTATGGGCCGATCAGCCGCGCCGTCGCCAACGCGCGCGCCGGCGGCGGCAACGTCGCCCATATCCACCTGCGCAACATCTGGCCGTTGCCACGCAACCTGGGCGACCTGTTGCGCGGCTTCGACCACGTCATCGTGCCGGAGATGAACAAGGGCCAGCTGGTGACGCTGCTGCGCAACGAATACCTGGTGGCCGCCGAGGGCCTGAACAAAGTGACGGGCAAGCCGTTCAAGATCGGCGAGATCGAGCAGGCGATCCGCGCCCGCCTGGAGGCATGAGATGAACATCGCCAACCCACCGGAGAAGCTGACGGCGAAGGACTACGCCACCGACCAGGAGGTCCGCTGGTGCCCGGGCTGCGGCGACTACGCGATCCTCAAGGCCGTACAGCGCACGCTGGCGGAGCTCGCCGTGCCGACCGAGAAGACCGTGTTCGTCTCTGGCATCGGCTGCGCCGCGCGCTTCCCTTATTACATGGCGACCTACGGCTTCCACACGATCCACGGCCGCGCGCCGGCCATCGCGACGGGCGCCAAGCTGGCCAACCCCGACCTCGACATCTGGGTCGTCTGCGGCGACGGCGACGGCCTGTCGATCGGCGGCAACCACACGCTGCACATGCTCCGGCGCAACGTCGATTTACAGATCCTGCTGTTCAACAACGAGATCTATGGCCTGACCAAGGGCCAGTATTCGCCGACCTCGCGCGTCGGCACGCGCTCGCCGTCGACGCCCTACGGCTCGGTCGACAACCCGGTCTCGGCGGCGCAGTTCGCGCTCGGCGCCGGCGCCCGCTTCGTCGCCCGCTCGGCCGACATCCTGCAGAAGCACCTGCCCGGCGTCCTGAAGCGCGCCCACGCCCACCGCGGCGCCTCGTTCGTCGAGATCATGCAGAACTGCATCGTCTACAACGACAAGGTGTTCGCCCATTTCACCGAAAAGCACGTTGCCGCCGAGGCTCAGATCCATGTCGGGCACGGCCAGCCCCTGGTCTACGGCAAGGCGCGCGACCGCGGCCTGCGCCTGAAACCCGGCGCGCTGGAGCTCGAGCCCGTCACGATCGGCGACGGCGGCGTTACCGAGGCCGACCTGCTGGTCCACGACGAGACCAATCGGCCGCTCGCCATGCTGCTCGCCGCCATGGAGCCGCCCGGCCTGCCGGTCGCCATGGGCGTGCTCTACTGCGATCCGGCGCCGACGTTCGACAGCCGCGTGCACGACCAGATCAAGACCGCCACCGCGAAGGCCGGAAAGAACGGCGACATCGACGCCCTGCTGCGCCGCGGCCATACCTGGACGGTGGAGTAGGCGCGCGCACACGCGGGTACGTTCACAGTGAGACGAGTTGTTGCGTCCTCATGGTGAGCCTGTCGAACCATGCGGCAGACGCACGGTGAGGCGGGGGCGCCGCAAGCCAAATGACCAAGACCTGCCGCGCCGTCGGCATGATGAGCGGCACCTCGATGGACGGCATCGATGTCGCCGCGATCGAAACCGACGGCGAGCGCGTCTCCTGGACCGGGCCGGCCGAAACCGTGCCCTACGAGGCCGCGCTGCGGGACCGGCTGGCGGCGGCGATCCGGGCGCCCGACGCCGACCCGGCCGGCCTCGCCGCCCTGGAACGCGACCTGACCGATGCTCACGCGGCCCTGCTTGAGTCGTTTCTGCCGCGGCTGCCGGCGGACCGGCGCGCCGTCGACGTCGTCGGCTTTCACGGCCATACGCTTGTTCACCGGCCGCCGGTCACGCGCCAGCTCGGCGACGGCGGCCGCCTGGCGGCGCGCGTCGGCATCGACGTGGTCTACGATTTCCGCAGCGCCGACGTAGCCGCCGGCGGCGAGGGGGCGCCGTTCGCGCCGGCCTACCATGGGGCGCTGGCCCGCGACCTGGCAAAGCCCGTTGCCGTGCTGAACCTGGGCGGCGTCGGCAATGTCACATGGATCGGCGCCGACGACTTGCTGGCGTTCGACACCGGCCCCGGCAACGGCCTGATCGACGATTGGGTCGAGGCGCAGACCGGCCAGACGTACGATGCCGACGGCCGCATCGCCACCCGCGGGCGCATCGACGAGGCCAGGCTCGAGACGCTGCTCGCCAATCCCTATTTCGACCGAACGCCGCCGAAGTCGCTCGACCGGCTGGATTTCACGGTGGACGCCATCGACGGCATGGCGCTCGCCGGCGGCGCCGCCACGCTGACCGCGTTCACGGCGCGGGCCGTCGCCCGGTCGCGCGAGCACCTGCCGGCGCCGCCGGCACGCTGGCTGGTCACCGGCGGCGGCCGCCACAACCCGATCCTGATGCGCATGCTGGCGGACGCGCTGACCGCCCCGTGCGCGCCGATCGAATCGATCGGCGCCGACGGCGATGCCGTCGAGGCCCAGGCGTTCGCGTTCCTCGCCGTGCGCTCCCTGCACGGCCTGCCGCTCTCGTACCCGACAACGACCGGCGTGCCGTCGCCGACCACCGGCGGCCGCCTGGCGCACCCGTAGCCGCACGAGGCCCGCCCGGCCGATTGCTGGACACTGGCCCGCGCCTCGCCGGTAGAGGCCCCACCCGCCGCCGTGCTACAGAACCGCCGCAGGGGGGGTGGCGCGTGTTGAGACGGCTGGCTGTGGTCTGGCGCGGCGAAGAGCGCCTCTACATCACGTTCTGGTACTGGCTGGTCCTGGGCAATCTTGGGTACGGCGCGGTGCTGATGCTGATCGTGCGCGACAGCCCGCTGCCGCTGCTGGCCAAGGTGATCGTCGGCTGGCTCGGCATCGCCTACACGGCCTTCACCGGCATCGCCACCTGGCGCGCCGCGGCCACGGAGGACGGCTGGTGGCTGTGGGAGATCCTGGCGCGCCTGTCGGTCGTGGTACTCGCCCTGTTCCTGCTGTTCAGCCTGTTTACGGGCTAGCGGCCGGCCCCCGGCCGGACCTCGCCCTTCGAAGTATGAGGGCAGGGCACGCCCGCGGGTCAGCCCGCTGTGCCGTTGAGGAACACGGTCTCCGGGTTGTGGCGCAGCTCGGGCACGCTGGCGCGCGCATCGGCGGCGCGCTGGTACCAGACATCGACCTCGGCCAGCGCCTCGGTGACGGCCGCGACATCGGTCGTGTCGGCCACCTCGAACGCATCGAAGCCGGCGCGCTGCATGAACGCCAGCTGGTCGCGCAGGACGTCGCCCGTCGCCCGCACCTCGCCGGTGTAGCCGTAGCGCTCGCGCAGCGTCCGCGCGTAGGAATAGGCGCGGCCGTCGGTGAACTTCGGGAACTCGAGCACCACGACCTCGAAGCGCTGCAGGTCCTGGGCGATCAGCGCCGGCGCCTCGTCGCTCCTCAGGCGCACGCCGACGGCGCCGAGGCGGCCGTTCAACGCCGCCCGCCCGGCCTGCCAGCGCGCCAGCGGCACGATGACCGGGGCGACCGGCGGCAGCGGATCATGCTCGTCGACGGTCGTCCACGGATCGTCGACGATCCGGTTGTCCTTAATGAGCATAGAGCCTCTCCTTGAACGGGTCGGCGCCGAGGCGGCGGTAGGCGGCGATGAAGTCCTCGTCCGCCTGGCGCAGGTCGAGGTAGGTGTCGACGACGGTTTCGACGGCATCGACAACGTCGTCGCTGGAGAACGCGGGGCCGACGATCTTGCCGATCGCCGCGTCCTCGTCGGCGCTGCCGCCGAGCGTGATCTGGTAGTACTCCTCACCCTTGCGGTCGACGCCGAGGATGCCGATGTGGCCGACATGGTGGTGGCCGCAGGCGTTGATGCAGCCGGAGATCTTGAGCCTCAGTGGGCCGATGTCGTGCTGGCGCTTGAGGTCGCCGAAGCGCCGCGTCAGCCGCTGCGCCACCGGGATCGAGCGGGCGTTGGCGAGCGCGCAGAAGTCGAGCCCCGGGCAGGCGATGATGTCCGAGATCAGGCCGATGTTGGCGCTCGCCAGGCCGTGCGCCGCGAGCACCGACCAGACGGCGTACAGATCCGCCTGCCTGACGTGCGCCAGCACCAGGTTCTGCTCATGCGTCACCCGGACCTCGCCCAGGCTGTAGGTGTCAGCCAGCTCGGCGACGACGTCCATCTGCGCGGCCGTCGCGTCGCCCCGGCACGCCGCCTTCGGGTTTCAGCGAGATGTTGGCGATGGGCATAGCCGGGCTGCTTGTGGGCGAATATGTTCGTGCGGACCCACTGATTGAAGTCCGGCGCCTCGAGCCGCTTGGCGGCGAACGCCGGCACGACCGGATCGAGCCGTTCGTATGCCGGCGGCGCGAAGTAGGCCTTGATGCGTTCGATCTCGGCCGCCGGCAGGTCGATCGCGCCGTCGCGGATGTGCGACCACTCCTCCTCGACCATCGCGGTGAACACCTCGGCGCCGAGCTCATGCACCAGGATCTTGATGCGCGCCTTGTACATGTTGTCGCGGCGGCCGAGCTGGTTGTAGACCCGCAGAAATCGCTTCCATGTAGGACAGCAGGTACCGCTTCGGCAGGAACGCGCGGATCGTCTTGCCGACCATCGGCGTGCGCCCCTGCCCGCCGCCGACGATGACCTCGTAGCCGACCTCGCCCGCCTCGTTGCGGCGGATCACCAGGCCGATGTCGTGCACGCGCACGGCCGCGCGGTCGGCAGCGGCGCCGGTCACGGCGATCTTGAACTTGCGCGGCAGGAACGAATGCTCGGGATGCAGCGTCGACCACTGGCGGATGATCTCGCTTGCGATGCGCGGGTCCTCGACCTCGTCGGCGGCGACACCGGCGAACTGGTCGGCGGTGATGTTGCGGATGCAGTTGCCGCTGGTCTGGATGGCGTGCATCTCGACGGCGGCGAGGTCGGCCAGGATGTCGGGCGTGTCCTCCAGCCGCGGCCAGTTGTTACTGGATGTTCTGGCGCGTCGTGAAATGGCCGTAGCCCTTGTCGTAGCGCCGGGCGATCTCGGCCAGCACGCGCAACTGCGTCGATGAGAGCGTGCCGTAGGGAATGGCGACCCGCAGCATGTAGGCATGCAGCTGCAGATAGAGGCCGTTCATCAGCCGCAGCGGCTTGAACTGGTCCTCGGTCAGCTCGCCGGCGAGCCGCCGCCGCACCTGGTCGCGGAACTGGGCGACCCGCTGGTTGACCAACCTCTGATCGAATTCGTCGTAGCGGTACATGTTCGCCTACTCCCCCGG
>CBDHDN010000078.1:0-74054 GCA_965261585.1 Alphaproteobacteria bacterium
CTGGAAGGACACGCGGTCATCGCCGGCTATGGCCGGGTCGGCCAGATGGTCGGCAAGCTGCTCGAGTTGGAGAAGGTGCCCTTCGTCGCCCTCGACCTGGACGCCCACCGCGTCTCCACCATGCGCCGGCGCGGTGCCCCGATCTTCTATGGCGACGCGACCCGCCCCGAAGTGCTGGAACGCGTCGGCAGCGGCCGCGCCTTCGCGGTCGTCCTGACGATCGACGATGCTGCCGCGACGGCCCAGGCCGTGGTGCGGATCCGGCAAGTGTGGCCGACGCTGCCGATCCTCGCGCGAACCCGCGATCTCGCGCATTCGGCCGAGCTGTTGCGTCTGGGTGCCAGCGCCGCCGTGCCCGAGGCGATCGAAGTGGGTCTGCAGCTTGCCGGGCAAACCCTGCAGGCCGCGGGCACCCCTTCGGACGCCGTGGTCCAGCTGATCGACCAGCTGCGCGAGGCCGAATTCGCCGAGCTCACCGACGACACCTAGTACCGGCTATCGCTGGCGGCGGAGTCGTGATTCAAAGGATGGATGAACATCCAGGACGCGACTCCGATCATATTGACGGAGGAGGAGCGGGCGGTGCTTGAGAGCATGGTCCGATCTCCGAAGACGGAACAGGGCGTGAGCGAGCGCGCCCGCATGGTGTTGTTGGCGGCGGACGGCCGCTCGACGCGCTCCATTGCGGCGGCGCTTGGCACCTGGCCGGGGCGGGTCAGCCGCTGGCGCACGCGCTTCGCGGCGGAACGGCTGGCCGGGCTGTCGGATCGAGCGCGGCCGGGGGCGACGCCGATCTACACGGCCGAGACGGGCCGGCGCATCCTGGCGCAGTTGGACGAGCCGCCGCCCGCCGGCTTCGCTCGCTGGACGGCGCCACTGCTGGCCCGGGCGCTGGGCGATGTGTCAGACCAGTACATCTGGCGCTTCCTGCGCCGGCAAAAGATCGACCTGGCCGGCCGTAAATCCTGGTGCCAGAGCAACGATCCCGAGTTCGTTCCCAAGGCGGCCGAGATCGTCGGCCTCTACTTGCACCCGCCGGAGGACGCCATCGTGCTGGCGGTCGACGAGAAGCCGCACATCCAGGCGCTGGAGCGCGCCCAGGGCTATCTGAAGCTGCCGAACGGGCGCGCCCTGATCGGCCATGGCCACACCTATAAGCGACACGGCACGACGACGCTGTTTGCCGCTCTCAACGTCGCCAGCGGCGAGGTTCAGGCCGGACACTACGAACGGCGGCGCCGCCGTGAGTTCCTCGACTTCATGAACCGCTTGGTGGCCGCCTATCCCGACCGCGAGATCCATGTCGTTCTCGACAACCTGAACACCCACAAGCCCAAGCGCGACCGCTGGCTCAAGGCGCATCCCCATGTCCACTTCCACTTCACGCCCAACTACGCCAGCTGGCTCAACCAGATCGAGATCTGGTTCTCGATCCTCAGCCGCGCCGCCCTGCACGGCGCCAGCTTCACTTCGCCCCGACAACTCAGGGACGCCATCGATGCCTTCATCCACGCCCACAACAAGACCGCCAAGCCTTTCCGTTGGGTCAGCACCAACATCCATCAGAAGAGGCTCAAACCACGTCATCGCGATTTGTGATTCCCGGTACTAGCCCGGATATTTCATGATGCGAATGATTGTGTCCTGTTGGGCCGGTCATCTGTCTCGAATGAGGCGAATTGGGACGGGTTTTGACCGGGGTTCATGGCCGCGGTGCAGGAGCGAAGCATTACGGTGTTCGGTGGCGGCGAGCGGTCGCGTTTACTGGTTGCCGCGGCACGGCATTGGGATCGTGTAAGGGACCGAAGGGGCGGCCGCTATCCTGGTTCGAGCCTGGTGGCGACCAGTGTGAACAGGGCCTGATCGGGACAGGCCGAGGAGAGCAGGAAGCGGACCCGACGGGTGTTGCGGATGACGACGGCGCCGATCTTGAGCAAGCGCAGGCGGATCGTGCCGACCTGGGCGCGGGCGGCCTCGGTGCCGGCGAGGCCGAAGCGCCGGATCGCCGTCATCAGCACGTAGGCGAGACTGGCCAGGAGCAGGCGGAACTGGTTCGGCCACCAGCGATGGGCCGAGGTGCGGTCAGAGAACAGCTCGAACTGCTCCTTGATGCGGTTCTCCATGTCGCCGCGGGCACAGTAGAGCATGTCGTAGAGCGCCATGCCGTCACCGGCGAGGCTGGTCACCACGAAGCGCGGGTTGGCGCCGCGGGCAGTGTGTTCGAGGCGCGCGATGACGCGCCGCTCGCGGTTCCACGTCCCGGCGCCATAGCGGAGTTCGGCGAAGTGCCGTTGCTTGTCGCCGGTCGTGGCGAACAGTGCGCGCGCCTGGGCCATCACGGGCGCCGCCAGCGCCTCCAGCCGCTTGTTCCTGGCCAGGCCGATGATGTAGTCGACGCCGTGACGCTCGCACCACGACAGCATGCGCCAGCGGCAGAAGCCGGAGTCCGCCCGCACGATGATGCGCACGGCGGGCCAGGCCAGGCGCAGCCGCCGCACCAGCAGCTTCAGCACTGCACCGGCATGCTTCGCCGGGTCGATGTCCGAGCGTCGCAGGTAGGCCGCCAGCAGATGATCGCCGGCGAACACGTAAAGCGGCAGGAAGCAGTAGTGGTCGAGCTATTGTCAAAAGTTGTGTATGGGTTTGTCATGCGGCGGCGCGATCCTGGCGTTCTCCATTCACGAATTTGACGCCTCGAATGATCTCGGCGAACTGATCTGATCCATTGAGCCTCCGCCATTTCTTGCTGGCCCCCTGGCAAAGCTTGAAGACCATGGCCATCGCCGTCTTGCGTGACAGGCAACCCTTGGTCCGATAGGTGCGAAGGCGAACCGTGGCGAAGGTGCTCTCGATGGGGTTCGTCGTCCGCACATGCTTCCAATGCTCGGCGGGGAAGTCGTAGAAGCTCAGCAAGGCGTCCCGGTCCTTGGCCAGGCAGGCCGTGGCCTTTTCGTACTTCGGTCCGTAGGCTTCCAGGAAGAAGTCGAAGGCGGTCTCCGCGTCCTTCCTGGTTTCGGCCATCCAGATATCCTGCAAGTGACCCTTGGCCTTGTTCTGCCGACCCTTGGGTAGCTTGTTCAAGATATTGCCCGTCTTATGCACCCAGCAGCGCTGCTCGCGGGCGGCCCCGTAGACTTGGCGGAGCGCCTTCCAGAAGCCGAGCGCGCCATCGCCGGTCACCAGTTCCGGGCCGATGCCGAGACCACGCCGCTTGAGATCGAGCAGCACCTCGCGCCAGGATTGTTCGCTCTCGCGGTAGCCGTCGGTGATGGCGATCAACTCCTTGGTTCCGTGATCCGTGGCGCCGATGATAACCAGGATGCATTGCTTCTCCTCTTCCAGGCGGGCGCCAAAATAGATGCCGTCGACCCAGAAGTAGACGTAGCGCTTGGCCGATAAATCACGCCGTTGCCAGCGCTCCATCTCGTCTTGCCAAACTTCCTTCAGTCGCCCGATCGTGGAGGCCGACAGACCCGGGGCCTGTGCCCCCAGCAACGCCGCCAACGCTTCCGAGAAATCGCCGCTGGAGATGCCCCTCAAGTATAGCCACGGCAGCAAATCCTCCAGGCTCTTGGTGCGGCGCAGATAGCGCGGCAGGATCGCCGACGTGAACCGGATGGCGCCGGCACCCTCGCCGGCTCTCCGATCCCGGACACGCGGCTGACGCACGTCCACCGGGCCGATCCCGGTCTGTATCAGCCGTTCCGGCAAGTGGCCATTGCGTACAATCCGGCGACGGCCCCGGTCATCAACCAGCGTCGCATGACCTTCCAGAAACTCGGCAACTTCAGCTTCCACGGCTTGAGCCAGCAACTCACGCGCCCCAGCTCGTAGGACTTCCGTCAACGGGTCATCCTGAAAATTCGATGGGTTCCGAAAGGCAACAACGGTATTCTCTTCCATGGCGTATCCTTCCTTGGCTTAGGTCAAGTGGTGACTGCAACAATCACCAGGATACGCCGCCCTCTTTCCAACGCCGTACACAAGATTCAGCTATACCTCGTAGTGGTCGTAGTAGCCATGGAAGAACCGGCCTTCTTGATGGCCGTGAACCGGGTCGTCCGTGGCATCGAAGTCGAGCACGATCTCGGCTGGCGGATCACCATGCGCGGCGATGAAGGCATCCGCCAGGACCTCGTGGATCGCCCACGCCCAGCTCGCCTCGGCCTGGTTCTCGAAGCGGCACAGCGTCGGCGCGCTGGCCAGCGCCCGGTCCTGCCCCGTCGCCGTCTGCACCGCCACATCGTGGCGCAGCTCGGTGTGATCGTTCAGATCCTCATAGCCCAGCGCGATCGCGAACACCCGCTGGCGCAGCATGTCGACGAAGCGATGCCTGACCTTGCCGCGCTGGCGCCTGTCGCCGAGCCGACGCGCCACCGCCGCCGTCAGACCCAACCGCCGGTCCGCCTGGCGTAACAGCAGCACGCCGCCGTTGCTCGTCACATCGCCGCCGTCAACGCCGCCTCGATCCGCCGCTTGCGGCAGACTGGAAACAGCACCGTCTCAGGGGTACAATTCGTCACCGCCGGGCTCCTGCGTTTGATCCGATCTAGAGCGGGTCCGGCATAGACAGAATCAAAAAGGGGATTCCCAAGGGTCGCAAAAAGTGATTCAAGCTATGAGCTGGGTTAAAGGAGGCCAGCCATGGATGACAGGACCTTATTCGGAAGATCTTCGTGAACGAGTTGTTCGAGTTGTTGAATCGGGGACCTCTCGCAATGCGGCGGCGAAGCAATTTGATGTGAGCATCAGCTTTGTTGTGAAGCTGATGCAGCGTTGGAAGCAGCGGGGCACGATCAAAGCCGACAAATACGGTGGCTGGAAGAAATCGAAACTGGCTCCCCATGGCGATCGCATTCGGGCTCTGGTGATGGAGAATTGCGACATCACCATTGACGAGCTTTGCGTCTTGCTGGCCGCCGAGGGGATCGAGGCGAAGCGCTCGACGCTTGGCGACTTTCTTCTGGCTCAGGGGCTGAGTCGCAAAAAAAGACAGCCCACGCCGCCGAGCAGGAGCGCCCTGACGTCGCGGCGGCGCGAGCCACTTGGCGCAACGAGCAACCTGGGCTGATTGCCGAACGGCTGGTCTTTCTCGACGAGACCTGGGCGCGGACGAACATGGCCCGGCGTTATGGCCGGGCACCGCGCGGCGAACGGGTGGTGGCGGCCATTCCCCATGGCCACTGGAAGACAACCACGTTCATTGCCGCCCTGCGTCACGACCGGATCACCGCGCCCTGCGTTTTCGATGGCCCGATCAACGGCGCAAGCTTCCTTGCCTGGGTCCAGCAAGCCCTGGTCCCGACCCTGTCCGCGGGCGACATCGTCATCATGGACAACCTCTCCTCCCACAAGGTCGCCGGCGTACACGAGGCCATTGAGGCGGTCGGCGCAACCCCGCTCTACCTGCCGCCCTACAGCCCCGATCTCAATCCCATCGAACAGGTCTTCGCCAAGCTCAAAGCCATTCTCCGCAAGGTCGGCGCCAGAACCGTCGATGACCTCTGGCGGGCAATTGGAAACGCCCTCGATGAATTCTCTCCAACCGAATGCAGAAACTACCTCGTCAATGCAGGATATTCCGTCTAAACCGGATGTGCTCTAGGAGCAGGAGCCATGCCGAACGTTCTGATTGCCGATGATCTGAGCCCCCGCGCCAAGGACATCTTCGAGGCGCGCGGCATCACGGTCGATGTCCGCACCGACTTGGACGTGGGCGCGCTGGCCGCGTGCATCGGTCGATATGACGGGCTGGCCGTACGGTCGAAGACCAAGGTCACGGCCGACATGCTGGCCAAGGCGGCGCGGCTGCGGGTGGTCGGCCGCGCCGGCATCGGTGTCGACAACGTAGATGTGGCGGTGGCGACGACGCGTGGCATCGTCGTCATGAACACACCGTTCGGCAACGCCATTACGACGGCGGAGCACGCCATGACGATGATGATGGCGTTGGCGCGGCAGATTCCGGCGGCGGACCGCTCGACACGGGCCGGCAAGTGGGAGAAGGCGCGCTTCATGGGGGTCGAGCTGACCGGCAAGACCCTGGGTATCATCGGCTGCGGCAATATCGGCTCGATCGTGACCGAGCGGGCGCACGGGCTGAAGATGAAGGTCGTCGCCTACGATCCCTTCCTGTCCGACGAGCGGGCCCGGCGGCTGGGCGTCGAGAAGCTCGACCTCGACGGGCTGCTGGCACGCGCCGACATCATCTCGCTGCACACGCCGCTGACCGAGCAGACGCGCGGCATCATCGATGCCGCGGCAATCGCCAAGACTAAGCCGGGCGTGCGCATCGTCAACTGCGCCCGCGGCGGCCTTGTTGTCGAGGCGGACCTGCTCGCGGCCCTGGTGGCGGGGCATGTAGCGGGTGCGGCCCTCGATGTGTTCGAGACCGAGCCGGCGCGTGAAAGCCCGTTTTTCGCGCTCGACAACGTCATCTGTACGCCGCACCTGGGTGCGTCGACGACCGAGGCACAAGTCAACGTCGCCATTCAGATCGCCGAGCAGATGAGCGACTTTCTGCTCGATGGCGCGGTCGTCAACGCGATCAACATGCCGGCCGTGACGGCCGAAGAGGCACCGCAGCTGAAGCCCTATATGCGGCTCGCCGAGCTGCTCGGCAGCTTCGCCGGGCAGCTGACGGAGACGGCGCTCAAGTCCGTCACCATCGAATACGAGGGCGCCGCGGCCGCACTCAACACGCGCCCGTTGAGTGCCGCGGCGCTGCACGGGTTGCTGGCGCCGTTGCTCGAGGCCGTCAACATGGTCAGCGCGCCGGCCGTTGCCAGCGAGCGCGGCATCGAGGTCTCTGAAATCAAGCACGTCCGGCCCGGCGACTACCAGACGAAGATCCAGCTAACCGTGACGACGGAGAAGCAGACGCGCAGCGTTGCCGGCACTCTGTTCGGCGGCGACAAGCCGCGCGTCGTCTGTGTCAGGGGCGTGCCGCTGGAGGCCGAGTTGGGGCCGCATATGCTGTATGTCACGAACAACGACCGGCCGGGCCTGATCGGCCGACTGGGCACGGTGCTGGGCGACGCCGGCCTCAACATCGCGACGTTCAACCTTGGGCGGGCGGCGCCCGGCGGCGACGCGATCGCGTTGGTCGAGATCGACCAGGAGGTCCCGGCCGACGTGCTGGATGCGGTGACAAAGTTGCCGAATGTCGTGCAGGCGAAGACGCTTGCGTTCTAGGGCCTTATCCACTTACGTGTCGGGCCCTGCCCGCGCGGGAGAGGCCCGACTGGGTTGACGATTCCGGCCGCGATGATGCCATGACCGTCGAAGCCGAAAATCCGGCGTTGCTGCCCGCCGGCCTTGCCGACGTGCTGCCTCCCGAGGCGGAGCACGAGGGGCAGCTGATCGCTGGCCTGGTCAGCAGCTTCACGGCGCACGGTTATGAGCGGGTCAAGCCGCCGCTGGTCGAATTCGAAGCATCCCTGCTGGGGCGTGGGTCGGTTGGCTCGTCGCTCGACGAGCAGGTGTTTCGTGTGATGGATCCGATCAGCCAGCGCATGCTCGGCGTGCGCGCGGACATGACGCCGCAGGTCGCGCGGATCGCGACGAGCCGGCTGGCCAAGGCGCCGCGACCGCTGCGGCTGTGCTACGCCGGGCAGGTGCTGCGGGTGCGCGGCAGCCAGCTGCGGCCCGAGCGCCAGTTCACCCAGGCCGGGGTTGAGCTGATCGGTGCCAGCGCCGTCGCCGCTGACGTCGAGGTCGTGCTGCTGGCGGCCGAGGCGCTTACGGCGGCCGGTGTCGCGATGCTGTCAGTCGACCTCAACTCGCCGGCGCTGGTCGCCGGGCTGGTGGCCGGCCTCGACATCGCGTCCGAGGCGGTCGGCCCGTTGCGCGCGGCCCTGGATCACAAGGATGCGGCGGCGGTTGGCGCGCTGGCCGGCGCCGGCGCCGACCTTCTCGGGGCGCTGCTGGCGGCCGTCGGGCCGGCCGAGGCGGCGCTCGCGGCCTTGACGGCGCTCGACCTGCCGGCCGCGGCAGCGGCCGAGGTGGCCCGCCTGGGCGAAGTGGTCGCCGGTGTGAGCGCCGCCGTGCCCGACCTGCCGCTCACGGTCGACCCGGTGGAATATCGTGGCTTCGAGTACCAAACGGGCGTCAGCTTCACGCTCTATGCCAAGGGAGCGCGCGGCGAGTTGGGCCGCGGCGGCCGCTTTGTCACCGCCGCGGGAGAACCGTCGACCGGGTGTACGCTGTTCTTGGATTCGTTGATGCGAGCGCTGCCGTCGCGCCCGGCGCGGCCGCGCCTCTTCTTGCCGCACGGCGTCACGCCGGCCGAGGCCAGACGTCTGCGCGACGACGGCTGGGTCACCGTTGCCGGCCTGGACACGGTCGCCGCCGATGAGGCGGAGGCGCGGCGGCTGGGTTGTGACCACGTGCTTGTCGATGGCGCGGTGGTCGCGCTGGCAGCCGGCGCCGGGCAATAGCGGGGACGCAGCATGGCAAATGTCGCCGTTGTCGGCGCTCAGTGGGGCGACGAGGGCAAGGGCAAGATCGTCGACTGGCTGTCGGAGCGCGCCGACGTCGTCGTCCGCTTCCAGGGCGGGCACAACGCCGGCCACACCCTCGTCGTCGACGGGGTTACCTACAAGTTGAGCCTGCTGCCCTCGGGGGTCGTCAGGCCGGGCAAGCTGAGCCTGATCGGCAACGGTGTCGTCGTCGATCCCTGGGCCTTTCTGGATGAGGTCGAACGCCTGCAGGCGCAAGACGTCGACGTCACGCCCGCGAACCTTCGGGTGGCGGAGAACGCGGTGCTCATCCTGCCGCTGCACCGCCGGCTCGATCAGGCGTTCGAGCGGGCGCGTGGCAACCGGCCGATCGGCACAACCGGTCGCGGCATCGGGCCGGCCTACGAGGACAAGGTCGCGCGCCGCGCCATTCGCATCTGCGATCTGGCCGACCGGGCGACGCTGGAGCATCGGCTCGACCAGTTGCTGTTCCATCACAACGCGCTGCTGCGCGGCCTCGGCGCCGAACCCGCCTCGCGCGACGAGATCCTGGCGTCGCTGCTCGAGGTGGCGCCGCGGCTGCTGCCCTTTGCCGACGCCGTCTGGCGACAGCTGGACGAGGCGCGCAGCATGGGACGGCGCATACTGTTCGAAGGCGCGCAGGGGGCGATGCTGGATGTCGACCATGGGACCTATCCTTATGTCACCTCGTCCAACACGGTCGCCGGACAGGCGGCGACGGGAGCCGGCGTCGGGCCGCGCGCCATTAACTATGTGCTCGGAATTGCCAAGGCCTACACGACGCGGGTCGGCGCCGGCCCGTTCCCGACCGAACAGGCCAACGCGACCGGCGAGTGGCTGGGCGAGCGGGGCCGCGAGTTCGGCACGGTTACCGGGCGCAAGCGCCGCTGCGGCTGGTTCGACACCGTGCTCGTGCGGCAGGCGATCCGCACCGGCGGGATCGATGGCATCGCATTGACCAAGCTGGACGTGCTGGACGGCCTGTCCGAGATCCAGGTCTGCGTCGGCTACGACCTGGCCGGCCAGAGCCTGCACCACTTGCCGGCCAGCGTCGCCGGCCAGGAGGCCGTGCGGCCGATCTATGATACGTTGGAGGGCTGGTCGGAAAGTACCGCAGGCGGCCGCTCCTGGGCGGATCTGCCGGCAACGGCCGTCAAATATATCCGCCGCATCGAGGAGCTGATCGGCGCCCCGGTCGCCCTGCTATCCACCAGCCCGGAGCGCCAGGATACGGTCCTGGTCCGCGACCCGTTCGCCGACTGAGGCCCGGTTCCGCGAGGCCCCCCGCCGGCTTTGCGCGACGCGGCAACCTTTTGGCAACCATCCTGACGGGTTCTCATTAACGTGACGTTGGGGCCAGCCCGATATCGTGTCTCACAAGGCCAGGAAGGTCTTGGCGAGGTCTTTGCGCGATGGCGTTGGGCGAGAATGTGGACGGTGCCGGCGAAGACGGCTCGGATGCCGCGGCAAGCGCCGGTGGGACCGTCGCGTCGGGTCGCGTAATCCTGGGCGATCGCTTCGAGATCGACCCGAAGCGTCCTATTCCCCAGCTCGACTCTCCCGGTGCGGAGGCCTTCGCGGCGATCGACTTGAACGGCGACAGTCGCCTGTTGTACGCCCTTCTGCTCGACGGCCGCATCCCCGTGCGCAGCCGGGTGATGACGACACTGCAAGAGGCCTCGCTGGACACGGTCGTGCGGCCAGTCCAATGGGGTAGCGTCGGCTGGCCCGGTGCCGGCGAGCGCCGGCTTGCGATCCTGTGTACGCACCCCGGCGGCGCGCGGCTTGTCGCCAGCAAAGAGGAAACGTTCGAGCCTGTTCCGGCGAGCCGTCTCATTGCCAACTATGCAAAGCCCCTGACCGCCAGTCTGAAGGAAATGTCGGATTGTCGGGTGGCCCATCGCGCCGTGCGCCTGACCAACCTGTTCCGCCGCAGCGCCGACGGGGTCCTCGTGTTTGGCGAGTGTTTCAGCAGCCCGCCGGGTTGCCATCAGCCCGTCGTCTATGAGCCCATCGAGCGCGCCCTGGCGCACCCACAGGCCCGCGGCGACGGCTCGGTCATTGACGACCTCTATGCCCTCGGCGTGACGCTTCTAGGGTTGTCTGCCGGGCGGACTCCGTTGATCGAGTACGGCGATCAACAGATCATCGAGGCCAGGCTGGCCAAGGGGAGTTTTGCCGTCCTGACCAGCGGCATCTGGATGCCGCAGGAGCTGGCCGAGGCGCTTCGCGGCCTGTTGCGCGATGATCCAGCCGAACGATGGGACTTGGACCAGGTCGAGGCCTGGCTGAGCGGCCGCCGCCGCCACATGGTGGTTCCCAACAACGAGTTTCGGGCCGAGCTGCCGTTTCGGTTCGGCGGGGTGATGCACTATAACCCGCGCGGGCTGGCGGTGGCGCTGAACGACAATTGGACGACGGCGGTCGACATCGCCCGGTCCGGCAAGCTGCTGGAGTGGGCCCGACGCAGCCTCAAGGACCAGCAATGCGCGGAAGCCCTGGCTGAGGTCACCCAAAGCAAGGGCGGGCCGCGGCTCATCAACGACGACCTGCTGGTGGCGCGCACGCTGATCGCGCTCGATCCGGCGGCGCCGATTCGATACGACGGCTTCAGCGTCATGCCCGACGGCTTCGGCCCGGCGTTCGCGTTTGCGATCGAGGGCCAGACCGCGGCGCGTGCCCTGATCGGTATCTTCCAGGGCATGCTGCCCGGCTACTGGATGCGGCTGCAGGCAAACCGCGACACGGCGATCGCTACCGCCCAAGACTACGCCGCGAATATCGGCCGCTATCTGGGCCAGACCGCGCCGGGGGTTCACCTGGAGCGCTGTCTGTATGAGCTCAACCCGATCTACCCATGCCGCAGCGGCCTCGTGGCCGACGCGGTCGTCGCCGACCTGTTGAGCCTGCTGGAGGCGCTCGACGCCGGTGCCGGTGGCAAGTCCGCCCAGGGGGATCGCCATGTGCTGGCCTTCCTGGCCGCTCGCTTACCGGGCGGTGTCGACATGTCGCTTACGAAGATGGCCAGCGGCAGTCCTGCCGAACAGATGCTGGGCTTCTTACGGTTGCTCGCCGAAGCGCAGGAGAAGGCGGGCGCGGCGAAGCTGCCGAAACTGTGCAAGGCCTTCGCGGCAAACCTCAAGCCTGTCGTGCTGTCGTACCGCAATCGCCAGCTCAGGGTGCGCATGCAGCAGGCAATCGAGCGAGCCGCCGGTGACGGTTCGCTCCGTGGTCTGCTGGCCATCGTCAACAGGACCAGCGAGCGTGAGACCGACGCGGCCGGCTACCGCGCCGCGCGTGTTCGCTACGGTAGACTCCGATTCGCGCTCCAGCTGCTGCGGCAAGCGGAGAGCCGGCGCGACGCGGACGCGCTGAAACTCGGACACAAGCTCGCCGCCTATGTGTCGGGCGTCATATGTGCCGTCGCGACGACGGTCATCATCATGCAGGCACTGGGGTAGGGCGCCGTGGCGCGGGCGCAGACCAAGGCCAAGCGGGCCCGCGCGCCCGCACGCGACGCCGCGACGCGCCTAGTCATCGTGCTGAGCGTTGCCGTGGTGCTGGCGATTGCAACGCCGGCGTCGGTCATCCTAGTGCACTGACTCAGACAGAAGGTACAGGCAGGCGGTGAAGTTTGGCGAGGATGGTGTCTGCGGATTTGGTCCAGACGAAGGGCTTGGGATCATTGTTGTGCTCGTCAATGTAACGGTTGATGGCGGCCTGGAGGTCGACTATCGAGTGGAAGGTGCCGCGCTTGAGCCGCCGGCGCGTGAGGACAGAGAAGAAGCCCTCGACGGCGTTGAGCCAGGAGGCGGAGGTTGGGGTGAAGTGGAACACCCATCGGGGATGACGCGCCAGCCAGGCGCGGACCTTGGGATGCTTGTGGGCGGCGTAGTTGTCGAGGATGACGTGGATGACCTTGCCGGCCGGCACTTGGCGCTCGATCGCGCCGAGGAAGCGGATGAACTCCTGATGGCGATGTCGCTGCATGTTGCGGCCGATGACGGCGCCGTCGAGGACGCTGAGCGCGGCGAACAAGGTGGTCGTGCCGTTTCGCTTGTAGTCGTGGGTCATGGTGCCGCACTTGCCGGGTTTCATCGGCAGCCCTGGCTGGGTCCGGTCGAGGGCCTGGATCTGGCTTTTCTCATCGATCGACAGCACCACGGCATGGCTGGGCGGATCCATGTAGCGGCCGACGATGTCCTCGACCTTCTCGGCGAAGGCGGGGTCGTTGGAGCGCTTGAAGGTGCGGATGCGGTGCGGCTGCAAACGGTGGCCTTGCCAGATGCGCTGAACCGAGCGCAGGGAGATGCCGACGACCTCGGCCACCGCGCGGCCGGTCCAGTGGGTCGTCTCGCCCGGCGGCTCGGAGCAAGCCAGCGCCAACACTTGGGCCACGGTTGCCGTCGGCAGCGGCGGCGTGCCCGGCGGCCGGGTCTTGTCGCGCAACAGACCCTCGATGCCTTCCTCGGCGTAGCGCCGCTGCCAGCGCCAGACCGCCGGGCGGCTGACGCCGACGCGGCGCGCCACATCGAGAACCGGAAGTCGCTCCGCCGAATGCAACACGACCCGGGCCCGCTGAACGTGCTTCAACGGCCGGCTACGATCACCGACGACGGCGGTCAGTCGCACGCGGTCGCACGCGGTCATCGGCTCCTACAATCACACAGACTTCCTGAGCCATGATCGCAGAATCGCACGATCACATGCCTTTGTGAATCATATGTCTGCGTCAGTCCACTAGCGATGGGGCCTCTGCCGACACTCGTTGCCTACCTCACCGACCGCGACCCGGAGGGTTACGCGGCGTTCACGGTCGGCGGGTTCAGTTTTGCGGCGCTGGTGCCGTTCCTGCTGATCTTCTGGGAGGGGCCGCACACGTTGAACGCGGCGCTGGCGATCACCATCGACGTGACGACGCTGGTCGTCGTCTATGTCGCCGCCGCGATCGGCTGGGTACTGTATTTCTGGATGCCGGCGGTTGCCGCCGTCTATCTGAAGATGTCCGCCGAATCGCGGACACAGAACATGCAGCGCGAGCAGGAGCAGCTGATCAAGGAGTGGGGTCAGGGCCTAAAGGAAGAGGACGCCGAGCCGCAGCCGCCGGGCGCCAAGCCAAAGGCGCGGCCGGCCGGTCGGACCCCAGCCCGGCAGTCCGCCCGGGCGGTGCGGCAGCGGAGCGCCGTCAAGCAGCGCCCAGGCGCTGGTCGATCGCCAGGTTCTTGATCGCCTTCTGTAACTTTTCGAAGGCGCGGACCTCGATCTGACGCACGCGCTCGCGACTGATGTCGTACTGCTGACTCAGCTCCTCCAACGTTGACGGGCTCTCCTTGAGCCGACGCTCGTTGAGGATGTGGCGCTCGCGGTCGTTGAGCGTCCGCATGGCGCGTTGCAGCAGCCGCCGGCGTTTGATCAGCTCGTCGTGCTCGGCCAGGCGGGTCTCCTGGGACTCGCTCTCATCGACCAGCCAGTCCATCCATTCGCCGTCGCCGTCGATCCGCAGCGGCGCATTCAGCGAGTGATCCGGTGCCGCCAGCCGGCGGTTCATATCGACCACGTCGCCCTCGGAAACGTTCAGCTCGGTGGCAATCCGCTCCACGTTCTCGGGGCTCATGTCGCCCTCTTCGATCGCCTGCAACTTGCCCTTGAGGCGGCGCAGGTTGAAGAACAGCTTCTTCTGGGCCGCCGTGGTGCCCATCTTGACGAGGCTCCAGGAGTGCAGGATGTATTCCTGAATCGCGGCGCGGATCCACCACATGGCATAGGTCGCCAGCCTGAATCCACGGTCCGGGTCGAATTTCTTGACGGCCTGCATCAGCCCGACGTGGCCTTCCGAGATCAGTTCGGCCAGCGGCAGGCCATAGCCGCGATAGCCCATGGCGATCTTGGCGACCAGACGCAGGTGGCTGGTCACCAGCTTGTGCGCGGCGTCGACGTCGTCATGCTCGGCCCAGCGCTTGGCGAGCATGAACTCCTCGTTCGGCTCGAGCATCGGGAAGCGGCGAATTTCCTGCAGATAGCGCGCCAGATTCCCCTCCGGCGTGAGCTGGGGAAGACTCCGTGTCGTCGTAGTCGCCATCTGGTTCGTCTCCTTGGACGCGGTTGTCAGCGTAGCATCCGCCTGGAACACCGGCCAGACACAGCCCAATGATCGGCGCGTGATGTCTGCTGACGCCTCAATATATGGTGCACTGGTTAGAATAATTCAAATGTATCGATCAACTCGCTGATATCCTTGGGTAGCGGGCTTTCGAACGCAAGTCGCCGGCGATCGCGAGGGTGATCGAACGCGAGCCGCCGCGCGTGCAGCGCCTGATGCCCGAACTCGCTGACCGCGACCTTGGCCGGCGTCTGTGGCCCCGGCAACTGCCGCTTGCCGCCATAAACGCGGTCGCCGATCAGCGGATGGCCTCGTGCCGCCATATGGACACGGATCTGGTGCGTGCGTCCGGTCGCCAGATGACAGTCGACAATGCTCGCCAGCGGCCCCCGCTGAGCCCGCCCGGACATCTGGGCGGGCCCCAAGGTGCGTACTACGGTGTAATAGGTTAACGCTTCCTTACCGCCACGGTGGACGATGGCCATGCGCTTGCGGTGATGGGGATCGCGGCCGATATTGCCGACGATCTCGCCATCCGCGGGCGCCGGTACGCCCCAGACGACCGCACGGTAGGCGCGGCCGACGCTGTGCGCGGCGAACTGTTCGGCCAGCGCGGCATGGGCCTCGGCGGTCTTCGCGGCGACGAGCAAGCCACTGGTCTCCTTGTCCAGGCGATGAACGATACCCGGCCGGCGGACCCCGCCGATCCCGGTCAGAGCCGGCCCGCAGTGGGCGATCAGGGCGTTGACCAGGGTCCGGTCCGGATTGCCGGGTGCCGGATGCACCACCAAGCCGGCCGGCTTGTCGATCACGATCACGTCGTCGTCCTCATGGACGATGGCGAGGTCCATGGCCTGGCCGGCAGGCTCGGCGGGCGCAGGTTGGGGTGTAAAAACGGCGAAAGTTTGGCCGGGTTTGACCCGGTATGAGGCCTCCAGTATCGTCCGCCCGGCGAGGCTCACGCGGCCCTCGGCAATCAGCGCCTGCAGCCGGGCACGCGACAGGCCGGTGAGCGCCGTCGCCAACATCTTGTCGAGGCGCAGGCCGGCGTCGGCCGTGGTGGCGGTGGCGGTGCGGCGACGGTCCGATGGTGCCATCTGCGGGTCCCCAAGCGACGAACGCGAGCAACAGTGAACCCGGACAATGGCGGCACTCAAGGCTCTCGTCATCATCATGGCCGTTCTGATCGGGCTCGGGCTGTTGCTCGTCTTCCTGCGTATCGGCGGGGTGATCGGCGGGCCGGGCGACGATGACGCGCTCGGCCAGGTCTCGCTGGGCCTGCCGGCAGGGTGCCGCATCGCCGATATCGCCGTCGCCGATGCGCGGCTGATCGTGCGCACGGAAGGGGCGGCGGCGCCGTGCGGCGCGGTGTTCGTCATCGATCTGGCAAGCGGGGCCGTTCTCGGCACGGTTTCGCCGTGAGCCGCGCGGCGGCTAAACTGGCCCGCGTGAACTTTCTCAGCGACAACGTCACGGGTGCGGCGCCCGAGGTGCTGGCCGCCCTAGTCGCCGCCAACGACGGCGCCGCCATGCCCTATGGCGACGACGCGGCGACGGCCCGGGTTGAGCGCGCGCTCGCCGCGTTGTTCGAGACGGAGGTGGCGGCGTTTCCCCTGGCCACGGGCACGGCCGCCAACGCATTGGCGCTCAGCGTCATGACGCCGCCCTACGGGTCGGTCTACTGCCATCCCGACAGTCACATCATGGTCGCCGAATGCGGCGCGCCGGAGTTCTACACCGGCGGTGCCAAGCTGCTCGGCGTTCCCGGCGACGGCGGCAAGTTTGCCGCCGCCGACCTCGAGGCGCGGGTCGTGGCGCCGAAGCGCGAGGGCGTCCACCACACCCGGGCCGCCGCCGTCAGCATCACCCAAGCGAGCGAGGCGGGCACGCTCTATACGCTCGATGAGATCGCGGCGATCGCCGAGGTCGCCCATGCCCACGGCCTGACCCTACACATGGACGGTGCGCGGTTCGCCAACGCCGTCGTCGCGCTCGGCTGCAGCCCCGCCGACATGACGTGGCGGGCCGGCGTCGATGCGCTCAGCTTCGGGGCCACGAAGAACGGCGCGCTGGCGGCCGAGGCCGCCGTGTTCTTCAAGCCGGCGCTCGCCCAGACGTTCACGTACCGGCGCAAGCGCGGCGGCCATCTGCTGTCGAAGCTGCGGTTCGTGTCGGCCCAGCTGGAGGGCTATCTGGCCGACGGCGTGTGGCGGCGCAACGCCGCGCACGCCAACGCCATGGCGGCGCGCCTGGCCGCCGGCCTCGGGGCGTTGCCGGCGGTGAGGGTTGTCCATCCGGTTGAGGCCAATATGCTGTTCGTCGCCTTGCCGGAGGCGATGATCCAGGCCCTGCTGGCCGACGGCTTCGATTTCCTGTGCACCGGCGACACGACGATCCGCCTGGTCACCGCCTTCAACACGCGGGCCGAGGATGTCGATGCCTTGATCGCCGCCGTGGCACGGCACACAGGTGCCCGCGCGGCCGAGTAGCGGGATGGCGCCGATTCCATGCAAGTGCGAAACGCTCTAGCAGCACGGCGCATCCTGCTGCTTTGGCGGACAGGGCACCGTGCCGTAGGAGCAGTAAACGCAGCAGTCGCCAGGCAGCGGCCGCAGCACGACGGCGCAACCGGCGCAGTCGTAGAAATACTGGCAGGCGTCCGTTGGCATCCGCTCGCTCTGGCGATGGCCGCACTGCGGACAGGTAATCGTGCTCTCGGACTGGATCGCCATTGGTCCTCCCAACCGCCGGGCCGGCGGTCTTGATCTCGCGGCAGACTTCCGATAGGGACTCTACCCGCGGCGTCCCCTTCGTCTAGTGGCCTAGGACATCGGCCTCTCACGCCGGGAACAGGGGTTCGACTCCCCTAGGGGACGCCAGTGCTCCTTCCTAGGTGATTGATTTTACTTAATTATTTGGACAGCCTTCGGGACTGTTATCACTTGGGTTATTACATCGTGCCAGGGCAGAGTGCCCCATATCGTCAATTGCGGCCCCTCGCGGGGAACCTTATTCCGTCGTCCCGGCGAGGCGGTCCGCCCGACGCAAGTCGCACGCCCGCGTCCGCACGGCTCCGAGCGTTCGGCCCAGGTGCAGCGCGACCGCTGGCCAGGTGCCCAGAGGCACGCGCTCGCCTGGCGCAGCCATGTGGTCTCGAATCACGTGGTCCTCGGCCTCGGTCCATAACCCTATTTGAGTCCACAGTCCCTCGATCCCCTGCCGCTGCCGCAGGTGATGATAGCGATCGACGGCCGCCCTGTAGCTTTTGCCGAACCTCTTTGCGACGTCGGCGAGACCGCCCGGCGCTTTTCCGTAAACCCGTTGGTCGTGGCGAGTGATTGGACAGTTCAAAAGCGCAACATCCATTTCCGCGGTCCAGCGCGAAAAGGCGGCATGGAGCGGGTCACCATGCCGGTGCGCCCGCATCCCGTGCATGCCGCACCAGACGCGGTTTGTCGCCCGCCGCTTGCACCACTTGACTGCGCAGACTTTAGCCACTGTCGAGGTTCACGGCCTCAAGCGCGGTCGCCGTCGGCACGCCCGCTTGGGCGAGCTTGGCAACCACCGTTGCGCGGCTCACCATGTCGAGCGCGTAGCTGTCGAATTTCAGCGTGACCGGCGTTTCGAGCTTCATGGACAGTTCATGTTCGACCAGCCGCGCGAGCGGTAAGACGGTGTTGAGGTGCCATCGGCGCACCGCTTCGCGCGGGCTGGTGCCGTCCGCGTCCGTGAACAGGGGTGGTGGAATGCCGCACGCGGCCAGCACGCGAGCAAAAGCCGCGTCGGCCATGCGCACCATCGACTCGGGCGGCATCGGCCCCAGGCGGCTCGACTGCCAATCACGTTGCGGCGCAGCCGTGCGGCCTTCGCCCCAACCGGCGGCGCTCGTTTCAACGAGAAGCGCCTTGCCGCGTGCGCCCGCGATGTCGGCCTTGAGCATCTTGAGCGGGTCGGAGTCGGAGTCGTCACCGCCATCTTGAGGAATAGCGAGTAGTTGCGCGAGCGGTCCTTGCGCCTCATCGGCAAGCGATCGCTCCGCTTCCGATTGCAGCCGCGCCGTGGTGTGCGCCCAGCTCAAAGGCCCGATCCCGACATAGGGCTGGCCCGGAGTCGAACCCCAACGCACGAACACCACGCCGGACGCCGGCAGGTTCCAGGTCGTGCTTGTCGAAGGGCCGTAGCAGGTCGCGCGAACGGTCCACGAGTCCGGGTCGTGCGAACCTTCCCAGTGCCAGGATGATGCAGGTATCAGCCGCACCATGCCGTCAACACCCATCCTTATGACGTGCATCGAATCGCCCGACCGGATCAAGTCGCGCCCCACTTGCGCCAGGACGCACGGCGTCACGGCTTCCTGCGCCCAGGGCGCCGCGTCTACCTCCGCGCTCGCAAAGGCTCGTGACAGCGCACCGCTGGCCGCCTCGACGGCCGCCGTGCTGGAAGCATCGGCCGCCGTCCCGGCCGCTTGCGCCTCGATCAGCCGGACCACGGCATCGGAGAAGTCGCCGCCCGAGTCCCGGTGCTCGCGTTTTTGCCACGGCCACCGCATCGCTAATTCTCGAACAGTATTTCAGCGCGGCAATGGCTACCAGGCCACGTCCGCGCGCTCACGACAACGTAGGTATCGCCGGCAAACATGATGTTATCTGCCGGGCTTGTTTGTAACGGCAATTCGTTGTCTTCCTCGACGCCAGCTTGCCCGGACCAGGTCAAAGGCGTCCCGCCCCACAGCAGGGTTGAGCCGGCCCACGTCAACGCCTCACTCACGCCAGCCGCGCGGCGAAGGCCGCCCGGCACGAAAACGATCATTTTTTGACTGCGAATCGGGCCGCCTTCGCCGTCGCGATCTTCCGTTCCGACGGGTTGAACGCTCGCCGGAAGCGCATCGCGGTCAATACCGCTTTCTTGCCACTCGCCGTATTGGTCGAAGCCGACGACGCGCGGGCGCAACCTGACTACCGTGTCCGTAAATCTCCTCAAGTGCGGTCGCCTGGTCATCCGATTGCACCCGCGCGGCGCGCTTTCCAGGACGTCAAAAGCGACATGGCGCCGCTATGCCTTAGCGCGCTCACGTTTCCCGGCGCCCATTGCGTTTCAACGTCGCCGATTCGGTCGGAACGCTGCGCGCTTTCCGGTTGTTGCGACAGGTAGCCGCACACGCGGATCGCGGCTTCATTCTGCACGCCCACGGGCGCGTCCGGCGCGTAGCGTTCGACAAGCGCCGAGGCCACAGGCAACAGCCGGGCAGCTTGCGCGGCCGTGACCGCCACGGCCTCAGCTAGTGCCGCCGCAGTGAGCGTTACAGCCACAGGCGCCGCCTCCGCGTCGGCCCCCGGCAGAAGTGTTCGGCGCGCAGGTCAACCACCGCGTCCGGGTAGGCGGGTGCCGTCACGACAGAGAATTCCCGCAAGACGGCTTCCCGGATCACGCGAACCTGGACTCCGGGATTCCCCGGCTCCGGCTCCAGGCGCTCCGCGTCCGGGACAGCCGACGCGGGCGGCACCACGAAACCCGGAGACAAACCGACCATGAGTCCGGCGGCAATGGACTTCTCCGCGTCAACCACCCATGACGGCGGATCGTCGGGAAGCCTTGCCTCGAAGTTCACAGCGTCGTCGCCGTCCGCGATTGAGAGCGTTCCGGCCTTGCGGCTGGCGATCGGCTTGCCGAAGTCGTGACCGACCAGAATGTCGAGCTGGCGCGTCTCGTCCTCGATTGCGAAGCGGAAGGCGCGAGGCTCAAAGCGCTCCTTGCGGACGCGGCCACGATCGCGGACCGTCGCCGTGCTGCCGTAGTTGAACCGCCCGGTCAGGATTCTCATGCCGCCGGAACGGCGTATTTCCAGCTTAGATGCCTCGAAAATAGGAAATTCGGCCATCGTCCATCACGCTACCTGGAACGCGGCTTGTGCATAGGCGTTCGGTTGCACAACGATCACGTCGCCAAGCAGAACGTGCATCGTGAAGTACCGCTCGCCCTGCGCGCTGCCGCTGTAAATGTCGTCGATGTCGATGATATTCCAGTGCGGGCAAACCGCCGTGCGCATCGCGCCAGCGCCGCCCATCATCGACCGGCCCATGCGGTACAGGATGGCTTGCTGCACGTTGTCCACGCTCATGAACGTCGCCGGGTCCGGCATCCGCGTGTTTGTCGTCCATGCGCCGTACATCGCCATGGCGTAGTCGGCGAACGCCTTGTCGCCACGGCCGCCCGCCGTGCCGGACGCGGGATCGCGGAACGTCCGGGCGCTCAAGCGGTAGGATTCCACGCCGGCCACGATCGTGACATCCTTGACGGTGTTCGCCCAAAGCCCGTCAACGCCGCCGGCGAAGGCCGCGACGAAATCATCGAACGTCGCGACGGCCGACGGCGCCGTCGTCGGATCGGCAAGCGCCTGAAAGATACCGGCCAGATTCGGCGCGGTCCCGTTGCCGTTGATCGCTTGATCGTCGAGTTGGTCGGACAACGCTAGCGACAGGTTTTCGCGAAGGATCGACTCGAAGTTGTCTTGTCCGACCGCCGCGATATCCTCAAGCGTCAATTCGAGACGGGCGGAAATCCGCTTCGGAGTGGCGGTTGTCACCGTGATCGCGCCAGCGTTCCCCACCGCCGCCGCGCTCTTGGCGCGCGCGCTCGCGGTCTGGTGCGCCAGGCGAACTGGCAGAAGGTAGGGGGTGCAAGTCCCCCGGAACGAAGGAGTAACCGAACCACGTTTCTCCGCGAGCCGTGCGTTGGCTCCCGTGAGGGGGCAGGCGAAGCGTCGGTAGCGGCATGGATGGGCAGGGCTATTGAGCACCGTAAAAGCGATGGTCCGGGGTGCCGAGGCTTTCAGATCGGTCGAAGGCAATATTGCAGGCGTCGTTTTGGTGAGATGTCGGCGAGCCCCGCGGTGTCAGAGAACCCATGCACGTTCGCACGCCTTCTGTTGGGACCCTGGGAGGTCTTCAAACTGCCCCGGTTGTCGTAAAGGGGCCGCGTAGGGAATGGAGAAAACCGAAGCCTATGATGAACGGTTTGAAGAAGTCGGATGAGGCCGTACGACCTGTGAGGGCGGCGAACAAGGGAGCGCGAGCTTCTGCGGAGTCGCCGGAGGAAAGGGCCTCAACCAAGGGGAATCCGGATTGCCAAAGCACGCGCCGAACCCAGTGTCGGGTAAGCGTGCCACAGGCGGCGGCCCGGATACGGAAAGCTGCAGAGAGAAACCCGAAGGAACGTCTCACTGCGCTCTTCCACCACATTACGCCGGACGCGCTCGGTGCGGCCTACTTCGCATTGAAGAAGGACGCAGCAGCCGGTATCGACGGCGTTACGTGGGACATGTACGGCGAGGGTCTGGATGAGCGCCTGCTCGACCTGCACCGGCGCCTGCACAGAGGGGGAGCGTACCGGGCGCCACCGGTTCGGCGGGTAGAGGTACCCAAGCCGGACGGGGGGACACGACCGCTCGGGATCGCGGCGCTGGAGGACAAGGTCGTCCAGAAGGCGGTTGTGGATGTGATCCTGACACCGATCTACGAGGTGGTGTTTCTGGGCTTCAGCTACGGGTTCCGACCGGGGCGGGGGGCGCACGATGCGCTCGATGCCCTGGCCTTCGGGATAGAACGGCGCAAGGTCAGCTGGATAGTCGATGCAGACCTCCGGGCGTACTTCGACACGATCCCGCGGGATTGGTTGATCACGTTCCTAGAGCACCGCATCGGAGACAGGCGGGTCATCCGTCTGATCCGGAAATGGCTGAACGCCGGCGTCATAGAGAGTGGGTCATGGGCAGATACGGGTATGGGCACGCCGCAGGGGGCAATAGTCTCCCCCGTCTTGGCGAACGTGTTCCTGCATTACGTGCTCGACGTGTGGTTCCACAAGAAATGGCGCCCGAACGTCCCGGATGGCGAAGCGATCATCGTCCGTTACGCTGACGATATCGTTGTCGGGTTCCAACACAAGCGGGATGCGGAGCGGTACCTCCGCGACGTTCGGGAGAGGCTGGCCCGGTTCGGTCTCAGCCTCCACCAGGACAAGACCCGCCTCGTGGAGTTTGGCCGGTTCGCGGATTTGAACCGGCGCCAGCGCGGGGTGGGCAAGCCGGAGACTTTCGACTTTCTGGGCCTCACGCACTATTGCACGACGACCCTGAGAGGACGCTTTCGGCTTGGTCGCAAACCGGTTGCCAAACGGGTCAACAGGACCCTGGCGCGCATCGACGAGGTGCTTCGCAAGCGCTGGCACCACGACATCTGGGAAGTTGGTAGGTGGCTGGGGAGAGTCTGCAATGGCTGGCTCAACTACTTTGCCGTCCCAGGGTCAGGCCGGTTCATCCGTGCGTTCCTCCGCAGGCTGCAACGCCGGTGGATGCGGGCGCTACGCCGCCGGTCCCAGCGAGCCCGATTTAGTTGGAAGCGACTGGAGCGCATGACCGAAATCCTGTGGCCACGCGCCTCCATCCGCCACCCATGGCCGGACCAGCGGTTCGCCGTCAAGCACCCGAGGTAGGAGCCGGATGGTTCAACGACCACGTCCGGATCTGCGCGGGGGGTGCGCAGCAATGCGCATTCCTACCGTAACCGAAGTGGTGATCGTGCCGCTTGCGAACGTGCCCGACATCACGCGCGGCATCTCGATCCCCAGGCGCGGCGCGATGCTGTTGGCGAACACGGCCGGCCGGATCGGATCGAGATTTACGCCGATCGTTCCGGGCGCTGGCGTGATCGCGCGGGTCTCGCGTCCGTCTTCCGCGCTACGCCGTTCCGGTTGCGCCACGTCCCACAATTCGAGCGGAATCCGGTGGCCGCTGATACCAGCCGCCGACTGCAATTCCGCCTCCGCGCCATTGGCCATCCGGCCTCGCGCCGCGTTCATGAGATAGTTTGTCAGCATCGCCTTGGAGCGCAGCTCGATCCGCTCGCGTTGCTCGGCGTCCGGCTCGTTTACGGCGCGGGTTTCGGCTTCGCGTTCCTCAGTTTCCAAAGCGACGGTCGCGGCGCGGGTCTGTCTTTCCAGGTCCGGCGTCCCGCGCTCGATCGTGTCGAGTTCGGCGCGTTGTTCGTCGGTGAGCTCGTCGACCAGGGAAAGCTCCGCCATGTGTCAACGGCGGAGTAAAACCCGGCCATGTGGCGGAGCAAAAGTGGGCCACTTTGGTTCGGTGAGGAGCTTGTCCCCGTAGTCCACGGGAGGGACCCACGCGCGGCGTGGACGGCCCCTCAGCAGGCAAAGGCCGCGGCGCGCGTGGGAGGGGCCTGTGGGCCCACGGGGGCAAGCGGATGCCGCTCAGGCGCTTTTTGCGGGTTTCTGTTTTCTTCGGCTCTGCTTGAGGCGGAAGCTTTCGCCGTTCATTTCCAGGATATGGACGTGGTGGGTCAGGCGGTCCAGCAACGCCCCTGTCAGGCGTTCTGAGCCGAAAACCTCCGTCCACTCGTCGAATGGCAGGTTGGAGGTCACCAGGATCGAGCCACGCTCGTAGCGCTGGCTGAACACCTCGAACAGCAACTCGGCGCCGGTCTTGGAGAGCGGCACGAAACCCAGCTCGTCGATGATGAGGAGCTTGAGGTTGGCGAGCTTCTTCTGGAACCTCAGCAGCTGTCTGTCATCGCGCGCCTCCATGAGCTCGTGGACCAGGGCGGCGGCGGTGGTAAAGCCGACCGACAGGCCCTTCTGGCAGGCGGCAAGGCCGAGGCCGAGCGCAATGTGACTCTTGCCGGTGCCGGAATTGCCCAGAGCGATCACATTCTCCCGGCGCTCGATGTACTCGCATCGTGCCAGCTCGAGGACCAGCGCCTTGTTGAGCGAGGCGATCGCTTTGAAGTCAAAGCTGTCCAAGCTCTTGACGGTCGGGAACTTCGCTTGCCTGATTCGCCGCTCGACCATGCGGCGCTCGCGGTCGATCAGTTCCAGCTCGGCCAGGCGGAGCAGGTAGCGCACGTGGTCGGCGCCCTCGCTGGCACACTGGCGAGCCAGCTTGTCGTACTCCCTGAGGAAGGTCGGCAGCTTGAGGGCCTTCAGGTGATGGGCCAGCAACACCTGCGGCGTGTCGCTCACGGCGCCGCTCCGCCCAGCAGGCTCATGTAGCTGGCGGCGGATGTGGTGGTCACCTGGGCCCGCGGCAGATAGGGATAAACGTTCAAGTCGAGCCGGGGGGGTCGACGCTCGACGCGACACAGCACCAGGTGCTTGACCGCATCATAGCCGATGGCGCCTAACCGCAGGGCATCGCGGATGGCACCGTGCACCTCCTCAAGGGCAAAGGTCTCCAGAAGACGGAGCACTTGCACGTACTCCCGCTTGCCGGCCTTGCCCATGCGGGCTTCAAGCAAGCGGCGCAGGTTGGCGTACGCCTCGGGCAGCTTCCAACCGGCCAGCGGGGCGGCTTGATCGAGGGCACCGATCTTCCGCTCCAGCAAGGCCAGATAGTGGATCGGCTCGAAGATCAGGTCCTCTCGTTCGTAAGAGCGTGGGTGCCGGGCGATGACCTCGGCGGCGCAGCCGATGACCACCTCGTGCACGTAGCCACGGACCCAGACCTCTTGGTGACCGTAGGCGACGGGCACCGAGTAGTCGTTGCCCCGATAGCGCACCAGGGAGAGCGAATTGACCCGCGTGCCCTCCTTGTCGCAGGCCTCGAAAGGCGCCGGCGGCAATTCCATCAGCTTCTCCCGGTCGCATCCGAACCGCTCGCCGATGGTCTCGCGATGGCCGCGCAAGACGTCGCTTTCCCGTCTCCGACATTGATGTTCCAGGTGAGCGTTGAAGGCGTCCCAGCTCGCAAACCGGGGGATGGGAACCATGAAGTTCCGGCGGGCGTAACCGACCAGCCCCTCCACCTTGCCCTTATCATTGCCCTTGCCGGGGCGGCCATATCGATCCTGGAACAGATAATGGGATTGAAGCCCGCTGAACGCTCGCGTTCGTTGCCGCGTGCCGTCCGGCAGGATGCGCGACACCAGGCACTTGTCATTGTCGTAGAGAATCGATTGGGGAATGCCGCCGAAGAAGGCGAAGGCCCCGTTGTGGCCGTCCAGCCAGGCCTCCGTCGCCGCCGCCGGGTAGGCCGCAACGAAGCAGGCATCGCTGTGGGGAAGGTCCATGGCGAAAAAATGCGCCCGCCGCTTGACGCCGGCGATGATCGCATCCGCCTCGCCAAAGTCCGCCTGAGCGTGACCCGGAGGGTGCGCCAGCGGCACGAACATCTCACGCTGGCGACGGCGCCGTTCCCGGACGTAATCCTTGACGATGGTCTGTTTGCCCGCAAAGCCATGCTCGTCGCGAAGACGCTCGAATATCCGCTTCGCCGTGTGGCGCTGCTTGCAGTGAACCGTTCGGTCCTCTTCCAGAATACGGTCAATGATATCCCTGAAGGGGTCCAGCTTCGGGCGCTTCGGTGGCTGGCGGCGGCGGTAGCCAGGCGGCTCCGAGTGCCCGAGCATCTTCCTCACCGTCTCTCGCGCTATGCCAAACCGACTCGCCGCCTCTCGCTGACTCAGCCCATCAACATGGCACGCCAGCCGAACGCGTAGATAAAGGTCCACGGTATACATCCTCCCACCTTCCATCCCGAAAAGGATCGAAGGCTACAGGTGGCAGAGTTTCACTCCGCCCGCAGCCGGGCAAATCTCGCCGCTTCCGTGGTCTAATTTGTCACCGCCGCACACACCGAGACCGCCATCCATGCGCCCACCGACTCCAGCCTGTTGTGGGATGCCGTGCGGGTCATGGTGCGGCTGTTGCGTCAAGCCGACGTCGCAACATCGCGACGCCGCGGCCTATAATTATCAACCAGGTGAGCCAGAGCCTCCGTTATTCTAGGCCCCAGCCTGTCTCAAATCATCTGACGACGGACAATACGGGCATGATTCACATAGGCAGATACGAGCATGATTCAGCAACTCCTTTTTGACAAGATCGACCAACGGGTAGCACTAGACAAAGAGGACGGCGACTACGCCTATTTTCATGCGCTGTCCCTAAAGCTGGAGTTCCTCACGAAGATTGTTACTTCCGGTGTGGTCGCGTGTGTTGGTGAAGACGTCGATCGGTACCGATATTCTCTTGAGCACAAGCTTGTTCGAGCAGATTCGCTCGGCGAGTTGATAGAGGCACTCAATTCGGCGCTGATTGGCCCACCAGCTCAATTTCTTGACTCTGACGCGCATATCGTCTCAAGGGATCTGACAGTACGAGTCGATCCGGGTGATTGGCGACACTCAGCTGTAACCGACTTACATCAAGCGGCAGCGGCGGTCGGCGCGGAGGCGATGCTGGGTGAGAAAGTGGCTCTAAGGCAGTTTTTCGAAATCGCCGTGCAGCTGCGGAACAGAAGCCGTGGTCATGGAGCGCCCACGAGTGAACAATGCAGTAAGTCTTGTACGTACTTGTCTAGTGCCCTAACCATCTTGGAACAGAACCTCAAATTTTTTCGCCTTCCATGGGTTTACTTGCACCGAAATTTGTCAAGCAAGTACCGTGTGTCATCACTTCTGAACAACTCTTCATCATTCGACTACCTCAAGAGGAGCCGTGACGTACGGCTGCCAGATGGCGTTTTTTTCAGCCTGAACGACCAGGAAGATACAGCACGTCCCGTGCATGTCCCTCTGATCTTCAGCGACGCTGACGTACTCGATGTTGCCCTTCCCAATGGTAACCATAAGGCAAGCACCTTCGAAACTATCTCGTACGTGACGAACGAAGTCCAACGACGAGACGGATCGGCATGGTCAAGTCCACCTGCTCGCCTCCCCAAGAGCGAGACCGAAGGCGAGGCAGTGCTTGAGATTCAGGGCAATTTATTCACGAATGCACCCAAGAAACCCTTTGGCTACGTTCAACGGATTGATCTAGAAAACCGTCTACGCGAGGAGCTTCTCAAATCAGATCAGCACCCAATAATTTCACTTACAGGTCCCGGAGGCATCGGTAAGACTACCATTGCAATCGCAGCAATACAGCGAATCTCTGACCGAGAGCCTGTACCCTATCAGGTAATCCTATGGATCAGCGCCCGAGACATTGATCTACTTGATTCGGGTCCCAAACCAGTATCACAAAAGGTGTTTACGCAGCGAGATATTGCGCATGCCGCGATTGATTTGGTGGAACCATCTGAAAAGTCGTCAAACGATTTTGAGCCGGACATATATTTTCAAAAGTGTCTCGCACACGGCGCAGCAGGAACCACTTTGTTCGTTCTCGACAATTTCGAGACTGTGGAGAACCCAGCGGATGTTTTCAGCTGGATTGACTCTCACATCAGGCTTCCGAACAAGATCCTAATCACAACTCGATTTCGGGATTTTGTGGGCGACTACCCAATTGATATTCGCGGAATGTCCGATGACGAAGCAGACAAGCTAATCGATCAACATGCCTCTCGCCTCAATATAGAGAAATTGTTGAGCATCTCGTACCAAGAGGAACTAATTCGAGAATCTGATCGACATCGATACGTCATAAAGATTCTCCTCTGTCAGGTTTCTAAAGATGGAAACGCCGGAAAACCAAAACGATTTGTCGCAACTTCTGATCGTCTACTTGACGCTCTTTTCAAGAGGACCTTTTCTTCTCTAAGTCCCGCTGGTCAACGCGTTTTTCTTCTGCTTTGCAGTTGGAGAGTTGTCGTTCCAGAAGTGGCTGTCGAAGCTGTGTCGCTTCGGCCTAGCACCGAACGGTTTGACGTGGCAGCGGCCTTGGACGAATTGCGTCTATTTTCTCTTGTCGACCAGATCGTCTCCGAAGAGGAGCGGTCCACGTTTGTGGGTGTGCCATTGGTGGCGGCGATGTACGGTCGGCGGGAGTTGGAGGTGAGTCCGTTCAAGGTTGCAGTCGAAGAAGACCGAAAGCTCTTGATGGAGTTCGGCGCCGGAAAACGAAGTGACACTCAGCGGGGAGTTCTACCACGAATTGATAACCTCATTCGGGCTGTCGCGAAACGAGCGAGCAGCAGCCCGACGGACCTTGAAGAGGCCCTTCCAGTACTGGAATACCTGGCAACTAGGTTTCCGATGGCGTATCCCACACTCGCCAAGTTAGTGAGGGAAGTAGACGACTCCGATCAATCGATCGATCGGGCGAAGGGGTACATGGAGAACTTTTTGCAGACTGCGGCAATCCCGGCTCGACTGGATGCGTGGCAGGAACTCGCGTACCTCCGTCGATTGAGCAAGGACCCGATGGGAGAGGTTCACGCGCTCTGCGAGGCGGCGCTGCTTTCCGCGTCGGATCGGGAGAAGCTCAGCTCGTTCGCGAATCAACTGAATAATCGCATTCGAGACCTGAAAGAGCAAAGTGTCGGAGATGGTTGGCACGAAGGTGTGCGCGAGCTCCTAGCTAAAGTCATCGAAGTAATGCAGAAACAAATCAAGGGTCTGTCGGCTACCGATTGTTCTCGACTCGCCTGGCTTCTCCTCAACATTGGCAATTCGGAACGGGCGCTCGACGTGGCCAAAACCGGAATTCAACGAGAGTCGAGCAATGAATACTGCCAAAGGCTGATTTTAAAGCTGGAATCCCACTGACGCAAAGAATCACCAAACAACGGGTTACGGTGTATCCGGCGTACCAGACGGCGGGAACCTCACCATCAAAACCGGCCATTGACCTTCCCCCCGTTTTGTGCCCATTTATGAGTTCGCTCTGTTCGTGGTTTGGTCCATTCGGACCGGGTTGCGAACTCGTATGGGGTGAGCCCCTCGAGGCTCGTTTGAGGACGGTTCAGATTATAGTCGATGTCTGACGTCAGCGCCTTTGGGACAAATTGAGGTAATTGCATAACGGGGGATTTCTGGCTCATCGTAGTGACCAAAGGGAACGAAGATGAGACAGAAATCAATGAGCAAGAACGACCCGGCGGAGAAAACGGTTCGGGATATTCGGCGCAAGACACGCAAGCAGTATACGGCTGAGGAGAAGATCCGGATCGTGGTGTCGGGCCTGCGCGGCGAGGAGAGCATCGCCGCCTTGTGCCGCCGCGAGGGCATCGCCGAGGGTCTGGTGCGCCAGGCGAACTGACAGAAGGTAGGGGGTGCAAGTCCCCCGGAACGAAGGAGTAACCGAACCACGTTTCTCCGCGAGCCGTGCGTTGGCTCCCGTGAGGGGGCAGGCGAAGCGTCGGTAGCGGCATGGATGGGCAGGGCTATTGAGCACCGTAAAAGCGATGGTCCGGGGTGCCGAGGCTTTCAGATCGGTCGAAGGCAATATTGCAGGCGTCGTTTTGGTGAGATGTCGGCGAGCCCCGCGGTGTCAGAGAACCCATGCACGTTCGCACGCCTTCTGTTGGGACCCTGGGAGGTCTTCAAACTGCCCCGGTTGTCGTAAAGGGGCCGCGTAGGGAATGGAGAAAACCGAAGCCTATGATGAACGGTTTGAAGAAGTCGGATGAGGCCGTACGACCTGTGAGGGCGGCGAACAAGGGAGCGCGAGCTTCTGCGGAGTCGCCGGAGGAAAGGGCCTCAACCAAGGGGAATCCGGATTGCCAAAGCACGCGCCGAACCCAGTGTCGGGTGAGCGTGCCACAGGCGGCGGCCCGGATACGGAAAGCTGCAGAGAGAAACCCGAAGGAACGTCTCACTGCGCTCTTCCACCACATTACGCCGGACGCGCTCGGTGCGGCCTACTTCGCATTGAAGAAGGACGCAGCAGCCGGTGTCGACGGCGTTACGTGGGACATGTACGGCGAGGGTCTGGATGAGCGCCTGCTCGACCTGCACCGGCGCCTGCACAGAGGGGGAGCGTACCGGGCGCCACCGGTTCGGCGGGTAGAGGTACCCAAGCCGGACGGGGGGACACGACCGCTCGGGATCGCGGCGCTGGAGGACAAGGTCGTCCAGAAGGCGGTTGTGGATGTGATCCTGACACCGATCTACGAGGTGGTGTTTCTTGGCTTCAGCTACGGGTTCCGACCGGGGCGGGGGGCGCACGATGCGCTCGATGCCCTGGCCTTCGGGATAGAACGGCGCAAGGTCAGCTGGATAGTCGATGCAGACCTCCGGGCGTACTTCGACACGATCCCGCGGGATTGGTTGATCACGTTCCTAGAGCACCGCATCGGAGACAGGCGGGTCATCCGTCTGATCCGGAAATGGCTGAACGCCGGCGTCATAGAGAGTGGGTCATGGGCAGATACGGGTATGGGCACGCCGCAGGGGGCAATAGTCTCCCCCGTCTTGGCGAACGTGTTCCTGCATTACGTGCTCGACGTGTGGTTCCACAAGAAATGGCGCCCGAACGTCCCGGATGGCGAAGCGATCATCGTCCGTTACGCTGACGATATCGTTGTCGGGTTCCAACACAAGCGGGATGCGGAGCGGTACCTCCGCGACGTTCGGGAGAGGCTGGCCCGGTTCGGTCTCAGCCTCCACCAGGACAAGACCCGCCTCGTGGAGTTTGGCCGGTTCGCGGATTTGAACCGGCGCCAGCGCGGGGTGGGCAAGCCGGAGACTTTCGACTTTCTGGGCCTCACGCACTATTGCACGACGACCCTGAGAGGACGCTTTCGGCTTGGTCGCAAACCGGTTGCCAAACGGGTCAACAGGACCCTGGCGCGCATCGACGAGGTGCTTCGCAAGCGCTGGCACCACGACATCTGGGAAGTTGGTAGGTGGCTGGGGCGAGTCTGCAATGGCTGGCTCAACTACTTTGCCGTCCCAGGGTCAGGCCGGTTCATCCGTGCGTTCCTCCGCAGGCTGCAACGCCGGTGGATGCGGGCGCTACGCCGCCGGTCCCAGCGAGCCCGATTTAGTTGGAAGCGATTGGAGCGCATGACCGAAATCCTGTGGCCACGCGCCTCCATCCGCCACCCATGGCCGGACCAGCGGTTCGCCGTCAAGCACCCGAGGTAGGAGCCGGATGGTTCAACGACCACGTCCGGATCTGCGCGGGGGGTGCGCAGCAATGCGCATTCCTACCGTAACTATTACAGCTGATCGAAAGAGTTTTTGGAAGCGGGCAAGAAGCGGCTCGCCGGCGACACCGGGCGCCAAGCGACCTCGGGCGAGGTTAAAGGCCTGCGCCAGGAGATGCGCGACTTGAAGGAGTTGGTCGCCGAACTTTCGCTGGAGAACCGTCTTTTCAACAAAAGCATGATCGGGCATGGGGGAGACGCGGAATGAGGTATCCCGCATCCGAGAAGCTGGAGATCATCCGCCTGGTCGAGCAGTTGAGAACGGCGATGACAAATTAGTCCACGGAAGCGGCGGGATTTCCCAGCCGCGGGCGGAGTAAAACTCTGCCACCTGTAGCCTTCGATCTTTTTTGAGATGGAAGGCGGGAGGATGTACACCGTGGACCTATATCTGTATCGCACCCGGTTCCTTGGACACAAGTTTGTCTCATGCGGCGGGCCTGAGTGACATCGCGGTGTGCCACGCCTGACGAGCTTGAGCGGGGCTCAGGTAGCCGTTCTTCTCCACGATCGACTGGGCATTGTACTGTTCGACGAACCCGCGGACGGCGTTCCGCAGCTCCGCGATGTTGCGGTAGATGCGACCATGGATGATCTGTTCCTTCAGCGTGCGATTGAACCGCTCGGCGACGCCGTTGGTCTGGGGCTCGGCGACGAAGGCGTAGGACGGCTGGATGCCCCAGAACTTGATCTGGTTGGTGAAGTGGTCCGACAGATACTGGGAGCCGTGATCCATCCGCAAGGCCAGCCCCCGAGCCGCGCCGGCCGCGGTCGAGCCATACAGCCCGGCAAGCCCCATGGAGATCGGCTGCAGGGCGGCGAAGCGGTCGCCGCGCTTGCAGACATGCCCGCCGACACACTCGGCGTTCCAATGCTCGGGGAGGACGACCGAGGAGAAGCAGAATTTCCTTCGATATTACAATACGATATGGGTTTTGATCCAAACGGCATATGCTCATCGGCGGAAAGACACAGTCAAGTATCCCCAACCTTGACATTGATGGACAAACGGCGCCAATCATGCGCTAACCTAATACATTCATTGGCGTTTTCCCTCTAAGGTACGGCCTATAACGGCCATTTCGGCTGCACCTGCTATCACCCGCTTTTCGTGTTCAATCAGTTCGGCGATCTGGAGCGGTGCGGCCTTCGTCCCGGCAACGTGCACAGCGCCCACGAGTGGCGCGATGTGTTGGAACCGGTGGTCGCTCGTTACCGCAACAGGACACTCCGGCGCTACTTCCGTGGCGACGCCGCCTTTGCCTCACCCGAAGTCTACGAGTTTCTCGAAGCCGAGGACTTCAGCTACGCCATCCGGCTCCCCGCAAACAAGGTGCTGCAAGGCAGCATCGCCCATCTGCTGAAACGCCCCGTCGGCAGGCCGCCCAATGATGTTCGCCGGTATCATGCCGGCTTCAGCTATCAGGCCGCGACCTGGGACAAACCCCGCCGCGTCGTCGCCAAGGTCGAGTGGCATCCTGGTGAGTTGTACCCGCGCGTCGGGTTAATTGTAACCAACCTGAGCCGACCCACCGAGCGGGTCGTCGCATTCTACAATCAGCGCGGCACGGCCGAGCAATGGATCAAGGAAGGCAAGAACGCGATCAAGTGGACACGCCTGTCGTGCCGCAAGTTCCGTCACAACGCCGTCCGGCTCCAACTCCACGCGCTCGCCTATAATCTCGGCAACTTCATGCGGACACTCGTGTTGCCCGTTGCAGTGGAGCAGTGGTCACTGACCACGCTGCGCGAAAAGCTCGTCAAGATCGGCGCGAAGATCGTCCGCCACGGTCGCTGCATCGTCTTCCAGATGGCCGAGGTCGCTATCCCTCGTGACCTGTTCGCCGACATCCTCCGCCGAATCGATCGGCTCAGAACGACGCCCCTCCCAACATGACGACAGGATCGTCCCTCATGCGTGAAGACGACAGGACCGGTGTGTCCGAGACACGGCCCGACCGGCAATATCGAAGGTGCTGTCAACTTAACGAAGGCAGGTCGCAGTTGAACGTCTGAACTGAGCGGCTCAAGCAGCAGCGGTCACGGTCCGCCACGTGTTCATCGCGTCACCGCGGAATTGGCGCATTGTCTTGCGAGTGATCAGATGACGTTGGACATTGAAGGTGTTGTAGATGGCGGCGTGGGTGGAGAGAAACCTTTGCGCCGATCCTGATGACTTGAAGCCCTGCATCCTGCGTTCTCGTTGTCGAACCGGCAGGTGCGAATTCTCCGCCCGATTGTTGCTCCGTCCGCCGGTAACGTGTTTCCCCGTCATGTTGAGATCACGCAATGCTGCCCCGTAAGATGGCAGTTTATCGGTCACCACCTTATTCGGCGCATACCCCTGCTTCTTGAGCAGTTTGCGCATCAGCTTGAGTGCTGCTTTCTTGTTCCTCCGGGACTGAACCAAGATATCCAGCACCTCACCCTCGCTGTCCACCGCCCGCCATAGATACATCCGTTTTCCGTTGATGGAGGAAAACACCTCATCAAGATGCCACCGGTCGTCTGGTCGAGGGCGTGATTGTCTCAGTTTTCGGGCATAGACCTGCCCAAACTTTAAAGACCAGCGCCGTATCGTCTCGTAAGAAACATCGACACCACGTTCAGCGAGCAGATCCTCCACATCGCGGTAACTGAGCGGAAACCGGAAACACAGCCAGACGGCGCGCTGGATTATCTCTGCAGGAAACCGATGTCGGCGGTAGCTGATCTTGTTCATAACAGGAAGCTACTCGCCACCCGCAGCTGACACCAGCCAGTTACCGTGACAGCACCTCTGGGGGCGCTATTGCCGCACCAGGCCGAGCTCGTTGGTCGCGTGGCCGAAGGTCTCATAGGGGCTTGGCAGACAGAACTTGGAGACGTCCGGACCGGCACTGCGGCCGCCGCACCGCAACTCGTAGACCTTGCCGTCACTCTTCACCGCTTGGGTTCCTGAGACGCAGGAAATCGGTACGGTCTTGTTCGAGCGGTTGATTGAAATCGACGCGTGGGAGGCGCGCAAGACGATGGACGAGATCGACAACAGGTTCTTGGACGAAGCACCGCCGCGGCGGCGGAGGCTTGCGCGGCGAAGCCGTGCCCGAAACCGAGGTGTGCGTCGGCACGGGGACCCAAAGACATCTTAGTCTCGATCGCCACGATGCTCGCTCACGCCAGGCGGGTGGGGCTAGTACGTCGCCCGGCCGCCGGATACGTCGAAGACGGCGCCGGTCGAGAACGAGCAGTCCTCGGTGCACAGCCAGACCACAAGGCGGGCCACATCCTCGGCCTCGCCGAGCCGTCCCATGGGGATGCCGTCGTTGGTGTCCAGCACGTGCTGGAGGTGCGACTCGCTCAACTGGTCGAGGAACTGGGTGCGAACCGCCGACGGAGTCACGCAGTTGACCAGCACGCCGTCGCCCACGACCTCCTTGGCGAGCGACTTGGTGAAGCCCATGACGCCGGCCTTGGCGGCGGCGTAGGCGGGGCAGCCGGCCGGGCCTTCCTTACCGGCGATCGAGGAGAGGTTGACGATGCGACCGTAGCCGCGCTCCATCATCCCCGGCACCACCGTCTTGGAGCACAGGAAGGCGCTGGTAAGGTTGGCGGCGACGACGTAGTTCCAGTCCTCGAGCGCGTACTCCCAGGTCCGGACCGTGGGGCCCGAGAGACCGGCGTTGTTGACCAGAATGTCGATACCGCCGAAACGCTCGACGGTGGTGGCGCACGCCGTCTCGATCGCGTCGGGGTCGGTGACGTCCGCGGTGGCGGTGTCCAACGGACCGCCGTCGCCAAGCTGGGCGGCGGCGGTCTCGAGCGCCGCGGCGTTGATGTCCCACAGCATGACGCTCGCGCCCGCGGCCAATTGGCGCTCGGCGATGGCCCGGCCTATGTCTCCGGCGCCGCCAGTGACCACGGCGATGCGTCCTTTGAGGTCGTAAGCGTTCATCGGCGGCGCCTCCTCAAGCAGGGCCTTGAGCCCACGCCCGAAGCTTATATCAACGCTCGGCCAAGTCAACAAATCGCCGGCCGGCCGAATTTTGCAAGGCCTGTTCGAGGATGCTGCAATCATTGATGTTTTCGAAGGGTCAGGCCGTGCCGAGCGGGGCCCATTTCAGGAATGAGGGGATCTCCGAGGAACCACCGGAATTCAATGACCTGGCCCCCGCAGGCAACGGACGGCGAAAACGGGCACGCAGATAGACCTGCGCGCCGATCTCCATCTCCTGAAGGAGTCGTTCTGCTTCCCAGTGTACCTTGATGAACCGATCGGATCGCCGTGCCATCTACTCCCCCTTCCTCTTCTTTTCCTTCGCCTTGCTTGCCAACATCTGAACGAAATCGTCGGCCATTTCCTGGTATTCGGCCGACAGGCCAGCATAGTGGCGGTGGAGTTGGTTGGCGCTGACAGCAGAGCCCTCCATCTCCTTGGTGCGCCCAAGCAGATAGTCCGTCGTCACCCTCAGCGCGTCGGCGAGACGCTTCAGATTGTCGAAGGACGGCTTGCGCGTCCCAGTCTCGAAGTGGGAAACGGCCGAAGCTTGAAGGTGCGCACGCTCCGCAAGCTCGCCCTGGGTGAGCTCCCTGAACTCCCGCGCTGTGCGCAGCCGCTCCTTGAACATGTCCGTCGGTTTGGTTGACTTCTCCATTACGTTACCGTATATTGAAACTTGACGCCTTCGCCATTCCCGCCGGGCGCATTCTTTTGGCTGGACCAATGACGAATTCGTCACAGCATGCAATACATTTTGCGAAACCGCAAGGAGACTGGACATGAGCAAGGGACCCACGACCCACCACGTCGTCCCGAACCCTGACGGGGGCTGGGACGTGAAGCGCGGCGGCGCAAGCCGCGCAAGCAGCCACCACGACACCAAGCAGGACGCCATCGCTCGCGGTCGGCAGATCAGCCGCAATCAGGGAACTGAGTTCCGCATCCACAACAAGGATGGACGGATCGCCGACAGTGACAGCCACGGCAACGACCCGCACCCGCCCAAGGGCTAGAAAAGGAGAGCGTCTGCGGATGACGGTACAGAAACACACTGAAGAGCTTCTTGAAGACCTGGCGGCATCCCTACAGGTGCCGCCAAGTCGCTATGAAGCCGCGGAGCGCGCCTACAAGTCTGTGGGTGAGTGGTTGCACCGGGCAGCGTCGCGCGTCCGGCTGGCAAACCCCAACATTTATGTTCAAGGGTCGTTCCGGCTCGGAACGGCCATTCGTTCCATGTCGGACATGGAAGACTACGACGTTGATCTGGTCTGTGAGCTATCGCTATCAAAGACACAACTGACGCAAGCTCGGTTGAAGGCGTTACTTGGAGACGAGCTTCGTTCCTATGCCGAAGCGCACGGCATGAAGGAGCCGGAAGAAAGCCGTCGTTGCTGGACGCAGGACTACGCGGATGGGGCGCAGTTTCATATAGACACCCTCCCCGCACTACCCGATGCGGCGGGCCAGCGCCTGATATTGGCGCAGCGTGGCTTCTCCGACGAATGGGCAGACAACGCCATAGCCATTACGGACAGGGACGATCCGAATTTCAGGCAGCTCACAGAAGACTGGCCGCACAGCAATCCCAAGGGCTACGCGAACTGGTTCCGCTCGAAAATGCGTGAGGTCTTCGATGCGCGTCGCCGGGCTCTGGCGCTGGAGGCCCGTGCAAGCGTCGAGGATATTCCCGAGCATCGGGTACGCACACCGCTTCAGAGCGCCATACAGATTCTCAAGCACCACCGCGATGTGATGTTCTCGGAGCGGGTCGACGATAAGCCGATCTCCATCATCCTGACGACACTGGCTGCCCATGCCTATCAGCAAGAACCGACAATTTCGGGCGCGCTCTACAGCATCCTCGACCGAATGGACACGCATATCGACTACAGCACCGGTGTGGCCTGGATAGCCAATCCCACCGACCCGGCCGAGAACTTCGCCGATCGCTGGCAGGAATATCCGAAACGCGAGGAGGCCTTTCGAGAATGGCTGGATCGGGCTCGCGAGGACTTTGCCGCCGCGGCTCAATCACGGAATCGCGAGACGGCCACTGCCGCCTTGCAGCCTCGGCTTGGACGAAACCTTATGGAGGCCGCCGCTGCGCATCGCCGCGGCTCACCATTGGCGCAGATTGTCAATAGTGCACGTCTCCTGCTCAACCCCGCACACCGCAAGACACCCCCGTGGATCCGAGTCGATCAGGGTGAAGTGCGTATTGAGAAAGCGACAATGCAGCGCAATGGCTTTCGGTCTGAGATATTCCGCAGTGACGGCGACCCGCTGCCAAAGCGTTGTAGCCTCGTATACCAGGCCGACACGGATATCCCGAGACCTTTCAAGGTGTACTGGCAGGTGGTGAACACCGGCCGGGAGGCGGAAGCAGCCAACGGTCTGCGCGGTGGCTTCGATGAGGGACTTGTGACCGCCGGGAAGCTCACCAAGAAAGAGACCACGCTCTACACCGGGAGGCACAGCATCGAGTGCTTCGTCGTCAAGGCCGGCTACTTGGCAGCCCGGAGCAGCCAGTTCATCGTTAATATTCAATAGGACCGCATACCATTATGACCCTGCTCCAGCACTTCATCAGGTCGTTGATCGATTGGGTGTTCAGACGGCGCTCTCCCGCGCTGTTGATTATGCAAATCGGCCTTGCCTGTCTGGCGCTTGCATTTGGTGCCGGCTGGGCATTGGACGTCTCATTCCCGTTTCAGGGGGGCCATATCGATGTTGGCCTTGACAGTGCAGGCGGCACACCGATCGTGCTGGTCTGGACAGCGGCAACCATCGGGCTGGGCCGGATTGGCGCGGGATTTGTCTGGAGATTATTCGCTACAGTGCGGAGCAACGCCGCCTCGCTCGGAAAAGGATTATCGTCGTTGAGGCTCGGGGATTGCGCGATACCGGCGGTGCGCCCTTGATCGAATCCCTTCCCTCAAGGTTCCAAGGACAACGAGATCAAGTCCTTGTTGATTTGCGCCAGCGGGTCAAGGATGGCGAGATCGTCGCGCCGGAAGCGGCGCTTGAGGATCTGATCTCGCTGCCCGCCGACTTGAAGCGGAGAGAGAATGGCTATGATCGCCGCGACCTCACGCTCGTCTACGGCGGACTGATGCCGGTGCCGTTTACGTTTCTGACCGGCGTGCTGATCGATGACGAAGGGACGGCCTTTATCCTGGACTGGGATCGACACGCCGAAGCTTGGCGTGAACTCAACGGCGTGGATGACGGCAAGCGCTTTCGGGCAGCCGGCCTAGACGATGTACCGGTTGGCACAAAGGAAGTCGCGTTGGCGGTATCAGTATCCTACGGCGTGAACGCCGATGATATTCGGGCTCAGGTTCGTAACATGCCAGTTGTCAAGCTTTTCCTCGAGGACGGCTCACCGGACTGCCACTGGTCGGAGCAAAAGCAGCGTGCTCTTGGCAGACAATTTCTTGAAATGGCAACTGCCCTTGGCAATCGCGGCGTGCGCCGTATCCACCTGTTCCTTGCGGCCCAGAACAGCATCGCTTTTCGCTTCGGCAGGCTTTATGACAAGCGCAACCTGCCTGAGGTCGCCGTCTATCAGTATCAGAGGAACACTTTTCCACCCTATCCGTGGAGTGTCCTGATGCCCGTATGCGGAATTGATCGGCCTACGACCATTTTGTGAATTTCTGCCGATCTACATAAAATTCCGCACGATTTCGGCAGAAGACAACGAGAATGAGATTCCCTTTTCCAACCGGATTCCTTGCTACTTCAGATCAACAAACGCACTTAGTTTCCGCAATCTACGGCGCCATTGGATGCACGAGTCACTTATGTTTCTCTTGATTTGCCATCTTGCAAATAGCGGTGTCGGGAAACGCCCGTCAACCCATTGTGCCTGCTTGGTTTTCCCCGCCATTGCGCCCGGACATCCAGGATCGCCGTCATCGCACCGAAACCGCCCGGATTCAACATCCCGGGCGTCCCTGGCCCCGCTTGTCCCCGATCCTTGACCAGCTCCGCGTCACGACCCATTCCCGTCATTCACGGCATCCTTGAGCGGCTTGCCCGGCTTGAATGCCGGCGCCGTCGACGCCTGTATCTCCAGGCTCTCGCCTGTCCCCGGATCTCGCCCGGTACGGGCGGGCGGGCTCTTCGTCGTGAACGTCCCGAATCCGCCGATCCTCACCTCCTCGCCATTTGCCAGGGCCTCGCCCACCGCCTCGAACACAGCGTCCACCGCGTTCCCGCCCGCTGAGACCGGCTCAGGCCTATCCGGTCTGCCACAGGACCGCCGATGTCCCGGCCCCGCTGCCACGATCTCTGTCCGACAGTCCTCGCGGGGCGCAAACCCCCATCAACGCGTCAGTCGAACTCCAGAAGCAGCCTTTGCGCGATCTCCGCGACGGTGTCGAAGTCAGTCATCATCTGAAACTGAAAGAAATCCTTCTTCGCGTTTTCGCCGAACGCATGCTCGACGATCGGGAAGAACGAAACCAGCGCACTCCGTTCGCAAGTCAGCCGGTCGGCCGCGCCATGATCCCCGCAGTTTTCCGCGTCCTTGATCCGCTCGCCCATCTCCCCGTATTCCCGCAATGTCTCTTCCAGAACGGCATGTCCCGATACATAGAGCGGAACATGATGTTCGAGCGCGTGCCGAAAACGCGCGAGATAGTCGAACCACGGATCGAGCTCGTTCAGGTAGCCGGCGAATTCCGGCGACAGGGACTCGACGACGGCCCCCCCCCCGGCCCGAAACCCACCCGGGATCCATCAAGCGGCCCGCCGTCTTCTCCCGTCAGTCCCTTCTCCCGGACCCAGATATGAGCAAGGTTGTCGATGCAGCCCTGCACATTCAGCACGAAGGCCTGGAGACAGACCGTCGCATCGAGAATGGCTGACGGATCCGGGGCCCAGGAGATGCGGGGCGGAAACGCCTCCATGGAACTCTCGATGCAATGCTGCAGATCTCAAGGCCCATCCACAATTTGGCGGGCGGCTGATCAATGCGATGGGCATGCGGGCCGAAGAAAGCGCCGCACGAGCCAGGAAGCTCCGCTGGCGCCGCAACGACCGCATGAGCGTCGCCAGCCGCGACGTCTTCGACTGGCTGCCGATCTTCGATCTCTCGACCCGGGATGTGTTCCGAGTCATCCGTGACGCCGGCCAGTCGCCGCACTGGGCCTATGCCGCCGGAATGTCGAGGCTGTCCTGCGTCTTCTGCATCATGGCCTCGCGTGCCGATCTGGTGCGCCAGGCGAACTGACAGAAGGTAGGGGGTGCAAGTCCCCCGGAACGAAGGAGTAACCGAACCACGTTTCTCCGCGAGCCGTGCGTTGGCTCCCGTGAGGGGGCAGGCGAAGCGTCGGTAGCGGCATGGATGGGCAGGGCTATTGAGCACCGTAAAAGCGATGGTCCGGGGTGCCGAGGCTTTCAGATCGGTCGAAGGCAATATTGCAGGCGTCGTTTTGGTGAGATGTCGGCGAGCCCCGCGGTGTCAGAGAACCCATGCACGTTCGCACGCCTTCTGTTGGGACCCTGGGAGGTCTTCAAACTGCCCCGGTTGTCGTAAAGGGGCCGCGTAGGGAATGGAGAAAACCGAAGCCTATGATGAACGGTTTGAAGAAGTCGGATGAGGCCGTACGACCTGTGAGGGCGGCGAACAAGGGAGCGCGAGCTTCTGCGGAGTCGCCGGAGGAAAGGGCCTCAACCAAGGGGAATCCGGATTGCCAAAGCACGCGCCGAACCCAGTGTCGGGTGAGCGTGCCACAGGCGGCGGCCCGGATACGGAAAGCTGCAGAGAGAAACCCGAAGGAACGTCTCACTGCGCTCTTCCACCACATTACGCCGGACGCGCTCGGTGCGGCCTACTTCGCATTGAAGAAGGACGCAGCAGCCGGTGTCGACGGCGTTACGTGGGACATGTACGGCGAGGGTCTGGATGAGCGCCTGCTCGACCTGCACCGGCGCCTGCACAGAGGGGGAGCGTACCGGGCGCCACCGGTTCGGCGGGTAGAGGTACCCAAGCCGGACGGGGGGACACGACCGCTCGGGATCGCGGCGCTGGAGGACAAGGTCGTCCAGAAGGCGGTTGTGGATGTGATCCTGACACCGATCTACGAGGTGGTGTTTCTTGGCTTCAGCTACGGGTTCCGACCGGGGCGGGGGGCGCACGATGCGCTCGATGCCCTGGCCTTCGGGATAGAACGGCGCAAGGTCAGCTGGATAGTCGATGCAGACCTCCGGGCGTACTTCGACACGATCCCGCGGGATTGGTTGATCACGTTCCTAGAGCACCGCATCGGAGACAGGCGGGTCATCCGTCTGATCCGGAAATGGCTGAACGCCGGCGTCATAGAGAGTGGGTCATGGGCAGATACGGGTATGGGCACGCCGCAGGGGGCAATAGTCTCCCCCGTCTTGGCGAACGTGTTCCTGCATTACGTGCTCGACGTGTGGTTCCACAAGAAATGGCGCCCGAACGTCCCGGATGGCGAAGCGATCATCGTCCGTTACGCTGACGATATCGTTGTCGGGTTCCAACACAAGCGGGATGCGGAGCGGTACCTCCGCGACGTTCGGGAGAGGCTGGCCCGGTTCGGTCTCAGCCTCCACCAGGACAAGACCCGCCTCGTGGAGTTTGGCCGGTTCGCGGATTTGAACCGGCGCCAGCGCGGGGTGGGCAAGCCGGAGACTTTCGACTTTCTGGGCCTCACGCACTATTGCACGACGACCCTGAGAGGACGCTTTCGGCTTGGTCGCAAACCGGTTGCCAAACGGGTCAACAGGACCCTGGCGCGCATCGACGAGGTGCTTCGCAAGCGCTGGCACCACGACATCTGGGAAGTTGGTAGGTGGCTGGGGCGAGTCTGCAATGGCTGGCTCAACTACTTTGCCGTCCCAGGGTCAGGCCGGTTCATCCGTGCGTTCCTCCGCAGGCTGCAACGCCGGTGGATGCGGGCGCTACGCCGCCGGTCCCAGCGAGCCCGATTTAGTTGGAAGCGATTGGAGCGCATGACCGAAATCCTGTGGCCACGCGCCTCCATCCGCCACCCATGGCCGGACCAGCGGTTCGCCGTCAAGCACCCGAGGTAGGAGCCGGATGGTTCAACGACCACGTCCGGATCTGCGCGGGGGGTGCGCAGCAATGCGCATTCCTACCGTAACTATACGGCCGCGCAATTGCAGCCGGCGCTTTATCGCCAATACGCCAACCTCAAAGAGCGCATCGGCCACACGCTGTCGCCGTCGGCCATACCTTTGACCCGACTCACCGGCGTCCCTCTGTAGCCAGCCGCCGTGGCGGCCCTGGGCAACGTGGCCGGCCCGCTCCGATCGCGACGCCGGTCAGCCGGGCCTTCCCTTCGAAATCAGGATATCGCGGAGGTGGTCGACGATCGCCATGGTCGCCGCCACTTCCGCTTCCTGCGGCAGGTCCCCCTCGATCTCGCCTTCGGCGCGTCTGACCGTCGCCTCGAGCCTGTCCAGCATGTCGCGGATCTCCTCGATCGAGAACACGCCTTTCTCGATCAGCCCGTCGATCACGGCGACCATCACATTGCCCATCCCCTCACGGGGGCGTGGATTGAAACAACAGATGCAAGCCGGGCAGGCTCGGCCCAGGCATCGGTGATCCGCTTCGCCCGCACCTTCCCGATGCCGGTCACCTCGCGCAGCCGTTCCGGCGCGGCCTCGATCACGTCGAACACCTTCTCGCCGAACGCCCGGACCAGCTTGCGGGCATAGACCGGGCCGATGCCCCGGATCATGCCGGAGCCGAGATACTTCTCGATGCCCTCGACCGAGGACGGCTCGGAGGTGCGCATGAAGCGCGCCTTGAACTGCTGACCGTGGGTGCGGTCGTTGACCCACTCGCCCGAGGCGGTGATCCACTCCCCCGGTCCCACCATGGCGGCATGGCCGACCACGGTCACCGGGTCGCGATGCCCCCGCGCCTTCGTCCTCAGGACGCAGAAGCCGTTCTCCAGGTTGTGGAAGGTGACGCGCTCGACCAGACCGGCCAGGACCTCCCGGTCCGAGGACTCTGGATGCTGGCCGGCGCCGGGTTTCACGACGTGCCGAGCGCCGGAGCAGTCAGCAGTTCCTTCACCAGGTCGAACTGCCGCGCGCGCGCCGCTGCGGCCCTTTCACCGGCAATGGACACGCCCTCGTCGTCCGCGGCAGCCTCTTCCAGCTCGCGCCGCCAGCGTTCGGCGCGCGGGAGATGTGTCGCCATTTCCTCGGGCGTGAACATGCCGCGCACCCTGGAAACGAATTGTGGCAGCGCCTGTGCGAACCCAGCGTGTTCCGCGGCGGCCTCGGCGAAATTGAGGAGCCTCTCGCCAACCACGTAATCGAAGGCCGACTTGACGCCGTACCGGAGACGGATCGTCTCCGCCGCTTCGCATTGCTCCATCCAGATTTCATGCCAGCGGCGTTCGATCGTCTGTTCCATTCCGGACCTCCTTTCCCTGCAACGTCCTTCTACCGCACCCAGCTGCCGGCAAGGGGCCGGATCATGCCGGCCCGAACAGCGCATCGATATCCTCTTCCGTGAGCCCCAGCGGACCCCGGCCCGTGCCCTCGAACAGCGCGTCGGCCAGGGCCTGCTTGCGCGCCTGCATCCGCTGGATGGCGGCCTCGACGGTATTCTCGGCGATCAGCCGATGCACGAATACCGGCTTGTCCTGGCCGATCCGGTGCGCCCGGTCCATGGCCTGGCGCTCCACCGCCGGGTTCCACCAAGGATCGTAGACGATGACCGTGTCGGCCGCGGTCAGGTTGAGGCCCGTGCCGCCGGCCTTCAGGCTCACCAGGAACACCGGCAGGTCCCCGGACTGAAATGCCGCGACCTGAGCATCGCGGTCCTTCGTTCGGCCATGCAGCATGGCGTAGCCCCAGCCGCGGGCGGCAATGTCCCGCTCGACCAGCTTCAGCATTGCCACGAACTGGGAGAAGACCAAGACCTTCCGCCCCTCGGCGACCAATTCCTCCAGCAGCGCCAGAAGGCGCGCCCGCTTGGCGCTCGCGGTGACCTTGCGGGCGGCGTCGAGCTTCACCAGGCCCGGATCGCAGCAGACCTGGCGCAGCTTGAGCAGCGCGTCGAGGATCGCGATGCGCGACGCCGCCAGGCCGCGCGCGGCGATCGCCTCGCGGACCCGCTTGTCCATCGCCGTCCGGATGCTCTCGTAGAGCGCGGCCTGGGCGCCTTCGAGCGGGACCAGATCGTCGATCACCGTCTTTACCGGCAGCTCGCGCGCGACCTCCTCCTTGGTGCGTCGCATCAGGAACGGTTTCACCCGGGCCGAAAGCAGCCGCTGCCGGGCGCGGTCGCCATGCTTCTCGATCGGCGTGCGGAACTCGGTGGTGAACCTCTTGCGGTTGCCGAGCAGGCCCGGAACCAGCCAGTCGTAGAGCGCCCAGATCTCCTGGAGATTGTTCTCCAGCGGCGTCCCGGTAAGCACCAGGCGCTGGCGCGCGCGGATCTCCCGGATGCGTTTCGAGACGGCCGCCGCCGGGTTCTTCACCGCCTGCGCCTCGTCCAGCACCGCGATGTCATAGTCGTGCCCGAACAGCGATTCATGGTCCCTGTTGAGCAGCGGATAGGTCGTGACGACCAGGTGATGGTCGGGGATTTCCGCGAAGCGCCGCCGCCGGTCGGGCCCGTGCAGCACCAGAACCTTCAGGTCGGGCACGAAGCGCGCGGCCTCGCGCCGCCAGTTGCCGACCAGGCTCGTCGGCACCACCAGCAGGCTCGGAAGGGACGTCTCCCTCCTCCAGATGGCGGTGCGCGAGCAGGGCAAGGGTCTGCACGGTCTTTCCGAGCCCCATGTCGTCGGCCAGCACCCCGCCGAAGCCGCTCTCCGAAAGCGCCCTCAGCCAGCCATAGCCCGTGCGCTGGTAGGGACGCAGTTCGCCCCGCAGCGTGTCGGGCGGCGCCTGCTCCGGCGTCTCGGCAAGCGCCCGGAGCCGGGCTCCGAGATCGAGTATCTCCCGCCCGCCGGTCCAGGGCGCGCCGCAGCCTTCCAGAGCCTCCGCCAGCTCGAACAGGCGGCCCCGCATCGGCCCGATGGAATTCAAGCAGCCCCTGCGCTTCCAGAAACGCTTCGGCGAAGCGCCCGAAGCGCGAAGCGTCCAGTGCGAGCCAGGAGCCGTCCTCGAGCCGCACGTGGAAAAGCCTGCCGGCCAGGTGGCTCTCGATATCGAACCCTTCCTCAAGCCGGCCCCATTCGTCGACCGGCAGCTCCGCCACCAGCTGGAGCACGATCGGCGCGACATCGAACGTCCTGCCGTTCGCCTCCAGCGACAGGCTGAGTGAGAACCAATCCGTGTCCGTGGATTCGAGCGCGGTCGAGAACGCGACCGGACCGTCGTGCAGCCGGAACGGCCAGGACTCGTCGACCTCGATGCGCCAGCCCTCGGACCGCAGCCGCGGAACCGCCTGAATGACGAACCCCAGGCCGGCCCCGTCGTCCTCCCCGCCGCCGAGCGGCGGAAACACGACATCGGCGTCCCGCAGTTTGCGCAGCCGGCCGTAGTCGTAGCGCAGCATGTCGCGCTCCGCCTGGCCATAAGGCTTCGCCGCTTCCCGCAGCGTTTCCCCGAACCCCGCTTCGCGCGCGCGGTCGCGCTGGATGACGGCAAAGCCGTCCGCGTCCTGCGCCGCGATGTCGTCTCCCCGTCCGACGCGCAGACCGCTCCCGGCGCCCGGATAGACGATTTCCAGGCGGGCGCACGGATAGACGAGGGCATCGCCGCCGCCCACCCCCACGATCCGCCTGCCGTCATAGGTATGCCGCATCGGCCTGTGCTCGCAGCCGAAGAGCTTGAGAACCGGCTCCGGACGGACATCGCTGCGCTCCTCGACCCGATGAAGCCGCGGCACCGGTGCGTGCTGGCCGATCCGGGACAGTTTCGCCGCGACGGCGTGGATCGACCGGTGCTCGACCGGCGGCGCGGCCGCAAACCAGGAGGCCAGCCGCGCCGGCAGACCGGTATCGGCGACGCCGATCTCGCCGGTTTCCGGGTCCAGGAACAACGGCGTCGGGAAGGGCAGCAGCGTCAGCGGCGAACCTGCTTCGTCGCGCGCCGCGACATGCTGCCTGCCGGCCTCGCCGACCGTCCAGGCGAGATCGCAGCGCCGCGGCTCCGCCCAGGACAGCGCCATGCCCCCGATGTCGTCGGCCCGCGCGCGCCCGGTCTCTACGATCCCGCGGACCAGCCCGATCAACTCCTCGCCGTCCGGCCAGTCGTAATGTCGCGGCCAGATGCTCTCCTCGAAATAGCCGAGCCTGCCGAGCAGCGCGGCGTCTTCCGAGGTCAGGAACTTGCGCTGCGCGGACGCCGTGCCCTCGCGGTATTCCCGGAAATTCCTGCCGATCGTGCCGTCCTTCTTCAGATAGGCCCGGTAGGGATCGATGCGCATGCCCCCTGTCTCATCGCGGTGGATCACATAGAACAGGTGGTCCCGGCCGGGCTCCGGCGGACCGTCCCGCCGGGCTTCCGGCCTTGCCGCGACCGCCCCGGGCCAGTCGTCCAGCCATCGGCGGACGTCCCGGGAGACGCCCTCGCGAGCTGTCCCGGCGACGCCGTGGTCCGCCCCCGGCGAGACATGCCGGGCGGCGAGCAGCACGGCGACCGTGTGCTTGCAGTTGTAACCGACCGGGCAGGAGCAGTGCCCTTCGAGCGGAAGCAGCATCCCGTCGCTTCCGAATTCGTATTTGACCGCGACGGCATAGGGTTTGGGCCGGCTGCCCGAAACCTCGCCGTAAATCCGGCCGGCCGGGCCGAACTCGACCGAACGCACCATGCCGCGCACGAAATAGTCCAGCCCCCGCAGGTACGAGACTTCCCCGACCGCGCGCTCGATGTCGTCTGTTCCGAAGGTTTCCAAGCCGGCCTGTCCATCCCCCATGCCACGGACCCGTTGCCCGAGAGGTGCAGCTTTCCACACGGGCGCGGGATCCGGCGACATTGCGGCGCTCGATACGCCCGGCGCTGCTTCGCCCGCTTGCTTTGCGCAAGCACGTTGCAGCGTGCCGGATACCGCCGGATCACCCTATTTTCCAACGGAAGACAGGGTCAAGGCCGCGCCCGAAGCCGAACGCTCAGAAGGCGTAGCGGAGCGACAGCCGGATGCCGTGGCCCTTCAGCCTCGCCTTCGTCGGCGCCAGATCGAGCGGCAGCGGCTCCCGGCTGCCGTCGCGCCAGACCACCCGGCCCGGACCCCGCGGCGTTCGGACTTCGCCGAGGTCCGTGTAGCGCCAGGCCAGATCGAAAGTCACGCGCTCTTCCAGTTCGACCGCGACACCTGCCGTCGCCATCCAGGCCAGTCCGGTCCGGTCTCCGCCCGGCACGGTCGTGGTTGTCGCCGGGAAGGTCATGGCGGTCTTCCCGATCCGGGTATGCGCGATTCCGATGCCCGCGCCGACGAACGGTGCGAACGGGCCCGCTTTTGGCGCGCCCAGCGCGGCGAGGTCCGCGAAGACTGCCAGCATCCCCGATACGGACGACAGCTTCGCCGATACCGATTCGCGCTGCCCCGGCGCAAGAAAGTTGGCGCGCCCTTCGAACTCGAAGCGCGTCCGGTATTCGACCAGCAACTCGAAACGCGCCGCGCCCTTTGCATAGCCGAGCCCGAGCTCGACCGTGGGCACCGTCCCGAAATCGCCGGCCGACCGCAACCGCGCCCCGTCGCCGCCTGTTCCGCACCCATGTCGCCGCCTGTTCCGCACCCATAGAGCGCCGCCGGCGCCGTGGTGGAGCAGTCGACGTCGGTGAAATTTGCCTTTCCCGGCCGGTCCAGGCCGATCCCGCCACGCAGGTAGTAGTCGCCCGCAACAGCGGCGCTGGACACCAGGCACATCACGGCCGCGACCGCGATTGCCGCCAGCCGAGCGCGACGCGCGCGTCCGCGGGCGCAACGGGTCGATCGCGCCATCCCCCCGTCCGAACCTCGGGACGGCGCCAGGAGCTCCGGGGAAGCGGCGTTACCGGGCTTCCGAGACATGCCCCACAGGTACCACGGCGCACCCCCGAATCCGATCCCCCAACGCCCATGACATGACACCCCACCGCGAACGATGTCCCCGCGTCGATTCCGCCGCCGGGGCGCGCGACGGCGGGAGGCAGGAGGTGGCCTCCTTCGGGTGAACCCGAGGGCCGGAGAGCGGCCCCGGCACCGCCACCCGGGAGACCGATCCATGCCCGCCGACCGCGCCGACATACACGTCCCCTCAGAGTGCCGGGAGATGATCCGGGCCGGTGCTCTCGTCGCCGTCAACCATTCCGGGGGCAAGGACAGCCAGGCCATGGCCGTCCTGCTGTCCCGCATCGTTCTCCCGGGCCGGCTTGTGGCCGTCCATGCGCCGCTCGGCGAAGTCGAATGGCCGGGCACGGTCGAACATATCCGGGCAACGCTTCCGGCCGGGGTGCCGCTGATCCTAGCCCCCGTTACCTCCGGCAAGACCCTGCTCCATAGCATCAAGGAACGGGGCCGGTTTCCTTCCCCGGCGGTTCGATGGTGTACCAGTTCGCTGAAACGCGGACCCATCGAGCGCGAGCTGCGCCGCTATCTCAAGGCCCACCCGCGCTTCGGTGGGCGGATCGTCAGCGCCATGGGCATGCGCGCCGAAGAAAGCGCCGCCGGCGCGTTCCTGTTCGGCGAGTGAATTTCCCTGTTTCCCCTTGAAAATTCCCTGCTTGGCCAATAACAATTCCCTGTTCGTGGCGTAGGGAATTGGGTCTCGTTTCCACGTGATATCAACGCCTTATACGGCCCGCTCCCGCCGATTTAAGGTCGAATCAGCAAAAATTCCCTGTATTTTCCCTGTTTAACAGGGAATTGACCGAAGAGACGAGTTCGCAGGAGACTGGTTGCACAAGCGAGCCGCCGCGGCGAACCCGCAGGCGCCGATCGAGGCGGTGGCGATCATCTCCTACGACGAGAAGCCGGGCATGCAGGCGATCGGGACGACGGCGCCCGACCTGCCGCCTGCGCCCGGTCGCCATGCCGGCTTCGGGCGTGATCACGAATATGTCCGCCACGGGACGATCAGCCTGCTCGCCGGCATCGATCTGCTGACCGGCAAGGTTCACGCCAGCGTCGAGGATCGCCATCGCTCGCGCGAGTTCGTCGCGTTTCTCAAACGCCTCGACGCGGCCTATCCACCGAGCACCGCGATCACGCTGATCCTCGACAATCACTCCGCGCATATCTCCAAGGAAACCCGAGGCTGGCTCGCCGACCAGCGAGAGGGCCGCTTCAGTTTCGTCTTCACTCCCAAGCACGGCTCCTGGCTCAACCTCATCGAGGGCTTCTTCTCCAAGCTCGCTCGCTCGGTGCTCCGGCACATCCGCGTCGCCTCCAAGCAGGAACTCAAGGACCGCATCATCGCCGCCATCGACGACATCAACCGACATCCCGTCGTCCACACCTGGTCCTACAAACTAAACGAGGTCGCCTGATATGATTCGATCCTCGGAAACGCTGAACTAGTAATTGCTTTCGCTTAGGACTGAGTCGCCGAGCGCCCGGCCCGCATACTTCGACGGGCTCAGCATGAGGGCCTCACCCTGAGCTTCCTCATCCCGAGCTTGTCGAGGGACGAAGGGTGAGGGCCGTCGCACGCTTCTACGATAGTGGGTACTAGTGCACTGACTCAGACAGAAGGTACAGGCAGGCGGTGAAGTTTGGCGAGGATGGTGTCTGCGGATTTGGTCCAGACGAAGGGCTTGGGATCATTGTTGTGCTCGTCAATGTAGCGGTTGATGGCGGCCTGGAGGTCGACTATCGAGTGGAAGGTGCCGCGCTTGAGCCGCCGGCGCGTGAGGACAGAGAAGAAGCCCTCGACGGCGTTGAGCCAGGAGGCGGAGGTTGGGGTGAAGTGGAACACCCATCGGGGATGACGCGCCAGCCAGGCGCGGACCTTGGGATGCTTGTGGGCGGCGTAGTTGTCGAGGATGACGTGGATGACCTTGCCGGCCGGCACTTGGCGCTCGATCGCGCCGAGGAAGCGGATGAACTCCTGATGGCGATGTCGCTGCATGTTGCGGCCGATGACGGCGCCGTCGAGGACGCTGAGCGCGGCGAACAAGGTGGTCGTGCCGTTTCGCTTGTAGTCGTGGGTCATGGTGCCGCACTTGCCGGGTTTCATCGGCAGCCCTGGCTGGGTCCGGTCGAGGGCCTGGATCTGGCTTTTCTCATCGATCGACAGCACCACGGCATGGCTGGGCGGATCCATGTAGCGGCCGACGATGTCCTCGACCTTCTCGGCGAAGGCGGGGTCGTTGGAGCGCTTGAAGGTGCGGATGCGGTGCGGCTGCAAACGGTGGCCTTGCCAGATGCGCTGAACCGAGCGCAGGGAGATGCCGACGACCTCGGCCACCGCGCGGCCGGTCCAGTGGGTCGTCTCGCCCGGCGGCTCGGAGCAAGCCAGCGCCAACACTTGGGCCACGGTTGCCGTCGGCAGCGGCGGCGTGCCCGGCGGCCGGGTCTTGTCGCGCAACAGACCCTCGATGCCTTCCTCGGCGTAGCGCCGCTGCCAGCGCCAGACCGCCGGGCGGCTGACGCCGACGCGGCGCGCCACATCGAGAACCGGAAGTCGCTCCGCCGAATGCAACACGACCCGGGCCCGCTGAACGTGCTTCAACGGCCGGCTACGATCACCGACGACGGCGGTCAGTCGCACGCGGTCATCGGCTCCTACAATCACACAGACTTCCTGAGCCATGATCGCAGAATCGCACGATCACATGCCTTTGTGAATCCTATGTCTGCGTCAGTGCACTAGGGACCTGTGCGGGCGGGTGGTGGGCGAGTGGCTCAGGCCTGCCAGAACGGCTTGTCGGCCTCGTGGCGGATGTCCGATCGGGTCAGGCCGAGGTCGCGCAGCATGCGGTCGTCGAGTTCGGCAAGCTGCCTGCGGTCGCGCAGACGCGCAAACCACGCTGTGACCAGCCGGAAAAGGAACGCACCCAGTCCGACCTGCTGACCACGTACGCCGGTCCAACCGTCCACTTCCGCGTGAGTTTGATTGCGCATTTATCAATCCCTCCTTGTCATGGTTCGGCCTGCACCGTAGCGGCCGTCCATGCGGCGGGCGACCCGGTTCTTGCGCTGCACCAACGGCCTTCAGGGTGACAGGTTCGGGTTAACCTCCGCTCAATTTTAGCTCGTAAACGATAGGTTTTCAGCGGACTTGCGCGGGTTGTTGGGGCATGGTTCCGCCCGCCACAATGTGTGGTCGAGGACGGCCGATATGAAAATCGTCAGCATCGCCGAGCGGCCCGATCTGTGGCAGCCGGCCGACCGGCTCGCCAGCGCCGCCTGGCCAGAGTTCATGCGCCACGACGCGGTCGCCGTCGCCGGCTGGCCGCGCTTGCCCGTGGCCTTCCCGCAGTACCAACTGTGCGGCCTGAGCACGGCCGGCGAGGTGATCGCCGTCTTCAATGCCGTGCCGGTGCCATGGGATGCCGACGCCGACTTGCCCGGCGGGCTCGATGCGGCATTCGAGGCTGCGTTTGCCGCGGCCGTGGTGCCGGCCCGGGTGCTTTGCGCGCTCTCGGCGGTCGTTGCGCCGGGGCGGCGCGGCAGCGGTCTCAGCGCCCAGCTGTTGCGGGCGGCCCCTGCGAACGCCGATGCGCATGGCCTGGCGGCGCTGATCGCCCCGGTGCGGCAGACCGCCAAGGCGCAGTATCCGCTGATCCCGTTCGCCGACTACGTCGCCTGGCGCGACGATGAGGGGCTGCCGTTCGATCCCTGGATTCGCGTGCACCACCGCCTCGGTGCTCGGGTCCACTCCATTGCCGGGGAGTCGATGCTGATCGAGGGCACGACCGCCGATTGGGCCGCCTGGACCGGCCTCACGTTTCCCCAGAGCGGCGCCTACGTCGTCCCCGGCGCCCTGGTCCCGGTGACGGCGGACGTCGCGCGCGACGTCGTGCGCTATGTCGAGCCGAACCTCTGGATGGTGCACCCGTAGGGTTAGGCCGGGCTCACCGCCACCAGCTCTGTTCGCGCCAGGCGGATGACCTGCCAGGCGGAGCTCAGGCTGAGGGCGGCGATCACCACGGCGACGGCGATGTCGGGCCAACCCGACGCCGTCGCCGCGACGCCGGCGGCCGCCGCGATCACGGCGACGTTGCTGATCTCGTCGTTGCGGCTGCACAGCCAAACCGAGCGCATGTTGCTGTCGCCGGCGCGGAAGCGGAACAGCATGGCGGCCACGCCGACGTTGGCAACCAGCGCCAGGGCCGCGGTCGCGCTCATGACCGCGGCGTCCGGCGGCGTGCCGGCGACGACCTTGTAGGTGTGCCGAGCATGACTGACAGCTTGGAGGTGAAAGTCTTCTATCCAGCCTGATGGTGGCGAAGGATTAGCGAAGCGCAAGGGCGTCGTCGCGAGGCGGGGTCTGAAGGAAGCGTGGAGCAAAACCGCGACCCGATGGACAAGAACCGGATATGAGGCCGACCCGGCCGGACGAGCGGGCCTACAACCGCGAAGTCCATAACCATCAAGGGCCGGGGCGGTAGATTCGGCGGGTGTGCGGTGAAGGCGGTCAGTCTTACCTCGGGAGGTCTGCGCCGTGTCCGGAATCCCCGGACTGAGCGTGCCCGTAAGGGCCGTGATCGCGGCGCAGAAGTCAGCAGAGGGCATAGTAGTCGGCTTGCCGACGAAGGCCCGAACGACGGACAGGGTGAGTAGGTCGGCACGCTCATGCGGACCAAGCGGCAGAATATCCAGTTGGAACTGGCCTTGGAGCCGGAGGCGAAGGGTGAAGCCCGGAGCACCGGAGACCGAGGGACCGAAGTTCGCGTGGCGTGTGCCGACCCCGAAAGCCCGGCGGACGGGCGGAGACCATCCATGGAGGCGGTGGTCGAGCCCGGCAATCTGAGGAAGGCGCTGGCGCGTGTCCAGCGCAACAAGGGGGCGCCCGGCATCGACGGCATGACGGTCGTAGAGCTGGGTGCTCATCTGAAGGACCACTGGCCCGAGACCAAGGCCCGACTTCTCGACGGCACCTATGAACCGCAGCCGGTACGGCGCGTGGAGATACCGAAGGCATCGGGCGGCGTTCGCCTGCTCGGCGTGCCGACGGTGCTCGACCGCTTCATCCAGCAAGCGGTGATGCAGGTGTTGCAGGGAGACTGGGACGGAAGCTTCTCGGATGCGAGCTACGGGTTCCGGCCCGGACGCTCGGCCCATCAGGCGGTAACGCGCGCGCAGGACCACATCCGAGCGGGCTGCGCCATCGTGGTCGATCTCGATCTGGAGAAATTCTTCGACCGGGTGAACCACGACATCCTGATGGGGCTGGTGGCCAAGCGCGTGGCCGACAAACGTCTGCTCAAGCTCATCCGCGGTTTCCTGACCGCGGGGGTGATGGACGGTGGGCTAGTCGGCCCAACCACCGAGGGAACGCCGCAGGGCGGTCCGCTCTCGCCGCTGCTGTCGAATCTGATGCTGGACGTCCTGGACAAGGAACTGGAGAAGCGCGGCCACCGCTTCGTCCGCTACGCCGACGACTGCAACATCTATGTGCGGTCCAGGCGCGCTGGCGAGCGGGTCATGGCTAGCGTGAAACGCTTCCTTGCCCGGCGGCTGAAGCTGAAGGTGAACGCGGCAAAGAGCGGAGTGGACCGTCCGGCGGTGCGGGCCTTCCTGGGCTTCAGCTTCACGGGCGGGCGGTCGCCGAAGCGGCGCATCGCGCCGCAGGCGCTCGTCCGGTTCAAGGCGCGGGTCCGGAAGCTGACACGGCGTACCAAGAGTGTCAGTCTTGCCCGTCTCGTCGCGGAGTTGTCCCGCTACCTCATCGGGTGGCGGGGCTACTTCGGCTTCTGCGAGACCCCCTCGGTACTGCACCGCCTCGACGGGTGGGTCAGACGGCGGCTCCGCGCCTTCGTCTGGCGGCAGTGGAAGCGCGGGCGTACCCGCTTTGCGGCGCTGCGTCGCCTCGACATCAACCCGCACCTGTCGGCGAGGACCGCCGCCAGTGTCCGTGGGCCATGGCGAATCAGCAGCAGTCCCGCGCTTGTTTACGCGCTCCCCAACGCCTTCTTCGACCGGCTCGGCCTCGCGTCTCTCCGATGCAGTCCAGCCGCTTAAATCCGTCGAACCGCCGTGTACGGACCCGTATGCACGGTGGTGTGGGAGGGGTGGAGCCGCGAGGCTCCCCCCTATCCCGATGTGGCGGCGCCGATCACCCACAGGCCGAAGGCGCCCATGGACAGGCCCTTGAGCAGCGCCGTCCCGGCGCGCGCGCAGGCCCATGGACAGCACGAACAGGGTGATGGCGTAGTTCGCCGAATCGCCCAGGAAGTCCAGCGCATCGGCCTGCAGGGAGACCGAGCCGGCGATCAGACCGGCAACCGCCTCGACGACGAACATGGTGGCGTTGACGGCCAGCGCCAGCCACAGGACGCAGCGGTAGCGCGTGTCCGTCGTGGCCGCGCCGTCGGTGTCGTCCGGGCAATGGGTACAGCCGGCCACTCAGGCCTCGTCGCCGCCGTCGGCCGGCTCGCCGACATGGGCGACCATGTCGGCAATGACGCAGCGGATGTGGTCGTCCGCCGCCGAATAGTGGATCTGCTTGCCGTGGCGCTCACCGCGCAGAACGCGGGCCGCGCGCAGCAGCCGCAGGTGATGGCTCACCAGCGACGGCGACAGACCGAGCCGGTCGGCGATATCGCCGACGCTGGTCGGCGTCTCGAGGCAGGTCAGGATGATGCGCAGGCGGCTGCCGTCGCCCATCAGGCGGAACATGTCGGCCAGCTCGGCCGCCTGATCTTCGCTCAGCCGGGGCAGGGCAGGGGAGGGTCGGTCTGGAGGTTCGTTAATGACATATGAACACCTGTTCATATGATACTGATATTGTCCTCCAATAGCAAGCGTGTTCTCGCCGCTATCCCATTGGTGTCCGGTTTGAGGTCGAGGCGTACCACGCCATTGGACGCGCTCGCGTTTGCAGTCATCGATCGATAGCGGGGCTCGAAAGACGGAAGCGCGTCACCCCGGCTCAAGGCAGCTCAAGGATCGCCGCTTGCGCGTGCGTTTTGCCGAAGATCGCGGTTGTTACGCTGGCCTGCTAGGCACCCTCGTCCGAGCTGACCCGCCCTTGCCGGGCGGCGTCGCGCAGGTCGGAGACCGCGTTGGCGTGGGCGTCGAAGCCTTCGTAGCGGGCCAGGGTGCGGGCGTGCTCGGCGAGCGGGCCGTAGCCGGCCGCCGTGACGTAGCCGATCGACGTGCGTTTCAGGAAATCGTGCACGGAGAGCGGCGAGGCGACACGCGCCGCCCCGGCCGTCGGGATCACCGCGTTGGGGCCGAGCACGAAGTTCGCGAGCGTGCCCGGGGTGTGCTCGCCGAGCAGGACCTCGCCGGCGTGCTCGATGCGGCCGAGCAGGGCGAACGGCTCGGCGGTCAGGATCTGCAGGTGCTCCGGCGCATAGTCGTTGACGAACGCGATCGCCGCGTCCGCGTCGGGCGCCAGGACGATGCCGCCGGACGCGCCGGCGAGCACCGTCGAGGCATAGTCGACGCGCTCGTTGCTCATGGCGCCCCAGTAGTCCGGCACGGCGGCGCGCGCCGCCCTCGCCACGGCCGGGCTGTCGGTGACCAGGAAGGCCGAGCTGTCGGGTCCGTGCTCGGCCTCGATGACCAGGTCGAGGGCGGCGAGGCGCGGGTTCGCGCTGCCATCGGCGAGGATGATTGCCTCGCTCGGTCCGGCCGGGACGCCGGGGTCGATGACGCCGGCCAGCACCCGCTTGGCCGCGGCGACCCAGGGGCTGCCGGGTCCGACGATCTTGGCAACCCTGGGCACGGTTTCGGTGCCGTAGGCGACGGCGGCGACGGCCTGGGCGCCGCCGCACTTGTAGACCTCGCGTACGCCGAGGATGTCGGCGGCCAGAAGCGTCGCCGCGTCGACCGTGCCGTCGGCGCCCGGCGGCGTGACGAGAATAATACGCGGCACACCGGCGACGACCGCCGGGACCAGCGTCATCATGGCGACGCTGGGGAACGCGCCCTTGCCGCGCGGCACGTAGCAGGCGACGGACGGGATCGGCCGCGTCCGCTCGCCGGCGAAGGCGCCGGGGCGGATCTCCTTGAGCCACATCTCCTCGGGCATTTGCGCGGCGTGGAAGCGGCGGATGCCGTCGATCGCGTATTCGATGGCGGCGATGACCGCGGGCGCGAGGCCGGCCCGGGCGCGCGCGAACTCCGTGTCGCTGACGCGCAGGGCGCCCGGCGCGATCTGCGCATTGTCGAACTCGGCGGCGAAGTGGACGAGCGCCGCGTCGCCGTCGGTACGGACGCGCGCAATGATCGGCTCGACCCCGGCGAGGTAGGGGCCGAGGTCGTCCTCGGCGCGGCTCAGCAGCGCGGCGCGTTCGGCAGCGGAGAGCTTGGCGAGCTCGTGCAGGGCGACGGGGCGTGGCATGGCCGCGTAGGTAGCCCGCCCGGTTGCACCTGTCCAGGCTCGCGCTAGCCGCTGACCAGCCGGTGGACGTTGAGGCTGCTGCGCCGGCCGCGCAGAGTGTGCGGCCCGAGGAACGTGAGCGTCAGATCGTCCGGCGCACCGGCGGCGGTCGCCTCGCTGACCAGGACGACGCAGTCGTCGTCGGGGGCGATCTCCTTGGCCAGGCCCTGCAGACGTGACGGCGTGTTCACGGGGTCGCCGACGACGGTGTAGTTGACCCGGCTCTGCGAGCCGATGTTGCCGACGATCACCGGGCCGGTGTGCAGGCCGGTGTGCAGGCCGACGCGCATGGCGACGACATCGCCGCCGTCGGCGCGCTGCCGCCGCATCCCGTCGGCGACGGCCAGGCATATGGCGGCGGCGGCGCGCAGGGCGCGGGCGCGGTGGTCGGTCATCGGCTCCGGCGCGCCCCAAAACGCCATGATGCTGTCGCCGATGAACTTGTCGACGGTGCCGCCCTCGGCCTCGATACAGTGCGCGATCAGGTCGAAATGGTGGTTCAGCAGGCCGGCGACCTCCGCCGGCTGCTTGTCCTCGGCCAAAGCGCTGAAGCCACGGATATCGGTGAACATGATCGTCAGCTCGCGCTCCTCCGACGCGATGGCGCGGTCGCCATGGCTCATCAGATCGAGGACCAGCCGCTTCGGCACATAGCTTTCGAACCAGCGCATGGCGCCGATCAGCGCATTGAACGCGCGCGCCGCGTTGGCGAGCTCGCGGATGCGGCTGCCGGGCAGGGGCTTCGTGTTGGCGATGTCGAGCGTCGTCAGGCGCTCCGCCGTTGCCGCCAGCAGGCCGATGCGGCCGGCGACCCGGCGCCCCAACAGCTGCGCCAGCACAAGCGCGACAGCCAGGATCGCCAAACCGGTGCCGCCGGCGACCAGGATGCGGTCAACCTCCCGCCCCAACTCGGCCCTGTCGAAACTGAGGCCCAGCTGCCAGGGGCGGTTCCCGAAGGCGTCGGACTCGCGCAACAACACGACGCTCACCCCGGCGATCCGGATGGACGAGAACCGGTCCAGAAAGGCGTCGGGAATGCCGTCCGGCCGCGTTTCTTGGGCCTCCAAGAGCAGCAGCGCGGAATCGGCCGTCGCCGCGAGTGCCGGCAAGGGCGGCTCGTCGCCAGCGGCGCTGGGCGGGTCGTAGCCGACCAGGTCCGGGTGCGCCAATACGGCGGTGCCGTCGTAAAGGATGAAACGCCGTGAAGTCTTCGTCACGCCGCAGCGCATCGAGGAACGCGTTGACGTCCGTCAGCGCGACCAGCGCGCCGACGAGGCCAATGAACTCACCGCCGGCACCGCGGACCGGGACGACGACGTTGAGGCCGGCCGTACGCAGCGGCGGCACCCAGATCGGCTCGGCTCAGAACGGACCGGGGGCGGCCTGCGCGGTACGAAGACGGTCCCGCCTGAACTCGATCGGTGGCCCTGGGTTGGCTTGCAGTACACCGTCCGGCCGGCGCCCCATCACGACGGCCTGAGCCACCCCGGTCGATGAAGATCATCCCGGTCGCCTGCGGCCGGGCAGCCAGGGCGCCGCGGAAGGTCGCGATGATGGCGCCCCGGTTCGTCGGTTCCAGCCGGCCGCCGGCGATCATTTCGCCGATTTGGGTCGCTGCCGTCATGACCGGGTCCAGCTGGCCGCGAACACGGGTCTCCAGCAGCTGCATGCCCAGGTCGGTCTTGTCGAGCAGCAGGTCGAACGTGTTCTCGCGGGCGCTGCCGATCGCCACGTAGAGCACGCCGCCGGCAGCGAACGCGACCAGCAGAGAGACGGCACCGGCGAGCGCCGTCGCCAGGGACCAGCGCAGACGCGGCCGGATCTCGACGCGCTCACTCATGACCAGACCCACGTCGGTTGGTGGCCTATTCGGTCGCACCCTAGCATTTGCGCAAGTGGTCGGGCCGCTGCATTCTGGGCGGCACAGGGAGGGCAGCCATGACGGAGCACCTCGTGCGCGGCAAGTTTCCGCGGCCGGTCTCAGCCACTGCGGTCGTGGCGGATTGGCGGGGCCGTGGCTATTCGTGCGGACCCTTCGTCGACCCGCCGGGCCGGGAGTGGAACGACTTCGTGCATGCCACGAACGAGCTGGTGACGGTCATGGAAGGCCGCTTGGCACTGACGATCGGCGACACCCAACTGATCGTCGAGCCGGGCGACAAGGTGTTCATTCCCAACGGTGCCAGGCACTCCGTGAAGAACGTACACCACGACACGACGCGGTGGCTGTTCGGCTACGACTGAGTGGGTTGTTCCCGCCGTCAGGCCTGGACGCGCTGGCCGCGGCCGTAGATCAGCAGCATCGAGATGATGACGACGCCGAAGATGATCTGGCGGCCGGCCTCGGGCATCTGCATGACCGACAGGATGCTCTGCAGGATCGTGATGAGGATGACGCCGGCGACCGTGCCGGCATAGCTGCCGCGACCGCCCAGGATGTTCGTGCCGCCGAGCACGACCGCGGCGATTGCCGGCAACAGGAACGGGTCGCCCATCGCCTGATACGCCTTGGTCGTGAAACCGGCCAGCATGATGCCGGCCAGCGCGCTCGCCGCGCCGGAGAAGGCGAAGCAGAAGATGATGACGCCGCGGGTATTGACGCCCGACAGGTAAGTCGCGCTCTCGCGGTTGCCGATGGCGTAGATGTAGCGGCCCAGCGGCGTCATCTTCAGGATCAGCAAGACGATGACGCCGACCAGCAGCCAGACGAACAGCGCATTGGGGATCGGCGCCAGCGTCCGGTTGACAGCCAGGAAGTGCATCAGGTCGGTGGCGTGGTCCTGCGGCGCGAAGCCGCCGGTGTAGAGCACCATGACGCCTTGTGCGACCACGTTGACGCCCAGGGTGAAGATCATCGAGGGAATGCGCAGATAGGCGACGCCGATACCGTTGAAGACGCCGAAGGCGAGGCCGGCGACCAGCCCGAACGGGATCGCCGCGGCCGGGTGCCACCAGCCCGCCGCGGCGGTCGACATCATGCCACCAACGGTGACGAGCCACGGGATCGACAGATCGATGTGGCCCAGCAGGATGACCATCATGGCGCCGGAGGCGACAATTCCCAGGAACGTCGCGACCTGCAGCTGCTGCAGCAGATAGGTCGGCGACAGGAAGCTCGACGAGAAGATGCTGGCCACCAGCAGCAGCACGACGATGAACCCGTAGGCGATCAGCACTGACTTGTCGACGGCCTTCAGCATCGTTCCGCCTATCCGCCGAACAATTCGAGCCGGTTGCGCACCTGCAGCACGCGGAACGCACCGAGGCTGACCGCCGAGAGCAGCACGACGCCCTGGAACAGCGGCTGCCACAAAGGCGGCAGGTCGAAGACGAACAACAAATCGCCGATCGTTGCCAGGATGAATGCGCCGAAGACCGAGCCGACGGCGCCGCCGGCGCCGCCGAACAGCGAGGTGCCGCCGATGACGACGGCGGCGGCGATCGAGTTCAGGGTGCGCAGGCCGCCGGCCGGCGCGCTCGCCTCGCCCGAGAACGTGATGAAGGTCAGCATCAGGCCGGAGATCGCCGCCAGCAGGCCGGCCAGCGTGTAGGCGGCCAGCTTCGAGCGGTTGATCCGCACGCCCGACAGATAGGCCGCGCCCTCGGCCGAGCCGGCGGCACAGCAGCCGCGGCCAAGGGTCGAGCGGCGGAACGGCAGCCAGATCAGGACGACGACCGCGAACAGCAGGACAAGCGACGTCGGCACGACGCCGAACACGGTCTCGGTCATGAAAAAGGCGAGATCCTCGTGCACGTCGCCGCCCGGGATCGGCCGGATCAACAGGGCGATGCCGAAATAGATCGCACCGGTGGCCAGGGTCACGATGATCGGCTGCAGCCGGCCGTAGACGATGATGCAGCCGTTCATGAATCCGGCCAGCGCGCCGGCGCCGAGGACACCAATAATGCCCAGCGCGACCTGCAACGGGTTGCCGATGACGATCGTCGAGGCGATGACATTCGTCAGCACCATGATCATGCCGATCGACAAATCGAGGCCTCCGGTCAGCACCGGGATCGTTTGGGCCATGCCGGTCAGTGCCGCCAGCACTGCCTTGTTCGCCGCTGTGTTGACGACGGGAACGGTCAGGCCGGCCGAGTGAAAGCCGATGAACACGCTGAACATGATGATGAACACGACGAACGCGACGAGCGCGCCATAGTTCTGGCTCAGCCACAGCCGTGGGTTCATGACGCCTGCTTCTCTTCCGGTATTGTCGCGTCGAGCGGCAGGTTCAGCGCACTGGCGACGATGTTGTGCTCGGTGATGTCGGCGCCCTCGAGCACGGCCGTGATGCGGGCGCCATAGAGAATGCAGACCTTGTCGCAACAGCCGATCAGCTCGTCATAGTCGGTCGTATAGAAGAGGATCGACCGGCCGGCATCGGCGAGCTCGCGCAGCAGCTGGTACATCTCCTGCTTAGTGCCGACGTCGATGCCGCGGGTCGGGTCGTTGAGCAGGATGATACGCGCATCCGTCATCAGCCATTTGCCGATGACCACTTTCTGCTGGTTGCCGCCGGACAGCGTCGCAACCGGATCGCGCAGGTCGCCGACCTTGATCGACAGCTTGTCGATCATTTCCTGGATCTTGGTGTCCTCGGCCGCGCGGTCGACCGCGATGCCGTGCTTCGTCAGCTTCGACACCGATGCCATGGACAGATTGTCGCGGACGGACATCGGCAGCATCAGGCCCTCGGTCTTGCGATCCTCGGGGATCAGCGCCATGCCGACGCGTGCGGACTTGGCGCTGCGCGGACTGCCGATGCGGACCGGTGTGCCGTCGATCGTGACGGTACCGGAGACCCCGCGCAGCACGCCGAACAGGGCGAGCAGGAGCTCGCGCTGGCCCTGGCCGTCGAGGCCGCCTATGCCGACGATCTCGCCCTCGCCCAGGGTCAGCGAGATGTCGTGCAGGCGGTCGCCCCACGAGAGATCGCGGACCTCGACACGTGACTCCAGGGCTGCGTTGCGGCGCGGCTTCGGCGGATAGACCTGGGAATACTCGCGGCCGATCATTAGCTGGACGACCTGGTCGTCGCTCTTCGTGCCGCTCGCGAACGTCTCGATATGGGTGCCGTTGCGGAACACCGAGCAGGTATCGGCCAGCTCTTTGATCTCGTGCATGCGGTGGGAGATATAAAGGATCGCCAGGCCCTCCTCGCGCAACTGGCGCAACACACGATAGACCTCCTCGACGTCCGCCACGGTCAGGGCCGACGTCGCCTCGTCGAGGATCAGCAGCTTCGGGGCGCGGCCCAGCGCCTTGGCGATCTCCACCATCTGACGGCGCGACAGCGACAGCTTCTTGATCTGCTCGGTCGGGTTGATGTCCGAGCAGCCGACGCGGGCCAGCAGCTCTTCGGCGCGGCGCCGCTGGGCGCGGCCGTCGATCATGCCCCATCGCTTCGGCGGGTCGGTGATGCAGATGTTGTCAGCGACCGTCAGGTCTGGCATCAGCGACAGTTCCTGGAAGATGCAGGCGATGCCCCGGTAGGTTGCCGCGATCGGCGAGGCGAACCGGACCGGTTCGCCGTCCATGAACATGTCTCCCGAGGACGGCTGTACGACGCCGGCCATGATCTTGATCAGCGTCGATTTGCCGGCGCCATTCTCGCCGAGGACGGCGTGGATGGTGCCGCGCTCGCAGGCGAAGTCGACATTTTCGAGCGCGACGACGCCGCCATAGCTCTTGCCGACGCCGGTCATGCGCCAGAACGGCGTTGTGCTGTTCAAGAAACCCTCTCGTTCCGGCGCGGGAGCTTGGCGGGTGCCGCAGGCCTGCGGCACCCGCCACCACGGATTTCTACTGATCCGCTTCCGATTTGGCCATGATCTCAACCGCCTTGACGTTCACGCCGCACGGCGGGAACTCGTTCGGCGTGAAAAGTTATCAGTGAGATCAGGGAAGAAGTTCTCGCCGGCGACGAAGTCCGGATGCTCGACGACCGGGATCGGCACCGACACGTATTGCGGCAGGACGTCGCCCTGCAGCGCATGGATCGCCGCCTTCAACGAGATCGCGACGAGACCCGGCGACTGGCCGGCCGACGAACAAACGAGCCCGTCCGCGGCGTGCTGGGCGCACAGCTTGCGGAAGCCGTTTTTCGGCCTCACCGGCCACCGGCACAAACGGATGGCCGGCGTCGATAAACGCGCGCACCGCGCCGGTCGAGCCGCCCTGGACGAACATGCCGGCGAAGCGCCCATGCACGGCCAATGCGTCGGCCGTCACCTTCTGCGCCGTGCCGTCGTCCCAATTGCCGACGACCTCGATGATCTCGAAATCGTTGCCCGACGCTTCGACGATCTCGCGGAAGCCGAGGTGCCGGTCGCGGTCGACGGAGTTGCCCTGCAGGCCGCGCACTTCAAGGATCTTGCCGCTGTTGCCCACGTTCTTGGTGATCCAGCGGCCCATGATCCGGCCGATCTCGAGCTGGTCCTCGTTGACCTGGAGCACGTCTTCGGTGTCCAGCACGTTGTCGAACGGGATGAGCACGACACCGGCCCGGTTGGCGCGCCGGATGACCGGACCGAAGGCGGTCGGGTTGACGGCGATCGTCAGGATAGCGTCGAAGCCGGAGTTGATGAAGTTGTCGATGGCCGCGACCTGGTCCGACACGTCGGTGCCGGTCGAGACGATCTTCAACTCCTCGAGGAACGGCGCCACCTCAGGCTGCTCGGAGTAGGCCTTCAGCGTCTTGATCATCTGAATGCGCCAGGTGTTGCCGACGAAGCCGTTCGCCAGGGCGATGCGATAGGGCGGCTCCTTCCTCGCGAACTGGAAGAACTTCGTGCTGTCCGAGAAGGCCGCGAAGCACTGCGGCAGCGCCGGCGGGCCGGAGACGATCTCCGGGCCGGCCGCAAGCGACGGCGTAGCCAGCGCTACGGCCGAGATCGCCGCGGCGGCCGCTGCACCCAAGATGGTTCTAACTAGTGCACTGACTCAGTCAGAGTCGTCACAGTGGAAACCTGATTCTGAATACAAAACAACGGGTTGCTCCAGCGCACGGTGAATCATTTGTCTGGATCGGTGCACTAGCATACCTTTCGTCCCCCCTGTCGTTTGCGTTCGCCGATCGAAATCGGGACACCGTTCGATGGAACGCCGTGGTGCCCCCTATGGCGCGCGCTGTTGTTATCACGCGGCGCAGATGGTGCCGACAATTGCGCTTATCCGTCAACAGCGCGGCAATCAAATGGCTTACAGCCGTGGCCGCACCGCTTCGGCGAACAACCGCATCGACCGCCGCCACAATGTCTTGTCGTCCCAGTCGTGGCCGGCGAGCAGCAGCGTCCCGAACGGCCCGGTCTCCTCGCGCACCGCTGCCAGCTTGGCGACGACTGTGTCAGGGCTGCCGGCGATGACGATGTTGTCGAACAGATAGTCGATCGTCACGTCCGCGTCCGGGGTGTCTTCCTCGACCTTGAGGATGCGGCCCTGGCCGCCGTCGTTCATTTGCTTCTGGAGGTAGTGGAAATAGAAGCGGAGCCCGCAGTCCGGTCGCGCCAGATAGGCCGCGGCCTCGGCGTCGGTCTCGGTCACCAGGATCGTGCGGGCGACGCTCCAATCGGCCGGGTCGGCGGCGCGGCCGGCGGCCTCGCAGCCGCGCTCGTACATCGTCCAATGGGTCGCGGCGTTGCGGGCCGGGACGAAGTTCGGCGAGATCGCCCGCCAGCCGCGCTCGCCGGCCAGCTTGGCCATGCCGGTGTAGAGGCCCATCACCGACAGTGCAATCGGCGGGTGCGGCCGCTGCACCGGCTTCAGCATCTGGCCGACGCCGTGCTCATGGTCGACCTTGTCCGTCAACGAGATGTCCCAGAACTTGCCCTTGAGGGACCACGGCGGCTCGCCCGACCAGATATCGAGGATCATCTCGATCGACTCGATCATCATGTGGCCGCGGTCCTCGCTTGCGAGCGTCTTGAACATCTCCATGTCGGAGCCGAGGCCGCCGGGCCCGATGCCCATCAGCAGGCGGCCGCCGCTCAGATGGTCGAACAGCGCGCATTGCCCGGCGACGACCGCCGGGTGATGGTGCGGCAGCGCCAGCACGCCCGGGCCCAGCTTGATCTGCTGCGTGTGATGGACCAGCGTCGACAGGAACATCAGCGGCGACGTGATCGGTTCCGGGTTGGCGGCGAAGTGCTCGCCGACCCAGGCCTCCTCGAAGCCAAGCTCGTCGGCCAGGATTATCGCCTCGCGGTCCTCGTCCAGGGTCGTCGAGAGATCGCGGCCGACACCGTGCAGCGGCATCATGAACAGGCCAACGCGCATGTCCCCTCCCCGTTCGCTTGTCATTCGACGGCCGGCCGGCCGATGCGATCATGCATCATGCGACGAACAGCGGCGCCTCGCCACCGTGCCGTCAGCCGGCGGCGGCACGGACGCGCGCTGCTACGGCCGCTGGGTCGATACCGGCGGCGCGCATCTTGACGGCCGCCTGGTCCTTCACCGCGGCGCAGAGCGCGGCAAGGAACGGGTCATGGGCGCAATGGCCGTCCATCTTGGAGTAGACGAGGTCGTACTCGACGGGCTCCCAGGTTTCCAGATCGGCGAGATTGTGCTGGATCTGGACCTCGAGATTGTCCAGCGCACCGGCGAACCTGGCCTCGGGCGTCGCGCGCGCCTCATACTCGTGCCACAGGGCGGCGATCTCGTCGCCCACCGGCGGGCCGGCCATGGCCCGGATCGTCTCGATTGCGGCGCGCTCGCGGGCTGGCTTCTCCTGATTGGCGGTGCCGGTTGCAAAGAACGGCACGTCGCCGGCCTCGGCCTCGACGAGGTCGTGCACGATGATCATTTTCAGCGTGCGCTCCAGCGCCACCGGCGCCTCCAGGCGGTCGTGGATGAGCATCGCCATCAAGGCCATCTGCCAGGTGTGTTCGGCGACGCTCTCCTGCCGGCCGTTCGACAGCCAGCTGTGTCGGAGCTCCAGCTTGAGGCGCTCGGAGAACTGCAGGAACGCGAGGATCTGGTGGCAGGTCTCGGCGGCGGCCGGCGCGCCGACCTTGTCGAGGGGCATCGCTCAGGCTCCCACGTAGGCGGCAATCGCCGCCTGCAGCTCGCGGGTCTCTTCGCAGGCGCTGCAAGCCGCGGCCAGGATCGCCAGCCGCTCCCGCGCCTTGCCGGGTTCGTCGAGCCGCAGATAAAGCTCGCCGAGATATTCGTTGGCGCCGAGGTGACGGGGGTCGATCGCCAGCGCCCGCCTATAAAAAGCCAGCGCCGCTGCCGTATCGCCGAGCTGGCGACTGGCTAAGCCGAGCAGATTGTAGGTGTCGGCGTTGCGCGGCTCGATCAGCCGCGCCCGCTCGAGGACGAGGATCGCACTTTGGTGGGCGCCGGCCTCGATCAGGATAATCGCGCGCTCGAGCTCGTCCAGGCGCGTGCCATCCCGCTCCGAATCGATGGCGGCGGCCGGTCCGGCGGTCAGACCAAAGGCGAAGATGAGGGCGATCAAACGAACGCGCATGGCAGAAACCTCCGAGTCCCCTTGTGCCGGTCGGCGCACGCTCCGGCACTCTGAGCGCATGGCCGTGACCTTGTCCACTGCGTCTGCTTTTGCAGCGCATCCGGCCATGGCCTAATAGTCGCGCGCGCCGCCGGCGTACGCATGGTCCATGGAGCGAAATCGATGGCCGCCTACCAATACATCTACGTCATGAAGGGCCTGTCCAAGACGTACCCCGGCGGACGGGCCGTCCTGGAGAACATCTGGCTCAGCTTTCTGCCCGGCGCCAAGATCGGCGTGCTCGGCTACAACGGCGCCGGCAAGTCGACGCTGCTGCGCATCATGGGCGGTCGCGAGAGGGAGTTCCAGGGCGAGGGCTGGGCCGCCGAGGGCGCCAAGGTCGGCTATTTGGCGCAGGAGCCCGAGCTCGACCCGGCAAAGGACGTCTGGGGCAACGTCATGGACGGGGTTGCCGAGACCAAAGCCCTCGTCGACCGCTTCAATGCGGTGAGCGCCCGCTTTGCCGAGGACCTGGACGGCGACGAGATGGAGCGGCTGATCGCCGAGCAGGGCGAGCTGCAGGAACAGATCGACGCCGCCGACGCGTGGGACCTGGACCGCCAGATCGAGATCGCCATGGACGCGCTGCGCTGTCCGCCGGGTGAAGCGGACGTGGCCAAGCTGTCGGGCGGCGAGCGGCGGCGCGTGGCCTTGTGCCGGCTGTTGCTGTCGCGGCCGGATATGCTGCTGCTCGACGAGCCGACCAACCATCTCGACGCCGAATCCGTCGCTTGGCTGGAGCGTTATCTGGACGAATATCCCGGCACCGTCGTCGCCGTCACCCATGACCGCTATTTCCTCGACAACGTCGCCGGCTGGATCCTCGAGCTCGACCGCGGCCGCGGCATTCCCTTCGAAGGCAACTACTCCGCCTGGCTCGGGGCCAAGGCGCAGCGGCTGGCCCAGGAGGAGAAGCAGGTATCGGCGCGGCGCAATACGATCCAGCTCGAGCTCGAGTGGATCCGCCAGAGCCCGCGGGCGCGCCAGGCGAAGAGCAAGGCCCGGGTCAGCGCCTACGAGCGGCTTGTCGCGGAGAGCGCCGACGTGGCGCCGGGGTCCGCGCAAATCACGATACCACCGGGATCGCGCCTCGGCGATCTGGTCATCGAGGCGACGGATGTGCAGAAGGGTTACGAAGACCTGCTGCTGATCGACGGGCTCAACCTCAAGGTGCCGCCCGGTGCAATCGTCGGCATCATCGGGCCGAACGGCGCCGGCAAGACGACGCTGTTCCGCATGATCACGGGGCAGGAGTCCGCCGATTCCGGCGTGCTGCGCATCGGCGACAGCGTCAGCCTCGGCTATGTGGACCAGTCGCGCGACGCCTTGGCCGCGGACAAGACGGTGTGGGAGGAGATCTCCGGCGGCCTCGATGTCGTGGAGCTCGGCGAACGCAGCGTGCAGTCGCGCGCCTATGTTTCCAGCTTCAACTTTCGCGGCACCGACCAGCAGAAGAAGGTCGGCCAGCTGTCGGGCGGCGAGCGCAACCGCGTTCACCTGGCAAAGATGCTCAAGTCCGGCGCCAACGTCCTGCTGCTCGACGAGCCGACGAACGACCTCGACGTCGATACCCTGCGGGCGCTCGAGGAGGCGTTGCTGGGCTTTGCCGGATGCGCCTTGGTGGTCAGCCACGACCGCTGGTTTCTCGACCGCATCGCCACCCATGTGCTGGCCTTCGAGGGCGACAGCAGCGTCGTCTGGTTCGAGGGCAACTATCAGGACTACGAGGCCGACCGGCGCGCTCGCCTAGGCGCCGAGGCCGAGCAGCCGCACCGGCCGAAGTTCAAGCGCCTGCATCGCTGATTTCAGCCCCGCAGCAAGCCGGGGCGAGGATCAGTTGAGGGCCGCGGCCGCGGCCTCGGCACGGGCCGAGTCGCGCTGTTCACGCAGCATCGACAACAGGCCGTTGGTCGTGCCGCCGTTCGCGCGGACCACCGCGACGAACTCGTCGCGCTGGGTCGTCACCATGGAGATGCCTTCGACGAGGATGTCGGTGATCTTGTAGATATCGCCCTTGTTGGCGACGCGCCAATTGACGCGAATGGCGGTGCTGTCGCTGACATGGATGGCGCTGCGGACGAGGGCAGCGTTTTCGTCGGCGCGCGGGCTCTTGGCGTCGATCGCCTGGCTGACCTCGACACGTTGGCCGTCGAATTGGGAGAACTGACTGGCCCAGGTGGTGACGACTACGTCCTCGAACAACACAAGATACTCCTTGCGCTGCGCCGGCGATGCGCGCCGCCAATATCGGCCGTGGCTGAACCGGGCGATGCCGCCGACGGCAAAGTTGTCGGTGAACAGGCGGCGAAACTCGCCTTCACGCTCGGCCGGGCCGCCGAGCGTTTCGTCGGACAGGCTCATGACCGCGTTCTCGGCCATCTGCTTGATGAAGTTGGCAGAACCGGCGACGTGGTCCTGCGCCAGGGCCGTCGCCGGGACGAACCCGACGGCGAGCGCCAGGGCCAGGCGAAGGACGCGAAAGGGTCGCATCGCCTTATTGGGCATCGCCAAGGAACTCGACCTCGATCGTTGGGCGGTTCGTCGTTGCGTCGGCGGCGTCCGTGGGGCCGCCGGCCGGCACAATATCGTCGTCCTCGAAATCCTCGAATCCGGATATCGACGGTGCCGGCGCGAATGAATCGACGTCGCCATTGTTGATCTCGCTGATCCGGTTCTGCCGATACAGGCTGCGGACCCGCGCGTAGAAGTCGACCGACGATTCCTGCAACTCGCGGATGAAGTCGATGTCCTGGGATCGCTGATCGACGACACCGACGACGGTGCGGCCGAGGGACGCCTGGCTGCCGATCACCAAGCGGCCGAGCGGATCCAGGAAAATGTCGGCCCCGCGTCCAAGGCCGTCGCGGAAGTTGGACGGGCCGAACAGCGGCAGCATCAGGTAGGGGCCGCCATTCTCGACACCATAGACGGCCAGGGTCTGTCCGGCATCCTCGACGAACGGGCGGCCGACGCCGACACCCGTGGCCAAATCGCCGAGCCACAGGGTCAGCATGTTGGCGAAGAACCGCTGGGCCGCGATGTCGGCGTTCTTCAGGTTGCCCTGAAGCAGGCTGTGCACAAAAATCAGCGGCATCCGCATGTTGTCGATCAGGTTGCGGATCGGGATCTTCCAGGGGTCGGGCCAGAGGTCGCGATAGGTGACGGCAAGGGGCTGCACGACGACGTATTCCAGCGTCATGTTGATCGCGAAGACCATGCGGTTCGCCGGCTCGGAGGGATCGTTCTCTTCAGCTAACTCGGCCAGCGCTTCCGGATCGTTGGCGGGCGCGCTGGCGCAACCGGTAAGCACAATCGCCAGCACGGCCAGCGCCGCCAGCGTGTAGCGCCGGCCGCGCGCCGCCGCTGCCTGCCTCGTTCCGCCCAGGTACATCAATCCCGCCGCTAAACGCACGGAAATGCCCAGCCAATCAAGACAATATGACCCGCCTCAACATGTATCCCATAGGCTCGCGAGCCTCGTCCCGCAGCGCAACGCCTATGGGATTTCTGCTACCACAGGATCTGCCCCTTTGCCACAACCGAGCATCTGGCGGTAAACCGAGGCCAGCCATGTGTTGCAGATTCGCCACACATGACACCCCGCTGTTTAACAGTTTCGCAAAGAGATAAAGATATGTTTATATCTCGATCTAGTTGGTGGTGAGTGATTTTTGCCGATGGAAGACCTGCTTTCCGGATTGCGTGCTGCGGGCGAGTCGACGCGGTTGCGGCTGCTCGCGCTGTGTGCGAGCAGCGAACTCACCGTCACGGAGTTGACCCACATCCTGGGGCAGAGCCAGCCGCGGGTCTCGCGCCACTTGAAGCTGTTGTGGGAGGCGGGCCTGCTGCGGCGCACATCGGAGGGCGCGTGGGTGTTCTTTCGCGTTGCCGGCGATGGTCCGGCGGCGGCCCTGGCGCGTGCCTTGATCGACCAGATACCGACCGACGATCCGACGATCGTGCTCGATCGGCAACGCTTGGATGCACTGAAACAACAGCGGGCGCGTGAGGCCGAGGCCTACTTCCGCAAGAACGCCCCGGCCTGGGACCGCATCCGCTCGATGCACGTCGAGGAGGACGAGGTCGAGCGTTCCCTGCTGAGCCTGCTGCTGCTGGGCGATGCCGCGACACTGCTTGATATCGGCACCGGCACGGGGCGGATCCTGCGCCTGCTCGGCCCGCACGTCGGCAGTGCGGTCGGCATCGACCGCTCACGCGAGATGCTCGCGGTGGCGCGCACGAATCTCGAGCGCGCCGGCCTCCACAACTGTGTCGTCCGCCACGGCGATTTGTACCAGCTGCCCTGGGCCGACGGCAGTTTTGACGCGGCGACCTTTCACATGGTGCTGCATTTCACCGAGGATCCGGCGCGCGCGATTGCCGAGGCGGCCCGCGTGCTGCGCCGGCATGGCCGGCTCGTCATCGTCGATTTCGCGCCCCATGACCTCGATGAGCTGCGCCGCGACCACGCCCATCGGCGGCTTGGATTTGCAGTCGAGGAGGTCGATCAGTGGTGCCGCGATGCCGGCCTGGAGCCAGCGCGCACTGTCGATCTTCCCGGCGCGCGCCTGACGGTCACGCTGTGGAGCGCGGTGCGCGTCGATCGGGTCGGCTTTGCCGCGGCGCCGCGGGCGGCCTCGGCATGACCGCCGCCGGCCTCATGGCGGAACGGTTGGCGCCGGCGGTGCACGGCCGCGAGTTGTCCGTCAGCTTCGAGTTCTTTCCGCCGAAGACGCCGAAGATGGAAGAGGCGCTGTGGCAGACCGTGCAGCGGCTGGCGCCGCTGTCACCGCGCTTCGTGTCGGTGACGTACGGCGCCGGTGGTTCGACGCGCGAGCGTACCCACGCCACGGTCGAGCGCATTGCCCGGGAGACGGGGCTCGAAGCCGCGGCCCATCTGACCTGTGTCAGTGCCACACGTGGTGAGATCGATGAGGTGGCGCGGCGCTACTGGGACGCCGGCATCCGACACGTCGTCGCCCTGCGTGGCGATCCGCCCGAAGGCGATGCCCGCTACCGGCCGACGCCGGGCGGCTATGCCTACGCCCTCGACCTCGTGGCCGGATTGAAGCGGATCGCCGACTTCGAGATCTCCGTCGCCGCCTATCCGGAGACGCATCCGGAGGCGCCTGGCGCCGACTTCGAGCTCGACTATCTGAAGCGCAAGATCGATGCCGGGGCCGGCCGCGCGATCACCCAGTTCTTCTTCGACCCCGAGACGTTTTTGCGATTCCGCGACCGGGTGGGCGGCGCCGGTATCACGGTGCCGCTGGTCCCGGGAATCCTGCCCGTTACCAACTTTGCCACGGTCGTGAAGTTCGCGCGGGCTTGCGGCGCGGCGATCCCGGTGTGGCTCAGCGACGCGTTCGCGGGGCTGGACGATGATCCCGAAACGCGCAAGCTGATCGCCGCCAACGTAGCCTGCCAGCAGTGCCAGGTGCTGCAAAGCCACGGTGTCACCGACTTTCATTTCTACACCCTGAACCGGGCCGATCTGTCGTTCGCGATCTGCCATCTGCTGGGCCTGCGGCCGCCACGGGCGGCCGCGCCGGTAGCGGCGCGGGCATAGGACCTGACCGAGATGCCGCAGCCTCTTTCAATCGAACGGCTCCTGGGTGAGCGCGTCGTCGTGCTCGATGGCGCCATGGGGACGATGATCCAGTCGCTCGGCCTGGCCGCCGAGGACTATGCCGGGGTCCGGTTCGCCGGCCATTGGGCCGAATTGAAGGGCAACATCGACGTGCTGTCGCTGACCCAGCCGCAGGCCGTTCGGGACGTCCATGCCGCCTATCTCGCCGCCGGTGCGGACATCATCGAGACGAACACGTTCTCGGCAACGGCGATCGCCCAGGCCGACTACGGCCTGGAGGCCGAGGCCTACACGCTCAACCTCGAAAGCGCCAGGCTGGCCCGCGCGGTCGCCGACGGGTTCACGGCCGAGACGCCCGACAGGCCGCGCTTCGTCGCCGGGGCGATGGGGCCGACCAACCGCACCGCGTCGATCTCGCCGGATGTCAACGACCCGGGCTACCGCAACGTGACGTTCGACGCGCTCGTGGCAGCCTACGACGAAGCGGCGCGTGGGTTGATCGACGGCGGCGTCGACCTGCTGCTCGTCGAGACGGTGTTCGATACGCTGAACGCCAAGGCGGCAATCTATGCCTTGCACCGCCTGTTCGACGAACGCAGGCTTCGGCTGCCGCTGATGATCTCCGGCACGATCACCGATGCGTCCGGCCGCACGCTGTCCGGCCAGACCGCGGAGGCGTTCTGGCATTCGGTCGCCCACGCGCGGCCGCTCGCGATCGGCCTGAATTGCGCGCTCGGCGCGGCGGCGTTGCGGCCGCATCTGCTGGCGCTGGCCGGCGTCGCCGACGCATATGTCAGCGTGCACCCGAATGCCGGCCTGCCGAACGCGTTCGGCGGCTACGACGACACGCCGGAGGAAATGGCGGTCGAGATCGGCGAGTTCTCCGGGGCCGGGCTAGTCAATATCGTCGGCGGCTGCTGTGGCACGACGCCGGAGCACATCGCGGCCATGGCCGCCGCGGTTGCCGAGGCCAAGCCGCGCGCCGTGCCGGAACGGGCGCGCCTTTGCCGGCTGTCGGGCCTTGAGCCGCTGACCGTCGGTCCGGTGACCGGGTTCGTCAATGTCGGCGAGCGCACCAATGTCGCGGGCTCGACGAAGTTCGCCCAGCTGATCCGCGCCGGCGACTACGCGGCGGCCCTCGACGTTGCCCGCCAGCAGGTGACCAACGGCGCTCAGATCATCGACGTGAACATGGACGACGCGATGCTGGACGCCGAGCAGGCGATGCCCACGTTCCTGAGGCTGATCGCCTCGGAGCCGGACATCTGCCGCGTCCCGGTGATGGTCGATTCGTCGAAGTGGGCCGTCATCGTCGCCGGCCTCAAATGCGTCCAGGGCAAGGGCGTGGTCAACTCGATCAGCCTCAAGGAGGGCGAGGACCTCTTCGTCGAGCAGGCGCGGGAAATCATCCGCTACGGGGCTGCGGTCGTCGTCATGGCATTCGACGAGAAGGGGCAGGCCGATACGCTGACCCGCAAGGTCGAGATCTGCCACCGCGCCTACAGGGTCCTGACGCAGCAGGTCGGCTTCCCGCCGGAAGATGTCATCTTCGACCCCAACATCTTCGCCGTCGCGACGGGGATCGAGGAGCACGACAACTACGGCGTCGACTTTATCGAAGCCGTGCGCGCGATCAAGGCCGAGCTGCCGCACGCGCTGATCAGCGGCGGTGTCAGCAACCTGTCGTTCTCGTTTCGCGGCAACAACCCGGTGCGCGAGGCGATGCATGCGGCGTTCCTCTATCACGCCCGCCAGGCCGGCATGGACATGGGCATCGTCAACGCTGGCCAGCTGGCCGTCTATGCCGAGATACCCGAGGATCTGCGGACGCGCGTCGAGGACGTCGTGCTCAACCGCCGCCCCGACGCGACGGAACGGCTGCTCGAGGTTGCCAACACGGTCAAGGGCCAGTCCCGCGAAAGCATGGAAGATCTGAGCTGGCGCCAGGGCCCGGTGGCGGAGCGCCTGTCGCACGCCCTGGTCAAGGGCATCAACGAGTACGTCATCGAGGATACGGAGGAGGCGCGCCTCGCGGCGGCGCGGCCGATCGACGTCATCG
>CBDHDN010000079.1:0-24351 GCA_965261585.1 Alphaproteobacteria bacterium
CGCAGCGCGGGGCATTCCGGAGACCGACCTGGCCGTCGGTTTGGTGCGTGGCGATAGCTCGACGCTGGAGCTCATCTTCCGCGTTACGCCGGCCCAGGCGAGCCGCATCGAGTTCGGCCCGTCGTTGATCGGAGGGTGGTGATGCGTCCGCTTGGGCGGCCGACGTCCATGACACCGGCGCCAATCGGCGCTGGCTCATGACGTTCACGGATCTGACGGCGCTGATGCTGGTCTTTTTCGTGCTCATGTTCTCGATGTCGGAGCTCGACACCGACAAGTGGCGCAGCGCCGTTGCCGCCTTCAACCTGCGCTTCAACCTACAGGTCAGCGACGAGTCGCCGCGGCCCCAGGCCGACGAGAACGTCTCGCTTACCCCAGCCCGTGGCAGCGACGGACCTGTCCTATCTGACCGCGCTGCTGCAGGCCCAGCTGCCCGCCATCCGGCACTGTCCCAGGTGCGGCTGGTCCTGTGGCCGGACAAGCTGGTCATCTCGCTGCCCAACCAGCTGCTGTTTCGCAGCAGCGAGGCGCAGCTGCAGCCTTCGGGCATCACGGCGCTGTTCGCGCTTGGTGGCGCCCTCGCACGATCCGCAACCGCGTCGACGTTGTCGGCCACAGCGACCCGCTGCCGCTGCGCACCCGCCGCTTCACCGCGAACTGGGAGCTCTCGCTCGCCCGCGCAATGGCGGTCGTCCAGGCACTGCGTGCCGCGGGCTAAAGCCAGGAAAGCCGCGCCCTGGGCTACGGCAGCAGCCGCTTCGGCGAGATCTCGACAGCACTGCCGGAGGTCCGGCGCCTTGGGTTTGGCGCGTCGCGTCGACATTATTGTCCGCGAGGGCAGGGGCGAGCGGTAGTGCCTGGACTCCGCCCAGCTATGGCGCGACTGGTAATCGTCCTGGTGGGGCTCTGTGCCGGCCTCAGCGTCGCCGGCGCCGACGCGGCCGACAAGTGGCGGTGCGCGCATGGGCCCATCCCGACTTTGTCCGCCTCGTGTTCGACTGGACGGCACCGGTCGACTATGCCGTGTCGCGCGACGGCTTGGCCCTCACGGTCAGCTTCGACCGCACCGTCGACGTCGCCTTCGACCAAATCCGCACGAACATTCCCCAGTATGTGCGCGGCGCCACCGTCGGTGGTGACGGTCGCAGCGTGCAGTTTCAACTGGCGGCACCCTATGACTTTTGCCACTTCGTGCTCAACGGCTCGGTTGTCGTCGACCTGATCGGCGAGAGCAGGCCGGCCGCGGCCCAGCCCCCGGACCCGCGCCCGGACCCGCCCGACGGGCGCCGCGTCGGCGTGCGGGTCGGCACCCACAGCCGTTTCACGCGCATCGTCTTCGACTGGCCCGGCACGGTCGACTACGTGGTCGAGCAGCGCGGCGGCGTCATCCTTGCGCGCTTCGCACTGCCGGCGTCGTTCGACCTCAGCGAGGTGCAGGCGCGCCTGCCTCGCGGCATCCGGCGGATTGCGTCACGGCGGGTCAACAGCGGCGCGGCGGTCGAGGTGGACGTCGGCGGCGGAACGCGCGTCCGTCATTTCCGTGACGGCTTCAAAGTCGTGCTCAATGTCCTGCTGCTGACGGCGGCTGCCGAACGGCCGTCGGCGCCGCCCTCGGCGCTGGCGCCGGTTCCGGCGTCTGCGCCAATCCGGTCGGTCCGGGTCACGGCGCCGCCGCAGGGCGCGCCGGCGCCCGCGTCCACACCGGCGGCCGCCGCGGCGCCGCCGGCCACGGCCGCCGCCCAATCCGCGCCCGGGGCGCTATCGCGACCGCAGCTGGCGCGAGCGCCGCTGGCCGAAAATCCCGCCATTACGGCCGACCGGCTGGCGGTCCGGCAGCTGCGCGAGCCCGGCGGCGTCCGGCTGTTGTTCCCGTTCGTGGACCCGGTCGGCGCCGCGGTTTTCCGCCGCGGCGGCTTCCTGTGGATCGTCTTCGATCGGCTCGTCAACGCCGATATGTCCAGGCTTGCCGATACGGGCTACGATGTGATCGGCAAGGTCGAGCAGCTGAACCATCCCAGTGCCACCGTCCTGCGTCTGGTCACGGTCCCCGGTGTGAACCCGGTCGTCGGCCGCGACGGTACGAACTGGATCGTGGCGCTACGGCCGAGCCTGCTGAGGCCGACGGCGCCGCTCGACGTCAACGTCGTGCCCGACGGCCTTGGCGGCCACCGCCTCGTGCTGCCGGTCGAGCGGGTCGGCGAGTCGATGGTCATCCGCGATCCCGAGGTCGGCGACGTTCTGACGGTTCTGCCGACGATCCTGCTCGGCTACGGCGTCGTCGGCGAGCGGCGGTTCGTCGAGTTCCGCCTACTGCCGACCGCCCAGGGCATCGTCGTCGCCGCGACCACCGATCGCCTGCAGATCCAAAGCCGCGGCGACTCCGTCGTCATCAACGTCACCGGCGGGCTGCAGGTGACGGCCGTCGCGGACCGGTCGCGCCTGTCCGGCAGTGGCATGACGGCGGACTCCGTGCCGCGCCTCTTCGCCTTCGATCGCTGGCAGCGCGGCGAGATTGGCGACTTCGACTCGGCGAGGCGACAGTTACTGGCCCGGGTCGCGACCCGGGCCGGCGATGAGCGCAACCTCGCCCGGCTCGAACTGGCGCGCTTCTACTTCGCCCACGCGTTTCCCGAGCACGCCCTCGGCGTGATGGATGCGGTCGCCCGCGACGCGCCCGGGCTGGTTCGCGATCGCGCGTTCCTCAGCCTGCGCGGCGCGGCCCGCTATCTGATGGGCGACATCGAAGGGGCGGTGGCCGATCTCACCGACCGCAGCCTCGACGGCCAAGCCGAGGCCGAACTGTGGCGCGCCGCGCTGGCTGCGGCCGACGGCAAGTGGGACGAGGCCGTGGGCGGCTATCGCCTGGCCCGCGCCTTCGTCGAGCAATACCCCGACCTCATCCACCGCCGCTTCAGTTTGTTGGGCGCGGAGATTGCGCTGCAGGCCAATCGCCACGGTGAGGCGAGGGATTGGCTGAAGTTGCTGTCCCGATCCCGCCTGTCGTCGGCGGAGCAGTCCCAGGTGACGCTGCTGGAGGGCCGCATCGCCCTCGGCGAGGGCAACATCGAGGAAGCAACGCAGAAGTTCGACCTGGCCGTCGAAAGCGGCGACTACCGGGCCGTCCCGTTCGCGATGCTGGAGCGGGCCGAGCTGCAGCTCGCCAATGACGAGATCGAGCCGCAGGAGATGATCGACGTGCTGGATCGCCTGCGCTTCTTGTGGCGCGGCGATGATTTCGAATTCGACGTCCTGCAGCGCCTGGGCGAGATCTATATGGAGGCCGGCGAGTACCGCTCCGGCTTGCAGACGCTGCGGCAGGCCGCGGCCGCGTTTCCCGACCATCCCCGTGTCGGCGAGCTGACCGAGCTCATGCAGAGGCGCTTCCGCGACCTCTACCTCTCCAGCGAGGCCGATGCCCTGCCGGCTGTCTCGGCGATCGCGCTGTTCAACGAGTTTCGCGAGCTGACGCCGCTCGACGCCAGCGGCGACGAGATGATCCGCCGCCTCGCCGACCGATTGGTTGCCGTTGATCTGCTGAGGCAGGCGGATGCGCTGCTCGCGCACCAGGTCCGCTTCCGCCTGAAGGATAACGCCGAGCGGGCCGTCGTCGGCACGCGCAAGGCGGTGGTCCGCCTGCTCGACAACCGGCCGGACGAGGCCCTGCTGGCCCTCCAGGACACGGCCAGCGCGGCCGTGTCGGAGCCACTGCGCCACGAACGGCGGCTGTTGGAGGCCCGCGCTCATGCCGAGTTCGGCGACATGGCGGCGGCGTTGCGCACGCTGGGCGATGATCTCACTCCGGCGGCCGACCAGCTGCGCATGGAGATCCTGTGGCAGGCCCAAGACTGGAAGCGCGTCGCTGACGTGTTGCAGCGGTTGGCCGGCCCACCGCCGGGCGCTGGCGGCTCGCTGGGCGCGGACCGCAGCAGCTATGCGCTCAATCTGGCGATCGCACTCGCGCTCGCCGGCGAGCACGAGCGGCTGGGCCAGGTGCGCCGTGATTTCGGCCCGGCGATGACGTCGAGCCAGTACGCCCACGACTTCCGCTTCATCGCCTCCGACGAGACGCCGACGACCGACCTGGACGCCCTGCTTCAGCGCGCCGCGATCGTCGACGACTTCCAGGCCTTCATGGCCAGCTATCGAGAGCGCCTGGCCGCCGCCGGCAGGGCCCCACCACCTCTCGTCAACTGACGAAGCGGCGCCACGCGCATCCACCGGGACCGGCCCCGCCCCCGGGGACACCCCCGGGACACCGGTGGACTGTCAAACCCCGAAGCTCTGGACCAGGCTGCCGGCGACCAGGAACCAGCCGTCGACGAGCACGAAGAAGATCAGCTTGAACGGCAGTGAGATCATTACCGGCGGCAGCATCATCATGCCCATGGACATCAGGACCGAGGCGACGACCAAGTCTATGATCACGAAGGGCAGGAATAACAGGAAGCAATCTCGAAGGCCCGCTTGAGCTCGGAGATCATGAACGCCGGGATCAGCGCCCGCAGCGGCGTCTCCTCGGGTTGCTCGAACTGCTCGATCTCCGCCATGTCGAGGAGCAGCCGCAGGTCATGCTCGCGGACGTTGGCCAGCATGAAATGGTGCACCGGTCCCATCGTCCGCTCGAACGCCTCGTTCTGGTCGATCTCCTCGGCTATCAGCGGCGCGATGCCGTCGCGGTAGGCGACTTCGAACGTCGGCGCCATGACGAACGCGGTCAGGAACAGCGCCAGGCTGATCAGCACCACGTTGGGCGGCGTGCCTTGGGTGCCCATGGCGCTGCGCAGCAGCGCCAGCACGACGACGATGCGGGTGAAGCTCGTCACCATGACGATGATCGACGGCGCCAGGCTCAGCACCGTCAGCAGCGCGATCAGCTGCACGATCCGGCCGGTCGTCTGCCCGCCTTCGCCGAAATCCAAGTTGAAGCTCTGTGCCGCCGACGGCAGCGCCGTCAGCACAGCCAGCGCCATGGCGAGGCCCAGTCGCCGTGCCCAGGCGCTCAACTTGCGTCCTCCGCCGGGGCGGCGCCGGCGGTCGTGTCCATGGTGGCGGGTATCCCGGTCTCGATAACCGTTTCGTGGGTCGGCGTCACGAGCACCAGATGCTCTGTCGCATCGCGGCGGATCAGGATCAGGCGCCGTCTCGCATCGGTCGCAGTGGTTTCGACGACACGCAGCCGGCCGCGTCCGCTGGTCACGCCGAGCCCGGAGCCAAAGCCGTAGTGGCGCGCCAGCCAAGCCAACGCTCCGATCAAGGCGAGGACGAAAATGAGCGCAAACAGGAACCGGAAGAGCGTCGCCAGATCCATCGCTTATGCGAATTCAGCCCGCTGTGGTTTCCGGCATGGCAACGCCGGTCTGCTCCACCGCGACCATCTCGGCCTTGACGGTCTGCAGCAGGTCGAGCAGCGTGGTGAGGCGCAGTCTGACCTTCGGGGCCTCGTCGTTGGGCAGCTTGATCGCGGCCAGGCAGGTCGTCTGCACCAGCGCGCCCAGCTCGGTCGTGTCCATAAGCTCGCCGGAGCGCAGTGTTTCGCGGATCTCCTCGGCCATGGTGAAGGCGCGTGCCAGATTGTCTTCGACGTTGGTCAGTTCGCTCATTCCGCATGCTCTGCGGTTGCGCCGTGGTGACCGTCGCCGTCGGTTGATCGCGGCGGGCTCATGGTATTGGCCCGATAGAGGTAGGTCAGGATCTCGGCGACGGCGGCCAGCGCGTGCAGCGGCACCTCGCAGTCGACATCGACGGCATCCAGCACCTCGACGAGATCCGCGTCCTCGCGGACCTTGACGTCGTTGGCGAACGCCAGCGCCAGGATCTGCTCGGCGACGCCGCCGCGGCCCTTGGCGACGATGCGGGCCGGCGCATCGGCATGTCCGTCATGCTTGATCGCGACGGCGGCGGCGCGCCGCTGTGGCGGCGGCGTTCTCGGCTGGCTGACCGGCGGGTCGGCGGGCACGGCGGGGCTCCTCGTCGCAGGCGACGGCGCACCGTCGCGACGCTTGCACTATGGCAACCACCACTTAAGATTGGTTTAACCATGTTCGGTAACAGGGGCAAAAGGCCGGGCGGTCAGGCGGCGGTGCGCTGGCGGATGAGGTCTGGCAAGGGGAGGATGGGCGGCGCGCCGGGGATGTCGAGCCGGCTGCCGAGGTAGTCCCAGAACGAGACGCCGAGCTTGTCGCAGGTCTTCATCAAGCCGAGGAAGGCGTCGCGGCAGTCGCGGCCGGTCTCCGAGCGGGTGCCACCGCTGATTTTGCGCCTTGTCACCTGGCAGCGGATGTCATTCTCCGAGCCGTTGGTGTGAAGCGGGATATCCGGCCGTTCGAGGGCGCGGAGCAACTCGACCTTGTTGGCGTGGAGCCTGGCGAGCAACCGGTCGAGGGTGGCAAAGCCGGTGGTGGTGGTGAACAGCCGGTCAAAGCGGGCCTGAAGCTCCCGCTTTCTGCGCGGAGTGGGATCGCGGCAATATGCCTTCAGGTCGGCGTAGAACCACCACACCCGCGCCCGGATCCGCGCACACGCCTGCCGCTGGCGGTGGTTGAAGCCGACCAGCTTGTGGATGAGCCGCTCGGCGTGGACCCAGCACAGCGCGTGAGAGCCGACGTTGAACTGGCCGGCGTCGTCGCTGACGATGACGGCATCCTTGAGCAAGCCATGGGCGACCACGCTGCCCCACAGCGCGCCTTCGGTGGCGATCTTCAGCGGATCGGGATGCACCCGGAGCCGGGTGATGCCGAGGCGCTCGAGATGGGCCATCCACGCCTCCTGGTCTTTGAGGCGCTTGCTTTTGTGCCCAGCGAGCCGTGCGATCACCAGCCCCGAGAGGCTCCGGCCGCGCATGTAAGCCAGCGCCTCGTCGTTGATCACGTAGTCGGTGGCGCCAGCCCGCAAAAGCGCCAGAAAGTTCAGCCGGCTCTTCGCGCGGGTGGTGGCGAACCAGGCAAAATCAGTGTTGCCGATGTGCGTGCAGGCGCCGTTCATGCCCTTGTAGCGGGCGCCGGTGTCATCGACCGTGATCCACGCCGCGCTCTCGAGCCCGCTCTTAAGCACACCGGCCGCCTCGGCCAGGAAGTCCTCCTTGCCGGCGATGAGAAGACGCACGACTTGGCGCTTGGAGATCGCCATCCCGAGGTCGCGCAATTGCGCGACGATCCGCGGTACCGTCACTTGGCCCGGGTGATACTGAGCGAGCACGAAGCGCCTGAGCTCGGGGCCGAAGTGGCCGACCGTCCCCGCGGGCAGAGCCGCCACCACCGTCCGACCATCAGGGGTGATCCAGCGTTCACGGCGGTAGCGGATCACGTGAGGACGCAGGATCAGCTCCTGGACCACGTAGGTCTCGTATCCCTTGAACCGCGAGCCGGGGGGAACGGCCGCCTTGAGCACCCGCTCCTCGTCGATCACAAGCCGGTCGATCTTGCCACCCCGGCGGCCCGCCTTGCGTTCCGCGCGCGCCGGCTCGGTGGCCTTCTCCATGCCGCTCGGTTTGAGCTTCGGCGGCCCCTTGAGCCCTTTCAGCCGCGCAATCTCTTCGCGTAACGCAGCGTTCTCGGCCTTCAGCGCGACAACATCCTCAAGCAGCTGTAACACCAGCCCCTTGAGGTCATCAGGCGCCAGAGCCTCAATATCTGGTAAACATCCGGCCATGCCCGGATCGAATCAGAATTCGGAAGCCTTGTGAATCCCTAAAATGAAAAGTCGCCCGGACTTTTGCCCCTGTTACCATGTTCGCCGATAACGGGTTGATAATATTAACGAAACACCCCACAGGGACGAACTGACCCTGGGGGGTGGAGGAGCCGCCGTTGCCGCGACGCCGCCGAAGAAGGCACGGTTTCCAGACGTTGCTGAAGCGTGCGCTTTGGCTGTGTCTCGCGGCGCTGGCGGCGCTCACCGCCGCCGCCTGGGCCCCGACCGATTGGTGGCCCCTGGTGCTGGCCGGCCACGCGCGCCTGCAGCTGACGCTGGCCAGCCTTGTGCTGCTCGTGGTGATCGCCGTCGGCATCGTGGCACGCCGGCGGGTGCGCCTGGCATTCGCGGCCGCATGCCTCTACTGCTCGCGTTGAACGCCCAGGCGCTTTGGCGGTGGGTCGACTTCGGTCAGGCCGACGCTGTCGTGGCGTCCGATCTGACCGTCCTGATGGCGAACCTGCAGGTCGGGCAGAACACGCTCGATGCGATCGCCGCGCATATCGACCGCCACGATCCGGACATTTTCGTTGCGGTCGAGGTTGATCCGGCGTGGCTGCTGCGGGCCGGCCGATTGATCCGGCACTATCCCTACGTCGTGACCGAGCCGCGCGTGCACGGCTTCGGCCTGGCGATCTTTGCCAAGTACCCGCTCGTCGACGTCGCCGTCGCCGACCTGGCGATTCGCGGCATCCCCACGGTGTTCGCGACGCTGCGCCATCCCGGCGGCGACGTGCGCGTGGTCGCGACCCATCCGCTGCCGCCGGTCCAGCCCGCCGCGGCCGACCGGCGCGACGAGCAGCTTACGGCGATTGCCGCGCTGGTCCGCCAGGAAACGCTGCCGGTGGTCGTCGTCGGCGACCTCAACACGACGATGTACGCGACGAACTATCGCCGGTTTGCGGCGGCGGCCGGGCTGGCGAACGCACGCGCCAGCCGCGGCCTGGCGCCGACCTGGCCGACCGCTTGGCCGTGGGCGCTACGCATCCCGCTCGACCACATCCTGCACGGTCCCGGCCTCGTCACCACGGAATTCGCGGCCCTCGCCCCGATCGGCAGCGACCACCTGCCGGTGTTCGCCGCGTTCCGGATCGCGACCGGCGGCGACGCCGTTACGGAATAAGCGGTCCAAGCCCGCCTGCGTGCGGACGATCACCCTTCGACAAGCTCAGGGTGAGGCGTTCCATTCCGTATTGCTGCGGATGCCAGGGCAGCACGCGATCCACCACTCAGCCCTCATCCTGAGCCTGTCGAAGGGTGAGCCTGTCGAAGGGTGAGCCTGTCGAACGGCGAGGAACGACGTACCGACGGGGCCAAACCTGCCGAGGCCTACCCTACTTGCCGCTGCGCCTGGATCGCGGGGACGCGGGCCAGTGCCCCGTGCGCCGGCCGTACTAACGGATCGGCAATTTTTCAACGACAGAATGGCGCGTCAGGTTCGGGAGGAACCACAATGCGGCGAAGGTTCGTGGCAGCCGCCGCTGCGCTCACCAGTCTTGCACTGTCGCAGCAGGCTTGGGCCAGCCACGGTCCCCAGCACGGCGGCCACATGCACGACGCCGCGGCCGACCAGGGCGCCACCGGCCGTCATGACGTGTACCCCGCCGCATCGCATTGGTCCGCGCCGGCGGACGCCCGGGCCGCCAAGAATCCTGTCCACGCGAGCGTGGCGTCAAGGCAGCGGGGCGAGGCCCTGTATCAGCACAACTGTGCGGTCTGTCACGGCCTCGCGGGTCGCGGCGACGGACCTGGCGCTCAAGGCCTGCCTGTGGCACCGGCGAACCTGTTCGAGATGGCGCCGCGACATCCGGACGGTGACATTGCCTGGAAGATCGCCAACGGGCGCGGCTCCATGCCCGCCTGGGAAGGGGTGCTCGCAACGGCGCAAATATGGGATCTGGTCAACTACCTCAGTGATCTACCGCGAGCCGCCGCCGGTTCGCTGGACCAGCCCTCGGATGGTCACACGCCCGATTGACCCGTGAGCGGCCCTACTGAGCCGCCACGCGGCGATTGACGCGTTGTTGCCGAGCCTGGATCACGGCTGGCCAGCTGCTCTTGATGAAGGCGAGCGTCGCGAGGATCTCGCGGTCCGTCAGGATACCCTCGAACGCCGGCATATTGCTCTGGTAGTCGGCCGGCGAATAGGGCTGCCCACCGAACTTGGTGAGTTCGAACAGCACCCGATCGGGATGGTGCCAGGTGTGTCCGGTCTCGTCATGGGGTGGCGCCGGCCGGCCGCCGGCCGGCAGCGGCGACTGCCAATTCGGCTGACCTTCCAGCCGGATCCCATGGCAGGCGGCGCATTGTCGTGCGTAGACCGTGCTGCCGAGGCCGACGAGGCGGGCGTCACTGCTGTCGGCATAGATCGGCCGGTCGCGCTCGGCAATGATCAGGTAGGTCCCGCCACCGCCGCCAAGCAGGACAGCGAAAATCGCGGCCGCCCAGACGAGCCTTCTTCTCACGGGGATCATCGAACGTGCGCCTAGGGCCGGGCCATATCCTCGACCACGCGGTCGAGGGCGAAGTTCGAGACCTTGTGATCGGCGTGCGTCTCGTCGATCACGACCTCGAACGCGCCGCCGCGGATCGCGGCCGCCGCGGCGCGCACCGGGTCGACATAGAGCCGCCCCTTGACGTTGTTGAAGCAGCAGCGGTCGAACCGGTTGAAGATCTGCATCTGCCGGCGCTCGCGGCCGTCGACGCCGAGCACGAACATGTCGAGGTAATTGGCCGCGTCGAGCATCTGCTTGTAGTAGGGCGGTCCGTTGGCCAGCACGTCCTGGCCGTCGCGCAGATAGATCGGATAGACACCGGCGATCGGATAGCTGCGGCGGATCCGCGGGTCTAGCGCCGCCAAGACCGCCGTCGTGAAGCCACCGGCGGAGAACCCCATCATATCGATCGAGCGATAGTCGTAGCTTTGCTCGGCATAGTTCAGGGCGCGCACGACCGGCTCGAAGTGATAGCGCATCGGCCGGTCGATCTTGTCGAGGTCGAAGTGCAGGTTCAGGTCGGTTCCGTCCGGCCCCTTCAGGGTGCCCGTGTTCTCGCCATAGGCCATCAGGTTGAGCGCCATGACGGCATAGCCCTCGGCGACCAGCCGCTCGATGACGCGGGCATTGTCCGTGTAGGTGCCGGCATAGCCATGGTGATAGACGACGAGGCCGCCGTTCGGCCGGGCCGGGTGGAAGTGGGCGAAGATCGACCGGATGTCGTTGCCCATGTCGACCTCGACCCGGTCGATCCGGGCGATCGCAGCGCCGCGCTTGAAGCCCGGCTCGTCGACGTCGCGCGTGATCGGCCCCGGCAGTCGACCCAGCGGATAGCCGTTGGCGCCCCAGATCGCGGCGGTCAGCTGCTGTCGCCGCTCGGTCGCGTCGCCAGGCGTCCGGATCGTGATCAGCGCGTCAGGGTCGGTCGCCAGAAAGCGCGGATGGACCGCCTCGTAAAGGTACTCATCGCCGGCCTTCAGCCGCTTGTAGACGACCCGCGTCGGATCGAAGCCGTGCAGCAGGAAGTCGATGAAATAGCCGAGGCCGACGAGCAGCCCGACGACGCCGATCGCGGCGCCGGCGCGCCGCCACCTGCGGCGCGCCTTGGGTGCGCGGCTCTCGGACAGGGTCGTCATGGCCCGCGCGTCTTATCAGGATTGCCACGCACCGGCTAGTGGCCTGAACCTGATGCCGTATTTCCCGGGCGTCAGGTGAATCACCTCATAGAATCACTAAGTTAGTTGGATGTATCAGTCGTCGCGCGCGACGAACGCCAGCGCCTGGCGGGCCGCCCGGCGCACGTGCCGCCGTTTCAGCGGGCTGTTGAGGAACCGGTTGACGCCCGCGAGCATCGCGGCGGCCGTCGCCGCGGACGCGGCGGCCAACTCGGCCTCCGCCGCCATCAGCGTCTTGACGATATGCACGGACTCGATGAACTCGTCGCGGCCGTGGTCGAACAGCCGCTCGTACGCGCCGGCGAAGAACGCCACGGCGTCGTCGACGCGCCACGCGCCGGCATCCGTGGCCGCGTCGGTATAGGGCGCGTTGCGGCCGCTGAAGCAGGCCATCTGCAGCAGCCCGGCGGGCCACAGCGCCGGGAACTTCGTGCACTGCCGGCGCACCGCGTTCGCGAAGGTGATGCCATGAGTGAAGCTCAGCCAGCCGACATTGTCGGCGACGGGCCCGTCGAAACGCTCCTGGTAGCCCGTGTTATAGGTCAGCAGGTTCGCCGCGTTCGCCGCCAGCAGCGCGTCGTAGATCGCCTCGGCCGGTGCGCCGCTGTGGCCGACGGTCAGCGCCAGCGCATGGCGCACATTCTGGCCACGATAGGCGTCCGCCGCCGGCGGCGTCGCGGCGCCATCGCCCCAGGCGGCGAGCGCCGGGCCATAGTGCCGGAACTCCGGCACCAGGTCGTCGCGGTTCGCGAAGACCAGCGAGCGGACGAGCGCCAGCAGCACGGGCAGGGCGCTGTCGGGCCCCAGCCGGTCGATCAGCTGTCCGGCCTTGACGGTGTAGATCAGCGAATGGCCGAAGTCGTTGTAGTGCTGCAGTGCGGCGCGCGTGAGCCCCGCGCTCCATGCCGGCGAAGCCACCGCCGTCGGCCAGCGCGCCCCGGGTCATCGCGATCGCGGCCGCCTCGTCCTCGGCCTCGACGGCGGCGACGAAGTCGTCCTCGTCGAGGGCCCACGCCTCGCCGCCATAGGGAAAGTCCGGCTGGCGCAACACGTCGTCGGCGATATGGCCGATCGTCTCGACGAGGCAGATCAGGGCAAACTCGTGGCCGTCGCCGTGCCGGCCGTGGCCGCGCCGGTCGTGACCGTGCCGGTCGTGACCGTGCCGGTCGTCGCCGTATCGGTCGTGCAGGGCCAGCCAGTCGGTGCCGCCGGCATAGGCGTGGGTCATGCCGAATTCCAGGCGCTCATGCGACCACGCGACGGCCGCCGCCACGGCGGCGATCGCATCGCCGCCGGCGCGCACGAGCCGGGCGACCTCACGAGCCATGCGGGTGTAGTCATTGTCGTCGACCGCCTCGCGCAGGTTGCGCATGATCGCGTCGCGCCGCTCTTCGAACGGCGGCTCCGTCATATCGATCCAGATCGCGCCGTTGCGCCGCTGCGTCGGATAGACGCGCAGCCGGTCGCTGCCGTACAGATTGTCGCCGGTGCGCAGGTCGAACTTCCAATTGTGCCAATTGCACGTCAGCTGGCAGCCCTCGTCGAGCGTCCCTTCGCTCAACGGATAGCCCTCGTGCGGACAGCGGTTGTTGCAGGCGAAGATGCCCTCGGGCGTGCTGAAGAGGGCGATCTGCTTGCCCGCGGCCCGCACCACCGCGTGACCGCGCTGCTCGAGCTCGGCCGTCGTGATCGCCTTGAGCCACGCGTCCGTCATCGGTCCATCTCCCTCCGCCGCGCCGGCGCCGCCGCCGCCGCGGCCGTCCGCCACTTCCAAATCGCAATGTAGGCGCGCATGGCCGGCGGGAAACCCCTCGCGGCGATCGCGCGGACCCTAATCGGTCGCTCTCGGACCACCCGCCCGGCTCGACTTGGCTCGACCCGAGTGTCCGGCCAGGCGCATTGCGGCCCCCGCACTCATCTGATACGCCGATACCGCCGCGTCATTCCCAACCGCGCAATCGGAGAGCTCAGCATGTCAGATGGGCGCAAGCTCGCCAATCCACGCACGATTCGCGCGCCCCACGGCGCTGAGCTGAACGCTCAGTCATGGGCCACCGAAGCGCCGCTGCGCATGCTGATGAACAACCTCGACCCCGACGTCGCCGAGAACCCGGACGAGCTGGTCGTCTATGGCGGGATCGGCCGTGCCGCCCGCGACTGGGAAAGCTTCGATGCCATCGTCGCGACGCTCAAGCGGCTCGCCGACGACGAGACCCTGCTCGTGCAGTCCGGCAAGCCGGTCGCGGTGTTGCGTACCCATGCCGACGCGCCGCGCGTGCTGATCGCCAACTCAAACCTGGTGCCGCACTGGGCGAACTGGGATCATTTCAACGCGCTCGACCGCCTGGGCCTGATGATGTACGGCCAGATGACGGCGGGCTCGTGGATCTACATCGGCAGCCAGGGCATCGTTCAGGGCACCTACGAGACGTTTGCCGAGGTCGGCCGTCAGCACTACGCCGGCAGGCTCGCCGACAGGTGGATCCTGACCGCCGGCCTCGGCGGCATGGGCGGCGCCCAGCCGCTCGCGGCGACCATGGCCGGCGCCAGCATGCTCGCCATCGAGTGCCGGCCGAGCCGCATCGAGCGCCGCCTCGCGACCGGCTATCTCGACCGCCAGGCGCCCGACCTGGACACCGCGTTGCAGATGATCGAGGCCGCCGGCAAGGCGGGCCAGGCCGTCTCGGTCGGCCTCTTGGGCAACGCCGCCGAGGTGCTGCCTGAGCTCGTGCGCCGCGGCGTGCGGCCCGATGCCGTCACCGATCAGACGTCGGCCCACGACCCGGTCAACGGCTATCTGCCCACGGGCTGGACGCTGGAGCAGTGGGAAGAACGCATCGCCGCGGATCCGAAGGCCGTCGAGGCCGCGGCCAAACGCTCCATGGTGGCTCATGTCGAGGCCATGCTGGCGTTCCAGCGCCAGGGTGTGCCGGTCTTCGACTACGGCAACAACATCCGCCAGATGGCGCAGGAGGCGGGGCTGGCGAACGCCTTCGGCTTCCCCGGTTTCGTGCCGGCCTATATCCGGCCGCTGTTCTGCCGCGGCGTCGGCCCGTTCCGCTGGGCCGCGCTGTCGGGCGATCCCGAGGACATCCGCAAGACCGATGAGCGGGTGCGCGAACTCATCCCCGACGATCCCCACCTGCACAACTGGCTCGATATGGCCGCGCGGCGGATCAGCGCCCAGGGCCTGCCGTCGCGCATCTGCTGGGTCGGCCTCGGCCAGCGCCATCGCCTCGGCCTCGCGTTCAACGAGATGGTGGCGTCGGGCGAGCTCGCCGCGCCGCTTGTCATCGGCCGCGACCATCTGGACAGCGGCTCCGTCGCCAGCCCCAATCGCGAGACCGAGGGCATGCGCGACGGCTCCGACGCGGTGTCCGACTGGCCGCTGCTCAATGCCCTCGTCAGCTGCGCCAGCGGCGCCACCTGGGTGTCGCTGCACCATGGCGGCGGCGTCGGCATGGGCTTCTCCCAGCACGCCGGCATGGTCGTCGTCTGCGACGGTACCGACGCGGCCGCCCGCCGGATCGAGCGCGTGCTGTGGAACGACCCGGCCACCGGTGTCATCCGCCACGCCGACGCCGGCTATCCGGAGGCGATTGCCTGCGCCCGCGAATACGGCCTGGACATGCCGATGCAGGCCGGCTGACGCGATGGAGCCCTACCGGTTTCGCGCCGGCACGACGCCGCTTGTCGTCAGCATGCCCCATGTCGGCACCCACGTGCCCGCCGCGCTCGCGGCGCGCTACACCGCGGCGGCGCGCGCCCTGCCGGACACCGACTGGCACGTCGACCGGCTCTACGACGCCATGCTCGACCGGCTCGGCGCCTCGGTCCTGCAGGCGACGCACTCGCGCTACGTCATCGACCTCAACCGGCCGCCCGACGATACGAGCCTCTATCCCGGCGCCGACGTGACCGGCCAGGTGCCGACGACGACGTTCGCCAACGAGCCGATCTATCACGAGGGCGCGGCGCCCGCCGCGGCCGAGGTGGCGCAGCGCCGGGCCACATACTGGCAGCCCTACCACGACCACCTGGCGGCCGAGCTGACGCGCGTCACGGCGGCTCACGGATACGCCCTGCTGTGGGACGCCCACTCGATCCGCTCGGTCGCGCCGCGTTTCTTCGACGGCCGCCTGCCGGATCTGAACCTCGGCACCGCGCGCGGCCAGGCCTGTGCCCCCAGCCTCGCCCAGGCCCTCGTCGAGGTGCTCGAGGCCGCCGAGGGCGATCGCTTCACGACCGTGCTCGACGGCCGCTTCACCGGCGGTTTCATCACCCGCCACTACGGCCGCCCGGCGGAGGGCGTGCACGCCGTGCAGATGGAGCTCGCCCAGCGCAACTACATGGACGAGGACCCCCCCTACACGTTCCGCGACGACCTCGCCGCCGGCCTGCGCCCCGTCCTCGCCGCCTGCCTGGAGATAATGCTCCAGTGGGGCGAGAGCCTAGAGAGGGCCTAGTCTGAGGGTCCGGCGCCGCCCCAAGCAATTGCTGCCAAAGATGCGCATGAGCCCTATACGCAACCTAGTGCACCGACTCAGTCAGAGTCGTCACAGTGGAAACCTGATTCTGAATACAAAACAACGGGTTGCTCCAGCGCACGGTGAATCATTTGTCTGGATCGGTGCACTAGGGTCCGTACTCAATTAGCGATTCTCAGGGTGCAGGATTTGTGATTCAAGCTTCCAAGCTGATGGAGGCTCGAATGACGAAACTTTACTGGCTGGGCGAGACGGAGTGGTCTCGCATAGAGCCTTTGTTGCCGCGCGGGCGCAAAGGAGCACACCGGGTAGACGACCGACGAGTAATAAGCGGCATCGTGCATATGCTGCGCTCGGGCGCGCGATGGCGCGACTGCCCGCCGGGGTATGGTCCCTATACGACGATCTACAATCGGTTTAATCGGTGGAGCCAAGCAGGGCATTTGGCTTGGCATGTTCGAGGCGCTGACCGGGACCACTGGAACGATCGGCACGGCCGCGATCGACAGCTCTCATGTCAAGGCGCATCGCTCGGCCGCTGGCGGAAAAGGGGGGCTTTCGAGCAAGCGATCGGGCGCTCACGTGGCGGTCGCACGACCACGCTCCACGCCCTGAGCGATGGCGCAGGACGACCGCGGGTTCTGCTGCTTGCACCGGGAAACGTCCACGATGTGATCATGGCGCCTGAACTGCTGGATGCCGCTGGCCCGATTGCCCGGCTCACAGCCGATAAGGCTTACGACACCAACAAGCTGCGCCGTCTGCTTGCCGAACAGGGCACGGAAGCTGTCATCCCGTCGATTGCCAGGCGCAAGCCCCTGATCCCCCATGATCGCGTCGCTTACCGACAGCGCAACCTCATCGAACGCATGTTCGGCCGTCTCAAGGACTTCCGGCGGATCGCCACCCGCTACGACAAACTCGCCAGAAACTTCCTCGCTGGCGTCGTCCTCGCCGCACTCATCATCTGGTGGATCTAATTGAGTCTGGACCCTAGGGTCCGTACTCAATTAGCGATTCTCAGGGTGCAGGATTTGTGATTCAAGCTTCCAAGCTGATGGAGGCTTGAATGACGAAACTTTACTGGCTGGGCGAGACGGAGTGGTCTCGCATAGAGCCTTTGTTGCCGCGCGGGCGCAAAGGAGCACACCGGGTAGACGACCGACGAGTAATAAGCGGCATCGTGCATATGCTGCGCTCGGGCGCGCGATGGCGCGACTGCCCGCCGGAGTATGGTCCCTATACGACGATCTACAATCGGTTTAATCGGTGGAGCAAGCAGGGCATTTGGCTTGGCATGTTCGAGGCGCTGACCGGGACCACTGGAACGATCGGCACGGCCGCGATCGACAGCTCTCATGTCAAGGCGCATCGCTCGGCCGCTGGCGGAAAAGGGGGGCTTTCGAGCAAGCGATCGGGCGCTCACGTGGCGGTCGCACGACCACGCTCCACGCCCTGAGCGATGGCGCAGGACGACCGCGGGTTCTGCTGCTTGCACCGGGAAACGTCCACGATGTGATCATGGCGCCTGAACTGCTGGATGCCGCTGGCCCGATTGCCCGGCTCACAGCCGATAAGGCTTACGACACCAACAAGCTGCGCCGTCTGCTTGCCGAACAGGGCACGGAAGCTGTCATCCCGTCGATTGCCAGGCGCAAGCCCCTGATCCCCCATGATCGCGTCGCTTACCGACAGCGCAACCTCATCGAACGCATGTTCGGCCGTCTCAAGGACTTCCGGCGGATCGCCACCCGCTACGACAAACTCGCCAGAAACTTCCTCGCTGGCGTCGTCCTCGCCGCACTCATCATCTGGTGGATCTAATTGAGTCTGGACCCTAGTCTAGTGCCCATCCATAAACGACTAGATTTAGTGTAAGGCTGCGCGTTTGAGCGACGTGTTTTGTGGGTACGGGGGCTGTAGATGCGTTCCAGAGTCCAGTGACGGGGTGCCGGTGACGAGCGGCGCGTGATCGAGGCAGGCCGGCGGGATCGGCGGCCGTCGGTGCTGGTGGATCGGACGTGTCGGGTTGGCGGCTATGCCGGTTTGCGGCGGGCCAGCACGGCGAGGTTGTGGGCGACGACGGCGGCCCAGACGTAGGACTTGAAGTGTTCGAGCCCCTTCCAGGTGCAGCGGCCCAGACCGTAGGCGCGCTTGAGGCATGAGATGGCGGCCTCGATGCCGGCGCGGAAGTTGCGCAGTCGGCGGTAGACCCAGCGGCTCTTGACCATGTCGGTGATGGCAAGGCCGCATTTCTTGTGGAAGGCGACGTCCTCGACGCCCTTGTTCTTGGCGGCGGCGAGGTTGCCGGTGCTGGCGAAGCCGCCGTCGGCGGCGAGTTGCCTGGGCGGCCGGCCGTAGATCGCGATCTGGCGGTCGACCATGGGTACGAAGCGCTCGGCATCGGCCGGGTTGCCCTGCTCGACGACGATGTCGAGGATGAGACCGTTGGCGCCGCTGGCCAGGTTGAGCTTGTGGCCGTAGGAGACCTGGCGGCGGCTCTTGACGATGATGTCGCTATGGGGCTCGAACAGACTGACGAGCTTGTCGGCGGCCGGCACCTTCTCGCCATGCAAGACACGGCGCTCGGTCTGGTCGATGATGCGTTCGATCAGCGGCAAGAAGTGTTCGGCCTCGGTGCGCCAGGCCGCGGCCACCGGCGCGGGATCGTCGGCCAGCCGCGCCATGGCGTCGTGCAGATAGGCGAGCGTCGCGCGGGTCTTGGCGAGCAGCTCGCGGTACAGCCGCTGCCGGTTGTTGCCACGACTGTACTCGATGGCGCGGGCGCGCTTCTTGGCCAGGCGCGTGTGGTCGCGCCAGGGCCAGGCGGGTAGCACGACGTCGGCTTGACGCAACAGCCGCACCATGACCCGCACGGCATCCCACAACAGGCTGGAGTCGGTGGGCGCATGGATGGCGGTCTCGGCGACCGTGCTGTCGAACCGGACCTTGGCGCCGCTCTCCAGCTTGGCCGTCGCGGCGCGCGCCAGCAGCATCCGGTTGAGGCACTCGAAGGTGGCGGCGGCGATGGCGCCGATGGCGCTGTGCAGCGCCGACTTCTTCGGCGACCAGCCGAACGGCAGTCGAGCGAACGCGCGCAGCGATGCCGAATCCGACAGCAGAAAGGCCAGCTCCTCGTAGCTCAGCTGGAAGTACTGCTTGAGCAGCGCGCAGCGCAACGCCGCATCGGCGCTCAGCCCGTGGCGCCCGGTCTGCCTGACCCGACCGATGCCGAGGTCTGCGGCGACCAGGCGCACCACCGCGGCCTCGCCGTCGAGCCAGGCGGACATCGCCGCGAGTTCACGACCGATCTCGTGCGGCGAAAACAGATCGAATATACTGCCCTGGACGGTGCGCTCTTCGCGCATGGTCACCTCCGGCGGTTTGGTGTTTGCCTTTGGGTACAGTGGCTTGTTCCCAACAGCATAGCCGAAACCGCCGGAGCCTGGCTCCGAAAATAGACGATTCACTCAGTTATTTCAGTGTTTTAGCGTTTCCGGATGGGCACTAGTCTAGTGCCCATCCATAAACGACTAGATTTAGTGTAAGGCTGCGCGTTTGAGCGACGTGTTTTGTGGGTACGGGGGCTGTAGATGCGTTCCAGAGTCCAGTGACGGGGTGCCGGTGACGAGCGGCGCGTGATCGAGGCAGGCCGGCGGGATCGGCGGCCGTCGGTGCTGGTGGATCGGACGTGTCGGGTTGGCGGCTATGCCGGTTTGAGGCGGGCCAGCACGGCGAGGTTGTGGGCGACGACGGCGGCCCAGACGTAGGACTTGAAGTGTTCGAGCCCCTTCCAGGTGCAGCGGCCCAGACCGTAGGCGCGCTTGAGGCATGAGATGGCGGCCTCGATGCCGGCGCGGAAGTTGCGCAGTCGGCGGTAGACCCAGCGGCTCTTGACCATGTCGGTGATGGCAAGGCCGCATTTCTTGTGGAAGGCGACGTCCTCGACGCCCTTGTTCTTGGCGGCGGCGAGGTTGCCGGTGCTGGCGCAGCCGCCGTCGGCGGCGAGTTGCCTGGGCGGCCGGCCGTAGATCGCGATCTGGCGGTCGACCATGGGTACGAAGCGCTCGGCATCGGCCGGGTTGCCCTGCTCGACGACGATGTCGAGGATGAGACCGCTGGCGCCGCTGGCCAGGTTGAGCTTGTGGCCGTAGGAGACCTGGCGGCGGCTCTTGACGATGATGTCGCTATGGGGCTCGAACAGACTGACGAGCTTGTCGGCGGCCGGCACCTTCTCGCCATGCAAGACACGGCGCTCGGTCTGGTCGATGATGCGTTCGATCAGCGGCACGAAGTGTTCGGCCTCGGCGCGCCAGGCCGCGGCCACCGGCGCGGGATCGTCGGCCAGCCGCGCCATGGCGTCGTGCAGATAGGCGAGCGTCGCGCGGGTCTTGGCGAGCAGCTCGCGGTACAGCCGCTGCCGGTTGTTGCCACGACTGTACTCGATGGCGCGGGCGCGCTTCTTGGCCAGGCGCGTGTGGTCGCGCCAGGGCCAGGCGGGTAGCACGACGTCGGCTTGACGCAACAGCCGCACCATGACCCGCACGGCATCCCACAACAGGCTGGAGTCGGTGGGCGCATGGATGGCGGTCTCGGCGACCGTGCTGTCGAACCGGACCTTGGCGCCGCTCTCCAGCTTGGCCGTCGCGGCGCGCGCCAGCAGCATCCGGTTGAGGCACTCGAAGGTGGTGGCGGCGATGGCGCCGATGGCGCTGTGCAGCGCCGACTTCTTCGGCGACCAGCCGAACGGCAGTCGAGCGAACGCGCGCAGCGATGCCGAATCCGACAGCAGAAAGGCCAGCTCCTCGTAGCTCAGCTGGAAGTACTGCTTGAGCAGCGCGCAGCGCAACGCCGCATCGGCGCTCAGCCCGCGGCGCCCGGTCTGCCTGACCCGACCGATGCCGAGGTCTGCGGCGACCAGGCGCACCACCGCGGCCTCGCCGTCGAGCCAGGCGGACATCGTCGCGAGTTCACGACCGATCTCGTGCGGCGAAAACAGATCGAATATACTGCCCTGGACGGTGCGCTCTTCGCGCATGGTCACCTCCGGCGGTTTGGTGTTTGCCTTTGGGTACAGTGGCTTGTTCCCAACAGCATAGCCGAAACCGCCGGAGCCTGGCTCCGAAAATAGACGATTCACTCAGTTATTTCAGTGTTTTAGCGTTTCCGGATGGGCACTAGAGCACATCCGGTTTAGACGGAATATCCTGCATTGACGAGGTAGTTTCTGCATTCGGTTGGAGAGAATTCATCGAGGGCGTTTCCAATTGCCCGCCAGAGGTCATCGACGGTTCTGGCGCCGACCTTGCGGAGAATGGCTTTGAGCTTGGCGAAGACCTGTTCGATGGGATTGAGATCGGGGCTGTAGGGCGGCAGGTAGAGCGGGGTTGCGCCGACCGCCTCAATGGCCTCGTGTACGCCGGCGACCTTGTGGGAGGAGAGGTTGTCCATGATGACGATGTCGCCCGCGGACAGGGTCGGGACCAGGGCTTGCTGGACCCAGGCAAGGAAGCTTGCGCCGTTGATCGGGCCATCGAAAACGCAGGGCGCGGTGATCCGGTCGTGACGCAGGGCGGCAATGAACGTGGTTGTCTTCCAGTGGCCATGGGGAATGGCCGCCACCACCCGTTCGCCGCGCGGTGCCCGGCCATAACGCCGGGCCATGTTCGTCCGCGCCCAGGTCTCGTCGAGAAAGACCAGCCGTTCGGCAATCAGCCCAGGTTGCTCGTTGCGCCAAGTGGCTCGCGCCGCCGCGACGTCAGGGCGCTCCTGCTCGGCGGCGTGGGCTGTCTTTTTTTGCGACTCAGCCCCTGAGCCAGAAGAAAGTCGCCAAGCGTCGAGCGCTTCGCCTCGATCCCCTCGGCGGCCAGCAAGACGCAAAGCTCGTCAATGGTGATGTCGCAATTCTCCATCACCAGAGCCCGAATGCGATCGCCATGGGGAGCCAGTTTCGATTTCTTCCAGCCACCGTATTTGTCGGCTTTGATCGTGCCCCGCTGCTTCCAACGCTGCATCAGCTTCACAACAAAGCTGATGCTCACATCAAATTGCTTCGCCGCCGCATTGCGAGAGGTCCCCGATTCAACAACTCGAACAACTCGTTCACGAAGATCTTCCGAATAAGGTCCTGTCATCCATGGCTGGCCTCCTTTAACCCAGCTCATAGCTTGAATCACTTTTTGCGACCCTTGGGAATCCCCTTTTTGATTCTGTCTATGCCGGACCCGCTCTAGCTAAGCTAGTTGTGCTCGTGCAGCCAGGCCTTGGCGGCCCGCTCCAGCGCCTGGCGACACTCTCGTTCGCTGTCGAACGCACCGGTGACGAGGTGGTCCAGGTTCTTTTCGACGGCCCCGCCCGAGCGCTCGGTTACGCCCCACATCGTCGTGCGCACCCACTTGCCGTCGGCGCGCCGCTCCCAACCGAAACCGATGCGGCCGCGGCCGTCGACGCGCTGACGCCACCGCTTCGCCATCTAGTCGAACATGCGCCGCCGCATGCGCCGATAGGCGACCGCGAACGCAACGACGGTCAGCGCCAACAAATAGCCGAGATGTGCGGCCGCCCAGCCGAGGTCGAGCGGCAGTCCCGCCGAGAGCGGCCGGACGATCGCGATCAGGTGGGTCATCGGCAACAGCCAGGCGATCGCCTGGACGCCGAGCGGAAACCGGTCGATCTCGAAGAACACGCCTGAAAACACGAACATCGGCGTGACCCAGAACGTGAAAAAATAGCTGAAGAAGTCGTAGCCCTTGGCCAGCGACGTCGCCACCAGCCCACAGCAGGCAAAGCCGATCGAGGCGATGAACACGATCGGCAGCGCGATCAGGGCGCCGCCCAGCGACGGCACGCCGCTCCAGATCCAGCCGACGACGAGCACGCAGACGGCGGACAGCATCGCCTTCGTCGCCGCCCACAGGACCTCGCCGAACATGAGCTCCCGCAGCGTCACCGGCGTCGCCAGGACGGCGTCCCAGTTGCGCAGCATGTAGTAGCGCGAAAACGAGCCGATCGTCGTCTCGAAGCTGGCCGAGAACATGGCCGAGTAGGCGATCATGCCGGGCACCACGAAGGCAGGGTACGTGATGCCGTCGATCGATTCGATAAAACGCCCGAGGCCAAAGCCGAAGGCGAACAGGAACAGGATCGGATTGGCGACGTTGGTCGCCAGCGACGACCAGATCAGCTTCTTCCAGACCAGGTACTGCCGCCAGGTGACGGCCATGGAGTAGGCGGAGGCGAGCGGCTGCACGGACATCACGTCTCCCTCAGTTTGCGGCCGGTCAGCCGCAGGAACACGTCCTCGAGATTGCCCTGGCGATGGGTGTAGACCGCCGCCCCCGGCAGCTCGGGCACGATGTCGCGCGGCGCTTCGACGTAGTAGAGCATGGCGTCACCGATGTCCTCGCGGTCCCAGCGGCCGTCGACGAAGCCCACGGGCAGCGGCTTCTGGACCTCGAACACGTGGCCTCGGACATGCCGGTCGATGAGATCCCGCGGCGAGCCCTCATCGAGGATGCGGCCGTCGTCGATCAGGATGATGCGGTCGCACAAGCGCTGCGCCTCGTCCATGTAATGGGTGGTCAACAGCAGCGTCTTGCCGCGGCGCTTCAAATCGAGCAGCTGTTTCCAGATCAGCACGCGCGTCTGCGGATCGAGGCCGGTGGTCGGCTCGTCCAAGATGACCAGGTCGGGATCGCCGATCAGAGCGCGGGCGATGACCAGCCGGCGCTTCATGCCTCCCGACAGCTGTATGACCTTCGCCCCCGCCCGTTCCTGCAACTGCATGAATTCCAGCAGCTCCGGCACGCGGGCACGGAGGACCTCGGGCGCCAGGCCGAAGTAGCGGCCATAGACCGTCAGATTTTCCCGCACCGTGATGTCCGGGTCGAGGTTGTTCTCCTGGGGCACGAGGCCGATCCGCGCCTTGCCGGCGCGCCTCATCTGCTGGACCGGCACGCCGAACACACTCAGCTCGCCCGCCGTCACGGTCGACAGGCCCATGATCATGCGCATGGCCGTCGTCTTGCCGGCACCATTGGGGCCGAGCAGGCCAATGCAGCGCGCCGGCTCGACGGCGAAGTCGATGCCCTTGACGGCCTCGAACGCGCCGAAGCGCTTGATGAGCCCGCGCGCCGCGATGATCGGGGTCTCGGCCATGGCTGCGATGGTTGCCATCGTGTCGTGCCCCGCTCCCGTGGGGGGGTGCAAACTATCGGTCATCGCAGGTGTGCGACCAACGGAAAACTCACGCCGGCACCGCCCTTGGGCTCGACCGCCGACGACGCAGCGGCGGCGCTCCGCGATGGCCCGAGTGCGGCTCCGCCGCCCAGGAACAGCCGGCCGACGCGGGGATCGTTGAGAAGGTCGTTGCCGGCGCCGGCCATCGCCACCTGGCCGGCGAGCAGGTTGGCCTGCTCGAGCTCGTCCAGCAGGTCCTCCAACTGCACGAGCAGGAGCCGGCTGGGCGTCCGCGCCAGATAGCGATGCACCGCACGGCGCAGCGCC
>CBDHDN010000080.1:0-23962 GCA_965261585.1 Alphaproteobacteria bacterium
CAACCTGATGGCGGAGCTCCGTCTGCTCGGCGCCACGAACCCGATTCTATCGACGAACATCGCCCTGCGCCGCGATGGCCGGCCGGTCGTCAACCAGCCGGAGCCCGATGATCCGGGCGTCGCCATCTATTTCGAGTACAACGGCAAGCCGACGTGCTTCGCCTGCGACCGTTGGAACCTCGCGCGCGACAACGTTCAAGCCGTCCGCAAGACGATCGAGGCGCTGCGCGGCATCACGCGCTGGGGCACCGGCGACATGCTGGACGCCGCCTTCAACGGCTTTCAGGCGCTGCCGGCGCCGGGCCAGCATGCCCGCCCGCCGTGGCGCCAGGTGCTCGGCATCGCGGGGCTCGAGCATGCCTCGCCGGAAGAGCTGCTGGCGCGCGCCGAGGCCGCATTCAAGGAGAAGGCCAAGGAATGCCACCCCGACATGGGCGGCACCGAGGACGACATGGCGGACCTCAACACGGCGATCCGCCAGGCCCGCGACGAGATCGGCGTCCAGGTTCAATCCGGCGCCGCCCTGACGGACCGCTCCGCCGCCTGAGTGACCGCCCTGGCTGGGGGCACGAAAACGGGCCGCGTCGGCGACAAGCCGGCGCGGCCTTTTTTCATTGGGGAAGTGGAACGGTTCGGGAAGCGAAACGGTGGCGGCACCCGTCGCGCCGTTTGCGGCCGTGCCGCGAGCGGTGGCGCCGTTAGCGGCGGCTGAACAACCGGGCCAGCAGGGGCCGTCGGGCGCCCTTCTTGCCCTTGGCCTTGGTCGTGCGCTTGTCCGATTTCGGCTTGGCCGCGCGTTCGTCGGCCTTGGCCGCGCGCCTGGCCGCCTTCGGGATGGCTGCCTTGGCGGCGCGTTTGTCGGGCTTCGCCTTGGCCGGGGGCGTCGCGGTGCGCTTCGCCGTGCGCTCCTTGGCCGGCTCCGCCGGCCACGCCCGTGGGGCCTCGGCCCGCTTGGCGTCGTCGGCCTCGCCCTTGACGGCCCGGCCGATCGCCTCGGCCAGCCAGGCGCCGGGCGCCATGCCGCGGCGCCGCGCCGCCTCCATGGCCAATTTGCGCGCCGCCGCCGGCACGCCGAGCACGGCCCACGGATCGCTGGGCGGCGCGTTCGGGGGGCTGGCCTGCCTGACCGGCTCGCTGGCCCTGGGCGGCGGTGGCGGCGGCGCCTTCGGCGGTTCCCTGGGCGGCGGTGGCGGCGGCGACGGCGCATTGGGTTTCAACGCCTCGGGAGGCCGGCGCAGCGGGTTGGCGCCCGCCTTGGGCTGCCCGCCGCTCTTGCGGCCGGGTTTCGGCGGCCGGATGACCGGACCTTCCTCGTCCCAATCCACCATGTCTGACATGAGGCCAGACTAGAAACTCAGTATTGCTCGTCGGTTAACCGGTCCCGCCAGCGCCGCGCGGCCCAAAATCTCGCAATGGCTGTAGCGTACCACATCGGCTCAACCGATATCTGACGGGCACGGCCCGACAGAGGCCCTGATCGGCCAGTTTCGACCCAGCTGACGCTTGGCAACCAAGCGTCAGGATCAGACCACTGGCGCGGCCGGGCCGGTTCTGGAATCATGGGCGCCAAGCCGTGCAGCTGAGGAAGGCCCCATGAAGCGACACGTCATCGAACGCGAGCCGCCGAAGATCGGCACCGCGGACCGCGAGGCCGCGGACCGCGAGGCGGCGGAGCCCGCGCCCCCGCCGGCCGGCAGCGGCTGAGCGCCCGTGCACTTCGCCATCCGCCTGCACGACCGGACCGACGCCGACGCGGCGGGCCTGCGCGACGCCAGCCGCGCCGCGCACCTCGACTACCTCGCCGCGTGCGCGCCCCAGACCCTGTTCGCCGGGCCGTTCCTGACCGACGACGGTACGACCGAGCTCGGCAGCCACCGTCTGATGGCGTTCGCCGACCGCGCCGCGGCGGAGCGCCACGTCGCCGACGAGCCCTATGCACAAGCCGGGCTGCAGGTCCGGCCGACCGTCCAGCGCTGGTCGCCGGCCGTGCCGTTCACGCACGCGGACTGCCCGCGCACACCGGGGCACGTTCAAGTGCTGATCGAGGCCCTCGACCGGCCCGACGGCGCCGGCCTGCGCGAGGCGCTGCGCCCGGCCCACGACGCCTATCAGACGCGCGTCGCCGGTCTCTACGTTACCCGTGGTCCCCTGCTGTCGGACGACGGCCAGGTCCAGATCGGCAGCCTGATGATCATCGATGTCCCCGACATGGCGGCGGCGCGCGCCTTTTGGGACACCGAGCCGTTCAACGCCGGCGGCCTGTTTGCCTCGATCCACCTGCACCGCTGGCGCTTCGGCCGCATCTTCGACCGCCTCGCGAAGACCGCCGAGACCTGACGCTGGCGCACCTTTCCCGCGACCGGATCCGTCGCGGCGCTATGCTTCCACATAGTGCAATGCCAGCCAGACCGTCGGCCCCGTCGCGTCGGTCCACTCAACGCGGTGGCGCACATGCGCCGGGATATGCACGTAGTCGCCCGGCCGCAGCACCCGTACGCGTCCTCGCCGGCGAACCTGAGGCCGGCGCTGCCTTGCAGCACCACGACCCACTCGGCGTCGTCCTGGTCGTACCATATGTCCGGCGGCGTTGCCTGGCCCGTCGAGACGATACGCACGAGCCGCATCACCCCGGCCTCGACGAGCGCCGTGACCTCTTCCGCGGCTGTCGCGGCCGGCGGTCGGTCGAACAGATTGCCCGATTCCACCATGGCCGCCACCTTACACGGTGTTACGATCCGTCTCGGCGACAAGGAGGGGGCATGGAGATCCGTCCGTTGGACGCGGCGCTGGGCACCGAGGTCGCTGGCATCGAGCTGGCGGACGGTGTCGATGATGCGGCGTTTGCGGCGCTCCACGAGGCCTGGATCGACCGCGGGCTGCTCGTGTTCCGCGGGCAGCACTTCGGCGACGCGGCCCTGGTCGCGATCAGCCGGCGCTTCGGCGACCTGGACCTGCCGCCGGCAAGCGAGCGCGCGGCCCGCGGCGAGGCGGAGTGGCACACCGACATGTCCTACCTGCCGGAGCCGCCGGCGGCGAGCCTGCTTCATGCGCTGACGGTGCCCACAGCCGCCGGTCACACCTCGTTCGCCAACATGACGGCGGCACTGGCGGCACTGGCGGCGCTGCCGGCGGCGCTGCGCGGGGCGATCGACGGCCGCCACGCCAGCCACGACGCCACCTACACGAGCGTCGGCGAGCGGCGCAAGGGCACCACCGGTGCAGGCGCCACCGGTGCAGGCGCCACCGGCGCGCCCGCCACGCTGCATCCGATCGTGCGGACCCATCCGGTCTCGCGGCGCCCGGCGCTCTACCTCGGCCGCCGCCGCAATGCCGCCATCGCCGGCCTGGCCCGAGCCGACAGCGAGCGCCTGCTCGACGCCCTGTGGGCGTTCTGCACCGAGCCGCGCTTCGTCTATCGCCACGAATGGCGGCCCGGCGACCTGCTGGTCTGGGACAACCGCGCGACGATCCACCGCCGCGACGCCTTCGACCCGGGCCTGCGCCGCGTCATGCACCGCACCCAGGTCAAGGGCGACCGGCCTTACTAAGGGAGGGAAACATGGCCATCGACCAGGCCAAGCTGCAGACGTTCGTCGACGACAAGATGCTGCCCGAGGCCGCCGCGGCGATGAGCGTCGTGATGGCCCTGATCGGCGACAAGACCGGCCTGTTCAGGGCGATGGCCGGCGCCGGGCCGCTGACGTCCGAGGCGTTGGCGGCGCGCTCCGGCACCCACGAGCGTTACGTCCGCGAGTGGCTGTCGGCGCTCGCCGCCGCCGACTGGGTCGACTACGACGCCGCGGCGCACACGTTCGAGCTGACGCCCGAGCAGGCGGAGGTGTTCGCCAACGATGACAGCGCCGAAAATTTCCAAGGCACGTTCGAGGTCATCGATTCGCTGTTCCGCGACCACGATAAGATCGTCGACGCCTTCAAGACCGGCGCCGGCGTCGGCTGGGGCGAGCACAGCCAGTGCCTGTTCTCCGGCACCGAGCGTTACTTCAAGCCGGCCTACGTGAAGCACCTGGTGGCCGACTGGATCCCGGCGCTCGACGGCATCGCGGCCCGGCTCGCTGCCGGCGCCACCGTCGCCGACGTCGGTTGCGGCCGTGGCGCCTCGACGATCATCCTGGCCCAGGCGTTCCCGAACTCGACGTTCGCCGGCTACGACTTCCACGCCGCCTCGATCGACCATGCCCGCGCCGAGGCCGCCCGCGCCGGCATCGCCAACGCCGAATTCGCCAGGGCCACGGCCAAGGACTACCCTGGCGGCGACTACGACCTCATCGCCTTTTTCGACTGCCTGCACGACATGGGCGACCCGGTCGGCGCCGCCGCCTATGCCCACGCCTCGCTCAAGCCCGACGGGACCCTGATGATCGTCGAGCCGTTCGCCCACGACACGCTGCAGGAGAACCTCACCCTCGTCGGCCGCATGTACTATGCCGGCTCGACCTGCGTCTGCACGCCGGCATCGACGAGCCAGGAGGTCGGCCTCGCGCTCGGCGCCCAGGCCGGCGAGGCCAGGCTGCGCGACGTCGCCACCGCCGCCGGCTTCGGCCACTTCCGGCGGGCCGCCGAGACCCGCTTCAACCTGATCCTCGAGGCCCGGCCGTAGCCAAGCCAGCACGGTCGCGCCAAACAGCCGGCGAGCGTGATGCCGCCCGGCCGCAATCGCTGGCTGATCCTCGCCGTGCTGTTCATCGCGCGGACGGCGATGGGCTATCAGTTTCAGTCTATCGCGGCGATCTCACCGTTCCTGCGCGACGCTCTCGCGATCGACTTCACCGCCATCGGCAGTCTGATCGGGCTCTATCTGTTGCCGGGCATTTTGTTCGCCATTCCAGGCGGCCTGCTGGGCGCCCGCTTCGGCGACAAGCGCATTGTCGTCGGCGGTCTCGCGCTGATGCTCTTTGGCGGCCTGCTGACGGGGGTCAGTGACGGCTTCGCGTTGCTCGCGGCGGGCCGCCTGCTCAGTAGCGTCGGCGCTGTTCTGCTGAACGTGCTGTTGGTGAAGATGGTTGCCGACTGGTTCGATGGCAAAGGCACTGTCCTCGCGATGGCGATCCCCCTGAACAGCTGGCCGCTCGGCATCGGCCTCGCGCTGCTCACCCAAGGCGCGATCGCCGCTGCCGCCGGCTGGCCCGTCGCCGTCAACGCCGCCGCGGCGAGCTGTGGCGTCGCTCTGCTGCTCGTCGCCGCGACCTACACCGCGCCGCCGCGCGCGGAGCCGGTACATAGCGGCAGTTCCCTACGGGGATTGTCGCCGACCGTTGCATTGCGGGTCTCCTTCGCCGGTCTTGTCTGGGCGCTGTACAACGCCGGCTACATCATCGTCGTCAGCTTCGCACCGACCCTGCTGACAGAACGTGGCATGGCCGCGTCGACGGCCGGGCTGGTCGCCAGTTTCGCGACGTGGAGCATCATCGTCTCGGTGCCGCTCGGCGGCTTGTTTGTCGAGCGCTTCGGACGGGCGACCGCGACGATTATCATGTGTTTTTTCTTGATGGCCGCTGCCACACTGCTGGTGGCGTTCACTGGACTGCCACCGCTGCTGACGATTGCCCTCCTCGGGCTCGTCGCCGGCCCGCCGGCCGGTGCCATCATGGCGCTGCCGGCGCAGGTGCTGGCGCGCAGTGTCCGCGCTCCCGGTATGGGCCTCTTTTTCACCTGGTACTACGTCGCCATGGCGGTCACGCCGCCGGTCGCGGGCCTCGCCCGCGGCGCCTCCGGCGCGCCGGCGGCTCCAATGGTCGTCGCCGCACTGCTGCTGCTGGCGGCGATCGCGGCAATGCTCGCGTTTCGCGGCTTGCAGGCAAGGGCGACCGTCGTTGCCGGCTCGCTTCGCTGAGCCAGGCCTTAAGACGGCGGTAACTTTGCCGGCCCGACCATCGTTTATTAAGGCTGCCCCGTTACCGTGGGCCCATGGCCGCCGCGCGGACGCGTCGCGGCCGTCCCCCTTGAGCAGGCGACGCCATGGGAACGGACCTGTCCCGGCCGGACCCTCCCGGCGACCCTTTCGATGACACCGCGCACCAGGCGCTGGTCCCCGTCCCCGCGGCCACAGCCGGCGAGGTCGTCGTATCGGTCGTCATTCCCGCCTACAACGAGGCCGCGAACCTGATCGGCCTGTACACGGCGTTGCGCCACCAGCTCGCCGGCCATGGGCCCTACGAGATCCTGATCGTCGATGACGGCAGCACCGACGCGACCCTCGAGGTCCTCAAGCAGCTATCGGCGCTCGACCCATGCGTGCGCTTTGTCGCACTGTCGCGCAACTTCGGCCACCAGTACGCCTTGCGCGCCGGCCTCGACCACGCCCGCGGCGCCTGCGTCATCACCATGGACGCCGACCTGCAGCACCCGCCCGAGCTGATCCCGCGGCTCATCGGCAAGTGGCGCGAGGGCTTCGAGGTCGTCACCACGATCCGCCACGACGGGCCGGAGACCGCGTTCGTCAAGCGGGCGACGGCCAGCGCGTTCTACCGCCTCGCCGGTTTCCTGTCGGAGGTGCCGATCAAGCCGGGCGCGGCCGATTTCCGCCTGCTCGACCGCGTCGCCGTCGACGCGATCCGCCAACTCCGCGAGACCGAGATCTTCCTGCGCGGCGTCATCCCATGGCTCGGTTTTCGCGCGGCCGAGCTCGACTACGCGCCGAACCCACGCGCACACGGGCAATCGAGCTATGGGTTCAAGAGCATGCTGTCGCTGGCGCTCACCGGCATCACGACGACGAGCATTCAGCCGCTGCGCTTCGCCATGCTGTTCGCCACCGCCGTCGCGTGCCTGACCATGCTCTACGGCGCCTACGCGGTGTGGGTCTTTTTCTTCACCGACGCGGTCGTGCAGGGCTGGACGTCAGTGATCATTATTGTCTCGGCCCTGGGCGCGCTGCAGCTGCTGATCCTCGGCATCATCGGCGAATATCTCGGCCGCGTGCTGCGCGAGACGCGCCGGCGCCCGAGCTACATCGTCCGCGAGCAGAACTGCACCGCAACCGCCGGCGCGCCCGGCCGCGCGCGGCACCATTGAGTCCCGCCATGCAGTGGACCGACGCCCAGAAGATCGAACGCCAAGTCCAGCACTTCGATTCGATCGCCGGCGCCTATCACGACGCCCGCCAACATTCCAACCATCTGCTGCTGAAGGCGTTGATCTGGGAATGCGCGCTCGCCCGCAACCCGGTGCTGCGGACGCTGTGCAGCGACCGCGGCGGCGTGCTCGACGTTCTGGAGCCGATGTGCGGTTTCGCCGACGGGCAGCAGATTCTCGCCAGCCCCGCGCCGGCGACGCTGCGCTACCAGGGTTTCGACTTCAGCCCACGCGTCGTCGCCAAGTTGCGCGAGGACCAGCCCGCCCTCGACATCTGGCAGCAGGACGTGACCCGGTTCGAGCCCGAAACCGCCTCCGTCGACATCGTCATCCTGATCGGCGGCCTGCATCACGTGCCCGACGCCGCGGCCGCCGTCGTTGCGCGGCTGGCGACAGCGCTGCGGCCGGGCGGCCTGTTCATCAGCGCCGAGCCGACCTCCGGCAACCCAGTATTCCGCCTGGTTCGCCAGCGGATCTACGAGCGCAACGCGCTGTTCGACGCGGTCACCGAGCGCGACTTCCCGGTCGCCGAGCTGACCGGCATGTTCACCGACGCCGGGCTCCGGCCCATCGATGCGCTCTACCCGGGCCTGCTCGCCTATGTGCTCTACTACAACCCCGACGCTTTTCCGCTGCTCAACAAGGGCGGCGCCGGTATGGTCAAGGCGGCCTACGCGGTTGACCGGCCGTTCCAGCGCACCCTCCTCGGCCGCGCGCTGTCGTTCGCCACGGTCTCAATCTGGCAACGGCCGGCTGCCTAGTACTGCCGCAGCCTGTAGATCTCGAAATCGCCGATACCGGCAATACGGTCGTAACGGCGCTCGACGAACGCCATCAGCCCGGCCGACGCGAAATTGTTGTACTTGTCCGCCGGCCGGAAGAAGACCAGCCGCGGCGGCGCGTCCTGCAGCGTCGCCAGCGCGTGTGACAGAACGGCGGCGTCGCCGATCCCGATCGCGCTGTTGAAGAAGCGCAGCGGGCTGTCTCGTTGGGTCAAGTAGTAGAGCTGCGGGTCCGCCGGCAACGCGAGAATGGTCTCGCCCGCCGGCACTTCCGCCCGAACCAGCCCAACGAGGTCGGAATAGAGCCGCGCCTCGGCCGGCTCCATGCGGATGCCGACCCGGTCCAGCCCGGTCGCCGGCACCAACGCGACGCGTTCGCCGGCAATGATGCCGGCGGCGCCCCGCGAGGCCGGCTGTCCCGCCTGATAGACGAGCGCCACCGCCGACAGGGCGATAGCAGCGCCGACCGGCACGAGCCGCCGTCCCGGGGACGGGCCGCTCAGCACGTAAAGCAGCCCGGCGGCGGTCAAGCCGGCTGTATAAAACAGGTAGATCGGAATCTGGAAGTGCAGGGAGACGATCGCATAGAAGGCGGCCAGGTACGGCAGCGGATGGATCGGCTTGCCACCGACGACGCGGGCCAGCACGATCCCGCCCAGGATCGCCGGCACGAGCGGCAGCACAAGCCAGAACAGGCCGTTGGCGACGGTGGCAACGCTCTCGAAGCGGACGACCCCGGCCGCGCCGGCGGCCATGTAGAGCGGGTAGGCGGCGGTCTTGACGAAATCCAGCCCGACCAGTCCGATGGCCGAACCGACGACGTCGCGGTACCAGCCGCCCAATGAACCATGGCTCACGTGGTAGAGGACGAGCGGCAGGCTCGCCACGACGGCGCCGGCGGCGAGGCGCAGGGCCATGCCTACCGCCGCCGCGTCCGCCACGCGTACGCGCAATGCCTGCCAGACCAGGATCGCGAGCGGCGCCACCGCGAACAGCGGCGCCGCCAGGAGGTTGGTCTTGGCCAGGACATAGACGGCGACGCCGAGTGCCATCACCGCAGCGCCGAGGTTCGCGACCACCCCGCCCTTGCGCCCGCTGTCCGAGGCCTCCTGCAACAGATAGCTCACGACACCGACGGCGACGATCACGCCGGTCAACTGCCGGAACAGGAAAACGGTCATGACCAGGAAGCCGACCACGACCGCGCGCCAACGACGCTCGCGCGGCACCGCGGCGAGCACGCCGCCGATCACCGTGACGAGGAACAGGTTGTACCAATGCGGCGTCGGATTGAGAAACTGAACGAAGGACAGCGCCGTGAGCGCCGCCGCCCCTGCCACCGCCGGCACGAGCCCGCGTGACCGCATCATCACGAAGACCAGGACCGCCTGCACGATCCCCAGTGCCGCCAGCGGATAGCGCAGGCTGACCACATCGTCGCCGAAAACACTGAGGGCCAGCGCGTTGACGAAGTTGATCGCGCCGGCGTGGACGTCTTGAATGTCGCGGTTGAGTACGGCCCCATCGAGCATGCGGGCAGCCACATAGGCGAAGGCGCCGTCGTCGGGCGCGTACCACGACCGGTCGAAGAGCGTGCCGAGGACAAGCCCACTGAACGCCAGCACGAAGCCCAGCGCGGCCCAACCCTGGAGACGCGCCGCATCGATCGGGCTCCTGGACAAAGGCGCCGACTTGCCGACCACGTCACTCATGATGCGGCACCGAGCGGCCGCACCCGCCACACCAACCAGGCCACGGCGCCGGGCAGCGCGGCCGCGATGAGAAACAGGCCGAACAACACCGACAAGGCCAGCGCCGCAACGGCGGGAACGCCGGCAAAGGAGAGCATCAGCACCATGGCGCCCTCGCGCACGCCCCAGCCCGCCAGGGAGATCGGAAACAGCGTAATCAGCACGACCGCCGGCACCAGCGCCACCGCCGCCGCGGGCGCCAGCGCCACGCCGAGCCCTTGGGCGAGTACGTAGACGGTCAACCCACCGGTGACATGGCCGACGAGCGAAAGCGCCAGCAACGACGCAAACACCGGCGCGGCGAACAGTGCGCGGCGCGTGTCCACGGCAAGCTGCGCCAGCGGACGCAGCACCGCCACCCGTCCGGCGATGGCGATGCGGTCGGCCAGCGCCACGGCGACGATCGCGCCGACGATCGCCGGCAGTGCCGCGAACAGCGCGATGCGCAGCGCCAGCAGATCCACTCGCGCGCCCATGTGAAGCAGCCCTGCGGCGACAACCACGGCCAGACCCAGCACGCCACTCGCGCGCTCCAGCAGCACACCGCTGATCGCCGCCTGGTAGGGCGCCCCGCGTTGGCGCGCGTACCAGACGCGCAGCGCATCGCCGCCGAACGACGTCGGCAGTGCCTGGCTGAAGAGGTTGCCGATGAACATGAGCGCCACGGCCTGCCGGATCGCGATCGGGCTGCCCAGGACATCCATGACCAGCCACCACCGCGCCGCCGTGATCAAGGTCGTGGCCGCGAGCATCGCCGCGGCGGCCAGCGCGACGCCAGGCGACAGCCGGGCCATGACGGCCCAGCTTGCCGACACGTCGACCGTCAGCACCAAGATCGTGACCAGGGCGAGCGAGACGCCGGCCTTGAGTAGGGCGGACACGAGGCGACGGGACATCGGCCCGGTCAGCTCCCCAACCGGCGACCGGCCGGCGATGCAGCGCCCGCCCGTATTTTCGTCGCCATGGCAGCCCTCCGCCCGGTCGGTTGGCCTTCCTTCGCGGCCGCGATGATGAAATGGCGTTCGCTAAGATACGCATAACGGACGACCGGCGCGGCGCCGCGCGCATCCCTGAAAACCCATGCGTATTCAATTGGTTATAGCAGGATTTCCGTAATCCAGCGCCACCGGGACACCGTCGCGGGTGGAGCGGACGGCCGCATCGGCCAGCACGAGTGCGCGCCGGCCGTCCTCGGCGCTGACCAGCGGCGGCGCCTTGCCCTCCACCACGTCGAGGAAGTGGTCGAGCTCACGCCGGTAGGCTTCGGCATAGCGTTCGGCGAAAAAGTGGTGGTAGGGGTCGCGGCGGCTGCCGGTAGCAGCGAAGCGCTCGACGCTCGTTGGCCGCAGGTTCTCCGAGCGCACCATGCCCTCCGAGCCCAGCACCTCGACACGCTGATCGTGGCCGTAGACGGCGCGCCAGCTGTTGTTGATGTGGCACAGCTTGCCGCTCGCGGTCCGCATCACGACCACGGCGGTGTCGACCTCGCCCAGCGCCCGCAACGCCGGCGTCGTCAGCGCGCTCGCCATCGCGAATACGCTGACCGGATCCTCGCCGAGGATGAACCGCGCCATGTCGAAATCGTGCACCGTGGTTTCGCGGAACAGCGCCTCGGGAGATCGTTTCAGATAGTCGACCGGCGGCGGTGCCGGATCGCGCCCGGTGATGATGACCAGCTCGACCGCCCCAACCTCGCCGGCGCGCACCGCGTCATGCATGGCGCGATGGTGCGGGTCGTGGCGTCTATGGTGGCCGACCAGGACCGGCACGTCGCACGCGGCCAGCGCCGCGACGCACGCGTTCGCACGCGCCAGCGACAGATCGAGCGGCTTCTCACAGAACACGGGCCGCCCGGCCGCGGCCGCCCGGCCGACGAGTTCCGCGTGAGTCGACGACGTCGTCGCGATCATCACCGCGTCGACCGCCGGATCGTTCAGCGCCTCATCGACGTCGCCGTAGACCCTGACGCGATGCGCCTTGGCAACCCACTCGGCCGCCGCGCGGTCCCGATCGGCGACACCGGTCAGCCGTGCCCGGGCGTTCGTCGCGACGTTGGCTGCGTGCACGCGGCCGATTGCGCCCGCCCCGATCAGGCAAATCCCCACCATCGCGACCCTCCGGTGCCGAGTATCGCGCGCTCCACGGGCACTGGCGAGCAGCAACGGCTTGGCCGTCGCTTCGCGCTGGCCCCGGCCGGCGCTCGCGTCTAGATTGCCGCGCCGTGCCGGGAACCATCCGTCCCGCCCTACCCCACGAGGGCATCGCCCTGACCGATCTGGTCATTCGGTCGAAGGCGTACTGGGGCTATGATTCCGCGTTCCTGGCCGCCAGCCGCCCGGCGCTGACACTGACCGCCCGGCGCATCGCCGAGGATGTGGTGTACGTCTACCAGGACGGCCAGCAGGCACTTTGCGTCTACGACTTGCGCATCGTCGCAACACGCGGCGACGTCGATCTGTTCTTCGTCGCACCGGCAGCGATCCGCACCGGGGTCGGCCGCGCCCTGTGGCAACACCTGGTGGATCAGGCGCGCCATCGCGGTGTGCGGCGGCTGATGATCGAAAGCGATCCGTTCGCCCGCGGCTTCTACGAGGCGATGGGCGCCCGCATCTTCGGCGACGTGCCGTCGGGCGCCGTTCCCGGCCGACGCCTGCCGCTGCTGGAGTTCGCCGTCGCCGCCGCGGTCCCGCCGGACGCGCGGTGAGGCCGGCGCGGGAGCGTCCGGCTCGGCGACAGCTCCTTTAATTGGTCCTGGAACCTGGCGCCGCGGTTCGGCACAATGCCGGAGGCTAAGCAACGGCGCACGTCGCCGCTCGGTTGGGAGGGAACCCATGGATCCACTGGCGAAGCGGAAGCTTGGCTCCGCCGATCTGCAGGTCGAGCAGCTGTCGTTCGGCGCCGGACCGATCGGCGGACTGTGGGGAAAACTCGACGACGCGGTGGCGGAGCAAGCCGCGCGCGTCGCTTATGAGGAAGGCCTGCGCCTGTTCGATACCTCGCCGTTCTACGGCCACGGGCTCAGCGAATACCGGGTCGGCCACGCGCTCCGCGAGGTGCCACGCGACAGCTATGTCGTCTCGACCAAGGTCGGCCGCTGGTACCGGCCCCACGACCCCGCGACACTCGACCGTGGCCCATGGACCGACACGCTTCCGTTCGTCGCGACGTTCGACTACAGCTACGACGGCATCATGCGCTCCATCGAGCACTCGCATCTGCGCCTTGCCACGCACCGCCTCGACATCCTGCTGATCCACGACGCCGACCGGACGACCCACGGCGACGGGGTCGAGGAGGCCTTCAAGACGGTGATGGACAGCGGCTATAGGGCGCTCGACGAGCTGCGCCGCAACGGCGACGTCAAGGCAATTGGCGTCGGCATCAACGAGGCCGACATGTGCGCCCGTTTCGCCCGCGCCGGCGATTTCGACTGCATGCTGCTGGCCGGCCGCTACACGCTCTATGAGCAGCACTCACTGGACGATTTCATGCCGCTCGCGGTCGAGAAGAATATCGGCCTGCTGATCGGCGGCGCCTTCAACTCGGGCATTCTCGCCAAGGGCCCGGCGGCCGGCGCCACGTACAACTACCAGCCGGCACCGCCGGACGTGCTCGACCGGGTGCGCCGGATCGAGGCCGTCTGCACCCGCCACGACGTGCCCCTGGCCGCCGCGGCGATCCAGTTCACGCTCGGCCATCCGGCCGTGAGCACGGTGACGATCGGCATGGCACGCGCCGAACGCGTCGCCCAGAACATGGCGCTCATGCGCCAGCCGATCCCGGCCGACCTGTGGGCCGAGCTGAAGCAAGAAGGCCTGCTCCGCGCCGACGCCCCGGTGCCGGAGGCATAGGAGCCGGCGGCAAGGACCAAGCACCCGGCCTCCTGGGCGGTCGAGGCCATCTAAGCGCCGCAAACGCTCGGCTGGCGCGGGCCAGGCACAGGGTGCATGATCTCATCGGGAGGGCAGCACCATGCACATTCAAGCGGAAGCCCTGGAACGGGTCGTCACGCGGATCTTCGCCGCCGCCGGCTGTGGCGGCGATGAGGCGTCGTGCGTGGCCCGGCACCTCGTCGACTCCAATCTCTGTGGCCACGATTCCCACGGCGTCATTCGAGTGCTGCGCTACGTCCACTTCGTGCGCGACGGCTGGGTCAGGACCGGCCAGCACATTCGCGTCGTCACCGACGCAGGATCGATGGTCGTGATCGAAGGCAACCGGGGGTTCGGCCAGGTCATCTGCGAAGAGGCCATGACCCTGCTGGCCGAACGCACGCGCGCGCATGGCCTGGCACTGGCGGCGCTGCGCAACGTCGCCCACATCGGCCGCCTCGGCGACTGGGCCGAGCAGCTCGGCCGCGACGGCCTGGTATCGCTCCATTTCATCAACACGACGGGCCTCGGCATGCTGGCCCTGCCGTTCGGCGGGTCCGACCGCCGCATGTCGCTGAACCCGTTGTCCATCTGCGTGCCTGTCGAGGGCCGCCCACCGATCCTGCTCGACATGACCACGACCGTGGTCGCCGAAGGCAAGATCGCGGTCGCCCGCAACAAGGGCGAACGGCTGGCACCCGGCCTCATCGTCGACAAGTCCGGCGCGCCATCGACGGATCCCGAGGATTTCTATGCCGGCGGCGCGCTGTTGCCGATCGCCGGGCACAAGGGCGCTGGGCTCAACTTCATGACCGACCTGCTGTCGGGGGCGCTGTCCGGCGGCGGCTGCACCGCCCCCGGCGTGACCGAGCTGGAAAGCAGCATGACCAGCATCGCCATCGACCCGGCGCGCCTGACCGACCGCGGCGCCTACGCCGCCGAGGTCAAGCGTTATGCCGACTGGGTCACCGCCTCGCCGCCGCGCGAACCCGGCGGCAAGGTCATGGCGCCCGGCGAGGTCGAGCAAAACACCCGCGCCGAGCGCGCCAGGGACGGCATCCCTCTCGACGACGCCACCTGGTCACAGATCGTCGAGGCGGCGGCAACCGGCGGGATCACAGCACGCGAGGTCGAATCGCTGATGGCCGGCTAGCCCGGATTTCTCACAGCGGGATTGGTGGTGGCCGAGAGCCAGTTCATCTTCGGCGCTGTTGATGGGTTGCTGTGAAGCAGGCAGGCTGGAGGGTTCCGCCGGCTGCTGGCGGTGGTCTGAGGCTGGAGTTGATCCTGTGTGGTTGACGGGACGGGCGGAGGCCGGCTGCTGGGGTCAGCCGGTGGCGTTGCATAATCGATGGTGAGCCAGGCGGTATTCCTGCTGGTAGGGGAACGAAGACGCCATTGCGAACTTGACGCGGCGGACGGAGCGGCGCACCTGGGCGCCGATCTTCAACAGCTTCAAGCGGATGGTGCCGCAGGTGGCGCGGGCGAAGCGGGTGTGCTTGAGGGCGATGCGGCGCAGCGCGCAGAGCAGCGCATAGGCCATGGCGGCGAACCACAAGCGCAGCTGGTTGGCCCGCATGGTGGCAGCCGAAGTGCGGTCGGCGAACAGATCGGCCTTGCATTCCTTGATGCGGTTCTCCATGTCGCCGCGGGCGCAATAGCCCTTTTCATAGAGCCGGCGGGCCTTGACCTCGCCGGTGCCGAGCGAGGTGACGACGAAGCGCGGATTGGCCTTACCGTGGGTCCATTCGGCCTTGGCGACGACGCGGCGTTCGCGGCTCCAGCTCTTCCGCGTCGTCCACACCAGCTCCTGGTAGCGGCGGGCCGGCTTGCCGGTGCGCCGGCTGTCGGCGGCGGCGGCGGCGAGAGCGTTCTCGATCGCGCCGCTGAGCCGCTTGTTCCTGGCCAGCCCAAAGACGTAGTCGACCCGGTTGGCTTCGCACCACGCCATCAGCGCCTCGCGGGCGAAGCCGGAATCAGCGCGCACCAGAATACGCACGTCCGGCCAGTCGTCGCGGATCTGCTCGACGATCCGGGCGAGCTCCTCGATCGCGCCGGCGGCGCCGTCGATATTGGCCGGCCGCAGCTTCGCCGCCAGCAGATGCGGGCCACAGAAGATGTACAGCGGCAGATAGCAGTAACAATCGTAGTAACCGTGGAAGAACCGATCCTCCTGCTCGCCGTGCAACGGATCGTCGGTCGCGTCGAGGTCGATGATGATCTGCTTCGCCGGCCGCCGGTGCGCGGCCAAGAACAGCGCGACGAACTGGCGCTCGATCGCCGCCGCGTCGTGGCCGATCTTGTGATAGCGCGACGGCGCCCCCGACGGCGCGTGCTCCAGCCGGTTCAGCGTCGATTTGCCGGCGCGCGGCGCGCAGTCCGCCCGCCGCGCCTCGAGCTTGCCGGCGAACACCGCCATCACCGGATCATGGCGCAGCTCGTCGTGGTCGATCAGGTCCTCGTAACCCAGCGCCAGGGCGAACACACGTTGGCCGACCAGCGTCGCGACGCTGTGCTCCGTCAACGCCGGATCGCGGCCGTCCTGGAAACATCGCGCAAACCCCGCGACCAGGCCAATCGCCCGCTCCGTGGCCCCCAGCAAAAGCGCGCCGCCGTTCGACGTCACCGCACCGCCGTCAAACGCTGCCTCAACGCGCCGGCTCTCAACGCGTGCAAATCCGAAGTTACGGTAGGAATGCGCATTGCTGCGCACCCCCCGCGCAGATCCGGACGTGGTCGTTGAACCATCCGGCTCCTACCTCGGGTGCTTGACGGCGAACCGCTGGTCCGGCCATGGGTGGCGGATGGAGGCGCGTGGCCACAGGATTTCGGTCATGCGCTCCAATCGCTTCCAACTAAATCGGGCTCGCTGGGACCGGCGGCGTAGCGCCCGCATCCACCGGCGTTGCAGCCTGCGGAGGAACGCACGGATGAACCGGCCTGACCCTGGGACGGCAAAGTAGTTGAGCCAGCCATTGCAGACTCGCCCCAGCCACCTACCAACTTCCCAGATGTCGTGGTGCCAGCGCTTGCGAAGCACCTCGTCGATGCGCGCCAGGGTCCTGTTGACCCGTTTGGCAACCGGTTTGCGACCAAGCCGAAAGCGTCCTCTCAGGGTCGTCGTGCAATAGTGCGTGAGGCCCAGAAAGTCGAAAGTCTCCGGCTTGCCCACCCCGCGCTGGCGCCGGTTCAAATCCGCGAACCGGCCAAACTCCACGAGGCGGGTCTTGTCCTGGTGGAGGCTGAGACCGAACCGGGCCAGCCTCTCCCGAACGTCGCGGAGGTACCGCTCCGCATCCCGCTTGTGTTGGAACCCGACAACGATATCGTCAGCGTAACGGACGATGATCGCTTCGCCATCCGGGACGTTCGGGCGCCATTTCTTGTGGAACCACACGTCGAGCACGTAATGCAGGAACACGTTCGCCAAGACGGGGGAGACTATTGCCCCCTGCGGCGTGCCCATACCCGTATCTGCCCATGACCCACTCTCTATGACGCCGGCGTTCAGCCATTTCCGGATCAGACGGATGACCCGCCTGTCTCCGATGCGGTGCTCTAGGAACGTGATCAACCAATCCCGCGGGATCGTGTCGAAGTACGCCCGGAGGTCTGCATCGACTATCCAGCTGACCTTGCGCCGTTCTATCCCGAAGGCCAGGGCATCGAGCGCATCGTGCGCCCCCCGCCCCGGTCGGAACCCGTAGCTGAAGCCAAGAAACACCACCTCGTAGATCGGTGTCAGGATCACATCCACAACCGCCTTCTGGACGACCTTGTCCTCCAGCGCCGCGATCCCGAGCGGTCGTGTCCCCCCGTCCGGCTTGGGTACCTCTACCCGCCGAACCGGTGGCGCCCGGTACGCTCCCCCTCTGTGCAGGCGCCGGTGCAGGTCGAGCAGGCGCTCATCCAGACCCTCGCCGTACATGTCCCACGTAACGCCGTCGACACCGGCTGCTGCGTCCTTCTTCAATGCGAAGTAGGCCGCACCGAGCGCGTCCGGCGTAATGTGGTGGAAGAGCGCAGTGAGACGTTCCTTCGGGTTTCTCTCTGCAGCTTTCCGTATCCGGGCCGCCGCCTGTGGCACGCTCACCCGACACTGGGTTCGGCGCGTGCTTTGGCAATCCGGATTCCCCTTGGTTGAGGCCCTTTCCTCCGGCGACTCCGCAGAAGCTCGCGCTCCCTTGTTCGCCGCCCTCACAGGTCGTACGGCCTCATCCGACTTCTTCAAACCGTTCATCATAGGCTTCGGTTTTCTCCATTCCCTACGCGGCCCCTTTACGACAACCGGGGCAGTTTGAAGACCTCCCAGGGTCCCAACAGAAGGCGTGCGAACGTGCATGGGTTCTCTGACACCGCGGGGCTCGCCGACATCTCACCAAAACGACGCCTGCAATATTGCCTTCGACCGATCTGAAAGCCTCGGCACCCCGGACCATCGCTTTTACGGTGCTCAATAGCCCTGCCCATCCATGCCGCTACCGACGCTTCGCCTGCCCCCTCACGGGAGCCAACGCACGGCTCGCGGAGAAACGTGGTTCGGTTACTCCTTCGTTCCGGGGGACTTGCACCCCCTACCTTCTGTCAGTTCGCCTGGCGCACCAGATCCGAGATACACTCTGTTGGCATCGGGGAGATCCTCCGTCTCAGCTTAAGTTCTTGTTGCAACAATCACTTTCGCTGATTCGGGGCCCCGATGCACTACTCCGTGTGAGAAATCCGGGCTAGCCGTCAGACGGCAAGCTCGCGCGCGCCGCGCTTGACCAGAGCGGCGAACAGCCCGTGTGGCTTGAAGATCACCTCGGCGATGCCGAACTGGTAGGCGAGCACCGAGGCGCAGGTATTGCCGAAGCGGTGGTGCGTCTTGCGGGCATCCGGGTCTTGCGTCATGTACTCCAGGACGCGCGCGCCGCTGGCCAGAAAGCGCTGCACAAGCTGGTCGGGCCAGCCGGCAATCGTGTCCATCTGCACGTAGTCCGACCGCGGATCGACCATCAGCACCAGCCCGGGTGAGATCTCGCGAAAGGCCAGGCAGTGGCGCATGTCCGGGTGCGTCACCAAGTCCCACCAATGTTGCCGGTCGGGTGTGGTCAGGAAGACCACCCACCACTTCTCCGAGACCACGGCGACCCGTTTGAAGCTCCGCATGTTCGAACGGCCTGTCCCCGGTGCGGTCACCGACCTTCGACTCGGCTTGGACCGCGCCTCCTGAAACTCCGCCAGGATCGCAATTCTACCGCCAAATGGGCCACCTGCACCAGCCCGAGCCACACCCACGCGTATCTCCTCGCCGGGCGCACATCGAGGGCCAAGCCGCAGGAAAAAGCGGCAACATCGGCACGGCCGGCCACAATATTGCCATCCCGCCGGCGGCTCTTGTCCCCATTCGCCGGGTCAAATCGGTCTCCGACAAGGGACGGACGACCGCCCCGCTCCAAAGCACAAGAAACGAGAACGGATGACACGCACGAAGCTGGCTACCGGCCTGGCGGCACTGGTCTTTCTATCGGCATGCACGACGTGGGATTTGGATCGGCTGCAGCAGGCGGAACCCGCCGGCTACGCCTTCACGCGCCAACTGACCGAGGACTATCGAGCACTGGCGGCCTTCGAGGCCTATGAGATGTTCGATTGGGTCGATCAGCGCCACTTCGCCCGCAAGGGCCTCAAGGCCGCGGCCGGCGAATCGGTCGTGCCGGAGCCGCTGATCGACTGGCGGGTACCGGCCGACAAAGCGTCGGAAATGAGCGGCGCCCGCACCCGCCTGGTGACGTTGCTCGATGGCGGCGGCCGCGCGCGCGCCCCCGTGCTGTCGGCCCGCGCCCAATCCCATTTCGACTGCTGGATCGAGCAGCAGGAGGAGAACCATCAACCCGCCCATATAGCCGCCTGCCGGGACGGCTTCCACCGAGCCGCGGCGGCACTGGAAGTCGCACTGACGCCGCGCAGCTTCACCGTCTTGTTCGATTTCGACACGGCCGCGCTGACGGCCGACGGGCGGTCGATGGTGGCCGACGCCGCAGCGGCGTTCACCCGCCTCGGCCCGGCCATCGTCGAGGCGCGGGGCCATGCCGACCGCGCCGGCACCGAGGTGCACAATCGCGATCTGTCGCAACGCCGGGCGGACGCCGTGAAAGCCGCACTGACGAGCCTGGGGCTGTCGGCAGAGACGGTGGCGACGATCGCCTATGGCGAGACCGCCCCCCTCGTCGCGACGCCCGACGGCGTGCGCGAGCCGCGCAACCGACGCGTCGAGATCGTGATCAGGGCGGCGCGCGACCTCGGCGCCTAACGCATGGTTGGACCCGGCGGGGGCGTCGACTACTCGCCCGCCGCCGCTGCCTGGGGCACGGCACCGGCCGCCGACAGCTCGCTGATCTTGCCCAGCAGGTATTCGAGGTTGCCGGGGTCGAGGCGCGACGAGGGGTCCGAGAAGTTGGTGATGACACGCTCGATCATGCGGCGCGAGTACCGCTCGCGGTCAAGCTCGTCGCCATCGAACTCCATCTCGCGCCACAGATCCACGGCGGTGCGTACGATCGGGAACATGACACTGGGCAGGCCACAGCGCAGCAGCATCGAGCGCAGGCCGCGCGGATCCCGGTCGTGAACCAACGTCCGCGCGTTTTCGATCGGCGTCTTCGTGAGCATCGCCAGGGCCCACTCGAAGAAGAACATGTCGCCCATGCAGACGGCACGGATGATGATCGACGAGGTCAGGCGGCCGTTGGCCGACAGCGTCCGCACCAGCTCGGCCGCCGTATCGACGCCGGACAGCGTCATCGTGGCGCGCTCGCGACTCTGATCGACGATGTCCTTCGCCAGGTCCTTGTCGAGGTCGTGCTTGCTGACCAGGTGCTGGCGCAGCTGTTCCGAGACCAGCGAGACGAGCTGTTCGGCGACCCGCACCGGCAGCTTGCTGCGTTGAGCCAGCGGCGTCTTGACGCGGTCGCTGTCCTTGAACCGCTGGACAATGTGGGCCAGCGTCGCCTCGCGCACCGTGGCGCTGTCATTGGCGACCAGCTCGGCGACGACTTCTTCCTTCTCGCTGTCGACCAGGGCATCGGCCACATCGGCGGACACGTTCTCGCGCCGCGCGATCGCGATCTGCTTGCTGGTGTCCTGGGTTGCGATGATTTCGATCAGATCTTCGTCGCTGAGTACCTTGGAGAACTCGAGCACCGGCAGCGCGACCTCGCCGACGTCGCGGGCGAGCGCCAGGGCGACGTCCTTCGGCACCGCGACGCAGTGCTTCAGGTTCTCCGACAGCGCGGCTCGGACCTGCACCTCGACGTCGCGCAGCATCAGGCGGCAGATGTCCTCGACCAAGTCGAGCTCGGTCTTGCTGAGCTCACTCACGTCGATCTGACGGGCGACCTTGGCGGCGGTATCGGCCCGGGTCGCGGGCGAGCTGTCGCGCATCAATCGATCGACGTCGGCTCGCGAGAGTGTGGTGCTCATGGTTTGTGTCTCAGCCGCGCTCCGGCTGCCCGTATGGCGATGCGGGTCGTCGTCTTTCGGACCCGTGGCCCAACGAGTATGTTGACCAAAACCTAAAGGCCCGTAAAAGCAGTGGCTTCGCTGACCATCCGGCGACGCGGATCGCGGCCTGGATTCTGCACAACGGCGCCCTACGCGGACAAATAACGCCGGAGCATCGCGAAGATGAACGAAATGCCTCGAAATGTGACATCTGCGTGGGTCACAATACTGTATGATAAACTGTAGGGTCGGTGCTAATGTTTCGCAAGAGAAAGCCTGGGCGCGCTCCCAACGACGCTGTTGATGGAGGACCTGGCGCCACGATGGAGGATCAAGGAGAAGACATGAGCACGAACGTGCAACCCGTGCCCGTAGCGCCGGCCCGTAGGCTGGTCGACATCCCGCCCGCGCCGCGGCCGACAGGCCCCCGCCGCGAGATGCCGAGCCCGACGCGGGACAATCAGTTGACCGTCGGTCGGGACATCCGGCTGAAGGGCGAGATTGCCGACTGTGATGTTCTGGTCGTCGAAGGCGAGGTCGAGGCCGGCATAGTCACGCGGCTCCTGGAGATCGCCGAGACAGGCGTCTTCACCGGAACGGCCCAGGTCGAAACGGCCGAGATTCACGGCCGCTACGAAGGCGACTTGGTGGCCACCGACCTGCTGCGCATTCACGAGCAGGGTGTTGTACGCGGCAAGATTCGCTATGCCCGGCTCGAGATCCTGTCGGGCGGCCAGATCTCAGGCGACATCCAGGCGACCCAGGCCTTCGGCGCGGCCAGCGACAATGTCGCAACGATCACCGCGCCGCCGGACGCCGGCGTCGAGGCCTCCTAGTGGGCTGATCCTAACGCTTGGGTACCCAAGCGTTAGGTGAATCAGCCCACAGAATCAATCAGCTGGTGGTTCGATGCTGATAAGGCGCCGACCTTAGGCGCCGCCGGCTTCGACGAACCAGCGGCCGCCCCAGCGGCTGATGCCAATGCCGGCCAGGACCAGGGCCAGGGTCGTGGCCAGCGACACGCGTTCGCCGAGCAGCAGCCAGCCCCAGAAGGTCCCGAACAGCGGCACCAGATAGACCGACTGCGCAACGAACGTGTAGCCGACGGTGGCGATCAGGTGGGCCCGGATCATGAAGGCCACGGCGGTCGGGAACACGCCCAGATAGATGACTGCCCAGACGCCGGCACCTGCCGGCGCCAACCCCCACGGGCGGTCCACGATCAGCGCCAGGGGCACGATGATCACGGCGCCGCAGATCATGACCGCGGCGGTCAACACCTCCATGCGCATCTGCCGGGCCGAGCGGATATATGAGAATGCCGGAGATCGTGTAGCTGACGGCGGCCAGAAATACCGCCAATTGGCCGCGCACGCCGCCGACGACCCCACCGAGCGCATCACCGCCGACCAGCACCACCAAACCGCCGAAGCCGAGGCAGGACGCCTGCCAGCTTTGGCCCCGTCATGCGATCGTCCGTCGTGAAGTGTGGGCCAGGACGAGCGCCAACAACGGCGCCGCGCCCATGACGATGGCCGCGCTGCTGCTGTCGATGAACCGTTCGCCCCACGGGATCAGCGAGAATGGGACGGCCGTGTTGAACACCGCTATGACCGCCGCGACCCGCCAGTGCCGCCGTCCCACGGGCGCCGCGAGCGACGGTAGCGCGAGGCCGCGCAGCTGTATGAAACCCCAGACGATCGCGCCGGCGATCAGGATCCGACCGGCGGCGATAGTCACCGGCGGCACCGTCTCCACCGCGACCTTCATGGCCAGGAAGGCGAAACCCCAGATGGCTCCGATGACGAACAGCAAGACGAGAGGACGAGTTGCCAGGGACTCCATGCGCACAGCCGTAAGACCCGCGCGAAGTCACGCTGAACCGGGAAATTTATCGCAAGACTCCAGCCCAAATAGTTTCCTCGAATATCGCCCATATCATGCCTCCAGCAAGGATTCTGGCCGGGCGTTCCTTGGGCGGGCCCAACTGTGTTGGACTTGACAACGGTTTTGCATGCGGATTTGACAATCCAACTGCCGCCCACTAAATAGCCATGCGAAGGTTACGCCGCGCCGCCGCCGTCGGCGCACGAAAAACAGCAGCAGCCATTTCGGCCACCGACCCGCTGACGAGGTCAGCAAGGCCCGTATCGTGACCGGGCCTGTATCGTGTCGGATTGTCCGCTGTCTACAACACCGGAGGCTAGATGACCGAGACCCCCAGCGCCCTACCTGTCGCCATCCTCGTCGCTACCGGCTTCGAGGAGCGCCATTTGACTCTCACCCAACGCACCCTGATCGCCGCCGGCCATGGGGTAAAGATCGTGTCGGCCGAGGATGGCCTGGTGCAGGGCTGGCACGATGGCGCCTGGGGTCACCATTTCATGCCCGACACCAATCTATCCGACGCCCTGTCGACGGACTTCGCGGGCCTCTTGATCCCCGGTGGCGAGCGCAGCGCGGCAAAGCTCGCTGAGAAGCCCCATGCCAGGCGCCTGCTCAAGGCATTCATCGAGACCGGCAAGACCACGGGCGTCTACGGCGTCGCCGTAGCCGTGCTGGCCGCCGCCGAGGCTGCGGCCGCCCGCCGCATCGCCGGCCCGCCCGAAACCCGTGAAGCGTTGGAGCGCGCCGGGGCGCAGTGGGTCGCGGACGAGATGGTCGTCGACCAACAGCTTCTCACCAGCCCGGAGAGCGTCGAGTTCGCAGGGTTCCTGGCAAGTTTCCAGCAGCTCTTGGAGGCCGGCGGCAAAGCCGAGGCGCTCGCGCCGAACGGCGCGACCCAAGTCGCTTAGTACTCGCTTTCATTGAGACTGAGTCACCGAGCGGCCGGCCCGCACCGTTCGACAACCCCGGATTAAATCCGGGGATAAGGGCCTCACCCTGAGCGTGTCGAAGGTTGGGGGCCGTCGCAGGCTTCTACGATAATGGGCACTCGTGGTTCGCTGCTGATTCACCTGACCTTTGGGGGACCAGGCGTCAG
>CBDHDN010000081.1:0-23416 GCA_965261585.1 Alphaproteobacteria bacterium
ATCGGGCCGACTGGCCGCAGCCGCGCGCGCGCCTGCAACAGATGCGCGCGCTCATGCGCACGCTGGCCGGGCTGGCCACCGGCGGCCGCGCCTCGGCCGCGGAGTAGGGGCGGGGCGCCCGGAACCTGGGGAGGAAGCGATGTGCCGCAATATCCGCACGCTGTTCAACTTCGAGCCGCCGGCGACGGATGACGAAATCCGCGCCTCGGCCGTCCAGTTCGTCCGCAAGCTGAGCGGCTTCGCGAAGCCCTCGATCGCGAACGAAGCCGCCTTCGAGGGCGCCGTCGAAGAGGTCGCGGCGGTCGCCCGCCGCCTAGTCGATTCCCTAGAGCGGGTCCGGCATAGACAGAATCAAAAAGGGGATTCCCAAGGGTCGCAAAAAGTGATTCAAGCTATGAGCTGGGTTAAAGGAGGCCAGCCATGGATGACACGACCTTATTCGGAAGATCTTCGTGAACGAGTTGTTCGAGTTGTTGAATCGGGGACCTCTCGCAATGCGGCGGCGAAGCAATTTGATGTGAGCATCAGCTTTGTTGTGAAGCTGATGCAGCGTTGGAAGCAGCGGGGCACGATCAAAGCCGACAAATACGGTGGCTGGAAGAAATCGAAACTGGCTCCCCATGGCGATCGCATTCGGGCTCTGGTGATGGAGAATTGCGACATCACCATTGACAAGCTTTGCGTCTTGCTGGCCGCCGAGGGGATCGAGGCGAAGCGCTCGACGCTTGGCGACTTTCTTCTGGCTCAGGGGCTGAGTCGCAAAAAAAGACAGCCCACGCCGCCGAGCAGGAGCGCCCTGACGTCGCGGCGGCGCGAGCCACTTGGCGCAACGAGCAACCTGGGCTGATTGCCGAACGGCTGGTCTTTCTCGACGAGACCTGGGCGCGGACGAACATGGCCCGGCGTTATGGCCGGGCACCGCGCGGCGAACGGGTGGTGGCGGCCATTCCCCATGGCCACTGGAAGACAACCACGTTCATTGCCGCCCTGCGTCACGACCGGATCACCGCGCCCTGCGTTTTTGATGGCCCGATCAACGGCGCAAGCTTCCTTGCCTGGGTCCAGCAAGCCCTGGTCCCGACCCTGTCCGCGGGCGACATCGTCATCATGGACAACCTCTCCTCCCACAAGGTCGCCGGCGTACACGAGGCCATTGAGGCGGTCGGCGCAACCCCGCTCTACCTGCCGCCCTACAGCCCCGATCTCAATCCCATCGAACAGGTCTTCGCCAAGCTCAAAGCCATTCTCCGCAAGGTCGGCGCCAGAACCGTCGATGACCTCTGGCGGGCAATTGGAAACGCCCTCGATGAATTCTCTCCAACCGAATGCAGAAACTACCTCGTCAATGCAGGATATTCCGTCTAAACCGGATGTGCTCTAGAGACGACGCGCCCGCCACGCAACCGCGCGGCAGAGGCGGCGAAGGCAAGCGCCCGCGCCGCCCAGCGCTTCGCCCAGACGCCCGCGGTCTGATCAGCGTCGTCTCAGGCCGCAGGATCGACGCCGGAGCCAAACGGGCAGCGGCGCCTGAAGTCGTCGGCCATGTCCTTCATCGTCACCATGCGGACGCCGTGGTGCGACAGCATGTGGTCGATAAGCCGCTCCAGCGCCATTAGGACGTGCGGCTTGCCGGCGCTGTCGGGATGGATCGTGCAAGGGAATATCGCGTAGTCGTAGTGCCGATAGACCCAGTCGAACTGGTCGCGCCAGATCTCCTCCAGGTTGCGCCCGGTAATCCAGCCGTGACTATTGGGAAAGGCCTTGACGAACATTGTCGGCGGCGCGTCATCGAGATACCAGCTGGCCGGGATCTCAACGAGCTCCACGTCGTCACCCGGCAGCCACGGCTTCATCCAGTCTTTCGCCGGCTTGCCATAGTCGATCTTGGTCCAGCTGTCGCCGCTGCGCAGCCAGTACGGATGATAGTCATCCTCCATGAGGCTGCTGTCGTATTGGATCCCTCGTTCGAGCAACAGCTCGATCGTATTGGTGCTCAGCTCCCACCAAGGCGCCATGTAGCCGACCGGCGCCACGCCGGTCACTTTTGTGACGCTGTCGATTGTCTTGTCCATCACATCAGCTTCCTGCTCGCGCGTCATCGCCAGCGGATTCTTGTGGGTGTAGCCATGAATGCCAATCTCATGCCCAGCGGCGACGATCGACTCGAACTGCTTGGGAAAGCTATCGACGGAATGGCCCGTGACGCCCCACGTGGTCGTGATTCCGTATCGCTTGAAAAGCTCCAGCAATCTCGGAACTCCCCTTTTGGCGCCAAATACGCCGCGCGATATGTCGCATGGCGAGTCGGCGCCACCGAACGAGCCGATCCACAACGAGACCGCATCGAAATGCGGGTTGAAGCATACCTGGATGTCTTTGCCCGTTTTGCTCATTTGAGCCTTCCCTTCGTTCGAGTGACCGATGACGCCCGTGCTCACTAACTCTCGTTTCGTTCCCGCAATGCCACGACGGCGCCCAGGACGACCAGCCCATAGATGATGTTGCGAACCGCCTCCGGCAGGACTGTACCGGATAATAGAATGGCGAGCCCGGTGAAGAGCACCGCGCCGCCGAGAATGCCCAGATAATGGCCGCGCCCGCCGGTTATCAGCGTGCCGCCCAGAACCACGACGGCGATCGACGACAGCAGGAACGGATCGCCCATGCCGTAGAACGCCTGCTGGCTGAAGCCGGCCAACAGCACGCCGACAAGCGCCGAACAGAACCCACTCAAGACATACGCCCCAGCGGTTGAAAATCCCGTCCAAACGCCCGAAAGCCGGCTTACCGAAACGCTGTTGCCGATGGCGAAGACGCGCCGCCCGGTGGTGCTGTGATTGAGGAACAGCGTCGCCACGATCACGAACAGCATCAGGAACCAGCCGACCGGCGCGATGCCGCCCAAACCGCCGGTGACGAACCCATGACAGGGACGGCGGCGCCAAACCGATCGGCGCGCCACCGCTGAACAGCAGCGAGACCCCCTCAAGCACCCCGTTCATCGCCAAGGTCACAATGATCGGCGACAGGCCGAACAAGACGATCGTCAAGCCATTGAGAAGGCCGATGGCCACGCCCACCAAGAGCGCCAGGGGCACGACCCAAACCGCCGCTGCGTCGGCGCCGTTGGTCAATGTCGTGACGACGATCGCCGAAAACGTGATCGTCCAGGGCACCGACAGGGCGAGCCCGCCTGAAATGACGACGGTGCCCTGTCCCAAACCGAGGATCGCCAGGAAGGACGTGTAGCGCACCCGGTTCCTTGGACACAAGTTTGTCTCACGCGGCGGGCCTGATTGAGATCGCGGCGTGCCACGCCTGACGAGCTTGAGCGGGGCTCAGGTAGCCGTTCTTTTCGACGATCCACTGGGCATTGTAGAGTTCGACGAAGTCGCGGACGGCGTCCCGCAGCTCCGCGATGTTGCGGTAGATGCGACCATGGATGATCTGTTCCTTCAGCGTGCGATTGAACCGCTCGGCGACGCCGTTGGTCTGGGGCTCGGCGACGAAGGCGTAGGACGGCTGGATGCCCCAGAACTTGATCTGGTTGGTGAAGTGGTCCGACAGATACTGGGAGCCGTGATCCATCCGCAAGGCCAGCCCCCGAGCCGCGCCGGCCGCGGTCGAGCCATACAGCCCGGCAAGCCCCATGGAGATCGGCTGCAGGGCGGCGAAGCGGTCGCCGCGCTTGCAGACATGCCAGCCGACACACTCGGCGTTCCAATGCTCGACGGCGGTGAAGATCCAGCCCCAGCCGTCGTCCACCGTGAACACCCGAACGCCATCGGTGCCCCACATGAGGTTCGGGGCGCATGAGTGATGATCTCACCGTCATGGGGATTGCCGCCACGGCGGCGGCAGCGATGGGGCGAGAGCAGATTGTTCTCGCGCATCAGGCGGAGCACCCGCTTGCGGGCAACCCGGATGTCGCGACAGACCCGAAGCCGAGCCCAGACCTTGCGGTAGCCCTCGCCCTCCCAGGGCGATGCCTCCAGGTCGGCTTCGATCGCCACCAGCGGCGCCTGGTCCGAGATCGCGGGCTTCGGTCCCCGACGCTTTGCCGGCGGCTGCTCGGCGTGCTGGCCGGAGGTCATGGCGTAGAACGAGGAGCGGGCCATGCCCCAGGCGGCGCAGACCCGCCGCAGGCCGTAGGCCAGACCCGTGCCGGGCGAGGTGGCGGCACTCATCGCCGCGACCTCCGCCGCCCCAAAGGGCCGAAGGTCTCCGTCTTGGCCTCCAGCAGTTCCACCTGCATGGTCAACTCTCCGATCCGCTTCATGGCGCTATCCAGTTCCGCCTGCACCGGATCGCCCTTGCGTTGCTTGAGCGAGGCGTCGATCCCGCCGATCGCTTTCTCACGCCACTGCTCGAGCCGGAAGATCTCTACGCCCAACTGGCGCGACAGAAGTTGCACCGGCTCGTCACGCAAAAGCCGCAGAACGACCTCACGCTTGCGCGCCACCGTCCATCGCTGGCCAAGTCCCAGCAGGCCTGCCGGCAAAGCCTGGCCTGGGGAAAACGTGGACGAGCCAAGCTCGCCCGCATTTACCACAGGCCCATCAACAGCAACTTTCTTCTCAAAATTATCGGTCATGTTCCGGTCCTCCTTGGACACTTCGATTAAGCCAATTCTGTGTCCAAGGAAATCGGGTCCGACTCACGCCAGGAAGGACGTGAGGGTCAGCATCGCATTGAGATAGGCGAGCGGCGAAAACTCGCGGCCGGAGATGATGATCGTGAGAGCCAGAATGACCAGATAGAGCGCGTATGGCGGCACTGTGTAACGCAGTGTGGCGCGGCTTCGCGAGAGCCAGCTGACGGGCGCGTCGGCGCGCGAGGCCCCGCGTCCTTGCGTGAGCATTTCGAGCCGGATGGGCTCGCTGAGGCTCTTGAGGCGGGCGGGCAGCGAGGCGTCGCGGACGGCGCGGGCCGTCGCCCGCCAATACCGGGCGATCTCCACAACCGGCGCGGCCCGGCCCAGCGAGAAGGTCAGCACCGCGAACAACAGTATGCCGCCCTCGGCAATGGGCGTGTAGTAGGTGCGCACGCCGAGCACGAGGAAAATATTGACGATGATCGTCAGCGTTAGGGCGCCGAAGACGGTGCCAACGCAGCCGCCGCGCCCGCCGCCGATGATCGTTCCGCCGAGGACGACGGCGGCAAAGATCTGCAGCAGCATCTTCGCGCCGATGAGCGGATCGCCGGCGCCCATGTTTGCCGTAATAAAAAGCCCGGCCGCCCCGTAGCACACGCCGGCGACGGTAAACGTCAGGAACTTCACCCGGCGGGCGTCCACGCCGTTCGCCGCGGCCGACTCCTCGTCGCTGCCGATTGCATAGATACCGGTGCCGAAGCGTGTGTTCTTGACTGCATACCAAAGCAATAGCGCGATCAGCAGCACCACGATTGGCGCCGGAAGACCGTCGGGAATGACGTCGCCAGTGAAGACGTAACTGAATCCGTCGGGCATCTGCCCGCCCGGAAACTTGAGGACCAACAGCGCCACCCCCTGGGCAATAAACATCGTCGCGAGGGTCACAACGATCGCCGGCAGGCGTATGTAGGCGATCAGAAAGCCGTTGATGGCGCCGATGACGCCGCCCAGGCCAAGGGCCAACACCGTTCAACGATCGTGAAGGTGACGGTACCGAGCTCCCACTCCGCGAGCTGGGTGACCAGAACGACATTGACCAGCGAGACGACGGCACCGGCGGAAAGGTCGAGCCCCCCGGCGAGGATGACGATGGTCTCGCCAACCGCCGCCAGCGCCAGCGTAGTCGCGCTCGCGGAAACGGTACTGACGTCGAAGTAGCTGATGCCCTGGCCGGTAATCAGCTGTAGGACGATCAGCATGAAGACGAAAACCGCGATCGCCATAGCCGTGCCGCCCTGGCGGGTCCAGCTGAATGACGGAAAATGGAGAGCGAGTGACGCCACGGGAGCGGTCGCCATCACTTCTCTTCCGCGGCCGCCACGGCTCTCGCGGCGTCCACGGGTTGTGCCGCTTCGCCAAGGGCGGCACGCATGACATTGGCCACGGTCAGGCTGTCGGAGGCGAGGGATGCGGCCTTTTGGCCGCGATAGATCACAACGACCTCGTCACAGAGGTTGACCAGCTCCTCGGTATCGGTTGAGTACAAGAGGATCGCGCCGCCGGCTTCGACGTAGGCGCGCATCAGCGCGTAGATCTCGGCCTTCGTGCCCACATCGACGCCGCGTGTTGGATCGTACATGAGGAGGATCCGGCTGCCCGCCAGCAACCATTTGGCGATGAGGATCTTTTGTTGATTGCCGCCGCTAAGGACCTTGCAGGGGGTGTAAATGGCCCGTTGGTCGACCTGCACGAGATCCAGTGCGCGGCGAACCGCCCGGGACTCTTCACCGACGTCGACGAGGCCATGTTTGGAGAACTTGTGGACGACGGAAAGCGAGACGTTCTCGCGTCCCGCCATCTCGAGGAACAGCGCCTCGTTCTTGCGATCCTCGGGCACGAAGCCTATGCCGACGTTGGGCCGCAGCGCGTCCTTTGGTGAGCGCAGCGTCACTTTCTGGCCATCGATCGTCACGGCGCCCGTGCTCAACGAGACCATCCCGAACAACGCAAGAAATAGCGCGCGCTGGCCCATTCCCTCGAGAGCGCCGACGCCCAGGATTTCACCTGGCCACAGTTCGAAGGACAGGTCCTTGATCGTGCCCTCGACGGACAATGCCTTGCCGGCGAGCCGCGGTGATGCGCCGTCGCGATCCGACCTGTTCTGTTTCGCCGGGAACGTTGCGGCCAGCGAGCGCCCGATAACCAGCTCGATCACTTCTTCGTCGGTCACGTCTTCCGTCTTGAAGCTGCCGACGTTCTGGCCATTGCGAAGGATGGTGATGCCGTCGCAGAAATCTCTGACCTCGCGGATGCGGTGGGATATGAACACGATTGTCACGCCTTGCGCGCGGAGGCGATCGATCAGATCGGCGAGCCAGCGGACGTCGCCGCTCGAAAGAGACGAAGTTGGCTCGTCGAGCAGCAAGACCCGGGGCTGCCGCACTACCGCACGAGCGATCCCGATTTTTTGCCGGACCGGCAGATCGAGGGTGCCGACTTCGGCCCGCGGATTAACACTCACGCCGAGGCGCGCGAGATCCTCGCGCACCCGTCTCTCCGAGACGCGCCGCCTGATCTGGCCCAGCAGGCCGATCGGTTCGTACGGCAGCAGCATGTTCTGCACCACCGTCAGGTCTCGGATAAGGGAGATCTCCTGATACGCGGTCTGAATACCCAACCGGTGGGAGTCCCTTGGCCTGGCGATGTGGACCGGTTCTCCGAATAGTCTGATTTCACCGCCATCGGGACGGGTCAAGCCGCTCAAGATCTTCACGAGCGTCGATTTGCCGGCGCCATTCTCGCCGAGCAGGGCATGGACTTCGCCCTGCGGAATCGTGAACGACATGTCCTGCAAAGCGATCGTCGCACCGAACGCCTTCACCAACCCGATTGTCTCAATCGCGGGTGCTGTCTCTGACATGGGTCGTGATTTCCGCGGGAACCGACGCGATCCGTTGGTCTGCCGCTCAAATCAAAGGGGGCAGGCCGAAGTGGTCGACCTGCCCCCGAAGCGAACTATGAGCCCTGCGGCACGGACCCGTTGAGGGCCGAGTTCAGGTCGAGCTCGGGCACCTCCGTATTCCACACGTCGATGAAGTAGTTCGACGGCGCAACGTCGAGCGGCACGGCATTGCAGCTCCAATTCGTCGCCCGCAGTTCCGCCAGATCAGCGGTTTCACAGAGGGCCGCTTCGCCCGGAACCACCAACGGCATTTCGATCTCGTAGAAGTGCGGGATATCCCCGCCATCGACCTTCTGCATTGCCAGCTTAAGGGCAAGGGGGCCGGCCCAAGGCGGTGACCCCATGGACGCGCTGCGCAGGCCGTACGCGCCCTCGGCTGTGCCAACCGGCAACTGCGCTACGCGGTGGCCATTCGTTCCGTTGCCGGCGCATGGCAAGAGATTATCGGCCCGGCCGGTGTCGACCTGCATCAGCGTGAACACGTAACAACCCGTTTGTGTCCACAATCCATCGATGTTGTCCCAGCCGTGGGTCGCGACAATCTCGGTCAGCTTCTGCTTCGCCGTTGCGTTGTTCCACATGCTCGGCGTATCGGCGACAATGTTGATGTCTGGAAAATCGGCGAAGACAGCCTTTGCGGCGGCGTTTCGGCGCAGGTCAACCATGTTGCCCGGTATGCCGCCCATGAAGACGATGTTGCCCTTGCCGTTAAGTTCCTCCGCCAACCACTCAGCCGGCCCGGCACCAGCCCAGTCCTGGTTGATGCCGACATGAAACGCGCACGGCTCCGTTACCTCCGCGTCCCACGTAATGAAGACAACGCCTCGTTTGCAGGCGTTGCGGATGGCCCGGTTCAGCGCGGTCGGGGAAATCGCTCACGACACGATGATGTCGGCTCCCGCCTGCACCATGGCGTTGATTTGCTGGATCTGAGTCTGGGCATTTCCGCGGGCGGACTGAACGTCGAACTCTACCCGGTCGGCATATTCCTTGGTTTTGGCCATGGCCGAAATCAGGTTCAGCGAGGCATCCATCCAGGTATTGCCCTCGAACCCCGCGCTCACGAACACTTTGACTTTGTCTTGCGCAGCCGCGGGTGTGGACGCCGCGAAACTCCATGACAACGCCAGCCCCGCGGCGCCGACGACGGCCGCTATTGCTGTACTGCTTCGAGTCACGTCTATTTCCTCCCGTTGCTCATTATTTCACGAAGCGACCCCACAACCACTTCGCCTTATCGGAGCCACCTTCGTCCTCGTCCCCATAGTTTAGTCTACGGGGCGCATTCACCGTTGCTTCAGGCCGCCAAGGCGACTTGTTGAAACTCATTCTCGCAAGGTGCGCCATCGGTCACCGACATCCGGCGGGCCGTCAACTCGATCAAGACAGCGTTGCGGGTCTCGAGCTGCATCGTCTCGGGCTCTTCCGCGTCGACGTGAGCACAGATCGAATGCGGGTGCGAAAAGTGATCGGCTAGGCAGCCCTTGATCGACTGCTCGTCAAGCTGTTGGGCCTGCCTGAACAGCCGCTCCAGACGCTTGTTCCGGTACATTGTATTCGGCCAAACACGAACGACTTCAGATTCGATATCCAGCGCGCAAAAGTGGTTCGAGTGCGTCAGGATGCCATCTTCGGGATACATGAACCCAGCCCGATCCGGCCCAGCCTCTATGTCCAATGCCTCGCCGTCGGCATGGCCCACCAAGAAATTCATCGAAACAGATCGATTGGTTCCGCACAGCGCGAGGATGGCCGAGTGCATGTTGCGTGCGTTCAGTACGTCCCTGACCCGCATCCTGAACGGCTTTTCATAGGCATAGGCGCCATCTTCTGTCGACATCAACGCATTGATCACGACGCCAATACCGGCCTCGTTCACGCCCTGCATACCGCCCACGGTGCCGGTTTCGCCGTGGCAGACGAAATCCGTCTTGTCATCGCGTTTGACGCGCGAGATCATCGTTTTCACGCCCGGGATCCAGTCCCAGTTCTGGCCAAGGATTGTCTCCCCCGACCTACTCCTTTCGGGCAGGACGGCGAAGGACGTGCAGCCGTCGGCAGCACCGGCTGATGCGGCGGCGCCGGCGCGCTTGAACATGTCGATGATCATCTCGTAGCGCACGTTCAGCATGGTTATTTCGCGGAGATCGGAACCCGATCCCTCGGCGACGCCACGCATCTCCGTCGTAAACTCCGAATCGAGCCGATCCAGGTGCTCGATCCATTTGCCAGCTTCCGTCAGAACACTATCGGTATCAACTCCGAGCTTTTCGAAGCGTGATAAATAGACGCCCACGTTGTGCCGGATATCGCCCCGCAGTTCCTCTCCGTGGTTGAATCCGCGAAGCCTCGCGTCGTGTCCAAGATCGAGTACGGGAATCGCCATCGCTACCTCCCTTGGCCGGCATTGGCATTCATGCATGATATCGTATGGAGACGAGCATGATAAGCCCCTCGTGTGCCCGTTGACCCGGGGCATTGCCCGCGTCCGTTGTCCCGACCCGCGCGCTGTTTCGACCGCTTTCCGCGCGAGCCGGGGCAGGGACGCCGGATCAATGTCTGTGGTTCCATCTCGGTTCCCGGGCCTGTCCCGCGGTCGCGCGAAGCGATCCTCGCGCCGCTCAGTCGATCGTCGCGCCGCCGTCGATGACGATGTGCGCCCCGGTCATGAACGACGCATCGTCCGAGGCCAGGAACAGCGCGCCGGCGGCGATCTCCTCCGGCCGACCCATGCGGTTCATCACCGCCGCACGGCCGAACTCGGCGAACGCTACCTCCGGGTCGAGGCCCAGCGAGGCGATGTGCCGGTCCGTCGCCCGGGTGCGGATCGCACCGGGGCTGATCCCGTTCACCCGGATGTTGTCGGCCGCCAGGTCCATCGCCAGGCAGCGCGTCAGCTGCGCCACCGCGCCCTTCGATGCGTTGTAGGGGATGAACGCCGGCTGGGCGACGAACGACGAGACCGAGCCGATATTGACGATCGCGCCGTGCCCGGACGCGCGCAGCGCCGGCAGACACTCGCGCACCATGTTGGCGTAACCGATCACGTTGACGCCGAGCACCTTGTCCCAATCGGCGCGCGTCACATCCTCGACCCTGCCGAACACGAACGCCGCGGCGTTATTGACCAGGATGTCGAGCCGGCCGAACGCGGCCGTCGCCGCCGCCACCGCCGCGCGCACCGCCGCGTCGTCGGTCGTGTCGGCTTGGCAAGCCAGCGCCCTGCCGCCGTTCGCCGTAATGCCCGCCGCCACGTCGCGGCCGGCATCGGCCTCGATCTCGACGATGCCGACCGCCGCCCCCGCGGCCGCAAACCGCTCCGCGATCGCCTTGCCGATGCCGTTGCCGCCGCCGGTGACGATCGCGGCCTTGCCTTGCAGACGCATGATTCGCTCCCCTCCCGCACGCATGGTTCCGTGCAATCACCCGGCGCCTCAGGCCAGCGACGGCAAATCCGCAGCCAGCTCGCCCGCGGCCTCCAGCACGGCGATATCCAGCAGCGGGAAGAACGCCTCCGGATCCTGGGCGCCGGCAACCGCGTAGCGGTCGTTGACGATGAAGCAGGGCACGCCTTCGATGCCCATGCGCCGGGCACGGAGGTCCTCGGCCGTCACCTCGTTGCAGGCCTCGTCCGAGGCCAGGTAGCGCCGCACTTCAGCGCCGTCGTAGCCGCCGGTCACGGCAATGCGTATCAGCGCCTCGATGTCGCCGATGTCGACGCCGTCCAGGAAATAGGCGCGGAACAGCGCCTCGACCATGTCGGCATCGCCGCCGCGCGCCGCGGCGAAGCGGACCAGCCGGTGCGAGTCCAGCGTGTTCGGCGTGCGCGTGACCGCATCGAAGCGGAAGGCCAGCCGCTCGCTGTGCCCGGCATCGGCAATCATGGCATAGAGCTGTTGCGCCCGGGCGATGCCGCCGAATTTCAGACCCAGATACGTGTCGCGGTCGATGCCCTGCCGCGGCATCTCGGGGTTCAGCTGGAACGGGCGCCAGCGCACCTCGACGGCCAGGTCGATGCGGGCCGCCAGCGCACGCTCCAGGCGCCGCTTGCCGATGAAGCACCACGGGCAGATCGTGTCCGCATAGACGTCGATGCGCATGCGTTTACACGTGCGCGCTCAGGCCGGCCGGGGCAAGGCCCGTTCGGTTCAAATCGCGGTAGTGAGCGCGCTGGCGATCAGGTCTTCGGGGGTGTCGCCGGGCTGCAGGCTGGCCTGGCCGGCCTCGACCCAGGCGCCGATCGCCTGGCAGATCTCTTCCGTCAGGTGGAACTCGGCGTGGCCGAGCACGGCGACGATGCGCTGGATCACCTCCTGCGCCTCGTCGGGCGGCGTGTCCGGCAGGATCACCGCAAAGCGGTTCTCGCCGAGGCGGGCGCAGACATCCTCGACGCGCACCAGGCCGGTGATCCAGTCGGCCATCTGCTGCAGCAGGATCGTCTGGGCCTCGAGGCCGAAGCGGTCGCGCACCGAGGCGGCGTTGGCAATCGTGAACGCGGCCAGCGACAGCGGCCGTTCGGCCCGCGCGTCGTTGGCAATCATGCGCTGCAGGTGGGCGCGCAGGAACTCCACGGAGTAGATGCCGCGCAGGGCGTCGCCGGTCGCCGGCGTCAGCGTCGCCGCCATGGCGTCGCGCAACAGCCAGGCGCGGCGCTGGCGGCGCACCAGGATCTGGATCGTCCCGGCGATCGCCAGCGGGTCGGCCGGCTGCCACTGCACGACGCTGGCGCCGGTGCGGTAGGCGTCGGCGCGCGCGGCGAAATAGCGGTCGTGGGTCAGCAGCAGCACCGGTAGGTTATAGAGTTGCGGGTTGCGGCGGATGTGGCCGCACAGATAGATCGCCGCCTCGGCGTCCTCGTTCGGCCCGTGGGCGACGACGACCGCGTCATAGCACTCGGCACCCAGTCGGTCGCCGGCGACATACGGGTCCGTCTCCAGGTCGACCGACATGTCGATCGCCAGCACCGACTGCAGCTCGGCCGCCGTGCGCGGATCACCCGTGGCGACCAGGACGCGGCAATTGTCGAGGTCGAGGACGCCGTTCGGCGGCGCTACCGAGACGCCGAACGTCTCGGCCGTCGCCAGCCGCTCGACCATCTGGCGGTGGATCGTCGACAGCCGCAGCAGCGGGCGCAGGCGCGCCGCCAGGACGGTCTCGTCGGCGGTGCCTTCGACCAGGTCGTCGACGCCGGCGGCAACGGCGCGGTCGCGGTCGGCGTCGCCGTCGGTATCCAGCAGCATCAGGGGTAGGGCAGCCGCGCCCGCATCGCTTTTCAGCGTCTCGATGAGCGCGAACGGATCGGCCTGATCGAGCGCCTTGCTCAAGACCGCGACGTTGGCCTGGCTGTCGCGGGCGCGGGCGACCAGGTCGGCAGCATCCGCGATCGCCACGTCATAGCCGGCCGCGCGCAGCGCGTTCTCGCGGAGCGAGCGCTGCGCGGCATCGCCGCCGGCCAGCAGGACCTGTCCCAGATGGGGCATTTCACGGGGTGTAGCGCACCCGGTTCCTTGGACACAAGTTTGTCTCACGCGGCGGGCCTGATTGAGATCGCGGCGTGCCACGCCTGACGAGCTTGAGCGGGGCTCAGGTAGCCGTTCTTTTCGACGATCCACTGGGCATTGTAGAGTTCGACGAAGTCGCGGACGGCGTCCCGCAGCTCCGCGATGTTGCGGTAGATGCGACCATGGATGATCTGTTCCTTCAGCGTGCGATTGAACCGCTCGGCGACGCCGTTGGTCTGGGGCTCGGCGACGAAGGCGTAGGACGGCTGGATGCCCCAGAACTTGATCTGGTTGGTGAAGTGGTCCGACAGATACTGGGAGCCGTGATCCATCCGCAAGGCCAGCCCCCGAGCCGCGCCGGCCGCGGTCGAGCCATACAGCCCGGCAAGCCCCATGGAGATCGGCTGCAGGGCGGCGAAGCGGTCGCCGCGCTTGCAGACATGCCAGCCGACACACTCGGCGTTCCAATGCTCGACGGCGGTGAAGATCCAGCCCCAGCCGTCGTCCACCGTGAACACCCGAACGCCATCGGTGCCCCACATGAGGTTCGGGGCATGAGTGATGATCTCACCGTCATGGGGATTGCCGCCACGGCGGCGGCAGCGATGGGGCGAGAGCAGATTGTTCTCGCGCATCAGGCGGAGCACCCGCTTGCGGGCAACCCGGATGTCGCGACAGACCCGAAGCCGAGCCCAGACCTTGCGGTAGCCCTCGCCCTCCCAGGGCGATGCCTCCAGGTCGGCTTCGATCGCCACCAGCAGCGCCTGGTCCGAGATCGCGGGCTTCGGTCCCCGACGCTTTGCCGGCGGCTGCTCGGCGTGCTGGCCGGAGGTCATGGCGTAGAACGAGGAGCGGGCCATGCCCCAGGCGGCGCAGACCCGCCGCAGGCCGTAGGCCAGACCCGTGCCGGGCGAGGTGGCGGCACTCATCGCCGCGACCTCCGCCGCCCCAAAGGGCCGAAGGTCTCCGTCTTGGCCTCCAGCAGTTCCACCTGCATGGTCAACTCTCCGATCCGCTTCATGGCGCTATCCAGTTCCGCCTGCACCGGATCGCCCTTGCGTTGCTTGAGCGAGGCGTCGATCCCGCCGATCGCTTTCTCACGCCACTGCTCGAGCCGGAAGATCTCTACGCCCAACTGGCGCGACAGAAGTTGCACCGGCTCGTCACGCAAAAGCCGCAGAACGACCTCACGCTTGCGCGCCACCGTCCATCGCTGGCCAAGTCCCAGCGGGCCTGCCGGCAAAGCCTGGCCTGGGGAAAACGTGGACGAGCCAAGCTCGCCCGCATTTACCACAGGCCCATCAACAGCAACTTTCTTCTCAAAATTATCGGTCATGTTCCGGTCCTCCTTGGACACTTCGATTAAGCCAATTCTGTGTCCAAGGAAATCGGGTCCGACTCAGGCATTTCACGGGGGACCTTGGACTATCCGTCGGGCGCTTTAGCCACGCCCCCTAGTGCACCGACTCAGTCAGAGCCGTCACAGTGGAAACCTGATTCTGAATACAAAACAACGGGTTGCTCCAGCGCACGGTGAATCATTTGTCTGGATCGGTGCACTAGCGTCGCGACGATGGCCGCGTTCAGTTAAGAAGCCCTTAAACTCTACCGGCCGGGCCGCGCCGGGCCGCGCCGGACCCGGCGGATTTCCGGCGTTTCCGACGAACACCGGTTCGAAGGCGCGCGCGACCATGTCGACGACCTGTTTGTGCTCCGGGTCGTCGGCGTCGAGATAGCGCGGGTCGCGTAGCAGGCCGTTCAGCCCCGCGCCCACTTTACGGGCGGGCATATCGGCGCTAATATTCCTGTTATGCGGGTTCTCCTTGTTTTGGTCTCCGTGCTCGCGACAGCACTGGCGGTCTGGATGTTGCCGGTGATCATCGGCGAATGGAGCCGCGCGTACGCTCAAGGGGCGCCAGCATACGCTGGCGTGTTCGAACCGAACCCGGCGGACACCGTGCGCGCCGCCGGGCTGGGCATTGCCACCAGCCAGTGCCTCGGCCAACCGGTTACGGCATTGTGTGCCGTCGTCCCCGGTGGTGTGGTGAGGCGTGAAGGGACCGTATTCGGCGGATCTGCCTAGGAGGAGGCTAGAAATGCATCGTCAGACTGGGGAGCGATAGGTGACGCGGGCCCTGGCGACACTGGCGACTCCCAAGAGCATCCGAAAGGCCGGACAGGAGCTACGTAGAAGCCCCCGCATTTGGCTTTCTCTCGCGTGTCTGCTCCTCTGGGGCTGTACGATATCCGACCAAACTTTTGCCGAGCGCAGGGCAGACCGGATTCGTCAACACACCGCTTGGATGGAGGGCTGTGCCGACGGCCCTGTCGCGTTCCATCAGATGGTCGACCTGGATATCTACACCGCCGATGTCTCGCGCAGCGATCCGGACGCCGTTGTGTCGTGCCTACTGTCCGTCACACCCGAGGCGGACGATCGTCAGATCGTGGCCCGCGGCCCGGACCTGCTGGCCACCATGTTCACGACACCGTTCTACTCGATCTACCTCGCGGAGCCGAGGGAGGAGCGTCCGGCCCCTGCGGCGCTCATCCGGTCGGGCGCTACCGTCCATGTCCTGCAGCCGGATGCAGATTACGGTGTCGAAGCCTTGCAGCACGTCAGCGGCGACGCCTTCGTCGTCTCCAGCGGCTACGTGACCCATGTGCGCAACGCCCTGTTCAGAGCAACCGCGGGCAACGCAACACGCCTCAGCAACGGCAGCGAGATCGAGATCCAGGACCACGAGGCGCTCCTGTTCCGTGTGGTCCGCGCCAAGGACTTCTGGAAGCTCGGCGGCGCCTTCTGGTACGACGCCATCATCGACCGGCGCAACCACATCCTCAACCTCGTGACGCCGCGGACAGACTTCTTGTGGTGCATGGGCCTGGACGCGTTCGCAGACCTCTCGGACGTCGATGTCAGCCGCGTTACCTCGACTGAAGTTTGCCTCTGGGGGTTCCCTTACTGAGCGACTTGAGCAGTGGCCCCCCAACCGGGCACCCGGTTCCGCGGCCAGTTCCGCAACCGGTGCCGCGGATACGGTACATAATTGAGGCGTGCCGCAGTTCCGGGGACACGACAGTTGAGGCGTGCCGCATCCCGCTGGTCGTGTGTGACGGCTCGGCTCGCCCGTGTCGTCGCCTCCAGACTTCCGCACACTGTGACGCAAGGTGGCGATCGACGACAGACCACCGTCTGAGTCGGACCCGATTTCCTTGGACACAGAATTGGCTTAATCGAAGTGTCCAAGGAGGACCGGAACATGACCGATAATTTTGAGGAGAAAGTTGCTGTTGATGGGCCTGTGGTAAATGCGGGCGAGCTTGGCTCGTCCACGTTTTCCCCAGGCCAGGCTTTGCCGGCAGGCCCGCTGGGACTTGGCCAGCGATGGACGGTGGCGCGCAAGCGTGAGGTCGTTCTGCGGCTTTTGCGTGACGAGCCGGTGCAACTTCTGTCGCGCCAGTTGGGCGTAGAGATCTTCCGGCTCGAGCAGTGGCGTGAGAAAGCGATCGGCGGGATCGACGCCTCGCTCAAGCAACGCAAGGGCGATCCGGTGCAGGCGGAACTGGATAGCGCCATGAAGCGGATCGGAGAGTTGACCATGCAGGTGGAACTGCTGGAGGCCAAGACGGAGACCTTCGGCCCTTTGGGGCGGCGGAGGTCGCGGCGATGAGTGCCGCCACCTCACCCGGCACGGGTCTGGCCTACGGCCTGCGGCGGGTCTGCGCCGCCTGGGGCATGGCCCGCTCCTCGTTCTACGCCATGACCTCCGGCCAGCACGCCGAGCCGCCGCCGGCAAAGCGTCGGGGACCGAAGCCCGCGATCTCGGACCAGGCGCTGCTGGTGGCGATCGAAGCCGACCTGGAGGCATTGCCCTGGGAGGGCGAGGGCTACCGCAAGGTCTGGGCTCGGCTTCGGGTCTGTCGCGACATCCGGGTTGCCCGCAAGCGGGTGCTCCGCCTGATGCGCGAGAACAATCTGCTCTCGCCCCATCGCTGCCGCCGCCGTGGCGGCAATCCCCATGACGGTGAGATCATCACTCATGCCCCGAACCTCATGTGGGGCACCGATGGCGTTCGGGTGTTCACGGTGGACGACGGCTGGGGCTGGATCTTCACCGCCGTCGAGCATTGGAACGCCGAGTGTGTCGGCTGGCATGTCTGCAAGCGCGGCGACCGCTTCGCCGCCCTGCAGCCGATCTCCATGGGGCTTGCCGGGCTGTATGGCTCGACCGCGGCCGGCGCGGCTCGGGGGCTGGCCTTGCGGATGGATCACGGCTCCCAGTATCTGTCGGACCACTTCACCAACCAGATCAAGTTCTGGGGCATCCAGCCGTCCTACGCCTTCGTCGCCGAGCCCCAGACCAACGGCGTCGCCGAGCGGTTCAATCGCACGCTGAAGGAACAGATCATCCATGGTCGCATCTACCGCAACATCGCGGAGCTGCGGGACGCCGTCCGCGACTTCGTCGAACTCTACAATGCCCAGTGGATCGTCGAAAAGAACGGCTACCTGAGCCCCGCTCAAGCTCGTCAGGCGTGGCACGCCGCGATCTCAATCAGGCCCGCCGCGTGAGACAAACTTGTGTCCAAGGAACCGGGTGCGCTACAGACAGACCACCGTCTTCTGCGACGACGACTATGCCACGCGGCCGTTCCACTTGGCTGCTCGACCATTCGTGGGTTCCCGCACGGGCGGTTGCCGGCGTGGCCCCGGCAAATCTATGCTGGCCGGGCAGCGCGCAACGGAAGGCGGCAGCCATGGACGAGCGGTCGGAGCTGACGGGGCAGGTCGCCATCGTCACGGGCGCATCGAGCGGGCTCGGCAGCCACTTCGCGCGCACGCTGGCGGTGGCCGGGGCCAAGGTTGCGCTGGCGGCGCGGCGGCTCGACCGGACCGAGGCGCTGGCCGCCGAGATCGAGGCCGCCGACGGCCGCGCCCTGCCGGTCGCCCTCGATGTCACCGACGCAGGCACCATCGCCGCCGCCATCGACGTCGCCGAGACCGAGCTCGGGCCGCTCTCGATCCTTGTCAACAACGCCGGCATCGCCGCCTCCCAACCGCTCGAGGAGACCGAGCCGGCGGACTGGGACCGGGTCATCGACACGAACCTGCGCGGCGCCTTCCTGATGGCGCGCGAGGCGGCCGGCCACATGATCCGCCTCGGCCGGCCCGGCCGCATCGTCAACATTGCCTCGGCACTGGCCGACACCGCGGCGGCCCGGATGCACGCCTATGCCGCGTCCAAGGCCGGCCTCGTCCAGCTGACGCGGACCCTGGCGGTCGAGCTGGCGCCGCACGCGATCCTCGTCAACGCGATCTCGCCGGGCTACATCAAGACCGACCTCAACCGGGCCTTCCTCGACGGGCCCGGTGGTGAAAAAGTCGTGCGGCGCACGCCGCTGCGGCGCCTCGGCATGGCGGCCGACCTGGACGGCGCGCTCATGCTGCTGGCCGGGGCCCGGCGGCGCGTTCATGACCGGCAGCGTCATCACCGTCGATGGCGGCCTCACCTTGAGCGCGCTGTGAGACGCTGAGGCCATGGACTTCGCCCTGCCGGCCGACGTCGCCGCCTCAGGACGCGCATCCGCGCCTTTGTCGCCGCCCACATCCTGCCCTTGGAGCAGGACACCGCGAACTTCGACGAACACGAAAACATCCGCGTCGATCTGCTTGAAAAGATACGCGAACGCGTCAAGGCCGAGGGCCTGTGGGCGCCGCAGATGCCGGCCGCCCGCGGCGGCCTCGGCCTGTCGGTCGTCGGCATGGCGGCGTGCTACGAGGAGATGGGCCGCGCCCGCTTCGGCCCGGTCTGTTTCAATTGCGCCGCGCCCGACGACGGCAACATGATCCTGCTCGCGAAGGTCGCGACCGAGGCCCAGGCTGCGCGTTGGCTGCAGCCCGTCGTCGACGGCAAGGTGCGCTCCGCCTTCGCCATGACCGAGCCGGCGCCGGGCGCCGGCTCCGACCCGTCGGCGATGCTGACGACGGCGACACGCCGCGGCGACCGCTGGGTCGTGCGCGGGCGCAAATGGTTCATCACCGGCGCCGCGTTCGCCCAGCATTTCATCCTCGTCGCCCGCACCGGCGACGATCCCCGGCGCGGCCTGACGGCGTTCCTGTTCGACGCCGACCAGCCGGGCTGGCGCATCGTCCGGCGCATCCCGATCATGGGTCCGGAGGAGCATGGCGGCCATTGCGAGCTCGCGCTCGACGGGCTCAAGATCCCAGACGACAACCGGCTGATGGGCGTCGGCGACGGCCTGAAGGTGACCCAGATCCGCCTCGGCACGGCGCGCCTGACCCACTGCATGCGCTGGCTCGGCATGGCCCAGCGCGCGCTCGGCGAATGCCTCGACCACGTGCGTGAGCGCACCAGCCACGGCGCCGCGCTGGCCGAGCACGAGGGCGTTCAATGGATGCTCGGCGAGGCCGCCATGCAGATCGAGGTCGGCCGCCTGCTGACCATGCGCGCGGCAGCCAAGCTCGATGCAGGCGATTTCGCCCGCAAGGAGGTCTCGATGGCCAAGATCGCCGTCGCCGACGTGCTGCACAAGGCGATCGACACGGCGATCCAGCTGACCGGCGCGCGCGGCTACAGCCGCGACCTGCCGCTCGAATGGATGTACCGCTACGCCCGCCAGGCGCGCCTCGTCGACGGCGCCTCGGAGGTGCACAAGATGGTCCTGGCGCGCCACCTGCTGCAGGACGGGACGGACTTCTGGAGCTGGGATTGACCGACTCGTCCGCGACGGACTCGTCCGTGGGCGCCTGGCCGGCGGCGGCGCGGGCGCGGCTCGCCGCCCACATCGCCGCCCAAGCCGGGGCGGCGAGCGCGCATATCGAGGCGATCGAGCGCCTCGTCGGCGGCGCCATTCAGGAGAACTGGGGCCTCAGCGTCGCCGTCGAGGGCGGCCCCCACGCCGGCCGCCAGGCCTGGGTACTGCGCACCACCGCGCCGGCACCGGTGCCGGCGAGCCGCACCCAGGCCCAGGAGTTCGCGCTGCTGCGCGCCGCCCACGGCACCGGCGTGGCAGTGCCGGAGCCGCTGTGGCACTGCGACGACGCGGCCGTCATCGGCCGGCCGTTCACCGTGATGCGACGGCTGCCGGGCACCGCCGTCGCGCCACGCGTCGTCAAGGCCGTCGCCGCGGCGGGCGCGGGGGAGGCGCTCGCCCGGCGGCTCGGCGCCGAGCTCGCGAAGATCCATGCCATCGTGCCGCCGCGGCCCGACCTCGCCTTTCTCGCGCCACCGCAAGGGTCCGCGGCCGCGGCGGCGATCGCCGACTACCGCGTCTATCTGGACGGCTGCCGCGCGCCCCACCCGGCGCTCGAATGGGGGCTGCGCTGGCTCGAACGGCAGGCGCCGCCCGCCGGCGAGGCCGTGCTCGTGCACCGCGACTACCGCACCGGCAACTATATCGTCGGCGACGACGGCGGCCTCGCCGGTATTCTCGATTGGGAGTTCGCAGGCTGGGGCGAGCCCTTGGAGGACATCGGCTGGTTCTGCGCCAAGTGCTGGCGCTTCGGCGCCACCGATCTGGCGGCCGGCGGCATCGCCGACCGTGCGCCGTTCTACGCCGGCTACGAGGCCGCGTCGGGCCGCACGATCGACAGCGACGGGGTGCGCTATTGGGAGGTCATGGCCCACGTGCGCTGGGCCGTCATCGCCCTGCAGCAGGGCGAGCGCCACGTCGGCGGCGCCCAGCGCGACCTCGAGCTGGCGCTGATCGGCCGCCGCCCGGCCGAGCTCGAGCACGAGATCCTGGCGATGACGGGCGCATGATCCGGGACCGGCCGACGATGGTGGAGCTGCTGGCCGCGGCGCGGGCGAAGCTCGTCGACGACTTGTTGCCGCTGCTGCCGGAAGCGCGGCGCTACGACGCCCTGCTCGTCGCCACCGCCATGCGCATCGCCATCGCCGAGCAGGCGGCCGGCGATGACTGGCAGCGCCAGGCCGCCCGCGATCTCGCCACGCTCTACTACGACGAGGACCCCGGCGGCGGCGACGCCGCGGCCCCGGCGCGCCTCTATCGCCGCTTCGCGGCCGATATCCGCGCCGGCGCGTTCGACGGGCCGGATGCGCGTGCGACCGCCGCCCGGGCCATCCTGCGCGCCATCGCCGAGCACAAGCTGACGGAGAACAACCCGAAATACCCGCGGTCGGGGGCGCGCGGCAGCGACCGATAAGGCAGCGCGCTAACCCCCGGTGATCAGCTCGCGCATCGCCTCGGACTCGGCCTCGACCTCCTGCAGGCGCAGCTTGACGACGTCGCCGATCGTGACGATGCCGACCAGCTTGCCGTCATCGACGATCGGCAGGTGGCGAAAGCGCCCCTTGGTCATTGTCGACATGACGTCGGCAATCGTGCGGTTGGGCGCGCACTTGACAACGTCGCGGGTCATCAGCGCATCGGCACGGCGGTCGAGGATCTTGACACCGTGCTCGGCGAGTGCCCGGACGATGTCGCGCTCCGACAGGATCCCGGCCACCGTTGCGCCGTCGTCGGAGATGACGACGGCGCCGATGCGCTTGTCCCTCAGGATCTGGACGATCTCCGACACCTTGACGTCGCCGAGCGCCGTGACGACGCCGGCGCCCTTGTTCTTGAGGATCGTCGATACATACATCGGGCGTCTCCTAGTGGTCTGATCGTGACGCTTGGAGTCCCAAGCGTCGCGTAGATCAGCCCACGGAATCAATAGGCAAGCACGGCACCGATGACACGGGGGGCGTGACCGCAACCGGCCTGCAGACCCAGGGCACGCTGCGTTGGCTGCCGTCACGGGGGTCCCACCCGAGCTGAAGGGTATAGCGCCGTGCACCCCGATGACAAGCGAACGCCGTCAGCCGCCGATCGGATCCCAGCCATGGACGCGCGTGTCGCGGGCGGCGCCATCGAAGTCCTCGATCCGCTCATGGAAGCGGCAGGCCGGGCTGGTGGCCAGCACCCGCGCTCCGTTCGTTCATGCGGTGGGATCCCATGCTAGACTCGGGCCCACTGCGACAAGCGCTGACGAGGCCGGGATGTTGAGCTGGCGTTTGCTGAGGACGATCATCGTGCTGCCGGGGACCGCGCTGGTGTTCGTGCCGGCGATCATCGTCTATGCGACACGCGGCACGGCGGCGGCCGCGGTGCCGGCCGCGCCGGGCCAGCCGCTGGCCTGGCTCGGCCTGGCGGCGGCGATTTGCGGCCTGCCCCTGATGATCTGGACCGTGCGTATGTTCCACACGATCGGCAAGGGCACGCCGGCGCCGTGGGACCCGCCGACGCGGCTGATCGTGCGCGGACCCTATCGCCATGTGCGCAACCCGATGATCACGGGCGTCCTGTTCATGCTGCTCGCCGAGGCGGCGTTCTTGCGGGCCTGGCCGCTCGTCGCCTGGGCGGGCGCGTTCTTCGCCCTCAACGCGATCTATTTCCTGTTCAGCGAGGAGCCCGGCCTGGCGCGCCGCTTCGGCGACAACTATCGCGCCTACAAGGCCGGCGTGCCGCGCTGGATCCCGCGGCTGCGGCCGTGGTCGCTGCCGGAGTAGGAGCCGGGCCATGGAATGGACCGGCGGGTGCCTGTGCGGCGCCGTGCGCTTTGCCGCGGAGGCCGACCCCGTACGCGCCGTCAGCTGCCACTGCGGCATGTGCCGGCGGATCTCCGGCGCCGCGTTCCTCACGTTCGTCCATTTTCCCAAGGCGGCGTTCACTTGGACCGCTGCAGAGCCGACGCGCTACCGGTCATCGCCGGGGCCGCGCGCGGCTTCTGCCCGCGTTGCGGCAGTACGCTGACCATGCACGAGACCGTGCTCGGCGCCCGCGTCCAGGTGACCCTGGGCAGCCTCGACCGGCCCGAGCGCGTGCGCCAGGACGATCACGTCTGGACCCAGGATCAGCTGCCGTGGCTCGTCATCGACGACGACCGGCCGCACTTCCCGCGGTCCAGCGATGCCGTCCCATCGGCGGCGGAGGAGTCGGACTGAGCCTGCCCGGGGTGGTCCGCGGCTCTGGGCAGGCACGGCCGCGCTGTCGTCCATCCGGCACCAGCGATATGCTGGACGCGACACGGGGCAAATAGCGGAAATTCCGATGGCAATACGAAACCCGATCCCGATCGCGATCCTGGCCGTCGCGGCGGCGGCGACACTGTCGCCGCCGGAGCGCGCGATGGCGGACGCGATCGACGGCAACTGGTGTGCCGAGGCGGGCAGCCGGCACATGTCGATCGCCGGTCCGCGGATAGTCACGCCCGGCGGGCAGGCGATGCAAGGCGACTATTCGCGCCATGCGTTCACCTACATCGTGCCGGCGGCCGAGCCGGGTGCGGGAGCACAGGTCGCCATGGTGCTGATCGACACGACGACACGA
>CBDHDN010000082.1:0-19235 GCA_965261585.1 Alphaproteobacteria bacterium
ATCGCCCTGCAGCACGTTGGCGAGATAGTGCCAGTACTGCACGACCAGCGGCTGGTCGAGATTGTAGACGGCCAGGATGTTCTTTTGATGTCGGGCGGCAGCGCGCGTTCCACGTCAAACGGCCCGCCCGGCGCCACCCGCATCATGAAGAATGCGATGGTGACGATGATAAACAGCGTTGGGACCGCCCCGGCGAGCCGTCTGATCGCGTAGGACAACATGTCAGGTCCGCTCCGGCGGTCCGGGCTGCGCCGAGCGACCCGGACTGCCGAGAGCAGGTTGGGCTATTGCGCCAGGCTCAGCCAGCGCGTGCGATGAATGTCCTTGGTGTTGTCAACCCAGCCCTGGACCCGATCGCTGACCAGGTTCTTGGACACATAGTAGTAGATCGGGATGACCGGCTGATCGTCCATGGCGATCGCCTCGGCCTCGCCGAGCAGGTTCGCCCGGGCATTCAGGTCGGCCGTCTGGGCCGCCTGCTGCATCAGCGATTCGAACTCCGGGTTGTCGTACTGGCCGTAGTTCAATGGTCCCGTCGATTGCTGCAGCAGGTACAGGAAGTTCTGCGGGTCGTTGTAGTCGGCGATCCAGCCGGCCCGCGCGACCTGGAAGTCGCCTCCTTGCAGGTCGTTGTAGTGGACCTTCACCTCCGTGTTGAACAACTCCGCCTCGACGCCGAGCTGCTTCCACATCGATGCGACCGCCACGGCAATCTTCTTGTGGTTCTCGCTCGTGTTGTAGCGCAGCGTCATTTTCAGCGGGTTGTCGGGCCCGAAGCCGGCCTCGGCGAGCAGCGCCTTGGCCCGCTGAACGCGCTCGGCGTAGTCGACGTTCCGCCATTCGACGAACGAGGGGCTCGCCATAATTGTCGGTACCCGGCGGCACGAAGCTGTAGGCCGGAACCTCGCCGGTCTGCAGCACCTTGTCCGTGATCGCCTCGCGATTGACGGCCATCGACAGGGCCTGGCGCACGCGGACGTCGTCGAACGGCGGCTTCTTCGTGTTGATCGGATAGTAGTAGATGCCGAGATAAGGCGCGATGCGGGTCTCGTTATCGAGGTTCCTCCGCAGGAACTTGATCTGGTCCGACGCGAAATCGGTTGCCACATCGACCTCGCCGGCGCGGAAGCGCTTCTGACCGGCAGACCGATCCTCACCCGGGAAGAAGACGACCTCGTCGATCGAGACGTTGCCCGCGTCGTAGAAGCCGGGGTTCTTGACGATCCGGACGTGGCCGTTCGGCACCCATTCCGTCAGCGTGTACGCGCCGTTGGAGACCAGGTTCCCCGGATTCGTCCAGTCGTCGCCCAGTACCTCCACAACGTGCCTCGGCACGGGCCAGGCCGTGTAGTGGGTCAGCTGCGAGATAAAGTACGGCGTCGGTGCCTCCAGGGTGATCTCGAGCGTCTTGTCGTCGATCGCGCGCACGCCGAGGTTCTCCATGCCCTCGAGCTCGCCGGTGTTGAGCGCCTCGGAGTTCTTGATCGGATAGAGCAGCGACGCGTACTGCGCGGCCAACGCCGGATCGACGATGCGCCGCAGCGAGTAGACAAAGTCATCGGCCGTTACCGGCGTACCATCGGACCAATTGTGGTCGCGCAGCTTGAACACGAAGGTGCGGCCGTCCTCGCTGACCGTCCACGTTTCGGCGGCACCGGGGACCACCGTGCCGTCGGGCCCCTCGGTGGTGAGCCCGAGGAACATGTCGCCGATGATACGGTTCTCCCAAACGCCGGTGGCTCGGTGGGGATCCAGGCTGTCGGGCTCGCCGAAGTTGGCGACCCGCAGCACGTTGTCGCCCTGCGCCGAGCTAGCCCGGATTTCTCACACGGAGTAGTGCATCGGGGCCCCGAATCAGCGAAAGTGATTGTTGCAACAAGAACTTAAGCTGAGACGGAGGATCTCCCCGATGCCAACAGAGTGTATCTCGGATCTGTTCGGATTTGCACGCGTTGAGAGCCGGCGCGTTGAGGCAGCGTTTGACGGCGGTGCGGTGACGTCGAACGGCGGCGCGCTTTTGCTGGGGGCCACGGAGCGGGCGATTGGCCTGGTCGCGGGGTTTGCGCGATGTTTCCAGGACGGCCGCGATCCGGCGTTGATGGAGCACAGCGTCGCGACGCTGGTCGGCCAACGTGTGTTCGCCCTGGCGCTGGGTTACGAGGACCTGATCGACCACGACGAGCTGCGCCATGATCCGGTGATGGCGGTGCTCGCCGGCAAGCTCGAGGCGCGGCGGGCGGACTGCGCGCCGCTCGCCGGCAAGTCGACGCTGAACCGGCTGGAGCACGCGCCGTCGGGGGCGCCGTCGCGCTATCACAAGATCGGCCACGACGCGGCGGCGATCGGGCGCCAGTTCGTCGCGCTGTTCTTGGCCGCGCACCGGCGGCCGGCGAAGCAGATCATCATCGACCTCGACGCAACCGACGATCCGTTGCACGGCGAGCAGGAGGATCGGTTCTTCCACGGTTACTACGATTGTTACTGCTATCTGCCGCTGTACATCTTCTGTGGCCGGCATCTGCTGGCAGCGAAGCTGCGGCCGGCCAATATCGACGGCGCCGCCGGCGCGATCGAGGAGCTCGCCCGGATCGTCGAGCAGATCCGCGACGACTGGCCGGACGTGCGTATTCTGGTGCGCGCTGATTCCGGCTTCGCCCGCGAGGCGCTGATGGCGTGGTGCGAAGCCAACCGGGTCGACTACGTCTTTGGGCTGGCCAGGAACAAGCGGCTCAGCGGCGCGATCGAGAACGCCCTCGCCGCCGCCGCCGCCGGCAGCCGGCGCACCGGCAAGCCGGCCCGCCGCTACCAGGAGCTGGTGTGGACGACGCGTAAGAGCTGGAGCCGCGAACGCCGCGTCGTCGCCAAGGCCGAATGGACCCACGGTAAGGCCAATCCGCGCTTCGTCGTCACCTCGCTCGGCACCGGCGAGGTCAAGGCCCGCCGGCTCTATGAAAAGGTCTATTGCGCCCGCGGCGACATGGAGAACCGCATCAAGGAATGCCAGGCCGATCTGTTCGCCGACCGCACTTCGGCTGCCACCATGCGGGCCAACCAGCTGCGCTTGTGGTTCGCCGCCATGGCCTATGCGCTGCTCTGCGCGCTGCGCCGCATCGCCCTCAAGCACACCCGCTTCGCCCGCGCCACCTGCGGCACCATCCGCTTGAAGCTGTTGAAGATCGGCGCCCAGGTGCGCCGCTCCGTCCGCCGCGTCAAGTTCGCAATGGCGTCTTCGTTCCCCTACCAGCAGGAATACCGCCTGGCTCACCATCGATTATGCAACGCCACCGGCTGACCCCAGCAGCCGGCCTCCGCCCGTCCCGTCAACCACACAGGATCAACTCCAGCCTCAGACCACCGCCAGCAGCCGGCGGAACCCCCCAGACTGCCTGCTTCACAGCAACCCATCAACAGTGCCCAAGATGAACTGGCTCTCGGCCACCACCAATCCCGCTGTGAGAAATCCGGGCTAGAGCACATCCGGTTTAGACGGAATATCCTGCATTGACGAGGTAGTTTCTGCATTCGGTTGGAGAGAATTCATCGAGGGCGTTTCCAATTGCCCGCCAGAGGTCATCGACGGTTCTGGCGCCGACCTTGCGGAGAATGGCTTTGAGCTTGGCGAAGACCTGTTCGATGGGATTGAGATCGGGGCTGTAGGGCGGCAGGTAGAGCGGGGTTGCGCCGACCGCCTCAATGGCCTCGTGTACGCCGGCGACCTTGTGGGAGGAGAGGTTGTCCATGATGACGATGTCGCCCGCGGACAGGGTCGGGACCAGGGCTTGCTGGACCCAGGCAAGGAAGCTTGCGCCGTTGATCGGGCCATCAAAAACGCAGGGCGCGGTGATCCGGTCGTGACGCAGGGCGGCAATGAACGTGGTTGTCTTCCAGTGGCCATGGGGAATGGCCGCCACCACCCGTTCGCCGCGCGGTGCCCGGCCATAACGCCGGGCCATGTTCGTCCGCGCCCAGGTCTCGTCGAGAAAGACCAGCCGTTCGGCAATCAGCCCAGGTTGCTCGTTGCGCCAAGTGGCTCGCGCCGCCGCGACGTCAGGGCGCTCCTGCTCGGCGGCGTGGGCTGTCTTTTTTTGCGACTCAGCCCCTGAGCCAGAAGAAAGTCGCCAAGCGTCGAGCGCTTCGCCTCGATCCCCTCGGCGGCCAGCAAGACGCAAAGCTCGTCAATGGTGATGTCGCAATTCTCCATCACCAGAGCCCGAATGCGATCGCCATGGGGAGCCAGTTTCGATTTCTTCCAGCCACCGTATTTGTCGGCTTTGATCGTGCCCCGCTGCTTCCAACGCTGCATCAGCTTCACAACAAAGCTGATGCTCACATCAAATTGCTTCGCCGCCGCATTGCGAGAGGTCCCCGATTCAACAACTCGAACAACTCGTTCACGAAGATCTTCCGAATAAGGTCGTGTCATCCATGGCTGGCCTCCTTTAACCCAGCTCATAGCTTGAATCACTTTTTGCGACCCTTGGGAATCCCCTTTTTGATTCTGTCTATGCCGGACCCGCTCTAGCCCACCTCAGCGGCGCCATCCTGAAGGCAGGATGACGGGGTCGTTCAGGTTCAGCTCATATTGGGGATCGTAGAAGACAGTAACTAAAGTGCATCAACACTGGCAATGAGGCACAGGATTATGACAAGGCAACGCGCTTCGGGCATACGCCTGCTGGCGGCTCTGGCGATCTCCACCGCCTTGGCCGGGTGTGCGGCCGGCGGCATCGACCGACTGGTCGTGACCGAGAAGAGTGCAATCACCGGCATGAGCGTGCAGCCCAGCACCGCCCTGATCGGTGCGTTCGGCTTCTGAGCCGTAACACGTCTGCGCGCCGGGACGGCCGCGGGCGGCGCAGTAGGCAACAATCACAGGCGCTAGCGCAGCGGCTCGAGGATCGAGACGTAGTTGGCGACGGCGGCGCCGCCCATGTTGAAGATGCCGGCTAGCTTGGCGTCGGCGATCTGCATGCCGGCCGGCGCCGTGCCGGTCACCTGCATCGCACCCAGCACATGCATCGACACGCCGGTGGCGCCGATCGGGTGGCCCTTGGCCTTGAGGCCGCCCGAGGGGTTGACCGGCAGCTTGCCGTCCCGCTGGGTCCAGCCTTCCTTGATCGCGCGCTCGCCCTCGCCCTTCGGCGTCAGGCCCATGGCCTCGTATTCGATCAGCTCGGCGATCGTGAAGCAGTCGTGGGTCTCGACGAGCGACAGATCGTCCACCGTCACGCCGGCCTGACCGAGGGCGCGCTGCCAGGCCAGGGTCGGGCCGTCGAAATCGATGGTGCTGCGCCGTGACATCGGCAGGAAGTCGTTGACCTGCTGGGTCGCCCGCAGGTAGACGGCCTTGTTCATGCGCAGCGCCGTGTCGACGTCGGCGAGCACCAGCGCCGCCGCGCCATCGGACACGAGCGAGCAGTCCGTGCGCTTCAGCGGGCCCGCGACGACGGGGTTCTTCTCCGACGGCGTGCGGCAGAACTCGTAGCCCAGGTCCTTGCGCATCTGGGCGTAGGGGTTGTCGCAGCCGTTCTTGTGGTTCTTGGCGGCGATCATGGCGAGCGCGTCGGACTTATCGCCATAGGCCTGGAAGTAGCGCTCGGCAATGCGGGCGAAGATGTCGGTGAACGTCATGCTCGCCGCCGCCTCCTCCTTCACGTAGGAGGCCTTGGTGAGGATGGCGCCGAGCTCCTTGCCCGAGACCTCGGTCATCTTCTCGACGCCGACGACGAGCACGATGCGCGCCTGCCGCGCGGCGATCGCATTGACGCCCTGATGGACCGCGGCCGAGCCGGTAGCGCAGGCGTTCTCGACCCGCGTCGCCGGGGTGAAGCGCAAGTCGCCGCTGGTCTGCAGCACCAGCGAGGACGAGAAATCCTGCTGCACGAAGCCTGCGTTGAAGTGACCGAGATAGATGGCGTCGACGTCGCGCGGCTCGACGCCGGCGTCGGCCAGCGCCTTGGCGGCGACGTCGGCGATCATGGCCTCGACGTCCAGATCCTCGTGCTTCGCGAACTTCAGGTGGTTCCAGCCGACGATGCAGGCGGTCATAGGTGCTCTCCTCAGGCTTGCCGGGCCAGGCCGATAGGCGTGCGACTCCCCGCTATATAAGTCACCGGGCGACCGGTTTCACCTCTTCAGGCCGACCCGCCGGCAGGCATTCCTGGAAGCGCACGGGCCGCCCTGAAGGCTCGCCGATCAGCTCGTCCTCGCGCATGACGACACGGCCGCGCACGACGGTCGCCATGGACCAGCCGGTGACCGTCATGCCGTCGAACGGGGTCCAGCCACAGCGGCTGCGGATCCAGTCGTCGGTGATCGTCCGCCGGGCGGCCAAATCGACGAGTGTCAGATCGGCGTCGTAGCCGACGGCGAGGCGCCCCTTGCCGGCGATGCCGTAGAGCCGCGCCGGCCCGTGGGCCGTCAGGTCGACGACGCGCTCCAACGTCAGCCTGCCGGCGTTGACGTGGTCGAGCAGCAGCGGCACCAGGGTCTGCACCCCGGGCATGCCCGACGGCGTCGCCGGATAGTCGCCGGCCTTCTCGGCCAGCGTATGGGGCGCGTGATCGGAGCCGACGACGTCGACGATACCGCCCCGCACTGCCTGCCACAACCCGTCGCGCTGGCCGGCGTCGCGGATCGGCGGATTCATCTGGGCTCGGGTGCCCAGGCGCGCATAGCAATCGGGCGCCGCCAGGGTCAGATGCTGCGGTGTCACCTCGACGGTGGCGACGTCCTTGTGCTCGGCCAGCAGCGCCATCTCCGCCGCTGTCGTGACGTGCAGGACGTGGACCGGCCGCCCGGCCCGGCGGGCCAGGCGGAGCAGCCCCTCGGTCGCCCGGATCGCGGTCTCCTCGTCGCGCCACACCGGATGGTGCTCGACCCCCGCACCCGCCGGTATCGCGGCGCGCCGGGCCACCAGGCGCGCCTCGTCCTCGGCATGCACGGCGACACGCCGCGTGCCGGCGGCCAGCACCGCGGCCAGCGTTGCGTCATCGGCGACGAGCAGGTCGCCGGTCGAGCTGCCCATGAAGATCTTGACGCCGCAGCAGCCGGGCAGGCGCTCGAGCGCGGCCAGCCGGCCGACATTGTCCGCCGCCGCACCGATGAAGAAGGCGTGGTCGCACCAGGCCCGCCCCTCGGCGCGCGCCAGCTTGTCGGCCAGCGCCGCCGCTGTCGTCGTACCCGGCTTCGTGTTCGGCATCTCGAATACCGTCGTGACGCCGCCGGCGACCGCGGCGGCCGTGCCGGCCGCCAGATCCTCCTTGTGCTCCAGCCCGGGCTCGCGGAAATGCACCTGGCTGTCGATGACGCCGGGCAGGACGTGCAGGCCGGCCGCGGCGACCCTGGCGGTCGCGCCGACCCCGCTCAAATCACCGATGGCGGCGATGCGGCCGTTGCGGACGCCGACGTCGGCCGCAACAAGACCGCCCGGCGTCATGCAGCGGCCGCCGGCGACGATCAGGTCGTAGCGCTCGGCCATCAGGCCCTCCCAAGGGTGGCGAAGACGTCGCCGTGGGGCACTTGGCCCAGCACATGGCGGTTGTGCCACAGGGCGTAGAACAGCAGTGTCCAGGCGGCGTGCCCGGCGCGCTTGTCGCGCCGCGCATAGAGCGCCTGCACCGCCGCCGGGTCGCACAGCGCCTCGACCGCGGGATGGGCGGCGACCAGGGCACCGACGTCACGGCCACGCCGGGCGATCCATTCGGCGACCGGCACGGTGAAGCCCTTTTTCTTGCTGAACGCCTCGGCCCGCGGCAGACGCGAATCGAGCCACGTGCGCAGCAGCCATTTGCCGACGCCGCCGCGCACCTTCAGTTGGTCCGGCAGGCGGAACGCGACCTCGGCGACGCGCGGGTCGAGAAACGGCGTCCGGCCCTCGACGCTGTGCGCCATCAGGCAACGGTCGAGCTTGGTCAACAGGTCGTTCGGCAGCCAGTCGGCACAATCCATCGCCTGGGCGACCTGCAGCCGGGTGCGGCCGCCGGCGCTGACCGTCGCCTCGGCCGCCACCAGGCCGTCGCGCCAGCCCGTCATCTCGCCGCGCAGCACGCCGAGGCCATCGAAGATGCCGCGGCTGCGCATGCTGCGCCCGCCCCGCCACCACGGCCGCATCGCGGCGCGGTAGCGGCCGTAGCCGCCGAAGATCTCGTCGCCGCCCTCGCCGCAGAGGATGACCTTGAGGCCGGCGGCCTTGGCCCGGGCCGCCAGCTTGTATGTCGGCAGCACGGCATAGTCCGCGGCCGGGTCGTCGAGCGCCGCGGCGATCTCCGGCAACAGCTGCCAGAAGTCGTCCTCACCGAACTCCATCTCCTCCGGCTCCGCCCGCAGCGCCGCGGCGACGGCACGGGCATGGACCCGCTCGTCGGGCACGGCGGTGCCGCCAAACCCGACGGTCAGCGTGTGCACCGGCCGCTCGTTCAGCTCGGCCATGAGCACGAGCAGCGCCGAAGAGTCGATGCCGCCGGACAGAAACATGCCGTAGGGCACGTCGGAGCGCTGATGCACGTCGACGCTGTCGATCAGCACGGTATCGAGCGCCGTCATCGCCTCGCGCGCCGAACAGGCGGTCGGCGCGCCGGCCGGCAACGCCTGGATACGCTGCCGCTCGACGATGCGGCCGTCGCGCACGACCAGGGTCTCGCCGGGCAGCAGCCGGCTGACGCCGTCGAAGATCGTGCCGCTGCCGGTGGTGAACTGCAGCTGCAACAGGCGCATCAGGACCTGGCGGTTCAAATCGGTGCCGGCCAGACCCGCGGCGACGAGGGCCTGGGGCTCCGAGGCGAAGGCGAACGCGGTGTCGGTCTCGACGTAGTAGAGCGGCTTGATGCCGAACGGGTCGCGCGCCAGCAGCAACAAATCCTCGGCCGGGTCGTGCAGCGCCAAGGCATACATGCCGCGCAGCTGTTCGACGAAGCGACGGCCATCGCGGCGATAGAGGTGCAGCGCCGGCTCGCAGTCGGACGCCGTCGCGAAGGCGATCTGCGGCAGCGCGGCGCGCAGCTCGACGTAGTTGTAGATCTCGGCATTGGCGACGAGCGCCGCCCCACCGGGTTCGTAGAGCGGCTGCGCCCCGGTCTCGAGGTCGATGATCGCCAGGCGATTGTGGATCATGCCGATGTTGCGCGCGACGTGACGGCCGCGGCCGTCGGGCCCGCGATGGGCCAGCGCGTCGGCCAGCCGATCCAAGACGGCCGGGTCGGGCGCCGTCCCGTCCTTGGTCATGACGCCGGCTATGCCGCACATGCGCCCATCGCCTGCTCGAAGAACTGAAGGTAGCGCGGCACGACCGCCGCCTCGGTGTAGTCCGCCTCGAACGCCGCGCGGCCCGCCGCGGCGAGGCGGGGGCCGAGCTGCGGCTCCGCGGCAAGCCGTCGCACGGCCGCGGCGAGCGCGTCGGCATCGTCGATCGCGACCAGCAGGCCGGACCGGTCGGCCTCGATGAGGTGGGTCGGCCCTTCGCTGGCCGCCGCGACGATGGGCACGCGCTGTGCCCAGGCCTCGAGGATCGTGCTGCCGAATGGCTCGCGCCGGGATGGGCAGACGAAAATGTCGGCCGTTGCCAGCAGCCGCCCGACGTCGTCGCGCCAGCCGAGGAAGCGCACGCGACCGGCGACGCCGAGCGCCGACGCCAGCGCCGCCAGCTGGGGACGCAGCGGCCCGTCGCCGGCGAGCCAGAGGTAGGCGCCGTCGAGTCGGCGCAGGGCGCCGAGCAGGACGTCGAAGCCCTTGTTGCGGTGCAGCCGACCGAGGCCCACGAGCAGCGTCGCGCCCGCCGGCGTATCTAGCGCCGCGCGGTCGAGCGGCGCCGCCGGCGCATCGACGATGAAGTTGGGGATGACCATCGCGCGCGACGCGGCGATGCCGTTCGTGACGAAATAGTCGACGAGGTGCGGGGTTGCGCCGATCACGTAGTCGCACTTCCTGAACCAGCGCAGGCTGTGATAGCCGCTCGGCCGGCCAATATGGATGAACGGCCGCGCGGCGCAGGCGGGCGGACAGAACCGCGCCGCCCGCCCCATCCAGGACAGCACGATGTCGGGGCGGAACTCGCTGATCGCGCGGCGCAGGCCGCCGTGGGTGCGTAGGTCAAGCGAGCCGCCGAACGGCAACTCGAGCGGCTCGATACCGCCGGCCCGCAGCGCCGCGGTCCACGGCACACGGCTGCGAACGATGACACGCTGCTCCAGGCCGGCGCGCTGCAGGGCGACGGCCAGGCGCACGAAATGCGCCTCGGCACCGCCCTGCGCCGCGCCGGCGATCGCCAACAGCGCACGCATCAGGCCCCTCCCCGCACGTGGTCACCCACCATGGTTCCTCCGGCAACGAAGCGCCGCCACTGCGCCACGTCAATGCAAACGAACGGTTGCGCTCGACGGCGCCCCGACTCGTGATCGGATCCTAACGCTTGGTCCCCCGAGCGTCAGGTGAATCAGTCCACAGAATCAACAAGCTGATGGTTCGATTCAGCCGACCGACGGGAACCATCCGTCGGCATCGAGCCACTTCTATGCGACCTGGGCGCGCGCCGGCGCGTCGTCGCGCGTTCGGGCCCACAGGGCCCCGGCGCCCCGTTCAGCCATGTCAACCGTCAGGGTATCCATCAGATCGCGCCGTCGGTGATGGTCCGGCGCGGCAACCAGTTGTTCGTAGGGGATCGTCGTGCGCACGAAACCCGCGCGCTTGGCCCATGTCGCCAGATAGGTCTGCTGCGCGCCGGCATGGCCCGGACTGGGCCCGAACAGTCCCAGCGCCGGGATGCCCGCGGCGACAGCGATGAACAGCAGGCCCGAATCGTTGCCGACATAGAAGTCACAGCGCCGCAGCACGGCGGCGGCGGTGATCAGGTCGGTCTTGCCGACCAAGTCGAGGCGGCGTGCCTCTGGAATCGCGTCCAGCAGCGGCTGCAGCTGGCGCTGCTCGCCGTCGGCGCCGAGCACGGCGACGCGGGCGCCGGCCAGGATACCGTCCGGCGCCGTCAGCCGGCGCGCCAGCTCGGCAAAGCGATCGATCGGCCAGCTCTTTTTCGCCGAGTTCGCTGTCGGGCCGAGTGCGAGCACCGGCCCGCCCGGCACCAGCCGCGCCGCCACCGCCGCCTGATCCGGTCCGATCCAGACGTGGGGCGGCGGCAGATCGTCGAGCCCAACGACGCGGCCCCAGTCGGCAACCCGCTGGGTGCCCGGCGGGTTGCGCGGGCGAAAGACCCGCCGCGCCCGGGCTCGCAACAGATAGGGCACGACCGAGCTGCGCAGGTCGACAATCAGGTCCCAGCGTGTGCCAACGCAGGCCCGCCACACCTTGAGCCAATGCAGGTTGGCACGCTGCTTCACCAACGCCATGACGCGGTCGAGGTTGGGCACGGCGGAGAACAGCGACGCCGCCGGGTCGCCGCAGACGACCGTGATCCGAGCTTGCGGGTGACGCGCCACCAAATGCGCCAGGACACCGGTGCTGACGGCGGCATCGCCAACATAGGTCGACGTGATGAACAGGATCCGCATGACGGTCGTGTTATAGGCCGCCGTGCCGGCCCACGCCACAGGGTCCGGCAACGCGATCGGGGCGACAGCATCTAGGCCAAGTCTTGCCGCGCGCGGCTCTCCATACCAGGTAACACGCCATGGCTGACAACCGACATGTCCCGTTGACCAACCGCGGGCTGGTCGCCGTCGCCGGCGCGGATGCCCGCACGTTCCTGCAAGGCCTGATCTCCCAGGACGTCGCGAAGGTCGGGGCCGAGCGCGCGGCCTACGGCGCGCTGCTGACACCCCAGGGCAAATACCTGCACGATTTCTTCCTCCTGGAGATCGACGGCACGCTCTACCTGGACTGCGAGGCGGCCCGCCAGGACGACCTGGCAGGCCGGCTCGGCCGCTTCAAGCTGCGCTCGAAAGTCGCGCTCGCGGTCGCCACGGACAAATTCGCCGTGGCTGCCGTCATCGGGCCCGATGCGGCGGCACGCCTGGAGCTGCCGGAGCAGGCCGGGGCGGCGCGCGCGATTGGCGGCGGCGTCGCGTTCGTCGATCCGCGCTGGCCCGGCCTGGGTGGCCGCGCCGTCCTGCCGCACGAAACGATGGCGGCAACCCTGGCCGGCCTGGGCCTGGCGCCGGCCGCAGGCACGGCCTACGAGCGCCTGCGCCTCGAAATCGGCGTTGCCGATGGCAGCCGCGACCTGGAGGTCGAGAAGTCGACACTGCTGGAGAGCAACTTCGAGGCGCTGAACGGCCTCGATTGGGACAAGGGCTGCTACATGGGCCAGGAGCTGACGGCGCGGACCAAGTACCGCGGCCTGGTCAAGCGCCGCCTGTGGCCCGTCGCCATCGACGGCGCCGTCCCACCGCCGGGCACGCCGATCACGGCCGACGGCAAGGACGCCGGCACCATGCGCACAGCCCTGGGCGACGTCGGCCTGGCCCTGCTGCGCCTGGAAGCGCTGACGGGAGACGCCGAGCTCAGCGCCGGCGACGCACGCATTGCCCCGCGCCGGCCGGTCTGGGCGGACGACGCCGGATAGGCCGAAGGCGGGCTCGTGCGCTAGCCTGGAAGATTCACGAAAGGCACCGCCGAACTCCCAATATGCGTTATGATTCAATTGCCTAGTACCGGGAATCACAAATCGCGATGACGTGGTTTGAGCCTCTTCTGATGGATGTTGGTGCTGACCCAACGGAAAGGCTTGGCGGTCTTGTTGTGGGCGTGGATGAAGGCATCGATGGCGTCCCTGAGTTGTCGGGGCGAAGTGAAGCTGGCGCCGTGCAGGGCGGCGCGGCTGAGGATCGAGAACCAGATCTCGATCTGGTTGAGCCAGCTGGCGTAGTTGGGCGTGAAGTGGAAGTGGACATGGGGATGCGCCTTGAGCCAGCGGTCGCGCTTGGGCTTGTGGGTGTTCAGGTTGTCGAGAACGACATGGATCTCGCGGTCGGGATAGGCGGCCACCACGCGGTTCATGAAGTCGAGGAACTCACGGCGGCGCCGCCGTTCGTAGTGTCCGGCCTGAACCTCGCCGCTGGCGACGTTGAGAGCGGCAAACAGCGTCGTCGTGCCGTGTCGCTTATAGGTGTGGCCATGGCCGATCAGGGCGCGCCCGTTCGGCAGCTTCAGATAGCCCTGGGCGCGCTCCAGCGCCTGGATGTGCGGCTTCTCGTCGACCGCCAGCACGATGGCGTCCTCCGGCGGGTGCAAGTAGAGGCCGACGATCTCGGCCGCCTTGGGGACGAACTCGGGATCGTTGCTCTGGCACCAGGATTTACGGCCGGCCAGGTCGATCTTTTGCCGGCGCAGGAAGCGCCAGATGTACTGGTCCGACACATCGCCCAGCGCCCGGGCCAGCAGTGGCGCCGTCCAGCGAGCGAAGCCGGCGGGCGGCGGCTCGTCCAACTGCGCCAGGATGCGCCGGCCCGTCTCGGCCGTGTAGATCGGCGTCGCCCCCGGCCGCGCTCGATCCGACAGCCCGGCCAGCCGTTCCGCCGCGAAGCGCGTGCGCCAGCGGCTGACCCGCCCCGGCCAGGTGCCAAGCGCCGCCGCAATGGAGCGCGTCAAGCGGCCGTCCGCCGCCAACAACACCATGCGGGCGCGCTCGCTCACGCCCTGTTCCGTCTTCGGAGATCGGACCATGCTCTCAAGCACCGCCCGCTCCTCCTCCGTCAATATGATCGGAGTCGCGTCCTGGATGTTCATCCATCCTTTGAATCACGACTCCGCCGCCAGCGATAGCCGGTACTAGATCGGATCAAACGCAGGAGCCCCGGCGGTGACGAATTGTAGCCCTGAGACGGTGCTGTTTCCAGTCTGCCGCAAGCGGCTGTCGGTAACACGCGATATGTCCGGTTTATGTACCAGATGATCTGTCCGGTTTTAGAACGCCTCCAAGCCATGGAGGGAGGCGATGCGTCGGACGGAGCAGGTACAGGGACTGAGATTGATGAAGTTCGAGGAGGTTTACGGGCGCACCCATCGGGGTGGCTTGAGCCAGGCGGAGGCGGCGGAGGTTCTGGGTGTCTCGGAGCGCACCTTCCGGCGCTGGCGCGACCGCTACGAGGCGGAGGGAGCCGACGGTCTCTACGACCGCCGCCTGGGCCGCCTCTCGGCGCGGCGCGCGCCGGTGGACGAGGTGGCGCGGGTGCTGGAGTTGTTCGACACCCGCTACTGGGACTTCACGGCCAAGCACTTCCACGAGAAGCTGGTGGCCGATCACGGCTTCAAGCGCAGCTACAACTGGCTGCGGCTGAGCTTGCAAGCCCATGGGCGCAGGCGCGCGGCGCCCAGGCGTGGGGCGCACCGGCGCAAGCGGCCGCGCCGTGCCCTGCCCGGCATGATGTTGCACCAGGACGGCTCGAGCCACGAGTGGGTCCCCGGTCGATGGTGGGACCTGATCGTCACCATGGACGATGCGACCAGCGATATCTACTCGGCCTTCTTCGTCGCCGAAGAGGGCACCATGTCGAGCTTCCAGGGGGTGTCCGAGGCGATCCGGGCCAAGGGCCTGTTCTGCTCGCTCTACGCCGACCGCGCCAGCCACTACTGGAACACGCCCGAGGCCGGCAGCAAGGTGGACAAGGACACCCCGACCCAGGTCGGCCGCGCCCTGGCGCAGCTCGGCATCGAGTTGATCCCGGCCTACTCGCCCGAGGCAAGGGGGCGCTCGGAGCGCATGTTCGGCACCTTGCAGAAGCGCCTGCCCCAGGAACTCAGGCTCGCCGGCATCACCGACATGGTCGAGGCCAACCGCTTCCTCAAGGAGGTCTTCCTGCCACAACACAACGCCCGCTTCGCGACCCCGGCCGAGGACCAGGGCACCGCCTTCGTCCCCTTCACCGGCGCGCTCGACGACATCCTGTGCATCCACGAGGAACGCACCGTCTCAAACGACAACACGGTGCGCTACAAGCGCCTGGCACTTCAGATCCCCGCCGGCCGCCACCGCCGCCATTACGTCAAGGCCAGGGTCCGCGTCCACGAATACCCCGACGGCACAATGGCCGTCTTCCATGGACCGCGATGTCTGGCGCGATACCACGCCGATGGCCAACCGATCGACAGCCAAACCCGCGAGGCCGCGTGACCCGCTTCGACGCGACCGACCGGCGCCCTGTGGACAAGTGGACAGCCGCTCCGCGACCGACCACTTCCCCACAGGGCCAGAAACCGCAACAGAAGCGGTCAACTCATATGGTACATAAACCGGTCAACTCAGAATGTTCTCGACAGGGGAAACTCGGCCGCGGGCACGCCCGCCGCCGTGTTTCGCCCGCAGGCTTGGCCGGGCCAGCCTGCGTCGATGTCGTATGTTGGAGAACAGAACCGGCGCCCTCATGGGCGGGGGTGCGCCAGCCAGTGCCGCGAAAGCCTGCCCGTCAGGCGCCCGCGGGCTCGGTCGTTTCTGTCCCGGTCTCTGTAGCTGTCCCGGTCTCTGAGTCCGTGTCGGCCTTGGCGCGCTCGGACTTGTCCGCCTTGGCTTGCGCCTTTTTTGTTTTTTTGGCGGCCTTTTGCCTTTCGCGCTCCATCCGTTCGAACCGATAGTTAGGCTTACGCGCCATTCAATTGCCTTCCCGTGTCGGCGCGGCCGCTGTCCTGCCGCGGTCGCGTGGACCCCCGATGGCGGCGCCCGTCAGTCGAGCGCGACTAGGTTCTCCGCCGAGGTCTTCCCGTTGCGGCCGGGGACGAGTTCGAACTCGACCTTCTGGCCCTCGCGCAGGCTGTTGAGGCCGGCCCGCTCGACGGCGGAGATGTGGACGAAGGCATCCTGCGATCCATCGCTCGGCTGAATGAAGCCGTATCCCTTGGTTGCGTTGAACCACTTCACTGTTCCGGTAGCCATGGCTAGTCCTCTAGGTTGGTGTCTCTCACAGCCGCCGCCACCGGCGGCAGCCTTTCCCTCGAACGTCGACGATTTGCAGGAGTAGCTCGGCGAGGCGCAGTGGCGCTGACAAGTTACGCCGCGGGTGACGCACAGCGGGTGGTTCTAACTAATGCCGTCGCCGGTGCAATGCAAGGCCATACTGCCGCCGCGGTAGGGCGAGGCACATCTCGGCGTCGAGGCCCAGCGCCGCCCCGACGGCGGTTTCGACCGACGCGGGCCTGCGCGCGATCGCCCGGGACGGCCGGTCCGGCAATTCGGGGTTTTACGGTGGGTGCCGGTTTGCTAAGCACCCGGCTTAACGCGACGGATGGGTGGCCGAGCGGTTGAAGGCACCGGTCTTGAAAACCGGCAGGGGTGAACAGCCCCTCGTGGGTTCGAATCCCACCCCATCCGCCAACTCCCGGTACGGGTGCGAGAGGCCGAGAAAGTACATAGCCGAGCTACAACGGGCGAGCGCACGCGTGGAAGCGCGGTCCCGGCAGACGTGGCCGTGAAGCCCGGATGCCTGCCGGGCCGTCAGCTTGTAGTGCAGGCGCGGTCAGGAATTGGCGGCCGCCGGCAGCAGCGCCACGTCGTAGGCGGCAAAGACCCGGTCGGCGGTGACGATCTGCAGCCGTTCGGCCCGCGCCTGCGCGACCAGCAGCCGGTCGAATGGATCGCGGTGGTGGGCCGGCAGCGTCCCGACCGCCAACGCGTGGGCGATGGTGATCGGCAACTCGAGGAAATCGCCGCCGGCGATCTCGCGCGGCAGGCTGACCTCGGGCGGCTCGCCGAGGTCGACGCGTCCAAGCGCGGTCTTGATGGCGATCTCCCAAGCGGTGGCGGCGCTGACCAGGCAAAGCGTAGCGGGGTCCGCAATGTGCGCCCGCGCCGCCGCGCCCAGCCGCGTGTCTGCAGCCAGCCACCAGAGCAGGACGTGGGTGTCGAGCAGCAGCCTCACCGATCGTCGCCAAGCGTCTCGGCGCCAAGCGTCTCGGCGCCGAGCGCATCGGCGAGGTCGCTCGGCAGCGGCGCGTCGAAGTCCGGCCCGATCCGCACGCGGCCCTTGAGCGCGCCGGGCTTGCGCGGCCGGCCGCCGCGACCAAGCGCGACAAGGCGGGCGATCGGCCTGCCGTTTTTTGCGATGACGATCTCCTCGCCGGCCGCCGCCCGCTCGACGAGCCGGGAGAGATGAGTCTTGGCCGCGTGAATGTTAATCGTCTCCATTGGACTAAACTAAACTAAACGAAATCTGAGGTCAAGCCACGACGCCCGACGAAACGCCAGGACTGCGTGCGAGTTGCAGCCGCGCGGCCCCCTTTGGCGCTACCTCGGCCCCGAGCCCGGGCCACTGCTGTCCGGTTTGGCTAGGGTCCAGACTCAATTAGATCCACCTGAGTCGGACCCGATTTCCTTGGACACAGAATTGGCTTAATCGAAGTGTCCAAGGAGGACCGGAACATGACCGATAATTTTGAGAAGAAAGTTGCTGTTGATGGGCCTGTGGTAAATGCGGGCGAGCTTGGCTCGTCCACGTTTTCCCCAGGCCAGGCTTTGCCGGCAGGCCCGCTGGGACTTGGCCAGCGATGGACGGTGGCGCGCAAGCGTGAGGTCGTTCTGCGGCTTTTGCGTGACGAGCCGGTGCAACTTCTGTCGCGCCAGTTGGGCGTAGAGATCTTCCGGCTCGAGCAGTGGCGTGAGAAAGCGATCGGCGGGATCGACGCCTCGCTCAAGCAACGCAAGGGCGATCCGGTGCAGGCGGAACTGGATAGCGCCATGAAGCGGATCGGAGAGTTGACCATGCAGGTGGAACTGCTGGAGGCCAAGACGGAGACCTTCGGCCCTTTGGGGCGGCGGAGGTCGCGGCGATGAGTGCCGCCACCTCGCCCGGCACGGGTCTGGCCTACGGCCTGCGGCGGGTCTGCGCCGCCTGGGGCATGGCCCGCTCCTCGTTCTACGCCATGACCTCCGGCCAGCACGCCGAGCAGCCGCCGGCAAAGCGTCGGGGACCGAAGCCCGCGATCTCGGACCAGGCGCTGCTGGTGGCGATCGAAGCCGACCTGGAGGCATCGCCCAGGGAGGGCGAGGGCTACCGCAAGGTCTGGGCTCGGCTTCGGGTCTGTCGCGACATCCGGGTTGCCCGCAAGCGGGTGCTCCGCCTGATGCGCGAGAACAATCTGCTCTCGCCCCATCGCTGCCGCCGCCGTGGCGGCAATCCCCATGACGGTGAGATCATCACTCATGCCCCGAACCTCATGTGGGGCACCGATGGCGTTCGGGTGTTCACGGTGGACGACGGCTGGGGCTGGATCTTCACCGCCGTCGAGCATTGGAACGCCGAGTGTGTCGGCTGGCATGTCTGCAAGCGCGGCGACCGCTTCGCCGCCCTGCAGCCGATCTCCATGGGGCTTGCCGGGCTGTATGGCTCGACCGCGGCCGGCGCGGCTCGGGGGCTGGCCTTGCGGATGGATCACGGCTCCCAGTATCTGTCGGACCACTTCACCAACCAGATCAAGTTCTGGGGCATCCAGCCGTCCTACGCCTTCGTCGCCGAGCCCCAGACCAACGGCGTCGCCGAGCGGTTCAATCGCACGCTGAAGGAACAGATCATCCATGGTCGCATCTACCGCAACATCGCGGAGCTGCGGGACGCCGTCCGCGACTTCGTCGAACTCTACAATGCCCAGTGGATCGTCGAAAAGAACGGCTACCTGAGCCCCGCTCAAGCTCGTCAGGCGTGGCACGCCGCGATCTCAATCAGGCCCGCCGCGTGAGACAAACTTGTGTCCAAGGAACCGGGTGCGCTACACAATTAGATCCACCAGATGATGAGTGCGGCGAGGACGACGCCAGCGAGGAAGTTTCTGGCGAGTTTGTCGTAGCGGGTGGCGATCCGCCGGAAGTCCTTGAGACGGCCGAACATGCGTTCGATGAGGTTGCGCTGTCGGTAAGCGACGCGATCATGGGGGATCAGGGGCTTGCGCCTGGCAATCGACGGGATGACAGCTTCCGTGCCCTGTTCGGCAAGCAGACGGCGCAGCTTGTTGGTGTCGTAAGCCTTATCGGCTGTGAGCCGGGCAATCGGGCCAGCGGCATCCAGCAGTTCAGGCGCCATGATCACATCGTGGACGTTTCCCGGTGCAAGCAGCAGAACCCGCGGTCGTCCTGCGCCATCGCTCAGGGCGTGGAGCGTGGTCGTGCGACCGCCACGTGAGCGCCCGATCGCTTGCTCGAAAGCCCCCCTTTTCCGCCAGCGGCCGAGCGATGCGCCTTGACATGAGAGCTGTCGATCGCGGCCGTGCCGATCGTTCCAGTGGTCCCGGTCAGCGCCTCGAACATGCCAAGCCAAATGCCCTGCTTGCTCCACCGATTAAACCGATTGTAGATCGTCGTATAGGGA
>CBDHDN010000083.1:0-47766 GCA_965261585.1 Alphaproteobacteria bacterium
GCTCGTCGCCGCCGGGCGGGCGGCCAATGTCGATGGGCTCAATCTGGAGGCCGCCGGCGTCGCCTACGACAAGAAGGGCATCCGCGTCGACGCCCGCCTGCGCTCGACGAACAAACGCATCTTTGCCGTCGGCGACGTCGCCGGCGGCTATCAGTTCACCCACGTGGCCGCCTATCACGCGGGCATCGTCATCCGCAACGCGCTGTTCCGGCTGCCGGCCAAGGTCGACTACCGGGCCGTGCCTTGGGTCACCTACACCGATCCGGAGCTGGCCAATGTCGGCCTCAGCGAGGCCGCGGCGCGCGACGCCCATGGCGACGATGTGCGCGTGCTGCGCTGGCCGTTCACCGAGAACGACCGGGCTCAGGCCGAGCGCGCGACCGAGGGCCTGGTCAAGGCGGTGACGACGCGGCGCGGCCGCATCCTCGGCGCCGGCATCGTCGGCAGCCACGCCGGCGAGCTGTTGCACTCATGGGTGCTGGCGATCAGCCAGCGCCTGAAGATAGGCGCCATGGCCAGCATGATCGCGCCCTACCCGACGATGGGCGAGGCCAACAAGCGCGCCGCCGGCACGTTCTACACGCCCAGCCTGTTCTCCGACCGGACGCGCCGGGTCGTCCGGCTGTTGAGCCGCCTCGGCTGACCGGCGCGTCGCCGGGCCATGACTGCGCCCCCCCCCGCCGACCGACACTTCCCTGTCTCTGAACCACGCGCATATCTGATACAAGAGCCAGCATGGCGGACGATCGGAAACGCGCGCTACCGCGGCTGGCCCGCAGCCTGTCGGCGCGCCTGCTGGTGTTGACGATCGTCTTCGTGATGCTGGCGGAGTTCCTGATCTACGCGCCGTCGCTGGCCAACTTCCGCACGGGCTGGCTGGAGGAGAAGGTCGCCGCGGCGCTGCTGGCGACCCAGGTTCTGGAGGCGACGCCGCCCGAGCTTGTCACCAACGAGATGAAGGTGCGTCTGTTGGCCAGCGCCGGTGCCCATGCCGTCGTGTTGCGGCGTCCCCAGGTGCGCCTGCTGCTGTCGGCCTACAACCCGCCGCCGATCGACCTCACCGTGACGCTGGGCGAACGCTCGCTGCTCGGCCAGGTCGGCGACGCCTTTCTCGCTCTGGTGCAAAGCGAGAACCGCATCATCCGGCTCCAGGGGCCGCAGGACACCGACATTGGCCTGACGGTCGAGGTCGTGCTCGACGAGCTGCCGCTGCGCCACGAGATGCTGATCTACTCGCGCAACATCCTGCTGTTGTCGCTCGTCATCTCGGCCATCACCGGGGCGTTGCTGTATTTCACGCTGCAATGGATGATGGTGCGGCCGATGCGTGCGATCACCGAGGGTGTCACAGAGTTCGCGCGCAATCCGGAGGATGCGACCGCCGGGCTGCAGCCGACGACCCGCCGCGACGAGATCGGCGTCGCCCAGTCGGTGCTCGTGGACATGCAGAAGGACCTGCGCGCGTCGCTGCGCCAGAAGAACCATCTGGCGGCGCTCGGCTCCGCGGTCAGTAAGATCAACCACGATCTGCGCGGTATCCTGTCGACGGCCGTCCTGATGTCGGACCGGCTCGCCCGAGTCGATGACCCGGACGTGAAGCGCATTGCGCCGGCGCTCGTGCAGTCGATCGACCGGGCCATCAATCTATGCACCCAGACGCTGAGCTTTGCCCGCGACGAGGGCTCGCAGCTGCAGTGCACGCGCTTTCGCCTGGCCAATCTGGTCGACGAGGTCGCCGGTGATCTGGCGGCGCTGCGGTCCAGCCGGGCGCCGATCGCCAACGCGATCGACGACGACCTGGTCGTCGAGGCCGACCGCGACCAGCTCTATCGCGTCTTCGCCAACCTGGCGCGCAACGCCATCGAGGCCGGCGCCAAGGAAGTGCGCGTCAGCGTGACCAACAGCGCCGACATGATCTGCATCGACGTCGCCGACGACGGTCCGGGTATCCCGCACTCGGTGCGCGAGAACCTGTTCAAGGCGTTCTCCGGCACCCGCCCGCGCCGGCGGCACCGGCCTCGGCCTTGCCATCACGCGCGACGTCATGCGCGCCCATGGCGGCGACATCGCCCTCGTCGTCAGCGGCGACGACGGCACCCTGTTCCGCCTCGAGCTGCCGAAACAGGGGTAGGGCGGCCGGTGGCGGCGACGGAACGCATCCCGGCGTGGGACCCGCAGCAGTACGGCAAGTTCGCCGGCCCGCGCGTCCGCCCGGCGCTTGACCTGTTGGCCCGGATCGATCTGGACGCACCGCGGCTGGTCTACGATCTGGGCTGCGGCAACGGCCCGGTGACGCGGCTGCTGGCCAGCCGCAGGCCGGCCGCGCGGATCGTCGGCATCGACAGCTCGGCCGCGATGCTCGCGGCGGCCCGCGCCGGCGCGCCCGCCGGCGCCGCCGGCGACGATGGGATCGAGTGGATCGAGGCCGACATGGCCCATTGGCAGCCGGCTGAGCCCGCCGAGGTGGTGTTCTCCAACGCGGCGCTGCACTGGCTGCCGGACCATGTCGGCCTGTTCGCGCGGCTCGCCGCGGCGCTGGCGCCCGGCGGCGTGCTCGCCGTGCAGATGCCGCGCAACTACGCCAGCCCCGCGCATGTCGGGATGCGCACCGCCGCCGCGCCCTGGTGGGACGCGATCAGGGATAGGATCCGCACCGACCCGGTGGCCGCGCCGGCCGACTACTACGCGATGCTCGCAGCCGCCATGACCGACATGGACATCTGGGAGAGCCAGTACTTGCACGTGCTGACCGGCTCCGACCCGGTCGTCGCCTGGACCAGGGCGACCGGCCTGCGCCGCTACCTCGCCGCCCTCGATGCAGCCGCCCAGCCCGAGTTCCTCGCCCGCTACACCGCCGCCATGGCCGAGGCCTACCCAGCCCGCCCCCGACGGCACCACCCTGTTTCCGTTCCGCCGCCTGTTCATCGTCGCCCACCGCCGCTGACGCCGCCTCGGACGCCCCCGCGTTGACCGGCCGGGGGCCGCCCTCTAGCCTGCCGGCATGTCTGGCTCGCAGCAGATCGATGCCGTGCTGGCCCGGATCGGCGGCAAGCGCGACGACGTGGTGGCGCTGACCCGCGACCTCATCCGCATGCCCACGGTCAATCCGTCGGGCGACGCCTACCAGGACTGCTGCCTCTATCTCGGCCGGCGGCTGGCCGGGCGCGGCTTCGCCGTCGAGTATCTGCGCGCCGAGGGCGCCCGCGGCGACAGCGACCGCTATCCGCGCACCAACGTCGTCGCCCGCATCGAGGGCGCCGGCCCCGGCGCCTGCGTGCACTTCAATAGCCACATCGACGTCGTCGCCGCTGGCGCGGGCTGGACCGTCGAGCCGTTCGCCGGCGTCGTCCGCGACGGCCGCGTCTATGGCCGCGGCGCCTGCGACATGAAGGGCGGCCTCGCCGCCAGCATCATCGCCGTCGAGGCGATCCTCGAGGCCGGCGTGCCATTCGCCGGCGCGCTCGAGGTCTCGGGCACCGTCGATGAGGAGAGCGGCGGCTATGCCGGCGTCGCCTGGCTGGCCGAGCGCGGCTACTTCTCGCGGCCGCGCGTCGACCACGTGATCATCCCCGAGCCGCTCAACAAGGACTGCGTGTGCCTCGGCCACCGCGGCGTCTGGTGGGCCGAGGTCAAGGTGCGCGGCCGCATTGCCCACGGCTCGATGCCGTTCCTCGGCACCTCGGCGATCAGCGGCATGGCCGCGTTCATGGCCAAGGTGGAGGACGAGCTCACCCCCAGGCTCAACCAGCGCCGCACCGCGATGCCGGTGATCCCCGACGGCGCGCGTCAGTCGACGCTCAACTTCAACTCGGTCCATGGCGGGCTCGCCGAGCAGGCCGAGACCGACGGCTTTCCCTCGGCGCTGGTCGCCGACCGCTGCCGGCTCGTGCTCGACCGGCGCTATCTGATCGAGGAGTCGGAGGACGAGGTGCGGGCCGAAATCGTAGCACTGCTCGAGGCGCTGCGGCGCGAGCGGCCGGACTTCGACTACGGCCTGCGCGAGCTGTGGTCGGTGCCGCCGACGATGACCGACGCCGACGCGCCGGTCGTGCGGGCCCTCAGCGACGCAATAGCCAGCGTCATGGCGCTGGCGCCGCGCCACGTCGCCTCGCCCGGCACCTACGACCAGAAGCACGTTGTCCGCGTCGGCCACCTCAAGGACTGCGTCGCCTACGGCCCCGGCCTGCTGGAGCTGGCCCACCAGCCCGACGAGTACATCGACATCGACGACATGATCGACAGCGCCAAGGTCATGGCCGCCGCGACGTTGACGCTGCTGGGCGCGGGCGCAGGTTGAACCACAGAGGCACAGAGACTAGGAAAAAATGAAACCCCGGACGAAGATCCGGGGTCCATGAACGCGAGACATCTGAGTGCGCGAAGGCGTGCTGAGGTCCGGGGTCTATCGCGCGCTCACCTTGATCTGTGTGAATGGACCCCGGATCTTCGTCCGGGGTTTCGTTTTTCTCTGTCTTCTCTGTGCCTTCGTGGCCGGCGCTAGAGCGGGTCCGGCATAGACAGAATCAAAAAGGGGATTCCCAAGGGTCGCAAAAAGTGATTCAAGCTATGAGCTGGGTTAAAGGAGGCCAGCCATGGATGACACGACCTTATTCGGAAGATCTTCGTGAACGAGTTGTTCGAGTTGTTGAATCGGGGACCTCTCGCAATGCGGCGGGCGAAGCAATTTGATGTGAGCATCAGCTTTGTTGTGAAGCTGATGCAGCGTTGGAAGCAAGCGGGGCACGATCAAAGCCGACAAATACGGTGGCTGGAAGAAATCGAAACTGGCTCCCCATGGCGATCGCATTCGGGCTCTGGTGATGGAGAATTGCGACATCACCATTGACGAGCTTTGCGTCTTGCTGGCCGCCGAGGGGATCGAGGCGAAGCGCTCGGACGCTTGGCGACTTTCTTCTGGCTCAGGGGCTGAGTCGCAAAAAAAGACAGCCCACGCCGCCGAGCAGGAGCGCCCTGACGTCGCGGCGGCGCGAGCCACTTGGCGCAACGAGCAACCTGGGCTGATTGCCGAACGGCTGGTCTTTCTCGACGAGACCTGGGCGCGGACGAACATGGCCCGGCGTTATGGCCGGGCACCGCGCGGCGAACGGGTGGTGGCGGCCATTCCCCATGGCCACTGGAAGACAACCACGTTCATTGCCGCCCTGCGTCACGACCGGATCACCGCGCCCTGCGTTTTCGATGGGCCCGATCAACGGCGCAAGCTTCCTTGCCTGGGTCCAGCAAGCCCTGGTCCCGACCCTGTCCGCGGGCGACATCGTCATCATGGACAACCTCTCCTCCCACAAGGTCGCCGGCGTACACGAGGCCATTGAGGCGGTCGGCGCAACCCCGCTCTACCTGCCGCCCTACAGCCCCGATCTCAATCCCATCGAACAGGTCTTCGCCAAGCTCAAAGCCATTCTCCGCAAGGTCGGCGCCAGAACCGTCGATGACCTCTGGCGGGCAATTGGAAACGCCCTCGATGAATTCTCTCCAACCGAATGCAGAAACTACCTCGTCAATGCAGGATATTCCGTCTAAACCGGATGTGCTCTAGAGCGGGTCCGGCATAGACAGAATCAAAAAGGGGATTCCCAAGGGTCGCAAAAAGTGATTCAAGCTATGAGCTGGGTTAAAGGAGGCCAGCCATGGATGACACGACCTTATTCGGAAGATCTTCGTGAACGAGTTGTTCGAGTTGTTGAATCGGGGACCTCTCGCAATGCGGCGGCGAAGCAATTTGATGTGAGCATCAGCTTTGTTGTGAAGCTGATGCAGCGTTGGAAGCAGCGGGGCACGATCAAAGCCGACAAATACGGTGGCTGGAAGAAATCGAAACTGGCTCCCCATGGCGATCGCATTCGGGCTCTGGTGATGGAGAATTGCGACATCACCATTGACGAGCTTTGCGTCTTGCTGGCCGCCGAGGGGATCGAGGCGAAGCGCTCGACGCTTGGCGACTTTCTTCTGGCTCAGGGGCTGAGTCGCAAAAAAAGACAGCCCACGCCGCCGAGCAGGAGCGCCCTGACGTCGCGGCGGCGCGAGCCACTTGGCGCAACGAGCAACCTGGGCTGATTGCCGAACGGCTGGTCTTTCTCGACGAGACCTGGGCGCGGACGAACATGGCCCGGCGTTATGGCCGGGCACCGCGCGGCGAACGGGTGGTGGCGGCCATTCCCCATGGCCACTGGAAGACAACCACGTTCATTGCCGCCCTGCGTCACGACCGGATCACCGCGCCCTGCGTTTTCGATGGCCCGATCAACGGCGCAAGCTTCCTTGCCTGGGTCCAGCAAGCCCTGGTCCCGACCCTGTCCGCGGGCGACATCGTCATCATGGACAACCTCTCCTCCCACAAGGTCGCCGGCGTACACGAGGCCATTGAGGCGGTCGGCGCAACCCCGCTCTACCTGCCGCCCTACAGCCCCGATCTCAATCCCATCGAACAGGTCTTCGCCAAGCTCAAAGCCATTCTCCGCAAGGTCGGCGCCAGAACCGTCGATGACCTCTGGCGGGCAATTGGAAACGCCCTCGATGAATTCTCTCCAACCGAATGCAGAAACTACCTCGTCAATGCAGGATATTCCGTCTAAACCGGATGTGCTCTAACCCGCCGCCCACTCGATCAGGCGGCGCATGAAGGCGACGCAGGCATCGATCTGCGCCCGGGCGATCCATTCGTTGGGCTGGTGCGCCTGGGCGATGTCGCCGGGCCCGCAGATCACGGTGGAGATCTCGCTGCGCTGCAGCATGCCGGCCTCGGCGGCGAACGCGACGGTGTGGGTGCGGTTGGCGCCGGTCAGGCGCGTGACCAGGGTCTCGGCGGCCGAGCCGGGCTCGGGCCGCAGGCCGGGCACCGTACACAGCGCGCGCGACGTCACGCCGACCCCGGCCTGGCCGGCGGCGCCGGGCGCCGCCGCCATGCGCGGCAGGATCTCGGCGGCGACGAAGGCGTCGACGCGGGCCTGCAGGGCGGCCGCGTCGACGTTCGGCAGGGTGCGGAATTCCCACAGAAAGCGGCAGGCGGCCGGGATGATGTTGATCGCCGTGCCGCCGGTGACCGGGGCGACGTTGACGGTCGTCCAGGGTGGATCGAAACCGCTTTCCGGCGCGGCCGCGGCGCGCAGCTCCTCGCCCAGCCGGAAGATGAACGCGATGATCTCGGCGGCGTAGGCGACCGCGTTGACGCCGGCGTCGGGCGCCGAAGAGTGCGCGGCGACACCGCTCACCTCGGTCTCGAAGACGGCGACGCCCTTGTGCGCGGTAACGACGCACATCTGTGTCGGCTCGCCGATGATGGCGATCTCGGGCCGCGGCAATGCGTCGCCCAGATGGTCGAGCAGGCGGCGCATGCCGAAGCAGCCGACCTCCTCGTCATAGGACAGCACGACGTGCAGCGGCGTCCGCGGCCGCGCCGCCAGGACCTCCGGCACCAGCGCCAGGACGACGGCGATGAAGCTCTTCATGTCGGCGGTGCCGCGGCCGTACAGGCGCTCGCCGGCGGCGCCGCGGCGGGCCAGCGCGAACGGCTCGGTGTCCCAGCTCTGGCCCGTCACCGGCACGACGTCGGTATGGCCGCACAAGGCGACGCCGCCGGCGCGCTGGGGGCCCAGCGTCGCCACCAGGTTCGCCTTGGCGCCGGTTTCGTCATGGACCAGCCGGCTGGCAACGCCGTGGCCCGCCAGGTAGTCGCGCACGAACTCGATCAGCGCCAGGTTCGACTTGGCCGACGTCGTGTCGAAGGCGACGAGCCGCTCCAGCATTGCCTCGGGCGTATGGGTCGTGCCGGCCAACGTCGGCCTCAGTTGCGCCAGAAGGACGGGGCGAACAGCACGAGGATCGTGAACAGCTCGAGCCGGCCGAGCAGCATGCCGGCCGATAGGACCCACTTTGCCGTGTCGGGCAGGTCGGTGAAGGTGCCGGACGGACCGATCACCGGGCCGAGGCCCGGCCCGACGTTGGAGATCGCCGTCGCCGCACCCGACACGGCGGTCAGAAAGTCCAGTCCGATGACGCCGAGCGCCGTCGCCAGGGCGACGAAAACGAGGGCGTAGAGGAAGAAGAAGCTCATCACCGACAGCGCCACGGCTTCGCCGATCGGCCGCCGGTTGTAGTACGGAATGAACACGCCGTGCGGCTGCAACAGCCGCTTGATCTGGGCCGCCGCCGTCGCGTAGAGCACCTGGAAGCGGAAGATCTTGATGCCGCAGGTCGTCGAACCGGCGCAGCCGCCGACGAACATGACGAGAAAGAAGATCATGACGGCAAAGTTGCCCCACGTATCGAACGCCGCGGTCGCGTAGCCGGTGCCGGTGATGATCGAGATCGTGTTGAAGGCCGACAGCCGCAGGGCCCGCCCGAAAGGCACGCCGTTCTTGACGCCCAGAAGGATTGCGACGATCAGCACGACGGCGACGACGAAGACGATGAACGAGCGGACCTGGCTGTCGGTTACGAGCGCCAGTGGGCGCCCGCGCAGGGCCTGCAGGTAGAGCACGAACGGCAGGCTGCCGACGATCATGAAGACGATGGCGATCCAGTCGACGGCGGCGCTGCGGAAGTGGCCGACCGAGTCGTCGGAGGTGGAAAAGCCACCTGTCGCGATCGTCGTCATGGCGTGGGCGATGGCGTCGAAGCCGGGCATGCCGGCGCCCCAATAGGCGGCCGCGTTGACGAGCGTCAGGGCCAGGTAGATCGCGCCGACGCCGGTGGCGATCTGGGCCGCGCGCGGCAGCACCTTCTCCGAGGCGTCGGAGCTTTCGGTGCGGAACAGCTGCATGCCGCCGACGCGCAGCATCGGCAGCACGGCTACCGCCATGACGATAATGCCGATGCCGCCGAGCCACTGCAGCACCGCCCGCCACAACAGGATGCCCGGCGGCGCCGTGTCGAGGCCGATGATGACCGTCGATCCCGTCGTCGTGATGCCGGACATGGCCTCGAAGAAGGCGTCGCTGTAGTCCATGCCGAGGCCGGCGAATTGAAACGGCAGCGCGCCGAACGCGGCGACGGCAATCCAACTGAGGGTCGTCAGCAGGAAGGCCTGGCGGATGCCCACCTTCATGTCGCCGCCGCGCGTCGACAGGGTCAGCGCGACGCCGATGAACAGCGTCAGGCCGGCCGACGCCAGAAAGACCTGCCAGTCCGGGTTGCCGACGGACAAATCGACAATCGCCGGCACGACCATGGCCAGGGCCAGGGTGGTGAGCAGGATGCCGAGGGTGAACAGGACCGGCCGAAAATCGGGCACCGTGGTCCGACCGTGCTGATGGGCGCGCGGGCGCTAGCTCGCCTGGGCGTTAGCGGCGCCGGGCTCAGGACGCGGGGATGATCGGGCGATTCGCGGCCGCTGTCCAGTTCGCTGTGGGCGCCGGTCGCCGACGATACCTGGCGCTAGGCCCCCGGTATGGTCGGTCCGATCAGGGACAGGAACTCGCGCCGCGTCTCGGGCTGGGTGCGGAACACGCCCAGCATGTGGCTCGTCACCATGCCGACCCCGGGCTTGTGGATGCCGCGGGTCGTCATGCATTCGTGCTGCGCCACGACGACGACGGCGACCCCCTTCGGCTTCAGGACGCCGTCGATCGCGGCGGCGATCTCGACCGTCAGCTTCTCCTGGATCTGCAGGCGCTTGGCATAGATCTCGGCGACCCGCGCCAGCTTGCTGATGCCGACGACCCGCTGGTCCGGCAGATAGCCGATGTGCAGCCGGCCGACGATCGGCACCATATGGTGCTCGCAATGGGATTCGAAGCGAATGTCGCGCAACAGCACCATCTCGTCATAGCCGCTGGTCTCTTCGAATGTGCGTTGCAGGATCTCGACCGGGTCCTCGTTGTAACCGGCGAAGAACTCTTCATAGGAGCGCACGACGCGGGCGGGCGTGTCGATCAGGCCCTCGCGGGATGCGTCGTCGCCGGCCCAGCCGATCAGTGTGCGGACCGCCTGCTCGGCCTGCGCCCGCGAGGGCCGGGCCGCCGATAGGTCCGCTGCTTTGTGCGCGTGTCTGGTCAATGCCTCGGCACTCGTCGCTTTGGTAACAGTCACTCCACTCCCCTTATTCGCCAGGTTACCGGCCGGTTTCAGCCGCCGACCATGATCGAGATTGCTGTGCCGCCGTTCAGTTCAGCCGCACCGGCTGGTGGGGACTGTCGAGAGAGAAGGGCGGGATCTCGATGTCTAGAAACTCCCCCGATGCCGTTTCCATCTGATAGGTGCCGGCCATGATTCCAGATGGCGTATCGAGCGGCGTGCCGCTCATATATTCGTACGCCTCGCCGGGCTCAAGGACCGGTTGCTCGCCGACAACGCCCTCGCCGCGGACCTCCTGCACACGGCCAAGGGCGTCGGTAATGCGCCAATAGCGGCTGCGCAGCTGCACGGTCCGGTCGCCGCGGTTCTCGATCCGCACGTGGTAGGCCCAGACGTAGCGGCCCTCCGCCGGTGAGGACTGGTCCTCGAGGTAAACGGGCTTGACGCGGACGCTTATGGCGTGGGTCGTTGTTTCGTACATTCCTGGTCGGGCGCCCGCTGTCGGCTCCAAAGCCATGCATATGTGTCGCCGCGCCGGATTTTGCCAGCGCGGAGCCAAGGCTAGCGTGTTGATTCCACCTTTGCTAGTGGCTGTTCCGAACCGAAAGCGCCGGTTTTGGCCGGTTGTGTCGGTTGAGGACCGTGGCCCTTGACGGGACGGCGTCCGAGCGGGTGGACTGATGCCATGCATGACGCGTTTGCCATCGCGCCGTTGATCAACGCGGCCGGAACCATGACCAGTCTCGGCGCGTCCCGCGCCGTGCCGGCGGTCGTCGACGCCGTCGCCACGGTCCTGCCGGCGTTCGTCTCGATCGACGCGGTGCAGCGTCGGGCCAGCGCGGCGATCGCCCAAGCCACGGGCGCGGCGGCCGGCTGCGTGACCGCCAGCGCCTCGGCCGGCATCACGATCGCCGTCGCGGGCGCCATGACCGGCGCGGATCTGGCGCGGATCGAGCAGCTGCCGGACACGACCGGCATGCCGAGCGAAGTGCCGGTCCAGCTCGGCCATCTCTGTCACTACAGCGCGCCGCTGGAGCAGGCGATACGGCTGGCCGGCGCGACCGTCGTGCCGGTCGGGACCGTCAACGAGGCGCGCGCCGACCAGCTCGCCGCCAGGCTGACGGAGCGGACCGCGGCGGTCGTCTTCGTCGTGTCGCATCAGACCGTCCAGCACGGCCAGATCCCGCTCGAGGACGTTGCCGCCACATGTCGGCCAAAGGGCATCCCGGTGATCGCCGACGTCGCCGCCGAATACGATCTGCGCGGTTTCCTGGCGCGCGGCGCCGACGTCGCCATCTACAGCGCACACAAGTTCCTCGGCGGTGCGACAGCCGGCATCGTGGCCGGCACCAAGCCGCTGGTGCGCGCCGCCTATCTGCAGAGCCACGGTATCGGCCGCGGCATGAAGGTCGGCAAGGAGGGCATCGTCGGCACGATCGCCGCGCTGGACGCCTGGGCCGGGCGCGATCACGGCGCGGCGCGCCAGCGCGGGCAGGCGATCGTCGCCCTCTGGCAGGGGCAGCTGGGCGGCCAGCGCGGCCTGCGGCTGGCGCCGTCGCCGGACCCGACGGGTAATCCGATCGAGCGCCTGCGCGTCCATGTCGATGCGGGCACGGCCGGCATGACGGCCTGGGCGGTGGCCGATGCCCTGGCCGCTGGCGAGCCGCCGGTCATCGTTCGCGACGAGTTCCTCGAGCACGGCTTGTTCGAGCTCGATCCCTGCAATCTGCGCGACGGCGAGGCCGAGGTCGTCGCCGCGCGCATCGTCGCGGCACTCGCCGCGGCCACCGATGCCCCCGACGAGACGTTCGGTGCGCGCCGGCAGCGGCTGGTGCAGCGGCTGCTCGCCTGGCCGGACTGACGGGGGAGGCGGGCGATGGCGGGCCGGCTGGCCGGCAAATCGGCGATCGTCATCGGCGCGGCCCAGGGCATCGGCGCGGGTATCGCCGAGGTCTTCGTCGAACAGGGCGCGCGCGCGCTGATCGCCGACATCGACGTGGCGGCCGGCACGGCGCAGGCGGCGCGGCTGAATGCCATCGGCGAGGCCGCCTTCCAGCGGGCCGATGCGGCCAGCCAGGCGGACGTGGTGGCGCTGGTCGAGGCGGCGTGCGAGCGCTTCGGGGGCGTTGATATCGTGGTTCAGAACGCCGGCATCTATCCGTGGACCCTGATCGAGGACATCACCGTCGCCGAGTGGGACAAGGTGCTGGCGGTCAACCTGCGCGGCACGTTCCTGGCCGCGCAGGCATGTCTGGCGCCGATGAAGGCGCAGGGCCACGGCCGCATGGTGTTCACGTCATCGATCACCGGGCCGCGGGTCAGCGCCCCGGGCCACGGCCATTACTCGGCGAGCAAGGGCGGCATCAACGGCTTCATCCGCGCCGCGGCGATCGAGTTCGCCCAATACGGCATCACCGTGAACGGCGTCGAGCCCGGCAATATCCTGACCGAGGGCGCCCAGGCCCAGCGCAGCGAGGCGTACATCAAGGCGATGGAGGCATCGGTGCCGCTCGGCCGTCTGGGCACCCCGCGCGACGTCGCCTACGCCTGCCTCTATCTGGCTTCGGACGAGGCGGCCTACGTCACCGGCACGACGATCGTCGTCGATGGCGGCCAGATCCTGCCGGAAGCCCAGGATCTGGACATCGTGCCGGGCAAATGAGTTAATCCCGGTCTTGGCCAGCTCCACCCGGCGGTCGCTGTCCGCTCCCGGGCGCGTGCGGCGGTGCTGAACGACTGATGGACACACGGATGAACCGGGTCGCAAGCGAGGCATCGCCTGTCCTGCGCGTCGACGGGATCTCGAAGAGTTTCGGGACCGTGCGGGCGCTCGACGATGTGTCGTTCGACGTGCATGCCGGCGAGGTCGTGGCCCTGCTCGGCGACAACGGTGCCGGCAAGTCGACGCTGATCAAGATCATCTCCGGCAGCATCACGCCCGACGCCGGCGCGCTGTTGTTCGAAGGGCGCCCAATTCGCCTGCAGAACCCCTCGGCCGCCAAGGCCGCCGGCATCGAGACGGTCTATCAGGACCTGTCGCTGTGCATGAACGTCGACGTCGTCGCCAACTTCTTCATGGGACGCGAGCTCGCGCACAATATCCTCGGCATCAAGTTCCTGCGCGAGCGCGAGATGCAGGTCGAGACCGAGCAGGCGCTGCGCGACATCGGCAGCCACGTGCCGTCCGTGCGCACGAACGTCGAGCATCTGTCCGGCGGCCAGCGGCAGGCGATCGAGCTCTGCCGCTTCGTCCATTGGGGCGGTAAGCTGGTGCTGCTGGATGAGCCGTTTGCGGCGCTCGGCGTCGAACAAACGCGGCGCGGGCTGGATCTGGTCAACCGCGTCAAGCAACAGGGCATCGCCGTCATCGTCATCACCCACAACATGCTGCACGCCTTTCAGGTCGCCGACCGGGTCGTCGTGCTGCGCCATGGCCAGATCACCGGCGCCAAGCCGATCGGCGAGACCAGCCCGGAAGAGGTGGTGACGATGATCACCGGTGAGATAATCCAGCATGCCGCGCGGCGGGCGACACAATAAGAAAAGGCCATAAGAACAAGAGGGATCAATCCAACCAGACAGGGAGTGAAGAGATGAAGAAATCACTTGGGAGTATTCTGGCCGTCGGCGCGTTGCTGTTGGCGCTGCCAGGGGCCGCGCAGGCCCAGGACAAGGGCGAGGTCATCTACCTGATCCCGACCTTGCTCGACGAGTTCCAGACCGAATCGCAAAAGGCCATCGAGGCCTCGTTCTCGCAGCTCGGCTACAAGGTGACGTCGCTCGACGCCCAGAACCGGGCCGACGTCCAGCTCAACCAGTTCGACGACGCGGTCGAGCTGGGGCCGCAGGCGATCGTGCTCAACGCGGTCGACTTCGACGCCGTCGTGCCGGGCATCGAGAAGGCCCGGGCCGCCGGCATTCCGGTGCTGGTCTTCGACCGCCTGATCCGCAGCGTCGAGGTCGATCTGACGTCGGTCTCCGGCAACGTCGACATCGGTCGCATCGCCGCCGGCGAGATCAAGCGGCTGCTGGAAGAACGGCATGGCTCGGCAAAGGGCAAGGTGCTGCAGATCCTCGGCGATCCCGGCGACAGCTATACCCTCGACATCCAGCAGGGCTTCGAGGAGAAGATGGCGGCCTATCCCGACATCGAGCTGATCACGAACGCCGCCATGCAGTGGGAGGCGACGAACGCCGCCGACATCGCCGAGAACCAGCTGCTGGTGCACAGCGACATCGACCTCATCTTCTCCCACGCCGCGCATCTGTCCGGCGCCGTTCAGGCGGTGCTCGAGGCCCAGGGCCGGCAACCCGGCGAGATCATGATGGTCAGCTCGAACGGCGCGCCGGTTGGCCTCGATCTGATCCGCAAGGGCTGGCTGCAGGCCGAGATCGAGCAGCCGCTGTACGCCCAGGTCTGGGGCTTGGCGATGTTCGTCGACAAGCTGGTCGCCGGCGACAAGCTCGAGACCGGCACCTACGACGTCATCGGCCTCGATGGCACGTTGACGATGGAGGCGTGGGGCCCGAACCTGGCGCTGCCGGGCGCCACGATCACACCGGCCAACGTCGACGAAAGCAAGTTCTGGGGCAACCTGCAGCCGCCGACCAGTCCGGTCGTGCCGGTCCAGTAGCTTCGGCCAAACGAACCGGGGCGAGGGCACACTCGCCCCGGTGGCCTTGTTCGCGTGCTGAAGGTTCGCCCCCTACCCCGACCCTCCCCCCTTGGGGGGAGGGAGATGCTGAGCATGGCGCCGCCTTGCTCCCCCCCCCCAAGGGGGGGAGGGTCGGGGTGGGGGGCGAACTTAGAAGAGCCCCACAACAGCCGCGCCGATCCCTCACGAGCCCCCAATGACCGCGCAGAGCCCGACCCACAGTGCGACTCCACCGACGCTGCTCGATCGGCGGCGGTTGCTCACGTTTTTCCTCGACCATCTCGTCTGGTTCATCCTGCTGGTCGTGCTGATCGGCTTTTCGCTGACCATCGACCGGTTCTTCCAGATCGGCATCTTCATCAACATCCTGCGCCAGGCGACGTTCGTCGGCATCCTCGCCGTCGGCCTGTCGCTGGTGATTATCGCCGGCCACCTGGACCTGTCGATCGAATCGGTCATGGCCTTCGGCGCCATGCTGACGGCGTTTTTCATCGCTTCCGGCGGTGCCGGGCTGGGCATCGACATAAATCCATGGCTGACCCTGCCGGCGGCGTTGGCGTTCGGTGCGCTGATCGGCCTCGGCAACGGTTTCCTGGTGGCGCACCTGCAGATCAGCGCCTTCATCGTCACCCTGGCCGGCTTCATCGGCATCCGCGGTGCCGGCCTCATGCTGACCGGCGGCCGCTCGGTCTATGGCCTGCCGGATTCGCTGAGGGCGATCGCCGGGGCGACGATCTTCGGCCTGCCGCTGCTCGTGTTCCTGCTGATCGCCACTTACGTGGTTTTTCATGTCGTGCTGACGCGCACGACGTTCGGGCGGCACATCTACCTCGTCGGCGGCAACCCGACGGCGCCGTTCCGCGCCGGCATTCCGGTCAAGCGCCTGCTGATCCAGGTGTTCATCCTGTCCGGCCTGTTGGCCGCGTTCGCCGGCTGGCTGTTGGCGGCGCGCACCAACGGGGCGACGCCCAACCTCGGCTTCGGCATGCTGTTCGAGGCGTTTGCTGCCGTCGTCATCGGCGGCGTCAGTCTGCAGGGCGGCGTCGGCCGGCTGAGCGGCGTGTTCGCCGGCGTGCTGCTGCTCAGCTCCATCGACACGGCGATCAACGTCATGGGCCTGCCGCCGCAGTTCATGCAGGTGATCCGCGGCCTGCTGGTGCTGGCCGCGGTGCTGCTCGACTCGCTCAAGATCACGATCCGCAACCGCTACCTGTGAGCGTTCGCTCACCGTCCGACGGTGAATCGTCGTGTACGAGCTTGTCGGCGGAGCGACCGCTGGGTAGACTCGCGCCCACCCAAGCGGGCGTAGTTCAGAGGCAGAACGTCAGCTTCCCAAGCTGAATGTCGTGGGTTCGATTCCCATCGCCCGCTCCAACTCTCTCGCCCCTGCGTGCCGATGAACGTCGTCTTCCACTACGACGCCGGGCCCGCGCTCCAGGTCCGCCTGGCGGCACTGGCCGACGAAGGCCTGAGCGTGCGTGCCTGTGCGGTATCCGACGACGACGCCTTTGCCGCGCTGATGCGCGAGGCCGAGGTGCTGTGGCACGTGCTGAAGCCGGTGACGGCGGCGGTCATCGCCGGCGCGCCGAAGCTGCGGCTGATCCAGAAGATCGGCGTCGGCGTCAACACGATCGACCTCGCGGCCGCGGCGGCGCGCGCGATCCGGGTCTGCAACATGCCGGGCACGAACAGCCGTGCCGTCGCCGAAATGACCCTGGCGCTGATGCTCGCGGCGCTGCGCCGGCTGCCGGCGTTCGACCGGGCGACGCGGGCCGGCGCCGGCTGGGCCTGGGACGCCGCGGTGCAGGACGACCTTGTCGAGCTTGGCGGCCGCACCGTCGGCCTGGTCGGCTATGGCGCCGTGCCGCGGCTGCTGGCGCCGATGCTCGCGGCACTCGGGGCCCGCGTCGTCTACACCGCCAGGACGGCCAAGGCCGACGCCGTCGGCGACTGGCGCACACTCGCCGACTTGCTGGCCGAAAGCGACATCGTCTCGCTGCACGTGCCGCTGACGCCCGACACCGACGGCGTGATAGACACGGCGGCCCTGGCCGCCATGAAGCCGGGCGCCATCCTAGTCAACACGGCGCGCGGCGGCCTCGTCGATCAGGACGCGCTGGTCGCGGCGCTCAGCGCCGGCCGGCTGCGCGCCGCCGCGCTCGACGTGTTCGCGGCGGAGCCGGTCGCGCCGGACAACCCGCTGCTGACGCTCGACAACGTCGTCGTCGCGCCGCATGTCGCCTGGATCACCATGGAGACCCTGGACCGCAGCCTCGCCGTCGCCGTCGAGAACTGCCGCCGCCTCGCCGCGGACACGCCGCTGCTGCACGAGGTGAGTGCCGCGTAGCGGGCGCCGCGCCTCACCCTTCGACAGGCTCAGGGTGAGGCCATCGGGCTGACTTCGCCGAACACCTCATGCTGAGCCTGTCGAAGCATGCTCTTGGCGTGTTTCGGGCGCGGTTTTTCCGTGTGAGTGGTGCGTCCCGGCGGCTGCCCGCCCCGATATCCGGGGCGGGCAATGGCGTTGCGCTCCGGTCAGTCCGACGGCGGCGCTGGCGGCATCGTGGCCTGGAAGCTCGGCCGGTCGTGCATGGCGCCGCCGGCGCGGACGATGTTCGGGCGGGCCTGAACCAGCTCGCCGCTCTCGGGGAACTGACTGAGATAGAACAGTATCGGCGCGACCAACAAATCGGCGAGACTCAGCGCATCGCCGGCAATGTAAATGCCGTTGCCAAGCGCGTCGTTCAGCAGGTCGAGATCGCGCGTGATGTCGGGCAGCGCCGCATCGATCGCAGCGCGGTCGGGTTGGCCGTCCGCGCCTTTGGGAAAGATGTACTGCAGCACGTAGCGCACGATCGCGTCGTTATAGATGTAGCAGTTGACTATGCTGATCCACTGCTCCATGACGCCATAGGCGTGGCGATCGCCGGGCTGCAGCGGTGGCCCGTTGAACGCCTTGTCGACGTAATGGCAGATCGCGCTGGTCTCGTAGAGCTTGATGTCGCCGTGGTGCATGATCGGCACCTTGCCGTAGGGGTGCAGGGCACGGTGCGCGTCGCTGTGCAGCTCGACCGGCTCCAGTGTGTAGGCCACGCCCTTCTCCTCGCATGCCATGCGGGCGGAGCGCACGTAGGTGCTTTGCGGTGGGCCATAGATCTTTACGTCACTCATCGCTTCCTCCATCGGTTCAGGTTCAACAGGTTCAACCGTTCATGCCCGCATCGCAGGCGGCGAGCTTGCGCATCATCAGGCGGCGCTGAGCCGCGTTCTGGGCGGCCGACAGGGCGTCGCGGAAGCACGCGGCGGCGGCCGTGTGGTCGCCGGCGCGCAGGAACAGCTCGCCGCGTGTCGCCGGCAGAAACGGATAGGCGGCAAGCGCCGGGTCGTCCTTGATCGTCTCGATGGCGGCCAGTCCGGCGGCCGGCCCGTCGACCATGGCCACGGCAACGGCGCGATTGAGGGCGACGACGGGCGACGGCCGCAGCTCGAGCAGCAGCGTGTAGAGCGACAGGATGTGGGACCAGTCGGTGTCGCCATCCGTCGCCGCGGACACGTGGCAGGCGGCGATCCCGGCCTCCAGGTGATAGGCGCTCAGCCGGCCTGCGCCCATCGCCTGTTCCAGATGGCCGTGGCCGGCGCGGATCAGGTCGCGGTCCCAGGCGTCGCGGTCCTGCTCGGCCAGCAGCAGCACGTCGCCGGCGCCGTCGGTGCGCGCCGGCAGCCGGGCCGCCTGGAACATCAGGAACGCCAGCAGCGCATGGGTGACTGGCGTGTCGGTCACCGGCGTGGCCGTCAGCATCGCGGCCAGGCGGATGGCCTCGTGACACAAATCGGTCGAGACCAGGTCGTCGCCCCGGTGGCGCAGATAGCCCTCGTTGAACATCAGGTAGATGACGTCCAGCACGGCGTCGAGCCGCGCCGTCAGAGCCTGGCCGCCCGGCACCTCGTAGGCGATGCCGGCATCGCGGATACGGCGCTTGGCGCGGACCAGGCGCTGCGCCACCGTCGGCTCGCTGATCAGGAAGGCACGGGCGATCTCGGCCGTGCCGAAGCCGCAGACGGCCTTCAGCGTCAGCGCGACGCGGGCCTCCGGCGGGATCGCCGGATAGCAGCAGGTGAACATCAGCCGCAGCTGGTCGTCCGACGGCTCGTTGTCGAGCGTCGGCCCGGCCTTGCCGCTGTTGGCGGCGCCGTCCAGCGTCAGCACGGCAAAGTGCGTCTCGATCTCGCCGCGCAGCTGGCCGAGGCGCGCGTCGCGGCGGATCGCGTCGAGCGCCCGGTGGCGTGCCACCGTGCGCAGCCAGGCCGCCGGATTGTCCGGCACGCCGGCAAACGGCCAGGTCTTGAGCGCGGCGATCAGCGCCTCCTGCACGACCTCCTCGGCCAGGTCCATGTGGGCCGGGCCGAAGATCCGCGTCAGCGTCGCGATCAGCCGGCCGGACTGACGCCGGAACAGGTGGTCGACCAGCGCGCCGACGCTCGCCGTGGTGCCGGCCGAGGGTTTAGGCGGAGTAGGCAATTTGCCTGAGCTCGATCGTGCCGTCGTAGTCGAGGTGAGGGCAGGTCTTGGCGATCGCCACTGCGCCCTCGTAATCATCGGCCTCGACGATGAAGAAGCCGCCGATGAACTCCTTGGTCTCGCTGTATGGACCGTCGGTCACCACGATCGTGCCGGTGTCGTTGCGCGCCAGATGGCGACCCGGATCGTCTTCGAGCCTGCTGCGGGGCCCCATCTTGCCCGCGGCAGCCAGCTTCTCGACCCAGCTCCGGTAGCGGCCGATGATCGCCTGCATCTCCGCCGGCGCGGTGGCCTCGGAATCCGGGTTGTTGCGCAGCACAAGGATGTATTGAGGCATGGGCCGGTCTCCCTGATTTTTTCTCCGACATTCTAGTGACGATCGATCGGACGGGGAATCGACACACAGCGCCAGAAAATCTGGTCGCTTACACGCCGCGGCGACGGCTGGCCAAACCGGACCGGCGCCCTATATCGTGGATCGGCCGGCCGGGCCCGGTATGGACACGCCATCGGGCTATGGCTTTTTGGAGGTATTGCCGTGACACAACGCGTCGACACCATCGCGGCCCAGCCGCAGGAGGAATTGCGGTCGGGCTATCGTGTGGTCTTGCGACCGAGTGCGCAGCGGATCCGCGTGCGATTCAAGGGCGAGACCGTAGCAGACAGCACCGGCGTCATCGTCATGAACGAGACGCGCCTGCCCGCGGTCTTCTACTTCCCGCGCGACGATGTCCGCACCGACGTGCTGACGCGCACCAGCCACAGAACGCACTGTCCGTTCAAGGGCAACGCGTCCTATTGGGACCTCCGCGTCGGTGAAGAGGTCGCCGAGAACGCCGTCTGGAGCTACGAAGATCCGTACGACGAAGCCGAGGACGTAAAAGACTACGTCGCCTTCGTCTGGAACGCCGTCGATGCATGGTTTGCGGACGACGATCAGATCGGCGAGCAACCGCGCGATGCGGCGCCGGCAAAAGCCAATCCCTTCATCGACTGGCTGGTGCAGGAGGCCTGGCAGGCCAAGGGCACACACGAATTCGTCGCGCAATTGGCGGACGCGCTGGTCGGTAGAGGCTTCCCGCTGTTGCGTCTGAGGCTTTTCGTCCGAACCCTGAACCCACAACTGTTCGCGATCACCTATACCTGGACGCGTGGCAATGACGAGGTCGAGGAATTGCAGGCGTCCCACGCCGGCATGCAAAGCGCCCAGTATCGCGATAGTCCCTTCGCGTCGATCATCAATGGCGAAGGGGGCATTCGGCGACGGCTCGACGGCCCGAATCCGCGGCTCGACTTTCCGATCCTGCCGGACCTGATCAAGGAAGGTGCTACGGACTATGTTGCCATGCCGCTGCGCTTCTCGGATGGGCAGATCAACATCATCACCCTGGTGTCCGACAAGCCGGGCGGGTTCTCGACAGACGACCTCGGCCAGCTCTACGAGATCCTGCCGAACCTGGGCCGGCAGCTCGAGGCCCTGGCGCTGCGCGTCTCTTCACTGACGCTGCTGCGCACCCACCTCGGCGGCAACGCCGGGGAGCGGGTGATGAACGGCCTGGTCAAACGCGGCGATGGCGAGGATCTGCACGCCGTCATCTGGTTCTCCGATTTGCGCGGCTCCACAACCCTGGCCGACGGCCAGTCGCGCGAGGCCTATCTGGCGACCTTCAACCAATACTTCGACAGCGTTGCCGGCGCGGTGATCGAGCATGGCGGGGAGGTGCTGAAGTTCATCGGCGATGCCGTGCTGGCGATCTTTCCGATCGCCGATCCCGACAGTTCGCACCCCGAGGCGTGCACCCGGGCGCTCGCCGCCGTCGCCGACGCGCAAGCGCGGATCGACGCGGTCAATCGTGAGCGGACCGCGGCGGGCGAGGCGGCACTGGCGTTCGGCACCGGGCTGCATCGCGGCGACATTACCTACGGCAACATCGGCACGATGAAGCGGCTCGATTTCACGGTCATCGGGCCGGCCGTCAACGAGGCGGCGCGCATCGAGGATTTGTGCAAGACGCTGGGCGAGCCGGTGCTGATCTCCGCAGCGTTCGCCGAAAGCGTCACCGGCAGGCTCGAGTCGCTTGGCCGCCACACCTTGCGCGGTGTGCGCGCGAAGCAGGAGATCTTCACGCTCCGGCGGGGCGACCACGGCGGCAGCGCGTAAGCCATGCGGGCAATGGTGCTGGAAGCGCCGGGCCGGCCGCTGCGGCTGCTCGACGTACCGCGGCCTGAGCCAGGGCCGGGCCAAGTCCTGATCGAAGTCGCGGCCTGCGGCGTCTGCCGCACCGACCTGCATGTCGTCGATGGCGAGCTGACACAGCCGAGGCTGCCGCTCGTCCCCGGTCATGAAGATCGTCGGCCGTGTCGTCGCGGCCGGGGCCGGGGCCGAGCGGTTCCGGGCGGGCGCGCGGGTCGGCGTGCCGTGGCTCGGTCATACCTGCGGCGTCTGCCGGTATTGCCACGCGGCGCGCGAGAACCTGTGCGACGACCCCAGCTTCACCGGCTACACGATCGACGGCGGCTATGCCGAGATGACGGTCGCCGACGCCGCCTACGTGTTTGCGATCCACGGCGCGTACGGCGACGCCGAAGCCGCGCCGCTGCTGTGCGCCGGCCTGATCGGCTATCGCGCGCTGCGCATGGCCGGGCCTGTCGAACGGCTCGGCTTCTACGGCTTCGGTGCGGCGGCCCACATCGCGGTGCAGGTTGCCCGCCACCAGGGCAGCGACGTCTATGCCTTCACCCGGCCCGGCGACGCGGCCGGCCAGGCCTTCGCCCGCGCCCACGGCGTCGCGTGGGCCGGCGGCTCCGACGCGGTGCCGCCCGAGCCCCTCGACGCCGCGATCATCTTCGCGCCGGTCGGCGCCCTCGTGCCGGCGGCGCTCAAGGCCGTGCGCAAGGGCGGCACGGTCGTCTGCGCCGGCATCCACATGAGCGACATCCCGTCCTTCCCCTACCGCGACCTGTGGCAGGAACGCACGCTCCGCTCCGTCGCCAACCTGACACGCCGCGATGGTGAGGAGTTCCTCGCCCTGGCGCCGCAGGTACCGGTGAGGACCACGGTCGAGACGTTCCCGCTCGCCGAGGCCAACGAGGCGCTCGACCGCCTGCGCGGGGGCCGCATCCAGGGCGCCGCCGTGCTCGTACCCACCGCCTGACGCCACGAATCGGGGCCCTTTAACCACCGGTGACTGTGTTGGTGCTATAGTTGTGCCCGTTTTCGGCCAATCTGCGGGCGGGTCCCATGGACACAGCGGTAGACGCGGCATTCAGCCAACCGGTGGTCTTCACCGGCCGGCGAGGTGCTCTGCTAGGCGTGCTGCTGCGCAACGGCTTTTTCACCGGGCTGACCCTGGGCATCTATCGGTTCTGGGCCAGGACTTGGCTGCGGCGCTTCTTCTGGCACAACATCTCGGTAGGTGAGCAGGCGCTGGAGTATGTCGGCCGGCCGGTCGAGCTCCTGCTCGGCTTTCTGATCGTCATGGCTGTGCTGGTACCGGCAGCCGCCGTCTACAACCTCATACTCACGTTTGCCGGGCCGTTTCTGCCCGGGGCCGAATACTGGTCGGACCCGCTGACCCTCGTCATCCTGGGCTGGCTTATCTTCTACGCAACCTATCGGGCGCGGCGCTATCTGTTGAGCCGCACGCTGTGGCGCGGCGTTCGGTTCGGCCAGGACGGCTCCGCCATCCGCTATGCCTTTCTCGCCCTGCTGTACACGGGGGTGACGATCATCACGCTCAGTCCTGCCCGTGTAGCGCACCCGGTTCCTTGGACACAAGTTTGTCTCACGCGGCGGGCCTGATTGAGATCGCGGCGTGCCACGACTGACGAGCTTGAGCGGGGCTCAGGTAGCCGTTCTTTTCGACGATCCACTGGGCATTGTAGAGTTCGACGAAGTCGCGGACGGCGTCCCGCAGCTCCGCGATGTTGCGGTAGATGCGACCATGGATGATCTGTTCCTTCAGCGTGCGATTGAACCGCTCGGCGACGCCGTTGGTCTGGGGCTCGGCGACGAAGGCGTAGGACGGCTGGATGCCCCAGAACTTGATCTGGTTGGTGAAGTGGTCCGACAGATACTGGGAGCCGTGATCCATCCGCAAGGCCAGCCCCCGAGCCGCGCCGGCCGCGGTCGAGCCATACAGCCCGCCAAGCCCCATGGAGATCGGCTGCAGGGCGGCGAAGCGGTCGCCGCGCTTGCAGACATGCCAGCCGACACACTCGGCGTTCCAATGCTCGACGGCGGTGAAGATCCAGCCCCAGCCGTCGTCCACCGTGAACACCCGAACGCCATCGGTGCCCCACATGAGGTTCGGGGCATGAGTGATGATCTCACCGTCATGGGGATTGCCGCCACGGCGGCGGCAGCGATGGGGCGAGAGCAGATTGTTCTCGCGCATCAGGCGGAGCACCCGCTTGCGGGCAACCCGGATGTCGCGACAGACCCGAAGCCGAGCCCAGACCTTGCGGTAGCCCTCGCCCTCCCAGGGCGATGCCTCCAGGTCGGCTTCGATCGCCACCAGCAGCGCCTGGTCCGAGATCGCGGGCTTCGGTCCCCGACGCTTTGCCGGCGGCTGCTCGGCGTGCTGGCCGGAGGTCATGGCGTAGAACGAGGAGCGGGCCATGCCCCAGGCGGCGCAGACCCGCCGCAGGCCGTAGGCCAGACCCGTGCCGGGCGAGGTGGCGGCACTCATCGCCGCGACCTCCGCCGCCCCAAAGGGCCGAAGGTCTCCGTCTTGGCCTCCAGCAGTTCCACCTGCATGGTCAACTCTCCGATCCGCTTCATGGCGCTATCCAGTTCCGCCTGCACCGGATCGCCCTTGCGTTGCTTGAGCGAGGCGTCGATCCCGCCGATCGCTTTCTCACGCCACTGCTCGAGCCGGAAGATCTCTACGCCCAACTGGCGCGACAGAAGTTGCACCGGCTCGTCACGCAAAAGCCGCAGAACGACCTCACGCTTGCGCGCCACCGTCCATCGCTGGCCAAGTCCCAGCGGGCCTGCCGGCAAAGCCTGGCCTGGGGAAAACGTGGACGAGCCAAGCTCGCCCGCATTTACCACAGGCCCATCAACAGCAACTTTCTTCTCAAAATTATCGGTCATGTTCCGGTCCTCCTTGGACACTTCGATTAAGCCAATTCTGTGTCCAAGAAAATCGGGTCCGACTCAGGTCTAACTAATCGGGCCAACTCGTCTCATGCGTCAGCGTCGAGCCGACGCCGCAAACTCGTGTCTGTCGCATGAGCCTGCGGTATTTGTCGGCGTCGTAGCCTTTGCCGCGATGCAGCAAGCAGCGGTTGTCCCAAATGACCAGATCGCCCGGTTGCCACTTGTGGGTGTGCACATGCCTCGGCTGCGTCGCGCGGGCGAGCAGGTCGTCGAGGAGCGCGCGACCGTCTGTCTCGTTCCAGCCGTCGATCTCGCGTGCGTGGGAGCCGACATAGTAGTTCTTCGCCCCCGACCTGGGGTTGGCACGCACCAGTTTCTGTCGGACCGGCGGTAGCGAGGCGGCGTGCGGCGGCGTGACCGCGTCGGGGCCGACCTTGCTTCGGGAAAAAACGTAGTCGTGGATGGCGATCAGCGGTTCGATGGTCGCCTTGAGGTCGTCGGGCAGCCGACGGTAGGCGGCGCGGGTACTCACGAACTCGGTGTCGCCGCCTTCATCCGGGACCTCGTAGGCGCACATGATGGAGACGAGCGAGGGCAAGTCCCGGAACGACGAATCCGTATGCCATACATTGTTTCCGGTCAGGAATTTGGTCTTCTTGTGGCTGTTGCCGAGCTGGCTGCCGTCCGCCTGTACGTTGCCGATGGTGAGGAAATACTCGATGCGGCCTTCCTGACCGAGGACGACATGATTGACCTCGGGCTCGCCAAGCGACTTCGTGAAAGCGAGCTGATGATCGTCGTCGAACTGTTGGCGTGGAAAATGGAGGAACGAGTAGGTGTCGATCGCTACCCTTATTTCCTCCAGCGTTGCCGGTGGCAACGTCGAACGCAGATCGACCCAGGACAGGCGCGCACCGAAATCGGGATGCAGCCGTTCGATTTTCAGCGGGGCCACGGCTCCGTCTCCGGCATTGGCGGTACCTATTGAAGCAGCATTGGATGCGCCTGCCCGAACGCGACGAGGGGCGTCGGGAAACCCCACGCCCCTCGTCTCATGACGGAAAACGGCGCAGCCAGCTTGGCTAGCTGGACGTCCCACGCAGCCACTCGTTGACCTTGTCCGGATTGGCGTCGACCCACTCTGCCGCAACCTCGGCCGGATCGCCGTCGGCCTGCAGGGCCAGAATCCAGCTGTTCACGTCGGCCGGGTCGAAGGCGACCTGCTTGATCAGCCGGGCCACATCCGGCGCCCGCTCGAGCAGGGACGTCGAATAGGCGATATAGACCTGGGCGTCCGGCCACGAACAGGTGACGCGGCTCATGGCGAGCCAATCGTCATCCTCGTTCGGCTGGATCATGTTCCAGCAGCCGTTCGGGTCATAGCGCGGATCGTCCACCTTGCTCGTCATCGAAAACCCGTCAAAAGCGGGCTCTTCGAGGCGCCGCAAGTCGAACTCGGCGTGGATCCACTCGGGCGTCCAGTAGTAGAACAGGATGCCTCTCTCCCTCCTGAAGTCGGCCTTCAACTTTGCCTTGAAGGCCGCGTCGGCGACGATGAACGGCTCGAAGTATTCGCCGTAGCCGTAGGAATTGGCCTTGACCTGCTCGACGTTCGTCGAGTTCCAACCCGGCGCGCCTGGCCAATACTCACCCTTGCCGTCGCCGTCGGAGTCGAAGAGCTTGGCGATTTCAGGATCGTTCAGGTCCGCGACCGAGCGCACACCGAATTTGTCCTGGATATAGCCGGGAATGAACAGCCCCTGGGTGCCAAGATAGGGTTGATCGTTGACAAGCACACTTTCGCGCGATCCCTCGGCGATGAACTTCGCCCAGCGCTCGGATTGATTTGGCATCCAGAAGTCGGAATAGATGTCGATGGCGCCGTTGCCCTTGTCCATGGCGGCGACAATCACGGCGGCTTCCGCGTTGATGAATTCGACTTCGACGTCGAAGTTCCGCTCCATGACGACCTTGAGCACGTTCTGGATGGCTAGCGCACCGTCCCAGCTCAACTCGCCGATAACGATCTTCTCCTTCGCATCGGCCATGCCGGCAAGCCCGGCCGACATGATGAGCGCCAATGCAAACGACTTCGCTACGTACTTCATGATTCCCTCCCTTTGGGTGGCTTGGAATTGATGCATCAGAGTTGAATACGCGCCTCTCTGTTCCGCGAACCCTGGATGATGCGGTCCAAGATCATGGCGCAGAAGGCGATCGCGATGCCGGCCAAGACGCCGCGCCCGGTCTCGACATGCTGGAGCGAGAACAACACCTCATAGCCCAAGCCGCCGGCACCGATCAATGCGGCGACCACCACCATCGACAAGCTCATCATGATTGTCTGATTGATGCCGGCCATGATGGACGGAACGGCCAACGGCAATTGCACCTTGAACAGGAGTTGCCGCGGACTGGCGCCGAAGGCGAGCGCCGCCTCGACGACTTGCGACGGTACCTGGCGGATGCCCAGCGTGGTCAACCGGATCATCGGCGGCATGGCAAAGATCACCGTCGCCATCACGCCGGGCGGCTTGCCGATCGAGAAGAATGCGATGGCCGGTATGAGATAGACGAAGCTCGGCACTGTCTGCATGAAGTCGAGAACCGGCTTGGCGATCGCCTCGACCCGTTCGCTTCTCGCTGTCCAGATGCCAAACGGCAGGCCGATCAGAATGCAGATGAATACCGATGCGCCAACCAGCGCGATCGTGCTCATCGCCATCTCCCAGAAGCCGAAGAACCCCAGGTAGGCAAGCGCGGCGCCGGTGAAGATTGCGACCCGCTGGCCGGCGACCCGCCACGCGATGATCAACAACACCACCGCCATGACAGGCCACGGCGTGCCGACGAACACGAGCTCCAGCAGGTTGAGGACCGCGCGAATGCCGGCGGTGATCGAGTCGAAGCCCGATTCCAGGTTGATCGTCAGCCAGTCGACGGCGGCGTCAATCGTGCGCGCCGTCGTCAGCGCGATCTTGCGCGACGTCGGAAACTCCGCCAGGTACTCGGGAACCCTTAGACCACCGAACCGGTAGACCATCAGCGGATAAATGAAGACCATGAGCACGACCCCGGCCGCGGCCTTGGCCGCGCTTAGTCCGTTGCTCAGATTCTGGTTGATGCGCCACCGCGCATACTGGCGCTGATAGGCCCAATTGCCGATCAGGCCGATGACGAGGCCGATCACGACGACAAACGCCAGGCCGACCAGCACTGCGCTACCATCGGCGCCTTCGTCATTTGCCCACAGCCCACGGGCAATCGTGATCAGGGCCAGGAACTGCAACACGGCGCCGACCCAGAACAGCCACCAAACACCCCGCGCAGCCGCCCATATGGGGCCAAGCACGGCCGCCGCCCAATTGACCGAAAGGGTGCCTTCGGACATTCGCTCGAACTGCCGCGCGTAGTAATCGGCGTTGCTCCCGACGAAAGTCGCACACAAGTCCCGCGGCTCGTGGTCAAGCCCAGTGAACGCCGGCGCTTGTGCTTCGGTGGTCATGACAGCTCGCCTCCTTGTATGCCGCGAAGCAGCGCCCGCCGTGTAACGATGCCGACCGGCCGATCGTCTTCGGTCACGATGATCGGCTTGTCGGTTTCCACGGCCAGGTCGATCAGCTGGTCGAGATCGGCATTCTCGTCGGTCGTCGGGCAGTCCGAAAGATCTGCGCCGTTCCTCGCGCGATAGGCCTCGATCGGCTCCATCACGGTGTGGGCGAAGACCAGCTTCAGCCGCGAGATGCCGCGGACGAAATCGGCGACATAGTCGTCCGCGGGGTGGGTGATGATGTGCTCTGGCGTGCCGATCTGAACCAGCCTGCCATCCTTCATGATGGCGATCCGATGGCCCAGGCGGATGGCTTCGTCGAGGTCATGGGTGATGAACAGCGTCGTCTTGTTCATGACCTTGGAGAGCTCGAGAAACTGGTCCTGCAGCTGGCGCCGGATCAACGGATCGAGGGCGCTGAACGGCTCGTCCATCAATAGAATATCCGGATCCGCCGCGAGTGCGCGCGCCAGGCCGACGCGCTGCTGCATGCCGCCGGAGAGCTCACTCGGATACCGCTCGCCCCAGCCATCGAGGTGCACCAGTTTCAGCTTCTCCTGTGCGACCCCCCGGCGTTTTTCCTTGTGGACGTTGCGGACCTCAAGCCCGAACGCAACGTTGTCGAGCACGGTGCGGTGGGGAAACAGGGCCATGTTCTGGAAGACCATGCCGATCTTCTCGGCCCTGATCTGGCGCAACTCCTCCTGCGTCCTCTCGTTGATATCGTCGCCGTTTATCCGGATTACGCCGGCGGTCGGCTCGATAAGCCGGTTGATATGTCGAACCAACGTCGACTTGCCGCTGCCCGACAGCCCCATGATGCAGAAGATCTCGCCGCGTTCGACGGAGAACGTGGCGTCAGCCACGCCGACGATACAGTCAAACTGCTCGAGGATCTCGTTCTTGGTCAGTCCATCGGATCGCGCGGCCGCGATGGCTTCGTCGAAGCGCTGGCCGAAGACCTTCCAAACAGCCTGGCATTCAATGACGGCTTCGGTCATGACCCTCCCGGCGCCAGAGCAATTTCTTGCGCCCCTGCGACACGACAATGTCGCCGATTGCCGCCACCAATCAGTAGGGAATTTGCGAGTGCGAAACGGGTTCGCCGGCAGCAGCACCCATGGCCGGTCAAGCGATTCCTGCGTTGCCGGCATTCCACGATATTTTGTTGCTCTATGCTACGTGGCCCAGCCAGTTGTGGCAACGGGTTTGCGGGCCACGCGTTGGAGTGGTCGTGGAGCCAGCGGTCGAGGACCGTGCAGGCCCCTACATGCAAACACGGCTTACGGTTCACGCTCTAGACGAGCGGCCGCGCCGCCAGGTGCTGCAGCAGCATCGGCAGCGGCGAGTTGGCCGGCGGGGGTTGGTCGCGGCGGACGATCGTCACGGGCACGTCGCAGCTCGGCTCCAGGGGCAGCATGACGAGCTGTCCCAGCGCCACCTCGTTCGCGGCGGCCGCTCGTGGCAGGATCGCGATGCCGGCATTGGCCCGGACCATCAGCTTGATCGTGCCGATCGCATCGGCGACCGCGGCGATGTTTGGCCGGGCGCCGTGGTCGGCGAAGATCGACCGGATGTACTGGCCATAGCCGACATCGAGTTCGTGCATGATCAGGCGCTCGTCGGCGACGTCGACGAGCGCGACGGGCCGGCCGGCCGCGGCCAGGGCATGGGCCGGCGGGACGCAGACGGCCAGCGGCATGACGCCCAGACGCTGGCGCACCAGGTTGGGCGGCACGCTGCGCGGATCGGCCTCGATCGCCAGGCCGAGGTCGAGCCGTTCCTCGTGGACGAGCCGCTGCACGCGACGCGTCGTCGCCGTCACCACCTCGATCTGGGTGGTCGGCAGGACCGACGTGAGCGGGCGGCACGCTGTTATCGCTGCGATGCCGAGACCGGCTCGGCGGACTACTCCGTGCAACATCGCGAGGATATTTTCTCCATGGCACGGACGGACCCGGCGGATCACCGCAAGAACCTGGCGATGTTGAGCCGGCGCATCGAGCCACGGCAGAACCCGTTCCCCGACGGCCGCCCGGCGACCCTCGATGACCTCGTCTTCCTGCCGGCGAATTTGTCCCGGCTGGTGATCGACCCCTACCGCGAGGCCTGCAAGATCAGTATCGATCTAGCCGGCAGGCTCGAGCTCGCGCAGCCGTTTCTGGTGACGGGCTTCGACGCGGCGCCGCGTGAGGTGCGCACGGCGGTGGCGCGCGGCCTTGTCGACAGTCGGTGCCCCTATGTCGGGCGCCGGCGGATCGCCGACGACGTCGCTTGGCTGCAGCTCGTCGGCCGCGATGGTGACCCGCCGAGCGCCGCCGCGGCCGGGCTGATTCACGTCGTCGAGGATCGGCCGACCGCCGTGGCGGCCCGGCGCCTGAGTGCCGATCAGCTGTTGGGTCTCGCCGTGTCGTCGACGGAGGCGCTCGCGGAGGCCATTCCCTACGCGCTCGAGCACGGCCATGACGTGATGCTGCTCGATGGTAGCGGCGGGCTGAATCGGCCGTGGCCGGAGCTCGCCGGCGCGCCCGATTTGACGATGCTGCGCAACGCGGTCGACATTCTGCGCGGCCTCGGCCGCGAGGAGGAGATCGACCTCGTGTATTTCGGCGGCATCCGCTCAGGCACCGATGCGGCAAAGGTCCTGGCGCTGGGGACGGTCGCCGTCGTCGTTGGCTTGCCGGTCGGGCTTGCGGCGGGCGGCGCGATCACCGACGATCATGAACTTGCGTTCGCTCCGGATTACACCGAGGAAGACCGCCGCCAGGCCGTGGTGAATATCCTAAAGGCGAGCGCCGGTGAAGCGTCGATGATGGCGCGATGCACGGGCAAGACCAATCTCCACAACCTCGAGCCCGAGGATCTGCGCGCCATTACGTTGGCCACGGCGGCGGCGAGCGGCGTGCCGCTCGTCGGGCGGGGCCGCGTCGGCCAGCAGCGGTGATCGGTCCCTGCCTCTACCCTCCAAGGATACATTCGCCGTCTTGTTTGAGGAGGGCCGTCGCGGTACGTCGCGGATGATGTCTGCTGACACGCAACGCTCGGGAGACGAGCGATGGCCGACCTACCTGGCGGTCTGACCGACGCGGCGTGCCGAAGTCACGCCTTGGAGATCATGACAAGGATCGAGACCCTTGCCGCGGTCTCCGAAGACGACGCGGGCCTGACGCGGGTCTTCGCTTCGGCGGAGCAGCGCCGGGCGAGCGACCTCGTCCTGGACTGGATGCGCCAAGCCGGCATGACGGCGCGGGAGGACGCGATCGGCAACGTGGTCGGGCGCTACGAGGGCGATGCGCCCGGTCTGCCGTGCGTCGTGTTTGGCTCGCACCTCGATTCGGTCCGCGATGCCGGCAAGTACGATGGGCCGCTGGGGGTCCTGACCCCGATCGCCTGTGTCGCGGCCCTGCGCGAGGCCGCAATCCGACTGCCGTTCGCGGTCGAGGTCGTCGGCTTCGCTGATGAGGAGGGCGTGCGTTTTCAATCGACGCTGCTCGGCAGCCGGGCTGTCGCCGGGACGTTCGACGTTGCGCTGCTTGATCGCGTCGACGCCGCGGGCAAGACCATGGCGCAGGCGATCCGGGACTATGGCCTCGATCCGGACCGCATCGGCGAGGCGGCGCGGCGCCCGGAGGACGTCCTGGCGTATGTCGAATACCATATCGAGCAAGGGCCCGTGCTGGAGGCCGATGGCCTCCCCGTCGGTGTCGTAACCGCCATCAGCGGCCAGACCCGACTGTCCGTCGAACTCACAGGCACCGCCGGGCATGCCGGCACGGTCCCGATGAGGCTGCGCCGGGATGCGCTGTGCGGCGCGGCCGAGCCCACGCTGGCCCTGGAAGAGATCTGCCGGAAGACCGAGGACGCTGTCGGCACCGTCGGCCGGGTCGAGGTGTCGCCCGGCGCGGCGAACGTCATCGCCGGATCGGTAGTGTTCACCGTCGACGTCCGCACGCCGCGCGACGATACCCGCACGGCCACCGTCGCGACATTCCGTCGCCGGCTGGACGAAATTTGCCGGCGCCGGCAACTGACGGCGCGCGTCGAGACGGTCTTCGACAGTCCCTCTTGCGCATGTGCGGCCTGGATCCAGGACCAGCTTGGTGCCGCCGTGGTCGCCGAGGGCTATGCGCTGCACCGTTTGTCGCGCGGGGCCGGACACGACGGCATGGCGATGATCGATCTGACCGACATCGGCATGCTGTTCCTGCGCTGCGAGGGCGGGATCAGCCACAATCCGGCAGAGGCGATCACGCCGGCCGATGGCGAAACGGGCCTGCGCGTTCTGCTTCGCTTCATGCTCGACTTTCGCGGACGCAGTGAGAGGCCATGACTCATGGGGCCTGCTATTGTCGCCGGGGATAGCTGATGACGGACAGAAAGCGGATCGGCAGCCGCTTCAGATCCTCCGGCCCGTGCAGCGCCACGGCATCGAAGAACAGCGAATCGCCGGGGCTGAGCTCGTAGCGCTGGCCGCCGTGGCGATAGACCACGACGCCCTCCAGCATGTGGATGAACTCCACGCCGTCGTGCTGGAACAAGGGGAAGACGAGGTAGGGCTCGACGCCGATGGCCTTGCTCGTCGTGTGGCCAAGCAACTGGTACTGGTGACCCGCGCGCGTGCCGCGCCGTTCGATATGCAGCCCCTGGCCGGCCTTCACCAGAGTGGCGCTGCGCTGTTCCTCGAACTCGCGAAAGAACGCGGTTACCGGCACCTGGAGCGCCTTCGACAGGCTCTGCAGTGTCGCCAGAGACGGCGACGTCTGACCGTTTTCGATTTTCGACAGCATGCCAGCGGAAAGACCGGCCCCCGACGCCAGCTCCGCTACGGTCATGTCGAGCTGCTTGCGCATGGCCCGCACGACCCGACCGATCGAAATCTCCAGTTCACCCTGGTCGGGCTGCCGGGCGTGGGGTTCTTGGAGCTTCACCACCCGTGTCCGCGGCCGTCTAGCAGTCGAGCGTATGCTCGTGCTCCCAACGCGTGAAGTGGCGCAGGTAGGCGTTCCACTCCTTCATCTTCAGCTTGACGAAGCTGTCCACGAATGCCGCCCCCAGCACGTCCCGCAGCGCCCGGTTCCCGGCGAGCGTCCGCAGCGCGTCGAGCAGGTTCAGCGGCAGCGTTGCGGTGTCGGTCGTATGGCCATGCGTGTACATGTTGACGTCCAGCCGTTGGCCCGGCGCATGCCCATTGCGCACACCGTCCAGTCCGGCGGCAATGAGCGTAGCGTGGAGTAGGTAGGGATTGACCGCGTCGTCGGCGAGCCTGACCTCGAACCGGCCGGCCTCCGGGATCCGCACCATATGGGTCCGGTTGTTGCCGCCGTAGGAGATCCTGTTCGGCGACCACGTCGCCCCGACTCGGTCACCGGGGCGTTGATCCGCTTGTAGCTGTTGACCGTCGGGTTCGTCACGGCGCACAGCGATGCCGCGTGGTGCATGATACCGCCGAGCACCTGGTAGGCGAGCGTCGACAGACCGAGCTCACCGTCCCCGTCGGCAAAGAGGTTGGTGTCGCCCGCGGCGTTCCACCACGACATGTGGGCGTGGCAGCCGTTGCCGGTCAGTCCAGCGAAGGGTTTCGGCATGAACGTCGCCCGCAGCCCGTGCTTCTCGGCAACGCTTTTGACCATGAACTTGTAGAAGGCATGCCGGTCGGCCGTGCCGAGGGCATCGTCGTAGTCCCAGTTCATCTCGAACTGGCCGTTGGCGTCCTCGTGGTCGTTTTGATAGGCGCCCCAGCCGAGCGCCAGCATGGCGTCGCAGATTTCGCTGATGACGTCGAAGCGCCGCATCAGGGCTTGTTGGTCGTAGCACGGTTTCGCCTGGGTATCGAAGGTGTCGGAGATCGCCCCGCCGTCCGGCTCGAGCAGGTGGAACTCGCACTCGACGCCGGTTTTTGGACGGTAGCCGTCCGCAGCCGCGTCCTCCAACACACGCTTGAGCACGACACGCGGTGCGTGGTCGACGGGGCTGCCGTTCATCACCAGGTCGGCCGCCACCCAAGCGACCTCCAGCCGCCACGGCAGCTGCACCAGGCTTGCCGGATCGGGCATGGCAAACATGTCGGCATCGGCAGGTGACATATCGAGATGCGCGGCAAAGCCGGCGAACCCGGCGCCGCTTTCCTGCATCGCCCCAATCGCCGCAGCCGGCACCAGCTTGGAGCGCTGCACGCCGAACAAATCGGTGAAGCTGATCAGGAAATATTTGACGGCTTGGGTCTTCGCGAAAGCGCTGAGTTTCTCTGCCATCTTCCTCACCCTGCTCGAGGCCCCGCACGCAGATCGAACCACGTAGGCGGCTGTGGCGAATCCCGGCGATTCAACACATTCATCGTGGCCTGTCGCTTTGTGTGTGTCGCGTCAAAGTTTAGGCGTCGGCCTGCGCAGGCGCAATGTTCTGGGAATATTTCTTTATTCAGGGGAAACACCGCGGGCCGGGCTCAGAGTTAGGTTTCGAGAACATTCTGAGTTGACCGGTTTATGTACCATATGAGTTGACCGCTTCTGTTGCGGTTTCTGGCCCTGTGGGGAAGTGGTCGGTCGCGGAGCGGCTGTCCACTTGTCCACAGGGCGCCGGTCGGTCGCGTCGAAGCGGGTCACGCGGCCTCGCGGGTTTGGCTGTCGATCGGTTGGCCATCGGCGTGGTATCGCGCCAGACATCGCGGTCCATGGAAGACGGCCATTGTGCCGTCGGGGTATTCGTGGACGCGGACCCTGGCCTTGACGTAATGGCGGCGGTGGCGGCCGGCGGGGATCTGAAGTGCCAGGCGCTTGTAGCGCACCGTGTTGTCGTTTGAGACGGTGCGTTCCTCGTGGATGCACAGGATGTCGTCGAGCGCGCCGGTGAAGGGGACGAAGGCGGTGCCCTGGTCCTCGCCGGGGTCGCGAAGCGGGCGTTGTGTTGTGGCAGGAAGACCTCCTTGAGGAAGCGGTTGGCCTCGACCATGTCGGTGATGCCGGCGAGCCTGAGTTCCTGGGGCAGGCGCTTCTGCAAGGTGCCGAACATGCGCTCCGAGCGCCCCCTTGCCTCGGGCGAGTAGGCCGGGATCAACTCGATGCCGAGCTGCGCCAGGGCGCGGCCGACCTGGGTCGGGGTGTCCTTGTCCACCTTGCCGCCGGCCTCGGGCGTGTTCCAGTAGTGGCTGGCGCGGTCGGCGTAGAGCGAGCAGAACAGGCCCTTGGCCCGGATCGCCTCGGACACCCCCTGGAAGCTCGACATGGTGCCCTCTTCGGCGACGAAGAAGGCCGAGTAGATATCGCTGGTCGCATCGTCCATGGTGACGATCAGGTCCCACCATCGACCGGGGACCCACTCGTGGCTCGAGCCGTCCTGGTGCAACATCATGCCGGGCAGGGCACGGCGCGGCCGCTTGCGCCGGTGCGCCCCACGCCTGGGCGCCGCGCGCCTGCGCCCATGGGCTTGCAAGCTCAGCCGCAGCCAGTTGTAGCTGCGCTTGAAGCCGTGATCGGCCACCAGCTTCTCGTGGAAGTGCTTGGCCGTGAAGTCCCAGTAGCGGGTGTCGAACAACTCCAGCACCCGCGCCACCTCGTCCACCGGCGCGCGCCGCGCCGAGAGGCGGCCCAGGCGGCGGTCGTAGAGACAGTCGGCTCCCTCCGCCTCGTAGCGGTCGCGCCAGCGCCGGAAGGTGCGCTCCGAGACACCCAGAACCTCCGCCGCCTCCGCCTGGCTCAAGCCACCCCGATGGGTGCGCCCGTAAACCTCCTCGAACTTCATCAATCTCAGTCCCTGTACCTGCTCCGTCCAACGCATCGCCTCCCTCCATGGCTTGGAGGCGTTCTAAAACCGGACAGATCATCTGGTACATAAACCGGACATATCGCGTGTTACCGACACGGGCTCAGAGGTAGGGCGACAAGACCCAGCCGGCGGCGTAGAATCATGTGCCACTTCGCATCGCGGCCCGACGCTATCATCGGCCGGATCACGCTCTGGGTCACTTTGGCGTCGCGACCGGTTGGACCAACGGTTCAGAAGGCACGGCATGGCCAACGAAAAGCAGATCGCCGGTGCATACCCAAGCACCGGTCAACCAATTGTGCGCACAATCGGCATGGCGGACATCAAAGACGCTTTGGCCAAGGGTATCGATGACTTCAAAGCAAAGCCCAGTCACGTTGTTTTCCTTTGCCTGTTGTATCCCGTCATCGGTCTCATTTTGTGGCGAGCAACGCTCGAGCGCGAGTTGTTGTCGCTGCTCTTCCCACTTGCCGCCGGATACGCTCTGGTCGGCCCGATCGCCGCGACCGGCTTGTACGAGATAAGCCGGCGTCGCGAACAGGGTCTTGATGTCTCCTGGCGGCACGCCTTCGATGTCGTCCGATCCCCGTCCATCGGCGCCATAGCGCTGGTCAGTGCCGGACTGGTGGCGCTCTTTGTCATCTGGTTGGCTACGGCGCAAGCCATCTACGAGATCATCTTCGACACCGCGGTGCCGGTGTCGATTGCCGAGCTCGCCGGCCAAGTCTTCACCACCTCCTCCGGTTTGATACTCATCATCGTGGGTTGCGGCGTTGGCTTCCTCTTTGCCGTCGTGGTGTTGACCGTCGGGGTGGTGTCCTTTCCACTGCTTCTGGACCGTGACGTCGGTGCCGCGGTGGCGGTTCAAACGTCCGTAAGGGCGGTTCTCGCGAACCCGATGACGGTGGCGATGTGGGGCCTCATTGTGGCCGGCGCCCTGGTAATCGGCTCCTTGCCCCTATTTATCGGCCTTGCGGTTGTCTTGCCGGTGTTGGGCCACTCGACCTGGCACCTGTATCGCAAGATTGTGGAGCACTGACGCGTCGGTACTAGCACTTGCTTTCACTAGAGACTGAGCCGCCGAGCGCCCGGCCCGCATACTTCGACAGGCTCAGCATGAGGGCCTCACCCTGAGCTTGTCGAAGGGTGAGGGCGAGCTATTGTCAAAAGTTGTGTATGGGTTTGTCATGCGGCGGCGCGATCCTGGCGTTCTCCATTCACGAATTTGACGCCTCGAATGATCTCGGCGAACTGATCTGATCCATTGAGCCTCCGCCATTTCTTGCTGGCCCCCTGGCAAAGCTTGAAGACCATGGCCATCGCCGTCTTGCGTGACAGGCAACCCTTGGTCCGATAGGTGCGAAGGCGAACCGTGGCGAAGGTGCTCTCGATGGGGTTCGTCGTCCGCACATGCTTCCAATGCTCGGCGGGGAAGTCGTAGAAGCTCAGCAAGGCGTCCCGGTCCTTGGCCAGGCAGGCCGTGGCCTTTTCGTACTTCGGTCCGTAGGCTTCCAGGAAGAAGTCGAAGGCGGTCTCCGCGTCCTTCCTGGTTTCGGCCATCCAGATATCCTGCAAGTGACCCTTGGCCTTGTTCTGCCGACCCTTGGGTAGCTTGTTCAAGATATTGCCCGTCTTATGCACCCAGCAGCGCTGCTCGCGGGCGGCCCCGTAGACTTGGCGGAGCGCCTTCCAGAAGCCGAGCGCGCCATCGCCGGTCACCAGTTCCGGGCCGATGCCGAGACCACGCCGCTTGAGATCGAGCAGCACCTCGCGCCAGGATTGTTCGCTCTCGCGGTAGCCGTCGGTGATGGCGATCAACTCCTTGGTTCCGTGATCCGTGGCGCCGATGATAACCAGGATGCATTGCTTCTCCTCTTCCAGGCGGGCGCCAAAATAGATGCCGTCGACCCAGAAGTAGACGTAGCGCTTGGCCGATAAATCACGCCGTTGCCAGCGCTCCATCTCGTCTTGCCAAACTTCCTTCAGTCGCCCGATCGTGGAGGCCGACAGACCCGGGGCCTGTGCCCCCAGCAACGCCGCCAACGCTTCCGAGAAATCGCCGCTGGAGATGCCCCTCAAGTATAGCCACGGCAGCAAATCCTCCAGGCTCTTGGTGCGGCGCAGATAGCGCGGCAGGATCGCCGACGTGAACCGGATGGCGCCGGCACCCTCGCCGGCTCTCCGATCCCGGACACGCGGCTGACGCACGTCCACCGGGCCGATCCCGGTCTGTATCAGCCGTTCCGGCAAGTGGCCATTGCGTACAATCCGGCGACGGCCCCGGTCATCAACCAGCGTCGCATGACCTTCCAGAAACTCGGCAACTTCAGCTTCCACGGCTTGAGCCAGCAACTCACGCGCCCCAGCTCGTAGGACTTCCGTCAACGGGTCATCCTGAAAATTCGATGGGTTCCGAAAGGCAACAACGGTATTCTCTTCCATGGCGTATCCTTCCTTGGCTTAGGTCAAGTGGTGACTGCAACAATCACCAGGATACGCCGCCCTCTTTCCAACGCCGTACACAAGATTCAGCTATACCTCGGTGAGGGCCGTCGCACGCTTCTACGATAGTGGGCGCTATAGGTTGCAAAAGGTCCCAGGGCGGGACCTTGATGAAGTTGAACACCTAATCTAACCAAACGAAGCGCCGAGCCTGACCGGCATCGACCGCGCGCTACTTTACTCACCGTGCTTTGCGCGCCTTTGCTTGCGCTGATTCCACCTCTTCTCGCCCACCAGGCCGAGGACCAACACTAAACCAACCCCAATAATAATCAGTAGTCCGACACCTCCACCCGAGCCATTGGCACCGGGGACGGAGTGGGCCACCGCTTGTGATATCAACATCCCGAGCCCCTCTCACGTGTCGCAATTCCAATGCGAACGCGGCGGCGCGGCAAGAGGTTCCAGCCAGCCCTCGAGCCATACTGGGGCAATATTGGGGCCGCAAGGCGCAGTGCCGGGTCGCACTGCTTCGTCCACTAGGATCCGACCTTGAAGAACAAGATCCTGGTGATGAAGGTGTAGTCGGCTTCGAGAGCCATGAGGCTCAGCAATACCAACAAGAGAAGTGGCGGAACCATAATGGCGCACAGCAGGGCAAGCCGTTCCCAAAGCATGTGCATGAAGACGCTGACGATCAGCCCCGCTTTCAACAACATGAACACGGTGATCAGAGACCACCTGAGATAACTCTGAATGCCAAAGAAGTCGACGAGGTAGGACGCCGTGCTGAGGACAAAGAGCAGTCCCCAGATCTTGAGATAAACGCCAATTGGATGCGTTTGGCCCTCTTCGGCAAGCCCACCGCGGGCCTCGGCCGTCACTTGGTCAGGGCCGGCGTAGACAGTCTCGGAGCGTTCCATGCGTACCCTCACCAAAGATAGAACATGGCGAAAATGAATACCCACACGAGATCGACGAAGTGCCAATACAGCCCCATTGTTTCGACGAGCTCGTATTTGCCCTTCCTACTGGTGAAGTAGCCTCGCCTATTCGTGTCGAAATCGCCCCGCCAAACCTTTCGCGCGATGTTGAACAGGAAAATCACGCCGACCGACACGTGCAGACCATGGAAGCCCGTGATCATGAAAAAGGTCGAGCCGAACTGTGGCGCGCCCATTGGGTTACCCCAGGGGCGTACGCCTTCCAAGATCAACTTGGTCCACTCGAAGGCCTGCATGCCGACGAACGAGGCGCCCAACAGCGCGGTCACAAGCATCAGAACGGCTGTTTTGACCCGATCGCGCCGATAGCCGAAGTTGACCGCCATGGCCATCGTCCCGCTGCTGCTGATCAGGATGAAGGTCATGATAGCGATCAGGAGGAGTGGGACGTCCGTGCCGCCGAAGTTCAGGGCAAAGACCTCGCTCGGGTTGGGCCAGGGCACAGTCGTGGATATGCGCACCGTCATGTACGAGATCAGGAAACTGCTGAAAATGAAGGTGTCGCTAAGAAGGAAAATCCACATCATTGCCTTGGTCCAAGGGACATTCTTGAATGCCCGTTGGTCCGAAGACCAATCGGCGACGATACCTTCCCAGCCATCGGGCCGCGCGAGTAGACCCGTCTTTGGCAGTTCAGCGTGCGCCATATGCTCCTCGTCCTCTCTACGTAAACAACAGCAGCGCGAACAGTACCAGCCAGACCAAGAGCAGGAAGTGCCAGTAGGCCGCGCATAGCTCTAGGCTCATGCGCACCTTGGCCACCTCGAATTCGCCCCACACCTTGGCGGCGGTTCTACCCCAGGCCACCAAGCCACCCAACATGTGGACGCCGTGCAGCGCGGTCAGCAGGTAGAAGAAGGCGAGAGCCGGGTTTGCGGCTGCGGAATAACCCAGGTCGGCCAGCTGTTGCCAGGCCAGGAGTTGCCCGGCCAGGAAGGCATAGGTGAGAATGCCTGCTGCGAACAGGCCGGCCCTGACCCGGTTCAACTGTCCGTCGCGTGCGCTGACCACCGCCCATTGCAAGGCGACACTGTCGACGACCAGCACTGCCGTGTTCAGCCACAACAGCCACGGTTCGGGTAAATGGCGCCAGTCGCCAAACGCCATCCGATCCGTGTAGGCGACGACCAGCAGCGAGAACACGACCGCGACCACGCCGAGGAAAATCCGCAGGCCGAGCTTTGGGGTGGGCAAGGCAAACGAACCGTGGCCGTCCACATCGGCAATCACGCCTTGGACCGCCCACGGCTTTTTCGTCAGCTCATGGAAGAACCTCACGCCGGGACCACTCGGTGCGTCGACGTTGCTACCTGATCGGGTGGCAGGTTCTGTGGCACGAAGTCCACTGCCGCGCCGGGCACGCTATAGGCGTAGGCCCAGCGATACACCAACGGCACTTTTTTGCCCCAGTTGCCGTGCGTCGGCGGCATATCGGGCGTTTGCCACTCCAATGTCGTCGCGCCCCAAGGATTGCGCTCGGCCACCTTGCCTCTGAAGAAGCTCCATCCCAGGTTGTAGAGGAACACGACCTGGGCGAAACCCACTATCAGCGCCGCTACGGTGATGAAGGCGTTTAGCGTCTGGGCCGAATCCGGGATGAACTCGGTCACACCGATCTCGTAGTAGCGGCGCGGCACACCCACGAAACCGAGGTAGTGCATCGGGAGGTAGACCGCATAGGCCCCGACGAAGGTGACCCAGAAATGGAAATGACCCATCGCCTGGTTCAGCATTCGCCCGGTCATCAAGGGATACCAATGATAGATCGCCCCGAAGATGACGAGGATCGGCGCCACGCCCATCACCATATGGAAGTGGGCGACCACGAACATGGTGTCCGACAGAGGCACGTCGATGATGACATTGCCGAGGAACAGGCCGGTGATGCCGCCATTCACGAACGTGACGATGAACGCGCAGGCAAACAACAGCGGCAGCGTGATGTGGATGTTGCCCCGCCACAGGGTAAGCACCCAGTTGTAGACCTTGATGGCCGTGGGCACGGCGATGATGAGCGTCGTCGTGGCGAAGAAGAAGCCGAAATAGGGGTTCATGCCGCTGACGTACATGTGGTGCGCCCAGACGACAAAGCTGAGGGCGCCGATTGCGACAATCGCCCAGACCATCATGCGGTAGCCGAAGATGTGCCGGCGCGCGTGGACACTGAGCAGATCGGAGACGATGCCGAAACCGGGCAGGGCGACGATGTAGACCTCGGGGTGGCCGAAGAACCAGAACAGATGCTGGAACAACACCGGGCTGCCGCCGCCATAGCTCAGCTGTTCGCTGAACTCGACGATGGCCGGCATGAAGAAACTGGTTCCCAGGACGCTGTCCAGCGTCATCATCACCGCACTGACGAACAACGCAGGAAACGCCAACAGCGCCAGGACGGTGGCCGTGAAAATGCCCCATATCGTCAGCGGCATCCGCATCAGCGTCATGCCCCGGGTGCGCGCCTGCAACACGGTCACCACATAGTTTAGGCCGCCCATGGTGAATCCGACGATGAACAGGGCCAGGGAGACGAGCATCAGAATGATGCCGGCTTGGCTGCCAGGGGTGCCGGAGAGGATGGCTTGGGGCGGGTACAACGTCCAGCCGGCACCGGTCGGCCCGCCTGGCACGAAGAAACTGGCGACCAACACCAACACGGCGAGCAGATAGACCCAGTAGCTCAACATGTTCACATAGGGAAACACCATATCGCGCGCGCCGACCATCAGCGGGATGAGGTAGTTGCCAAAGCTCCCCAGGAACAAAGCCGTGAGCAGGTAGATCACCATGATCATGCCGTGCATGGTGATGAATTGGAGGTAGGCTTCCGGGGTGATAAATCCGAAGGTTTCCGGGAATCCCAGCTGCAGTCGCATCAACCACGACAACACCAACGCCACTAAGCCGATCGCGATCGCCGTGCCGGCGTACTGGATGGCGATGACCTTGGCGTCCTGACAGAAGACGTACCTCGTGATCCAGCTTTTCGGATGATAGAGATCGTCCTCGGCGGCTTCGGCGGCTGGGACATACGCGGATTCGGCGGGTGTGACATCGACCATCAACTCATCCTCTTCGCTTCTTCGCTGGGTCCTATCTGTCTCGGGCTCATTGCGGAGCTGCCCTGTGCACCGGACCGGCCTGCGACGCACTCACCACACGGTCCAATGCGTCGCCGGCACTGTTGCGGGCTTCAGATGCCAACTGCGCGTACGTCGGCTGCTCGGCCAACCACGCCGCGAAGTCACTCGCCTCCTCGACCACGACCTTGCCCCGCATTGCGTAGTGCCCAACCCCGCACAATTCGGCGCAGAGTATCTCGAATGACCCGGTTCTGGTGGGGACGAACCAGAAGAAGGTGACCAGACCCGGCACCATGTCCATCTTGGCCCGGAACTGGGGCACATAGAAGTCGTGCAGGACGTCTATGGAACGGAGCAACACCTTGACCGGCTGGTTAAGCGGAAGGTGAAGGTCATCGGCCTCTATCAGGACGTCGTCTTGGCCACTGGGATCGTCAGGATTCAAGCCGAACGGATTGTCAAAACCGACGTGCGTCGCATCAGTGGTGCCCAGCATGCCGTCCTTGCCTGGGTAACGGAAGCTCCACTGCCACTGCTGGCCCAGAACCTCAATTTCCGTCGCCTCATCCGGGACCGTGACGAATTGGTTCCAAACAAACAAGCCCGGTGCCAGCAGAGCGGCGACGGCGACTGTGGTCACTATCGTGAGCCACAACTCCAGCTTCTTGTTCTCGGGCTCGTACGCAGCCCGTCTTCCCTTCTGGTGACGGAACCGGTACACGCAATAAGCCATGAACAAAAGGATGGCGACGAAGGCGACCCCGGTGATCCAGAACGTGATGATGATCGTGCTATCGATAAAGCCCCAATTCGAGGCAAGGGGCGTGAACCACCACGGGCTCAAGAAATGAAAAACGACGGAACCAATGGCGACGAGGGCCAGTACGACTGCTAGAACCATCCCTTGCTCATCCTTACCATTGAGCGCTACAGGCTTGAATCAATGGAATTGACCCGTTTGATGCCTTACAGTCCGAATTCCATGAACCTCATGCCATGGGACGCGCGGCTGCCCAGCGGCCCTTGGCACGGTACCGAGTGGGCGCGCCTGTATACCACGAATGAACAACCTCAAATCAATGCAGAAATCGGACTGCAGCGGCGAATCGTCGCACATGAAAGGGCCGCCTTCGTATCACTAGAAAGCGAGTTCGAAGTCCGATAAACCTTGTTGTTCCGTCATAGCTGGGGAGGTCTTGATGAGGGGGAGAACGCTTGCTGCTGTAGCGCACCCGGTTCCTTGGACACAAGTTTGTCTCACGCGGCGGGCCTGATTGAGATCGCGGCGTGCCACGCCTGACGAGCTTGAGCGGGGCTCAGGTAGCCGTTCTTTTCGACGATCCACTGGGCATTGTAGAGTTCGACGAAGTCGCGGACGGCGTCCCGCAGCTCCGCGATGTTGCGGTAGATGCGACCATGGATGATCTGTTCCTTCAGCGTGCGATTGAACCGCTCGGCGACGCCGTTGGTCTGGGGCTCGGCGACGAAGGCGTAGGACGGCTGGATGCCCCAGAACTTGATCTGGTTGGTGAAGTGGTCCGACAGATACTGGGAGCCGTGATCCATCCGCAAGGCCAGCCCCCGAGCCGCGCCGGCCGCGGTCGAGCCATACAGCCCGGCAAGCCCCATGGAGATCGGCTGCAGGGCGGCGAAGCGGTCGCCGCGCTTGCAGACATGCCAGCCGACACACTCGGCGTTCCAATGCTCGACGGCGGTGAAGATCCAGCCCCAGCCGTCGTCCACCGTGAACACCCTAACGCCATCGGTGCCCCACATGAGGTTCGGGGCATGAGTGATGATCTCACCGTCATGGGGATTGCCGCCACGGCGGCGGCAGCGATGGGGCGAGAGCAGATTGTTCTCGCGCATCAGGCGGAGCACCCGCTTGCGGGCAACCCGGATGTCGCGACAGACCCGAAGCCGAGCCCAGACCTTGCGGTAGCCCTCGCCCTCCCAGGGCGATGCCTCCAGGTCGGCTTCGATCGCCACCAGCAGCGCCTGGTCCGAGATCGCGGGCTTCGGTCCCCGACGCTTTGCCGGCGGCTGCTCGGCGTGCTGGCCGGAGGTCATGGCGTAGAACGAGGAGCGGGCCATGCCCCAGGCGGCGCAGACCCGCCGCAGGCCGTAGGCCAGACCCGTGCCGGGCGAGGTGGCGGCACTCATCGCCGCGACCTCCGCCGCCCCAAAGGGCCGAAGGTCTCCGTCTTGGCCTCCAGCAGTTCCACCTGCATGGTCAACTCTCCGATCCGCTTCATGGCGCTATCCAGTTCCGCCTGCACCGGATCGCCCTTGCGTTGCTTGAGCGAGGCGTCGATCCCGCCGATCGCTTTCTCACGCCACTGCTCGAGCCGGAAGATCTCTACGCCCAACTGGCGCGACAGAAGTTGCACCGGCTCGTCACGCAAAAGCCGCAGAACGACCTCACGCTTGCGCGCCACCGTCCATCGCTGGCCAAGTCCCAGCGGGCCTGCCGGCAAAGCCTGGCCTGGGGAAAACGTGGACGAGCCAAGCTCGCCCGCATTTACCACAGGCCCATCAACAGCAACTTTCTTCTCAAAATTATCGGTCATGTTCCGGTCCTCCTTGGACACTTCGATTAAGCCAATTCTGTGTCCAAGGAAATCGGGTCCGACTCAAGAACGCTTGCTGCTGCCTTTGTCGTCACCGTCGCGCTTAGCGGTGGCGCAGCGTTTGCAGAAGGCGACGCCGCCAATGGTGAGACGTTGTTCAAGAGGTGCACGGCGTGCCACACCCTTGACCCGGGCAAGAAGAAGATCGGCCCGCACCTGAAGGGCATCCTTGGACGCCGGGCAGGGTCGGTCGAAGGATACAAATATTCCAAGGCGGCCGCCGACATCACCTGGGACGAGGCAAGCCTGGACGAGTTCATCGCGCAGCCGAGGGCGTTCGTCAAGGGCACCAAGATGGGCTTCGCCGGCCTCAGGAACGACGCCCAGCGCCAGGAAATCATCGCCTAACTCAAGGCAGCCGCGGACTAGGCTCCGTTTACAATTAGGGGATTCCCCTTAACCAGTGAGTTGTGATTCAAGACTGTTTTTGGGGGGAGGCAGTCTTGATTCGCACGATTCTTTCAGACCCGCAGTGGGATCGGCTCAAGGATCTGGTGCCTGGCAAGGCGACGGACCGCGGCGTGACCGGCCGCAACAACCGGCGGTTTGTCGAGGCCGTGCTTTGGGTGGCCCGCACTGGTTCGCCATGGCGCGATCTGCCCGATGCGTTCGGTCGCTGGTACACCGTCTGAGTCGGACCCGATTTCCTTGGACACAGAATTGGCTTAATCGAAGTGTCCAAGGAGGACCGGAACATGACCGATAATTTTGAGAAGAAAGTTGCTGTTGATGGGCCTGTGGTAAATGCGGGCGAGCTTGGCTCGTCCACGTTTTCCCCAGGCCAGGCTTTGCCGGCAGGCCCGCTGGGACTTGGCCAGCGATGGACGGTGGCGCGCAAGCGTGAGGTCGTTCTGCGGCTTTTGCGTGACGAGCCGGTGCAACTTCTGTCGCGCCAGTTGGGCGTAGAGATCTTCCGGCTCGAGCAGTGGCGTGAGAAAGCGATCGGCGGGATCGACGCCTCGCTCAAGCAACGCAAGGGCGATCCGGTGCAGGCGGAACTGGATAGCGCCATGAAGCGGATCGGAGAGTTGACCATGCAGGTGGAACTGCTGGAGGCCAAGACGGAGACCTTCGGCCCTTTGGGGCGGCGGAGGTCGCGGCGATGAGTGCCGCCACCTCGCCCGGCACGGGTCTGGCCTACGGCCTGCGGCGGGTCTGCGCCGCCTGGGGCATGGCCCGCTCCTCGTTCTACGCCATGACCTCCGGCCAGCACGCCGAGCAGCCGCCGGCAAAGCGTCGGGGACCGAAGCCCGCGATCTCGGACCAGGCGCTGCTGGTGGCGATCGAAGCCGACCTGGAGGCATCGCCCTGGGAGGGCGAGGGCTACCGCAAGGTCTGGGCTCGGCTTCGGGTCTGTCGCGACATCCGGGTTGCCCGCAAGCGGGTGCTCCGCCTGATGCGCGAGAACAATCTGCTCTCGCCACATCGCTGCCGCCGCCGTGGCGGCAATCCCCATGACGGTGAGATCATCACTCATGCCCCGAACCTCATGTGGGGCACCGATGGCGTTCGGGTGTTCACGGTGGACGACGGCTGGGGCTGGATCTTCACCGCCGTCGAGCATTGGAACGCCGAGTGTGTCGGCTGGCATGTCTGCAAGCGCAGCGACCGCTTCGCCGCCCTGCAGCCGATCTCCATGGGGCTTGCCGGGCTGTATGGCTCGACCGCGGCCGGCGCGGCTCGGGGGCTGGCCTTGCGGATGGATCACGGCTCCCAGTATCTGTCGGACCACTTCACCAACCAGATCAAGTTCTGGGGCATCCAGCCGTCCTACGCCTTCGTCGCCGAGCCCCAGACCAACGGCGTCGCCGAGCGGTTCAATCGCACGCTGAAGGAACAGATCATCCATGGTCGCATCTACCGCAACATCGCGGAGCTGCGGGACGCCGTCCGCGACTTCGTCGAACTCTACAATGCCCAGTGGATCGTCGAAAAGAACGGCTACCTGAGCCCCGCTCAAGCTCGTCAGGCGTGGCACGCCGCGATCTCAATCAGGCCCGCCGCGTGAGACAAACTTGTGTCCAAGGAACCGGGTGCGCTACACACCGTCTACACCCGCTTCTGGCGCTGGTCGCGGCACGGGGTCTGGAAGCAGGTGTTCAAGGCCCTGGCCGACGACCCGGATTTTCGAATACCTGATCATCGACTCCACCATCGTGCGGGCGCATCACCACGCCGCCGGCGCAAAAGGGGGACTCAAAATCAGGCCATCGGACGCTCGCGCGGCGGGCTAAGCAGCAAAATCCATATCGTCGTGGACGGGCTTGGCAATCCCCTGCGCTTCGTTCTCACCGCCGGCCAGGTGCATGACAGCACCCAGGCAAGAGCGCTCGTCGAGGGCCTGACCGGCGCCTACCTGCTCGCCGACAAGGCCTATGACTCCAACGAGTTCCGCGACGTCATCGCCGAGCACGGCATGGTCGCCGTGATCCCGTCCAACCGCTCCCGGTCGATGGCGATCCCCTACGACAAACACCTCTACAAAGAACGCCACCTCGTCGAATGCTTCATCAACAAGATCAAGCAGTTCCGAAGGCTCGCCACCCGCTACGACAAAACTGCAGCCTCTTTCCTGTCCATGCTATGTCTGTGCGCTGCCATAATCTGGCTGCGTTAATTGTAAACAGGCCCTAGTGGTTCGACGCTGACGGATGGCTCCCATGCCGTCAGCTGAAATCGAACCACCGCGCTTGTTGATTCTGTGGGCTGATTGACCTAACGCTTGGGGACCAAGCTGTCAGGATCGGACCACCAGCACCGACCGCCGTCGTAAGAGGTTCGGTCGGATCGAGGGGTATCGGGGGAATGTCGGCCGAGAACACAGGCGCAGCCCACGGCGTTGCTTCTGCTGGCGTGCAGGTGAGCGACTACCTGGCCCTGCTCAAGCCGCGGCGTCATGTCGCTCGTCGTGTTCACGGGCTTCGCCCGGCATGGCCGTGGCGCCCGGTGGGTCTGCATCCGTTGCTGGCCGTGGTGGCGGTGTCGTGGC